>CAWGNW010000014.1:0-66661 GCA_963824045.1 uncultured Gammaproteobacteria bacterium | reverse complement strand
GTTGTCCGCACCCCGGTGAAACGTGTACACCGCATCCGCCCTGAGTGTGGACATTTCAGCCAGCAGGGCAAGCACATCCTCCAGCAGGGTGCCGGCCATGACGGCGGGCGATACCGGCGGGTGGCGACGACTTGCCGGTAAGCACTTCCACCGGTGACTGTGTGAAGATGCGGTCGATGTGATAGAAATAGTTGGTCGTGAATATCCCGCTACCGGCAGCGGTGTTTGCGTGGATCCTGGTCGCTGTCGACGAACAGGCACAGCAGGCGCCCGTCACGCCGCGCCATCCGGTTCAGCATCAGGCAGGTGATGTTGCGCATGATCGATGCGCCCTTGTGCCCGAAGGCAGCGGGCGCGGCATCGCCGATGATACGCTGCAATGCCTGCTGCTCCCCGTGTACCAGGGTCTCGATCTCGGCCAGCTGCTCCTCCAGGCCGAAATAAATCGTCTCGACACCCAGCTGCCCGATATCGGCGGCAACCGCCCTGTTGGCGGCAATATTTCCGGCATCGCGCGAGTCATCCGCGATCACCACCGCAAGCTTGCCCGTGCGTTTCCCGTCACCCGCGCCATAGCGAAATGCCCGCGCCGCACCCGCAAGGCTCAGCAGGCAGGCGCGCAGATGCCGCGGGCGGTCCGCTACCGGCACCACCACGAACAGCTTGTGACGCGGATCATCTCCGGCAGCGGCGATGTGATTTTCCATCTCGGCAAACAGCGCGTGGTAGCGTGCCACCCGTTCGGGATTCAGCGAGGATTCCCACAGCGCGGCTTCCAGTACGGGAATGAGTTGGTCATAGAGTGGCAGCAAGGCGGCCAGATCGCCGGCCTCTGCCAGTCGGGCCCGAATCAGGGCAGCGGCTTTTGCATCCGGATGCAGCTCAAGGCAACGCTCCAGTGACGGGCAGGAGAAAGCAGTCATGGGAAAAACGCCGGCTACTTGCGCAGCGAGTTGTAGTTCGGGAAATCGTCCTTGTCCAGCATGATCTCGACCAGGTTGATGGCAGCGGAGAAATCCGTGTCCGCAAACAGCCGGTCCAGATCGGCTTCCGTTTCCACCCGCTGGTATTCGATACCAAACGACCTGGCCAGCAGGGCGTAATCGGGATTCTCGAATTCGCAGTCGATATAGCGTTGCCCGTAGCTCTGGTACTGGTTCTTGCGAATCAGTTCCATGCTGGAATTGTTGAACATCACAACCGTGAGCGGCAGCCTGTAGTTCACCGCCGTCATCAGTTCCATGCAGCACATCTGGAATCCACCATCACCGATGATCGCGAGTGTCGGCTTGTGTTCTGCAAAGCGCGCACCGATAGCTGCCGGGATCGCATGCCCCAGTGAAGAGATACCGGAGTTCGGGTAAAAACGGTTCTCGCTGGAGACGTTGAAAAAGTTCTGCGCGAAGATCAGGTTGTCATCGAACACGACCAGGTCACGGGGAAAATGCTGCTCGAGGCGCCGGAAGAAACTCTCCACCAGTGCGAAACCGGCGCTGAAGATTTTACTACTGCCGACATCGCGCCTGGCAACCGGGTCATTTGCTGCGATCTGCTTGCGCACTGCCTGGCGATTCACGCCCTGCGCACCCAGCTTTCTCAGCACACCCTTCAGCGTTGATTTGATATCACCGGTAACGGCCACGTCGGACTTGAACACCTTGTCGATTTGATCAGGATTGCAGTCGACCTGGGCAATCTTCTTGTTTTGCAGCAGGGTATCGTCCCACAGGTAGCTGGTGCGCTCGTTGAAGCCGGCGCCGAGAAAAATAATGACATCCGCATTCTCGACAATATACTTGTAGGCATAGCCGGTCGAGGTCACGCCGAGGCTGCCCAGCGACAGTGCGGACTGTTCGCTGATAACGCCCTTGCCTTTCATGCTGCTGGTCACCGGGATATTGAGAGAATCGCTCAGTTCGGAGACCTGCGCCTGCGCACCGGACTTGATGCAACCATAGCCTGCCACGATAACCGGGTTGCGCGCCTCCAGGATCAGCCCGGTCAACGCGTCGATTGAGCGGATATTCTCGGTAACCGCGGTATCCGGCCGCTCGGTGTCCACGCGATCCAGCAGATCTGCATCAACCAGTTCCTGCTGCACGTTAAACGGCAGGCACAGCAGCACCGGTCCGGAGTTGGGTGACAACAGCACCTTGGACGCCCGGTTCAGCACGTTCGCCAGGTAATCGGTGCGTTCCACGACCTTGCGGTAGCGGGTGATGCTTTTGAACAGTTCATCCTGGTCGATGCTGCCGCCCTCACCGGAACTTTCCTGCAGGCCGCCCTTGCCAAAAATGTGGGTCGAGGTTTCACCGGTAATCACCAGGATCGGCTGCCGGTCCGCGTAGGCATTGGCAATGCCGGTCACCAGGTTGGTCGCCCCCGGCCCCGCGGTCGTGATGCAGGCGGATATTTTGCCCGAGGCGCGCGCGCAGCCGCACGCCATGAACGCAGCGCCCTGCTCGTGCTTGGCCAGCACGGTCTTCATACTGGAATGGAACAGGCTGTCGTACACCGGCTGGATATGGGCACCGGGCATACCGAATACAAACTCGATACCGAGCCTTTCCATGTATTTGACGATCAGTTCGCTGACTGGAATCTTCATGGCATCACACAACAACTGATTTCGCGACATTGTAATGCCTTCCGTCGCGATCCACACAATTTAACCACCAGCCGTCCCCAGGCCCGAAGGGGTATATAACCTGCTGATAATGTATTTGTTATTGTTGGAATACCGGCAACCGGTGGAATGAAAACAAAATATTGACAGTTGTGCGGGCAGGGGCAACATCTCCTGCCACCAGACACATCTGCAGGAACACCCCAATGGGCATAAACGCCGACCTGCAGCGCGATTGTTTGAAGACCGCATCGCGGTCAGGAGACCGCTCCTACACCACCAGACACATCTGCAGGTGCACCCCAATGGGCATAAACGCCGACCTCCGGCGCGATTGTTTGAAGACCGCATCGCGGTCAGGTGACCGCTCCTACACCACCAGACACATCTGCAGGTGCACCCCAATGGGCATAAACGCCGACCTCCGGCGCGATTGTTTGAAGACCGCATCGCGGTCAGGTGACCGCTCCTGCCGCACCAGACACCTGCATAAACGCTGACCTGCGGCGCGAATTCGGTTGGTAAATCAGTTCATGTCAGGCCTGCGTCGAGCGCGGCACGATTGCCACTTCGTCCCCGTCCTCGACCAGGGTGTAGGGTTCGGCGAAGTGCCGGTTCACGGTGACCTGCACCTTGCCGGGTGCAAAGGACGCCTGCCAGTCCGGCTGTCTGCTGCCCAGCCATGTCAGCAGGGATTCGACGTGCGTCACCGTATCCGGGAGGTCAACCTCTTCCTCGTCCCGGCCGGTCAGTTTTGCCAGCTGGATAAAGTACAGCAGCCTGATACGGGTCTTGCCGGCAGGTCCGGCGTCGCCCCGGTCCAGGCCATGATCGCGCAGCGCCTGCAAATAGTCTGCCCAGTTGCGCTCGTAATCCGCACCCAGCGCATGCAGGTCCTCCCAGGTGTAACTGCAGGCAAACCCGTCGTCGAAGTCCAGCTGCAGCGCCGCGGTGCCCTGCGGCTCGATGTGCGTAATCCCGGCCAGGCGCTTCCCATGGACGGGCTTGTCCGGCCCCTGCCCTGCAGCGGCAGGTGCAAGCACGCGCAGGTACTCGCAGGGATACAGGAAACGAGCGTCATCCGAGAAGGCGACCTCCAGCAGGCGTGACTTGCTGTGCAGCTTGATTGCGGTCGGGCTAAGGGGTGTTGCGGGCTCGGTCATGAAGGGTATCAGCCTGTGGAATCAGGAATGTACAGCGGTTCTTGGTCCTGCGACGCCTGGCAGTCATTGCAGGACCCCTGCCTGAAGTTTTTAATATCTTCTGCCCATACTACATCGCAGTCCGGCACACAGGCAGATATAAAAAAGGGGCACCGCATGGTGCCCCTGTGTTGTGTGGATGCCGCACCACGCCCGTTGCAGGCGTGGTGCGGAATTTCTTCTTCGTTACGGTATCGCTTGTACTGCAGCGATGGCGTTGCTCAGGCCCTTGATGCTGAAGTCCGGGTTATGGACACCCCGGCGCGTATAAATAGGACGCACTTCGCAATCAGGGTCTTCTACCAGATCACATTCATTGATCGTGTTGTCTTCGTTCAGCATGCTCCAGTTCCAGGCCGCTTTCAGCGTGGCACCGTCGTTGCCGTCAGTCATGTCGAGACTGACGGTATAGAGGGTCTGTGCGCCACCATCCACGAGGATGGCCGCCGGATCCCGGTTGGTGCAGGTGTTCCCGTTCGACAGCGTAATGTTGAGACGGGTTGCCCTCTCATTCCACACCACATCCGTGACCGTGACGATGGCCCCGTCGGCCGATCCGCAGCTACTGCCAACGTCGACCGGATAGTGACCTTCCATCATCCGCAGGTAGGCAGCACCCAGCTCGGTTTGCAGTTCAGCCATGTAACCGGTGACGATGGCGTCGATGTTATCCGCGCTGGGATCCGTCGGACCATGGCAATCAGCGCAGATGTTGGGGTCCGCGGCGAAGGTATGGTTGGTGCCCTGCAACGTATAGCCATCAGAAAAGGATATGCTGCGGGCGGCAGCGTCTTGTTCATGTGACAGGTCACGCAGACATCCTCGATAAGCGAATGCTTACCGCGCACCGGAACCCCGGTGAAGTACATATTCTGACCCATGATCAGGTCGGCCTGCGGGCCGTGGTGGGGGCGATCGGTCGTACCGCCGTTTGCAACCACCTGGGCCCAGGTGGTGTCATTGCGGGGGTATTCGGCGCGAGAGTTGTGACAGGTCATGCAGGTCGCACCCTTGCCGACGTTGGTCGCCATGAAGCCGGCGAGCAGCTCGTAGGTATCGCATCTCTCAGGATTGTCATGGTTACCGCCACAGGTACCGCCCGTGTAAGCGTTGACGCGCACCCTGGCGTTGGTCTCGTCGCTGCCGCTGGTGGTGCCGGTGTAATGGGGATCATGACAGGCCGCACAGACCTGCGGGACGACCGTGTCGGCGTTCCAGGTCACTGTCTCCACCGAAGGGGAAACCCCGGACAAGTCTTCATCCGGATCGAAATGTTGTTTACTCCAGGCAACGAAGCCATTACCCGAGTGACAGCGACCACAGTTCGCTCTAGCTCCAAACCGACGCGCAAGGTCAGAGTCGGCATGGTTGCTGAGTTGCCATTGCTGGTAGCGGCCGTGGCGCGCCGGTTCACCGTGGCAGGAGCCGCAGACTTCCGCGCCCAGACTGACGCGTTGACTAATGTCAGCCGGGTTGGTGGAGGGGTGCACGCCGGTGTAATCGGTGGGTCCGTGGCAGTTATCGCACTGGATATTCGCCAGGCGGGCGGTGTCAGGCTGGTTGGTTAGCATGCTCTGCCAAAGGCCCGCAATGGCCGGCGGGTTCGCGTGCTGGGCTGCGGACAGGTCGGCCAGGAAGCTCGTGTAGCCCGCTGAGTTGTCAATGCCACCTGCATTGTCCCTGTCAAAGCCAACGGCGTGGCAGCCAAAGCAGTTCTCGCCGAAATGGCTGTTTGTGGTAATACCCTGGGTAAATGCCTCGGCATGACCGGTTTGCCGCCAGGGAGTGAATGCATCGGGCGCTGCGCCGCCTACCGTGTGACAGCCCGTACAGTTTGGGTCTGCTACAGGCCGATCGTCGCCGCCGGCAAGAGCCAACAAGGTAAGGGTTGGGTCAATCACGCCATGATAGCGGCCGACATTGACCTGCAGGGTCGTACCAGAAACTGACTCCACAATCTCGTAGGTGCCAACCACATCGGGCGTGAACCAGGGAGCCTGTGTAGTGTCGTCCGTCAGTGCGGCCGTGGAAGTTCCAGGAGCCACCGTTATACTCCAGCTGTAGCTTGCCGCGTCCTTGCCATACAATAGTACCGGCACATTGGTCGGAACGGTCTTCACGCCCGGGTTCACTACCCAGGGCAGATGGGTGACCGCATTGACGCTGGCCGAGTAGGTCCCCGAGCCCGTCGTAACCGAGAATTTCAGCGGGACTATCTCCGCCTCTTCATTGGCCTTGGGGTCGATCCCCACCACCTGGTAGCGGTTCTGCAGGCCCTTCTGGATCGAGTTGATCGGTTGCAAATTGAGATTCGGCGGCAAATCAGCCGCGGTGATCGGCGGATCTTTCAGCACCTGGATGAGATGATCCTTATACGCACCCTCAGCCCCAAAGGTCACCTGGGTGGTGCCGGAATTCGGGCTACTGATCACAGGCACCACACCATCGCCGACATATGACCAGTCAGTGCCGGAAAAGGAAGACCCGTCAAGAATGGTGTAACTCCCGGTGGCGGTCACAGTGTCACCCGGCCCGGCCCCGTTTGAGACACTGGCGCTGACGACGACACGCGCCACCGCCTGCAGGGTCACGTTCAGGGGAGGGTTGTTTTTGCCCTTGATGGCGCTACCGGTGACCATATAGGTCGCGTGGTTGGCGGCCGAGACGCTCACATCATAGGATGCATTGGCAGGCACCTTGATGGTGTAGTTCCCGCTGCCGTCAGTCACGGTCGAGTAGGACGTTGTCAGGGCCTTGAAGGTGACACTCGCACCCGCCAGGGATTGACTGTAGTTGTTCATGACGTGACCTGTCACGGTGGCGGAAGGCCCGGGCGAGCCTTTTGCGGCATACGCACCCGGCGCGGCAATTACCATTGCCATAATCAATGTCAACATTAAGAAAACATACAGCCATCCACCCGGGACGGCCCTGGCTATAAAGCCCCTACTGACTGTTGGATTCATTTCTCCACCTCCATCGTGCTTTGGCTTGTTTTTAAATGGCTGTTCGCAGTCCTGCTGCTTGTCATTATTTCTCGTTGCTGGTACATCTGAAATTCCCCTTTACGCTATTCACTACCGCCTTTTGTTGTCATCCCACAGCAAACATCAGTCCTGCTAAATCGGTGTCGATGTGCGCACCGCGCCGCTGGCTGCGCTGATTGCGCTCGACTCTGCTTGCCACTACCCGACCGACTTTTTGCTCAATATCGCAGCTCACTTACTTCGCCGGTGCGAGCTTTTGCAGTTCTTTAATACGCTTCTCCGTCACCGAGCCAGGTTCATGCGACTTCTGAGCCAGCGACCCTACCATGTCCGCTTCCAGTTGCGAGAGCTGCACCAGCCGGTCCTGGTAAACTGTCACCGAAAACTGGTTCATACGCAGGTCAGCGGTATAAGTATCAAGTTTTTCGTGCATATAGCTGCGCCGGGTCAGCTTGCGGGTAGTCTCGTCGGCAAAGTCCGTGTACCTGGCATCATTCACTTCCTGGACCACTACCAGGTGCCAACCGGCCGGAGATTCGACCGGTTCACCAAGCTCTCCCGGCAACTGCATGAAAATCGCAGCATCCAGTTCAGGCGCCATTTCACCCTGGTTCACCCAGCCGACCTCACCCAGATCCTGTTTGGCCTTCGCGGCCAGGGAGTAATCGCGTGCCGCCTCGTACATCGTCATCTCGCCTGCCTCGATCTTGCCCTTGAGGCTCTCGGCTTCCTCCTTGCTCTTGACGACGATCATCTGCAGCTTGCGGGACTCGGGCACCAAGAAGCGATTACGATTCGCTTTATAGTAGGCCTCGAGATCCTTGTCATCAGGTTCCATCTGCTTCATCAGCATTTCCCGATGCATGTTGGTTAGCAATGTTTTGCTGTATTCACTGAAGCGCCTTTTGTACAGCGGATCCTCATCAAGTCCGGCCGCCCTGGCCTTTTGCGCCGTTATGCGCAGGTCGATCTCGCGCTCCAGAGCATCCCGGCGCGCCGGCGCTTCAAACGCCAGCGGATCAACTATGGCCGCCCCCTTGCCGGAGGAAATGATCCTGTCCTTGACCTGGCCCCAGGTGATGGTCTCGTCACCGGCTTCGGCGAGCGGCGTGTTGTCCGCACGCGTCTCGTCATCCTTGCTGTAGAGATTTTCCTCGTAGACGGTTACCTTGATGCCATCGCGCAGGGACTTGTCTGCCTTCGCCAGCCGCTCATGCAGCTTCTCCCGGCGCAGCCTGGCCTCGATCTGCAGGCGGACGTCATCAGTGAGTTCCGTATCCTTCGCCACGTTTGCCTTGTACCAGGCCTGCACTTCCTCTGCGCTTACCGGAATCTCGCCCGCCTGGTTCCGCTTGCGGTAGAGTCCAGCCAGGATCGCGTTGGAAAAACGGTTAATCGCCCTCCGGTAACGCGGATCCTTGTCGGTACCCTGCTTGAGGGCATCGAGATACAACAGGTTGGCGCTGACGAACCGGTCCAGTACCACAATACGCGTCGTGTCCCGCTCGGGGGTGCCCAGTGCCGGGATGGAGACGCCGACGATGGCAGAGCTGTTGATCGCGATGTTGATTTCGCTGAAAGTAATGGTCTGATCACCCACTGTGGCGATCACATCGCTGTCAAGCGTTGCCCCGGGCTTCTCCGGGTCGGCGGCACTGGCCACCATACCAGTCGCGCAGATCGGGAGCATAAGCCATACCGCCACAAACATGCCCGTTAACCGCATTGTTGTTTTCCTCTTCACTGTTATTGTTATCCTCTTTGTCTGATTCATTCCGAATAAACTGAGCCTGTTGACGGGTCATCCTGCAACCCCCCCGGATATCCGGCTCTACCTGTTCGAAGCCTCCGGGAGATGGAGGGGAAACACCGTTCCCCTCCATTGTCTGACACCCGTTCCGCCTACCAGCCGCAGCGTGTACCGGTCTGCGCCAGGGAGACCTCTTCCCACACCGACTCGGCGACGCGTCCCTGGGTCAGGTGCTGGAACCAATCGGGTTCATTGTTCAGGTCGCAACCCTCGGTGTTCAGCACCATACTGTTGTCTGTGTGACAAACCACGCAGACGCCATCCGAACCGTCTGTGGTTCCAGTGACCGACCCATTCACAAGGGTCTCGGCATTGTCCATCATCTGCCGCGAGGTAAACCCGTTCATGGAATGCTTCAGGAACGTCTCCGTGTGGCTGACGACCTTGGTCCATTGCGCCGGGGTGCTGTTGGTGTCGACGGCGCTGCTACCGAACGCACCGTCCACACCGTGGCAGTTCTGGCAGGTCGTGTTGAGCACATTGGCCTCGGCCGTGTAAGTGTGGGCCCAACCCACGGCAGCATCGAACGTTTGGGTCAGCGGACTGACAGCCCCGCCACCGGCAAACTGTCCGTCAATCCAGGTTGGGATACCGTTGCCATCGACCGAGTGACAGGCACCGCACTTGATCGGGCCATGGGTACCGTCCGCGTTCAGCGCCGCCGCCTGGGCGTAGCTGGTATTGTCGATCGCGGGCCCGACCGGATAGAGACCGTGGATCGATTCGTGGCAGGACTGGCAGCTGATGTCCTGATGGCCCCGTGTGTACCGGCTCAGAGACGCCTTTGCCGGATAGTTGAACGGCGGGTAGGCCGTGATATTGCCGCTCTGCTCCACGTACGGGGCCGCATGGCAGTCCGCGCAATGGGGCTCGCCCGCCGCCAGCCAATGGTCGCGGGCGTCGTCGGCTGCGCTGAACGGCACCGCCACCGCCGTGTTCGCCGTATTGGTGAAGGGATTGGCCGGGTAGCGCCACTGGCTCTGATCAGACTTGTTGGCGTTGATCCTGGCCACACAATCGTCCGTGGTGCAGAAGCTCAGGACGTTGACGCTCGGATCACCGTCGACGTCGAAGCTCACTACCGGTCCGCTGGGGCTGACCTCGATGGTCGCCACGTTGGCGTCCGGAACAGCGGGATTCCAGGGTACCATGGTTTCATTACCCAGCCCGGTATTGTTGAGATCGATCTCGTTCGGATCCAGCCAGGCGATCACCTGATTCAGGTCTCCGCCGGCCACCTGGTCTGCGATGCCCTGCAGCGACATGGAACGGACATTGTTGACACAGTCAGAATGGATCAGGTCGTTACAGTCCTCCTGACGCCAGATCTCCTGACCCAACTGGTTGTGGCAGTTGGTGCACCAGATGCCGCGCTTGTCCTCGTCGCTCCCGGCCAGCCCAGCCTGGTTGCGCGCGACATTGCTCTGTAGCCACTGCCCCACCGCGTTCAGGTGCTCCGGCGTTTCGGTACCGTCGCTGTCCTTCAACGGGTTCGAGTGCACGTCACGACCAACGAAGCAGCCGCCCTTACCCAGGCGGTTGTCGCTCTGGGCATAGTTATTGTCGCCATTCTTGCTGATCGGGTACTTGTCCATGGAGCCGTCCGAGCGGTGCGCGGGATGGCAACCCTGGCAACCGCCGAAGCGCCCGAGGTCGTCATTGAAAGTGATGACCCCACCCTCGCTTTGCGGCCTGTGCGAATTATGGATCGCCTCCGAGATCGGCGGGACCAGGAATCCATTGAGCCCTGCCGACTTGACTACCGCGATGACATTGTCCGCGTGGCACTTCTGGCAAATGATCGATTCGTGCCCCATGCGGGTATTCTGTACGAGAGCGGCCTTTGAGGGCGGCAGACCCAGTGGATTATCGCCCTCGGCCACCGGCCAGTTGGCCATGAAGTCGGTGCCGACGTCAAAATCGTGCATGACCTCGATGCTGACGGCCGCACCCTTGAGCCGCGCGTACCAGTCCGTGGCATCCGTATTGCTATCGTAGTTGTAGTACATCTTCCAGTAGTTGATTTCCTCGTCGACTAGCGCCTCGAGGGTCTCGCCCGCCGGTCCGTAGTACGGCTTGGGGCCGTTCTGGCGCCGCACGTAGCTCGGACTGTTGACGTTCGGCGTGTTCCCGTTGAAAGCCGGCAGTGAGTGGCAACGCTCGCAGTTCGGGATGTCAATCGGGGCCGTGCCGAAGCCGATGACCGGCTGGCCGTTGCTGCCGATGACGGCGCCGCCCTTGGTGCATTCACCCGTAGCCTCATCGCAATTGGCATCCAGCAGTTTCGCCTTCATCGCCACGAAGGGACGGACCGAGTCCTCATCCACCTGCCAGGGGTCGGCGAAGAAATTGATCGCAATCCTCGAACGGCGTCAGCGGCAGGCCAAGGGCCTCCCAGATGTCCGGCGAGGTGAGCATGATGGGCAGGTTCTCCAGCACTTTCATCTGCGTGTAGACCACGGTGCCGGTATCGCCGGAGAAGGTCAGCACATTGTCGAAGGGTGTGCCGTTGCCGGTCGGCCCCATCGGCTGCAGGGCTGCGCCGGAATCGGCCGGATACTCGACCATGCCGGTTACGCCGAGACGGACCTTGTTGCTCTCGCGACTGGTTTTCACGAGAGTGTTACAGGTACCTGAACCGTCACCCGCACCTGGTGCAGTTTCGCCGCAAGTATTGTTCGCTGTGCACGACTTTCCAACATCTGCGCCAGGTGCGGTGCACTCACCGGGGACAGTGCCTTCTAGATCTGCGTAAATGTAAAAGTGGTTCAGCCAGCCGTTGGCGAAGTTGTCGGTGGGGTCGCTGAAATCGCCGTTACCGAGGACGACGTTATTCAGACCGGCGTACATACCGGTGACAATCTTGCCGGGCACGCCGGTAATTGATCCATCGGTATCAACCATGGCCGAGTCATACGGGGTATTCCAGTACAGCAGCGAATTGCCTTCGACAGCACTGATGAGGGTCGAGGTCTGGTCGTTGAACGACCCGGGCATGTTGCCCTCGCGCCGCGGCATGGCATCGTGGTAATACTCCAGGTAGTACTTTTTGAAGGTGCCGTCGCTCAGGTAATCACGCAGCACCGTTTCGCGGCCGAGACCGTCGAGACCGTTGTTCGGGTCAGCCGTCAGCAGGCGCGGAAAGTCCGCGTTGGTTTGCGCAAACTGCCCCGTCTGTGGCTTCACCACCTGCGCAACAATCGAGTTGTACGGCGGGAGTACGCAGCAGTAGGAGAACTCGAAGCCGGTACAGTGCATTCCCAGTTCGTAATTCATCATGATCTTGAAATCCGGCTGATCGGATTCGATGTGAATATTCACCATGGCAACACCCGATTCATTGCCGTCGCCGTCCACAGCCTTGTAGGTAAAGCCGTCGTTGTCGTTTTGACCCTGGCTTCCGTCGGGGGTGTAGACAAACGAGCCATCCAGATTAAACGTCAACGAGCCATGTGCAGGGTCTGTCACCTTTACTGCCGTGAGCCCCGTATTGCCCATGTTCTCGCCGGTCACCTGGTCGGTATCAAAGTCGTTGTAGAGCACGCCCGAGACGCGCGAACGCTGCACCGTGAGTGCCTTGCCAATGGGCGTTGCGTAGGTGTCACCGCGTGCCGTGGGGTCGCCGTAGGGGGGAGGGCCGACCGTCACATTCAAACTGGCGTTGCAGGTTTTCGGATTCTTGCTCGAGTCCGTGGCAATCAGGCTGACTGTCTGCGGACCCTGCATGTTAAAGGTCGTGGCAGCCGTGGTATTCCCCGGTTGCACGCCGGGCGTGGTTACCGTGCCCGGCGTGGCGTTCGGGAAGGTCCAGACCACCGAGTAGGGACTCTTGCTGCCGTTAACGTTACCAGTGAAGGTCACCGGAACGCCCACGCTAATCGGACCGGGGTTGCTGATCGAGCAGGCGAACTTGTTGGCGGCTTGTGCCGTCGCGGCGAATACCAGCAGTAAGATCCCGGAAAATAGTGAGGCCGTAAGGCCGGTTATGAACTTGCAGACACGGATTGACGCCAAAGGCTGTGTTTTCATCGTTATACCCCCAATTATTATTCCAGACCGAAGCGCCTGCCCTGACGTCCCGGCTCACCTGCTAACAATAGACCCTGATTTGGCATGCGCAAGTTTATTGTGTGACTTCGCGCCCTGCCTGCATCCACCAGCGTTCCTGCTAAGGGTGGATGCTGTGGTTAGTTACCGCTACTGCACGTATACAGTGCATTGAGCGTACCATCATTTAGTGATTTCAGAAATAAAGCCAGGGCTACCTGTTGCACGTTGATTATATTATTTATGTCATTGTCACGAATAAGAATTATTTGCGTTTATCAGGACTGAGTTGTCTGTCTGTGTCACGAATGTCATGCCGGCATGACAGATACGTCATGCCATTCATGACAATTATGACAATTATGACAGTGCGGCGGCGCAGCCTGCCCTACTTCATTCATACGCAGGCAGTGTGCTCAGCCGGGCGTCCTCCACCGGGCCGCCCACCGTGAAATGGTACAGGTCCTGGAATGCGTGACCCTCAATACCGAGCACCTCGTGCATGGGGTCGTCGAAGAAACAGCCGATGCCGGTGCTGCGGATGCCGGCGGCCTCGGCTTCCAGGTACAGCAACTGGCCGATCATGCCGGCCTCCCAGTAGAGCCGCGGATAGAACCAGGGCCCGTAACGTTCGAGGGGCCCGCTGAACCCGGCCAGCATGGCCAGGCTGAAGCAGCCGTCACTGGCGATGTCCTGCTGGCAGGAAATCTGCCTGGCCGCTGCCCGGGCGTCCGCTTCGACCAGGCAGTACAGCGGCAGCGACTCCGGGCAGCCCGGCGGCTTGCGCCACGGGTCCGCCTGCGTCAGCGCCTGTTCAAGCGCCGCCGTCTGCGCCGGGTCGCGCACCAGCAGGTACAGGCCCCGGGGAAGATCGTCTACCCGGTGCACCAGCAGCGCCAGGTGCAGCCAGGATTTCCACGGCAGCGCGTCAAAAGGCACGGTGCCGGGCACAGCCAGGGTCCGCTCCAGCATGCGGTAGAAATCATCGCGCGGCAGGTTTGTCTGCCCGTCCATGGCGACTGCACTGCGCCGCTGGCGGATCATCCGGCGCAGCGCCGTTGGACGCGGGGGCGGCGCAAAGGACAGCGGCGGATGGGTGAATTGTTCGTACGCGACCGCGCCGCGCGGCTTGCGTACCCGGGCCGCGAATGCCTCGATGCCCCAGTCCAGGTGCGACGGACTCAATTTATTGGGACTTCCCTGCCAGTCCAGCGAATCAAAAGTCTGCAGCGCAGCGGCGGGCAACTCCGGCAGTTCACCGACCAGCTGTGCCGGCACACAGGCCAGCAGCATGTCCGGCTCTTCCGGTTCGGCAGCATGTGGCCTGGACGTTCCCAGCAGCGAGGCCAGTTCCTCCGTCCCGGGTTCATCGAGCAGGCGTGTCCGCCAGCCCAGCCCGGCGGCGGCAATCGCCAGCGCACCCAGGGCGTGCCCCGCATCGTGCATGCAGTAGCGGTATGCCCGCTGGCCATATTTCCAGGCCTCGCGCCAGTGAATGGACGCCAGCCCGAGGAAGAACGTGCCGGCGGGAAAGCCGGCGCACAGCAGGTTCCACAGCCGGAGATCGAATTCGGCCCGCACCTCCAGGCCGTGCTCCTTCGCGGCATAGTGGCAGACCACAGGCCGCTCGCACAGCCCCTCGACCGGTCCGCAAACCAGGTAGCCCTCGGTGGGATGCAGGTTGCCGCTGGAAGCATTCACACGCAGCGCCCAGCGGGTCTCACCGAGGCGCTTCCAGGCGGACAGCGCGAGGCTGTCGTAGAACAGTTGCGAGATTGTGTGATGATTCACGGGAGCCGCTGCCGGCAGCGACGCCGCTGAAAAGATCGCGTCGTAGCGGGGGGCGTCAGTCGGTGCGACGGTCTCCAGCCGGATCAGCCGTGCCCCCGCATAGCGGCGGAACGGGTCCGGCTGGGTTGCCCAGTCGAGGAAGCCCGGCCCGCTGGCAAAGGCCTCGAAGCGGTGCTTGGTCGCCTCGTGGTAGTCGAGGACCGCCTGCAATCGATCAGAGTGAGCCGCACCGTCATGCTGCATGCCGATAATCCCCGGGCCGGTTTCAGGCCACCCTGACACGGACCACGTTCATGACCTCGAATTCCATACCGCCCACGATTTCGACGGATGGATAGTAGGTCAGGTTGACGTACTGGCCGCTGATATTCCTGCAGGCCTGCTTGCGCCTGAACCTGAATGGCGCGCTGCAGCCAGCAACCATGAGCGTGTTGACGATCCAGTCACCCGCGCTTCTTTGCACGTGCGATGCCACCCGGAGACTGTCGGAGTGAACCAGTTGCCGGTGCCTGCGCAGTAATTTTTCCGGTTCAGATTGCATGTGAATGGAAGTTGCAGCGGTAACCACCCGGGTGCAGTAAACCCTGTTTACGTGTCTGCGCCGCCATGCCAGTGCCGGTACACCGCCTCGGCCATGGGCGGCAGCAGCGCACACAGCTCCCGGTAATGCACCTCCTGCAGTTCACGCTGCACGCAGCTGAGTGTCAAGGCACCCTCACCGCTTTCATTCGAACGCAGGAAACGCTCCAGCCGCAACTGCTCGGGCCGGGTCAACGGGGCGGGACTGTCCGGCAGCTTCATCTGGTCTCCGGCGGGTATGACATTGCATCAGGTTCAGGGCGCCATCATACCCGACACGGGAAGCTTTCAGTTCGTGCTCAAACAATCGCGCCGGAGGGTGGCGCTTGTGCCCAGTGGGGTGCTTGTGCCCAGTGGGGTGCTTGTGCCCAGTGGGGTGCTTGTGCCCAGTGGGGTGCTCCTACAGGTGGATCTTTTGGCGTAGGAGCGGTCACCTGACCGCGATGCCATTTTCAGGTAATCGCGCCGGAGACCGGAGCTCGCCCCCTCAGGCAGTCTGCAAACTGTAGCCGCGCAGGCGCCGGGAAAATTCCTGCAGGGCGGCAATGCCCGTCTCCTCGGCCTGCTGGCACCACTCCTGCAGCGACTTGCGCAGCGTCTCCTGGCTGGTGACCTTGCTGGCCCAGACCGACTGCAGCTGCTGGCGATAGTGATAGACAGTCTTCAGGTCGTGGAAGCGGGCAAGGATCTGCTCCAGCCGCGCACGGGCACGCTCATTGATGAGCGAGGCATCCCGCACCAGCAGGCCGCGGGCGCGCCGCAGTATCTGCTTGCAGGAAGCGTCGCATTCACGGCGTTGCTGGCGCAGCACCGGATAAATGACGTCACGCGCATAGCCGGCCATGATGTACATGCGATTCCGCAGTACGGCGCGCACGGTTTCCACGTCAATGCTTTCCTTGCACTCGAGGATCAGCGCCTGCGGGGGCGCAAGCCGCTTGATATTCGCCAGTCGCAGCAGCGACAGCAGGCGGATCATGCTCCAGCCCAGGTCGAACTCCCACCACTTGCTGGAAAACCGCGCCGAGGTCGGGAAGGCATGGTGGTTGGAATGCAGTTCCTCGCCACCGATAATCAGGCCCCACGGCAGGATATTGCGGGAGGCGTCCGTAGCTCTCGTAATTGCGGTAGCCCCAGTAGTGGCCCACACCGTTGATCACGCCGGCCGCCCAGAACGGGATCCATATCATCTGCACCGCCCACAACACCAGACCGGCCATGCCGAACAGCACGATATCGAGCAACAGCATAAGCGTGATGCCAAGCCAGCGGAAAGCGTGCATAGACATGCCGTTCCAGCCAGTCGTCCGGCGTCAGGTGGCCATAGCGCGCCAGGGTCTCGTGCCTGCCCGCCTCCTGCCGGTACAGCTCGGCGCCCTGCCACATCACCTTGCCGATCCCCAGCACCTGGGGACTGTGCGGGTCGTCCGGCGTTTCGCATTTCGCGTGGTGCTTGCGGTGTATCGCCACCCACTCCCGGGTCACCATGCCGGTGGTCAGCCACAGCCAGAAGCGGAAAAAGTGGGCAATGACGGGATGCAGGTCCAGCGCCCGGTGCGCCTGGTTGCGATGCAGGTAAATGGTGACGCCGAATATCGTCACCTGGGTGAGCAGCAGGCCCGTCAGCAGCAGTTCGCCGGTAGAGAGTTGCATGATGCCGCCGGCACCGAGGAAATTCAGGAGGGTATCAATCATGGTGTTCTCGTCTGTAATAATTATAAATACAGGGTATTCTACCACGGTTGCCGCGCCTCTCCTCACGGCTTAGCGTTTTCCCGCGATGCAACCCATGATAACAGGCTACAAGCCGGATATTTGGCTCCGGGGTTTCGGTGCTGTCGGGCATAAAATAAATCTGATCCCTTTTCAAAAAATAGCTCTATCCCCTGTTCCGCGGTACTCTTCCCGACTCTGTCCCGCAGCGTCTGGAAGCACGCTATTGAACGAGTACCGCGTACTGCTCATCGGTCCCCGGCGGGGCCTTGTCGACGTGTTGCGCAAGCGGCAGATTCCCTTTTCCATCTGGCAGAACAAACAGGCATCCCGCTGGCCGGGCGCGGAAAGGCTGGTCACAACCCCCCTCTGGAAATCCACGGAGAGGATCAGGCAGACCGTCCGCCAGGAATTCGCCGGCAGTCGCTTTACCCACGTCATCGCCGGCACCGAGGCAGCCATCTACCCCGCGGCACTGGCCCGGCGCCTGCTGGGCGCACGATGTTCCGCGACCACCACGGCGCTGCGCTGCAGGGACAAGCTGGCGATGAAGGAATACCTGCGCAATTTCGGCATCCCGATGACGAAGTTCCTGGCGGAGTCGGACGCGACCGATGCGGCCGCGGTATTCGCGGCGCTGGGTTGCCCCGTTGTGAAGAAAAGCCGCAAGGCATCGGGCGGCAAGACGCTGCAGATCATAGACCGGGAGACCGACCTGCAACTGCAGCACGGCAACAGGAACATCCTGGAAAAATTCGTCGCCGCACCCGAGGCCAGCATCGAGTCATTCATCAACAACGGCAGCATCCGGTTCACGAACATCACCGGGTACCAGGAAAAGGGGCGGGTCAATTTCGTACCTGCGGCATTTGATCCGGCGCTGACCAACGCCATCCAGGCACTCAATCGCCGCGTCATCGAATCACTGAAAATCAGGTGGGGTATCACCCACCTCGAGCTCTACCTGACGCAGAATGGCCTGCTGTTCGGGGAAATCGCGCTGCGCCCGCCCGGCGGCTACATCATGAACGCGCTCCGCTACGCCTGGGGTTTCGACCCCTGGGCGGCATTCGTCGCCATGGAACTGGACGAACCGTTCGACTTCCCGGACAGCCCCCTGGCTTACGCCGCCGTCGAGGTATTTCATCCGGGTGCCGGACGGGTCACCGCCATCAAGGGAGAGGCCCTGGTGCGGGAGCACCCGGCAATACGCGAGTTCCGCCTGAAAGTCAGCCCGGGCGACAGCATCAAGCCGCGCGTGAGCGTCGGGCAGGATACCGGTCACCTGCTGCACGCCAGTGACTCACCGGTGGCACGCCTGGGACTGCACGAGACATTCAGGCAGCAGTTCGCGATCGAGGTCGCCTGATCGCGACACCTGCTGAATCCACCGGGACGGCAGCGACTGCCCTGCCTGCTAATTCCTCACTTCACCGGCATGACCGCCTGAATGCGGGATGTTTTTCAGCCTGCGCAGCAGACTGTGCGTGGTGGACTGCAAGCCCCGTCGCAACATCTCCACTCTTGCCGGCCACGCGGGCAGATGCGGGGTTTGCGGCGGCGGCAGGCCTGCAAACACTGTTTCGAGCTTCGGCCTGGAGGTATCAAGGTAGGCTTCGGCAGATGGCTCGGTCACATCGGTAGCCATGCAGGCCTGTGCATGACCGATATTCTCCAGGCGCCGCACCAGAGACGGCCACGGGTCATCCCATGACTGTTCCGCAGACATGGCCTGTTCGACCCAGTTGACGATATTACTCCCGTGCAGTCCGGCCTTCAGTACCGTTGCAATGCGCGCATGGGCATTGGTGACAACCGCCGCATCCTGCTCGCGCAGCTTCCTGATTGCCGGCCAGTACCTTTCCCGGAGGAACAGCTGGAAGACCGCGTCGGTCGTGATCGCATCCAGGACATCCTCGTCGCTGAACAGTTCCATGGCGTAACTGTCGGCCTGCAATTCGTCCAGGCGCGCCGCTGCCGTGCCGAGTACCGTGTAGAGCGGCGCATAAATGGAGAATACTGCGCGCACCACCAGGTGACCGGGATCAGCTCCGAAAGCCGCACCCCGGTAGCCGGGCCAGGTTGAACGCAGCGAGTAGAGCCAGTTGAGCAGGCGGTTGGTTCGTCTGGAGGTCTGGCCCAGGCGGCGCGCCAGCGAGCACTGGAAGCGTGTTGCAGACAGGCACTGCAGCAACGGCAGGCCGACAAGCAGTGAACGGGTTGACCAGACCGGCAATGCCGAGACGGGGGTACTGACGATATCGAGCTGGTAATCATCCGTGATCAGGATGCGGTCTATTCGAGGACAGGCATACTGTGCACGGGTGTCTTCCACCAGCTGGAACAGCGCCGGCGCCTGCAGCCTGTCCAGCACGACACCCGCGGGAAGACGTGGCCTGAACTGAAACAGCCGGTAACTGGCCAGCCCGCAGCAACCGGCCACGAGCATCCACACCAGCAGTGGCAGCCACGCCACCCCGGGGGAAGCGGCAAGCGCCTGATACATGCCTGCCATGCCGGCCAGTGCCAGCAACGGAAACAGCAGCAGGCAGGCATAGCCGAGCAGTGCGACAACAGCCATGAACAACAGGTACGGCTGCGGGTAGAGTTCTGCAAAGACCTCGATGCGCGTACCGATGCCCTGCAGGATCGAATGCTGCCATCCGTGATCTGACATGAGAGGACCTCGCGACCCAGTTGTTTCATGAGAAGTATTACGACCAGTAACCATCCTAGCGCCACCCGGAAAATATGCTGAGACCGGGATCACACGCTGCATACCGGCGTTTTGCGACTCAGCGCATGCCATGCACCCTTGACCGGGCACAATCGGCACCGCGACAGTCGCATGCCGCGGAATTTTGCTAACATAAAGATTGAAACAGCTTACACGGCCACCGGCAGCGGCCCTCAACACCGGCACGGGAGATAACAACATGAACAAACGTTTAACCGGCATGGTCATATCCGCCTTGCTGGCACTCCCGCTGAACGCGGCCGACCGGATTAACGCAACACAGATACAGCAGGTCATCGATACGACCGACGCCGCGGCGTTGAACCGCGACACGGCGGGCATCGGGACACACCTGGGCGACGCGTTCGTCAAGATCATCGAGTTCCCCCATGAGAAGTGGATGGCGAAGGTGACCATCAACAAGCAGGAGTACCTGGCGCTGATCGACGCGGGCTGGACAACGATCGAGCAATACGACTATCAGCGCACCAACACGGAGATTCATATCATGCCGGACGGCCTGAGCGGGCTGTCATATTCGACCGTGACCGAGCACGTGGTCCAGGACGGCAAGGAAATGACCAGCAAATTCCGCGAATATGCCACCTACGAAATGGAAGCCGGCAGGCCGGTCATCACGCAGGTCAGCGGTCATACACTGGTCGGCGATACGACTCCGAACTGACGAGGCACGCTCGACAACGGTTGCGGGCATCAGACCGCCACTCACCGTGCCAAGCTGACACCCCGATCCGGGCATTCACCCGTACACGGGGATTCTCGTCTCGACCAGCAGCCGGATGCTTCCACGCCGCGCTGCCGGAAACCCTGTCTGACCATCGCGGCGTGCTCGCCGAACGGCAACCGGAACGCAGCAGACCTGCCCGGGCGGCTCACCCGGACCAACTGAAAATCGCGCCCGGGGAGCAGCACTCCCGCGACCCGATAACCCCCGTGCAGAAACATCCTGAAGGGCATAAACTCCACCCTCCACCTTGCAAGCTGCGGGGGATGGTCTAGTTTATTACGATGCAAAATTCTTTAACCGGAGAGGACACATGAAGCTCAACTACGAAGAAATAGAAGACAATTACGACGACACCACCAAGATCCGCACCATGACCGAGCAGGCCGAAGTCAAGGGCCGCGGCCTGCTGCTGCGCACGACCATCTACAGCCCCCACGACCTGAGCGTCAGCGTGGTCTTTATCCCCAAGGGCAAGCGATACAACGTCGTGGTCGGCTGAGCGGCACACTTCACCAGCCGCATTGACGCCACCCCCAATCGCGCCGCGGGGCGGCGGTCCTGCAGGTGCAGGTGCGACTTCTTTATACCCGATCCCCGGGTACCGGCCGCTATGCGCCCTGAACGGTCGAGCCGCAGGCCGGCGCTACTGCAGGTGCATCCGGCGGGGACAGGAACTGGCACTTCATGCCCTCGCCGCGAGACCATCCTCTACCCTGCCCCATTTACTTCGGAACCCCTCGCGGCAACCTGCTATGATGCGCGTGCTTTGCTTCAAGCCGCCACAAGTCGATCCCTCCGTGACCTCAACAGACTTTTCCTCCCTGCAGTTATCACCCGAAGTTCTGGCCAACATCCAGTCGCTGGATTACCACGCCATGACTCCGATACAGGCCAGGGGCCTGCCTGTCATCCTGGAAGGCAGGGATTTACTGGCCCAGGCGAAGACCGGCAGTGGCAAGACGGCGGCATTCGCCATTGGCCTGCTGCACAAAATCGAGGCGCGAAGCTACCTGACACAGGCACTGGTGCTCTGTCCGACTCGCGAGCTGGCCGACCAGGTCAGCCGGGAAATCCGTCTGCTGGCGCGCGCGATACCCAACATCAATATCCTTACCCTGTGCGGCGGCAAACCGATGGCTGCCCAACTGGTCTCGCTGGAACGCAACCCGCATGTGGTGGTGGGCACCCCGGGACGAATATTGAAGCACCTGGAAAAGGGGACCTTGACGCTCGACAGCCTGCAGATGCTGGTACTGGACGAGGCCGACCGCATGCTGGACATGGGTTTTCATGAGGACATCATGCGCATTATTGACATGGCGCCACGGCAGAGGCAAACCCTGCTGTTCTCGGCGACCTACCCGGATGAAATAAAAACCGTCAGCGATGCCATCCAGCGCGACCCCGTTGATATCCGCGTGGAAAGCCTGCATGACAGCAAGCAGATAAAGCAGGTCTTCTATGAAATACAAAAGGGTGAAAGAACCAAAACCCTGGTTGCCCTGCTGCAGCATTACCGCCCCGAGTCCAGCCTGGTGTTCTGCAATACCAGACACCAGTGCCAGGAACTGGCGGATGAACTCTGGCAGCAGGGCTTTCATGCGCTGGCCCTGCACGGCGATCTGGACCAGAAGGACCGCGACCAGGTATTGATACAGTTTGCCAACAAGAGCAGCTCCATCCTCATCGCAACCGATGTCGCTGCACGCGGACTGGACATCAAGGAGCTGCAGGCCGTCATCAATTTCGAGCTGTCGCCTGACGCGGAAATCCATATCCACCGTATCGGTCGCACGGGCCGGGCCGGCAACGCAGGCCTGGCCATCAGTCTGTTCATGGCGTATGAAAAGTTCAGGATAGAGGCGATAGAGCAATTCCAGAACAGCCCCGTCAGGATCGAGAATACAACGTCGCTGAAAACCCGGGAGAATTTCCGTCTGAGCCCGCCGATGGTGACCCTGGGCATCAGCGGCGGCCGCAGGGACAAGGTACGCGCAGGCGATATCCTTGGCGCCCTGACAGCAAACACCAGCCTGCCGGGCAAGCAAATCGGGAAAATCGATATCGCCGACAACCTTGCCTATGTTGCCGTGGAACGCCCCGTCGCCAGGCAGGCACTAAAGATCCTGACGGAAGGCAAAATCAAGGGCCGCAAGTTCAGGGTGCGGAAACTGCGCTAGTCTACGCGCCCCTGCAATCACCGGCTGGACACACTGTGAACAGGATTGCTGTTTTCGCCGATGTGCAGAACATCTACTACACCACCCGCCAGGCCTACGGCCGCCAGTTTAACTACCGAAAACTCTGGCAACAGCTTGCCGCTACAGGCGAGATCGTTTCCGCAACCGCCTACGCCACGCACCGCGGCGACGACAAACAGCTCAAATTTCAGGATGTCCTGAAACGGATCGGCTTCAGCGTAAAACTGAAACCCTACATCCAGCGCAGTGACGGCTCCGCCAAGGGCGACTGGGACGTCGGCATAACAATCGATGTCATGGATGTGGCGAAGAACGTGGACACGGTCGTTCTGCTGTCAGGCGACGGAGACTTCGACCTGCTGTTGCGCAAGATCAGGAAGGATTTTGCCGTCAACGCCGTCGTCTATGGCGTAGCGGCACTCACGGCCAGGTCCCTGGTTGATTCCGCCAGCAGCTGGCATCCCATCGGGGAAGATTTGCTGCTGTAACCGTGGACCAGCTGCGTTCGATGCACCGCCCGACAATCGCGCCGAGGGCGGCGTTTATGCCCTTTAGGTCTGCTCCTATGGGTGGATGAATTCGGGTAGGAGCGGTCACCTGACCGCGATGCAGTCTTCGGGCAACCGCCGCTGCCGCCCGGCTACCACATCAGGTCATCGGGAACCTTGTAATCCGCGTAGGGATCATCTTCACCACTCTCCAGCTGCGTCGTTGCATTGCTGACGATGCAGGACGCGTCGCGCAACATGATTTTCTCCGCCACCACCGACGGGATCACCTCGTAGCCGTCATCAAGCCTGGCGATGGCAAGCAGACCGCGCGCCAGCTTGTCGTGGACATCATCTGTAACGAAAATCTTCCTGACCGCCGTCCCGTCCTGGAAGTTATATCCCACCTCACCGTCGTTCCGCGGCACGCGGTTCAATTCGATCAACTGGCGCACCTGTGCCAGCTCCGCCCTGCGCCCGGCCGCTTCCTTTTGCAGGAGATTGAGTTCGCGATCGCGCGCTACCTTTTCCGCCGCCGCCTGCCGGGCAGCCGCCGCAGCCTCGTCGACCACCTCGATCTTCTGCTTTTGCTTCAGTTTCTGCTGCTTGCTCTTCGACTTCTGCGCCTTGCTGAGCTGTGTCTTGTTTACCAGGCCCGCCTTGAGAAACTGCTCACCAAATGAATTTGCCATCGAACTTACCTTCTTATTTCAGAATGACTGGGACAATTGATTAAAGGAATTTCTGAACAAGTCCAGATTTGTCATTCCGGCATGCGTCAGAATGACGACTTATTCAGGATTTCCTGACGGAACCAATGATTAATGCACGCTTCACTTCACTCACCATGCGGGCCGCCTTCTGCCGTTCAATGCGCATCGCAGTTTGCCGGCCCCGGACGACGCCTATTCTACCCGCCTGGCAAACCAGATGATGTACCGGGCGCCCTTCGCGCCGTGCGCACGCACGCGTACCTCCTCCACCTCGAACCCGACCTTGCTCAGTCGCTGCAGAAAGGCCTGGTCGGGACCGGCTGACCACACGGCAAGCACACCCCCGGGGTGCAGTGCAGCGCGGGCCGCATTCAGCCCGTCCTCGCCATAGAGCCAGTCGTTTTCCTTGCGGGTCAGTCCTTCCGGCCCGTTATCAACGTCCAGCAAAATCGCATCGAAGGCCTGCGCCTCTTTCATCATGACACGGGCGACATCCTTCTCGCACACACCCACCCGTGGATCCTGCAGCGGGTGGCCGGCCGGCTCCCCAAGCACGCCCCGGTTCCATGCCACCACACCCGGCACCAGCTCGGCAACCACGACCTGCGCCTGGTCGCCGAGGTGCCGCAGCGCCGCGGCCAGGGTAAATCCCATGCCAAGGCCTCCAATGAGCAGCCGGGGGTTGACGCTGTTTATCAGCCGGGCACAGGTCAGTTCGGCCAGCGCATCCTCGGAGCCATGAGAACGGCTGTTCATCAGCTCGCCGCGACCGGTGATCTTGATCGAGAATTCAGCGCCCCGCTGGTAGAGGCACAGCTCCCCGGCGTTTCCGGGCACCCGGGTGCTGTCGAGCAAGGTCCAGGGAGTCATAATATTCCACCTGTGGTGCGAACGATTGAAGGTTCCGTGAACAAGTCCACCAGTCAATCCGTTTTGCACAAGCTCCGCAAATACAAGGCCTCGACTTTCTCCCTCGCCCAGGGAGCCTTTCGCAGGAACTTCAGGCTCGACTTGATGCCAGGCTCATGCCTGAAGCATTTGATATTGATGATCCGTCCCAGCTCGTCCCAGCCATAACGCTCCACCAGGCGAGTCAGTATCGTTTCCAGGGTCAGACCATGCAGGGGGTTGCTGGGCTGGGGATTGCTCATGCGACCAGCCCGTTCACCAGGTCATGGCACAGGATCATGAATGCGTGTACCCGTGGTCTTTCCCGGCATCACCCTGCTCGTGCTTCTCCGCCTTTTTCACACGAATCCTGTTGCCACCTACATCCTGATAGTTAAGGCTTTTGATGGCTGCCCTGGCCTCGCCCGCACGCGGCATTTCAACGAAGCCAAAGCCCTTGGTTTTTCCTGTCACCTTATCCATCACCAGCTTGCAGTACTGCACATCCCCGTAAGCCCTGAACAGGGCCAGCAGCTCCGCTTCCGTCGTTTCCCGGGTCAAATTGCGCACCAGTATTTTCATGTCTGCACCAAAAACAGTATTCACGTGGCAAAAGTGATCTCCATGGCCGGCTCTATACCCGCAGGAGTACCCTGAAGGGCATGCAGAGACCGACCCTGCCCTGATTGTAACACCCCGCAGGGCTGCCCCAATGGGCACAAGCACCGTTCTCCGGCGCGATATCCCCGGGCAAGGCCTGATTAATACCAGCACCACGCGGCTACCGGATAAGGGTACAATTATTCTGAATATCTGCGAGAATTCCGCCCTAACCCCAATTATGCAATGAACAAAGAAACCACAACTGCCAGTCTCGGGAATCGCCAGGCTATTCTCGACGAGATCAACTCCCTGCTGGAGGCATCCGGCGGCATCGATGAAACGCGTGCGAAAAAGGTACGCAAGGCAATCGATGCCCTGCGCAACACCGCCAGCAACCCCGTCGCCGGGGAAGCCCAACCCGAGGGAGACCCGCCTGATGAAGTCCGGCCCGCGGCGGACTGCGAGCTGGATACGACTATCGATGCCGGCCTGGAAACGCTGCGAACGCGTATTCACGCACAGGTTGAGCGCCGCAACAACGATTATGAGAAATCGCTCACGCTGACAGACGAACTGGAAACCGCACTCAGGGACAATGAACTGCAGCAGGCCGAACGCGCGTATCACAAGTTGATGTCTATCATGGGCAATATCCCGGGGCTTTCCGAGCAGCGCTGGCAGGACATCGAAAAGCGGCTGAATCATGTGCGCCCGCAGCTGCGCAAGCTCGAGTCCTGGCGCCACTGGGGCACAACCCTGGCAAGAAAGGATCTCATTGAACAGGTTAAACAACTGACCGGCGCTGACCTGCAACCGGAAAAACTCGCCGGGCAGATAAAGCAGGCACGCGAGCAATGGCATACCTGGGACAAATCCGGCGATCAACCCGGAAAGGGACTCTGGAAAGAGTTCGACCAGGCATGCGAGGAAGCCTACAAACCCTGCCTCGCGCATTTTGAAAAGCTCAAGCAGCGCCGCAAGGAGAACCGCAGTCAGCGCCGGGCCATTATCGACAGGCTTAACACCCTGTATGCGGAAACCGACTGGCAACAGCCCGACTGGCGGGAAATTGACAAAACCGTCAGCCACGCCCGCCGCGATTTCTACAAAATCGGCAACGTCGATTTCAGGCACCGCAAACCGCTCGCCAGGGCACTGGATGAGACGCTGGAAAAATTCGAGGAATACCTGTCCAGCGAACGCGAACGCTCGATAAAGGCCCGCGAAAGACTCATCGCCGATATCGAGGCACTGGCTGAAGTCGCCAGTCTCCGCGACGCGCTGGACCGTCTCGACACGCTGAAAAAGCAATGGACGATCACGGTTACCGGCAAGCGCGAACTCGAAAACAGGCTGTGGAAACGCTTCCAGGCCGCCTGCGACAGCACCTGGCAAAGGCGTGATGCCGAACGCAAGGAGCAGGATGCTGAACGCAACGCAAACCTGAAGCAAAAGCAGGCACTGATCGAGGAACTGACCCGGGTCGCTGCGGCCAGTGACGAGGAATTACTCGCCGGTGTCTCAGTTCTCTCCCGGATCAGGCACCAGTGGGAAGCTATCGGCTGGATACCGCGCAAGCACGAAAGCAGCCTGGACAACCGCTGGCGTGCAGCACAGAAACAATTCTCCACCGCGCTCAAGGCCGCGGAATCACGCGCCCGGGATTCCACGCTGGACAACCTCGCGAGGCGCGCTGCACTGTGCCATCAATGGGAGCAGGCAACATTGTCCGGCAGCACACCTGATACGGACAGCGTCGAGGCCGAATGGATTGCCCTGCCTGCGCTTGCCGGCGTCAGTGCCGGGAAAATCAATCAACGTTTCGGCCAGGCACTCAGCCGCCCCGACGACACATCCCTGTCACGCAACCTTGCGGCAAAGCAGGCTGCCTGCCTCAAACTGGAAGTCCTGCTGGAACTGGACTCACCCGCTGAATGCCAGACCGAACGCATGGCCTACCAGATCGAGCGCCTCAATGCCTCGCTGAAAAAGGAGCTGGATGGACAGGACTCCCCCGAGGACCTGCTGCTGGCTGCACTGACCACCGGCGCAGTACCTGCCGAAGCTGCCGGGTCGATTGAGCAGCGCATCTGGGAGTGCCTGGCGCGCTATAAAGGCCGTTCCTGACCCTGGCAGTTAACCCGACAGTTGCATGAACCCGGGGGTTTAATCCATTTTCGATCGGTGATTTACGGGATGAAATGCATCCTTGCATAATGGTTCTGGAATTCACTGTTAGTGATGTTATGGCTCCGTCCTGCAGGAGCGGCCTCCTGGCCGCGATCGCGCCGAAGGGCGGCGCTCCTACAGGTGGATTTATGGAATGATTGGGTTAACTCGATGCGCAAACCGGAACAATCCCGCCATTCGGGTCCGCCCCCTGTTTATTGGTCCGGGAATCACACCGCGGGCATCAGGGAATCACACGTACATCGCCTGTTTATCCAGCAGCCGCAGCCAGCCGCGCACGATGCGGTAGATCAGCCAGAGGGTCAGGACGAGCAGCAGGCCCAGGCCGATGGGCGCACCGACCACGGTTACAATCAGGAGCACGGCAAGGAGCAGCCACAACAGTGCAAACCAGAAGGTGCGAATTTGCCAGCGATAATGTGATGCCGCCCAGGAGCCGCGCGCATCTCCGCGTTTCACGTAATTGATAATGACAGCGATGATCGACGGCACACTCCCGACAAAGCCGCCGATCACGGTTGAGGACCCCACGATACCGAGCCCGATTGCAAATGCATGCAATGCATAAACGATATGCGCAGCCGTCAGGGCGGATGGCAGCGGATCACTGTTCGGAACATCAGCGGTTGACAAGTCGCTACTCCCTATCCGGTCAGCCGGGTACGCCCGGCTATTGTACCGATGCTTTCCGTATCAATGGAGCCGGTTTCCATTGCTGTGCTAGAATTTTGGCCGGTGAATCAGCCCGACCCGTGTCCTGATACATGCTGCTGCGCTTTTTTACCGGGTATAATCTACCAGACCTGCCGCTTCCCGTGTATGTGGCTCGTGGCCGTGAATATGAATATTTCAGGTCAATCCTGTGTTCTGTCGGGCACTGGCAAGGTTGCACGATTACCGATACCCCGTGATGCGCGCAAGCCCGGATACCCGTCGTTTCCCGATCAAACGTCCCTGGAGAATACCTTAAATGAGAAAGTTTTTCGTTGCCTGGAAGCGGATAATCAGGACGGCAGTCGCCTTGACCCTGATGTCGACTGCGGCTTCTGCCAATGATTGTCCCACCGACATCAAGGCCATCACCGACACGGACGTAAAGGTGCCTGTCGAGGTCCTGTCCCATCGAGTCAAGCCCCTGACGAAATGCGAACTGGAAGTCGAAGCACAGGCATGGCTGTTGTTGCTGAAGCAAAAGGTAACGGAAATCAGCAACGCCGAAGTCGCGGCATTCTACAAGAAGGAAGAGATTAAAAAGACAGAGCAGGCCGAATCAACACTGGAGGATGCAGAAAAGGCCAAGGAAGCCGAACCTGAAGCGGCGCAGGATGCTGCCCGGAAAGCAGAGCAGGCACTCAAGGAAGTGAAAGACGCCGAAAAGAAGTCGTCTAAAGATGCCTCGGTACAGGATGCAATCAAGGCCGCAGAGCGCAAGGCGAAGGAAGACGGCCAGTCTGTCGACGTGGCAGCAACAACAAAGGAAGCGAAGACGGATATCAAGACCGCTCTGATCAAACACGTCACCACCCTGATGGCAGAGAAAACCGCAATTATCGACCGCTTCGATGTTGTACTGGCAGAACTGCAGGCCAAGGGCGGGGACACCGAAGAATACGATTCCTATATCAAGGCCGTATCAGGCATCAAGGTGGATGTCACTGACGCCAGTGCAACCTGGACAACGGTTACCGGCTGGCTGCTGTCGGCTGAAGGTGGTCTACGCTGGGCTGTCAACATAATCAAGTTCTTCGTCATCGTGATCGTGTTTTACCTGCTCTCGATTGTTGCCGGGAAAGCCGCACGCAAGGCGGCTTCCAGGTCGAAGTCGTTCTCGTCGCTGCTGAGCGAATTCCTGGTGCTGAGCGCCCGCCGGACGGTGCTGTTCATCGGCTTCTTTGTGGGACTCTCTGCACTGGAAATCAACATCGGGCCGGTACTCGCGGTGATCGGCGCCGCCGGCTTTGTGATTGCTTTTGCACTGCAAAACTCACTGAGCAACTTCGCCAGCGGCATTCTGATGCTGGTTTACCGGCCGTTCGATACCGGCGACGTGATCAACGTAGCGGGGACACTCGGCAAGGTCGAATCCATGAATCTGCTGTCGACGCAGTTGCGTACACCGGACAACCAGCTTGTTATCGTGCCCAACAATTCAGTCTGGGGCGACGTCATCACCAATATCACGGGCATCACGCAGCGCCGTGTGGACATGGTGTTTGGCATCGGTTACAACGATGATATTGACAAGACGCAGAGGATACTGGAAGAGATCGTCAACGGACATGAACTGGTGCTGAAAGAGCCGGCAGCCGTCGTGAAGCTTCACGAGCTTGCAGACTCGTCGGTCAACTTCATTTGCCGTCCCTGGGTCAGGCCTGAAGATTACTGGGATGTTTACTGGGACATTACCCGGGAAGTGAAACGCCGCTTCGACGCCGAAGATGTCTCCATACCATTCCCGCAGCGCGATGTGCATATCTACCAGGAAACATCCGCATGAACGGGGAGCAAGTATCCCCCGGTTTTGCCAGAGGATACCTACTCAGCCGAAAGGCGCAGCAGTGCCCTGTTCTGATCGATAAAGAACTGGAAGTGGCCCAGAAAGTTCATGCCCAGCAAGCCGTCCACACCGGTTCCGCCCCCCAGGTCCAGCACACCGATGTCGAGCTGCCTGACTTGCCAGTCGCCAACCGCGAGGGAATCGATTCTGTAAACGGGCGCACGCACCGGGCCGTTTGCCGTATTGAAAACGGCAGTCCTGCCGGTGTCCTGGTAGCGGATGCCGTGTTGCGCAAGCACCTCCGGTGTGAAAATCGTCAGGGAGGCGCCGGTATCGATCAGCAGCTGGACGTTGCGCCCATCACCCGGTCTCGCATCCACAAGGTAATGATTGCCACTGCGCTTCAAGGGGATGCCGGCCACATCCGGCGCGGAATCCCCTGACTCTGCACCCGGCATCCCGGCGAACGCAACGCTTAACTCCGAGAGCATCGCCCTTGCCCGCGCACCGACACCGGGGTCCTGCGCGACCAGCAGCAGTGAACTGCGCGCTGCTTCCCTGTCGTCGAGCGCCAGTTGCGCGGCGGCGAGTTCCATGAACCAGGGTGCGTGATCGGGTTCCAGCTCGACGAGGTGCTGGTACAGCGCGAGCAGTGCGGTTTGATCGTCATCGCGCTGCAGCGATTTGGTCAGTTCGGCCACAAGAGCGCGAATCCGCCCGGTGATATGCTGCAGCATGGGCGGTCGCCAGGCATAGCCCCGGGCCTCGTATAACTGGTCGATCGCCGCAGGAATATCCTGCTGCTTGCGTAACACTTCCGCCAGCAGGACTCGTGCGTCCACATCACGGTAGTCCGCGACCAGGAAGCGCTGCAGCAACTGTTCCGCCAGACTGAAACGATGTTCAACAATAAGCCGGCGGGCGTGAGCCAGAATCTGTGCCCTGGCATGTGCAACCGCGGCCTCGTCCGCCTGCAGCTGTAATGACTCATAGCGTTCCAGCACCGCTGCAAAGTCGTTCCTTTGCAACAGCGTCGCTGTTTCAGTGCCAGCAACGGTTGCCGCTGGCGCAACGGCAGCTGCCCTGCCCTCAGGGCTGGCGGGACCCGGTGCAACGCTGACCGCCGGCCGCGCAGACTGCTGCGCGGGAATGGTCAGGTAACGGGAAGTCAACCAGCCCAGGCCCCACCCCCCCATGAGTATCAGTAAACCGAGAGTAATTTTGCGCATGGTTGCCGGGTTTGCTACCTGCCGGGCCCTGCGCGCCGGTCCTGACTCACGGCGCAGGGCGCGTTTCGCACACCGGACCGGATAAACTGTGTGCCGGCAAGCATTTCTGGTCACCAGTCCACTTCTTCAAGAGATCGATGCGAACCGGCATCAGGAAGCGGGCTCCATCGTCACCGAGGTGTGCTTCAAAACGCTCCCTGACCAGCTTATAGCGTTTTTCATCGAGTCGGTGTTCGGTGTGCGTGGCCCTGATTATCCGGGTTTCAAAATCCGCGAAGCTTTCGAATTGCGTCGGTGAGTTAAAGAATCTTTCCTCGACCAGGCTGAACAGACCTTCATCCACCGCCCTTTTTACAGCGTTGAATGCCGCCTCGCGAACCATTCGCTCATCGTGGAACAAACGCAGTATTTCATTGAATTCACCGGCAAAGACGGGTTCGGATATATAGGCCAGTCCGCCCGGCTGCAACACCCGGTGAATTTCACGCATTGATTGATCCATCATCTCAACCGGCACGTGGTGCAGGGACTTGAACATGAACACCACATCGACCGATGCATCTTCCAGCGGGATTGCCTGCGCTCCGGCGAGACCGAATGTTACATTGGGCAAGTCCCCTGTCTGCAGGTTCTTTTCATGTGCGATTTCATCAACTTCCAGCGCGGTGATTTTACGATCGGCGCCGGAGGTCGCGATGTCGCGGGTGATCGCAGCACTGCCACAGCCCAGTTCCAGGATATGCTTGCCATCCAGCGCCAGCATCCCGTGGTATATTTCGGACTCAGGACAGCTGATATCGATTCGTTCTGTGGCTATTTGCACTGATTCACCTGTTCGCCTTGATACGCTGGTCGCTTCACAGCATATTCCTGAATGGCGTCAGCGTGAAGTCCTGGTAACCGGGGCCGAATCCGGACTATTTTCCACCAGTGGCATCAGGCGGGGTCCGGACTTTTTTACTGGCAGCCCCCGCAGGGCGCGGGTAGTATGCCGCCTGTAACCCTTCATATCCCACGGCCACAGCCATACCGGAAAGGACACACGATACTATGAATACCAGTCAGAAAAAGCAGCATGGCGCTTCCGCTATCGTCGGCATCATCATCCTGGCGATCTTTGCCGCAGGCATCTACATCGGGTTTCAGTACGTACCGCAGTACATCGAGGCCGGCACCGTGGATACTATCCTGAGCAACATCGAGAAGGCCAATATGCGATCACACGTCACCAGCACGAAGGCCGTCAGGGACATGATCGACAAGCAGCTGAACATGAACCAGATGGATGACCTGAGCAGCAGCTTCAAGGTCTCAGAGGTCGGTGATGATTACCGCATCGAGGTGCGCTACGAAAGGGAGCTGAACCTGCTCTACACAAAGAAGCCAATGATATATGAGAAAACACTGACGCTGCGATAAGCCTGGTATCCGGGCCCGGTACCGGATGACACATGCCTGAGGCATGAAGCGGATAAATTGCCACGGAACCCACGGACATTAGCAGTGAAACTTCCGTGTTTTTCCGTCCACCTCCGTCGCCAGTCAATCATTTATGAAAACGCTGTCCCTTAACTAGGCGCCATACCTTGCCGGCCCGCTGTTGTCTTCCGGAATATGGCTTCTCCCTGCAGCAGCCATTGCATGCAGGGAGTGGCCTCCCAGGGTTCTGGTACAGATCGCAGCTTGCCCCATTCAGATATGCCCAAGGTCCAACGAGCCGATGCCTGAACGCGTTCCATTAAGCGATTGACAGGGGCTGAACATGGAATACATCCGCAGCGACAAAACACTGCACCCCCTGTCCCTTATGCCCTTCAGGGTGTTCCCGGAGGGAGAGGGAGCATGCGGGACATCAGAAAATACAGGGCTATTCCCCGGCTGGTTTCCCGATTTTCAATTTAATCGGGAGATCCAGCCCTGTCCGCAGGGCTCGACACCCGGAACTCCGCGATATGCCACGAAGTAAACAAAATGCGCTAACCGGGCAGCGTCCACCCAGCCGCGACCTGCGCGTCCTGAAGCAGCTGTTTACCTTTCTGCGGCCCTACCGCGGTGCGCTGCTGGGTGCGGTGGTCGCGCTGCTGATCGCGGCCGGTTCCGTGCTCGGATTCGGCGTAGTGCTGCAACGCGTTGTCGATCACGGCCTGAGCAGCGGTTCGGGTGCAGCGCTGAACCAGGCGCTGCTGCTGTTCCTGATCGTGGTCACGGTGATGTCGGCCTCGGTGGCGGCCCGCGTCTACCTGGTCACCTGGATCGGTGAGCGGGTGGTGGCCGATATCCGCAAGGCAGTGTTCGCCCGGGTTCTCAGGCTGGAGCCGGCGTACTTCGAGGTGACACGCACCGCCGAAGTCATCTCGCGCCTGACCACGGATACCTCGCTGCTGCAGGTTGTGGTGGGCTCGACGCTGGCAATCGCGGTACGCAATGCCCTGCTGATCAGCGGCGGACTGGTCATGCTGACCATCACCAGCGGCAAGCTGGCGCTGCTGGTATTGCTTGGCGTTCCCGTTGCGGTGATACCGATGTGGTTGCTCGGGCACCGGGTGCGCAGCCTGTCGCGCAGCAGCCAGGACCGGATTGCCGACATCGGCGCCCTGGTCGATGAAGTGCTGTACGGTATCCGCACCGTGCAGGCCTTCTGTCATGAGCGCATCGACCGGCTGCGTTACGGCGAGCAGGTGGAGGCAGCTTTCGATGCCGCCATCCGGCGCACCCGGGTCAGCGCACTGCTCACGGCCACCGTGATGCTGTTCACCTTTGTCGCCATCAGTCTCGTCTTGTGGGTAGGCGGCCATGATGTCCTCGCCGGGCGCATCAGCGGCGGACAGCTCTCGGCCTTTGTGTTTTACGCCCTGCTGGTTGCCGGTTCGGTGAGTGCACTGAGCGAGGTGGCCGGTAACCTGCTGCGTGCCGCCGGCGCCACCGAACGGCTGCTGGAGCTGCTCAACACCGAGCCCGTCATTTCCCCGCCGGCTGCGCCCGTCGCACTGCCCGAGCCGGCGCGGGGTGGTGTGCAACTGGACAATGTCACCTTCCGCTATCCGTCGCGGCCCGACAGTCCCGCGCTCAGCGAACTGTCACTGACGCTGCAACCCGGCCAAAAGGTGGCGCTGGTCGGCCCGTCTGGCGCCGGCAAGTCCACGGTGTTGCAGCTGCTGCTGCGCTTCTACGACCCGGACACCGGCGTGATACGTTTCGACGGTATCGATATCCGCCAGGCCGATCCGCAACAGCTGCGCCGGCGCATGGCGCTGGTGCCACAGGACCCGGTCATCTTCGGCGCCGATGCCCGGGAAAACATCCGCTACGGCTTTCCCGGGGTCAGTGATGCAGATGTCCGGCGCGCCGCCGAAGCCGCGCATGCAGCGGAGTTCCTGGACCAGCTGCCGCAGGGCTTCGCTACCTTCCTTGGTGAACGCGGCGTCCGCCTGTCCGGCGGTCAACGCCAGCGCATCGCCATCGCCCGCGCCATTCTGCGCGATCCGGCCGTGCTGCTGCTCGACGAGGCCACCAGTTCCCTGGATGCCGAGAGCGAACGCCTGGTACAGGACGCGCTGGAACAGCTGATGCAGGCGCGCACCACGCTGATCATCGCGCACCGGCTTGCGACGGTGCGCAAGGTGGACCGGATCCTGGTGCTGGATCGCGGCCGCATCGTCGCCAGCGGCCGTCATGATGAACTGGTCGCCGCACACGGGCTCTATGCGCGGCTGGCGGCACTGCAGTTCCGCGATTCACCGGAGCCCTTGGTAGCGCCTGTTGCCGGAAAGGCATAAACTGTATCTCTGAATCCCGGGACTGGTTTTCTCAAGGCGCCCCTGATTAAACCCGATCGTTGCAAGATTACCTGCACTGATTTCGGACAAGTTCAAATGTAGCCCGGCTTCGTTCATCGCCATGACGAGGCAACACACAAAGACGCACGTTTCTTCAATTTTTCATACAGGAAAAACAAATGAACATGACCTTAAGCCTCGCCCCTATAGCCTCACTGATCGCCGGCATACTGATTCTGGCTGTGCCGCGTTTGCTGAACTACATCGTCGCAATATATCTGATCGCCATCGGCATACTCGGCCTGCTTAGTGCGAATGGTATGCATGTCTAGCAGACGCATGGCAGGCAACAAAAAACAGTTCAGTATCCCGGTTTCCCGTCATTAGCGGAAATCGGGACCCGACCCGAATGACACTTTCTCAAGCCCTGTCCAGATAATCAGCCACGGAATTACACGGAAGACACAGACAGTATAAGTACCTGGTCCGTATTTTTTACGTGTGCTTGCGTGGCCATTATCATAGTCAGTAAGAAACGACAACCCTTCAAGCAGGTGCCGTTGGGATCTGGCCCTGCCGGCGTCTAGAACTCAAACTCCATGCTCTGGAACACCTGCCCCGCATTGCGCTTTGCCAGGAACTCGGCGGTCGGCAGGTGCATGTACGGGGACTGGTCCACGTTATAGGCGTCCTGCAGGGTTCCGCCGTTCTCGAGCACCTCGCCGACCTTCTCGCGCAGGTACACCAGGTAGTCACGCGTGTACTGCCTTACGGTCGCCATGTCGGTCGGCTCGCCATGCCCGGGAATCACCACCTCGGCGCCCAGCGCCTCGAACCTGTTATCCCAGGTCTCGATCCAGGCCGCGGTGTCAGTGTGCTCGAACAGTGGCAACATGCGCTGGTGAAAGGCCATGTCCCCGGAGATGACCAGTTTCTTTTCCGGCAGCCAGACCACGATATCGCCGGGACTGTGCGCAGGCCCCAGGTGCAGCAGCTCGATTCGCTCTCCACCCAGTTCGATAACCCGGCTGTCCTCGAAGGTCTCGTCAGGCATCGCCACCTGCGTGCCTTCCGCCTTCTCCTTGATGCGCTCCCTGGCCGCCTGCAGCAGTGCAAAGGACTGTTCCTCGATCTCGCGGGCCGCGTCGGCATGCGCGATCACCGTCGCTCCCTGCTCCTGCCAGTAGCCGGAACCCAGCATGGCATGGCCCTGACCGTTCTCCAGCACAACGTATTTCACCGGCTGGCCGGTTATCTTTTTGATCTCGTCATGCAGGGCCTTCGCGAGCAGATAATTATCCCCGGCATTCACCACCAGCACGCCGTCACCGGTAATGACGAATGACAGGTTATTGTTATGCCCGGAATTGGCATAGGTCCCCGGCGCCGTCGCACCGATTGCCGACCACACGCCCGGCACTACCTCGCGCGGCAGGTCGTAGAGCATCGACTCCGGCGCCTTGTCGCTGTTGTAGAGCGCCTCGCCGGTCAGCGGCACCGCGGCATCCGCCTGCGCGGCCTGTGTTTCCAGGTGCCTGCCCATGAAGTCCGCCGCCCGCTGCACGGCGTCCTTCGATGCCAGCTCATCGGCGAAGGTGCGCATGTCCCTGTCCCGGAAATCAAAGCCGCGCCCCACGCCGGGATAGACAACCAGGTGCGCATCCCGGCCGGCTTTCTGCATGATGTCAATCGAGGTCTCGATCACGCGGCGGCGCTGGTACTGCTCCTCGTCACCGACAAACACCAGTGTCGGCAGAGTCAGCAGCTCGATCTCCGGCGCATAACCGTAAACCTGCAGCGGCTCGGGCGCATTCGGGTCCTGCAGGTGCGGGTAGTAGGAGACATAGCAGGCAAGGTCCTGCGCCTGCCGCTTGAAGGTCGTCGCGACCTTCAGGGCGTAATAGCCGCCCCGGGTGTGCGAATACAGGCAGGCCCTGGTCGTGCTGATGTCATCGCGCGCAAGCAGCACGTCCACCGCCCGGTCCACGTCCTTCTCCAGTTCATAATCGTGCTCGATGGGATGGCTGCCGATGAAATGCGCCTGGTAGATATCCGGGGCCAGCACCACGAAGCCGCGTGCCGCGATCCGCCGGGCAAGGCGCTGCACCAGTTCATCCAGCCCGCGACGCCCGTGCACGAACAGAACCGCCGGGAACTTGCCCGCCACCGCAGGCCGCGCCACCAGCGCCGGGACATTCACATCGCCGCTCTGATAGCTGGTCCAGCTGGTCTCTATCACATAGTTTTCCGGCATCGGGATCAGACCCTCGTCCCACCAGGCGTCGTCCCACCACCACTGATCGCCGTTCCCGGGCGCATCTCCCGCGGTCACTGTGCCGCAGGCGAGCAGCCAGCTAATGAATGCAAACGTCTGTAACTTCAGACACATAAAGAGTATCTCTTTGTTTTTGGGTATGTTTGAGTATAGACGCAATCTGCAACCAGGGAACAACAGGGAAAGACCGGGTTGTTATGCGGCAAAATCGTGGTCTGTCCCTGATTGTGCCCCCTGCTATTTGAACGCGCGCAAATTCCGCCCGGTGGCCAGCCGGAAGGTGAGCTCGATCGCGAAGGCCACGCTGATCATCGCCACCAGGATCCAGATCCGTCCCGGCGAGGTGAGCGCCGTCTGCCACAGCAGTGTGACGAGTGCGACAAGGCACAGCGCAACCCCGAGCAGCGACAGCCAGCGCCGGCTCTGCGTCTCGCCGGCCAGTCTCGCGCTGGCGCCGTTGACGGCTGCAAAGATCAGCAGAAAGCCGGCGCTGCCCATGGTCGACAGGCTGTGAAGATCCACCAGGTTGGCGATCAGAAGCGTCACCGCTGAAGTGATCAACAACCCCTCGACGGGCTTGTTCCAGAGCTTGTGTTCCAGCACGGCGGGCAGCTCTCCGTCTCTGGCGATGATGTAACTCAGCCGCGCCGCACCGTAGAGTGTGGCGTTGATCGCGGATGCCGTCGACAGCATCGCGGCGACGGCGATCAGGGTGAAGCCTGTCTTGCCCAGGAAGGGCCTGGCAGCCGCGGCCAGCGCGTAGTCCCTGGCCGCGACAATCCTGTCCACGGACAGCGTGCCGACCACCACGACAGCCACCAGCACGTAGAGCACGATCACGAAACCCACCGCAGAGTAGAAGGCGCGCGGCAGGGTCGTGGCGGGATCGCGAACATCCCGGGCCGTGTTGGCAATCAGCTCGAAGCCCTCGTAGGCCAGAAAGATAATCATGCCACCGGCCACCAGTTGCAGCGGCGGCGACCACGCCGACACCGCTAGCCGGGCCCACTCCACGCTCTGCATACCCACGACGATAAACACCATCAGGATCGCAAGCTTGATGACCACCACCCAGTCTTCCGCCCTGCCGATCAACCGGGCGCTGAGCAGGTTCAACCCCGTGATGCCGACAACGCTGGCGCTGATCAGGATATGTTTCCAGAGACCGTGCCATTCCGGCGCAAACAACGAGGCGCCATAGCTGCCGAATGCATAGGCATACAGTGACAGCATGACCATGTAGCTGATCCACAGCAGAATGTTCGCACTGCCGGTGATCAGGCCGGGGCCGAATGCCCGGTCAAGAAACGCCACGGTGCCTCCCTGGCTTGGAAACGCGACGGAGAGTCGCGCGTACGAATAGGCAGTCACGAGCGCGACAATGCCCGCAACCAGAAAGGCCACGGGTGCCCCGCCATGCGCCAGGTCCACAGACAGCCCCAGCACGGCGAAAATGCCACCGCCGACCATGCCGCCGATACCGATGGCGGTGGCCTCCCAGTAGCCGACCTGTTTCGTTTCAGTCTGGCTCACGTGTGCGTTCGTTACCTCCCGAATCAGGGGGCTCGGCGACAAGCGGGGTAATTCGCAGCAGCGATTCCGTCCCGGTTGTCACCACCCGGTTGAATCGATTTGTATTCAGGCAAAATCAACAGGCAGATAGAAGAACACAAAACGGCCGTTTTCGATGTCCACCTTGAGTGTTGCCCCATGGTGTATGCCGTAATCCACATACCCGGGCACCGCACTGTCCAGATGGCACTCGCTGGCATGCCGCGGGGATTCAAAATCCCGGTCGCGATCATACCAGGACAGCAGCATGTGCTGACCGAGCCGCCTGTCCGCCTCGGTGTTTGCGATCTGCATGGCAGCCAGGTAATCCGGCAGCCGCTCCTCCTGCAGAAGCTCCACCACCGCCAGATTTGACAGATCGGGTGCGGCCGGGATTGGACAGGAAACCCCGCTTTCGTGTTCGTCAGTCATTTGAAGAGGCGCCAGATTGCATTTTCTGGCTAATATTACAGAGAAAAGAGTGCCAGGTACCATTACATACAACAGGGTTCCAGACGTCTTCCCTCAACATATGCATAATCACGGCGAGTGTCTATGCTGGATGTCATGAAAACGGAACACCGCCCGGCGCATATCATTTTGCTGCTATCCGGCCTGCTGCTGGTATTTTCTGCAGCCGCACAGGAACAAAGTGTCCGCCCGGGCATCAACCGTTACTTCATGGACCCGGACTGGCAACAGTGGGTCAACACCTTCGAACGACCGGGGCGCGAGGTCTACGACCGGCGCCATGCCATCGTCGCTGCCAGCAAGGTTCTTCCCGGCATGAACATCGCCGATATCGGTGCCGGCACAGGCCTGTTTACCCGCCTGTTTGCAGCCGCCGTCGAACCGGGCGGCACGGTCTATGCCATCGACATCTCCGGCACATTTATCGAGAATATCCTGCGCACCTGCCGCGAACAGGGCTTGTCCAATGTGCAGGGCATCGTCAACACACCCACTGATATCGGGCTGCCGGCCAGCGCCATCGACCTTGCCTTTATCACCGACACCTACCACCACTTTGAATATCCGCAGCAGACACTGGCCTCCATCCACCAGGCACTGCGCAGCGCAGGACGAATGATTATCATCGACTTTCGCCGTGACCCGCGCATCAGCTCGAACTGGGTCATGGGCCACGTGCGCAGCAACAAGGCCCAGGTCATCGAGGAGGTGCAGGCGGCCGGTTTCCGGCTCGTGGATGACAAGTCACTGATGAGAACCAACTATTTTCTGGAATTCATCAAATCCGGAAAGGAACAGGGCAGGCAGTAAACGATTTCCGGCGGCGCAGACCCCGGATTCGGGGTCACGATCACTTGACGCACAGCGTCGATACCAACCATCCTTGGCACGATGAATCCTTTTACGTCATCCCGCAGAGGCGCTTCATGGCTTACCTGGAGCACGGTTCTCTGCGCATGCATTTACCTGTCCGGTTGCAGCACCCTTCATGACTGGCGCCCGTCATGGACAAGGTCTGTGCAACCCACCCCCAGCGACAGGTTTCTGCTGCCGCCGGAAGGCACAGATGTCGTGGGTATTGTGCAGGTTACTACCGCAGGCGCGGAAGATACGCTGTCCGATCTCGCGCGTCGCTACGACCTGGGTTACGAGGCAATAGTCGCCGCAAATCCCGGCATGGACCCGTGGCTGCCCGGCGAGGGCGCACAGGTGGTGCTGCCCACGCAGTTCGTGCTGCCGGATGCACCACGAGAGGGCCTGGTCCTGAACCTGGCCGCCATGCGACTCTTTTACTATCCCAGGCCCGTTGCGGATGAACCACCCAGTGTTATCACGCATCCTATAGGCATCGGCCGTGAAGGCTGGCAAACCCCCCTGGGAACTTCGCGCATTACCCAGAAGATCGTGCAGCCAACGTGGACCGTCCCCGCATCCGTGCGCAGGGAGCATGCAGAAAATGGCGATCCGTTGCCGCCTGTCGTGCCACCCGGACCCGATAATCCCCTGGGAGAATATGCCATGCGCCTGAGTCTGCCTGGCTACCTGATACATGGCACCAATCAACCCTACGGGGTGGGTATTCGGGTCAGCCACGGTTGCGTGCGCCTCTATCCGGAGGACATCGCCCGACTCTTCCCGGAGATTCCGGAGGGCACGCGAGTGACCATCGTAAACCAGCCCTATCTGGCCGGCTGGCGAAACGGGCAACTTTACCTGGAGGCGCACCAGCCACTTGTCGAGGATGCCAAGCGCTGGGGCAAAAACCTCAAGCCCATGAAGCAGGCACTCTCGACAAAGGCGGCGGGGCGTGAGGCCATCAACTGGGACAAGGCAAGAAAAGTCGCGCAAGAGGCCCGGGGCATCCCGATACCCGTTTCACCTGGCAGCCAGGATCTCGCCGACGTGCTCACCACGGCGCCGCGGGTTCCCAGCACCCCGCCATGGGCGCCGGCAGACGACAGGGAAGGATAGAGAGGACCTGCCCAGGCTCGTGCTCCATCCTCCAGGAGCGGGCCACCTGACGCGCCGGAGGACGGTTGTTTATGCCCATTGGGGTACTTGTGCCCACTGGGGTACTCCCACAGGTGCGACTGGTGGCGTAGGAGCGGTCCCCTGACCGCGATTTGATCCTCAAGCAATCGCGCCGAAGGGCGGCGCTCCTACAGGTGCAACTGGTGGCGTAGGAGCGGTCTCCTGACCGCGATTAGATCCTCAGGCAATCGCGCCGAAGGGCGGCGCTGTTACAGGTGCAACTGGTGGCGTAGGAGCGGTCTCCTGACCGCGATTAGATCCTCAGGCAATCGCGCCGAAGGGCGGCGCTCTTACAGGTGCAACTGGTGGCGTAGGAGCGGTCACCTGACCCGATTTGATCCTCAGGCAATCGCGCCGGAGTGCGGCGTTTATGCCCATTGGGGTACTTGTGCCCATTGGGGTACTTGTGCCCATTGGGGTACTTGTGCCCATTGGGGTACTTGTGCCCACTGGGGTACTTGTGCCCATTGGGGTACTCCTACAGGAGGTTTTTTGCAGTGTCTGGGCAAACAATCTCCATCGCCAGCCCCTGCCCGTCGCTCGCCGGCATGGCCGGCACCGTCCGGTAGCTGCCAAATCCCTGCTTCGCCGTCACCGCGCACACCATGGCATCGATGATGTCATCGCGTGCAACCTCGCGCCGCAGAAATTCAGCGCATGCCTGCTCGAACAGCGCGTGGCATTGCGGAAAATAGTGCTCCAGCACGTGCAGCCGTTCCTGCTGACCTTCCCGCTTCTTCTTGTTGTAGTGCATCGCCCGTTGGCCGTTCAGCGCCCGGAAACAGAGCTCCGGGTGTGATTCGCGCAATACGCCACGCAGCGCCCTGTTGTCACACAGCAATACATCGATCTCGCGGATCTTCGGCACGATGTTCCAGGACTGCCGGCTGAGACCGCGGCCCGTCGCCTGGCGGTTCAGTTCCAGGGCCTGCGGGTAGCCGACCGCTGCCAGCGTGCGGCGTGCCGGTGCGGAAAACACACTGGAAGCACGCCCGCGTCCCAGCAGCCGCCGCGCCTCCCGGTCGCACTGACGCCCGTCAGGTCCCGAGTCGGGGAGACCGATCGGTATATCGATCAACAAACTGTCGGCTTCCAGTGCCAACTCACCCACGGCACGTGCATCAGGCGCCACGCGGCAAGTCCCGTTACCCCTTTCGTCCAGGACAACGCAGAACCAGCCTGCCCTGCAGCCGTCGATGCCGATGAATGTGCGGGTTGATCCCATGGACCTATTGTCGCCGCCGCTCACGCTTCACGCCAGTCATGAAAAAAATACAGGCAAATGCTGAATAATCCGTCACCCCGGCGCAAGCCGGGGTCCAGCGTGTTGATTATCAGAATGATTCATTACGATCACCCTCGAAGCGCAATCCGGACATTCAATGCGCCATACGCTTTGTCCCGCATGTCGCTGGCTAAATGACGGATAGCGACTTGTTCATATCCGCCATAAAATAATCCTGTCCCCATGCTACCTTGTCACGCTATTGTCTACCCGGGTAACCCGTCACCAGGCACCCATGACTTATCCCCGACTGACACATCGCTGGATCGCCCACATGGACCTGGATGCGTTCTTCGCGAGCTGCGAGCAGCTGGAGCATCCCGAATACCGGGGTCTTCCTGTTGTCGTGGGCGCGCGCCCCGGACACCGCGGCGTGGTCGCCGCCGCGTCCTATGAAGCGCGCCGCTTCGGCATTCACTCTGCCATGCCGATATCCGAGGCCTTCCGGCGCTGCCCGGATGCTGTGTTCCTGCGCCCCGACATGGAGAAGTACCAACGGTACTCGCAGCAGGTCTTTCAGGTCCTTGAAACCCTGACACCCACGGTGGAAGCCGCCTCGATCGACGAGGCCTACCTGGATGTGAGTGGACTCGAAAGGTTGTCAGGAACACCGGAAGCGATCGGGCAGGAAATCAAGCGGCAAATCCTCAGCGGGACTGGACTGACCGCATCTGTTGGCATCGGGCCGAACCGGCTGATTGCAAAACTCGGCTCGGAAGCCCGCAAGCCGGATGGTTTAACGGTCATCACCCCGGAGCAGGTCCTCGATTTCCTCGCGCCCATGCCGGTTTCCAATCTCCGCGGACTGGGACACCAGACACAGAAGATCTTCAACCGCCTCGGCATCAGAACGGTGGCGCAGCTGCGCGCCATTTCGCTGCCACAGCTGGAGCGGCACCTGGGGGCACAGGCCGCGGTGAGTTTTCACCGCCAGGCCTTCGGCATCGCCTCGGATCAGGTCATTCCGTGTCAGCGCCGCAAGAGCATCTCGAAAGAAACGACCTTTGAAACGGATATCCGTAATCACACGGTACTGCACGACACACTGCGCGGACTGGCAGCCGGTGTGGCCAGGACAGCACGCCGGGAGGGATTGTCCGGTTCCGTCGTAACACTGAAAATCCGCTTCACGGGATTCGAGACCTGCACACGGCAATACAAACACCCGGCGCCGACCTGTGACGAGCGTGACATACTCAAAACCGCATGGCGGCTTTTCCTCGATGGCAATCTGCCGGACAAACCGGTTCGTCTCATAGGCGTAGGCATCGGCGGCTGGGAGGAAGACCAGCCGGCACAGGGAGACCTGTTCGACCAGCCCGAACGACAGGAAGACAGCCAGCGGCTGTTGCAAACGATCGACGCGGTTACCGAGAAGTTCGGCAGGAATCTGCTGCAGGTGGGTGTGTCGCGCAAGCCGGCTAAACAGGATCAGCGGGGCAAGAAAGCATTGATTACACCAGGGAAGCCCTGATTACTTCATGACTCCCGTCATTGCGCGCATAGCGAAGCAATCCCATAACTATTGAATCAACTGCTTACAGATTGCTTCGTCACTTCGTTCCTCGCAATGAACGAACTAGCCAGCGCTTTCCTGATGGCGGCGCGTTTATCAGGGACAGCCACCGGGATCTGCGCGAATGAAGGAGCAGACAGAGACGATGCTGGACTGCCAAACCCGCACAAAAAAAGAAAAGACAGCCACCTGCTAGGAATATTCGTGATCGGCTATATTAGGAAGCATGTGTGCTGACACCCTTTCCGGGACCGATGCCGCCTACCGTGTCCTCGTGGAGCCATACGGGAAGCGGCTGCGGGTCGTCTTTGCCGGCGAGACCATTGCGGACAGCAGGGACGCGCTGGTGTTGCACGAAACCCGGCTGCCGCAGGTGTACTACTTTCCGCGCAAGGATGTGCGCATGGATTTATTACGGCGCACGGAACATCGCACCCATTGCCCCTTCAAGGGCAACGCATCGTACTGGACCATCGAGGCCGGCAACCAGGTCGGGGAAAATGCGGTATGGAGTTATGAGAATCCGCTGCCGGACGCGCAAGCGGTCCATGGTTATCTTGCCTTTGACTGGAATGCCATGGAGGCCTGGTATGAAGACGAACAGCAGATCCTGGAACAGTCACGGGATTCAACCCCGTTAAACCTGAATATTTTTTCCGCCTGGTTAGTAAACGATGCCTGGAAAGCCGCCTCGGTTCGCGAGCTGCTGGTCCAGTTATCACATGAGCTGTTTGCTTGCGGTGTACCGATCTGGCGACTGCAAATCCTGATACGCACATTGCACCCGCAATTGTTCGCGACCCGCTATACCTGGTGGCGCGATACCGACGAGGTGGAAATATTCAGTGTGCCACACGAGATACTGGAGACACAGGAACACAGGGAAAGCCCGTATGTGCCAATCCTGGACGGGGCCGGTGGTGTACGGCGTTCCCTGGAAGGGCCCGACCCGCAGTTTGACTTCCCTGTTCTCAGGGACCTGCATGACCGGGGCGGTACCGATTATGTGGCCATGCCGCTGTTATTCTCGGATGGCCAGATCAACATTATTACCCTGGTCTCGGATCGCTCGGGAGGCTTTTCAACCGAAGAACTGGGCCAGTTCTATGAAATTCTGCCGCTGCTGAGTCGCCTGCTCGAGGTGCACGCCTTGCGCACAACGGCCATTGCCCTGCTCGAAACCTACCTGGGCAAACATAGCGGCCAGCGGGTCCTGGAAGGCTCTGTCAAGCGAGGCGACAGTGAAGACATCCATGCGGTAATCTGGTTTTGCGACTTGCGGGATTCCACATCACTCACGGAATCGCTCGCCCGCGAGGAGTATCTGGCGATGCTCAATCAGTTTTTCGACTGCATGGCGGGAGCGGTGCTGGACCACGGCGGCGAGGTGCTGAAGTTTATCGGTGACGCGATACTGGCGATTTTTCCGATCGAAGACCCCGACAGTCCGGAGGCGACCAGGCTTGCCATCGAAGCCGCGCGGACTGCACAGCGCACAATAATGCTGCTTAATCAACAAAGAACTGCTCAGGGTGCGAATGCCATCGGCTTCGGTATCGGTATGCACATCGGCAAACTCATGTACGGAAATATCGGCACCCGGGGACGCCTTGATTTCACCGTCATCGGTTCGGCCGTGAACGAAGCGTCGCGCATCGAGGACATGTGCAAGACGCTTGGTCAAAACGTCCTGCTATCCGCGGAGTTTACCCGCCATTGCCCGAACAGGCTTGTTTCGCTCGGAATGCATACGCTGCGCGGCGTCAGCACCCCGCAGGAACTCTTTACGCTGCCGCCCGCCCCGCCCTCCGGCATAATAGAGGAATCGCAATGAATCAACGGGGCCAGTCCAACAGCTATCCGCCCTAACCCTCAGTATTAAACGAGGACATACGACTATTTACAAAGATCGCGGTCTGTCCTGAATTCTTATGCTCACACCATTAGGCCTGAGCCTCGCAGATGAATCTCGTCCTGTAAATCAGCTGTCGAAACCGGATTACATCCCGGATTCATGCAACTATCGGGTTAAGACAAGAATACCGCTATTCCGGGCGGAACGAAGTGGAGACGCCTGGCTGCTGGCCATCCGGGCTGCACACAGGCGCTACATTTGCAGGAGCGCCGTCCCCGGCGCGAACCGCGGCTGGATGCCGCGCCTGCAAGTTCTTTCAACGCCATTCGGACAGGCCCCGGTAATCCACTGCGCTCCCCTACGGCGAAGCAAGCACACCGACAACCTCCGCCAGGCCGCCGGTCACCCGTGCCAGACCGGTGTAATCAAGCTGTTGCGGTGTGTCGGTCGCATCATGATAGTGCGGATAACGGAATGGCGCCGTGTCCGTGACCATGATGGCCGGGTAGCCGGCCTGCCAGAAGGACCAGTGATCGGACCAGTGAATGCCCTCTATCCCGCTCGGCGCCGCCACGCCTTCCGAGGGAAACGCCGTCGATGCGCGGAATGCGCCGACAGCCTGGCGAACCAGTGGCCGGGATGATAGATTGCCCACGAAGCCGACGAAATTACCGGTATCCGGGTAGAACCAGCTGAACGGAAAGGGATACTTTTGAGTGTCCGGCTCATCAGTGTAATAACCCAGCGTCTCCAGTGAGAGCATTGCCTCAATGCGCTCGCCTTGCACCTGCGCGCGGGCGGCGTACAGGTTACTCCCCATCTCATCACCGTAGAAGAACGGTGCCTCTTCATTGGCAAATGCCACAAAGCGCACGGTACGCGGCAACGACGACCCGGCAAGCAAGCGGGCTAGTTCCAGCAAGGCAGCTACACCCGAGGCATTGTCATCGGCACCCGGGCTGTCAGTCACTGAATCGTAATGCGCACCGACGACAATGATTTCATCCACTGCGCCGTGACCAGGCAGTACAGCTTCAATATTGTTCACGCTCAGACCGCGGCTGGTAAAGGCCTGGACATTGACCACGTAGCCCGCGTCTTCAAGCGACTTGCGGATATAACCGGCAGCAGCGACCATCGCCTCGGGACGCCAGACATTGCGCTCGCCGATGCGGCCAGCCAGCGCAGCAACATGACGCCTGAGATTGTCATGGATCAACTGTTCCCTGTCCGTCAGAGGCGGCAGCGGTCCCGTCCAGGAACTGCCGGGCATGCCTGTCACGAACCAGATCCCCGCCAGGATGATAACCGCTACGAAAGCCACGCAAACGGTCCACGCGAGTCGCCATCTGTTGCGGCCAGTAATTGCCGCCAGCTTGCTTTCGTCAGTCACGGAGACAGTGAAGAAACAGGGTCAGAGTCATTGACCCCGGGTCCAGGAGTAATTGACGTCTGCTCCCAATTTAATCCAGGCCCGGCGCAGCAGCGCGCGCCCGTTCGATACGCTCCTCGGTGACGGGATGCGTGGAAAGAAAATCCAGCGGGCCAGGCTCACACTCGCAGTCGGCCTCGATCCGTTCCATCACGGCGGCAAACGCCGCGGATGACATACCGTGTTCGCGAAGCAGCTGGAAGGCATAGTCGTCCGCTTCGCTCTCAAAATCGCGAGAATACTTGGCCTGCGCCACCACTGCAGGCAAGCCCGCGACAGCCATGCCAAGTGTGGCTGCATCGCCAGTGATTGTGGCCGCGGCAACCGCTACCGCGGAATTCTGCAGCACATGGCGCATGACATGGCGAAGTTCAACGTGGCCTATCTCATGTGCAAGGATTGCCAGCACCTCGTCATCCGATTCAGCCAGATTCACCATGTCATCAGTAATCACAATGGTGCCACCAGGCATGGCAAACGCGTTCGCCCCGATATACGCGGATTCACGGAACTCCAGCTGGTAGTGCCTGGCAAAAGGCAGGTCGTCGTAGAGGTATTCAAACTCCCGGCGTATGCGATCCTGCGTCTCCTGATCCAGCCCGGATACCTGGAACCAGTCGCTATCGTCCAGCCACACCAGCGCTTGTTCGCCCAGTGTCTGTTCCGTTTCGATGGGGATCTTTGCCGCGACATGATTCGCCGCCGCTGGCAAGCCGAATTTATATCCACCAGCCAGCAGTGCAACGGTCAGTACCACACTGGCAACAGCCACCCACACACGTTGCTCCAACCAGGCGACTGGACCTTCCGTTATGCTGTGTTGGGGAAGCAGATCAAGCGTCGGGGCATCAGTGCATTGAAACTGCCCTCCGTCGGGCAGCGCAATGAATCGATCCGCGCTGCCAACCCGGGGCGATACCAGCACGCCTGATGTGTAGTACCGGCAGGGCTCTTCTTCCAAAACCAGCGTCGTTTCCCCCGCTGCGAATTCCAGCCTGGCAGGTCGACGTAGCGGTTGTCTGCCGTCGTAGTAATATCCCTGCAGAGAAAACGAACGATCGTTCATAGCGATAGATCCACGTCAAATATCGCACCCAGCTCGGCCCCGGCGGCAGCCTGCACTGCGCTCTGTGTACCACCCGTAAACGCAGTCAATTCGCCATCCACCAGCACGCACAGGTTATCCGCACGATATTTCAGGGAGCGCATCACGGCCCAGGGTGTAAGCAGGCCCAGCGAAGCGATAATGCCTACTGCGTTGGTGAAATACAGCTTGCCCATGTCACGGCCGGTCAGCGTAGACTTAAAGCGTAGCGGTCCAAGTCGGGTATGGTTCCACACCAGATTGTTGATATTGGCCCGAACATAAGCGTAGCCCAGCATATAACCGAGATATATCGGCATGCTTATAACGATCGTGGACCAATCTGACTTGATCGACAGAGGACGAACAATCAGGAAGACCACTGCGGCGGAAAGCAGACCGCCTGCGACCACAATCAACCCGGCCATAAAATACACACGGAAGAATTGTCTGCCCCTGGCAGAGTACTGGCCACGTTCTCCGCCAAAGGAGGCATAACGCACCATATATTGCTTCACACCGTTCAACCACCAGGGAAAGAGCAGGAAGAAAGCCAAAAACGCAATTCCGCCCGCCTGTATGGAACCCCACCATTCGAACATCGTGCCAACTACCAGAAATGGAATCAGACCCAACCAGTAGATCGCCTGCGCTGTCCCAAGGTAGTTGCCCCGAAATTGAAATGTCATATTCCGGAAGGCAGAATAACGTGCATTGAATGCTGCCGAACGCGAAACCACCCAGGGTGCGATAATCACACCCGCACCCAGCACCCAGGGCAAAGCCGGCAGATAGAAGCTGCTTGAGAACCAGTAAATGATAAACAGGAACACTGCGATAATCCGCCCTTTCAAAATTGGAAGCGGTTCAGCCAGATACTGAAATGGCGTACCATCGATGGTGATACTGGAATAAAAATACCGTTTCTTGCGTACCTTCGCCCAGGCTGAAAACATACCAAGCGTCAACAACGTCAGGCACAGGTTAACAATCCAGATACGGAAATACTCCCGAACAGTACCACGAAACTCCAGCGGTAATTCTTGTGGCTTATTACACGCATCCACCGGCATTACAACCGGGGTAGAAACTGACTCAGTCATGTGCACAGACCCCGGTGGCCGCCATACCAAACAGAACTTCAGCTATTGATGGTTTTCTTCTTGCCATACAGAGCCTGTTCCCTAGGCACGCTAATGATCTAAAGCTTATGGTCCATTTCTGCAGCGATTCAGGGTGAACACAATTATTTGAAGGCAAATCGGGATCAGATCCCACTGGCACTGACTTAACCCAGTCATTGCATAAATCTCTCGCAGGAGTGGCCACCTGGCCGCGATCGCGCCAGTGGACGGCGCTTGTGCCCAGTGGGGTATTTATGCCCACTGGGGTACTCCTACAGGATGGAGCCAGGACCTCACTATCGGTAATTTATTGGGGTCAGATCCCAATTTTTTCAAAATTTCACGATTATTGGAGTCTGACCCCGTTCCCAAATGCGTGCTAGCGCATGACCGGGCGCGCCGGTAGTTGCACGGGCCGCGCCGGCAGGGTCACAGGCCGACCCGGCAATCGACCGGGTACCTGGTCACCCCGGGGGTAATTACCGTCCGGGTAGCCATAAAATTGATTAACGGGTTCTTCCACATAGGGTTCTGCCGGAGCTGCCTCCGGTTCTTGCTGGGCACGATTGGCACGCGCCTCGCTCATCTCATTCGCCGTAGCCTCCTGGGCCTGCATCCGTTCGCGCGCCGCACGCTGCGCTGCAGCCGACGGTCCCGGTTGCACGTTGACCTCATCGACATTCACCGCACCTGCCGGAGGCTGACTGGAAAAAGTCACATTGCCTTCCGCATCGACTGACCGGTAGATCTGATCACCCACGGCAGTTCCAGCCAGCATGACCAACGCCAGCGTACTGCCGGTAATAACATTGTGTATTGATCGATTCATATCCAAACTCTCCAATCCTGAAAGGGTCGCACCTCATTTAAGCGACTTTTTTCAAAAATTCTTCAGCCTATCCTGTAGTACTGACATTTACTTCACGAAAAAACAGTGTCAGGTCGTGGTTTCTCATAATTACTGGCAATTGAGATCTTATCCTTTTTAATGGAACCTGCCTCAAAATTCATCTTCTCATGCCTGGCATCATGATGATGGACAGGACCCGCGCCACGCGGGGAACCCGTCTGGCAGGTAATCCTGATTATTTCCACGCACGGCGCCGGTCCCAGCCGTCCTAACAGGATCTGTGCCTGTCATGGATGCCCTTGATTCTGAGGCAGGTTCTTGAGCGTATCGAGATAATCCATTATGCGTTCAATAACCAGATCACGTTCCTGCTTGTCGAGGTTCACATTGAGTGGCGGCATGGTGGTCTTGGGTCGCAGCGAACCCGGACAACTGATCCAGGCGCGCAACTCTTCCCTGGACTTCCCCTTGAGCAGTTCTCGCAAATCGGCCGGGTTCTTCCTGCCGCCGACACCATCGATCTGATGACAACCCATGCAGTACGTTTTCCAGTCCTCGAAGCCCTCGCGCGCAGCGGGAGACGCGTCTTCAGGGAGCAACCTGTCATAGACCGAGGCAGGCAACAGCTCTATACGCACAACCTGATAGGGCCATCCATAGGCGCCCTGCTTCCGTAAATCCGGATCTCCAAGGTTATCCCAGACCAGGTAAAAAGGCCCGAGCGGCAGGTCTTTTTCGTTCTGCCTTTCATTATCGATGATAAACGGCTTGCCATCTGCACGCTTATAAGTCAAAAAGGCTGCCTGTTTGTGCGCCTTGCCTGCGTTGACAGAGGCCAGGTAGCCATCACTCGCATAAAACTGTATGACGCCGCTGAAACCGTCCCACGTGTCCGGAAAGTAAAACTGCATCACCTTCCCAAGCGGTATCCCTACGTATGTAACCGTGCAATCCGCCTCACCGCATTTCATGTGCGGCTCCAGCACGGTTATCTCGACCGCTTCAGTCCCGAGGTCCTTTTTGACCTGATCGAGGCGCAACTCCAGCCCCGCTGCCTGCGCATGAACAGTCAGCAGCAAGATCAAACCGGCAAAGTGTGCACGCAATGTATTCATAATATGACTGGCAAAAAGATGCTATTAGCGGGCATCTTTTATGTATATAGATTTTTTGTCGTTTCTCATCTCGACCTCGAATAATTCGCTCGCCTTGATCAAGTCGCTAAGCTTCCTGTAACCGTAGTTCACGGGAGAAAATGAATTGTTGTTCGAGATGTATTGCCCTACCTTGCCGAGATGCGCCCAGCCATCGTCTTCCGAGGTTTGCTCGACTGAAGTCCTGAGCAGTCTTACGAGTTCCGTATCACCCCTGATTTCATTACGAGTACGTTTTGTGACTGGTACAGGACTTCCCGTGCGTTCTTCAGGTTCAGGTTGCAGATTTTCTGTGTATATAAACTGTGAACATGCATGAACGAAGGGCAACGGCGTTTTCTTTTCGCCAAATCCATAGACGGGCATGCCACTCTCCAGAATACGCATAACCAGGGGAGTGAAATCACTGTCACTTGTCATCAGGGCATAGGCATCAACAGTATTGCTGTACAACAAGTCCATCGCATCGATGATCATGGCCGAGTCTGTGGCATTCTTGCCGGTTGTGTACGCAAATTGCTGAACTGGTCTTATGGCATGCGGGTGAAGCTTCTCAATCCAGCCGGATAAATGGGGACTATTCCAGTCTCCATGTGCATGCCGTACATTAACGGCCCCATACTTCGCCAACTCTTCAAGTACGCCCTCTATCGAGCTGGCATTGACATTGTCGCAATCAATCAGCAGTGCAATCCGTGTATTTGTTTTCATTTTCTGTCCCTGAATTTTAAATCCTCTGGATCATCGACAGCAAGAATGCAGCGCTGAAACGGGGCAAATATCTGCTATTTTCCAGCAACAAAGGTAGTCAGTTTCTAACCCTCGTTACATCCTTCTAGCAAACATCTGCCAGCAATTGCACAAACTCCGATTTTTCATGACAGGTCAGCAATAGCTTCTCGGTTGAACGGGTCATGGCAACATAAAGTAGCTTGGCTTCTGCGGCCAGGTCATTTTGCTTGCCAGGCATAAATCCAATACCGGGTATGGCTACCAGGGGGAACTCCAGGCCCTTGCTGCTATGCATTGTCATCAACTTGACACAGTCTTCACCTGGTCTGAATGATTTCTTGTCTTGCCGGGAAGCTAACCACTGCGAAGGGATACCCTCACTTTGCAATGCAAGTTGCAGCTTTTCTCCCATCCAATTACTGCGATAAACAACACACATATTAAGCCATTGCATACCTTCTTCGTGCATACGTTTCAGGTTTCTTGCAATATATTTTGCCTCTTCCTCAAAGGAAGACAATTGCTTCATAAAAGGTTTGTAACCATGACGGCCTGCAGACTGTGGCTCCAGCATCGGAATGTGATCTTCATCGGAATCAGCCGGCACCAGGTAATGCCTGGCAAAGCGGTAGGCGTAATTGAGGATTTCATCTGTATTGCGGTAGTTTACCCTGAGTATGGTGGTCCGCCCTCTTGCCTGGACACCGATGCTGGACAAACTGAAGTCCAGCGCCTTTTTCTTCTTGTAGATTGACTGTGCATCATCGTAGAGCAGCAACAATGAACTGGTTTCCGGATCCACCATCTGGACAATCAACTGCAACCATTCCGCCTCGAAGTCATGCCCCTCGTCTATCATCAGTGCACCGTACTGACCCTTGGGAATATGACCATCGTCTACCGCCCTGATGACCTGGTCAACCAGCCTGTCTATATAACCGGCACCCGAATCAGGCTTCGGTATGTGATACCGCTTGAGTATCTCTCCACACCAGTCGTGAAAGTGATACACCTGCACACGATCATTGATCTCCTTGTCTTTCATGATCGAGCGCAAACGCGCGGCCAGCGTGATATTGAAACACAGCACCAGAATTGGCTTGTGTAATACCTTTGCGAGATACAGGCACCGGTATCCCAGTATGAGTGTCTTGCCTGAACCCGCCACACCATGAATAACGCGGTGACCCTCCCCCAGGCTTCTTGCCAGTTGCTCCTGCTGCATATCCATGACTTTCAGGATGTCTGGAACCAGAGTGTCTTCTTCACCCTCGGAAAACATACCCAGCTGTCCGCCGCCAATACGCACCTCAGGGAAGATATGCCACCTTACCCGGTCGATTTGCGGCAACGTCAACTGACAACCAAACCCGACGTTGAACATGTCCCACAGCCGCTTCTGGAATTCCTCCATATCGGCGGATTCTGTCATCTCATCGCTGCAGATGACCTGATGCGCCGGCAACACATCCCCGAGATCTGTGTTCTCGAACTGGTTACGTGTGATATGTGAAAGGATCAGGCCATACCCGTATGGGAAAGACAGCCGTCCCTGGTATTGCCCGCCTTGCCTGACAAGCTGCGGGTCTTTTTCCAGCTGGTTGACCAATTGATACGTACATTGCCGCGCCTGCTCCAGCGGGTTAGATTTAATTACAATGCCTCTATTCGTAAGTAGTGACACTGACACCCGATTGATATCCTGGATGGTATCAAGCTTCCAGTCCTTGACTTCAAGCAGCAACAGGCCGCGACCCGGATGCAGGACAATGAAATCCGTATAGCGCTGCCGCCTGCCGACGGGCATTTCATACCAGCAGAGGTAATCATCTTCAAGAAGGGCTTCCAGGCGGCGGGCAAATCGCTTCTCGCCTGCCTGCATTTTTGTGAGACAGCTATTCAGCGAAGGGACAAGCGTAGCCATAGTGATCCTAGACCTCATTCCTTGAGGGATGGCTACTCAGGAATCATGAGTAGCCCGGCATCCCCGCGTTAGTCCTTTCATATCGGACTCTTAGCGTCATTTCTGAATTCACGGTTATTCAATGATCAGATGCCATTTATTAACACACCCTTGAATCCGACCCCATGAATTCGGTTAAACTTCACGAAACGCGCCCGCGATTCGATTTGGAGAATATCGTGAATATAATGTTGACTATAAAGGTATTTGCTGCTGCCGCGCTGATCGGAGCTGCATCACAAAGTGCCAGGTCGGAGGAAGCAACGCCGACTGTGCCTGCCGTAACCGCCGACCAGACAGCCACGCCCGCCAACCAGACAGCTACGCCCGGGACCGGCCATGTACCAGGCTGGTATCCGCCAACGCCCGACCGGAGAGGGTACGCGCAACCCTGGTCACAGCCATCACAGTGGCCTGCTCCCCCGCCGGGTTACGGCCAGTTACCTCCGAACTCCCCACCGTATGGACAATACCGGACCGGACCCGGCGTACCGGTAGAAAGTCCCCTCAGCGCCACACTCAAACAGACGCAGGACCAACTGGCCGCAAAATCCACCGCACTGGACACGACCAGGGAAAAGCTGGCCGCACAAACCACCGAACTGGAAACGACCAGAGAACAGCTGACCAAACTGCAAACCGAATTCCTGGCTGCCACGACGGCCTTGCAGAAGGCACAGTCCGACACCATCAATACCGGCCGACAGGTCGACACCACCATGACACAGGTGGACACCTTCAAGAAGATACTGTGCGAACTCGCCGCCCGGATCGAGACCCGGAAAACCGCACTGCAGAACGCCCTGCAAACAACTGCCGCTAAGCCTGTAGATCCTGATAGCGCCGCTGCCGGTGAGGATGAGTCGGAAACGACAGGACAAGCGGAACCGCAGACCGACCTGCAGTGCTCACAGCTGACAGAATCCCCTGCCATCACTTCCGGCCAGCGTGGCATAACCGTCATAACACAGGAAAGGTAGACTTAACCGAGCCGGAAACATTTTCAAAACAACAGGAATGTATCCGGCCCGACTTTAGATTGGCATGGGTAAAACGGGAAAAATGCCGCCCATGACAGCCAGGAAACCCATACTGATTCTGCAACTGCGACCTGAAGATGCTACTTCCGACAGCGAATTTGCCTGCATACTGAAATACGGCGGATTGCAACCCGGGGACACTTGCAGGATTCGCATCGAGAAGCAGGGCATCCCCGATGAGCTGAATCCGGAAGATTATTCCGCGATCATTGTCGGCGGCAGCCCCTTCGATATCAGCACCCCGGAAGACAGGAAATCCGGCATCCAGAAAAAGATCGAAGCCGATTTCAACAGGCTGCTGAAGGAAGTTGTCGCCAGGGACTTTCCCTTTCTGGGTGCCTGCTCCGGCAACGGCCTGCTGGGCAACTGCCTCGGTACCCGCATCTCGACAAAATACGGCGAGGCCGTGGGCTGCGTAACGCTGGACATTACCGAAGCCGGCAAACAGGACAAACTGCTTGAAGGCTTCCCCGAACAAATAGACGTACTGCTCGGCCACAAGGAAGCCGTCGACACCCTTCCCGAGGGCGCAACCCTGTTGATGACCGGCAGCAATTGCCCGGTACAGATGTTCCGCATCGGCGAGAATGTGTACGCCACCCAGTTCCACCCGGAAGGCGATGCCGGGGAATTCATATTACGGATCAATACCTACCGCAATCACGGCTATTTCGAACCGCATGAAGCGGATGAATTGAAAAAAAGAGTCAGCCTGAAGCCTACCCCATATGCCCGGGAGATACTCAGGCGGTTTGTAGCAAGGTATTACTGCTGAACCTGATGGGGTGCAGACACGAATGGCAGTTATTCAAGGAAGGGATAGCCAATCATTGCATACACTCTATTGACACTGGCACTGCAAATTCGACCCGGAGCAATTCATGAACAAATTTTCGCCTCTTAACTGCTTGTGGCAGCCGCACTGATAGTTATTGCGGCCGAAAATGCCTGGCCGGAGGAAGCAACACCGGTTGTGCCTGCAGCCCCTGCCACGCAGACAGCCGCGCCCGGGACCGGTTATGTGCCTGGCTGGTATCCGCCGCACAGCAACCACGGCGGCCTTGCAGAAGGCACAGTCCGACACCATCAATGCCGGCCGGGAGGCAGACAAGCCAGCACAAACTGACCTGTTCGATCAACCCGAACAGCAGGAAGACAATACACGCTTACTGAAAACAATCGATGCGGTTACCGGGAAATTCGGCAGACATTTGCTGCAGATCGGTGTGTCTCGCAAGCCGCGGTAACCGCAGCAACAGGGACAGTCTCGGTGGCTATGCCGTTAACCATCCATTTTGAGGATTTAATGACCGCCAAAAATATACCATGCCTCCCAGGCAGCGCGTTTTAATTTTAGGCCCAGGGTTTCAAATTCTTCGGCATTTTTCGCTTCCAACAAACTGATTAAGGCTTCGTTGTGATGTTCTCTGGCACAAAGAAGTGGCGAGCGTCCGTAAGCGGGGCTGTTGACATCGGAACCCGCCTCCAGGAGGACTTCGATGGCAGCGTTAAGACTTGCCTGGATTTTTTTGTCTTCACCCTGGTATGCACAGGCAGCTTGTGAGAGCGCCAGGCCATTTTCGTTTTTGGCATTGGGATCCATACCCATATTGATCAGCCGACGGACCAATTCTGCATCGCCACTTCTAGCGGCCGCGGCTAAAATTTGCGGGTAGGGTGTTGGATCTGCGCCGCCATCGAGAAGCATAAAAAATACTTTACTTTGAATGTCCAGGGATGCCTCTAAAATGGCGGGCCTGGGAAAATGATCTCCCGGAGTATGCCAGTTGGGATCAAGTCCCTGATCGAGAAGCAGCGCAACCGTTTCTTCCCGGTTGTTTCGCACTGCACTGATGAGTGCCGGACCAAAGAGCGGATTTAATTGATCCGCGCCTGGTTTGACGTGAACCAGCAGCAGTAACACAATGTCTGTGTAACCCTCTCGGCCGGCCCGGGTGGCCGCATAAAGCCCATACCATTTATCCCAGCGCACAGCCGCGCCCTTTTCCAGGAGCAAGTTGACGATTTCGGTATGACCTTCATATGCGGCGTTCTCCAGGGCTGTCTGCACTAAATAACCATAGCGCGGGTTTTTATTTGGCAGGGTGAAATTAATGTCGGCGCCCTGAGCCAATTGTGCCTGCACACCCGACAAGTCCCCTTGCTCAGCCGCTTTTAATAATTCCGGACTTGCTGTTGCAACACTTGAAAACCCGTCAGTTAAAAACAGGCTGGTAAGAAATAAAATGAATTTAAACGATTTGCACATTGCAGGATCTAAAAGTCCGCCAATTGAGTGATGCTAACAGAGTGGTACGGCCATTCTACAGGTTTTGTTAACAGGCCGGTCCACCTCTCCACCGCACATGCAGAAGACGAAGGACTGCAGGCAGCCGAAACAGTCCCCGATTATTCCCCTTCGGGCGTTCACTGCACTCTGACACGCTTTACAACACGAGTAGCGGGCATCATTAAGGCAGGACTGATAATAGTCCGGCCACGTAATTCGCTTATTGCTTCAATCGATATCCTGTTTTGAACATCCACCATACAATGGCAAGACAGGCGCCAAGGAACACCAGCACCATGGAAAGACTCAGGCCCACACTGACATCGGCGACTTCAAAAAAGCTCCAGCGGAACCCGCTGATTAAATAAACTACCGGGTTGAAAAGTGTGACCGTCTGCCAGGCCGGCGGCAGCATGCTGACCGAGTAAAAACTGCCACCCAGAAATACCAGTGGCGTAATCACCAGCATCGGTATGAGTTGCAATTTTTCGAAATTGGTTGCCCACAGGCCGATGATTAATCCAAACAGACTGAAGGTAATGCAGGTGAGCACCAGAAAAACCAGCATCCAGAATGGATGCACGATATGCAGCGGCACAAAGAATCCCGCCGTCGCCAGAATAATCAGTCCGATAATGAACGACTTGGTCGCGGCCGCTCCCACATAACCGATCACAATTTCAACAAACGAAATCGGTGCAGACAGCACCTCATAAATGGTGCCAGTGAACTTGGGAAAGAAAATCCCGAAGGATGCGTTGGCAATACTCTGCGTTAACAACGCCAGCATTATCAGACCTGGCACAATGAAGGCTCCGTAAGATACGCCTTCAACAGATTCGATGCGTGAGCCGATCGCAGACCCGAACACCACGAAGTAAAGCACTGTGGAAATCACCGGTGATGCGAAACTCTGGGCAATGGTTTCAAAGGCGCGCAGCATTTCATATTTGTAGATGACACGTATCGCGTAAAGATTCATGTTTTTGTTTTCACCAGGCTGACAAATATTTCTTCCAATGACGTCTTGGTCGTGTGCACATCCTTTATCACCAAATCGGCATCCCGCATGGCCTGCAGCAATTCGTTGATACCGGTACGGGTTTTATGCGGGTCGTAGGTATAGGTCAGTGTGCAGCCATTCGCCGACAAGTCCAGAGCCAGGGGCAGCAGAACTTCAGGCAATGCCGAAAGTGCATCATCAAGCTCGATAATCAGTTGCCGTTTACCCAACTTGTGCATCAACGCATCTTTATCATCCAGCAGCAGCAATTCACCATGGTTGATGACACCGACACGGTCAGCAATCGCCTCTGCCTCCTCGATATAGTGTGTGGTGAGAATAATGGTGACGCCCGAATCGCGCAAACGTCGCACCAGCGCCCACATATCCTTGCGCAACTCCACATCAACGCCTGCGGTCGGTTCGTCCAGAAACAGTATCACAGGCTCGTGCGCCAGCGCCTTGCCAATCAGCACCCGCCGTTTCATACCGCCCGACAAGGCCATGAGCATGGTGCTTTTCTTGTCCCATAATGACAAATCCTTCAGTACCTGCTCAAGGTATTCAGGGTCCGGCTTTTTGCCAAACATGCCGCGACTGAAACACAGGGTATTCCACACCTTGTCGAAAGCACCGAGTGTGAGCTCCTGTGGCACCAGGCCGATCATGCTGCGCGTAATGCGGTAGTCCTTCACATTATCGTATCCGCCGACTGTGACTGACCCGCTACTGGCATTAACGATGCCGCAGATAATGGAGATGAGCGTGGTCTTGCCCGCCCCATTAGGACCGAGCAGTGCCAGTATTTCTCCCGGCTGAATGTCCAGGCTGACATTCTTCAGCGCCTGATAACCCGTCGAATAAGTCTTCGACAGGTTCGATATGGAAACGATTGGTAGCAATTTACTATCCCGGGTCAGCTCTGATCTTCGCAGATTCACCAGCGACTAAAACGACCGCGGCGGCGGCGGATGGAAATGCTCCGGACGGATCTGCCTTAACAGGGTGGTCTTGATCTCCCATTGTACTTCCGGTGCAATCGTTGCCAGGTAGTTGATCTCTCCAGCAACGCTGGTGGCGATGGGCACACCGTCGCGGTACAGGATGCGGTTGTTCGCCTGACGGGCGACGCGGTCGCCGGCCGTGATGGAACCGGTCAGGTTGAGCGGGTCGGTAGCGGCGATGGCCATCAGCGCGCCGTCCTGCGCCTGGTTACGGATGCGGCGCAGGGTCTGCATGGCCTCCGGCAGGGCGAACTGTTCACCGGCGAAGCCCTGCACAAAACGTCCACCGCGCAACTCGCCACGCGCCTCCATGCGCCGGTAGCAATAGAGCAGGTCGCGCCACGGCGGCAGGCCGGTTTCGTGTTCGAGCAGCTTGCGGAACACCACGCCATAGCGCTTCAGCAGCACACGGGCAATGTGTTCGACAGAGATAAACCGGTTTTGATCCTCGCGCGGCGGCCGGGCCGGGCGCAGCAGCGACCAGCGCCCGGCCTGGGCAAGGGGCTGGTAACCGGGTCGGCGTTTACCGCGCCGGTGCAGCACAGGTTGCGGGGTAATGAGGGTGCGCAGGCCGCTGAAACTGTCCGAGGTGATCAGACCCCAGGCCACCAGCTCACCCAGTGCGGTTTCCAGTTGCACCGGCAACAGGCGGGTGTCATCCAGCAGGTCCTGGAAAAAACTGGCGCCCCACTGTTTCAGGCTGTCGAGCACTTTGCCCGCCTGGCCCGACAGGGTGACCGCGGTCGCATCGGCCATCGCGGTATGGTCGCGCCAGTCGCCCTGATGCTCGCGGCGGATGAAACTGATCGGCGTACTCTTCACGGCCGGGTTCTTGTGCCGGTCTTCCCTGCCTGCCGCCGGCGGCTGCAGGCGCAGCCAGACAAACCGGCCGGACTGGCAGAGGTGATCCAGCTGCACGGCACTAAAGTCGCGAATGCGCGCCGGCAGGACATCCTGCTCCCAGCTGGCGGCCGCCAGCGGAATGCCTTCCAGTTGCTGCAGGCTGCGCTCCAGCGCGGCCTCCCCTTCCGCCGGTTCATCCAGGCCGTGCCAGTGAAACAGGAAGCGCATGAAATCCGCCGGGCTGACCGGGTCGATCTCGCTGCGCAATTGCCTGAGGGTGTAGCGGTGAATGCGCGCCAGCAGGCCGCGCTCGCACCATTCGGTTTCACTGGCCTGCGAGAAGTGCCCCTGGATGGCAAAGCCTTCCTGCTGCAGGGCCAGCAGGCTGGCCTCCACTTCGGTCAGCGGCAATCCCAGCGGGGCATTCAGCGCAGACAGCGTGACCGGGCCCAGCCCTTCCAGGCGACTGCGCAACAGCTCGGTCAGTGCCTCGGCCCGGTCCTCTGGAACGGGCTCGGTGGGATCGATGCCGGGATCGCATGGTGCGTCCTCGAACAGCGCCAGCACGTGATGTAACCGCTCCGCCGCGACCCACAGTGTTGAATCGTTAGCGAGGCGGACGAGCGTGGCGCGTCGCGCTACCTGCAGGCGCTGCATCCGCGACGGCCAGCCCCCGGCCTCGCCTTCCGCCGCCGTCACGAAACCCAGCACCAGCAGCGCGTCGTGCAATTCATCGACCGTGCCGGCCTGCGGCCAGGCCTCCTGCCGGACCTGCGCGATGGCCGCGCCGTCGAGCGTGCCGATCCCGGCGGCATCCACCGGGTCGAGATGGCGCTGCTGGCTGATGGCAAGCGTGCGGCGTTCCTCGGCGGCTCCGTCATCAAGAAAGGCAAAGGGCCGGGCGTTGATGATCTCCAGCGCCAGCGGCGAGGGCGTGGCGAGGTCGCGCGTGGTGATCGCGATGCGTTGCGTCTCGATCCCTTCCAGCAGCCGGACCAGGCCATCGATGTCCATCAGGTCATGCAGGCAATCCGCCAGCACCTGGTCGACCAGCGGATGCTCGGGCACTTCGCGGTCCCCGGCGATGTTTTCAAGGCAGGCCAGCTGATCGGGAAAGATCAGGGCGATCAGGTCTTCCGCGCTGTTGCGCTGGAACGGCGGGGGCACCTTCTTGCCGCCGCGGTTGCGCGGCACCGCCAGCGCGGTGTTGGTGACCCAGCGCCAGCGCACCGGGAACATCGGCGCGGCCAGCAGTGCCTGGACCAGCACGTCCCTGACGCTGGCGGATTTCAGGTAGCGGGCCGGTTCGTCGAGGGGAAAACTGTGCGTGGGCCCCAGCGACAGGATGATATTGTCTTCCGTGGCCGCGGCCTGCAGTTCGAAATTGAAGCGCCGGCAGAAGCGCTTGCGCAGGGCCAGCCCCCAGGCGCGGTTGATGCGCGACCCGAAGGGCGAATGGATGACGAAGTGCATGTCGCCGGTCTCGTCGAAGAAGCGTTCGAAGACGAGATGGTCCTGTGTGGGAATGACCGTCAGGGCCGCCTGCACCGCGGCGAGATAAGCGACCAGCTGTTCGGCCGCGCCCGGCGGCAGGGCCAGCGTGTCGGTCAGGTAGCGGAGCGCGGCATCCTGTCCCTGCCGCAGTTGTTCGTCCAGCGTGCGGCGCAGGCGCGACACGGCCAGGGACAGTTCATCGCTGCGCCCCGGCCGCTCGCCAAACCAGAACGGGATATTCGGCGGCTGGCCATGGGCGTCTTCCACGTACACCCGGCCCTGCTCGATCTTCAGCATGCGGTAGGACTGGTTGCCCAGCTGGAAGATATCCCCGGGCAGGCTTTCGAAGGCGAAGTCCTCGTTCAGGGTACCGACGAACACCCCTTGCGGTTGCATGATCACGTCATAGTCGAACTGGTCGGGGATCGCGCCGCCGTTGAGCAGCGCCGTGAGGCGGGCACCCTGGCGCGGCCGTAACACGCCATGCACCGCATCGCGATGCAGCCAGGCACTGCGCCGGCCGCGGCGGGTATGAAAACCTTCGCTGAGCATCTTCACCGTGGCGGTAAACTGATCCTGGCTTAACGCACGATACGGCCAGGCCTGGCTAAAACAGCGGTACAGTTCCGCCTCGTCCCACTCGCGGCTGGCCACCTCGGCGACGATCTGCTGCGCCAGCACATCCAGCGGGTGGTCGGGGATATGGATCACGTCGAGCTCATCGCGGCGAATGGCATCGAGCAGCGCCGTGCATTCCACCAGGTCGTCCCGCGACAGGGGAAACAGCCGCCCCTTCGGCGTGGCGTCCACGGCGTGACCCGAGCGCCCGACCCGCTGCAGGAATGTGGCAATGGCGCCGGGCGAACCGATCTGGCAGACCAGGTCCACGTCGCCGATATCGATACCCAGTTCCAGCGAGGCGGTGGCCACCAGGGCACGCAGCTGACCCTGTTTCAGCCGCTGTTCCGCATCGAGCCGGTGTTCCTTCGCCAGGCTGCCGTGATGGGCGGTGACCGCGTCCTCCCCCAGGCGCTCGGCCAGTGCCGCGGCGGCCCGTTCCGCGAGGCGGCGTGTATTGACGAAGATGAGCGTGGTGCGGTGGGCCTCGGCCAGCCGGGCCAGGCGATCGTAGATCTCGGCCCAGACCTCGTTGGCCATCACCGCCTCCAGGGGCGAACCGGTGATCTCCAGCCGGAGTTCCCGTTCGCGCACATGGCCGGTGTCGATGATGTGACACGGAACGTCGGGATCGTCATGCGGATATCCGGTCAGAAACGCGGCCATGGATTCCAGCGGTTTTTGCGTAGCGGACAGGCCGATGCGTACGGGCGCTCGCTCACACAGGGCATCGAGGCGCTGCAGCGACAGGCTGAGGTGGGCACCGCGCTTGTTCCCCGCCAGGGCGTGGATCTCGTCGACGATCACCGAGCGCACGGTGCGCAGCATGGCCCTGCCCGAATCCGAGGTCAGCAGGATGTAGAGCGACTCCGGCGTGGTGACCAGGATGTGCGGCGGGTTGCGCTTCATGGCCTCCCGTTCCGCGGGCGAGGTATCGCCGCTGCGCACCCGCGCCGTGATGGGCACGTCAGGCAGTCCTGTTTCCAGCAACCGGTCACGAATGCCGTTCAGCGGCAGCTCGAGATTTTTATGGATGTCGTTGGACAGGGCCTTCAGGGGCGAGACATACAGCACCCGGGTTTCATCCGGCAGCGGCGCGGCCAGGCCTTCCACCAGCAGCTGATCGATTGCCGCCAGGAACGCGGCCAGGGTCTTGCCCGAGCCGGTCGGCGCCGCAATCAGGCAGGCCTGGCCGGCCCGGATCTCCGGCCAGGCCCGCGCCTGCACCCCGGTCGGGCCGGGAAAATGCGCCGTGAACCAGCTCGCCACGGCAGGGTGAAAACGGGAGAGCGGCATACGGGGATCATAGGTAGCGGGGCGGGACGAAGCAATGAGTTAAAGGGGCCGGATACATTTTTCCGTACTCTGACCCCTGTTTATTCCCACGCGGCACTGTAGGAGCGGTCTCTTTATGCCCGTTCTTTGGGTACTGACCGCGATAGCCATCCCAAACAATCGCGCCGAAGGAAAGCTCTCCTGCACGCAATGAAAGGTGTCAGAGCACAATTATTTCCAATATAAGGAGAAAATGTGCTCAGACATCTTTTTACAACTTTACCCGAGCCGGAATAAAGGTTGTCAGCGTACATGATTCGCTTATATTAACGGTCATTGTGTGTCTGGCACCCTTGTCTTCCGGATCTGGATGCCCGGCGGGAGGGACGAACCATGATGCAGCTGGAGCAAAAATTCATTCAGGCGCTGCATGCCCTGGGACATCATCGCCTGCATGCCCCGCATAGACCCATCCACGAGGTCCATCAGTCGTCGACGATCAACGCCCTGCTGGAGGGAGTCTACGATGGCGAGATGAACTACGATAAAGGGGTCAGTACCCTTTTTGACACCCTGGCATTTATTCACTGTAAAGGGTACTGACCCCTTTTATGCTAACACGGCCGGCTCGCCATCGACGATACCTCGGATTTTCACATCGAACTGCCGACCGACGGGGCTTTTCTCGCAGCCGAACTCGGCGGAGATCGGGCCGAAGAGGTCAAGAAGGTCGAGAAATAGCAAGAAGGGAGTAAATGGTGTAAGAGCACATTTTCTTCTTATATTAGAGTTAACGGAGGCGTTTATGGGTTTAATACTTCTGCCCCCTTTTGACGGCTTAGGCTCCCGCAGAAAATCTCTACTTATGCCCTGTTCACCTGGTGGGAGAGCTTACGATTAAATGCTCGTGATTCCTAAGCCCTTGAGATAGCTGTATGTCGAATCATAGTATTCTCTTGGCCTTGTAAGGTCGTCATCATCGCCTTCAGGCACAAATATAACCATACCTTGCCTGGCTCTAGTTAATAAAACACGGTAAGCATTCTTTTGGTACATTTGCCGCTCGGGTTTACTTATTCGTTGCCATCGGCTACCACGAAACGACCAATTCCCCCACCTTTCACTGCCATAACGAAAATCTGCGTCCCAAGCCATACACACCCAATCCAATTCAAGACCCTGCACATCGAATTCTGTTGCAACATCTTCGAGATAATATGATGAACGGACATCCTCTTTACCGTTCAAAAACCAATGTACCGGATTCGACTTTACGCGGACATCGATCGCATATGGCTTCAGACGCTCTGCTTGAGAAGACACCACCATTCCGTAGCGCTCAGAACCGCGTGCCTGTGCTTTAACCCAATTCTTGGCCACATCAAGATCTCTAGTCAGTACGATTGGGTATTTATCCTGGATGTATAATAAATTTTCGCGAGCCCCTGATTTTTCCAGATCTAACAGCTGCTTTACAAATAATGAGACTTTTTCGCTCCGGAAAGAGCGCACAGAAGTTCGCAAATGCAACTCTGGAAGGAAAGTAACCATCGCATTATTTCTAGCTTGGTTAACAATTCTCCCAGCGCCGTATTCGCTGTCGGTCAGACGATCAGAAAGGTAAATTCTCCAATGAGGAAAAGAATGCTCAATGGCTTCAAACCATTCACTAATGCCTGCCTCACCGGTATTGATTTCCTGACCCCCACCCACCAAACAAACAACTGCCGCCCAATCCGAGTGCCTATCCATGCATGAAATCAAAAACTCGGGCTCAGATTGACTAAAGTCCTGTTGATTTTTCTTTTCCCGCATAAATTTAATTGTTTGATCTTTAGTCCATGCCCTTTGGGCCTCATCAAATAACGCAACATGCTCTATAGGTGGCTTTGATAGATTTACCAAGCCCTCATCACGAAAATGATGAACATTTTGTATAAATGCTTTTACTTCACTAAGCGCATCACCTTTACGAATTTTTACACCGCTTGCCACCCCTTGGGCGACCTTGTCACGAGCTAACGCCTCTTGGAGGATTTTCACCAAGGGACCATTACCCGAAAGAAATACACTATAAAGCTCATCTTTAGGATCAATATGCGTCGTGGCAACGTCGAGCCCCACTAAAGTTTTACCAGCACCAGGTACACCCGTTACGAAGATAATTGATTTCTCAGATTTCTCCTTAGATCGAGCAAGAATCTCTGCCACAGAATTCGATGTTTCTGACAAATTTATGGCATTTGCATCACTGCGTGAAATTTCACTGACTGAATGGCCATTATAGAGTGCCAAGGTTGCTTCGATTATGGTCGGGGTAGGTTTATACCCACTGTTTTCCCATGCACTACAGTCAATCGACTGTTCAAGTTGTAAATTCAATACTCTATTGATAGCGTCTTCCAGATTGCCACTGTTGCAGCAAACAGGCGAAAAAAGCCCACCAACTGGAAGCGCATTCAATTGATTGTCAATTGCTGGCGCCTTGGTTGCCACCAGAATGGGTACGAGCGTGACATGGTGACTACCTTCATGAAAGTTGTGCAAATCCAACGCATAATCCATGACCTGATCTAAGTCAGCTGCTTCATAAGCGCTTGCCCCTACTTTAAACTCAATAATAAAGACCGCAGGACCAATGATTACTACAGCATCAATTCGTCTGCCCATTCTTGGTATAGAAAACTCGAAATATATTTTTCCTTTATGACCAAGCAAGATATCCCTCAATAACGCCGTCTGCTCAATCCACGCATCCCTCTGTAAAGCAGTCAAGTCAAACGAGTGTTCACGCGCTATTTCACCAAGAACCTGATCCGGCGCCTGTTTACAGAAGTAATCAATAGTCGATGAATAATAGGCGCGTTTCATTATGTATCTGCCCAAACCTCTTCTACGCTGTGGAACTCACCACAGCGACCAATTTAGCTACTCAACGATCTCAGT
>CAWGNW010000013.1:0-188185 GCA_963824045.1 uncultured Gammaproteobacteria bacterium | reverse complement strand
CGACCGCTGTCTACGGTACTGGGTGGTGGTTTGAACCGGAGATCATCCCGGGACCGCGCCAGGCCGCGGTGCTGCAAACAACCAGCTGCTCGATGCCGAGCGGGACGATCGCGCGCTTGTCCGGCGAATCAGCGATCCCCACTCTCTTCGCGCAGACCGGATGGGGCATCGTGAACTGCGGGTGAACGAGCAATACGGCTCGATTTGGACGCCCCGCCGTCCAGCGCCACTTCAGCCGCGACTGGAGTTCTTCATCTTCGTCGTGACCCAGCGCGTGCTGCTCGCGCCCGCGACGAGCTGACGACCGCCACCGGCGACGACGATCGCCGACGCTCGCGGCGGCGACGATTTGCTTGGCTGAGTGAGACTGGAGATCGAAGGCCGTCTCGAGCGGCTGGCACCAGCAGCGAGCGAGAGCAGCGGGGTTGACCAGGCCGCGACAGGCGTCCCCGTCCCGCTTCTGCATGCCCGCGCGGGCCGACGAGCGCGCGCGGAGGGTTGTATCCGCGCTCCGCTCGAGGAAGAGGATGCCGTCAGCTCTTGACAGCGAGACGAGCGATGGGCTTCATCGCCGGGACGTGCACGGCCGGGGGCCGGCGGACAGCGCGTTGGGGATCGCATCGCCCCGCGTTCGGCGTGTCATGCACGATGTCCACGGCGCCAGAGCGAGGCGCTGAGCGCCGCGTGCCCGCGACCCGGAGCGGAACGACGATTGGCTGTTCTGCACGGTAACGGCAGGGCACGAAGCGACGAGAGAACGCGTGGGCGCGATGAGGCGGCGATGGCGCGCAGGCTCGCGCGCCGAGGAGGGCGGCAGCTCTCGCGCTCGGCACGCCCACGTTCCCGGCGCTCGCCGGCTGGCGTGCAGAACGACGCGGTAGCCGGTGGCGGGCGGATTGTCCCCGACGGCCAGCGCACGGGCAGGGGTCCCGCACGACGCCGGCAGCGGTTGACCGCGCGCGCAGCCCACTCTCCGCGTACCTGTGAATTGCGGAGGCAGGGCGTAGCTTCTTGGCTGGCGCGACGCGGACGGCCCGCGCGGTCGCTCAGCTGGTCGTCGCGGCCGTCGAGGCCGGGTGATCGGCGCCAGCGCGTGGTGGCGCAGGCGCAGGAAGAGCCGCCGCCAGCCAGGCGCCTCTGCGAACGCCGACCATCACAGTCGAGGACGCCGAGGCCGGGCGGCTTCCGCCTCCTGGTGCAGCGGCGACGAGGCTGGAGACGGGCGGCGGCCTGGGAAATCCGCCGCAGGCTTGCGCAGGGCCGGGTGCCGTGATCCTGGCTGCCAGGACCTGCCAGAACAGCGACTGGAATCGAAGAAGCGTCGGCATTCGCTGGGCTGCGCGAACGGTATTGAGGTGTTGCGCAGCGTGGGCGAGATTGCGCCGCCCTTTTTTGGGTTGCAGAATGTTCGACCAGCCACGAAATGGTCGTAGCCGCCCTGGTGGCACTCGCCGATATCGAACGTGGGCACCAGGACCGAGCGAGTTCCACAAGCGCACCGCAAGCGATGCGCCCCATCGCGGAGCGCATCGCCGCCGGCGATTACATCGTCATCACCGACGATGGAACCGGGCCGCAGGTCGGCTACATGGCTTCGTGCTCGCGCAACCTGCCGCGGGTAATTGTCGCGATGGTCGCTCGACTCGCTGGTGGCCGACTCGCAGGCGCATCGGCGACGATTATCCAGCGGCACTGGGCGCCCATGGAGGCCCACGGCGAGAAGCGGCAGGCGGCGGGCGCGCGGACCAAGGTGGAGGTCGACCCGGAGAGCGCCCAGGCGCCCCCGACCAAGCCGGGCGCTTCTACACGAACAGGGAGCCGACCGGCGCTGCACGCTGAACGCGGCTGGACCTCAATGGTGGAGGCGTTCGGGGCGTGGCTACTGCCGCGTGGTCGTCTCGCCCATCCCTGAAGTCAATTGCGCGCTCTCAGACCGTCAAGCGGGCCGGTTGGACCAGGGCGTCACCGTCATCGCCTGCGGGGGTGGTGGCATCCCCGTCTTCCACCACAGCACCGGCACCCTGCGCGGCATCGAGGGTGTGGTCGACAAGGACCGCAACGGCAGCGCCCCGCTCGCCCACCGCGCTCGGCGCGCGGCGCATGGTCATCACGAGCAACGGGTGTCGACGCCATCTACGACATCGCGCTGCTGCGGATTGCGCGAGACTGGACAGCGTCGACACGGACCATCTCGCTGAGCCAGGACGCCGCGGTCTGCTCGGGATGGGGCTGAAGGTGGAAGGCCGCGCTCTCCTTCCTCGAGCGGGGCGGCGAGGAAGTCGCGATCTGCCTCCCCAGGACTACTCCCGCGCCGGACGGGTCGGCAGACGATTTCCATGTTAAGAAATCACCGGGTTTCTATCACGAGGAGCGAGACTTGGAAGCTGTACGGCAGAGCTCGCCGTCACTCCTCCGATGGAGACGACGGCCTGGAGATTCAGCATGCTCGCTGCTCCTGCCAGAAGTCGAACAGACAGTCCACCGCAGCGGCCAGCGCGTTCCGAAACGCAGCTGGACGTTTCCTCGACCCACGCGACGAGCAGCGCTCGGCGCCGCGGCGGTGGCCTCGCATGATCCGGCGATCGTCGACGGCTCCTCCACGCAGGTCGCGCACGGCGGCGAAACGGCCGAGGAGACCGGCGCGACGCCGGCAACTACGCCGACGCGCTCGCGTCCGTCACGAACATCCTCGGCCAGGGAACGTCTTCCGCGAGGCTGGAAGGCATCGACGACTACCTGGCTGACGAGGGACGAGCGCCAGGTGCCGATTGTGAACCTGCAGTGCGCGGCATCCATCACCCCACGCAGTCGATGGCCGATTCGCGGTCTGCGGCTAGCGCTTCCCCGATGGGCTTCGAGGGCAAGAAGATCGCCGTCAGCCTCGCCCCGATTCGCCGAGAGGTGACCAGCTCATCAGCGCGCCCGCAGGGCCTCGCCATGCTGCTGTCGCGCTACGGCGCGCAGTTGTGTGGCGCATCGCCAAGGGCGACCAGCTGACCGGCGCCTCGCCACCAGGCGAAGAAGCACGCGGCAGCCTCGGTGGCTCGTTCCGCGTCACCGACTCGATGAGGCCTTCTTCCACGCGGTATCGCTACCGAGCTGGCCCGCCGCGCGAGCTGATGCTGGAGCGCGGCGGCAGGCGAACAAGCAGGTGATAGCAGCTCACCCGCGACATCGAGCGCGCCGCGATGAACAAGAACTTCACCAGCTGGATTCGCGAGGAGCGCATGGCCAAGACCCGGGATGCGCTCTACATGCACTGCCTCCCCGCCGACATCGGCGCCGAGGTGACGCACGTGCTGGAGGCCGGCGTTGACCTGGCGCGCGAGGCGAACAAGAAGGTGTACGTGATCATGGTGCTCTGGCCTCGGCCAGCGTGCGAATGGCTGATGAAGTCGCCGAGCAAAGTAGATGTCCACCTCGACAAGGCGAGCGAACTCGCCGAAATACCGTCCCTCGCCGTTCCTCGATCCGCAAGGAGTCGTCCGCATCCCGGCCATGCATGTTCACGACCCTGGACAGCTACGGCGGCGATCAACGTGGTCAACGACGAAGGCCCTGCTCCAGGTGCTGAAGGCGATCCTCGACACGCTGCGCGGCGCGCCCCGAGGACGTTGGCGTCGACCAGTACGGCAACCGGGTCTGGCAGCCGTCGACGAGGATCACGTACCGACGCCCCGCGCCGAGGAGCCTCACCGACCTCGACGGCCACACCGACACGCGCCAGGCCCTCGACCAGTGGGCAGAGCAAGATTCGCGGCGGCATCGACTGCTACGACGGTTGGACCGATCACGAAGTCGTCAATTGCGAGTTTCTGCGGCGCTGCGGGTGGCTACTGCCACGACGAGTGGGAGCAGACTGCGGCGTTGGGCTGGCGGCAGCGCCATTAAGCTCGAGCCGGCGTGGTGAGCCAGGTGGTCGCGATCAATATTCTGCTGGAAGAAGAGCGCATCGCAGGACGCGATTGCGCGCCGGACGCGACGGTGACCGAGGAAGACAACGACGGCGGCGGGCCCATGTACCTGATGATGTGAAGTGCCGCCGACCGCCGGTCCCGGCGTCCCCGACGCGGTGCTGCTCACCAGGGCACTGGTGGATGTGAGCAGACACGTAACTCGCAACCAAGGTATGAGAAACATTACCGTCACCGCATACCTTTTATAAGAACATCGATAGGCTGCGGCCGGGACACTATCTGATGGTTAGGAATGGTCGATTGACCGAGCATAGGTATTGGGAGTTACCACAGCCTGATGAGTGTGACATGCTCACTGGCAGGAGCGAGGTATATGAAGAATTTTCGGCATTGCTGGACGACTCGGTAAGACTGAGAATGCGCTGTGATGTACCGTTCGGCGCCTTCCTGAGCGGTGGCCTTGATTCTGCTAGCATAGTGTCGTTGATGGCAGGTCATACCGATTATCCGGTCGAAACCTTTACCATCGGATTTGATGATCCTGCATTTGATGAACGTGCACTCGCCCGGGATGTCGCTACGGAATTTTCTACCAGACACCATGAATACATAGTCAATCCGGATGAATTTGAAGAATCGCTCGGCATAACACTTTATTACCACGATGAACCATTTGGTGATTCTTCTGTCTTGCCGACTAGTCATGTATGCCGGCTTGCTGCGCGCCATGTGAAAATGGTACTGACAGGAGATGGCGGTGATGAGGTGCTGTCCGGATATCGTGCCTATCAGAGCGAGAAATTCGCAGCGCACTACAATCGACTGCCGGGCGGAATACAAGCGTTGATCCCCCATATGATAGCCGGTGTTGCGTTACCACTATCCGGGCGGCTACGTTACAAGTTGAACCGCATAGCTGGCGTTTGCAGCACAGCAGGCATGAAATTCCTACCTCGGCTCGAGAGCAAGCTTGCCTACGTTTCGCCTCAGGTCATCAGACGCCTATTCGTCCGACCGGCCGAAATGTGGAATGCGAGAGAATTCCTCGACGAGCTTATGCGTGGATGTCGGTACAATGATCCCTTCTACCAGTTGATGTATTTTCATTTCAACGTGTCGTTGCCTGACCGGATGCTTACCAAGGTGGACAGGATGAGTATGGCGTCCTCGCTAGAAACGCGCGTGCCATTTCTCGATCATCGTTTGGTAGAGTTCATGGCTGGAGTCAATAAAAACATCAAGATGCCAGGTTATGAACGGAAACATGTGTTGAAAAAAACGGTGGCAGCGAAGTTACCAGAAAGCCTGATGAAGGCGCCAAAGCGCGGATTTGTTGCACCATTGCGCGAGTGGTTCAAGGCGGATAGCTTTGACAAGCAGCTGTCACAGCTTGAAAAGGATGACTTTGGCTTGAGTGGCGATGTTATCAGGGAGGTTGTCAGTGAAAATAGACTTGGGAAGAGGGATAACGGGAATTTTATCTGGATGTTGCTGTTGCTCAGGCAGTGGTTGGAAGGTATATCGTGAGTCTGGGTAGGAAGTATCCCGGGGTGTATCGATGAGACCTGGCAGAATATTGATCGTCGGACCTTCCCTGGAAGACAGGGGAGGAGTTGCTAACTACTACAATGCAGTATATCCGTTACTGGCGGCGCCGGATCTTGAGACAGATTACCTTCAAATCGGTAGTACCCATGGAAAAAGGAAGAGATTGCATTTTATCACCGATCAGTTCAGGTTCTGGGAAAGAATCAGCCGCTTCCGACCGGACATCGTTCACCTGAATCCATCTCTTGATCTGAAAAGTTTTCTGCGGGACGGATTGTTTGTGCTTGTTGCCAGACTTCGCAACAAGCCGGTCCTCGTGTTTTTCAGGGGTTGGCAGGAGCCGTTCGAGGCCAGGGTTGAAGGGCGCTACCGGTGGTTTTTCAGAGGCACCTATCTGCACGCCAGCAGGTTCATCGTGCTGGCACAGGCCTTTGCCGGAAAGCTGCGGGAATGGGGCGTTTCGGTTCCCGTGGTTCAGGGTACAACAGCTGTGTCTGACAAGATATTGGATGGATTCGACATCGATGCGAAGGCAAGGATGTTCTCAAACAACGAACCAGTCAGGTTGCTTTACCTGGCACGTCTGGAAAAAGACAAGGGTGTGTTGCAGTTGCTGGATGCCGTGATCCAGCTCCTGAAGAAAGGCAGGCCGGTTGCGTTGACTATCGCGGGAGACGGGGAGGCGATGGATGAAATCCGGGAAGTCAAATCCGTCTTCCCTGAGTTCAGTGACAGCCTTCGCCTGGCCGGCTATGTGCGCGGAAGTGAAAAAGTCGGGATTTTGCATTCGCACCACGTTTACTGTTTTCCGACACGTTATGGTGAAGGCATGCCAAATTCAGTGCTGGAGGCGATGGCCTTCGGCTTGCCTGTGATCACCTGCCCTGTGGGCGGCATTGGAGATTTTTTCGAAAACGGGAAAATGGGCGTATTGCTGGAAGACAACAATCCGGCCAGTATCGAAACGGCTATCGAGTCGCTACTGTCAGATCACGACCGGCTTGCGGAAATCTCCCGATACAATCATGCGTATGCATGCAGGCATTTTCTGGCTTCAACGGCTGCTGGCATGTTGCGCAGGCAATACGATGAAGTGTGGTTGTCTGAAACGGTCGTGTAATTCATGCGTGAAAACAGCTTCAATGGTCCTTTGTTCCTTATCGGTATGCCCAGGTCGGGGACCAAGTTGCTCAGGGGGCTGCTCAACCAGCACCCATTGATTGGAATCCCGCCCTCGGAAACCGAGTTTTTCCCTGGCTGAACAGCCAGTACGACCGTTTTGGCGATCTGTCATCACCTGAAAACTTTCGTCGTTTCTACAAGGAGATGCAGAACATTCACTATTTTCAGCGGATGCAGGAACTGGGGCGCGGGATAACAGAAGCAGAATGGCATGACTCCTGTGCAACATATACCCCGGCAGGCATTTTCGAGGCATTGTTGCGGCATGACGTTGGAGTGGCTATGGGCAGTCGAGGTATCTGGGGTGACAAGAGCCCATCCTATACCTGTCATGTGGCCCTGTTGAAATCACATTTTCCGCAGGCACGATTTATTCACATCGTGCGGGATGTTCGCGATTACTGCCTTTCCATGCACAAAGCCTGGGGGAAAAACATGTTTCGTGCGGCAGCACGCTGGGTTGATTCAGTCAGCCATGCGGATAATGCCGGGTCGGAATGTCCGGACGATTTCCTGACCTTGCGCTATGAAGACCTGCTTGATGATACAGAGCGGGAGCTGCTCAGGATTTGCGGGTTTCTTGGCATCGAGTACGTTGCTGGGATGAGTCGGCTTGCCGGATCGGTGGAAAACCTGGGTGATGCGAAGAACGCCTGCAGCATAGAACGAGGTAATAAATTCAAGTATGTTGAGCGCATGACCCCGGACACACTGAGACGCATAGAGTCAATCAGCTGGCCGTTACTGGAGAGGTTTGGCTATGCATACCAGTACCATGGCGTCGTGAAGCGCATCGGAAAACTGCCGATGAAATTCTTTCAAGTCGCTGATGCATTCAATCTGCTGCGATTTCATGTCCGGGAGCGTGGGTTGTTCAGGGGGACGGCGCTGGTGTTGAGTCTGTACAGAACTTCCGGGAACAGGCAGCCATAGTATGTGCGGGATTGCCGGATTTGTACTCGGGGGAGGGGTAGACCCTGCAGGTCTGCTGCGCAATATGGCAGCTGTGATCGCGCACAGGGGGCCCGATGATGAAGGCTTTCTGGAGGTGCAAGCCGGCGCTGGTCAATACAGGGTGGGGCTTGCGCACCGGCGTCTGTCCATTATCGATCTCAGTACCGGTCATCAGCCTCTGGGCAATGAAGACAGCAGCATACAGATCGTCTTCAACGGCGAGATCTACAATTTCCAGGAACTGCGCAGCGAGCTGATGGCGAGAGGTCATCAGTTCAGAACCACATCCGATACCGAAACTATCGTCCATGCCTACGAAGAGTATGGCGATGACTGTGTCCAGCGCTTTCGCGGCATGTTTGCCTTCGCCATTTGGGATGCAGGGCGCGAGCGCCTGTTGCTGGCGCGCGACCGATTTGGCAAGAAGCCGCTGTACCTGCATGAAGCCGGTGATTCGCTACTGTTTGCCTCGGAAGCCAAGTCGTTGTTGCAGTACCCGGCGTTGCCCGTGCAGGTGGATACCGAGTCGGTCTGGGAATACCTCGCCTACCGATATGTGCCAGGCCCGCGGACCCTGTTCCGTAACATCCGCAAGCTGCCACCCGGCAGCTGCGCAGTCTGGGAAAATGGCCGGGTCACGGAGTGGAACTGGTATCAGCCGCCGGATTGCAGTATTGGTCCGGATATTGAATTGCCGGGGGATCCGGTCGGAGCATTCCTGGAACAGCTCGAGGAAGCAGTCAGTATCCGTATGGTCAGTGATGTGCCGTTTGGCGCTTTTCTGTCCGGCGGTATCGATTCATCAGCTGTTGTTGGCCTGATGAGCCGTCACAGTAAACACCCGGTAAAGACCTTCTCGGTCGGTTTCTGCCGAGTCGCAATACAGCGAGTTGCGCTATGCCAGGACGATCGCAGAGCAGTTCGGGACCGATCACCATGAGCTGACTGTTTCTCAGGATCATCTGATGGATGAGCTGCCAGCACTGGTACGTTTCCGGGATGCGCCGGTGGCAGAGCCGTCCGATATCCCGATCTACCTGTTATCGAAAGAGGCGCGCAAGACGGTAAAGATGGTGCTGACCGGCGAGGGTAGCGATGAATTTCTCGGTGGTTATCCGAAGCATGTGTTCGAGCGTTACGCAGCAGCGTACCAGTTGCTGCCGTCGATCCTGCGCCACGGCCTGCTGGAGCCGTTGGTGCAGTCATTGCCTTACCGGTTCAGGCGTGCCAAGACAGCTATTGTGAATCTTGGGCTGGAGGACTGGCAGGAGCGCATGGCGCGCTGGTTCGGTGCGCTGTCCTCACAGGAGCGCGCTGAGCTGGTGTCATTTCACCCCGTCTGCATCGATCGTCTTCTCCGGCAATGCAGCATCCCGATTTCCGTAACTCGGCATTGAGGAAAATACTGTGCTTTGACCAGACCAGCTGGCTGCCGGATAACCTGCTCGAGCGCGGTGACCGCATGACGATGGCTGCCTCCATTGAAGCACGCATGCCGTTCATGGATCATGAGCTGGCAGCATTCGTATCCTCGCTGCCCGATAACATGCGTGTGCGTGGCCGCACCACGAAGTGGATCCTGCGTGAGGCGATGAAGCGCATGCTGCCCGCGGACATACTGGAGCGACCGAAGGTCGGTTTTCGCGTGCCGGTGAATGAGTGGTTCAGGGGGCCTATGAAGAGCTTCCTGTACGACCACCTGACCGGACCCGGTTCCAGGACGGCTGTATATTTCAACTCTCCGGCGCTGGATAAAATCCTTTCGGACCATGTCAACGGCCGCCAGAATCATGAGAAGCTGTTGTGGTGCCTGCTGAATCTGGAAATCTGGCATCGCGAATACAATATCAGCGCATGAAACGTCTTGCCTGGCTGATAAACCGAATCCGTGTCATGTCGGCACGCGAGGTATTGTTTCGTCTGCAACGGACACTTGTGCAGACAGTGGAACGCTACCGGGTTGCCGCGGGCTGGCAGCCACTTCCGGCAGGTAAGATCAGACCACGGCTGGTACTATTTGGCACGGATCCAGGTATCACACGTGACTGGCAGCAGTCGTTCCAGCTCGACACGGACAGACTGCACGACTACATGGCCGGCCGCATTAATTTCTTTGGACATGATGCGCTGGATATCGGTATGCCTGTGGTGTGGAATCGTGACCCGGTCACCCGCACGGAGGCCCCGCGGGTGTTCGGCAAGTCGATCAACTACCGCGACGACCGCCTGGTCGGCAATGTCAAGTTCACCTGGGAACTCGGACGCCATCAGCATTTGGTGCCGCTGGCGGTGGCCTATGCCGTGACCGGTGATACACGCTATCGCGAAGCCGTCGTCGGGCAGGTTGACGGATGGATTGATGACAATCCGTATGCCATCGGGATTCACTGGTGCAGTGCGCTGGAGGTCTCCCTGCGCCTGGTGTCATGGGCACTGATCCACAGCCTGCTGGCATTGCGCGATGGCGAACAGGGCTTGTTTGCCAGCGTGCGTGATTCGGAACGACTTGGAACATCTATTTACCAGCAGGCCTGGTTTGTCAGAAATTATCTGTCCCGTTATTCCTCGGCCAATAATCACCTGATTGGCGAATTGTGTGGCCTCTGGGTTGCCTGCCGTGCATTCGACCTTGGAGAACAGGGCGATGAGTGGGCCAGCTTTGCGCAAAAAGAACTCGAGCGTGAGGCGCGTCTGCAGGTGTATGCGGACGGTGTCGACAGGGAACAGGCCGCCTACTATCACCTGTGGGTGCTTGAGTACTTCCTCTGCTGCTGGCTTGTCGGTGAGCGTAGTGGCGCGGAATTTTCCGCTGAGTTTGCCGCTACCATCCTTGCCATGACTCGTTTCCTCGAGGACATTTGCCCGGATGATGGCGAACCGCCGCAGTTGGGTGATGCCGATGATGGCTTCGTGGCCCGCTTCGGCCCTTCATGGAGTCAGCAGCCTTACCGGGAGTTGCTGTCAGCGGTACATGCCGTGTTTGGCAAGGTGGATCATGCCGATACCGGGAAGGCCTTCTGGTACCGGTTGATGCTGCCGTCCGGCGAACAGCCATTGCAGAAGCTTGACTGGCACCGCAGCTATCCAGTGGTTTATCCGCAGGGTGGGTACATCGTCATGGGTGGCGAGGGTTGTCACCTGGTGTTTGATGCCGGGCCACTGGGCTACCTGGGGATCGCGGCCCATGGCCATGCCGATGCCCTGAGCTTTTGCCTTGCTATAGATGGTGCATGGTGGCTGGTGGATCCGGGCACCTATGCCTATCACAGCGCGCCCGAATGGCGCTCCTATTTCCGGGGTACCTCGGCACATAACACGATCAGAGTGAACCGCAATGATCAGTCGCAGATGGGGGGTGCCTTTATGTGGCTGCACAAGGCTCGCGCCACCGTCCTGGAATTCAAAAATAATAAATTACAATACGTTAAGGCCTGTCACGATGGCTATCGCGCGGATGGCATCACCCATGTCCGTGAGCTTAGCCTGAATCCGCAGGCGGGGGAGATCGAGGTAATCGACACACTGGAAGGGAATCCGGCAGAAGTGGCCGAGATTTTCTTCCACTTCGCGCCTGACATTCAATTATTACCCGGGCCTGGCGACAATTGCTGGGTTGCAACACGACAGGGTAGCCAACGGCAACTGACGATGTACATGGACCCTGCCTGGAGTTTCGATTCTTTCCATGGCAGTACAGATCCAATCCTGGGATGGTATTCTGTTGCACTTGAAGAAAAAATGCCTGCCGGGACCTTGCGGGGACTGGCACGGGAGTCTGCAGCACGAAGTTGCGTGACCCGAATTGTTATTACCGGAAGCGGCAGGAAAAATAATTCAATAGTTAAGGGGCTCTGAATAAGTCGTCATCACGGCTTGCACCGGAATGACGGATCGGGACTTCTTCAGGTCCTGCCTGACATAATTGTAAGGGATTGATATGAAAATCAGTATCTTCGGGCTGGGCTATGTGGGTGCGGTATCCGCAGGCTGCCTGGCAAAAGATGGCCACGAGGTCATTGGTGTTGATCCCTACCAGCCCAAGGTTGATCTGATCAATGCCGGCAAGACGCCGGTAATCGAGAAGGATATCGGGGAGATCATGCAAAAGGCCGTTGCCGATGGCCTGTTGAATGCGACACAGGATGTACGGCGCGCGGTGTTTGATTCCGATATTTCGCTGATCTGCGTAGGGACGCCCAGCCAGCCAAACGGCAGCCTTGATCTTAAATACGTGCGCAAGGTCTGCGAGGAAATCGGAGCGGCACTTAAAGAGAAAGAGGGTTTCCATGTCGTCGTGGCACGCAGCACCATGCTGCCGGGCAGCATGCGTTCTGTCGTTATCCCGGTCCTTGAAGAGGCCTCCGGCAAGCGAGCCGGTGTTGACTTTGGTGTTTGCAACAACCCTGAATTCCTGCGCGAGAGTACCGCGGTATATGACTATTACAACCCGCCAAAGACCGTGATCGGTGAAACAGACTCCGCAGCAGGCGATATGCTGGCAAGTATCTATGCGCATCTCGATGCACCGCTCATACGCACCTCGGTGGAGACGGCCGAGATGGTGAAGTACACCGACAATGTCTGGCACGCGCTCAAGGTCGGTTTCGCCAACGAGATCGGCAACATCTGCAAGGCCGTGGGCATTGACGGTCATGAAGTCATGGATATTTTCTGCAAGGACACCAAGCTGAATTTGTCAGCTTATTATATGAAGCCCGGCTTTGCCTTTGGAGGTTCCTGTCTGCCGAAGGACGTGCGTGCCCTGACCTACAAGGCGAGGGCGTCCGATATAGATGTGCCGATTTTGAACGCCATTATCCCCAGTAACCAGAAGCAGATCGAGAAGGGCCTGGCGATGATCACCGGAAAAGGCAGCAAGAAGGTCGGTATTCTCGGCTTCAGTTTCAAGGCGGGTACTGATGACCTGCGCGAAAGTCCGCTGGTCGAGGTGATCGAACGACTGATCGGCAAGGGTTATGACATCCGCCTGTACGACAAAAATGTGAAGATCGCTACCCTGGTTGGCGCCAACAAGGACTACATCCTCAATCATATCCCGCATATATCAAAGTTGATGGTAGACAGTATCGACGAAGTGCTGGCACACGCAGATACCATCGTGATCGGCAATGGCGCCGTGGAATTCCGAGAGGTTGCGGAACAGATTCCTGCCGGCAAGAATGTGGTTGACCTGGTGAGAATTATCGGCCGGTCTTCATCATCCGGCTCCGGGTATGACGGCATCTGCTGGTAACAACAAGCTGTCATGGTTAAAGGTGCTGACAAACCCCGGCGTGTCCTGATTATTGTTGAAAACTTGCCGTCCCCTTTTGACCGTCGGGTCTGGCAGGAAGCGACCACCTTGAAGCAGAACGGCTACGGGGTCTCCATAATATGTCCCACGGGCAAGGGCTACGAGAAAAAATACGAGGAAATCGACGGCATCCATATTTACCGCCATGGCTTGCCGCTGGAGGCGGAGGGTGCGCTCGGATACTTGCTGGAATATTCAACCGCGCTGTTCTGGGAATTTGTGCTGGCATGGAAGGTTTTGCTGAAGCATGGTTTTGATGCCATCCATGCCTGCAATCCACCGGATAACATTTTCCTGGTTGGTGGCTTCTTCAAGTTGCTGGGGAAAAGGTTCCTGTTCGATCATCACGATATAAATCCCGAGCTTTATGAGGCCAAGTTCGGGAGGCGTGATTTCTTCTACAAGGTGATGCTGGCATGGGAGCGCTGGACGTTCCGCCTGGCGGATGTCTCTATTGCGACTAATGAGTCCTACAAGAAGATTGCAGTCGAGCGCGGTGGCATGGATCCAGACAAGGTATACGTGGTGCGCAGTGGTCCGAAGCTGGACCGCCTGAAGCCTTTGCCCCCGGTAGAGGCGCTCAAACAGGGCAGAAAATACCTGGTCGGCTATGTCGGTGTAATGGGCAAACAGGAAGGCATCGATTACCTTCTGAAAGCGATGAAGTATATTGTACATGACAAGGGTCGCACGGATGTGCACCTCGGGCTGGTGGGCGGTGGCACCTCGCTTGAGGAAATGAAGGCGCTGGCAGGCGGCCTCGGTGTATCCGACTATGTGACATTCACCGGACGGGTGCCGGATGATGAGCTGCTGGCCATGCTGAATACCGCTGATGTCTGTGTAAATCCCGATGTTGCCAATGAAATGAACGACAAGTCCACCATGAACAAGATCATGGAATATATGGCGCTGGGTAAACCGATCGTGCAGTTTGACCTGGCTGAAGGGCGCTTCTCTGCGCAGGAGGCATCGCTCTATGCGCGCAATAATGATGAGATCGACCTTGCGGAAAAGATCTTATATCTTATTGGATCATCCTGAAGAACGTGCCAAGATGGGCAAGTTCGGTAAAGAGCGGGTTGAACGCAAACTTGAGTGGCGGCATGAGGAGCCAAAACTGCTCGCGGCCTATAACGCCTTGTTTTCCTGATTTTTCTATAACCAGATTATGAGGTCTTAATGACTGAGACATCATCACCCTTTGTATGGAAAAACCCTGCTGCCTTGTTGGTTTTGTTAGGTGTATCGGCGCTATTAATAGGCTTTGCCTTTCTGGACACAATCCAGGACATGGTGCATCGCTGGGATGCGAAGGAGGAGTATGGTTATGGATACATCATACCTTTCATAACCCTGTTTCTTATCTGGCAGCGCAAAGACCAGCTTGCGGTGACGGAGTTCAAATCTTCGGTTATGGGCATGGTGCTGGTATTACTCGGTGGTTTGTTGTTCTTTCTGGGGGCTGTTGCCACGACGCATACTCTCTCGCAGTATGGTCTTGTCGTTACAATAATGGGCGTAGCACTGGCGCTTCTTGGATGGAAAGCATTCAGGATAGTGGTGGCTCCACTTGCAGTGCTTTTCTTTATGGTTCCACTCCCCCCATTTATCTATAACACGCTTTCAACGAAGCTCCAGCTTGTGTCATCGCAGATCGGTGTCGATGTAATTCGGCTGTTTGGTATCAGTGTTTACCTGGAGGGTAATGTAATTGATCTGGGTACCTACAAGCTTCAGGTGGTAGAGGCTTGCAGCGGCCTGCGATACTTGTTCCCGCTGGTCTCCCTGTCGTTTATTGCGGCCTACATATTCAAGGGTGCGTTCTGGAAAAAGGCAGTGGTTTTTCTTTCCAGTATCCCAATAACTGTTTTAATGAACAGCTTCCGCATCGGCGTCATCGGTGTGCTGGTGGAATTTGGCGGGCCTGAGCAGGCTGAAGGATTTCTGCACGATTTTGAAGGCTGGATCGTCTTCATGGCCTGTATTGTGATACTGGTTCTGGAAATGGCGCTGTTGGCCAAAATTGGTTCAGATAAAAAGACACTCGCGGATGCGTTTGCTATCGATCTACCGGGACCTGTTCCTGCTGATATGCAGCGAAGGCCAAGACAAATCCATGCATTGTCCTGGTTGGTGCCTGCACTGCTTGTTGGACTCCTGGCTTCGAGTATATATGTTCAGGGGAAAGAGAACGTTATCCCGGAACGGCGTATCTTTGCCGAGTTCCCACTGAAAATGGGTGACTGGAAAGGCAAGACCGGTATTCTGGAAGAGAATATTCTCGATTCGTTAAAGACTGAAGACTACATCATTTCAGACTACGTGAATAAAGATGGTGACATGGTTAATTTTTATGTCGCCTATTATGCTGACCAGGCGGCCGGCTCTGCTGCGCATTCACCGCGTGCCTGTATCCCGGGTGGCGGCTGGTTGATCAAGGATCTGACCGTGCGGAGAGTTGATGGCATCCAGGTTGATGGGAGGCCATTAATGGTGAACCGCCTGCTCATCAAGAAGGGGGACTATACCCAGGTTGTCTATTACTGGTTTCAACAGCGCGGTCGGGATATTACCAATGAATGGATGGTGAAGTGGTACCTGTTCTGGGATTCAATGACGCGCAATCGTACCGATGGCGCCCTGGTTCGGATAACTGCTTCAGTTCTTCCGGGTCAGGATGCGAAGGTTGCAGATGAACGACTGGTTGAATTTGCCAATACCGTGTTTCCTTATCTTTCGGAATTTATTCCGGATTAGTGGTTGATTGAATTGCGATATGTATAAAGGTACAAAAGTGTCTCTGATAGCTAACTATTCAGTCACGGGGGATTCAACTTAATTAAATAATTTAGTCACTGCGAGCGCTGAACAGCAATCCTCATTATGAGGTATCAGTTGCCTGGAGATTGCTTCGTCACTTTGTTCCTCGCAAGGACGATCTATCAGAGTTTCTCAAGACTCTGTAATCTTTAGTCTTTCTGTCCACTGGATTTCCTGTGCACGAGATATTTCACGATCCTATCATTGACCTTCAACTGGGTGCAGAAGTTGTAGCCGACTCTGCCAGGGGAAATCCCCTGTCATTTATCCTGCCGCTGATTGCCGCGTTGGTGTTAAGTATGGTCGTGATTCCGATCATGGTACGGCTCGCGCCACGGCTTGGGATGATCGACAGGCCGGATCCGCGCAAGGTACATGTGATACCCGTCCCGCGTGTCGGTGGCATCGGTATCTTTTTCGGTGCACTGGTTCCTCTTGCCCTGTTACTGCCCCTGGACCAGACGCTCGCGGCATATTATTTCGGGTCGGTGGTATTGTTTGCTTTCGGTGTCATGGATGACTGCAAGGACCTGGGCCACTATGTGAAGTTCATTGGCCAGTTTATTGCCGCTATTGCAATCGTTTACTTCGGCAACGTGTACGTTAGCCTGCTGCCGTTCATGGGTGGTGAACCTGTATCCGCACTTGTGGGGAAGCCATTTACGGTGATTGCAATCGTAGGAATGATCAATGCGATAAACCATTCGGATGGGCTGGATGGGCTGGCGGGTGGGGAGTCCCTGCTGAGCCTGGGTGGAATCGGGTATCTTGCCTGGCTGGCCGGTGGTACTACTGAGACCATGATTGCGCTGGCAACGGTTGGCGGCCTGCTTGGCTTTATGCGGTTTAATACCTACCCGGCCAGGATATTCATGGGGGATGGTGGCAGCCAGTTTCTTGGTTACACGCTCGGGGTTCTAGCCGTGTTGCTGACCCAGAAAGTTAACCCGGTGTTAAGCCCTGCCTTGCCGCTGCTGCTGCTTGGTTTGCCAATCGCCGATATCCTGGCCGTGTTTGCACAGCGTATCTATCACAAGATGAACTGGTTCAGGGCCAGCAAGAATCATATCCATCATCGTCTGCTCGATCTCGGGTTTCATCATTATGAGTCCGTAATTATTATCTATTCAGTGCAGGCCTTGTTGGTGTTATGTGCAGTGATCATTCCTTATGCTATGGATGCTTCGATTCTGCTGATATATCTTGTGGTTGTGTCATTGTTGTTTGCACTTCTTTATCTGGCGGAAAGTTATGGATGGCGGTTACGATCGGAGCGTGAAGAAGCATTTTTGAACGAGGTGGTTAAATCAGCCACGCATAGTCCGGGATTGCTGGCTATTCCATTTGGCGTGATATTTTACGGCATATCCGCTTTTCTGGTTGCCGGCGCACTGGCCAGTACAACCATACCTGTAGACTTCACTTTGGCTGCAACAGGATTGCTTGCGCTGCTGGTGTTGCGCCTGGTGGTGGGTTCCCGGGTATGGTATTTGCCGCTCAGGCTGCTTTCCTATGTCACGGTTGTATTCGTCGTGTATTTGTTCAATACCTATCAGCCTGCCCAGTTGTCAGGCATTGATCCGATTACCTATGCCTTTTTTGGAACCCTTGCAGTCGCTATTGCCTTGTCGATTCGCTTCAAGGATGTCGGGGGTTTCAAAGTTACGCCAATGGATTTTCTGGTGGCTCTGGTGGTGGTTGTTATTGCAATGCTTGTTAAGGATGTGGGTGTTGATACACGTATCATGGCAATAGCATTAAAAACGATTATTATGTTCTATGGATGTGAAGTGATATTAACCAGGGTGGAATCACGCTGGAATATATTCACGATATCGGTGCTGACTTCCTTGTTGATCATAAGTGTACGCGGGGCGATGTTGAATTATCTGTAGAGAGTAATTATATGCAGGGAGCCTGCAAAATGTTTATGGCCACGGAATCCACGGAAGGACGCGAAAATCAGGCCTAAACATGAATCAAGTATGAACAGGATGCGAATGATGCCAGCTAATGCAGGTACAAAACATATGGAGACTCTGATTAAATCATGTATGCCGTCATTGCGAGCGTAGCGCGGCAATCTCATGACTACTCATTCAGTAACTTGCAGATTGCTTCGTCACTTCGTTCCTCGCTATGACGAATAAATCAGGGATTTCACGATATTCATTGGATCATGTGGTTATATCTAACGGGAACGAGTGTATGAGTAATCAAAAAGAAACCAGGAAGGTCGCGCTGATAACGGGTGTTACCGGTCAGGATGGAGCCTATCTGGCGGAACTGCTGCTGGGTAAAGGCTATATCGTTCATGGTATCAAGCGCAGGGCTTCATCGTTTAATACGGATCGTATTGATCATTTGTACCATGACCTGCATGAAAGCAATGTAAGGTTTATCCTGCACTACGGTGACCTGACCGATTCGACCAACCTGATTCGCATTATTCAGGAAGTGCAGCCGGATGAGCTCTATAATCTGGCTGCGCAGAGCCATGTGGCGGTTTCGTTTCGAAACCCCTGAGTACACGGCAAACTGTGATGCGCTGGGGACCTTGCGGTTGCTGGAGGCAATCAGGATACTGGGACTGGAGAAGAAGACTAAATTCTACCAGGCATCTACCAGTGAATTGTTCGGGAAGGTGCAGGAGATTCCGCAAAAGGAAACGACGCCCTTTTATCCACGCAGTCCCTATGCAGTCGCAAAGCTCTATTCCTACTGGATCTGTGTCAACTACCGCGAGGCCTACGGTATCTATGCCTGTAACGGCATCCTGTTTAATCATGAATCACCGGTTCGCGGCGAGACCTTCGTGACCCGCAAGATAACCCGGGCGGTGGCCCGGATAAAGCTGGGGCTGCAGGACAAGTTGTTTCTTGGCAACCTGAATTCCCTGCGTGACTGGGGGCATGCCAGGGACTATGTCAAGATGCAGTGGTTGATGCTGCAGCAGGATGAGCCGGAGGATTTCTGTATATCGACCGGCGTGCAGTACTCGGTGCGTGATTTCGTGAATGCTGCCTGCAAGGAAGTCGGGATATCTCTCTGCGCTGGGAAGGTGAAGGTGTTGAATGAAAAAGGGATCGAGAAATCCAGCGGCAAGGTGCTGGTAGAGGTTGACCCGCGCTACTTCCGGCCAACCGAGGTGGAGACGCTGCTGGGGGATTCCAGCAAGGCGCGGGAGAAGCTGGGCTGGGTGCCGGAGATTACTCTGGACGAGATGGTGGCGGAGATGGTGCGGGAGGATTTGAAAATTGCCGAGCGGGATGAGTTGTGCAGGCGGGAGGGGTTCAGGACGTTTGATTACAATGAATAATGGCCACGGAATCCACGGAAGAACACAAAAAATTAAATTTGTATGCCTGCGATAACATTGATCATTTCATTTGGTGCAGCATTGCCAGCCGAACGAAGCAGCTTTTTAACTTTATTTTAGTACGTTGGGGATTGCTTGTTTACTATGGTCCTCGTAATGACAGATTAAATCGATTCTATGGATTTGATATTTTTCATTAATTTTTCAGTGTTCTTCCGTGGGTTCCGTGGCCATTAATACATATGAATAAAGAATCAAAAATCTATGTGGCGGGGCACCGGGGGCTGGTGGGTTCCGCGATAGTCAGAAAACTGCTGAAGGAAGGGTACACCAACCTGGTTATGGCCTCCAGCAGGGAACTGGATCTTCGGGAACAGGCGGCGGTCCGTGAGTTCTTTGAAAGGAGAACGGCCGGATTATGTGTTTCTGGCTGCCGCGAAGGTTGGGGGGATTCTTGCCAATAACACGCTACCCGGCTGATTTCATCTATCAGAACCTGATGATCGAGGCGAATGTGATTGAAAGTGCCCGATTGTCCGGGGTGGACAAATTGCTGTGTCTGGGCAGTACCTGCATCTATCCCAAGATGGCGCCGCAACCCTTGAAGGAAGAGTACCTGCTGACAGGTCCGCTGGAGCCGACCAATGAATGGTATGCGGTGGCGAAGATTGCTGGAATCAAGTTATGCCAGGCCTACCAGCGGCAGTATGGCAGCAAGTTCATCTCCGCCATGCCGACGAACCTGTATGGTCCGGAAGACAACTTCGATCTTGAAAGTTCCCATGTGATGCCGGCGCTGATCCGCAAGTTTCATGAGGCGAAAGTTGCGAATGCCCCAACCGTGACGGTGTGGGGTTCCGGCAAGCCGTTGCGGGAGTTTCTGCATGTTGACGATTGTGCCAGTGCCTGTCTGTTCCTGATGCAGAATTACGATGGTGAGGACATCGTTAATATCGGGGTCGGCGAGGATATTACCATTGCCCGGCTGGCCGGGATTGTGGGTGCAGTGGTTGGATACGAGGGTGAGATTGTCTATGACTCGAGCAAACCGGATGGGACGCCGCGCAAGCTGGTGGATGTTTCCCGGATCAACGGGCTGGGTTGGCACGCAAGTATCGGGCTGGAGGACGGGGTCAGGAGTACTTATCAGTGGTATCTGGAGAATGAAGTGAAAAAGTGAATGGTGAGAAGTGAGAAGTGAGAAGTAAGAAGTGAGAAGTGAAGAAGTCAGAAGTGAAAGGTTGGAAGACATATGGCTACGGAATCCACGGAAGAACACGGAAAAATTTATTTAAAAAGCTTTAAAGATTGGTAGGATGGGTTAAACAAGGGTGGCTGTTATGCCTCGGCAGTTGTAACAAGAGCGAATAGGCTGTGCCGATTTTCGCTGGTAATAATCAAATATATTCAATAAGTTAAAATTGTTTGGCATATAGTCGCAATATGTTCTCATGCGGCACATTTATCTGGAGATTTGCAATGATTTTGTCTGTTAACAAGATCCGTTTCATGGCGGTAATGTTGTTGGCTGCGCTTGTGCTGAGTGGCTGCGGCGGTGCCGAGGAGCGCAAGGCGAAGTACCTGGAACGTGGCAAGGCCTATTTTGAAGAAGAAAATTACGAGAAGGCCGAGGTCGAATTCAAGAATGTCCTCCAGATCGATCCCAAGACAGCTGCACCCTATTTCTACCTGGGACAGATTGCCGAGAAAGATCAGGACTGGCGCAAGGCTTTCGGCTACTACAGCAAGGCCGTCGAACTGGATCCCGAACTGGTTGATGCGCGCATCCACCTGGGGCGGTTCTATGTGCTGTCAGGTGAATTCGACAAGGCCAGCGAGCAGGCGGATGAGGCCCTCTCCAGGGAGCCAGGCAATGCCGATGCAATGACGCTGCGGGCGTCGATTCTGGTGCGGCAGGAGAAGCAAGCGGATGCGATGGCACTGTTGCAAAAAGTGCTGGCTGCGTCGCCCGGAAATGTGGGTGCAGCTTCACTGCTGGCAGCGCTCTATGAGAAACAGGACAAGAACGATGCGGCGTTGCAGGTGCTGGAAGCTGCGGTCGCTGCCAACGCGGAAAGTGTGGCATTAAAGTTCCGACTCGCTCAAACCTACCTCAAGAGGAAGGAGAACGAGAAGGCCGAGGCCATTATGCTGGGGATGGTTCGCGATCATCCGGAGGAACTGCAGTATCGGGTGACACTGGCTTCCTACTACGCGCAGACAGACCAGAATGACAAGGCAGAAGCAGTCATCCGTGACGCGATTGCTGCAGATCCGGAGGATGCGCAGCGTTACCTGCTGTTGGTGGATTTTTACAGGAACAAGTTCGGTTCTGAAAAAGCCATCGCGGAGCTGGAGAAACTCGTTAAGGAAAAGCCGGAATTGACGGCACTGCAGTTTTCCCTGGCGCAGTTGTATCTGCAGTCTGAACAGGCCGACAAAGCCGAGGCGGTTTATCAGGGAGTCATTGACAAACACGGTCTGGAGCCCGATGGCCTGTCGGCCAGGACGGCTCTGGCTGCCCTGCGCGCGCAGCAGGGCAAGATTGACGCGGCGCGTTCCCTGCTGGGTGAGGTGCTGGCAGAAAATCCGAAGGACAGCAAGGCCCTGCTGCTGAAGGGACGTATTGATCTGCAGGAGAAACAGTACACGGAGGCAATTACATCGTTTCGTTCGGTATTAAAAGATCAGCCGGATTCGGCTGAGGTGATGGCGCTGCTGGCCACTGCCCACCAGGCGAACGGTGAAAATGCACTTGCGCTGGAAACTCTGTCACGCGCGCTTGAACTGAAGCCGGAAAATAGTGAGATCCAGATGGGATTGGCACGACTATTGGCGGTTGGCGGTGAACTGGACGGGGCTCTGGAGCAGGTGGAAGAGGTGCTGGAGCGGGAACCCGCAAACGTTCCCGCGCTGCGGGCCAAAGCTGAACTGCTTGCCAAGCAGGGGAATACGGTGGAGTTGGAAGCAGTTCTGACCCGGCTGGAGCAGGCCTCTCCTGAATCCGGTGTCGGTGCATTTGGCAAGGGCCGTCTTTATCTTTCCCAGAAGAAATATGATGAAGCCCTGGCCGCCTTTAATGAGGCACTCGAGCGTGAACCGGATTCGGTACTTGCGCTGACTTCGCTGGTGAATACCTATATTGCGATGGGCAATCCGGATCCCGCCATAGCGCGGCTTGATGGTCTGCTAAAGGAGAATCCGGAGGACCCGGTAGCGAACGACCTGCTGGGTGTCGCGTACGCGGCAAAAAAGGACTTTGCCCTTGCGGAACAACACTTCAGCAGGCAAATCAAAATCAACCCGAAGAGCAGCGTGGTCTATACACAGCTGGCTGCAGCGCGCGCCATGCAGGACAATCGCGAGGGTGCCGTAGCAGCCTACCGGCAGGGGCTTGAGGTCTTGCCGGGAGATACCCGGTTGATTTCAGGCCTTGCGGGTATGTATGTCCAGTGGGGAGATCTGGATAACGCAGCCGAGGTCTTCGCGCTGGGCACAGCCGAATTCCCGGATAACCAGCAGCTTGCCCTGGGCCTCGCAGGTATTCGTGAACGCCAGCAGCAGTACGATGCCGCAATCGATATATACGAAAAGCTGTACAAGCAGGCCCCGGACAATCTCATTGTCATCAACAATCTGGCCGCATTGCTCTCCGATCACCGCAAGGATGAAAAGAGCCTGGCCCGGGCAAAGGAACTTGCCCTCAAGCTGGCGGACAGCAAGCAGCCTGCCTTGCTGGATACTCTGGGCTGGGTGCATTACCGGCTGGGTGAATATGACCAGGCGGCTACTGTATTGTCGGGTGTGGTGGAACAGGCGCCGAATGTTCCGATATTCCGCTACCACCTCGGTATCGCCTATTACCGCCAGGGTGACACCCGGGCGGCCAAAGAAATCCTTTCCGGCGCTGTCTCCGATGAGTACACCTACGATGGCGTGGATGAAGCGCGTCGCGTGTATGCGGAGCTGGCCGGCAGTTGACAGTCCTGAAAGACGGGCGGTATCCGTAGATCTGCACGGCATGCTGCCTGTCATCTGACTTTAGCTGATAATCAGATAAACCAGGGTCTGGATTCGGTTTCCACAAATGATTTACAGGATACAATGCATCCTGGCGTACTGGATCTCGAATTCACCATTTGAACCTGTGGCTCAGTCCTTTAGGAGCGGCCTTCTGGCCGCGATCGCAGCCAGTACCCGGAAAACGGGCATAAATGGGCCGCTCCTACGGGTGAGATTATGCAACGTTGGGGTTCAAGCGCTATTGCGATTCTCTTCCCCGGATGCCCCTGAATGATTGACACCGGCGTCATCAGCTTCGGTAGTGGTGCATCGCTGTTCCTCATCCTGAGTCTGGTGCTGCTGACCGGGCAGCAGGGACGGTCACGCAAGAATGCGATGAAGTTTGCATCTGTGGTCAGTACCGTCTGGCTCGGGTTCACGGCGCTCACGATTTATAACGACGTCTCGTTTTACTCCTACCTGATCGAACCCCTGCGCAGCTTTTCCTGGCTGCTGTTCCTGGGTTATGTGCTGGTGTCATCGGTAACCGATGCCAGGGTTGCCGAGCAGCGCTTCCGCAGGGCAACACTGATTGCCGGTCTCTATACTGCCGTACTGGTGGGTATGGTGTTGTACCGCATGTTTGCCGGGCCGCAGGTCACGCAGGTCCTCGGGGTTGACCTGCTGTATGCCGGTCTGCTGGCGACTGCCATTGCAGGCCTGGTACTGATCGAGCAGGTGATGCGCAATGCCCATGTGGAATCGCGCCAGGCAGTGAAGTACCTGTGCATCGGGCTGGGGATGATCTTCACCTACGATTTCTATCTCTATTCCAATGCACTGCTGTTCCAGCAGCTGAATGCCACCATCTGGGATGCCCGTGGATTCGTCAACGCCATGGCTGTGCCGGTGCTGGGCGTCGCCATTGCCCGTGACCCCCGGCTGTCGCTGGATATTTTCGTATCCAGGCGCATGGTATTTCACACGACAGCGCTGCTGGGCGCAGGGCTGTACCTGCTGGCAATAGGCGCGGGCGGCTATTACATCCGCAACTACGGCGGTGAGTGGAGCACAGTCGTAGAAATCATTTTCACATTCGGTGCGGGTCTGGTCCTGGTGGTGCTGTTGTTCTCGGGCAGGGTCCGGGCCAACATGCGTGTGCTGATCAACAAGCATTTCTTTCATTACAAGTATGATTACCGGGATGAGTGGCTGCGGTTTATCCATACCCTGTCATCCGGACAGCCTGACGATCGCCTGCGGGAGCGTGCCATCCACTCGATCGCGGAAATCATCGAAAGCCCGGGCGGCATACTGTGGATGCGCGAGATGAATCGCTTTGTGCCGGTTTCCTGCTGGCAGATGAATGTCTCAGACGAGAATGTCGTTGCCAGTGATCACCCCCTGATCAGGTTTATGGCCGCACGGGAATGGCTGATCGATATTGACGAGTTTGCACGCGACCCCGATCTGTATGGTGACCTCGTTCTTCCCGAATGGCTTGAAAAGATGGCGCGTGCCTGGCTGATCGTTCCCCTCATTGTGCATGATCACATGGTCGGCTTCATGGTGCTGGCAAGCTCGCCGGCGCAGACCTATTTCAACTGGGAGGACTCCGATCTGGTCAAGACTGCCGGGCGGCAGGTCGCGGTGCATCTGGCACAGCTGGAGGCGTCGCAGGCGCTTGCCGAGGCCAAGCAGTTCGAGGCCCGCAATCGCCTGACTTCGTACGTGGTGCATGATCTGAAGAACCTGATTGCGCAGCTGTCGCTGGTCGTTACCAATGCAGCCAAACACAGGAATAATCCACGGTTCATGGATGATGTCATAACCACGGTTGACAACTCGGTGCAGAAAATGAACCGGCTGCTGGAACACCTGCGCAGTGACAGCGTCCAGGCCCCCTCGGCCGAGTCCATCGATCTCTGTGAGGTACTGGCTGATGTCGTCAGGCTCATGTCAGGCAACCGGCCTGTACCCAGCCTGGACTGCCAGGCGACGGGGCTGCATATTCGTGCCGACCGGGAACGCTGCGAAGCGGTGATCGGCCACCTGATCCGCAATGCCCAGGATGCGACGGACAATGATGGCAGGATTATCGTGCGCCTGTTCCGGCGTGATGCCCGGGCCATAATCGAGGTTCAGGATACCGGCTGCGGCATGGACCAGGTCTTTATCAAGGAACGCCTGTTCCGGCCCTTTGACAGTACCAAGGGCAAGGCCGGCATGGGTATCGGCGTCCACGAGGCGCGCGACTATATTCACAAGCTGGGAGGGGAGCTCGAAGTCCTCAGTCGGGTCGGCGAGGGCACGACTTTCAGGATACAGTTACCTATTAGCGATGTGCCATGAAATGACGTAAAGTTGCAACAGGTTCAAGATGATACCCAACCAGATGAACACGCCCGCAAGGAAATTACTGGTCGTTGAAGATGATCCCGGTCTGCAGACCCAGCTGCGCTGGTGCTTTGAAGGCTATGATGTCGTGATCGCCGGCGACAGAAAGAACGCGGTCGCGGAAGTACGGCAGCATCAGCCGCCGGTCGTAACGCTGGACCTCGGTCTGCCGCCGGATTCCGATGGCACCTCGGAAGGCTTTGCCTTGCTGGAAGACATCCTGCTGACAGCGCCGCATACCAAGATCATCGTCGTTACCGGGAACAACGAACGCGAACATGCGACTCGCTCCGTAGCCATGGGGGCCTACGATTTTTTCTACAAGCCGATTGATGCGGACATGCTGGAGCTGATCGTCAATCGTGCCTATCGCGTCTACGAGCTGGAAGAAGAAAACCGGCGCCTCAGCACCCGGCGCGCAGAGTCTCCGCTGGAAGGCGTGATTACCGGCAGCGACAGCATGCTGCAGGTCTGCCGCACGGTCGAGAAGGTCGCCCCCACGGATGCAACCGTGCTGGTCCTGGGCGAGTCCGGAACCGGCAAGGAACTGCTGGCCCGTTCGCTGCATCAGCTCAGTGCCCGCAGGGAGCACCGCTTCATGGCGATCAACTGCGCGGCGATACCCGAGAACCTGCTGGAAAGCGAGTTGTTCGGTTATGAAAAGGGCGCATTCACCGGGGCGGCCAAGCAGACACCCGGCAAGATCGAAGCCGCTTCCGGCGGCACCCTGTTCCTGGACGAGATCGGCGACATGCCGGCGGCCCTGCAGGCGAAGCTGTTGCGGTTCCTGCAGGAGCGGGTCATCGAACGGGTCGGCGGGCGCAAGGAAATACCGGTTGACGTGCGCGTGATTTCCGCGACCCACAAGGACCTGTTTGATTTGATCCGGGCAAACCAGTTTCGCGAGGACCTTTACTACCGCATCGGCGAGGTGACGATATCGATCCCCTCCCTGAAAGAGCGCGAAGGGGACGCACTGCTGCTGGCGCGCGTCTTCCTGGAGAGGATCAGCAAGCAGCAGGGCAAGCAGGGCCACAACTTCAGCAAGGATGCGATGGCGGCGATCGAGAACTACAGCTGGCCCGGCAACGTCCGCGAACTGGAAAACCGGGTCAAGCGCGCGGTCATCATGGCAGAACACCGGCAGATATCGGCCAGTGACCTGGAACTGCAGGGCGATTCACCCGATGAACTCGCATCTTTCAATCTGCGCGATATACGCGACCGTGCCGACCGCCAGGCCATCGTGCGGGCATTGAACCACGTCGGCGGCAAGATATCCCAGGCCGCCGATTTGCTTGGCATAAGCCGCCCTACCATGTACGACCTGCTGCGCAAGTTTGGCCTGAAGCCGAAGTAGAAGTTTGGAAGTGAAAGGTAAGAGGTATAGAAGTATAGAAGTAAGTGAAAGTTAGAAGTGAGAAGTGAGAAGTGAGAAGTGAGAAGTGAGAAGTGATGTGAACGTCAGGACTCATGGAGGAGTTCGTGGATCATAAAAACCTGGAAGCCTGGAAACAGGCCATGAATCTCGTCGAAAAGGTTTACAAGGATACCGCTGGATTTCCTGCGCAGGAAACTTACGGCCTTACCTCCCAAATGCGGCGAGCAGCAGTTTCAGTACCCAGCAATTTGAGTGAAGGTGCTGCGCGGAATGGCTGCAGGGAATATATCAACTTTCTGGGGATATCCCTGGGCTCGCTGGCTGAGCTGGAAACTCAAACTATTATTGCATCCAGACTTGGCTATGTGGATACAGATGACCTTCTGAACTCAATTAATGAAGTGCGCGCATTACTTGTTGGTCTGCGGAATCATCTGAAGACGAGCATGTGCTGATACGCATTAACTACCACTCACGCCCGGCTTTTCACCATTAACTTTTCACTTGTCACTTTTCACTTTCTGCACGTGCCCGAGGAACTCGCCGGCATCGAGAAAACCCACCAGCCGTGCATCACCCAGCTCCTGGCCGTCCGGGCCGAAGAACAGGATGGCGGGCGGTGCGAACAGGTTGAAATGGTTCAGCAGGGCCAGGTCCTCTGCATCGTTGGCGGTGACGTCGGCCTGTAACAGGGTGACTTCGGCAAGTGCTGCCTGCACGGCGGGATCGGAGAAGGTGTAGTCTTCCATCTTGACGCAGTAGGTGCACCAGTCGGCGTAGAAGTCGAGCATTGCCGGTTTTCCCGCGGCACTGCTCGCCTGCACCGCCTGCTCGAGATCCGCGATGTTCTTGATGCGTTTGAATTGCAGGTGCATGGAGGTGTGGGCTGCCGTACCGGGCGGGGAGCCGGCTGTGTTGAGTCCACGCAGCGGGTTCAGTGGATCACGTGCACCGGTGGTCGCACCGAAAATCAGGATGATACCGTAGACCAGCATTGCGACGCCCAGTCCCTTCCAGAAGCGCATCCATCCCGATGCGCCTTCCGGCAGGGCATCCAGTGCCCGCAGGTAGATGGCCGGAATGATCAGCAGCAAGGCCCACAGTACCAGCGTGAACGGCCCGGGGAGGATGCGTTCCAGCATCAGGATCGCGACGCCGAGCAGAATGACGCCGAACACTGCCTTGACGGTATTCATCCACATGCCGGCCTTCGGCAGCAGCTTGCCACCCGAGGTGCAGATGACCAGCAGGGGGGCGCCCATCCCGTTGCCCAGGGCAAACATTGCCAGCGCGCCGGTCAGGTAGTCGCCGCTCTGGCTGGTGTAGATCAGTGCGCCGATGAGAACAGGGCCGGCGCAGGGGCCGACGATCAGTGCCGAGAGCACGCCCATGACGGCAACACCGATCAGGCTGCCGCCCTTCATGCGGTGACTGGTTTCGCTGAGTTTGGCCTGCAGGGAGGATGGCAGCTGCAGATGGAAGAAACCGAACATGGACATCGCCAGGGCAATGAAGATCAGGGCGAAGCCGCCCAGTATCCATGGATTCTGGAAAAAGGCCTGGACACCGGCGCCGATTTGCGCGGAAACGAGACCGATGACGGCGTAGGTCACGGCCACGGCCTCGACATAAACCAGCGACAGGATAAACGCACTGCCCGCCGTTACCGACTTGCCCTGGCCGACGATGACGCTGGAGAGGATGGGTATCATCGGGTACATGCAAGCGGTGAAGGCAAGCAACAGTCCGGCGCCGAAGAAGAACAGTACCACCCATGCCAGGCTGCTCTCCTGCAGGACCCGGGCAATGTCGTCCTGGCGCGTCGTGCCGGATATCTTCCCCGGCGTTGCGCTGGCGCTCGTCGCTGCACCCGCTGACGCGTCGTCCGGCTCATACGCGGCCAGTGACAGCGTCAATTGTTTCTTGATCGGGGGATAGCAGATGCCTGCCTCGGCGCAGCCCTGGTAACCCAGTTGCACGCTGACTTCCGTGGCGTCACCGCTGGCCCGTTGCAGCGGCAGGCGTGCCTCGATCTCATGGTGAAATACCTGTACATCACCGAAGAATTCGTCATGCTTGGTTTCGCCCTGCGGGATGGAAACCGGGCCTGCCGTTACGCCACCACCCCCGGGCAGCAGGCGGATGTCGAGCTTGTCCCGGTAGAGGTAATAGCCATCGGCAATGTCCCAGCGTATCAACAGTTCCTCCGGGCCTGCCTCGCTGACATCCACGCGAAAGGCTGCATCCGGGTCGAGGAACTCGTCATCCGTTGAGTTCAGGCCAAGATTCTGATCCAGTACCTGCAATGCCTGCAGGGTCTCGCTGCCCGAGTCGCTGCCCGCGGGGGGCGGCGCCGCCGCCGACGCCAGGTCAAGCTGCGCCACCTGCGTGTGTGGCGGAAAGCACACGCCGATGTCGGCGCAGCCCTGGGATAATGCGTGCAGTGTTATGCTGTTGATATCTTCCGGTGCCAGGGTGATCGGGATCGTGGCCGTTACCCGGTTGCGGAAGATTCCGATTTTGCCGAAGAATTCATCGTCCTTGATCATCCCGGCTGGCAGCACCGGTTCCCCCAGTTCCACGCCGGGTGTGTCGGTGCTGAAGCGGATGCGGTCACGGTACAGGTAGTAGCCGTCTGCGATATTCCAGTTGACCTGCAGGGTCGAGCGGTCGATGACGCTGCTGCTGATGGCGAACGCCGCATCCGGCTGCAGCAGCTGCTGTTCGATATCTTCAGCCTGCGCAGGGCCGTGGGAAAACAGCAGCAGGGCCAGTAACAGATCGCGGATAATCCGGTATCTCATGAAGAAGGTAAGGAATTCTCTAGCCATTGAATGTATTCGGCCTCTCCGGTTTTGATTGGGACTGCGACAATTTCGGGAAGTTCGTAGGGATGCAGCGTCTGGATCTGTGCCACCAGCATGGGCCATACGGTCTGTCTGGTCTTGATGACAAGCAGTAACTCTTCACTCTGCTCGATGGCACCCTGCCAGCGGTACACGGATGTCACGCCCGGCAGGATATTCACGCAGGCCGCCAGTTGCCCGGCGACCAGTGTTCCGGCGATCATTTCAGCGGTTTCCCGGTCCGGGACGGTGCACAGGACAATCTGCAGGTCTGTTAACATCCGGAGAATATACCGGACTCGCTGGGGAAAAGTGAGAAGTGAACAGGTAAAAAGTGAGAAGTGAGGAGTGAAAGGTGGGAAGTAAATAAAGGGAACCCTGAATAAGTCGTCACCCCGGCGAAGGCCGGGGTCCAGCTTGTTGATTTCCCTGGATGATTCGCTTTCCCCACCCCTGCCAGGCTGCCGGGGTCCACTTCTGATGTTGCATGCCATCGCGACGATTTGAATCGCCGGTACACCTTTAATTTGCCACGACTATACTGTGGTCGATCGTCTTCTTGCCGGACAGTGAGAGAGTAAACTGCGGTATTGAGTTTGACAGGATATGGAGGGACGACCGCTGGTTAAAGCAAATGTATATTGCACATAATCTCAATCAAATAGACAATTTCAGGGCTTTTGGAAGTAAACGGCAGTTATGAAAGCTACGCGATATAATTATTGTCTTCGATATCCCTATTGTCTTGACTGAACTGTAATATGAAGTCCACTAGAAAAGTACTGTTACTCGGCAGTAAAACCACAAGAGACTACGCGATACTACGTTCACTGGCAAGAATTGGTATCAAAGTTACTGTTAGCAAGGAGCCGGACCAGAAATCTCCATTTTTAAGAAGCAGGTATATAGACGCCACGATAACCCTGCCAAATAAAACAAATAGTACTGACTGGATAAGCAAACTGAGTGAACATCTTGACGATCATAACTATGATTTGATTATTCCTCCTGACGACTATACAACGCATTCAATACACGAAAACCGTTGGTTACAGGAAAAGGCATTAATTAACCTGCCTTCATATTCATCATGGGATCAGACTTACAATAAGGAAAAAACCTATCTGCTTGCGGATCAGTTACAGATATCAGTTCCACAATTGATCAATATATTCTCTGAAGCAGAACTCTATGAGACTGACTTTAGTGCATGGTCTTTTCCGCTCGTAATCAAACCCCTGAATTCCAAGGTAACAACCAGGTCGGGAATGATTTGGCTTAAGCATGATATTGTTCGCGACGTTCATGCCTTAATATCAAGGGCGGTTGGCATTCTAAAGTACTCAAGTATATCAATTCAGCAATATTGTCCTGGCATCGGAATGGGTCATGGTGTACTGGCCCACAGCGGTAATATACTGAGTGATTTTCAATGGATTCGTGTTCATGAGCCACCCAAAGGTGGAGCCAGTAGCTACAGGAAAAGCATTGCTCCGAACCCTTTAATACTGGAATCATCGGCTCGTTTAATTGAAGCTCTGGATTGGACAGGCGTGGCGATGGTGGAATATCGATATGATCCATTAACGAAACGAAATTGGCTAATGGAAATTAACGGCAGGTTTTGGGGCTCATTGCCATTAGCGATTGAATCTGGTGCGGACTTCCCTGTGATGTTGTACCAATTGCTGGTGGAGGATAAAAAAGAATTCAATAACGTTAGCTACAAAACAAATATATATTGCAGAAATATACAAAAAGATGTCAGTTGGTTTATTGATAATTACAGGGCCAGTAAAAATGATCCATATCTTAACCGAGTTCCTTTGGCAGATATCTTGAAGGAACCGGGTAATATTATAAGGGGGAGGGAAAGGTCTGATGAACTGCATCTGGACGATCCTTTGCCCGGGATATTTGCTTTGGGAGAAACAATTTATCAATTATTTAAAAAGGTCAAAAGAAAATTATCTGTCAAATTCATCCTGATAATTATCAATGCATCATTATGGTTAAAACTTGACAGATTACGTCTAGGTCTTATCAAAATCCTTGATAAGAAAAAGCGAATCCTGTTTCTCTGTTTCGGCAATATTTGCAGAAGTCCATTTGCCGAGTCGGCCTGTAATTCCAAAATGGCTAGTAATAATCTGGCCTGGACAAGTGAAAGTGCAGGCATCGTGCAATCCAGGCACATCACATCGCCAGAATTCGCATTACAGGTTTCATCGAAATTTGGCGCAAACCTGAGCGAACATACTGCTAAACAGATAACAGAGGAAATGATAAACAGCTCCTCTTGTGTAATGTGTATGGACCGAAAAAATCTTGCAGATATAGTTTCAAGGAAACCTGGTGCATTCTATAAATACTTTCTCCTGGGTAGTTTTACAATCAGGTCTCTTGAAATACCCGACCCTTACAGAAAGGAAATCAAGGACTTTGAAGTTGCATATTCCTTAATAGATGGCGCGCTAGACAGTGTTGTAAAAATAATTAAATAAAAACAAAGTGTCATGACTGGTTAAGGCGTCTGTTTCGGCACAATTTGAGGATCAGATGATACAAATCCTGTTGCCTGTGACTGAACCGAAACTCGCATTCTTTCAAGTGCAGGTAGAACGTATGCTTATTCATGCCACTAATCTATTCAGGCGGGATCTGGCGAAGTCCCGGAAGCCTTCAATGCCTTTGACATGGGTTCTGCCTCTGACGAATTCATCCTGACCATGATTCACTCGCAGTGATTACCATAACCGGCACCGACAAAAGAAATGGGCCCCGGTTTTTGGGGTAATGTCCAGAATATTTCGTGCATTTGTTTAGCGGTGGTCCGATCCGGGTTCAAGCAACGTGGGTCTCGGGCAGGTCGAGATCCCGCCGCAAATTCATTTTCAGATAGCGTTTCGCTCTCCATTGGGTGCCGGCAATGTACCGCACACGGGCGGCTGCCAGCATGAGTACCGACTTGTCATCGGGGAAGACACCGGCTACACGTCTACGCCGTCGTATTTCACGCATGATGCGTTCCCGCGAATTGTTGGTCCAGCTACCGGGGCCCACCGCTTATCTTTCCCCGCTTCCGCTGCGCACTGTCCGGGCTGCATGCTTCCCACTTCTCACTTCTCACTTCTCACCTTTCACTTCTCACTTTTCACTTTTCACTCCATAACCCCGGCATGGCCATTCAGTGGCGATTCGGTTATTTTGCGGGCATGGCCCCGTTCCCCTTACTGCTGTTGCTGTTCCTGCTTGTGCCGCTGCTGGAGATCTATCTGCTGATTGTCGTGGGCGGCATTATCGGGGCGCTGCCGACCGTCTTGCTGGTGGTGCTGACGGCAGTCATCGGGGCTGCCCTGGCGCGTGTTCAGGGGCTGGCGACACTGCGCCGCCTGCAGGCGACCATGGCGCGCGGCGAGGCTCCTGCTATCGAAATGCTGGAGGGGGTACTGTTGCTGGTCGGTGCTCTGCTGCTGCTGACACCCGGATTTTTCACCGATGCACTGGGGTTTGCCTGCCTGTTGCCGCCGACACGACGGCTGCTGTCGCTGTGGATCCTGAAGCGCTTCATGGTGATAACCCCGGCCGGCCAGTCCGGCCAGCCGCCAGGTGCGCACCACCCCCGAACCCTGGAAGGCGAGTTTCGCCGCGAAGACGACGACCGGGAACACTGAGTCTGACCGTTCGATCCCCACGGGACCCCGTAGTGACTTGACAGCGGCTATTTCGCCGCTATTATTAGCACTCACTAAAGGCGAGTGCTAATAATCCACTGCGCCGCTTAGCGTCCATTGAGTAATAAATCCTGAAGGAGATGAACAGAATGAAAATTCGTCCATTGCACGATCGCGTGATTCTGAAGCGCATGGAAGAAGAGACCACCTCTGCTGGTGGTATTGTTATACCTGATTCTGCCGCAGAGAAGCCGATGCGTGGAGAAGTTATTGCAATTGGCAAGGGTAAGCGTCTTGATAGTGGGGAAGTTATTGCGCTTGATGTCAAGGTCGGTGATACCGTCCTGTTCGGCAAGTATTCCGGCACCGAGGTCAAGGTCAATGGTGAAGACCTGCTTGTGATGCGTGAGGAAGACATTATGGGGGTGATCGAGGCCTGAACAGGCGCTCCGCATCACGCAGGCAACCATTGGTAATTGAATCAAACAGAATACTAGAGGAATTTGTCATGACGGCAAAAGAAGTGAAATTTGGTGACGACGCGCGGTCCCGCATGGTGGCGGGTGTCAATATTCTCGCCAATGCGGTTAAGGTAACCCTGGGTCCCAAGGGCCGCAACGTGGTACTCGACAAGGCCTTTGGCGCCCCGACGATCACCAAGGACGGCGTTTCCGTCGCCAAGGAAATCGAACTGGAAGACAAGTTCGAGAACATGGGTGCCCAGATGGTGAAGGAAGTCGCTTCCCAGACCTCTGACGTCGCCGGTGACGGCACCACCACCGCAACCGTGCTGGCCCAGGCCATGGTTCGCGAGGGCATGAAGTCGGTTGCCGCCGGGATGAACCCGATGGACCTGAAGCGCGGCATCGACAAGGCCGTGCTCGCGGTCGTCGACAAGCTGCAGGAACTGTCCCAGCCCTGCGCCGACAGCAAGGCCATTGCCCAGGTTGGTACCATCTCCGCCAACTCCGACGAGTCGGTCGGCAACATCATTGCCGATGCGATGGGCAAAGTCGGCAAGGAAGGCGTGATTACGGTTGAGGAAGGCTCCTCGCTGGAGAACGAGCTGGACGTCGTCGAGGGTATGCAGTTCGATCGCGGCTACCAGTCCCCGTACTTCGTCAACAACCAGGAGAACATGTCCGCCGAGCTGGAAGAACCCTACATCCTGATCCACGACAAGAAGGTCTCCAATATCCGCGACCTGCTGCCGGTACTGGAAGGGGTTGCCAAGTCCGGCAAGCCGCTGCTGATCATTTCCGAGGACGTGGAAGGCGAGGCACTGGCCACGCTGGTGGTCAACAGCATTCGTGGCATCGTCAAGGTCTGTGCCGTGAAGGCGCCGGGCTTCGGTGACCGCCGCAAGGCCATGCTGCAGGATATCGCCATCCTGACCGGCGGCCAGGTGATTTCCGAGGAAGTCGGCCTGTCCCTGGAGAAGGCCAGCCTGGATGACATGGGTACCGCCAAGCGCGTCGTTATCACCAAGGAGAACACCACGATTATCGATGGCGCAGGCCGCAAGGCAGACATCGAGGCACGGGTTAACCAGATCCGTACGCAGATCGAGGACTCCACCTCCGATTACGACAAGGAGAAACTGCAGGAGCGCATGGCCAAGCTGGCCGGCGGTGTTGCGGTGATCAAGGTCGGTGCTGCCACGGAAATGGAAATGAAGGAAAAGAAGGCCCGCGTCGAGGATGCCCTGCATTCGACCCGTGCTGCCGTCGAGGAAGGCGTGGTACCGGGTGGCGGTGTTGCCCTGATCCGTGCCAAGTCCACCATCGGCACCATGGAAGGCGCGAATCACGACCAGACCATGGGTATCAAGATCGCCATGCGTGCCATGGAAGAGCCGCTGCGCCAGATCTGCGCCAATGCCGGTGAGGAACCCTCTGTTATCCTCAACGAAGTCGCTGCCAACAAAGGCAACTTCGGTTACAACGCCGCGACCGGTGAGTATGGCGACATGATCGAGATGGGTATTCTCGATCCTACCAAGGTGACCCGCTTTGCGCTGCAGAACGCGGCTTCCGTTGCCGGCCTGATCATCACCACCGAGGCCATGGTTGCCGAAGCGCCGAAGGATGACGCCGGTGGCGGTGCGCCTGATATGGGTGGCATGGGCGGTATGGGCGGTATGGGCGGCATGATGTAAGTTTCTCGCCTGACTGTTGCAGGTACCTAAAGCCCCGCCTTCAAGGCGGGGCTTTTTTTGCCTGCAGGGATGTACGACTACATGGATGCAGGATCAACAGCCAGGGTAAGGCCGTTCGCCGTCAGACGACCAGCGGCCGGGTGAGGCGGAAGCGTCCCAGCAGCAGGACACTGCCCGCGGACAGTAGCAGCACGGCCACCACGTAGCCAACCTCCCGGAAGGGATTGGACGGCACACTGTCCAGCGGTCGCAACAGGTCAACAAAGAACAGGTGAATGGCATAGATGCCCAGCGTGTATTTCCCGAGGGTTGCCAGGTGACGGCCACTGAGCAACGGGTGTCCGGACAGGGCCATCAGCGTTACCCCCATGCCCATGAAATAGGTGCCGGTGACAAAGTCATGCGCTGTCGGTGGAACCTGGTAGTGACGCAGGATGAAGCCGATTTCGGCGAAATGCAGCAGGGTCCCGGCGCTGCACAGCAGCAACCCGGTCCACAGCCAGTGACGCTGCGGTGTGCAGCGTGACAGCCAGTAGCCGGACACGAACAGCAGGGTGCCGAAAAACGGGCCGTCGCGGGTATTGAACCCGAACTTGATGCCCAGCGGGCTGGCGGCATAGGCATGGGTGAGCAGACCGAACACGTATAGCCCTGCGGCAAGGCACAGCAATGTCCTGAACAGGCCGCGAGACAGGAACAGGCCACTGATGGCAACTGAACAGGCCAGCGCGGAAATGAACCAGAGGTGTTCTTTGGTGCCCTCGAACAGCAGCGTGAGCGGCTGGCCGGCGAAGGACTTCAGCCGGTCAAACATAACCCTGACCGGGCCGAGTACACCATAGTCGTGAAAGGGCTGCAGGCTGAACGGCAGCAGGTAGAAGCAGCACCATGCCAGGTAAAGCAGCAGCAGCCGCTTGAGGGTGCGCAGGGTGGCCGCGGCAACCGGCGTCCCGGTGTTGATCCTGCGACCCCAGAAATAACCGGAAATCGCGAAAAAAAACGGCACTGCGAAGCGTGCCAGCTGGTTGATGATGATATAGGCCTGTTCACCTGGATAGGCAGTTTTGCCTGCCTGTTCAAATGGCGTGGTGTGAATGGCGATGACCGCGACGATGGCTGCAATCCTGATCACGTCGACGCTCTCTATGCGGCTCAACGGGCCTCCTTGTCACGCATTCATGCGGGGCATCCCGCTGCATCAGGACGGAAGATGCTGTGCCGCTGATGGTAACCTGCCGCTGCTGGAATACCAATGGACGGTGCGGCGGCTACTTCTGGCAGATCGGGCAGTAAAATGTCGCCCGCTGCCCCTGGCGGATCTCGCGTATCCGTGCCCGGCAGCTGATACAAGGCTCGCCGGTCCTGCCATACACGTTCAGCTGCAGCCTGAAGTAGCCGGGCTCGCCGTTGCCGTTGACGAAGTCGCGCAAGGTTGTGCCGCCTTCTGCAATGGCATCGGTGAGGACTTCCCGGATCACCTCGTCCAGCAGCTGGTACTTTTGCCTGCCGATGCGCCCGGCCGCGCGGCGCGGGTCGATTCCCGCCATGTACAGCGCCTCGCTGGCGTAGATGTTGCCGACGCCCGCCACCACGTGACTGTTCGTGATGAACTGCTTGACTGCGACCTTGCGGCCGCGTGATGTCCGGTACAGGTAATCGCCGCTGAATGCCGGACCGAGGGGTTCGGGACCCAGGTCGCGCAGCAGCCTGTGCTGTTCGGGCGGCCTGCGCGTCCAGTGCAGGCTGCCGAAACGGCGGGGGTCCGTGAGGCGCAGGGCGCGATCCTGAAACAGGATGTCGACGTGGTCGTGCTTGCCGGGCGCCGTGTCCGGGGCGACGAGGCGCAGGCTGCCGGACATGCCGAGGTGGATGAGTGCAGTGCCCTGGCCGGTGCGCAGCAGCAGGTACTTGGCCCTGCGCTCAACGCTCGTAACAGTCTGGCCGGCAAGCTCGGCAGCGAAACGCCGGCTGACGGGCCAGCGCAGGTTGGGGTTGCGCACGATAACAGCGCTGACGCTTCTCCCGCTGATGTGCGGGCTGATGCCGCGGCGTGTGGTTTCGACTTCCGGCAGTTCGGGCATGACCGCGCGACGGGTTCTCCGGCTGGCTTCCGTGGCTCGCCGTCAGTTGCTGACGGGTTCGTCCACGGGCGAAGTTGCCGCCGGCGCACCGATGACCAGCAGGCGATCCGCAGCGCCGTTGCTGAAGTGGTACTGAATGCCCAGGTCGGGCCGGGCGAGGATAAACTCCGGTGACCGCGACACCAGCTCGAAGACCACCGGGGTTGCGTTGCCGGCGAGTTCCAGGGTGATGCGCGTGCCTGTCGTGCCCTCTACATAGGGACGGACATACAGGGCGCTGGCCTGTTGCCAGTTGGTGAGCAGTTGCGCCATGGCATCGGCGCTGATGTCGGGATTATCGGGCACCAGTTTCCAATGGCCGTCGGCAGTCTGTGTCAGTGTCAGGTCCGGCAGTGTCAGGCGGGTGATGACGGCGGCAGCGTCCAGCAGGCGGCGCTCGATGAAGTTCGTGCGGTCGGCGTTGATCAGGTGCTGGTAGCGGTCAGCGACCAGGTAAATGGTTGCGCCGTACTGTACGTAACGCATATTGTCCAGCGGCTCCGTGTTGCCGATCAGTAGCGTCGCCTCGTCGTCGAGGACGACGGTCGCCTGTGGCGGGTCCAGCCCCAGTTCCTGCAGGTCAAGGGAAGCGGCAGGGTAACGGCGGTCCGGCTGTGCGCGCAGGATGGCAAGCAGGGCGTTAACCTGGAAGGGACTCGCAGGCAGGGGCGGGTCACCGGCCAGCAGCCAGTTATCAGCCTGCCGCGTGAATTCCAGCGCGGGGCGTTGCAGGCGGCTGATCCGGATGTGGCTTACCTGCGCCGGGCTGAGCGTCGTGAGCGGCTGCGGCGCCGCCGGCGGCTCCAGGCCGGGTCTGAACCAGGCGGTCAGTGCCAGACCGATGGCGATACCTGCCATGGCGAGGTTGAGCACGCTGCGTGGTGACATGAGATGCTCTGCTGGCTAGCGCCTGCGGCGCCGCAGCCAGATCAGCAGACCGCAGACCAGCAGCAGCACCGGCAGGCCGAACAACAGACCGAGGCCGATCACGGCCTGCGCGGTTCTGCCCAGTTCCAGGCTGGTGTCGGGTGCGCCCTGTACCCGGATGTTGATGAAGGCATCGTCGTGACTCAGCCAGTGCACCATGTTCAGTCCCAGCATGAGGTTGCCGGCATTGCCGAGATAGGTGTTGGAGAGAAAGTCACCGTCACCGACGACAATGACCCGCTGCCCGGGGAGGTCTTCCGCGGCTTCCGCGCCCGCAGCCGCCGGGCGGTCGCGTGTCAGTATGACGCCGATGTCCAGCGGTCCGGCACGTTCATCGGTGTCGGCATCGAAACTGATTTCACCCGCGAGTTCACCCAGTTCGGTCCAGGAGCGGGGCAGGGTGGTGAGCAGCGGCTGCTGCTTCCATGTGCCGTCGTCATGCATCTCGATGGCCGCCGCCTCCGGAAATACCGTGACGGCGGACATATCGCCGGTTATCTCATGCTCCGGATAAGCGGCGATGACGACGAAGGTCGGATTGTCGATACCGAACATCTGCGAACCCGCATCCACGACCTGGCCGGGCAGAAAATCGATACCCAGCAGCTCGGCCAGCGGTTCCAGTCCGTGCAGGTCTCCCGGTTCCGCCAGCCACAGCAGGTTGCCGCCCTGCTCGACGTAGTGGCGCAGGGCGTCGACCTCGCCCGGCAGCAGCTTGACGCGCGGTCCGGCTATGACCAGCAGGCTGGTATTGGCCGGAATTTCGGTTTGCGTGAGATTGACAGTCTGGATATTGAGTCCCTTGCGTTCCAGTTCTCCGCCGAAGATACCCAGCCCGTGGTTGGCTTCGCCCAGCGGTTCACGTTCCCCGTGCCCGGTAAGAAAGGCGATCCAGCGCTCCTCCTGCCGGGAAAGGCGCAGCAGGCTGTTGCTCAGTGTCTGTTCGCTCAGTGTCTGGATATTCTCGCTGCGCCCGCGGTAGCTGACCCGCAGTTCACCGCCGCTGCTGATCCCCAGTTCCCGCACCTGCTCCGGTGCCGTGTCCGGGTTGATGAATTCCAGGCTGATGTCGCCCTTGAAACGCTGGTAGCTGCCCACCAGATCCCGGATCTGCCGGCGCAGATTTCCCTCGTCGCGCACGAACGCCGTAATCTGCACCGGCTGGTCGAGCTCTGCAAGCAGCTTGCGGGTGTCCGCAGACACCGTATTGCGGGCACCGGCCGTCCAGTCGGCCTGGTACACGTACTGGGTACTCAGCCAGGCCAGCAGACCGATGCTGGCACTGAACAGCAGGCTGAAGGTCAGACCCTGCAGGCGGAGCAGAATGCGGGAACGGCGGGATACTTTCATAGGCTCAGTGCGGCAGTCGCGTGGCATCCAGGCGGCGAATGCTGAAGCCCAGGAACAGGGTGGTCACCAGCAGGTAGTAGACGACGTCGGTGCTGCTGAACAGGCCCTTGAGCAGGGGCTCGTAGTGACGCAGCATGGACAGGTAGCCCAGCAGGTTGCTGGTATCCAGGCCGCTGTTGCCTGCCCAGTCGAGGATCCAGAGCAACAGCAGCAGGCCGAACGTGGTCACGGCTGCGACCGTGGGTTGTTCCGTGAGCGAGGACATGAACAGGCCGATGGCGGCAAAGGCGGCCACGACCAGTGTCAGGCCCAGCAGCCCGGCGGCCAGTTTGCCCAGGTCCAGGGCTGTGCCGGCCAGCAGTGACAGCGGCATGAGCGCCAGCAGGCCGATCAGGATCAGGAAGAAAGCCAGCACGCCCAGGTACTTGCCGAGAATGATTTCCGTCATCGAAACGGGCGCCGACAGCAGCAGGCTGAGGGTGCGGCTGCGGCGTTCCTCGCTGAGCGTGCGCATGGTCACCAGCGGAGTAATCAGCAGCAGCACCACGGCCGCATCGGCGAACAGCGGTGCGACCACGATGTCGGAGACGCCGGGCGCGCCCTGCAGGGCCGCAAGCCGCGGCTGCAGCAGGGTGTAGGCCTCGATCTGGGACAGGAACAGATAGGCGAGAATAAACAGGGTCACGGCCAGAATGGCCCAGGCAAGCGGCGACAGGAAGAGGCTGCGGATTTCCCGTGCCGCGATGGTGAAGATCATCATGCGGCCGCCTCTGCTGTAACCTGTGCCGGCGTGTCTGAACAGGTCAGCTCGATGAAGATCTGCTCCAGGGTGCGGCGTTCCGGAACCAGTTCGTGCAGCCGCCAGCGACGGCTGGCGGCCATTTCCACCAGTGCTTCGGCGGGATCGGAATCGCTGTAATGCAGCCGCACCCGGCCCGACTCCAGCACCTCGACAGCGGTCACGCCCGGCAGTTGCTGCAGGGCGCTTGTGTCCGGGTCTGACCTGAAGGCAGCCAGCAGCGAGGTGGCGTTGAGCTGCTGCTCGAGGCCGCGGGTGCTGTCGGAAAAGACCAGCTTGCCGTGGTGGATGATCTGCACCCGGTTACAGGTCGCCTGTACCTCGGGCAGGATATGCGTCGACAGGATGATGCCGTGCGCTTCACCCAGTTCCCGTATCAGGCCGCGGATCTCGCGGATCTGTATCGGGTCCAGTCCCACGGTCGGCTCGTCGAGAATCACCACGGCCGGATTGTGAATAATGGCCTGGGCGATGCCGACGCGCTGCTGGTAGCCCTTGGAGAGGTTGCCGATCAGGCGCGGGCCGGTATCGCCGAGTCCGCAGCGTTCCTTTGCGGTCGCGACCGCACGGGCGATGTCCCTGCGGGCGATCCGGTTCAGGCGAGCGCAGTAGGTGAGGTATTCATCCACCGTCAGTTCGCGATAGACCGGGGGTTGTTCCGGCAGGTAGCCGATCTCGGACTTGGCGCGTTTCGCCTGGTCCAGCAGGTCGATGCCGCAAATCCGGATTTCACCGGCACTGGGTGCCAGGTTGCCGGTGATCATTTGCATGGTGGTTGATTTGCCGGCTCCGTTCGGACCGAGGAAGCCGAGTACCTCGCCCCTGGCAAGCTCGAAGCTGACATCATCGACGGCCCGGATCTGACCGTAATCGCGATGCAGGTGATCTATACGAATCAGCTCTTGGCTCGACATGGCGCTTATTATTGCCTTTATGCTCGTGATTACAAGGCGCCGGATTTATTATTATCGGCCGCTGTCCGGGGAAACAGCGCGGGCGCTGCGCGCATGCGGACTATACATCCGCAATCCATGGTTTTTCACGCCCCGCGAGCACGGCCGGGCACAGGCAACGGGTAACCGCAATGCAGGATGAACTCGACAAACCGGTTTCCGGTTGCTGGCTTGGCATCGATACCGGCGGGACGTTCACCGATTTCGTGCTGTTCGACGGCAACGCACTGCGTATACACAAGGTGTTGTCCACACCGCAGGACCCGGCGCGGTCGATCCTGCAGGGGATTCGCGAGCTGGGCATATCGCTGTCCGGGCTGCAGGTGGTGCACGGCTCCACCGTGGCGACCAATGCCGTGCTGGAACGCAAGGGCGTCCGCACCGCCTATATCACCAACCAGGGTCTCGGCGACCTGCTGACCATCGGGCGCCAGGCGCGCCGTGAACTGTACAACCTGCAGCCGGAACCGCTGCCGCCGCCGGTGCCGCGTGAACTCTGCATCGAGGTGGCGGCGCGGATCGGTGCGGATGGTGAACGCATCGCCTCGCTGGACGAGCATGACCGGCAAACCCTGCTGGCCAGACTGGACGCCCTGCAGCCACAGGCGGTGGCCATCAACCTGCTGTTTTCGTTCATCGATGCCACGGACGAGGAACTGATCGGGTCGTGGCTGCCGGACTCCCTGTTTGTCTCGCGCTCATCCGCGGTGCTGCCGGAATACCGGGAATACGAGCGCGGCATCGCTACCTGGCTGAATGCCTGGGTGGGGCCGCTGGTGGCGGGTTACCTGCAGCGACTCAACCGGCAACTGGCGCCGGCCCGGGTTACCGTCATGCAGAGTGCGGGCGGCACCGTGAGTGCCGCCGTCGCGGGTGACATGGCGGTGCGGCTGCTGCTTTCCGGACCGGCCGGCGGCCTTATGGGCGCGCGTTTCATCGGGCAGCAGGCCGGCCATGCGCACCTGCTCACCTTTGACATGGGCGGGACATCGACGGATGTTGCCCTGATCGAGGGGGAAATACGCCTCACCAGCGAGGGCAGTATTGGTCCCTGGCCGGTGGCTGTGCCGATGGTCGACATGCATACCATCGGTGCCGGCGGTGGCTCCATAGCAAGAGTCGACGCGGGCGGCCTGCTGCAGGTGGGGCCGGAATCGGCGGGTGCCGTCCCGGGCCCGGCCTGTTACGGCCAGGGTGGCGAACTGGCGACCGTGACCGATGCCAACCTGGTGCTCGGGCGCCTGCAGCCGGAAGCCTTCCTGGGCGGTGCCATGCGGCTGGATGTGGCGGCGGCGCGCCGTGCCGTGCAGCAGCTTGCCGATGCGCTGGGAATAGCGGCGGAGGCCGCGGCCGGTGGAATCATCGCGCTAGCCAATGAGCACATGGCGCAGGCGCTGCGCGTGATCTCGGTGCAGCGCGGTGTCGACCCGGGTAATCATGTGCTGGTGTCTTTCGGCGGGGCCGGTGGCCTGCACGTTTGCGCGCTGGCGGATGCCCTGGGAATGCGGCGCGCCCTGGTGCCGGTGCAGGCCGGTGTGCTGTCGGCGCTGGGCATGCTGGTGGCGCCGCGTGCGCGGCAGCTGTCACGCACCCTGGCGGGTGCGCTCGCGGGCTTCACGGCGGAGACGCTGGAGCAGCAACTGGAGGCGCTGGCCGAAGCGGGAAGTGCCGAGCTGCAGGCGGAAGGCGTGGCGGCAGTCGAGATTCATGCGGACTTCAGCCTGGATCTGCGCTACCGCGGACAGTCCAGTGCGCTGACACTGGCATGGCAGGGGATTGCGGCAACGGAAGCGGCCTTCCATCGTGACCACGAACAGCGCTACGGCCATCGGCTGGGCACGCCGGTGGAACTCGTCAACCTGCGCTGCAACCTGCGTGGAGCAGCGCCGCCGATCAGCCTGCCGGAACTGCCGCCCGCCTCGCCGGGTGCGGTTACGCCGGACCGCGCAAGTGTCCACGGCTGCCTCGACGGTGTGCCGGTCTGGCCGCGCGCGCTGCTGGGAGCGGGGATGACGTTCGCCGGCCCGGCACTGGTCACCGAGACGGTCGCGACGACCTGGCTGCCGGCCGGCTGGCACTGCACGGTCGATGCCATGGGCAACCTGCTGCTGCTCAGGCAATAAAAAACCCGGCACTGCCGGGTTTCGTGTAACCTGCCCAAGCGGGCGGCTATTTGATCTTCGCTTCCTTGTAGGGAACGTGCTTGCGCACGACGGGATCAAATTTTTTGATCTCCATTTTTTCCGGCATGTTGCGCTTGTTCTTGGTGGTCGTGTAGTAGTGGCCGGTGCCGGCAGTCGAAACAAGCTTGATTTTGTCACGCATGGTAACTCTCCTCAGACCTTCTCGCCGCGGGCGCGCATATCGGTCAGTACGGTATCGATGCCAACCTTGTCGATGATGCGCATACCCTTGCATGATACGCGCAGCTTGACCCAGCGCTTTTCAGCTTCCACCCAGAAGCGATGCACATGCAGGTTGGGCAGAAAACGACGGCGGGTTTTGTTGTGGGCATGGGATACATTATTGCCGCTTTGTGGGCGTTTCCCCGTGACCTGGCAGATTCTGGACATTGCTGGAATTCCTGTATTTACGACTTGAACATTGCAAAAAAGAGCGCGCTTTATAGCAGTTTGCCGCGCTTTCCGCAAGTCGGGTCCGCGGCGGCGATGTCTGCCGGCTTCCGCGGTGGGTTTATATGGCATTGATTTTGTGGGTAAAAATGTTAACATGGTCGCGGGTCACGTCATGACAAACTCTCAACAGGAAAATTCTTTCGGGAAGAAGGACCTGCATATCGTGCTGATCAGCGTGCACGGGCTGATTCGGGGCGTGCGCCTGGAACTTGGAAGAGACGCCGATACCGGCGGCCAGACCCGCTATGTGGTGGAGCTGGCGCGTGCCCTGGGGGAGCGCGCTGATGTGGCACGGGTGGATCTGCTGACCCGGCGCGTACTGGATACCTCTGTCAGTTCGGATTATGCCCGCCATGAGGAACGCCTCAGCGACAAGGCCAGGATTGTTCGCATCGACTGCGGCGAGGAAGGCTACTTCCCCAAGGAGCAGCTCTGGGACAGCCTCGACGGGTTTGCGGACAACACCCTGAGCTACCTGCGTGAACATGATCTGGAACCGGACGTGATCCACAGCCACTACGCCGATGCCGGCTATGTCGGTGTCCGGCTGTCAAGCCTGCTGGGTATTCCCCTGGTGCATACCGGACACTCGCTCGGGCGGGTCAAGCGCCAGCGCCTGCTGGCCAGTGGCCTGAAACGGGATGACATCGAGCGGGACTACAACATCAGCCGTCGCATCGTCGCGGAAGAGGACGTCCTGGGTACCGCCGAACTGGTGATTACCAGCACCCACCAGGAAATCGAGGAGCAGTACGGGCTCTACAACCACTACCAGCCGGAGCACATGCGGGTCATTCCGCCGGGCACCGAACTGGAGCAGTTCCATCCGCCAGATGGAACGGAGCGGAATGCGCCGATCCGGGTCGTGTTGTCACGCTTCCTGACACATCCTGAAAAGCCCATGATCCTGGCTTTGTCACGGCCGGATGCCCGCAAGAACCTGTCGACCCTGCTGGAAGTTTACGGGGAATCAAAGGCGTTGCAGCGTGCAGCCAACCTGATTCTTGTTGCGGGTACCCGTGATGACATCCGTGAAATGGACAGCCGTCCCCAGGAGGTGCTAACGGACCTGCTGCTGGGCATCGACCAGTACGATCTCTATGGCAAGGTGGCCTACCCGAAGCACCACCAGCTGGATGAAGTTCCGGTGCTGTATCGGCTCGCCGCGACCTCCCGCGGGGTGTTCATCAATCCGGCCCTGACGGAGCCCTTCGGCCTGACCCTGATCGAGGCGGCGGCCAGCGGCCTGCCGATCGTGGCGACCGAGGACGGCGGTCCGCGCGATATCACTGCAAATTGTCGACAACGGCTATCTGGTCGATCCGCTGGACAAGTCGGCTATCGAAAAGGCCCTGCTGAAAATACTCAGCGACAGCCAGACCTGGCGGACCCTGTCACGCAACGGCATCGAGGGTGTGAACCGACACTATTCCTGGCAGGCCCACGTGGAGCGTTACCTGGAGGCCCTGCGTCCCATTGTGGCGCGGACGGTCCCGACGCAGAGGGTTCCGCCGGTGCGACGTCCCTCGCTGTACCACGACCGGGCGATTTTTTCGCGACCTCGACCAGAACCTGCTGAGCGACCCGGAATCGCTGGCGAATTTCATCGAGGTGATCCGGGAGAACCGCAAGTGCGCCACCTTCGGTATCGCCACGGGGCGCCGCCTGGATGCGGCGCTGCGGGTGATGAAGCAATACGGCATTCCGCAGCCCGATGTCCTGATCACCAGTCTCGGTACGGAGATCTACTATGCCCCGCGACTGACTGCGGATGATGCCTGGGCCCAGCATATCGATCACCTGTGGAATCCCAAGGCGGTGCGGCGCATCCTTGCCGACCTGCCGGGCATCAGCCTGCAGGCGAAGTCCGAGCAAAGCCGCTTCAAGCTCAGCTATTACATCGACCCGGCGCTGGCGCCGGGCATGGACGAGATCATGCAGCCTGCTGCACCAGCACGAACAGGCGGTCTCGGTTTTCCTGTCCTTCGGGCAGTTCCTCGACGTAACGCCGGTGCGGGCTTCAAAGGGATTTGCCTTGCGCTGGTTCGCGGACCAGTGGGGAATCCCGCTGGAACATATCCTGGTGGCGGGCGGTTCGGGTGCCGACGAGGACATGATGCGTGGCAATACCATGGCCGTCGTGGTCGCCAACCGGCACCACGAGGAACTGTCCTCACTGACGGATATCGAGCGCATCTACTTCGCGAAGCAGCCCTACGCCGCCGGCATTATCGAGGCGATCGAGCATTACCACTTCTTTAACAACTGCACCACGGACGCTTCATGACGCAGAGACATCCTGCTGTGTTCGGACCTGGACCGGACGCTGCTGCCCAACGGGCCGCAGCCGGAATCCCCCGGTGCGCGGGAGCGCTTCACCGCCATTGCCGCCCGCCCCGATGTCACCCTGGTATACGTGACGGGCAGGCACCGTGAACTGGTACAGCAGGCCATTGACAACTATTGCCTGCCGCTGCCGGACTATGTTATCGGGGACGTCGGCAGTTCGCTGTTCGCGGTGACACCGGACGGCTGGCAACTGCGGGAAGACTGGCAGCAGGAGATCGCACCGGACTGGGCGGGCCTGCGGCATGACGATATCCATGCGCTGCTCGTGGACATCCGGACGCTGCGGCTGCAGCAGACCGCTAAACAGAATACCTGGAAGCTCAGCTACTACGTACCGCTGTATGCCGACAGGGTGGCGCTGCTTGCCGAGGTCGGGCAGCGTCTCCAGCGTCATGCCGTGAACGCCAGCCTGATCTGGAGTGTGGATGAGCCAGCTGCGATTGGTTTGCTGGATATCCTGCCGGCCAGCGCGAACAAGCTGCGCGCCATCGAATTTCTCCGTACCCGCAACGGTTTTTCCTACGCTGACACAATGTTTGCCGGCGACAGCGGCAATGACCTGAGCGTGCTGGCCAGCGCCATCCCCGCCGTGCTGGTGGCAAATGCCAGCCCGGAAGTCCGCGAGGCAGCATTGCGCGAGGCGGCGTCGCAGGGGCACGCGGAAACGCTCTACCTCGCACGTGGAGGCTATCTCGGGATGAACGGCAACTACAGCGCCGGGCTGCTGGAGGGGCTGGCGCACTTCATGCCGTATACCGGTGTATCAATCGATTCACAGGAGGCAGGACAGCAATCATGAACAGTTTGCAGACACCCAGGCCTGTTATTTTCGGCGAGGTCCTGTTCGATCGCTTCCCGGATGGCAGCGTGGTGCTGGGCGGAGCGCCGTTTAATGTCGCCTGGCATCTGCAGGCCTTCGGCATGGCACCCGTGTTTATCTCGCGGGTCGGTGATGATGCCCTGGGGCACAGAATCAGGGACATCATGCATGCCTGGGAAATGGACACTTCCGGGCTGCAGCTGGACTCGGCCCATCCCACCGGCAAGGTCGAGATCCGCTTTGCCGGAGGCGAGCCGGAATACGACATCGTTGACAGCCAGGCCTATGATTTTATCGACGCCGGCGCCGTGCCGCCCCTGCAGCAGGGTGCAGTGCTCTACCATGGCAGCCTCGCCCTGCGCAACGCGGTGTCGCGCCGTGCCCTGGAGGAAATCCGCCGGATGTATACGCCGTGCGTGCTGGTGGATGTGAACCTGCGGGATCCCTGGTGGCGGCGGGACGGTATCCTGCAACTGCTCGAAGGCGGCAGCTGGGTCAAGCTGAACGAGCACGAGCTTGGCCTGCTGGTTAAGGGCGGCAGGGAGCCGGCGGACGCGATGGCGCAGCTGCTGCAGGATTACGGGCTTGAACTGCTGATTGTCACGCGCGGTTCGGCAGGTGCGGTCGCGGTGACCGCTGCCGGGGAAGAATGCCAGGTTGCGCCCCGGGATGTGGCGCAGGTCACCGATACCGTCGGCGCCGGTGATGCCTTCACCAGTGTCGTGCTGCTGGGGCAGGCGCGCAACTGGCCCCTGTCGCTGTTGCTGGAGCGGGCGCAGCAGTTTGCCTCGGCCATTGTCGGTGTGCGCGGCGCCACTGTAAATGACACCGGGTTCTACCGGCCCTTCATCCTTGAGTGGGGATTGAGCTGATGCTGGGCGATGATTTCTTCCGCTTGCTGACGGAGTATATGCGGCAGGAGCGCAAGCAGGTCCACCGGGTACTGCATCAGCTGCAGGGGCTGGAACGCACCTTCCTGCTGCGCAGTGATGTCCAGGATGCCTTTGATGATTTATGCGCCGAACCTGACGGCGCCTGCCTGCGGGGGACGCCGCTGGGAACGCTGCTTGGCTGGGTACAGGAGGCGGTCGTGGATGCTGCGTGGGTCTGCCTATCCCTGCGCGTCCGGGTCGGTCGCTGGGCCCACGTGCGGATTCACATGGAAACGATGGTTCCGGAAAAGATCAGCGTCAACCTGTTTCTGCAATTCAAGGAACGCCTCGTCAACGGCGCGCAGTCGAAGGATGCCTGGCCGCTGGAAATCGACCTTCAGCCCTTCTCCCGCGAGTTTCCCAAAATGCACGAGTCGCGTTCCATCGGGCGCGGGGTCGAGTTCCTGAACCGGCGACTCTCCAGCCGGTTGTTTGAAGACCTGGGCAAGGGGGACAAGCGCCTGCTGGATTTTCTGCGGGTCCATAATCACCGCGGCCAGCAATTGATGCTGAACGAGATGGTCAGGGACGTGAACGGGTTGCGGTTGACGCTGCGAGACGCGGATGAGTCCCTGCGTGGCAAGGATCCCGATGCGGATTGCAACCAGGTCTGCGCGGAACTGCGCACCCTGGGTTTCGAACCCGGCTGGGGCAAGGATGTGCGGCGGATGCGCGAAACCATGCAGCTGCTGCTCGATATTCTGGAGGCGCCGTCACCGGACAACCTGGAGCGCTTCCTGGCGCGCATACCGATGATCTTTTCCATCGTGATCCTCTCCCCGCATGGCTGGTTTGGCCAGTCCGATGTACTGGGTCGTCCGGACACCGGCGGGCAGGTGGTCTACATACTGGACCAGGTGCGCGCCCTGGAGCAGGAAATGCGCCGTCGTCTGGCGGAGCAGGGCCTGGAGATCGAGCCGCGGATCATCGTGGTGACGCGCCTGATACCGCAGGCCGACGGCACTACCTGTGACCAGCGCATGGAGCCGATTACCGGGACCCGCCATGCCAGTATCCTGCGGGTGCCGTTTGTCAACGCAGCCGGAGAGGTACTGCCACACTGGATATCCCGGTTCGAGGTCTGGCCCTACCTGGAACGCTTCAGCCTGGATGCGGAGCGCGAAGTGCTGGCCGAGCTGGGTGGTCGCCCGGATTTCATTATCGGCAACTATTCCGACGGCAACCTGGTGGCCTCCATCATTTCCCAGCGACTCGGCGTGACCCAGTGCAACATCGCGCACGCCCTGGAAAAGACCAAGTACCTGTATTCAGACCTGTACTGGCGGGCCAACGACGCACCAGTATCATTTTTCCTGCCAGTTCACGGCTGACCTCATCGCCATGAACAAGGCGGATTTCATTATCACCTCGACCTACCAGGAAATCGCCGGGACCGAGGACAGCGTCGGCCAGTACGAGGCGCATGGCGCCTACACCATGCCCGGACTGTACCGCGTGGTGCATGGCATCGATGTCTTCGATCCCAAGTTCAACATCGTTTCCCCGGGTGCCGATCCCGATGTCTATTTTCCGGCCACTGAAACCGAGCGGCGCCTGAGCCACCTGCGTCCCGAGTTCGAGGAGCTGCTGTTTGGCCAGGAGACTCGCCACGATATTCGCGGTGTGCTGGCGGAGCATGACAAGCCCATCCTGTTCACCATGGCGCGCATGGACCAGATCAAGAATATCACCGGCCTGGTGAGGTGGTACGGGGAATGCCCCGAATTGCGGGACAGCGCCAACCTGCTGATGGTCGCCGGACACATCGATCCGGCAGCGGCATCGGACAACGAGGAGCGCGAGCAGATCGAACTCATGCACCGGCTGATGGACGAGTATCAGCTGGACGGGCAGATCCGCTGGCTGGGGATGCACCTGGAAAAGGGATTTGCCGGCGAGCTGTACCGCGTGATTGCCGACCACGGCGGAGCCTTTGTCCAGCCCGCCCTGTTCGAGGCCTTCGGTCTGACGGTTATCGAGGCCATGGGCAGCGGGCTGCCGACCTTTGCGACCCACTTCGGCGGTCCCATGGAAATTATCGAGGACGGGGTCTCCGGGTTCCATATCGACCCCAACCACGGTGCCCGGGCGGCGCAACGCATGGCGGATTTCTTTGCCCGCTGCCGCGAGGACCCGGAGACCTGGACGCGAATTTCCCGCGCCGCGCTGGCGCGGGTCAACGAGCGCTACACCTGGAAGGGCTATGCGGAACGGCTCATGACGCTGTCCCGGGTGTACGGTTTCTGGCGCTATGTCACCGACCTGGAACGCGCCGAAACCCAGCGCTACCTGGAAATGTTTTATACCCTGCAGTTCCGGCCGCTGGCCGAGGCCATGCAGTAGCCTTTTTTGGCATGCCATGGCACGTTGGTGCAATCGCGCCGAAGGACGGCGCTCCTACAGGTGCTACATGTAGGGTAGGAGCGGTCTCCTGACCGCGATTTGACATCAACAATTCGCACCAAATGACGGGGCTCCCACAGGTGCGACGAGTGGGCGCGTTCCCCTGGCCGCAGTGGTCCCGGATCCTGCCCGACTACAGCAGGCCGCGTTCCGCCAGCGAAACACCGTTGCCGTCACCGATGACCAGGTGATCCAGTACGCGGATATCAACCAGCGCCAGCGCATCGGTCAAACGGCGCGTCAGCTGGATGTCCGCCCGGCTGGGCTCCGCCACCCCGGAAGGATGATTGTGCGCCAGGATGAGCGCCGCGGCATTGTGCTGCAGCGCGCGGCGCACGACCTCACGCGGGTGGACGCTGGCGCCATCGATTGTGCCGCGAAACAGTTCCTCGAACGCGATCACGCGATGCCGGTTATCCAGGAACAGGCAGGCGAATACCTCGTAGGGATGATGCCGCAGGCGGCTGCAGAGAAAGCGGCGCGTGGCATCGGGATTTTCGAGACTATCGCTGCGCTGCAGCTCCGCCTGCAGGTGGCGACGCGCCATCTCCAGCACGGCCTGCAGCTGGGCGAACTTGGCCTGGCCGAGCCCGTGGTGGGCGCAGAACCGGCTGCGCTCGGCTTCCAGCAGCGGCCGCAGGCCACCAAAGGACTGCAGTAACTCGCGTGCCAGGTCCACCGCGGTTTTGCCCCGGACGCCGGTGCGCAGGAAAATGGCAAGCAGCTCGGCATCGGAAAGTGCGGCCGGTCCGCGTGCCAGCAGTTTCTCGCGCGGCCGCTCATCGGCGGGCCAGTCCCTGATGGTATGCATCGCAGGATATTCGCTCCGGCCGGGTCGGTATCCCAGAGGATACTGGCGCGACTGTCTGTAGGCGTCTGCCGTTTGCGTGCAATACCGTACGCCTGCGGAACCCGTACCAGTTGCGGCAGTCGCGGCTACCAGCGAGGGGGGATTTCAATCTTGGCCGGGTGCCTGGAACATCTGTTAAACTGCCGCGCAATGAAACAGTTATCCGGAAAACACATCCTGCTCGGCGTGACCGGCAGTATTGCAGCCTACAAGAGTGCAGAACTGGTCCGCCTGTTGCGGGATGCAGGTGCCGAGGTGCGCGTCGCCATGACACGGGGCGCCGGGGCATTCATCACCCCGTTGACCCTGCAGGCACTGTCGGGACACCCGGTCCACAGCGAGCTGCTGGACGCCAGCACGGAAGACGCCATGGGGCATATCGAGCTGGCCCGGTGGGCGGATGCCGTGCTGGTGGCCCCGGCCAGCGCGGATTTCATCGCTCGGCTGGCCCAGGGCCGCGCAGACGACCTGCTGGCCGCGATTTGTCTGGCCTGTGAGGCGCCGCTTGCCGTCGCGCCGGCGATGAACCGCGCCATGTGGGATAATGCCGCCACCGTGGAAAATATCGACACCCTGAGGCGGCGCGGCATCCAGGTCATGGGGCCGGCAGGGGGTGCCCAGGCCTGTGGCGAGGTCGGCCCCGGCCGCCTGCTGGAACCGGGGCAGCTGCTGGATGGACTGTCCGCCCTGTTCCTGACGGGCAGTCTGGCGGGTTGCCGTGTCATGGTGACCGCCGGGCCGACACGGGAAGCCATCGATCCGGTGCGCTATATCAGCAACCGCAGCTCCGGGAAAATGGGTTTCGCCATGGCGGCGGCGGCGATGGAAGCCGGCGCTGAGGTCACGCTGGTGAGTGGCCCGGTTACGCTGCCGACGCCGCTGCGGGTGACCCGCATCGATGTCGAGGATGCCGGCGCGATGCATGCCGTGGTGCTGGAACATGCCGCCGCCTGCGATATTTTTATCAGTGTCGCCGCCGTTGCGGATTATCGCCCTGCCAGTGCGGCGCCCCGCAAGCTGAAAAAATCCGCCGCGGACCTGAACCTTGAATTGCAGGCCAACCCCGACATCCTGGCCACGGTGGCCGGCTTGACCGATGCGCCATTCACGGTAGGCTTTGCCGCGGAAACCGATGGACTGGAATCCAATGCCCGCCTGAAGCTGGCCGCCAAGGGGATTGATATGATCGCCGCCAACAGCGTGGCCGACGGGCAGGGGTTCGACCGGGATGACAATGCCCTGCAGGTGTTCTGGAAGGACGGCGAAACGCAGCTTGCCAGAACCGGCAAGTCACGGCTGGCCCGCCAGCTTGTTGAGATAATTGCAAGGCTGTATGCCGGCAAGTGCCGCGGCACAAAGGTGGTTTCCCTGAATGCAAAAGATACAGCTTAAGATACTCGACCCGCGTCTTGGCAGTGAATTCCCCCTGCCACACTATGCCACGGCCGGTGCCGCCGGGATGGACATGCGCGCCTGCGTGGATGCACCGCTGGAGATCGCTCCCGGCGAAACCCACCTGATACCGACCGGCCTGGCAATCCATATCGAGGAGGAGGGGCTGGCCGCCATGCTGCTGCCCCGCTCGGGTCTCGGTCACAAGCACGGGATCGTGCTTGGCAATCTGGTGGGACTGATTGACTCGGACTATCAGGGGCAGGTTTTCGTTTCCTGCTGGAATCGCGGCAATGCAAGCTTTACCGTCGAACCCGGTGAGCGCATTGCCCAAATGGTGATAGTGCCCGTCGTGCATGCCGATTTCGAGATTGTTGATGATTTCGCTGTCAGCGACCGCGGCGCCGGTGGATTTGGGCACACGGGCCGCAAATAACTCAGGTGGAGTCGCGACCAGCCGATATGCAGGCGGGCGCATCCAGCACGATTCTGACATGATTACGGTATCAGCGCAGTGTAAAGTACAGCCATGAAGTTTTCCTTACCCGGTTTTCCCAAACGCAACAGGGCGCAGCCAGCCGTGCATTCCATGCCGCAGCCGGTGGGGGACGTAAAGCCCGCCAGCCTGGTGAAGGTGCGCAACCGCATCCTGCTGGGGGCGATGGTTCTGCTGGCCTTGCTGACCCTGTTCGTCTTCCAGATGATGTCGATCTACATAAGCCGGGCGATGGATCGCGAGGTCAGTATCACGACGCAACAGGTAGCGGCACGGGTGGCGGCGATGGTCGACTACTATGGCGCCAGTGCCGCCCTGCTTGCCAAGGATCCCGAAATAGCCGCGCTGCTGGCTGCCGGTGAGGCCGCACCCCTGCGTGCCAGGGAAGAATCCCTGCGCTATGTTTTCCCGACTGCGATCAACGTCCAGTTACTGCCGCCCGGGCTGGACCAGGTGGACATGGAGTCCTCACCGCCCCTGAGTTATGCGGCCATCGCCCAGATGCGGCTGGCGGAAGCGGGTACCCAGGAGCCGCCCATGGAAGTGCATCTGTTCAATACGCCGCAGCAGCATATCAACATCGTGCGCCGCATCATGGATCCGGCCGGCAGCGGGGTTGTAGGACACATCATGCTGTCACTATCCAACGATGTCCTGCAGGGGATACTGGACGATCTGCAGGAATTGCATGGTTACATCGAGCTGCAACAGGCCGGGTCTAAAGGCCTGCCGATCCTGGTGGCTACGCACGGGGACCGGAATTACCGCAACGGCGATCCGGTCACGGTAATGCCGATCGCCGGCAGCCGCTGGCAGATAGCCTACTGGCCTGCCGTCGGTACAATGGCCTATCTGGCTGGTATCGGCCGCTGGGTCCTGGCTGCACTGGGTGCGGCGTTCGCACTGCTGGCATTGCTGGTTATCGGGATGTTCCGCAAGGTCAACAATGCCCTGCGCGTGGACGAAGTCAGCATGGTGACACTGCTGAAGGATTTTCGGGCCGGGCATGCACGCCGTGAGTACCCGAGCGGTCTGGCGGAGTTGAGCAACACCATGCAGTTCATGACTCAACTCGCGAACGCGCACACCACGCGCAGGTTCGAGGCGGTCGATTCCGGGAAGGCAGGCGTGCCGTCCGCTGCGGCTGAGCCTGAGCCTGAGCCTGCAGAGGAAACAACCGCTGCGGGCGATTACGAAACCGGTGTGGCAGCGGATTTCGGGTCAGCGTTGCGCAGCGACAACCTGATAGTTGAGGAAGGACCTTCCGATATTCAGGCTGATGAAGAGACCGGTGGTATAGATCCCTCGATATTCCGTGCCTATGACATACGGGGCATTGTCGACCGGACACTGACCGTCCGGGCCGTGGAACTGGTTGGACGTGCCATCGGCAGTGAAGCCCTGCAGCGTGGTCGCAATACCGTGGTTGTGGGGCGTGACGGTCGCCTGTCAGGGCCGGTACTGTCCAGTGCACTGATCAGGGGAATCATCTCCACCGGCTGCGACGTCAAGGATATCGGCAGTGTCCCGACGCCGGTGCTGTATTTCGCAACCCATTATCTCGACACCCAGACGGGCGTAATTGTTACGGGCAGCCATAATCCACCGGATTACAACGGCCTCAAAATCGTGATCGACGGCGAAACACTCTCCGGTGAATCCATCCAGTCACTGCGCGAACGGGTCGAGGCCGTCAGGTTCATTTCCGGGCAGGGCAAAGTCGAGAGTGTGTATATCGTTCCTGATTACCTGGAGCGTATTCGCCGCGATGTGAAGCTGGTACGGTCCCTCAGGGTGGTGATCGATTGCGGTAACGGGGTGGCGGGCAATGTGGCACCGGATCTCTTCAGGTCGCTCGGTTGCAAGGTGACCGAACTTTTCTGTGAAGTCGACGGCAATTTCCCGAACCATCATCCGGATCCCAGCAAGGAAGCCAACCTCAAGGACCTGATTGCAGCCGTGCAGGCGCAGAACGCGGACATAGGCCTGGCCTTTGATGGTGACGGTGACCGGCTTGGCGTGGTGACGTCGGATGGCCGGATCGTCTGGCCGGATCGTGTGCTGATGCTGTTTGCGATGGATATCCTGGATCGCAACCCGGGCGGACAGGTCATCTATGACGTGAAGTGCACCCGCTTTCTGGACTCGATTATCCGTGACCACGGCGGCAAGCCGCTGATGTGGAAAACCGGGCACTCCTTTATCAAGGCCAAGATCAAGGAGACCGGGGCACTGCTTGCAGGCGAGATGAGCGGACATATCTTTATCAACGAACGCTGGTACGGATTTGATGACGCTCTGTACGCCGGCGTGCGCCTGCTGGAGATTCTGGCCAGGGACGCGCGTTCCAGCAGCGAGGTATTTGCTGAACTGCCTGACAGCGTCAATACACCGGAGTTGAACGTGGCGATGCAGGAAGGCGAGCCGCCGGTTTTCATAAATCGGCTGCTGGAAAATGCGCACTTTGAGAGCGCGGATGTTTCGACCATCGACGGCCTGCGCGCCGATTTCAAGGATGGCTGGGGACTGGTGCGGGCCTCCAATACTACACCGGTGCTGGTATTGCGCTTCGAGGCTGACGATACCGCTGCTCTGGCGCGTATCATGGGCGAGTTCCGGCGTGTCATGCTGCAGGTTGAACCTGCCCTGAGGCTGCCTTTTTAATGACCTTGATACCCGGGAAAACCACTGACTTGTCATTGCCAGCAGGGACGGTGCGCAATTCGCGCACCGCGCCCGGAGTTGCCACCATGTCTCTGACGACCGAATCAGCAAGGAATGTCGCACACGTCCTGACCGAAGCCCTGCCGTACATTCGACGCTTCAGCGGCAAGACCGTGGTCATCAAGTACGGCGGCAACGCCATGGTGGACGAGACCCTCAAGAGCGGCTTTGCAAGGGATGTCGTCCTGATGAAACTGGTGGGCATCAATCCGGTTGTCGTGCACGGCGGCGGGCCGCAGATCGGCAGGTTGCTGGAGAAGATCGGCAAGCAGAGCGAGTTTGTCGAGGGTATGCGGGTCACCGACAGCGAGACCATGGATATCGTCGAGATGGTGCTGGGCGGACTCGTCAACAAGGAGATCGTCAATCTCATTACGCGTCACGGCGGCCGTGCCGTCGGGCTGACGGGCAAGGATGGTGACCTGATCCGCGCCCGCAAACTGACGCTGCGGCGCAATTCGCCGGAGCTTGATGATGCGCCGGAGATCATCGATATCGGCCACGTCGGCGAGGTGGAGAGCATCGACGCCAGCGTTGTTAACATGCTGATAAGCGGTGATTTCATACCGGTGATTGCGCCGATCGGCGTTGGCGCGGAGGGTCGTTCCTATAATATCAATGCCGACCTGGTGGCAGGTCATATGGCCGAGGTTCTGGGTGCCGAGAAGTTGCTGCTGTTGACCAATACCGCAGGACTGCTGGACAGGGATGGCAAGCTCATGACCGGCCTCAGTGCGGCGACGGTCGACAGCCTGATCGCCGACGGCACCATACATGGCGGGATGTTGCCGAAGATCAAATGTGCCCTGTCAGCAGTCAACAGCGGCGTGAAGGCGGCGCACATCATTGACGGGCGTGTGGAACATGCCGTCCTGGTGGAATTGTTTACAGATGAGGGTGTGGGTACGCTGATCCGCTCCTGAGCAGGGCTGGTTCCCTGCCTGCCTGGTGGATGCACGAATGCTGTTGCGGTTCCTGACCGGTCCTCGGGACAGAAGACCCAGCAGACCTTGCCCGCATGCGGTGTCGCCAGCATCCCGGACACTGGTGCAATATGCGGTCTAGTTGCCTGTCGTGAGTCTGCGAAAGCGTGTCAGATCATTCTCGAACTTTTCATCAAGCTGCTTCTTCTCGCTGCGTTTCTGCGCGAGCAGTTCCTGGGTGCCGGAGATTTCCCTGATAAGTTCCTTCATGCGGTCAAGCAGCTCGTCAGGGGGAATTTCATTGCGTGCCTGATACTCGTCGACATTGTCCGACAGTTCCGCAAGATGTATCTGCATGGTGTCGAGACGGCTTGCGGTATCGCTGATGGCCGCGTTGATGTTGCTGATTTCCTGGTCGCGTGCAAATAACAGGTCTTCCTCGCTGGCATAGGTCGCGAGCAGAGTGCGGTCATGCCGGGTCAGTTCGATGTTCGGGTTCGCCTCCGCAGCTTCCAGTGCGGAGAGCTGTTTTTTTGTGGTGGCAGTGTCCGGTTTACCTTTTGTCAGTTCTGTAAAGCGTCTGATGTCGGCCTCGGACTGCAGCCTGATATCTTCCATTTCCAGCTTCTTGTCTTCTGCAAAAGCCTTGTTCTGGCTGATCTGTTCGCGCAGGTTTGATATCTGACGCTGCAGATTGTCAGGCAGTTGCTTGCCGCTGCGTTCATAACCGGCTGCGTCTTCGGTAAGTTCCAGCAGGCGGTTTTGCAGTGAGTTGATGCGGCTGTTTGTCAGCTTGATAAGCGATGCAACCGCGGCAAGCTTTCCTTCCCTGGCGGTCTGCATGTCATCCGTGTTTGAATAGGTGGCGAGCAGGCTGCGGTCATGGATTGCACGCTTTTCGGCCAGTTCACGCTTCTTCTTGTCCAGTTCCTCGATTCGTTGCTGCTCCTCCTTTTCCTCGGCGGTCAGGGGGGCACGGTACACTTTCAGTGTCCTGCCCTGCTCATTAATCTCCTCGCGTTGACCTTTGGCGGCCTCCGGCGGCAGCTGGTTGCTGTAATGGACCTGGCCATCGGCGTCGACCCATTTGTAGAGTCGTTCGCCCAGCGCGTTTCCGGACAGAAGTATTGCCGGAAGCAGCAGCAAGGAGCAGATGTCGTTGCGGGTGGTTTTCATAATGTGGGGTGGTCGACTCGGACAGGATGTATTCTATGTTGTTGTCCGTTCATGTAAACACCCATTGAGTCGATCGGGGGCAAAAGATGTACGGCATGGATCAATTCGTCCTTTTCCTGGTCTCCCTTGCGGCAAACCTGTTCTCTGCCTTTTCCGGTGGGGGCGCCGGGTTGATCCAGTTGCCGGCGCTGATATTTCTGGGATTGCCTTTTGCCGTGGCGCTGGCAACACACAAGGTGGCCAGCGTTGCCTTGGGTATCGGCGCTACAATCAGACACTTGAGAGAGGAGGCGCTGGAGCGTCGCCTGGTGATAACCATACTCCTTTTCGGGCTTCCCGGGGTCGTGGCCGGTGCAAATATCATACTGAGTGTACCGGAACGGGCGGCCGAGATCGCACTGGGAATCCTGACAGCCGGACTGGGCCTGTATTCCTGGCTGAATCCCGGTCTGGGGCAATCCGTGCAGCCGGCAAACAGGGATCATCGCGGCAGCCTGATTGGCGGGCTGGCGCTGTTCGTGATCGGTGCCCTGAATGGCTCCCTGACTTCCGGGACCGGCTTGTTTGTCACAATCTGGCTGGTGCGCTGGTTTGGTCTAGATTACCGGCGTGCGATTGCCTACACCCTGATACTGGTTGGTGTCTTCTGGAACGGCAGCGGTGCCCTGACGCTCGGAATACTGGGGGAGATACGGTGGGAGTGGTTGCCGGCGCTGTTGCTGGGTTCGCTACTGGGCGGCTACCTCGGGGCACATCTGGCCATTAAATCCGGCAACCGCTGGATCAAGCGGGCATTCGAGATAGTGACCCTGCTGATGGGGGTGAAACTGATTGTCGGCTGAACACGCGCGCGTGTCGCTGTGAACTTCGCATCGTGCACCGGGCGGCACGGAGTTCAAACGGCGCATTACACGCCATACTCCTGTCGATAGGCCTGAATCTTCCCAACCTCGGCGTCGCACCCCGGTTTTTCCTGCAAATATTCCAGCAGGTGTTCCAGCCTGACGATGCTCGTCACCCTGATCCCGTAGGCATCCTCGACCTCCTGGATGGCCGACTGCTGGCCGCGGCCGCGCTCCTGGCGATCCAGTGCGATGACGACTCCCGTGAGTTCGGCGCCTGCGGCCTGAATGACCTCGACAGACTCGCGGATGGCGGTTCCGGCTGTAATGACGTCGTCGATGATGAGAATCCTGCCATGCAGACCGGAACCGACCAGATTGCCACCCTCACCATGGTCCTTGGATTCCTTGCGATTAAAACACCACGGAACATTGCGCCGGTGGTGGTCGGCGAGGGCAATGCTGGCTGATGTGGCCAGCGGGATTCCCTTGTAGGCGGGACCGAACAGGACGTCGAATTCAATCTGGCTGTCGATGATGGCCTGTGCATAGCAGCGGCCCAGGCGTGCCAGCTGCTCGCCGGTGTTGAACAGACCGGCGTTGAAGAAATACGGGCTGGTCCTGCCGGATTTCAGGGTGAAGTCGCCAAAACGCAGCACGCCCGCGCGGATGGCAAAGTCGATAAAATCATGCTGGTAGTCTTTCATCAGTCGTTACCGGTATTTACCAGTGCGAAGCGAGGCAGGCATTTCCGGCTCTGTTTCGCACAGGTGTATTTATTTGATTACACTATCCCGCCCCGTTCCTGCAAACAGGACACGAGCGGGTATGGAATACAGGCATGCTGGCACACTCACTGGTGAAGCCGGTGAGCGCCATTATCATACATGCCGGATAAATAACCATGCGCATTATAACGATCAATGTGAACGGAATTCGTGCTGCCGCGAGGAAGGGCTTCTTCGGCTGGATGGTGCAGCAGCATGCGGACGTGGTCTGCATACAGGAAACCAGGGCGCAGGCGCCCCAACTGGAAGATGCCGTATTCTGGCCGCGCGGCTGGCATGCCAGTTACCACGATGCCGAAAAGAAGGGCTATAGCGGTGTCGCCATCTACAGCAGGCGCAAGCCGGACAAGGTTATCACGGGCCTTGGCTGGCCGGATATGGATGCCGAGGGGCGTTATATCGAGGCACGTTTCGGGGCATTGTCTGTTGTTTCGGTTTACCTGCCGTCGGGATCTTCAAGTGAGGAACGGCAGGCAGTCAAGTTCAGTTTCCTCGAGCGTTTCATGCCCTTCCTGCACCAGCTGAAACTGAAGCGCCGGGAATACCTGCTGTGCGGTGACTGGAATATCGCCCACAAGGAAATCGATCTCAAAAACTGGCGCGGCAACCTGAAAAATTCCGGCTTCCTGCCGGAAGAGCGTGCCTGGATGGACCGGTTGTTCGGTGGCAGCGGGTTTGTTGATAACTTCCGGGAGGTAAATCAGGCGCCGGAACAGTACACCTGGTGGTCAAACCGGGGACAGGCCTGGGACAAAAACGTGGGCTGGCGAATTGACTATCAGGTCGGGACTCCCGGTATTGCGGCAACCGTGCAGCGTGCCCGAATCTACAAGGACAAGCGTTTTTCTGACCATGCTCCCCTGATCATGGATTATGACTATCCCCTTTAACCGGATTTTCACCGCTGCCCGGATTATCTCAGGACGGCATTGGCAATTCAGGGGCTGTGGAGGGGCTTGAGCTGGTTCGCCCCGATATGGGTGCGTGCCAATGCGTTGCTTGCCTGTAAATGATGGCAATGGCGACCGCCCCTGGTTCAATTTATCTAACGTGGTGTCCCTGAGCGAAATCGGAGCTAGGAATTTTCCCGGTCGGGGTTGGGTGGCGGCATTTCGGACAGCATCAGCAGGCGGTCTTCGAGTGATGTATTCCCCAGCCGCCGGTCACAGATTCGCCGCCGGTCACTGATGACAATGACGCCCTTGTTGTCCTTCAGCGGAAACTCCGGGAACAAACCCCAGCGTCGCTGGTCTCTTGCGCGTTTTACTCGCATCACTACCCTCTTGCTAAAAGCGTAGTCGATGCGTTCCTGATAGCCATAGAAATCATCCGACCTGAATGGTTGTTTTTGAGGCTGGAGGGTAGTGGAGAATAAAATATACTTATTTAACAGGTGGGTAGCCTGTTCTGCGGCCGATGTGGTGAACGCCGGTTGCCAATGTGTCTGATCTGTTGTGGTTCAGTCGGTCACGGGATCGTCCATTTGTGCTGCGGGCTGGTCATGCCGCAGCAGATGCAGTACCAGCAGGATTGCCGGAACCCCGAGCAGGCTGGCATAGAGGAAGAAAGTGGCATAACCCGTGATATCGACCATCCAGCCGGCAAATCCGCCGATGAATTTTGCCGGCAGGGTCATAAGCGAACTGAACAGGGCATACTGAGTGGCGGTGTAGGCGGTATTGGTCAGGCTGGAAAGGTAGGCAATGAATGCCGATGTGGCAAAGCCGCCGCTGAGGTTGTCTGCACTGACCACGACCGCGAGGGTGGCCAGTCGGGGCTCATTGACGGCAAGCCAGGCAAACAGCAGGTTGGTTACGGCAACGAGAATGGCGCCTGCCAGCAACGGCCGCAGAATCCCGAAACGGACTACGAATATCCCGCCCAGTGCAGCGCCGGCTATGGTCATGAAGAAACCGAACACCTTGGTGACACTGGCAATTTCATCCAATCCGAAGCCAAGGTCGATGTAAAACGGGTTCGCCATCACGCCCATGGTGATGTCGCTGAGCTTGTAGGTGCCGACCAGCAGCAGGATGAAGGCAGCCATGGCACGATTGCGCTGAAAGAATTCCACAAACGGACTGATGACCGCGTCTGAAAACCAGGCAACCAGTCGTGCCAGACTGCCGGACTTGCCATAGACGCCTGCGGATGCCTCCAGCCTTGCCTCCAGCGTCTGAACCCGTGTATCTGTCAGGTGGCGCGGCTCCCTGATGATCAGGGTTGTCAGCATGCCGACAACCATCAGGCCGGCCATGACCAGGTATGACAGGGACCAGGACGTGATATTCGCCAGGTGCAGCGCACCGGCGCCGGCTGTGAGCAGCGCCAGCCGGTAACCGAGCACGTAGGCGGCGGCCATGGCGCCCTGCTGGTCGCGCTCCACGGCCTCAATGCGCCAGGCATCGATGGTGATGTCCTGGGTGGCGGAACCGAATGCGACCAGCAGTGCGAACAGGGCAAGCCGTGTCAGGTCGGTCCCGGGTGCAGTGAGCGCCATGCCGGTCAGTCCGATAGCGATAGTCAGTTGTGCCGTGAGCATCCAGCCGCGGCGCTTGCCGAAAATCCGCGTCAGAGGTGGAAGTGGCAGCCGGTCGACGACCGGCGCCCAGAAGATCTTGATGGAATAGGTAATGCCGATCCAGCTGAAGAAACCGATGGTGGTGCGGTCGACCCCGGCTGTGCTCAGCCATGCGGACAAGGTGGAAAACACCAGCAGGAATGGTAGTCCTGCGGAAAACCCCAGAAAAACCATTCCTGCAATGTGCGGTTGCAGGTAGATCGCAACGGCTTCGCGCCAGCTGCGTGTGCCGGCTTTGTCAGGGCTGGTAATAGCGCCTCCGGCTATTTTGTGCTGCTGCCGTCAGGCCGCTGCGCGCAAGTCATGAGCCGTGCCAGGCAAGTGCGTCTGGCGGCCGGTTGCGGGATAGTGTGTGCATCAGCGGGTGTAGAAGTCCTGACTGAATTCGACCTCGAAAAAGTCCAGCTCTCCCTGCGGTTGTGCACGCACCTTGAATTTAAGTGTTTCTTCATTGGCGACGCCAAATTCGCCGATATAGTAGATCGCGTTGCCTTCCCGGATTTCGCGCATGCTGATATTGCGGTCCTGGCCGGCCAGGTTCCTGGCGGAAGTTTCTACGCGGGCATGGACCGGCTGGCCGGGGCTGCCAAGCACCTTCTTCAGAATGGTGATATTCACCATGCCGCGGTTCTGGCTGCGGGTAATATGGTAGTCGCGTGCGATTGCAGGGGGCAGCATGTCGGTGGCAAGTGCGTTGTAATGGATGACGTAGTCTCCGAAATCCTGCGAATTTTCAGCCAGGGCGTTGAGCGGCGACAGTAATGTCGACAGCAAAAACCATGTATACAGAAAGTTTACTGGACGCATATTATTTCCTCCACAGTGCTCATTATAGCTTTGGATTATTCCAGACGGTGCGACGTCTTCATAGCCGCTCTGGAAGCCTCTGGATCCGGCAGGCTATCTTACCGCCGCCGGAAATGATCCGCGATACCGCGGGATGCCCCGCTGTGTGACACCGGCCAGTCATTATCCGGGTGCTTGCAGTGTGCGCCCGGCTGCGGGATTCCTGCCGGCAATTGACGGGGGCGTTGAATGCGTACCCGTTTGGCTCGGCTGTTCTCCCCGGAAAGCAGTTGGACCTGGCGGCGTGGAACCCCGAAGCTTTGTGCAAGGAAGCGAATGAGATGGCTGTTTGCCTTGCCATCGACGGGCGGTGCAGTCAGGCGGATTTTCAGGCGGTCTCCATGTGTGCCATCAAGCGAATCGGCCGAGGCCCTGGGCTGGATATGAACGGCCAGAACCAGGTCTTCACCGTCCCACTGGTGCCACTGTGCAGCCAATGCCTGATTCATTATCCGGACGGGATGCCGCAGGACAGCAAGCAGCAGGGTGCTATGCGCATCATGGAGGTTGCCGCTTTCCCGGGTGGCAGATGCTTCACGGGCCGTTATGTGCCAACGAGTGGATGAATCAGCATTTTAAGGACCTGCAGGCCGATGAGGGCAAACAGTGGCGACAGGTCAATGCCTGCGACGGGTGGAATGATGCGCTGGATCGGGGCGAGTACCGGGTTGGTGAGACTGTACAACAGTGCGCCTACCGGGGTATAGGTGCCGGGGTTTACCCAGCTGAGGATGACCTGGACCACGATTGAGAAGATGAAAATGTTGATCAGCAGCAGGACAAGCTCGGCGATGGCGAACAGCAGCAGGCCCACTATGGACAGGCTGCTGCCGCGCAGCAACACCAACAGGATCAGTGAGGTGAGCTGCAGCAACAGCATCAAAACCAGGGCGGCGGTGTCGTATTTACCGGCACTCGGGATGATCTTCCGCATCGGTGCCAGTATCGGGTTTGTGATGCGTACCAGGAACTGACTGACCGGATTATAGAAGTCCGCGCGTACAGCGCCCAGAAGAAAACGCAGCATGACAGCCAGTATATACAGGCTGAACAGCGTCGTGATCAGGAACTCCAGCGGGTTGGTGAGGTAGGTGCTGTTCATGATTGCAATCCGAACTCGTCAGCCAGTTCCCGCGATCTTGCCGCCGCCGCTTGCAGTGCCCGGTTAACCAGGTTAGCAAATCCATTCTCCTCGAGGATGGCCACCGCGCTTTCCGTGGTGCCTCCAGGTGAGGTTACCCGCCTTCTCAGCGTGGCGGCATCCTCGCTGCTTTCCAGCGCCATCTTGGCTGCGCCGAAAGCGGTTTGCAATGTCAACAGGCGTGCTGTCTGTTGCGGCAGCCCCAGCTCGCAGCCGGCAGTCTGCAGGGCCTCCATGAAAAGGAAAAAATAGGCGGGTCCGCTTCCGGAGAGTGCCGTGACTGCATCCATCAGTGCCTCGTCTTCTATCCAGAGTGCCAGTCCGACTGCACGCAGGATGGATTCAGCGACACTGCGCTGGGCTTCGCTGACAGCGGGGTTTGCATACAGCGCTGCGGCACCGCTCTGGACCATGGCCGGGGTATTGGGCATGCTGCGCACAATTGCCGTGTGTTCCCCGAGCCAGCTGCGCAGGGCCGACTCGCGAACGCCGGCCGCAATGGAGATCACCAGCGACTGTTGCCGTGCTATGGTATTTGCCAGCTCCCGGGCAACTGCAGCCGTAATCTGCGGCTTTACTGCCAGCACGACTACGTCTGCGCCGTCTGCAGCCGCGTTATTTTGTGTATAGGTTGATACCGGAAATGATATTGAGATACGTTCGAGCTGGTCGGGGTCCGCATCGGCGACTCGAATCCGTGCGGGGTCCCAGCCATCAGCTATCAGGCCGCCGATCAGGCTCCTGGCCATGTTGCCGCAGCCGATGAATGCAAGTGTGGTGTCTTTCATGGTGTTGACGATACAGGATGCCCATGGCGTGCGACAAGACGTGCGCGTGATTGTATTGTTGAGTGTGTTTGCGCTGTTTCGGTATCCGGGGCGCCGCCAGGGTGAATTGTTATCTGACTGAAATATGGCGGTAATTTTCTATAACACGACTTGCCAAACCCGGTTGATGCGGCATACTGAAATTCACCCGCTGTGAATTCCGGGATGCCGCCGTCTGTTGAGGCGCTGCTGTCAAAGTATGACGGCGGGCTGTGCTGATTTGGCAAGTTGCCGGAATGCAAAGTGGTTTTCAAGTATCCAATCGCGCAGTCGATAGCGTGGTGACCAGTACATATATAGCAAGGGAGCAGGCATGGATATTGCTGAATTGTTGACTTTCAGTGTGAAGAACGGTGCATCGGATTTGCACCTTTCTGCCGGGTTGCCACCCATGATCCGGGTCGACGGCGATATGCGCAAGATCAACGTGCCGGCGCTCGACCACAAGACAGTCCACGGTCTTGTCTACGACATCATGAATGACAAGCAGCGCAAGGACTACGAGGAGTTTTTCGAGACAGACTTTTCCTTTGAAATTCCCAACCTGGCCCGCTTCCGCGTCAACGCGTTCAATCAGAATCGTGGCGCGGGCGCGGTGTTCAGAACCATTCCGGAAGAAATTCTTGGTCTGGAAGAGCTGGGTACACCCGGCATTTTCAAGGACATCTCCGACACCCCTCGTGGCCTGGTGCTCGTGACCGGGCCGACCGGTTCCGGCAAATCCACCACGCTGGCTGCGATGATCGACTATATTAATAACAAGCACTATGCCCATATCCTGACCATCGAAGACCCGATCGAATTTGTCCATGAAAGCAAAAAGTGCCTCGTCAACCAGCGTGAAGTGCACCGTGATACGCTCGGCTTCAACGAGGCGCTGCGTTCCGCACTGCGCGAGGACCCGGATATCATCCTGGTCGGCGAGATGCGCGATCTCGAAACCATCCGCCTGGCTTTGACAGCCGCCGAAACCGGCCACCTGGTTTTCGGGACGTTGCATACCACCTCGGCTGCCAAGACTATCGACCGCGTGATCGATGTGTTCCCGGCAGCTGAAAAAACCATGGTGCGCTCGATGTTGTCTGAGTCGCTGCGGGCCGTGATCGCGCAAACCCTGCTGAAAAAGGTGGGCGGTGGCCGTATCGCGGCCTGGGAAATCATGATCGGCACGCCTGCCATTCGCAACCTGATTCGCGAGGACAAGGTTGCGCAGATGTATTCATCTATCCAGACCGGGCAGGCTGCAGGCATGATTACGCTCGACCAGTACCTGCAGGATCTGTTGTCCAAGGGTCTGATTACCAAGCAGGACGCGCGCATGAAAGCAGCCCAGAAAGAAACCTTCAGATAAAGTCTGAATTCGGAGACAGGTTATGGAATTGTCAGCCCTCTTGAAACTGATGCAAGAAAAGAATGCCTCGGATCTCTTTCTCACCGTGGGTATTCCCCCGACCATCAAGGTCGACGGGAAAACCGTTCCGGCATCGAAGGAGCCGCTGTCGGCCGATGCCGCGATGCAGATGATTACCGGTATGATGTCGCCCGCCCAGCGTGACGAATTCGAAGCTACCCACGAATGCAATTTTGCAGTGGTTGAGCCCGGGCTGGGACGCTTTCGTGCCAGCGCTTTCATCCAGCGCAATTATGCCGGTGCCGTACTGCGTCGCATCGAGAACTATATTCCGACCATTGATGAGCTGAACTTGCCTCCGGTACTCAAGAACCTGTCCATGACCAAGCGCGGGTTGATCATCTTCATCGGTGCCACCGGTACCGGTAAGTCAACATCGCTGGCTGCCATGATCGGCTATCGTAACAAGAATGGCACCGGCCATATCATCACCATCGAGGATCCTATCGAATTCGTGCACGAGCATGCAGGCTGCATCATTACCCAGCGAGAAGTGGGTATCGATACCGAGTCCTACGAAGTGGCGCTGAAGAATACCCTGCGCCAGGCACCGGATGTGATCCTGATCGGTGAGGTTCGTGACCGCGAAACCATGAACCACGCCATCGCCTTTGCGGAAACCGGCCACCTGTGTTTGGCTACCCTGCATGCCAACAACGCCAACCAGGCCATGGACCGTATCATCAACTTCTTCCCGGAGGAACGGCGGCCACAGCTGTTTATGGACCTGTCAATGAACCTCAAGGCGTTTCTTGCCCAGCAGCTGATTCCGCGCGCGGATGGCAAGGGACGCCGGGTATGCGTCGAAATTCTGCTGGGCACCCCCCTGGTCCACGATGTGATCCGCAAGGGCGAAATCCACAAGCTCAAGGAAATCATGAAACAGTCCAGCCAGCAGGGGATGGTGACCTTTGACCAGGCGCTGTTTGCACTCTACAAGTCGGGTGAAATTACCTACGACGACGCGCTGCATTATGCCGATTCCGCCAACGAGGTGCGCCTGATGGTCAAGCTGGACGAAGGCGACGTCGACCAGTACGCAGTCGCCATGGACAACGTTTTCCTGCAGGAGCAGGAATAGCCCGGCGGGCCTGCGCGGGGTCCACCCAGGCTCCCGCGCGGGCTGGCAGCAATATTACCGATTTCTCCTGGCCTAGGAGCCTGTCGGACTTAGGATGATTCTACTGCGGCGGTGGGAGAGCGGCCCAAATCGCCTCGATTTCTCGTTGCGTAGGATCCACTATGCGCCTCGAAATCGTGACGATTTGTTCTCACTCTCCCATCCGCCTCGCTACGAACCCCTAAGTCCGACAGGCTCCAAGCCTGTTAATACGGGTTGTCTTTGCCCCAGTCGACGAGCCGTGCATCGAACACCGGTCCGTCAACACACACCCGCTTCATCGCCGGGCCATCAGCCGTGTTAATACGTACCGCACAGCCGGCGCAACCACCGACGGCGCAAGCCATGTATTCTTCCAGCGAGACCTGGCAGGGAACGTCGTATTCCTCTGCCAGCCTGGCGGTTGCCGCCAGCATCGGGTGCGGTCCGCAGGCAAACAGGCTGACTTCTTCGCGTGTCTGCGGCGCCAGTGCATCCAGCCAGCATTTCGCAATATCCGTTATATAACCCTCGTGGCAGCCCGGATAGCCCTGCTGGCTGGCCAGGCGGCAGGGTATTCCCCAGTCTTCGAGCAGCGGCATCGAGGCGATAGCTGCTGCCGGCATGCCGGGCAGGAGAAAGCGGGAAGGCTGGGGTGTGAACGGGAACGGCACCTCCGAGCCCATCATGACAACAGGTTGCCAGTGCTGGTCCTGTCTTAACCGGTCCGCCAGAAACACCATGGGCGGTATGCCGACTCCTCCACCGAGCAGCAGGGCCCGTGGCCTTGACCTGTCAGGGACAAACGGCTTGCCGATCGGTCCGATGCTGCTGATAATTTCACCGGCGCTACGTCTGGCAAGTGCCCGCGTACCCCTGCCGACGGCCTTGTAGAGAAAATCCACCCAGCCGGCTTCGGCGTCGACCCGCATGATTGACAGGGGGCGGCGCATGGGCAGGGCAGGTTCGCATTGCAGGTGCGCGAAACTGCCCGGGCTTGCATGTGCTGCGCACAATGGCGCCTGCATCCGCAGGATGTATTGCTCACCCGGGTGGGATTGCTGGTGAATGACAACGCCATCCTCGACGAAAATCGTATCGCGGTGCGCCCGCATGGCTGATGCCTGCATTGACTGGTCCACTGTTCGGTAAGGCGTGATTAAGGGCTGCGTGTGCAACCGCCGGCGTGCATCCAGGATAGCCGAAAGTCGTTGGCGGCAGGCAGGAATATAGCAAAGCCGCCGGCGTGTGAGAAATCCCCGCCCGTCAGGAGTCGAAAAGTTTGCGCAGCCCTGCCTCGAAACCGACAGCAGGTTTCCAGCCCAGGATTTCCGCGGCCGTGCTGATATCGGCGCGGGAATGCCGGATGTCCCCCTGCCTGCCGGGCAGGTGCCGCGGATCAAATGGCTGGTTCTTGATGTTGCAGATGGTTTGCAGGAGAGCGTTGATTGTGATGGTGCCCCCGGTTGCCACGTTGATTGCCCTGCCGGGCGCAGCCGGCGCGGTAGCGGCGCGCATATTGGCCTCGACCACGTCGGAAACGTAAACGAAATCCCGGGTTTGCTCACCATCACCATAGATGGCCGGCTGTCTGCCATGCTGCAGGCAGTCGGTAAATATCGATATCACGCCGGAGTAGGGGGACGACGGGTCCTGGCGCGGCCCGAAAACATTGAAGTAACGCAGGGAGACAGTCTCAAGCCCGTACAGGTGCCAGTACATCTGGCAGGCGTGCTCGGAGGCAAGCTTGTCCACTGCATAGGGCGACAGCGGCCTGAGCGGCATGATCTCATGCTTGGGCAGCTCCGGCAGGTCTCCGTAGACGGCAGCCGAGCAGGCAAACATCACCCGCCGGGTGCCGGCATGGCGGGCGGCTTCCAGCACATTGAGCGTGCCACGGTAATTCACCCGTTCGCTGGCGAGCGGGTTGCCGACGGTTTCCGGTACTGAGGCAATGGCTGCCTCGTGAAATGCGATGGCGACGTTCTCCATGGCACCCTGAACGGTGTTGAAGTCCGCGACATCCCCGCTGATAACCTCAACCCGCGGCGATTCCGGAATATTCTCCCGCTTGCCGGTGGAAAAGTTGTCCAGTATACGCACCCGGTAGCCTTCCACGAGCAGTCGCTCGGTGATATGGGAGCCGATGAAGCCGGCGCCTCCTGTAACCAGGGCCAGTTTGGCGTTTGCTGTTTCAGTTCCTGTTGTTTCCATGCTGATCGCTATTCTGTATGCCGGAAGGGCATGATACCAAGACAGGGGCGCTGATGTGCCCTGTTCAGCTTTCCGCCTGCAAGGCGCCGGTTCCCTCGTTGCGGTCTTCCTTGTCGATCAGGCTGAGGCCGGCAAGCGTCGTTTTCGTGTCCGGCTGTTCCCTGTTCAGACTGAGGTTGAGGCGCAGATTATTGGGAGAATCCGCATTCTTCAAGGCCTCATCCATGCTGATGCGGCCGGACTCGACCAGCCGGTAGAGCGCCTTGTCGAAGGTTTGCATGCCCAGGCTCTCGGATTTTTCCATTACCGCCTTGATTTCATGCACGTCACCGCGGCGAATCATGTCCTGCACCAGCGGTGTGCCCAGCAGTATCTCGATCGCGGCCGCGCGCTTGCCATCGACAGTCTTGATGAGACGCTGCGACACGAAAGCGCGCAGGTTCAGGGACAGATCAAGCAACAGCTGGTTGCGCCGGTCCTCGGGAAAGAAATTGATAATCCGGTCGAGCGCCTGGTTGGCGTTGTTGGCATGCAGTGTTGAAATGGCGAGATGCCCGGTTTCGGCAAATGCGATCGCATGCTCCATGGTTTCGCGGTCCCTTATTTCGCCGATCAGGATGACATCGGGTGCCTGGCGCAGCGTATTCTTCAACGCGTCCTCATAGCACTCGGTGTCGACGCCGACCTCGCGCTGGTTGACGATGGAACGCTTGTGGTTGTGGACAAACTCGATCGGATCCTCGATGGTAATGATGTGGCCGGCACTGTGGGTGTTGCGATAATCGATGAGTGATGCCAGTGAGGTGGACTTGCCCGAACCGGTGGCGCCGACAAACAGTACGAGGCCGCGTTTCTCCATGATGACCCGGGTTAAGACCTGCGGCAGTCCCAGGTTCTCCCAGTCCGGTATGTCGGTCTTGATGCTGCGGATCACCAGCGAAATACTGTTGCGCTGGCGGAAGATATTGACGCGAAAGCGCCCGATGCCTTCCTCTGATATCGCGAGGTTCATTTCCGGCCGGTGTTCGAATTCGCTGACTTGTTCCGTGCTCATTACCGAGTAGGCGATGCTCTTGACCTGTTCCGGCGTGAGTCGGGCATCCTCGAGTGGCATGAGCGTGCCATGTACCTTTGCGCTGGCCGGCGCGCCGCAGCTTAGATAGAGATCGGATGCATCTTTTGCAACCATGGTTTTGAGATATGACCTGAAATCCATTTTTTGTCCTCTGCTTGTATATAATCCGGATCAGCTAAACCTGTCGGCTACCGAGCGTGCAACTTAAACCATGAGCATGAAGTACCGAGCGACCATCCCGGCGGCCGTCAACCGGCAGTGCACAACAGGGATACCGGCGGAATTGCGGGATGGCCTGGTAGATGTGTGGGAGGCATTTGCCGAGTCTTCCCGGGAAGCGGGGCTCGAGTTTCCCGGTAATCCGGAATTCCGCAACAGCCTGCAACGTGTCTGGGCCTGCAGCGAGTTTGCCGCGCAGGCCTGCATCCTTGAACCCGAACTGCTGCATGACCTGCTCGCCAGCGGTGATCTGCTGGCTGACTATGCCGCCGGTGAGCATGCGCGCAAGCTGGAATCTCTCCTGAACGGTACCGTCGATGAGACCGGATTGAGTCGGGTGCTGCGCAACTTTCGCCGCCGGGAGATGCTGCGAATCGCTTGCCGGGACCTGGCCGGGTGGGCATCGCTGGGTGAAGTGCTCGGGGATCTTTCGGCTCTTGCCGACGCCTGCATTTCCGGGGCGCTCGCGGTGCTTCGCGACAGTGCCTTGCAGCAAGCCGGCAGTCGGGCAAAAAAGCTGTCACCTGCGATGGTTGTCCTGGGTATGGGCAAGCTGGGCGCAGGAGAACTGAATTTTTCCTCGGATATCGACCTGATTTTTGCGTACCCGGCTGCCGGTCCGGGCTGGCCGCGCAGCCTGCCGGAACCGGAAGAGTTCTATCTGCAGCTCGGCCGCCAGCTGATCCGGGCGCTGGATGCTCGCACCGAGCATGGTTTCGTGTATCGCGTCGACATGCGCCTGCGGCCCTACGGTGACAGCGGTCCGCTGGTGCTGAACTTCGATGCGCTGGCGGATTACTACCAGCTGCAGGGCCGGGAATGGGAGCGCTATGCCATGATCAAGGCACGCCCGGTTGCCGGGCCGGCTCAGGCCGCGGAACAGCTGATGCAGCTGCTGCGGCCGTTCGTTTACCGGCGTTACCTGGATTTCGGTGCCTTTGATTCGCTGCGCGGTCTCAAGGAGCAGATTGCCCGTGAAGTCGAGCGCAAGGGCATGCGGGACAACATCAAGCTGGGCCCGGGCGGGATTCGCGAGATCGAGTTTATTGTGCAGGCCTTTCAGCTGGTGCGTGGCGGGCGCCAGTCTTCGTTGCGGCAGCGTCCGGTGCTGGATGTGCTCAGTGCGCTCGTTATGCTCGACTACCTTCCTGAGGATGTCGCCCGGCAGCTGGCGCTGGCCTATATTTTCCTGCGGCGCACCGAGAATCGCCTGCAGGAATATGACGACCAGCAGGTGCACTCGCTGCCCGACGATGATGCCGGCCGGGTGCGGCTGGCGTTCTCCATGGGTTACCCCGGCTGGGCGGAATTTTCCGCCGCGCTGGCGGCACACCGCAATGCGGTGCAGCAGCAGTTCGAGCTGATGTTTGCGGCGACCCGTGACAAGGCAGGGGCCGGGCAGGGGCGCAAGACTCCCGGCCTGGAGGACGTCTGGCGCGATTCGGCCGGAAGGGAAGCCGCAATCAGGGTGCTGGCTGAGGCGGGGTATCCGGATGCGGAAGAAACCCTGCAATGGCTGCAGGCCTTTCGCGAAGGGAGTGTGACCCGGTTCCTCGGTGAACAGGGCCAGCAGCGGTTCGATGAGCTGATGCCGCAGCTGCTGCAGGCAGCCGCCGTTGAGGCGGAACCGGCGGAGGTCCTGCGCCGCCTGGGTGAATTGCTGGAAGCCATAGCCGGCCGCACCACTTACCTGTCGCTGCTGGTGGAGAATCCGCAGGCGCTTGCACAACTGACGCAGTTGTGCGGCGCGAGCGCCTGGGTCGCGGCGCAGCTCGCGCAGCACCCGATACTGCTGGATGAGCTGCTGGATCCCCGTGCGCTCTACGCGCCGCTCGACAGGCAGGGGTTGCAAGGTCTGCTGGAGTTGCGCATGTCCGGCATACCGGAGGAGGACCTCGAGCAGCAAATGGACAGCCTGCGGCAGTTCCGGCAGGCGGCCGTGCTGCATGTCGCCGCTACCGATATCGTTGCCGGCCTGCCACTGGCGAAAGTCGGTGATTACCTGACCTGGATTGCCGAGGTCGTACTGGAAAAGACCTTGCAGCTGGCCTGGGGCCACCTGGTGGCCCGGCATGGCCGGCCGCTGTGCAGGGTTAAGGGAGAGGTAAAGGAAGCCGGTTTCGCCATTGTCGCCTACGGCAAGCTGGGGGGGTACGAGCTTGGCTATGGGTCCGACCTTGACGTTGTCTTCCTGCACGACAGCAGCGGCGATGAACAGCAGACATCCGGCCCGCGGGTGCTGGGCAACAACGAGTTCTTTACCCGTCTCAGTCAGCGGATAATCCATATCCTGAATACCTTTACCTCTGCGGGCATTCTCTACGAGGTCGACATGCGGCTGCGGCCGAACGGCGCATCGGGCATGCTGGTCAGCAGCCTGGAGGCCTTTGCGGATTACCAGCGACGCAGTGCCTGGACCTGGGAGAACCAGGCACTGATCCGTGCCCGCGTGGTCTGCGGCGTTGAAGACATCGCCCGCCGTTTCGAGCGCATCCGTGCAGCTGTGCTGGCGCGATCGCGCGAGGCCGGGGAGCTGCGCCGTGAAGTTGTGGAAATGCGCGAGCGTATGCGCCAGGAACTGGACAAGTCAGATGCGGACAGGGTCGATCTGAAACAGAGCAGGGGCGGTATCGTTGATGTTGAATTTATGGTTCAATGTGGCGTGCTGCTCTGGTCGGGCGAGCAGGCTGAACTGCTCAACTTTACGGATAATCTGAACCTGCTGGATGCCTTTGCGCGGCACGGGTTTCTGCCCGAAGAGGATGTCCGGTTGCTGGCGGAGGCCTATTGCGCAATCCGGCAGCGTATCAATCACCTTGCTCTGCAGGAAAAACCACCACTGACCGGCGTCGAGGAACTGGTGGCGCACCGGGAGGCGGTCGCCCGTATCTGGGGCGGCTTTATGGGGGAATGAAAAGTAGAAAAGTGAAACGTGAAAAGTGAAACGTAGAAAATTATTCAGGTAATGACGCATTGATCAGACTGTCCATGGCTTTTCACATCTCACTTTTTACTTTTCACTTTTTACGCAGATTTTTCGGAGACTGATGTATGTCAATGGCTGATCGGGACGGGGTCATCTGGATGGATGGCGAACTGGTGCCGTGGCGCGAGGCACAGGTCCATGTGCTGACCCACACGCTGCACTATGGCATGGGTGTGTTCGAGGGCGTGCGAGCCTACAAGGCACAGCAGGGAACAGCGATCTTTCGCCTGCCGCAGCATACTCGCCGCCTGTTCGGTTCGGCGCATATCATGAAAATGCAGGTACCCTGGGACCTGGAAACTATCAGTGCGGCCCATCGAACCGTGGTGCGTGAAAATGCGCTGGACAGCGCCTATATCCGGCCAATGTTTTTCTATGGTTCCGAAGGCATGGGCCTGCGCGCCGACAACCTCAAGGTGCATGCCATTGTGGCTGCCTGGGAGTGGGGTGCGTACCTTGGAGCCGAGAACATGGAAAAGGGTATCCGCATCAAGACCTCGTCGTATACCCGCCACCACGTCAACATCACCATGTGCAAGGCCAAGGCCAATGGCCATTACATCAACTCCATGCTGGCTCTGAACGAGGCGCTGACCTCGGGGTATGACGAGGCCATGCTGCTGGATGTCGACGGCTTTGTCGCGGAAGGCAGCGGCGAGAATATTTTCATCGTGCGTGACGGTGTGCTGTACACGCCTGACCTGACCTCCGCGCTGGAGGGTATCACCCGTGACACCATCGTGCAGCTGGCGCAGGACGAGGGACTGCAGGTGCGCGAGAAACGCATCACCCGGGACGAGGTGTACCTCGCGGACGAGGCCTTCTTCACCGGTACCGCGGCGGAGGTGACACCGATACGCGAGGTGGATGATCGCGTGATCGGTCATGGCGGCCGCGGGCCGGTGACGGAACGCCTGCAGGCGCTCTATTTTGATGTGGTGCATGGACGCAGGGAAAACTATACCGCCTGGCTGACGCTGGTCTAACCCGGATTTCTCACCGGGACCCCTGACCATGGCGTAATAATCGTGTGTCTGGACGCCACTCTGGAGCGAAAGGGGGTATCCGTAGCAGCCCCTTGCGTGAAGAGGTTGATCCCGACTGCAGCTCAGGTACGGGGGGCGTCTGAATGCGTTCGTTGCTTGTCATAGCACCATTCCGGTTTGGCGATGTGGTCATGGCACAGAGCCTGTTCAAGGTGCTCAAGGCGCAGGAACCGGCGCGAGTGATTGACGTGCTGGCGCCGGGCTGGATGCGGCCCTTGCTGGAACGTATGCCGGAAGTTACTCACGCCCTGGACATGCAGTCCGGGCATGACGGACTGCAGCTCGGCATGCGCCGGCGCCTGGGCGTTGCTTTGCGTGACAGACATTATGACCAGGCTATTGTCTTGCCCGATTCGCTCGGGTCCGCACTCATCCCTTACCGGGCAGGGATTCCGCTCCGCAGCGGTTACTCTGGCGGACTGCGGCACTGGTTCCTGAACGACTGCCGCCGCCTTGACGTGCAGCGGCTGCCCGGGACAGTGCAGCGTTTTGTGGGACTGGGCTTGCCGGACGGTGCAACCCTGTCCGGTCCCATCCCTGCCCCGGCCCTGGTATCCGACGAGGTCCGGCAGCATGCCACTGCGAAACAGCTGGGTGTCGTGAACCAGTTCAAACCGGCGCTTGCACTTTGCCCCGGGTCGGAAACCTGGACGGCGAAGCAATGGCCGGAAGAATATTATGCCCGTGTCGCCAGGCACTGGCTGAACCAGGATTGGCGTGTCTGGTTGTTCGGCTCCGGCATGGATGCGCCTGTTTGCGAGCGCATCAATACCCTTGCCGGCGATGGCTGCCATAACCTGGCGGGTCGTACCAGCCCGGGCGAGGTCATAGACCTGCTGGCCATGGCGGCCTTTGTGGTGACTAATGATTCAGGCCTGATGCACGCGGCTGCCGCCTTGCAGCGACCCATGGTGGCGATATTCGGATCCTCGGACCCGGCTTCTTCCCCGCCCCTGTCGGAAACCGCCAAGGTGGAGTGGCTGGGGCTGGAATGCAGTCCCTGCGGCAAGCGGGAATGCCCGCTGGGTCACCTGAAATGTCTCAGGGAGATATCGCCGGAACGCGTCATCCTTGCCATGGACGAAGTGATGAAACGGTAGGCAGGGTATGGCATGGTAACCATGGTGTTAGCAATGTGGCAGCCTTGTCCGGGTCTGCCGTTTCCCCGTGGTGCTGCATACCTGTAACGGGGCAGTTCCCGACGCGTGGCAGGCCGCCTGTAATGATAACCGGCATGAACAACATTGCTGGAATTCACAGCGAGTCCGCGGATTCGAAGCGGTAATCCAGGGCCTCGATGTCGCGCCTGAAATAGTTCCCCACGAGCTCCGCCAGTTCATCGTTGTAGTAGCTGCGAAAATCCTTTCTGCGATCGGTGGCCTTGCGCTTGTGGGGCAGGCGCAGGTGCTCTGCGCCGATGACCCGGCAGATGTGTTCGAAGTCCTGCTGCAGGCTTTCATAGCGCCCGATGTAATCCACCAGCAATTCCCCGTGCAGGTCGATCAGGTAGTCCAGCTGCGACTGGATGGAGGTGTCGATATGAAACTGGTAGGGACGACCCGGATCCAGCTTCCAGCGGATGAAATGGTCAAAGTCCCTGATGTGTTCCAGCAGATGAGGCCGCTCGCGGCGGATGTGGTGATAGGAACTGACCTGCAGATCCCAGGGGTTGCGCACCACGGCGAACTTGAACAGCTGCCGGAAAAACTCCTCCGGCAACATCTCGCTGGCTGCGACGACGTGTGCATGGCGGGGAAACTTGCTGCCGAGCCTGTGCCCGGCCAGGTGACTCAGCCGCGAGCAGAGAAACTGCGGGTAGAACCAGGGGTCGCGCCAGCGCAGGGTCTGCAGGGCGGCACGCACACTGGTGCCGCCGGTCTTGGCGATGTGGACGAAGAGAAAATTGTATTTAATCGACAGCAGCATCGGTCGGTTCCTGTGTGACACCGAGGATTTCCAGGTAGCGTGAGGCACTGGTCTCCACGGCGTATTCTCGCACGGCCTCCCGCAGGCTGTCGCTGTCGGGGGGCTTATCCAGGACCTGTCGCATGGCCGTGGCCAGGGCCTGCCAGTCGCCCACCGGCACCAGGGGCCCGTGACGTCCGCCGGCCAGGATCTCCCTCGGGCCGCTTGGACAGTCGGTGGAGACTACCGGCGTGCCCAGGGCCATGGCCTCGGTCAGGACGTTCGGGGACCCCTCCCAGCGGGAGGAGAGTACGAACAGGTCGGCGCGGGCCATGCAGGCATAGGGATTGGCGGTAAAGCCGGGCAGGTCGACCGCTTCGGCGACACCCAGCTCTGCCGCCAGTGACTGCAGTCTTGCTTTCTGCCGGCCCTCGCCCAGGATAATCAGCTTGCAGGACCGGTTCTCCCTGAGGCTGGCAAATGCCCGGATCAGGGTGGCGAAATCCTTCTGTACCGTGAGCCGGCCCGCGCCGAGGATAACGGGAGGGCTGGCGGCATCGAGCCAGGGGTGGGCCGGAGCCCTTTGTGCCAGTTCCAGCAGGCGCGGGGTGATGACGGGATTGCGAACGACTTCGATCCGGTCCGGATCAATACCGGACACCGCCACCGTGTCCTGCCTGACGCCTTCCGATACGGCGATAATCCGGTCGATGCGGGGATATAACAGGCGAATGGAGGCGCGCCGCAGCCAGAGTTTATAGCGGGACCGGTGGGCCAGGGCGGCAGAGAGATTGGTGCCAAGGCGAACGACCAGTCGCGTCGGGGTCCTGGCCAGCATGCGCGCCAGCACGGCAAGACGCCCGGCCCGGTCCTTGGCTGCCAGCAGACAGTGCGGACGCCAGGTGCGCAGATACCTTATCAGCGGTAGCAGGCTGGTTGCCGTGTGGTGGCCGCCCAGTTCGATGACCCTGATCGCGGGATGCAGGTCGTCCAGGTGCCGGCTGCGGGTCTTGATCAGCAGCAGGTGCACCAGCAGGCCGCGCCCGGCAAAGGCATTGGCCAGGTTGAGTACCATGCGCTCGACCCCGCCCTCGCCGGAGAAGGAGGCGAGTATCGACAGGTCGGGGCGCCGGGCTGCTGCCTGGTCTGGCATGCCTAGGGGTCGGCCCTGGGAGGCAGCCCCAACGCCTGAAGGTAGGCATCGGTTGCTGCGCTGACAGTATATGGTCGGGCAGCCTGCTGCAAAAACTCGCGGGGTCTGGATTCGTTCAGGGTCGTTTCCATTGCCCTGGCAAGGGCCGCGTCGTCGCCAACCGGAACCAGCTGGCCGAAGCGCCCCTGCTGCAGGATCTCCGCCGGTCCACTGGGACAGTCTGTGGAGACCACGGGTGTACCCAGGGCAAGGGATTCCACCAGCACCAGGCCGAGGCCCTCCCAGCGGGAAGTGAAAGCGAACAGGTCGGCGTGGGCCATGTAGGCATAGGGGTTCTCCACAAAGCCGGGCAGGTCCACATCCTCCCTGATACCCAGGGTGTCGGCAAGCTCGAGAAGCCGTTCCCTTTGCTTGCCGCGGCCGATGATCACCAGGCGGCAGTGAAGCCTGTCACGCAAGCGGGCAAAGGCGCGCAGCAGGGTTGCAAAGTCCTTGCGTGCACCCAGTTCCCCTGCGCTCAGAATCACGGGCATCTCCCGTTCCCGGAACCAGGGGTGATCGGGGCGCGGCAGGGTCCGGTTGAACAGGTCATCGGGTATGCCCGGACTGGGGACGACCCGGATCTTTTCCGCTGGCAGCCCGGTATAGCGGCTGAGGTCGTCGGCTACCCCTTGTGACGGGACGAGGACCCGTTGCGAAAAACGATACAGCCTGCCCATCGAGGTGCGCTGCAGCCAGCGCTCGAAGACGCCGCGGCTTGCCAGGTTGATGGAGACGGTGGTGCCCAGCCGGAAGACCAGCGGGATGCAGGTAGCGGAGAGCAGGCGGGCCAGCAGGGCGGTGCGGTTGACCCGGTCCTTGTCCGACAGCAGCAGCGCGGGCCTTTGCCGCCGCAGATAGCGCACGAGGGCGGGCAGGCAGCTGTAGGTATGATGGTGGCCGAGATCGACACATGTAACATTCGGCGGCAACGCATCCAGGTATGGCCCATGCCCCCTGACCTGCAGCAGGTCGACCCGGTAACCGCGGCTTGCGATCTCCGGGATCAGGTGCTGCATGATGCGGTCAACGCCGCTGTGGCCGGAGGTGGCGAGAAAGACCGCGATGCGCGGTGGCTGTCCGAGTGGTTCAGTCACTGCGGGGTGCTCCGGTGACGGTGCTGCAGCTTCCTGCTCGATCACGTGGTTGCAGCGGGATTGCCCAGCCCCATCGCCTCGATATAGGCGGCGGCACTCTTGCTCATGGTGTATTCCTGGACTGCCGATTTCAGCCATTCACCATCCTGCGGCTTATCGAGGGTCTCGAGGATGGCGTTACCCAGGGCATCGACATCCCCCACCGGCACCAGCGCACCGTATTTTCCATTCTGCGTGATCTCCCGGGGGCCGCAGCGACAGTCCGTGGCGACCACCGGTGTGCCCAGGGCCAGCGCTTCCGTAAGCACGTTGGGTGACCCCTCCCACAGAGAGGAGAGGATGAACAGCTTTGCACGGGCTAGCCAGGCGTAGGGGTTGTCCACGAAGCCGGGCAGGGCGACGCGGTCTGAAATACCCAGCTCCTGTGCCAGCTCGACCAGTGAGTTATACAAGTGTCCCTTTCCCAGGATCACCAGCCTGCTGGGGCGTTGCCTGGTTACCCGGGCAAAGGCGCGCAGCAGGGTCGGAAAATCCTTCGCCTTGCGCAAGCCGCCGATGCCAAGCAGGACGGGGGGCTGACCGGCTTCGAACCAGGGGTGATCCACGGGGGCGGCCGCCAGTTCATACAGCTCGGGCGTGATGTTGGGGTTGCGCACCACATGGACCCTGGCGGGGTCGATGCCGGCGATCTGTATGACATCCTCGGCAATGCATTCGGAGACCGCGATGACACCGTCGGCCTCTCCATACAGCCAGCGCATGCTGCGTTTGGTGAGCCAGCGTTTGAGCAGGCTGGCGTTGCGCGCACGCAGTCTTTCCGAGATCGAGCTGCCGGGACGCAGAAAGAAGCGGGTCGGGACGCCAGTCTTTTTTTTCGCCCGCATGGCGACAATATCCGCCTTGCGCTTTGCCGATATGAGTGCAACGGGCCGGGACTGTTCCAGGTAGCGCAGCAGCGTTTCCACGCTTTCAGCTTCTTCACCGGGTCCCAGTTCAATCAGTCGCACTGCGGGCGGTAATTTGTCGAGGTAAGGGGCCTGTGTGTGTTTGACGATAAAATCGACCTCTGCGCCGAGGCCGCTCAGTCCGCGCGCCAGGTTGACCATCATGCGCTCGACACCGCCATCGCCGAAGCTGGTTATATAGATACAGATCTTGTCCATGGGGTGTGGATGGGCGTCCTGACACGTGGTGCGTGGTTCCAGGGAGGGCGCGGGTCGGGCTGAGTGAGGGCGAACAGAATACTAAATACCCCAACGGCGTACAAGGCGAGGGGCAACGCCTGGGCGATCGATCCAGATCAGCTGCGACTTGTTGTACTATAGGCGGGTGCCGAGAAGCCCCGCAGCGAAAGCCAGATCCGTTGTTCTCAATTCCCGATGATCCGCCCTTGCCATCCTCCCAGTCATGACTGCCCCTGAAGCCGGCAAGCCGGCAATCCTCATCGTCAGGCTCAGCGCGATCGGCGATGTTGTCTTCGCCTCGCCGCTGATCCACGCCCTGCGTTTGCGCTATCCAGCGGCACATATCAGCTGGCTGGTGCAGCCGGAGTGCAGGGCCCTGCTGGAGCATAATCCGGAGCTCGACCAGGTGATCGTCTGGCCGCGCAGAGAATGGGAAACGCTCTGGAAACAGCGCCGCTGGCTGGCGCTGTGGCGCGCCATCCGGCAGTTCAGGAAGACCCTGCGTGCCCGTCATTTCGACATGGCGCTGGACGTGCACAGCCTGATGAAAAGCGGCTTCCTGACCTGGCTCAGCGGCGCGCGGGAACGCATTGGACTCGGATCGCGTGAGGGCAGCCAGTGGTTGATGACGCGGGTAATCGACAAGGGTGAGTCCAAGCGCATCGGCTCGGAGTATCTGCGCCTGGCAGAGGTACTTGGCCTGCCGGTGGAGCCTTTCGAGATGAGCGTGGTGCCGGGGGACGCCGATGAGCGCTTTGCCAAAAAGCTCATCGAGGAGCGCGGCCTGCAGAACGGCTATGCCGTCATCTGCCCCTTCACCACGCGGCCGCAGAAGCACTGGTTTGAAACGAGCTGGATCGAGCTGGTGCCGCAGTTGCAGCAGCAGCTTGGTCTTCAGGTCGTGCTGCTGGGCGGACCGGGCGACCGGGAAGCGGCGCAGCGTATCCAGGCTGGTGCGGGGGGTATCCTGACAAGCCTGGTCGGGGAAACCAGCCTGATCCAGGCGGCAGCCCTGATCAAACATGCCGGACTGGTAATCGGGGTGGATACCGGCCTGAGCCATATGGGTATAGCCTTCAATCGCCCGAGCATCTGTCTGTTTGGCTCCACCTGTCCCTATCTTGATACCACCCACGACAACGCCGTGGTGCTTTATCACAAGCTGCATTGCTCGCCCTGCAAACGCCGCCCAACCTGCAACGGCCGCTTCGACTGCATGCGTGCGATTACGGCCAGCGAGGTGCTGGATCAGGCCCGGCGGCTGTTGCATGCCGGGAGCAGTCAACCGTGAAGGTCCTCCACGTGGAGGCGGGTATGAACCTTTACGGCGGCGCACGCCAGGTGGCCTATCTGCTGCAGGGGCTGGACCGGCATGGCGTTGAATCGGTGCTGGTCTGCCCCCGGGGCAGCGCCATTGCCGGAGAACTGCACGGACGGATCAGCCGCGTGCATGAGATACCCATGCATGGAGATCTCGACCTGGGTCTGATCTGGCGGCTAAATCGCATCATCCGGATGGAGCGTCCGGACATCGTGCACCTGCACAGCCGCCGCGGCGCGGACCTGCTGGGCGGTATCGTGGCGCGCCTGGCGGGGGTGAAGACGGTGCTTTCCCGACGGGTTGACAATCCGGAGCCGCCTTTTGTGGCCCGCTGGAAGTACCGTCTCTATGACCGGGTTGTCACCATATCCGAGGGCATCCGGCAGGTCCTGCTGGCGGAGGGTGTGGATCCCCGGCGGCTGGTCTGCGTGCGCAGCGCGGTTAGTGCAGATGCCTACAGCCAGCAGTGTGACGAGGCCTGGTTCCGGCAGCTTTTCGGTCTCGCCGGAAACGAGACAGTGCTTGCTGTCATTGCCCAGCTGATACCCCGCAAGGGGCATCGCTTTCTGCTTCAGGTCCTGCCCGCACTGCTCGGGGAGTTTCCCGGGGTGCGCGTGATCTTCTTCGGACAGGGCTCCCTGGAGGACAGGCTGCGGCAACAGGTCGGGGAGAAGGGTCTGGGTGACAGGGTGACCTTTGCGGGTTTTCGATCCGATCTGCCGCAGATCATGCCCTGCCTGGATCTGGTGGTGCATCCCGCGCTGATGGAGGGTCTGGGCATTGCCCTGCTGCAGGCCGCGGGCGCCGGGGTGCCGATCGTGGCGGTGAATGCCGGGGGCATGCCGGAGGTGGTGCGTGATGGTGTCAACGGTCTGCTGGTGCCGCCGGGAGACAGTGCGGCACTGGCCGACGCTATCCGACGGCTGCTGTCGGACCGGCCGCTGATGCAGCGCATGGGGCAGGCCGGAATGAAGCTGGTTGAAAGCGAATTCTCCATCGACGGTATGGTGGAGGGGAATCTGCGGGTTTACCGGGAACTTTGCAGCGCCCATGGATAGGGTCCACAGCCTGCAGATCATCGGCAGCAAGACCTTCGGTGGCGCCGAGCGCTGGTTGCAGCGCTTCGCGCTGGAACTGGCAGCATTGGGGCATCCGACCGAACTGGTGGTGCGCAAGGGATATGAACTGGATGCCGACAGGTGGCAGCAGTTGCAGCGCCACCCCCTGCCCATGCGTACCGTCTGGGATCCACTTAGCCGCCGGGAAGTCACCAGACTGATCCGGCAGCTCAGGCCGGATGTTGTGCAGACCTACATGGGGCGCGCCACCCGCCTGACCCGACTGCCAAAAGGGCGGGGACCGGTGCACATCGCACGCATCGGTGGCTACTACAAGCTCGACGGTTTCCGCCACGCCCATGCCTGGATCGGCAATACCCGGGGGATCTGCGATTATCTGCGGAACAACGGGTTTCCCGGCGAGCGTATATTCCATATCTACAATTTCTTCGAGCCGGCACCGCAGTCGGGGGAAGTCACCGCACGCAGCGACTGGGGCATCCCGGAAACGGCCTGGGTGTTGATGACCCCCGGCAGGCTGGTGCCTGTCAAGGGCCAGCAATACCTGCTGCAGGCCCTGAGCCTGCTGCCGCGGGAACTGGCCGGTCGGCCCCTCTGGCTTGTGGTCCTGGGGGATGGTCCGCTCGGCAAGGCGCTGCAGGCCCGGGCTCAGGACCTCGGCCTGGCGGACAGGGTGGTCTGGGCGGGCTGGCAGGCCGAGCCTGCGCCGTTCTATCGAATGGCGGACAGCATCGTCTTCCCCTCCCTCGACGCGGAGACCTTCGGCAACGTGATTCTCGAGGCCTGGGGCTTCGGCAAGCCGCTCGCGACCACGGCGTTTCGCGGTGCCCGCGAAATTGTCCGGCACGGCGATGACGCCCTGATGAGTCCCTGCGAGGACGCGCAGGCGCTGGCGGTATCCATCCGGCACCTGTGTGAGGATTCGACTCTGGCGCAGTCGCTGGTGGCGGCGGGCAGGCAACGCCTTGTCCGGGACTTCTCAAAGCCGGTAATCATGCAACAATACCTCGAACTCTATACGCGGCTTGCGGGTGGCTCATGAACCAGCAGCAGCTCTTTTCGGCTTGCAGATGATGCAAAGCCCGATCTCCATCCTCATGTATCACCAGGTGGGTGACTTTGCGCCCATGCAGACGCACCGGTCCACCTACTGTCACTATCGCCGGTTCCAGCGGCAGATGGCCTTTCTCAAGCGTTTTCGCTGCAACGTGCTGAGCCTGGACGAGGCCCTGGCGTGTCTGTATGGAGGGCAACCGGTCCCTCCGCGGGCCGTGGTGCTGACCTTCGACGATGGCTACGAGAATTTTTACCAGTACGCCTGGCCGGTACTCGAAAGATACGGCTTTCCCTCCATGGTCTACCTGCTCTCCGGCATGCTCGGCCAGCCTTCGCAATGGTTTGATCAGGACGGACGTGACACGCCGCCGCTGATGAGCCCTGATCGCATTCAGCAGCTGCGTGGCCTGGGCGTTGATTTCGGCTCCCATGGCGTCAGCCACCTCAAGCTTGCCGGGGTGGATGCGCAGACCGTACACCGGGAAGTGGCCGACAGCAAGACGCAGCTCGAACAGCTGCTGGGTGAAGAGGTAAGGCATTTCTGCTACCCCTTTGGCAGCCACGACCAGACAGCGGTGGATGCCGTGCAGTCTGCCGGATATGCCTCTGCTGTTACCTGTCTGCGGGCGGCGGCCACCCCGGCTTTCGACCCGCTGCTGCTACCGCGGAAGGCTATTTCCTATGGCGACAACCTGCTCGGGTACATCTGGAAGCTGGCTATGAAAAACAAGCCCAAACAGGCTCCCCTGCGCTGGCGGGATGACTAGGGGAGCACGGATTTAACTTGCTGTATCCTCGTCATTGCGAGCACAGCGAAGCAATCTTTCAATTCATGATCAATTGGTTGGAGATTGCTTCGCTGTGCTCGCAATGACGAATCAAGCAGCAATTCCGTTGATTTGAAGTTTTTACCGGAGCGCCTGTCTAGTCTGCTTGCTTGCTGGCGCGAATTGTTTTTTTCCGGCGCCCCGGTTTTTGCGGGTAGAGTTTTGGCTCCCCGGTGGGGCGGGTCTTGAAGCGCCTGTGTATCCAGAGATACTGCTCCGGGTTTTCGCGTGCCTGGGCTTCTATCAGGGCGTTGAATCGAGTGGCATCCTCGACTTCATTTTCCCCGGGGAAGTTCTCGAGGGCCGGTTGAATCGTCAGCGCATATCCCCGGGCATCGGGCAGTCGCTGTATGACGAAGGGATTTACAGCCGCACCGGTCATTTTGGCCAGCCGGGTAGTCGCTTTCAGGGTGCTGGCCGGTATCCCGAAAAACGGGGCAAACACCCCCTTCCGTCTGCTCTGGCTCTGGTCGGGCGCATACCAGACGACATCCCCGGATTTGAGTGCATCGATAAAGGCGCGCAGATCAAAACGATGGATCAGCTGCTTGCAGTGCTTCACCCGTGCTTGCTTTATGATCCTGTCAGACAGCTCATTGCGCAGTTCCCGGTAGGTAAAGCAGGCGGGGTAGTGCTTCATGAGTATCCTGCCGGCAAAATCCAGTGAGCAGAAATGGCCGCTTAACAGCAGGACTCCCTTGCCTTGCCTGCGGGCATCTTCGAGATGTTCAAGACCCGAAATAGTCCCCAGGTTTTCCATGAGGCTTTCGGATGCCCACAGGCCGGCAGCGGTTTCGATGATAGACATCCCGAGGGATTCATAGGACCGGTCTTCAAGCTGCCTGCGTTCCCCGTCACCAAGTTCAGGAAAACATAGTTCAAGGTTGGTCCTGACAATGCTGCGCCGGTAGCTGCCAAGCAGCTGGTACAGCCTTCCCAGCTTGCGCCCGATAACAAGCTGCATCCGATAGGGCAGCCTGATTACAAGCCGTACCAGCCCGAAGGCCAGCCATGTCGGCCAGTAGCGTGGAGCAAGCAGGCGGTAGTCTGGTTCAGACCCGGGTTTTGCCTTTTCGCTGCTCAAGCGTGGTGCCTGGTTTGTGCCTTGTAGAGTCGTGCGTAAACGCCATCGCGCTGAAGCAGTTCGCTGTGAGTCCCTTCTTCAACGATGCGGCCGTCCTGCAGGGACAGGATACGATCGGCATTCTCAATGGTGGACAGGCGGTGGGCGATGACGAGCGAGGTCCTGCCGCTGCGCAGTGTTTCAAGCGCCGCCTGCACGACTTTTTCCGACTCGGTATCCAGCGCTGAAGTGGCCTCGTCCAGTACCAGTATCGGGGCATCCTTGATCAGGGCGCGGGCGATGGCCAGCCGCTGGCGCTGGCCGGCAGACAGGCGTACGCCGTTTTCCCCGGTCAGGGTGTTGAAGCCCTCCGGCAGCTTTTCGATGAACTCCAGGGCATGCGCCCTGGATGCGGCATCCCGGATTTCCTGCTCGCTGACTTTCCGGCCCTGTGCGCCGTAGGCGATGTTGGCTGCCACGGTGTCGTTGAAAAGAATGATGTGCTGCCCGACGTAGGCAATCTGCTGCCGCAGGCTGGCCAGCGTGAGTTCCTGGGTATCAATGCCATCCAGCAGGATGCTGCCCGCAGACGGGTTGTAGAAGCGTGGCAACATGCTGGCAAGAGTGGTTTTGCCGCCGCCGGACGGGCCGACCAGTGCGATGGTCTCGCCAGCCGCGATGTTCAGGTTGATGTCGTGCAGCACCGGCTTTTGGCTCCCCGCGTGCGTATAGCACACGCCGTGGAACTCGATGTTGCCGCGGGCCCGGTCGATCGTGGTGCGGCCCAGGTCGATTTCCGGGTTCTCGTCAATCAGGCTGAAGACGGTTTCAGCGGCGGCCAGGCCGCTTTGCAGCTGGACATTCACCTTGGTCAGACGCTTGATCGGTGCTGACAGCAGGGCCAGTGCGGTAATCAGTGAGACGAACTCGCCGACCGTGATCTCACCGGTCTGGGCTTGCGCGGCGGCAAAGTAGACCACGATCGAGAGGGCGGCGACTGTCAGGATCTGGACCATCGGTATGTTGATCTCGGACGCGGCGGCGACCTTCATGCTGTAGCGCCGGATCCAGTTGTTTATGCGCTGGAAACGGTCCTTTTCATATTGCTCGCCACCGAATATCCGCACCTCGCGGGTGCCGTTGATGGCTTCCTGCAACACCCGCGTCAGGTCGCCCACCGAGTCCTGCAGCGAGCGGCTCAGCTTGCGCATGCGCAGGCTGAAGTAGCGGATTACCAGCGCCGTAGGCGGGGCAATCAGGAACACGATCAGGGACAGCTGCCAGTTGATATACAGGGCATAGGCGAGCAGTCCGATGATGGCCAGGCTGTCCTTGACCAGGGTGACCACGACATCGGTTGCCGCCGCCATGACCCGGGAGACGTTGAAGGTGTGCTTGGAAATGATGTTGCCGGAAGAGTGGTTGTCGAAATAGGGTACGGGAAGGGTCTGCAATTTGTTGAACATCTCCTGACGCAGGTCCGTCACGAGGCGGGTGGAGACCCATGCCATGCCATAGCCGCTGATGAAACTGGCGACGCCGCGCACCACGAACAGCAGCAGCAGCAGCAGCGGCAGGGTGACCAGGGTATCGGCATTCTTGGCCACAAAGGTCTCGTCCAGCAGCGGTTTCATGAGCGCCGGCATGGCGGGTTCAGTGGCTGAATACGCCACCGTTCCCAGCAGCGAGAACAGGAACTCCTTGCGGTAGGGCAGCAGATAGCGGAGCAGGCGAAAGTACAGTTCTTTGCTGTTCATGGTTGTGTGGTTGTGGCGGGTGTTCCGGATGATTGTACGACGAGGGCCGGCATGCCGTGCCGACGATTGTGCTGATATTACACCATGTCATTGAAAAAGTAGTCGATTACGCCTTTCGCCCAGCCGTGGCAGGGTGCCCGGCAGGTATGCGCCAGCTTGGCGCGTTTATGTATAATGCCGGGACTTGAGCGCGGCGACCGGGCCGGCAATAAGCCAGATAAAGCAACAGTTGGAGGAATTTGCGTGCCCAATCCAGATACGGCAGCTACTGCCGGCAACAGCAAACTCATGCAGCCGAATGCGGCCAGTCAGTACCAGGTTACCCGGGCTGACCTGCCGCTGCATTGTCCCATGGATGGCATGCGCCTGTGGGATTCGCACCCGCGAGTTTATCTGCCTATTGCGGAAACAGGACAGGCCAAATGCCCCTACTGCGGCGCCGTCTACACGCTGAAAGACTGACACGCCCGGCCGTCTCCGGCCGGGGTGCTGCAGGTCAGCACGCAGGCCGATGCTCCACGTGTCGTGTGGCGTTTCAGTGATGGCAAGCCGGGTCATGACAACCAGAGCCTTGGCCTGGTCGATGCGCTGCAGCGGCACACCCGTATCCACAGCTACGATATACCCGTCCAGCCCGGTGCCGGGCGTCACTGGCTGCTGGGCCGCTTTCCGGACGGTGTCCTGCTACCCGATCCCTGGCTCATCATCGGGGCCGGTCACGCCACGCATCTGCCCATGCTGGCGGCGCGCCGTGCCCGCGGCGGGAAAACGGCCGTCCTGATGCGCCCGGAGCTGCCCAGGTCGCTGTTCGACCTGTGCGTGATCCCGGAACATGACCGGCCGCGGCCCGCCGTCAATGTGCTGGTCACGAAGGGCAGCCTGAACCGCATGCAGGCAGTGCGCGGGCAGAAACAGCAGGACCGGGGACTGCTGATGGTGGGCGGCCCCTCGCGGCATTACCGCTGGGATCACCGCAGCGTGGTGGAACAGATCGCCGGCGTCATCCGTTTTTCCCCGGTGCGCCACTGGGTTCTGACAACCTCCCGGCGAACTCCGCCGGGGTTTGCCGAGCAGGTACGGCAACTGATATTCAACCGCAATCTCAAATTGAGCGTCGTTCCCTGGCGCGATACCAGCGGCCATTGGCTGGGTGCCCAGCTGCGCCGCTGCCTGCTGCGCCTGGGTTACCGAGGACAGCGTATCCATGATCTACGAGGCGCTTACGGCCGGGCTTCCGGTCGGGCTGCTGTCGGTGCCACCGCGGCACAATGGCCGCGTCGTCAATGGCGTACGGCAGCTGGCTGCGACGCGCAATGTAATGACCTACCGCGACTGGAGCGAAGGCCGGCCGCTGCCGCGTCCGTCGCAGGTCTTCGACGAGGCCAACCGGGTCGCCGGGCAGATCTGCAGGCGATGGGGGAGCGCGTAAACCGGCACCTGACGGTCCTGCAGGTAGTGCCTGCCCTGAAAGGCGGCGGGGTCGAGCGCAGTACGCTGGAAGTCGCGGCGGCACTGGTCCGCGGCGGACACCGCTCGCTGGTCATCTCCGGCGGCGGCCGGCTGCTGCCGGAACTGCTTGCCGCCGGTTCGGAGCATGTCTGCTGGACGATCGGCCGGAAATCACCCTTGACCCTGCGGCTGGTGCCGCGCCTGCGGAGACTGCTGCTCGCAGAGGGAGTTGATATCCTGCATGCACGTTCCCGCCTGCCCGCCTGGATCTGCCTGGCTGGCCTGGCGGGGCATGGACCCGGCCAGGCGGCCGCGGTTCATTACCACCGTGCATGGCCTCAATTCCGTGAATGCCTACAGCGCCGTGATGCTGAGGGGGGAGCGGATTATCGCGGTCTCCGGCAGCACTCGGGACTACCTGCTCCGGAATTATCCCGGTGTCGATGCGAAACGCATCAGCGTCATACCGCGCGGGATAGATCCGGCGGTCTTTGCGCCGGGCTACCGGCCGGACGCTGGCCTGGCTGACAGACTGGCAGCGGCAGTATCCCCGGTTGCAGGACGGCTATCGGGTGACCCTGCCCGGCCGGATCAGCCGCAGAAAGGGCATCTACGATTTCCTTGATATCGTTGCCGCACTCAGGGATAAGGGTATCCCGGTGCAGGGCCTGGTTGTCGGCGCATTTCCCCGTGGTGCGACAGGGCCGGGATGGCAGCTGCGGGCCGGCATACGGTCCCTGGGGCTTTCCGATCGTCTCACCTTTACCGGCTACCGTGGCGATGTGCGCGAGATCATGGCTGTCTCCGACGTGGTGCTGTCACTGTCGCGGCAGCCCGAGTCCTTTGGCCGCACCGTGAACGAAGCCCTGGCCCTGGGCGTCCCGGTTGCCGGTTACGCGCATGGCGGTGTGGGTGAGCAGCTTGCACGGCATTTCCCCGCCGGGCTGGTTGCGCAAGGCGATACTGACGCAGTGGTGGGCCGGCTGCAGGAATGGTTTGCCGGGCGACCGTCCATGCAGGGCGTCAAACCCTACACGCTGAAGGAGATGCTGGATCGTACGCTGGCGCTTTATCAGGGACTCCAGCCCTGATTAGCCGCACAAGCGGCGGTGGTCATGCCGGCTGTGTTTCTGTGCCTGACTGCTGCTGGATTATTCCCGCAAGCCGGGTGCCAATGACTTCAATAGAGTAATCCTGCTCGACCCGGCACCTGGCGCGCAGGCCCATCGTGTGGCGCAGCCCAGGGTCCTCGATCAGGGTGGCCAGCGCCTGCAGCATTTCCTCGTCATTGCTGACCGCAAATCCTTCCTCCCCGTTCTTGAATACCTGTGCGTTGGTGCCTACATCCGAGACCACCGGGACGACCGCTGCGGCCATGTACTGCAGGGCCTTGTATCCGCACTTGCCGCGGGTATGTGGATTGTCCGGCAGCGGCATGATACCGATGTCGAATTGTGCGATCTCGGCATCCTGCGTTTCCAGTTGCCAGGGGATGAAGCGGGTATCCACGCCGGGTATCTCGATGCCCTCGCTGCTGAGTATGCGCAGTTCAATGGGGTAGCTTTCGGCAAGCCGGGCCAGCAACTGAGCGGCCTGCCGCAGGTGGGGCAGATTGTTCCTGCCGCCGACCCAGCCGATGATCGTGCGCTCGCCGTTGCGGCTGTGGTCTCGTGTCGGGACGCCGCGTATCTCCACGGCGGAAGGCAGGACAACGACATTGCGGTTGAATTGCCGGGCCTGTTCGGCAAGCAGTTCGTTGCCCGCAATGACCAGGTCCGCCTGCCGGGCCGTGGTGGCAAATTTGTGCATGCGCGACCTGCTGTTAATGTTGGCGGCTGAATCGTGCCGCAGATACACTGCGTCGTCGAAATCATATATGAGCCTGTGGCTGGCGAGCCGGAGCAGCCGCAGGAAGAGGGGCGACATCAGGGTCTTCTGGATGATAACGACATCGGCACGGCGGCAGTCCGGCAGCAAGCCCAGGCGTTCCCGCCAGGAGCCGGGATACCTGACAACCCGGGTCTGCAGACAGTGTGCATGCAACTCCGGCAGCAGGTCCAGTACCCGCACACGGCTGCTGGGCAGCTGTGGTCCCTGTATCAGGAACAGCACCTGTGTCATGCCTGCACCTGTGCTGACCCAACCGGCAGCGCTTTCTCGGCCAGCAGAATGCATTTCTCGCCGGAATTTGGCTGGATCAGCTGATATAGCCATGCTCCGGGTTGGAAGGACATGGCAGCAATTTTCATTCGAGCCGGTAATGCGCCGGCTGGCATGTCAAATGTCAGGGCCAGGCTGCCGAGCGCGAAGGTTTCCGCCTTCGCTGCTGTGGTGCGGCAGCAGCTGCCGGTGAAGCCTGCCTTTTCTGCAGACAGGAGCAGGGTGGCGGTCAATGTATTACCCTGTGGCTGGTGGGTGCAGTATGACTCGTAAAGCTTGTCGATATCTGCATCTATCGGACAGGGGTCAAGCCATACCAGACCACGCGCAGGGTTCTGGCACTCGCGGTGGTTCCACACTCCGGGGACCCCAAAGAGATGGTCAGTGATTTGTGGGTGCAAGGTCGTACCCGTGCTGCCGCACAGGTCGCAACAGGGTCTGTATTTGCTGAAAATCGCCATGGTTTACTATACAGCCTTTATTTTTCTCCGGCTGATTGCCGCTGCAGGATGCCGGCCAGCCGGCTCCCAATGACTTCGACAGCGTAGTCCTGCTCGACCCGGCGCCTGGCGCGCAGGCCCATCGTGCGGCGCAGTTCAGGGTCCCCGATCAGGGTGGTCAGTGCCTGCAGCATTTCCCCGTCATTGTTGGTGGCAAACCCTTCTTCCCCGTTATTGAATACCTGTGCGTTGGTGCCCACGTTTGAAACCACGGGAACGACCGCGGCGGCCATGTACTGCAGGGCCTTGTAGCCGCACTTGCCACGGGTATGCGGCGTGTCGGGCAGCGGCATGATGCCGATGTCGAACTGTGCGATCTCGGCGTCCTGCGTTTCCAGTTGCCAGGGGATGAAGCGGGTATTCACGCCGGGTATCTCGATGCCCTCGCTGCTGAGTATGCGCAGTTCGATGGGGTGGCTTTCGGCAAGCCGGGCCAGCAACTGAGTGGCCTGTTGCAGGTGGGGAAGCGTGTAGCTGCCGCCGACCCAGCCGATGATCGTGCGCTCGCCGTTGCGGCTGTGGCCTCGTGTCGGGACGCCGCGTATCTCCACGGCTGAAGGCAGTACAACGACATTGCGGTTGAACTGCCGGGCCTGTTCGGCAAGCAGTTCGTTGCCCGCAATGACCAGGTCCGCCTGCCGGGCCGCGGCGGCAAACTTGCGCGGGCGCGACCGGCTGTGGATGTTTTTAGAGGAGTGGTATACCGCGTCGTCGAAATCATACACCAGTCTGCGACTGGCGAGCCGGAGCAGCCGCAGAAACAGGGGAGACATCAGGGTCTTCTGGATGACAACGACATCGGCGCGGCGGCACTCCGGCAGCAAGCCCAGGCGCTCTCGCCAGGAATCGGGATGCTCGACAACGCGGGTTTGCAGGCCATGTGCATGCAGTTCCGGAAGCAGGTTCAGCACCCGCACCCGGCTGCTGGCCACATGCCGGGCGCGGATCAGGAACAGAACCCGTGTCATGGATGCACCTGAGTCAATTTGTTCTTCAGTAGCTGTGGTGCAGGTGGCATGCATACATCTAGTTGATTGGTTTCCGGCAGTCGCGGTCGCGAGAGCCGGATCCCCGGGTGGAACAACGATCAGGTGCTGCAATTTGATCGGGCTGGAAAAGTGAGTATAAACACCTGTACCCTCGGGAATCCAATTTGCCGGACAAGTCTGTTGGAAACCTGCCCGGAAGCTATTTCCGGGTTCCGGTGAAGCGTAGCCTGCACACAAGCATTGTCTTCAGCAATGCAGGCCTGGCAGTCGTGTCCGGACTGGATTATCTTACGGACATGATCGTGGAGGCGGCCCCGGGGACCGTCGGCAAGACCGGCATAGATAATTTAATATATCCGATTCCAGCTTTAGCGCCTCTTTCAGGGGCGACACAGGACATGGCGAAACTCTATACCCACATCGGCCTGCCAAAGACTGCAACCACAGCGCTGCAGCAGGGTTTTTTCCCGTTCATTGAGAATGAGTCGCTCTCCTATGCTGGCGTACTTCAGCCCCGCACCACCGCACAGACTCCTCTTTATGAAACTTTCTGTCAGGCGGTCGATAGAGGCGGTGCCTCAATCGACGTGGCCAGGCATGAAATAGAGGAGATACTGCGTACCGGGAAGTCACTGATCCTCTCGGAGGAGATGATACTTGTATCCCGGGCAAAGACTGACTGGCGAGATAAACTGACCCATCTCTCTGCCCTGGTAAAGGGGCTGGATTACGAACTGATACTAACGGTCCGGGAACCGACCCGTGCACTGTTTTCCTATTATGCAGAAGTGTTGCCAACTCTACTCAAGGAGACCGGGAGGATCGAGGATGAAAAGGGTTTTTTAGCGAGGGCGAAGGCGGATCCCTGGATGGAGATATTCCATTATAAAAAATTGATGAATGAGCTTGGGAAACACTTTGACTTATCCCGGATATTCATAAAGAAGTTCGAAGAGGTAATCGCAGGAGATCTGGGGGATCTGTTGCGGTTGTTTGATTTGCCGGAAGAATCATCTCCCGGGAAATTGCCTGCGGAAAACCAGCGAAGAGAAAGTAGCGACTATGTTTATACCAATGAAAGGGTAACACTGGGTGAATTTCTGATGGCCAGGTGTGCCTGGTGTTATACACGGAACCCGGGTCTCCAGCGGTCGCTTTATCGCCTGTGCCGTTCACTCTCGAAGCGGTTGAAAATCAATCTGCGGGAGATCAAGGTGAAAAAGCCGGACGACCAGGAAATGGACGAGTTAACTCACTACCTGCAGCAGGATATCGACTGGCTCGCACAGAGGCACGGGGTGGACTACCGCTCTCGTTCCCGAGGGCGGCATTTACCGGACACCAGCGATGGCGTCCTCTCTCCCGCTAACGAGGCTGGAAGCTCGAATTCCTGATGCCGCAAGTTGGAGAATTGCTGCCGTTGCAGCTGCGTGACAGGTGCTACCCGTTAACCCGGCCGGCATTCCCGGGTAACGGAACCCCGCCGGGATTGCCGCGCTGGCGCTCCCGGCATGGCCAGGGCGCTTGTCTCGATCACTTCGCGATCTCACCTTCTCCATGCCTCCCGCGGCACCTGTACATCGCGCTCGCAATGACGAGGATTTAGTCGGTAATCAGGGTTTGCTCAGATTGGTGCGCGGGGTTTTGCGGGATGCCCCGGCAAGTGTGCTTTCAGCCACCGGCGCACCCATGACCATGGAAAACGTGCGTGACGCCACTGGAACTTGTGCTGCTGGCCAAGCCGGTAATGTCGCCAGGACTCGGCAAATTTCAGCGAATTCAGATCGGACCGGGCGAGCAGGTAATGTATGTTGGAGAATGCCTCGGGCTTCAGGTCATCCGGCGTGTGCTTCTCCACAAATTCCAGTTTCAGTCGATGTTGCCGTTCGGTGTCGCGGTGCACGTTGTGCGGGTGCAGGCGGTAAAGGAACATTACCTCATCCAGGTAGGCGAACTGATCGCGGCTTGCCAGCTGCGAAAAGATCCGTGAATTCAGCAGCCAGTCATCCGCCAGAAGTTGGGGATCAAACCCCCCAATTTGTTCGATCAGCTCGCGCCGCATCAGGGTGGTCTGCAGGAATAACGGACTGACATGCGTGTACAGGTAACGCGAGATTTCCGCGGGTTCCCTTTCCAGCAATGCCTTTACGCGCGGCTTGTGAACTCTTTCCATGCGCTCGTCTGCTGTAAACGTAAGGCCATTCCCGTACACGATCTGCAGCGCCGGCTTGGCGGCAAACAGCGCAACTGCCCGGGTGAACCGGTCCTCCGAAAACAGGTCATCCGAGGAGAAGAGCGCGATCAGTTCGCCACTTGCCAGCTTCAGTGCGGCGTTGAGTGTGGTGGCCGGGCCCCGGTTTTGACTGTTGCGTCCCACGCGCATTGGCAGTGGTGAACGCGCCTGTAAATCCTGGAGTAACGCCCATGAACCGTCCGGTGAGCAATCATCCACGATGACAATCTCGATATTCCTGTAAGGTTGTCGCCAGATGCTGGCTACCGTTTCGCCAATGTATTTTTCATGGTTATAGGAAGCGAATACCACGCTGATCAGCGGTTGATAGTCAGTCATTTGACTTGTCGCTTGCAGAATTGCAGCACGGCATTGACTACAGTATCGGCCTGGTCGACTTGCAGGTGGGGTCCAATCGGCAGACTCAGGACCTCGCCATGCAGGCGTTCGGTTACCGGCAAGGTGCCCGCGGCCATTCCCAGTTCCCGGTAAGCCGGCTGCAGATGGGGCGGTACCGGGTAGTGAATCAGGGTCGCAATACCCTGTTCCTGGAGGAAGCGTTGCAAGGCATCACGTTGTGCGCTGCGCACCACGAACAGGTGCCAGGCCGACGCCGCCCAGGAGGGCGTCGCGGGCAGGGTAACTGTTGCACCGTTCAGGCCCGCCAGATAATGAGAGGCCAGGGCCGCGCGCCGCTCGTTCCACTCATCGAGGTGGCGCAATTTTACCCTCAGGAAAGCGGCCTGCAGCTCATCCAGCCGGGAATTAAAGCCTTTCTCTTCGTTGTGGTACTTGCTGCGTGAGCCGTAATTCCGCAGCACCGCGATCTTGCTCGCCAGCCCGGCATCCGCAGTGACTACCGCACCCCCGTCACCCATCGCGCCGAGGTTCTTGCCGGGATAAAAACTGAACCCGGCGGCATGCCCGAGGTTGCCGGTCCGTTTGCCGCGATAACGGGCACCATGGGCCTGGGCTGCGTCCTCGATGACCTTCAGGTCATGCTGCTCTGCCAGGGCCATGATGGTGTCCATGTCGGCAGGCTGACCGTAGAGATGCACCGCAATAATGGCGCGGGTGCGGGGTGTGATGGCTGCCGCGATACGGTCCGGGTCCAGGTTGGCGGTTTCCTCGTGCGGCTCCACCGGTACCGGCCGCGCGCCTGCATAACTGACTGCCAGCCAGGTGGCGATATAGGTATTGCCCGGCACGATGACCTCGTCCCCGGGGCCGATACCGTAGGCACGCAGTATCAGGTGCAGCGCCTCGAGGCCGTTGCCCACCCCTACACAGAAGCCGGAGCCGCAGTAGCGGGAAAACTCTTCCTCAAAGGCCTCCAGTTCCGGACCCAGGATGAACCAGCCTGAAGCCATGACGCGCCGGTAGGCGGCATCAAGCTCCGCCTGCAATTCCAGATACGCTGCCTGCAGATCAAGAAAGGGTATGCTCAAGAAGGTTCACTCCGGGGGCAGGATTGCGCAGCGGCAGCTGGCGAGGCACACATGCCGTGCGGGATTCTGCACCGACGCGCACACGTGACATGGTGTGATTCGCTATACCAGCATCTGGTACTCGGCATAATCCCGGTAATAGTCATCTTCGTCGTAATGGTTCGAGGCCAGGACCAGGCAAACCGAGCCTGATGAGAAATTATCCAGCTCCCGCCAGATCATGGGACATACATACAGCCCGTAATAGGAGCGGTTCAGGTGGTAGCGTTGTTTTTCAAGGCCGTCGTCCAGCACGACATCAAAGCTGCCCGAAATGGCGATGATCAACTGATGCAGTTCCTTGTGTGCATGCCCGCCGCGCTCGGCACCGCCGGGGACGTCGTAGAGGTAGTACACACGCTGGATAGGGAAGGGTACGTGGCGGTTCCCTTCAATGAAGGTCAGGTTCCCCCGGGCATCCAGGATCTTGGGCAGATCGATGATTCGGCATTCCTGCAGCGACATTCAGTCCTCTCTTGTCAGATCTTTTATTACCCGGGCCGGATTACCAACGACCATTTTGGCTGCTGTCACGTCCTTGTTCACCACTGACCCTGCACCAATCACGGCATCGTCACCAATCACCACACCTGGCAGGATATTCGCAGCTGCTCCGATTGCAACCCGGTTGCCAATCGTAGGTCCTCTCACTCTCTCTGCGTCGTACCCCAACGAACCGATAGCCCGGTCATTGGTGGTCGCCACCATGACGCTGATAAATACATCGTCCCCGATCTCGCAATTACCCGTGATATGCGTAAGGTCCATGATCTTGGTGCGATCGCCTATACGGACATTGTAATTGATGGTCACGCCTCTGCTGATAATGCAGTAGTCGCCGATCGTAACCTTCTCGCGCAATGATGCACCATCTCCGACCAGTACGTTTTGGCCGATATGCACATCATGGTAAATGGTGACATGCGGGCCGATGGAGCAGTGATTCCCAATTGTGATTACACGTTCGAACTCGGGCTGGCGGGCTGTTGCCCCGGCACCCTTCGGCTCTTTGCCGAGATAAGCTCCGGGGAATATCTCGACAAAATCACCGATGACAACGCCATTCTCGATGACGACATGCGGGTGAATGTTACAGTTCTGACCGATCTGGACATCATTGGCAATCACCGCAAAAGGTGCTATGCGTGTACCTGTGCCGATGTGGTCTGTAGCGACCGTGGCAAGCTTGCTGATCATCGTACCGTCTCACTCATGCCTGTTGCGGAAAGAATATACGCCAAATTTTCGGAATTCCATGGCGCGTGGGAACTTTCCGGATGCCTGTTACGCCACAGGTGATTCTCAAACGGAAGCGCAGTTTAACACTTTCTCCATTGCCCTCCAGCAGGACGGCCTGCGCGTACAGGGAGTCATCTTCGCGATGTCACGACTGCCGAACCTGAAATCATGTTTGCAGGCCGGACTTCACGGCCGGTTGCAGAAGGAATAAACGCAGGTATTCCCGTGGTCTATGGGTGGCCTGCAGCCGGATGCCATCATGTTTATGCGGCATAATGCTGCTTTCGCGAGCATTACCGTGCCGCCCTTGAAGGGTCTGCATTGTTACCTTAATATGCAGCACGCATCCGGCACACCATACCTGTGAAGCGCGTTTCAAGGTAAGTTGCCGCACCCCTGGCAGCTCCTGCAAGCACAGCGCCGGGTGCGCTGTCCGCGACTTGCACGGGTATTCGGGGCCCCTCAGCGAAGATATGACCTTGACAGAACTCTCTATCAACAGGATCGCATGCGCAAATTCCTTCTGATTTCCCTCTGGCTGGTGTTCCTGTTCGTTCTGCTGGAACTGGCCGGGCTGGCATTTTTTACCCTTTACGATATCAAGCCGATCAGCGGTTATGGCTATCCGGAAGGGATTTATGCCGAGCACGCCGAACTGGGTTACCTTTACCAGCCCGGGTTCAGCGGGGTGTTCAAGGGCTCCGCGTATCAGCACATCCCGATTAATATCAACGAGCACGGCTTTCGTGACGCACCTTTTCCTGCGAAATCACCCGACCGGCCACGCATCCTCGTGGCAGGCGACTCGGTCGTATTTGCACCCGGCGTGCAAAAGGAGGACCGCTTCACCGAGTGTCTGCAGGAAAGAAGGCTGGGGTCGCCGGGTGCCGTTGAAGTGCTGAACATGGGTGTGAATTCCTGGACTTTCGAACATTATGCCACCCTGGCCGACCTGAACTTCCTGGATCTCGATCCGGACCTGGTCCTGGTCGGAATCACCCTGAACGATTTCGCCAGAATGGAGAATGCCAAGCCGGCGAAACGCATCGACCGCCATAAAACCGGATTTCCCAAGCCGGTATGGTTCGGCCGGCTGCAGGAACGTCTCGCCAGAACTTATGCAGCCAGATTCATCAACGAACTGCAGACACGCTATACCTACGCGCGCATGAATTCCGATGAACTGGAGGAATACCACACCAAGTGGATGCGCACGATCGTGAGCAGCTGGGCTGACGCTGAGAATGTCCGCTACTTCACGGCCCAGTTGCAGCGCTTCCGGGACACCATGTCGAAGCAGGGTGCCGCATATGCCTTCGTGCTTTTCCCGGAATTGAACGATCTTCTGGATCAGGAGGAATTCGGGCAACCGCGCAAGACTGTCAGGGCGATCCTGGAAGCCAGTCACCTGCAGTATTGCGACCCCTACGACAAGTTCAGGGCGGCAGGTGATCCCGCCTCCCTGTTTCTCCCGCACGACGATGTGCACTACACCGCCGCGGGTCATGCCCTGTTATGTTCCGCGATCATCGACTGCGTTGCGGGCAAGCGGATCCCGCTGGCCTCTGCCGCAGGCGGGCGAACTCCCTGATTTTTTCCCGGCGGTAGTGTTATAACGCCCCGATCAGCTATCGGAATCGTGGAGTCCGCCCGTTAAACAGATCCTTGTCATCAAGCTTGGCGCGCTGGGCGACATCGTCCTGGCGCTGCCGCAGTTCGCACATATCCTTGAGGTGCATGCCGCAGACCAGGTGACCCTGCTGACGGCGCCCGGCTACGCCGGACTGGTCGACGGGTTCCCGGGGTTGCAGGTGGCCTGCTTCCGGCGCAAGGGCGTGGTCGAAATGTCACGCCTGCTGGCCTGGTTGTCGGGCAGGCGGTTTGACGTGGTCTATGACCTGCAGGGTTCGCTGCGCAGCCGGGTGATGACCCTGCTGACCCGGGCAGGCAAACGTGCCGGACTGGTGCCGGGGATTGCCTATACCCATGCTCCGCCACCCGGGCCTGCAGCCGTGCATGCCTTTGACCGGTTCAATCAGGTGCTGGTCGCGGGAGGTATCGGCGCGGCGCAGCCGGTGTTTCGCCTGCCATGGCTGCAATCCGGGCGAGAGTCGGTCGCCGCCTGGCTTGAGGCGCACGACCTGCAGGGGAAGCGGCTGGCGCTGCTGCATGCCGGCGGGAGCCCGCAGTGGGTCTCCAAGCGCTGGTCCGAGGCGAGCTTCCTGGCGCTGGCGACGGTGCTTGCTGAACGGGGCATCGGCGTGGTGTGGGTCGGCGCAGCGGCCGAGCGTGAACTGAACCGGCGGTTATCCGCAGTGACCGGGATCGATGCGACCGGCCTGTTCGACTACCGTGAACTGGCTGTCCTTGCCAGCCACGCAGCGTTTGCGGTTACCAATGACTCCGGACCCATGCACGTGATGTCCATTGCCGGCCTGCCGGTATACGCCTTCTTCGGCCCCACGGACTGGCGCCGCAGCCACGCCCTTGGACAGCGGCAGCGCGTGCTGGGCAACCCGGTACCCTGCAGCCCCTGCCATTTGAAGTCATGTCCGCCTGCAAGACGGCATGCCTGCCTGCAGGGCATCACACCGGCCATGGTGCTGGCGCGGCTGGAGGCGGATGGGTTGTTGACCCGTGAAAAGTGAGAAGTGAAAAGTCAAGCGTGTGATGTCTTCACCATTGTCCATAAACATGGTGCCAGGCCTCTGCAAGAGTAAAAGGAGTGCAAAGAAAACAACTGCTTCGCTGAGCGAGCCTGGGAAACGTTATTGAACCAGGGACTATGACTGCCTGGCAGAATCAAGGTTCTGCCTTAAATACGCATCGAGCTCAGCGATATCCAGTTGATAGCGTTGCTGATAGAGTCGGCCTTTCTGCCCTGCCTCGGTCCTGCCGGTGAGATAGTCCAGTCTTACCCCGACAGCCATCGCGATGTTGGAAAATGCAGCAAAGTCACCACATTCCTCGGCCATCCAGCAAAGGCATCGCGTTTCTGGCCGGCAAAAAATGAGATTGGTCCACGCGGCTCCCGTAGGGCCCGCAATAAAGTCGGCACTTCTGATGGTGCGGATTTGGTCCTTGAAAGTCAGTTCTTCCATGGCGACTGCCCTGAAGCCATGTTTATCAAGACAAGCCGCGACTTCCTCGTCGTTGTAGCCCCTGCGCTGTGCCTTCCTGTGCAAAAAAAGCCGCTTTGGATAATCGCCTTCAGCCATGCGATCTGGCATGGCTGCAAGCAACTGGTGCTGCAGGTATCTTATCGATTCTGTACTGATATGGAAAAAAGCGGCTTCCAGCCGGCAGTCACCGATCACATTAAACGGGAGATTATTCGGCGTATCCAGCCAGACAAGTTGATTGACCTTGTAAGAGCGGCTGTTGTTCAGATAGATGAATCGGCGTCCTGGGAGAAGCCTTTCGCGCACAGCACTGAACGACGGTATTTGCTGAACGGATTCGCTGAGCAATATCGGGAAGTCCTGATACCGATCCGGGAGCAGGGGCAAAAATTCACTCTTCGCTGCGATTTCAATCAGCCAGTGATAATAATTATTTGCGCCGTTGCCGCCAAGGAATATACCTTTATCCAGCGGCTCTGCGGCACTCCATCTGATCACTGCGTGATCGGGGCCATGCATCATCAGCGGGCCGGTAGCGTAGTCGAACGCGTGTGTTTCATTGCCTACACGTTCAACCAGAACCTGTTTGTCATCCAATACCACCGAGGATGAGATGGCCGATACGCGCGCGTTGCGAAACAGCCGGTAATGAACGTCGGGTTCGACTATCCTGGCAATTGCTTGCGCACGCCCGTTGGCATATCGGGGGCCGAATGATAAAGCGTCCTTCCCCTTGCGCAGACCCCCTTTGTCGTCAGCCTTGCTTAGATCCATCCAAATCAAAGGAAGCAGCACAAAGTGGCGCCTGAAATAAATCGCCTGCTTGCATTTGTACAGGGAAAAAACAAACGGCAGTGCTGCGCTGTTCTCTCTGAATCAAACGCTTGAGGGTCTTCCTGAGCATTTACTATTCGATGGATTCTGCGAGAAACAGGTTTTCCAGTTTCGAGTCCTTCTTGCTTGAAATATCTCTCTGCCGATAATAAGCGCTGTGCCGCGTTTCGCAAGCCAATACGAGCTTGACTCGTCCACTTTCGGAGTGCTTTCCTTCCGGCTGGCATTTTATTTTGTGACGATAAAGATGCGACGGTAGCACTTTTCCGATTATCCGGCATTCTGTAGCGTTGCATTATTACCCCGCATATGAAAAAGATTATAGGCAACAAATTGCCAATAATTGCCGGAACAAACTCGAAAACGTTAAATTATCCCGGGAGGCAGAGCGCGAGATAGCGCGAATAAAGGGGCTATGGCGCAAGTGCCGGGTTGATTACGGGGTCAACGGTGAATGGCTGTTTGGTGACTTCTCCATTGCAGATGCCATGTTTGCCCCTGTTGCCTTGTGGTTCAGCGAATATTGCATACCTTCAAGCGTGCTGAAGCAGGGTATGCAGATAGTGTATTGAAACATCCGGGAATTGTTGAGTGGATAGAGACCGGGAAGCCGGAATCCGAAGTTATTGAGGCCAAAGAAATTGAATCCTGACAGTCGCAGCAGGGCTGGATAGCGCATAATCCAAAAGGGACAGATTTATTCCAGCAACAAGTGTAGCCATGGCAATGGTTTGTAATGTGGGGTTGATCCAGGGTCAAGTGGATCACTTCCAGCTCTGAATTCCTGCCTGTTGCTGTAGCCGTCACCATCTGCATCCTCTGCCGCGTCCTTGCTGTTCAGCGGGTTGAAACCCATCCTGGTTTCATAATTATCCGGCATACCATCGTTGTCGTCATCGGTGTCGGCATTGTTGCCAATGCCATCGCTATCTGTATCAGTGTTTTCATCGGGATCAAGTGGAAGGTCATCTGATCCATCCAGCGTGCCATCACTATCGGTATCGGGATTTCGAAGATCTGTACTGGCAGTATATTCCTGCAGATTGGTCAGGCCATCGTTGTCAATGTCATTATTGGCGTCAGTTTTGTCCAATGGATTCAATCCATGGCTTAATTCCCACCCATCGGGCAGTTTATCTTTATCGGTATCCGGGTTTGCAGGGTTTGTGCCGTATATGTTGATTTCCTGGTCATCACGCAGCCCGTCGTTATCGGAGTCAATCATGCCCGGGTTCGTGCCGGCATTGTATTCCTGTAAATTGGTCAGGCCATCACCATCGATATCATATGCTGCATCGGAGCTGTTGTTTGGATCCAGTCCGTAAGTGAGTTCCCATCTGTTTTCGGTGCCGTCGCCGTCAGAGTCGGCGGCTGCTTCGGGTGTATTACCATAGGCGCCCATATTTATTCGGCCTGTTACGGAAACAGGTTCTCTCGAGTAATCCGATGCAGGGTCGCCTGCATCAACAGCCGGTGAATTGAGGCGCAAGTGGTAATCACCGTTGGCAGAATCTACAAACTGCGGATTGCCTGTGGTGTTGCCACTAATGTTGGCATACGCCGGATCGCCGATGAGTGAATAGCTGATGGCTGACAGCGAGACTCCTTCCACATCTGCCAATGTGTTTCCCGAGATGATGGAGTTGTTGATTTGAATGTTGCTGCCAGTACTGGCCCGAATACCGGCTGCATTGTTTGTGATGCTTACATTGTCCAGCGTGGCTGAAGAACCCGTTCTCATATCAATGGCATTCAGGGTTGCGCCGGTGAATATACTATTGGTAATGGTTGCGACAGCTTTATTATTTATAGCTGTGTTGCCAATAAAGCGATCATCCTTGAAGTGAAGCCCACGGCCGTAAATGTTCAGGTTGCTTGTCTGCAGGGTCAGACCGTTTATTTCCATGTCAAAAATACTGCTGTTCCAGATATTGCTTGTATTGATTATGGCGTTGTGGTCTGGTTGTCCCTCCAGGCGAACGGGTTTTGTTAAAAATACAAGCGTGTCCTGATGAACTCCCGGGGCTAATGATATTGTATCGCCAGCTTGTGCTGCAATCAGGGCTGCGTGGATGGTTTGGAATGGTGTCTGGCCATCGTCGCTGCCGTTGACAGGGTCTACCAGATGGATCGATACGGCTGGTACAGAGTTGGGGTTGGTTGGGTCTGACTGGCGGGAATACTCGACGTAGTTGCTAAAGCCATCACTGTCGCTGTCAGCATTTCCATTCGCGTATAGCGGGTCCAGGCCATTGGTAACTTCCCACCCGTCCGGCAACCCGTCTGCATCCGAATCGGCATTCCAGGGGTTGGTGCCCAGGTTCAATTCCTGGGCGTAAGTCAGGCCATCCATATCGGCATCCGACGCTGCGGTAAACAACGTGAGAGGATAATAGTCATAGAAAGTCTGGGAAAGGTTTGTAGCGGCATTGGTGCTCGTGACTGCGAGGCGCAAAATGTAGTCGCCTGCAGCGAGCGCGGATACATCCCAGCTTCCCAAAGACATGTTGCGAGACCCGCCGGGTCTGTTCTGGATACTGGCGACCGGGGACCAGCTGTTGTTTTTGTCACAGGGGAGGAAGTCTGCTCCACTGCAGTAGTCTATGCTATAGGTGGTTGTGACGTCAGGGCCCGCACCGTTGTACGTATCACCCTGCAGTGCGAGTGGTGTGGATGTGAGGAAATGATCGCCGGGTGCCTGTGGGTCCGAGCTGGGAAGGCGGTGCAGGTATATGGCGACGGGAGAGTACAGCGGATCTCCATAGAGTATGCCGCTATTGTGAGTTTCAGCAAACCATACGGCATCTCCCAGCGGCAGGCCGCGCAGAAAATAAATCAGTGTTTCATAGGGATGGCTGTCAAATGAATGACCAGCTGCTTCGTGATGGCTGATATTCCCCCAGAAGGCAGTACCGTTTAACCGGCTGAGGAAGGTTGTTGCAGAATCACCGCCGGAAAGTTGCTGGAAGCCGCCGTCAAATTTTGGATTCACCAGCGGGATATCTATGCCATTTATGTCAAGTGAGACATTATCGAATGCAAGTCTCCCTTCAAAGGTGCGGTCACTTTCGATGCGGAATTTTAGTCTGTCGAACCGATGTTGCGGGTGATGATGCAGTGCCGGGTCGAGCGTGAATACTGCCATTGCATCTCCCCAGCTTGTCCCGTCAGCTGGTGTGTTTGGAGCTTTTAATATGGCTGCATTTGCATAGCCATAATCCAGCTGGTTGTTGTCTGCTATAGAGACTGAGGTGTCACTGTAAACGGATTCATGCAATAACAGCCTGACTTTGATGGCTACGTCCGTATTCAGATTCAGAGCCCGGTATTTGAACCGGACGGTGATGTGCTGTGGATTAACCGGATCAACTGCACGTTCTGCTATGTCAATTGCCTGGTTTATGTTGATCTTCTTGTCTTGAGGGCAATTGGTTGTCGGCGGGTTATTCAGGTCGTCATTTGGAACATGGCAGACGGCAGTCGCAATTTGATCAGTATTCCGGTACCAGAGGCTGTAATTATCGTCATAGCCGGTGTCATTCCGGATTTCCGGTGGCCACATATCGTAGCTATAGCTTCCAGTGAGTCCCCATGACGCTGATGCTGCATTCGCGCCCTGCCACCAGCCAGTGGGCCAGGCAGCCATCATGCCAACCGGATAGGATTGCATGTTATAGCCAAGGAAACCCTCGGCCAGATGCACGCAACGTGTGTCGATTTCCTTATAGGTGTCGCTGGAAGCACTTTTACAGGCAGCATCGTTCGACGCGCACAGGGTGTTGCAGCTATCCGTATTGCGCCAGTTCAGCAGGTTATTAAAACTGTACTTGAACTGAATCCATCACCATACCCCTCGTATACCAGGGCATTGTCAGCTCTGGGTATCCGCCCCCATGGGGAGCCAGGGGGGGCGTCATTGCTTATTGCCGGATCTGTGCCGCCGCTTGTCAATCTGGTCACGCAATCCTGGGGGACCTTCCCGTTGCTATCGTAGGTGATACATTCTGCGTTGGAAACGTGGCGCATGGCAGAATTGCCGGGGGCCTGGAAGTCGCCGAACAACCCATGCTGATATTCCCATGAAGGGTAAACGACACCTGTTGTGCCATCAGGAAACCACTGTTTCCAGTAGGCGCCAGCTGCGTTGCTCATAATTGCTATTGGCCCGAACTTCGAGCCATAAAGTTTTCCAAAAATGCCGTTTTGTTCGGCTGCAATGGCCCGGTCGACCAGTTTCATGGAACTGGCGGCATCTACCCCCTCGATGCGACCTACAATAAATTCACGGTCGACTGCGGGATTGACGATCCGCATGCCGCGTCCATCAGCGAACGCCATGGCGCGCTGATTGATGGTGAACCTCACATCCAGATCAAAATAGTTGAGAAGCCAGAATCTGAGATAGTTATCCACCACTGCCTGGGGGTTTGCTGCAAGTGTGCTGTCTGTGAAATTAAAGCGTGCGGGGATGCCCCTGGTAAGCACCAGGTAGCGGATCCTGGTGAACTGTCGTATCTGGTCCACAGTTGCCGGGCAGTAATAGCGGGTATAGCCGGCTGACTGATTACAGCTCGCGGGCTGCATGCCGGCCGGCAGGGTGTTCTCCAGCAGGAATTTGATCAGTTGGTCACGCAGCACGATGAACTGGTCAAGCTGCACATCGCTGGTGGCGGGGACGCGCACATGCACAATATTGGCCGGATCAATGCCGCGCTGCTCACAGTAGTAGTCACCGATTTGCGGGGATGCAACGGAATTGTCGTTGACGACTATCAGTACGTCGTCCCTGACGACCTGATTTGGCGCGCACGCTGCAAGGGCGCTGTTCCCTGATGCGAGGTATGCAAATGCGATAAAAACAATAATTACGACTGGGTGCATAATTTGAAAAGCCGGCTATCTGATACCGCAGCTGATAATTCCGATAAAGCGCTATTTTGCACAAAAAAACTTATTATCATGATCCTGCAAGTGTACCCGGACATTCTATCCCAGAACCCCAAGACTTTGTATCCGCACGGAGGTCGTAATTTCCGGCTCTTTTGAATTCCGGGTGGGCTAACGCGCCACATGCCGGTTGAGCTTCTGGAAGTCGGGTTTGCCGGCGATCAGGAAGATCACGACGGATCGTGCTGAACCGGCCGTAGCCGCGCGCCTTGCGCCTGGCGGACTGGAACAGCCCGTTCAGCGCCTCCAGGAAACCATTGGTCTGACGGGTCTGCGACCAGGCAATGATGCCATCGAAATGGTTAAGGATCAGTTTGGCAACTTTCTTCATGGGCTCGACTTTGGAGCGCATGACACTGGTACTCCGCTGCCAGAGCATGGCGGCGACCACGTTGATCTGTTATGCGCTCGAGGATCTCGCGCAACTGCTCACGGTAGACCCATGCCCGGGCGGTTTGCTTCGGAGTGAGTTTGGCGAAGAGGTCGCCGACTTCTACGCGACCGGTGTCGCTGAGACTTCCGTAATTTCGCAGCAACTTCCAGCGCAAACCCTTGAACCGGGTGTGGTTTTCTGCTCGATGCGCCGGGTCTCGTCCAGAGCCCTGGAGGCGCGGGCGATCACATGATACTTGTCGAAGGGGAAGTCGATGCCTATGGTCAGGGACTTTGCCGGCGCATCCAGGTCAACAATTGTCACACGCCACGGCTCGGCAATGCCCTGAGCTGTTTCAAAAAGCCTGACGTTCATCCTGATCCAATCGATTATCAATAGGTGCACCTGGTATACGGATACCCACTCAAATTTCAAAAGAGGCTGAATTTGAAAGTTTGCTTCGCTACGCTCGCAATGATGATATAGGCCTGTTGAGTCGGGATACCTTTACCTTGGAAACGCACAACGGGGTGGTGCCCGGGACACAGTATGTTATGCAGAACCATTTTTACTGGGGAGAGGTTGACGTTATGTTACACAAAGGATCCTGGTCATTCAGGCCCTGGATATTTCTGCGACATCATCACGTGGATTTCAAAGAAATACGGGTGTCGCTCTTTGTCGATACAACGGCAAGTGAGTTGGCCGGGTACGATTCGGATTTCAAGGTCCCGGTACTGAAGGATGGAGACCTGGTTGTCCGGGATTCATTGTCAATTCCTGAATATGTGTCGGAAGCCTGTCTGGATAACAGGGGATGACCTGAAGACCGAAAGGCGCGCCCATTGTTAGTCTATCCCGGAAATTGGAAATGGCATTGTTCAGGTTGCGAGGGTGAGGTGTGTGGGCGGTGCCGCGGCTGAGCGTGAGCTGAAACGGCGACTCTCCGTGGCGACCGGCATGAGGCAATCGGGCCGGCGGGTGGTGGAGAGTGAGAAGGGAGAGGTGAAAGGTGAAAGGCAGATCCGGTATGGCTGGTGAAGACGCCCAGGTGCATGGCAATATATGCATATAAATATTGTGAAAAAATCAACCACTGTCCCGGAAATTCTCCGGGTTTCCAGTCAGCATATGTGTCCTTATGTATTGCAATCGAGTAAATGAAAATATTCCAGGAAAAATTTTCTATATTTATATCGCATTCCGATATTTACACACGTTTCGGTGGCACGGAAAGATATCAAATTGATCAAATTAAAAGTTTAAACAGGCAAGGTATAAATGTATTTCAGATATTTCCTCGAAAAAAAGCGCGATTCCTCCTGTTTTTCAGAAAGAGGGTTTATGGCGTCAATTTTAATGACCAGCAATTAGTGTCCTGTTGCTCTTTTCGTAAAATCAAAAGTCTTTTCCGGTCTGCTCTTTTGTCTAATAATCTGCAGTCGATTTTTCTGCATCATGTGCAATCGTGGGATTTAAAAAAGGTACTAAATCTTCTTGATCTGAATCAGGGCGTACCTTTGATTTATTTTGCCCACGATATGTATTCCGTGTGTAGCAGTTCGTTCTTTTACTATAACAATAAAGAATATTGTGGAGCCTTGTTACCTTCATTTTCAAATGAAAAATGCAAGACATGCAGATATGGAAAGCGGCTGGATCAGCATCAATATCTAATAGCCAGACTTTTACAAAAAGCCGACAAGATTATCTACCCGTCCAGGGTGATCGAAATGAGCCTGGTTAAATTTTATGGCCGCCATCTTGAGGGTAAAGAGCAGCAGGTAAAAGAGCATTTGAATTTTGTTTATAAAAAAACCAAAGAAACAGCTCCAGCTGTAAATCGAAAGCTTAATATCGCGTATCTAGGCTCTCTGGCACAGCATAAGGGCGAAGAGTTTTTTATCTCTCTAACACAAGAGATGCAAGAGCACTACAATATATTTCATATTGGTGATGGACATGCGATTGAAAACGTCCGGCAGATAAAATATTCAGTTACCAAAAACCGGAATGCGGCAAGAGATTTATTGCTGGAATACCAGATTGACCTGGTTATTTTGTGGTCAATTGTTCCGGAGGCCTATTCATACACACTTCACGAGGCCTATTGTGCCAGCGTTCCTGTGCTTGCCTATAAAGACTCCGGAAATATTGCTTACAAAATTAATTCCGGTGAGATCTACGGGCAGGTATTTGAATCTGAGTCAGAAGTGCGGCGTTTTTTATGCGACAAAAAATCAGTGGCAGCATTCATCCATAACAACACGCAGCACACAATATGGGATATTCAGGATTTATAAATATGGCCTGGCTGGCTGTTGAAAAAAGACTGCTGACTGGCAAGATAGCAACAATTCATAGAGGACGGAACCCGTGACGATGCGCGGAGCCAGTGTTCAGCAGGAAAGACTATTCAGCACGTCATTCCAGAGGTACGGGTGCCTGTCGATCATTCTTTACGGCCGATCGGGAGATGGTCATTATGGTGTTGAAGGGACTGAACGTGGCACATCGTTATCATCCGATTGGCTTATGTTTAAATTATTTTATTTCATGATGTTGAGACAGGGTTCATTGTGATTGCGACTCTTGCAGATTCCAATGACCTCGCGCGTCGCACGGGTGTGACCGGAGTTTATCTGTTCGGCATCGGTTCTTTCCTCTCCTTTGCGGCGTCCAATGTAGCAGTCGGGTTGCTCATTCTTGCGATCATTCTCGATCGACGCAGTGCCTGGCCAGTCCTGAGAAGCGACCCTGCATTCTGGCTGTTTATAGGCTTCACCCTGTATCTAGCCTTCGCACTCACCTGGGCCTGGCCGCCTGAGTGGCGGGCGGCCGATATCGAGGGGAGCGAGCGCTTGCTCAAACTTTGGTACTTTCTTCCTCTGGCTTACTGGCTGAACGGAGACCTGAGCCGGATCAACAGGTTCTTGCTGTGTGTCGGGGCCGGCTTCCTGATCGGGCGCATTGCAGCTATCGACTGGAGCACTCCCCCGGCCCTGATTTCCGGAGAGCGGCTGCGCCTCGGTTTCAGCAGCATCAATCATTTCGGTCTGTACGCAGGGACGCTATTCCTCGGGATTTTGGCCTATGCAAGAACCGTCTGGCAGTTCACGGCGCAGCACCCGCCGGGGCTCGCCTGGTTTTTGCGCAGCAGCTGGGCAGTGATCGCTCTAACCGCCCTGTACTGGTTACTCGCGAGCCAGTCGCGCGGGGCTATTGCATCTCTGATGATAACCCTGGTGCTTGCATTCATGCTGATAGTTTCCTTTCGAAGGACATGGACCACAGCTTTCCTGCTCGCGTTTTCTGGCGCGGCTGTTCTCCTTGCAGTCCTGCTTGGCGGAGAGATTCTCGCGCATCTCTGGCCGTTGGACTCTGCTCGCTGGTCATTGGACTCCGTCATGCTGAACGCGATACTCAACGGAGACTGGTCCAGTATTCCCTACAGCCCTGTCGGGATTCGGTTACATATGATAAGAACAGGTTGGGAATGGTGGCTGGAACGGCCCTGGTTTGGCTATGGGCCCGGGGCAGTGGAGTCGATGTTCCTCCATGGCGCTGTGCAGGAGCTGCAAGAATATACGCACCTGCACAACACCCTGATTGACAATCTGGTGCGCCTGGGCGGGGCTGGTACACTGCTGCTGCAAAGTCTCTTCCTGTATGTTGCATACACCCTGTGGCGTAGATTCCGGGCAGGGGTCGTACCCCTGTCCCTTGGCGTGTTCACACTCGGTACACTTGTGCTGGCTTTCCTGTTCGGCCAGACCGACTATCGCATGGATGGCTGGGACTGGCGTCACTACTGGGTAGTGATTGGCGGCATTTCCTACTCCTTCCACTTACTTGCCGGGCCGCGCAGCTGGAGGCCGCTCCTACAGCAGGATTTATGCAATGATCGGGTAAACTGACGGGTGCGGCTGTGCTGCCTCTCGGCATACAGCGGCTGCCCCATAGCCGGGAATTCCCCAGGGGGAAACGGGGTCGAGGACGCCGCTCGATTCAACGCCCTGCTGGGATGCCGGATTCGGGAAAACCCGGAACAATATCACCGGGTACACCGACGTTTTAAAAGCCGGCCCGCCGGAGAGACAGAATTGTACCGGCCTGAACCCGGGCTCGAGGGAAGAAAAAATCGTGCTCCTGAAAAATCAGACAAAGCCAACAGCCGATCGAGTTGATCGCGTCAGGCCTGTTTCGCGCGGCTGGCAATGTGGATGACATTTTTCGGGAGATCTTTTTTTATGTGGTGCAGTTCCGGGACCAGCATATTGATGCTGCCAAGGAGGGTTTCCTCGTCATAGGTCTCGCAGGCAGATTCCATTGTCGCAATAACTCCGTTAAGGCAGTTCCAGTCCATTTTTCTATGCCGGGACAACAGGATCTTTTCATGCCGGGTGCCTTCGAGCTTTTCCTTTTCATGGAATAATTCTTCAAACAGTTTTTCTCCCGGGCGCAGGCCAGTGTAGACAATATCGATGTCCTTGCCGGGTTCGTTGCCGGAGAGACGGATCATCTGCTCGGCAAGATAGGTGATACTGACCGGTTCGCCCATGTCGAGCACGAAAATCTCACCTCCACGGCCCATGGATTCCGCCTGCAGGATTAACTGGCTGGCCTCGGGGATGGTCATGAAGTAGCGCATCATCTCAGGGTGCGTCACGGTCACCGGGCCCCCGGCCATGATTTGCGCCTTGAACAGCGGGACCACACTGCCATCGGAGCCAAGCACGTTGCCGAAGCGGACCGTGATAAAGCGGGTTGCCGAATGCTGGTCGAAGTTCTGGCAGAAGATTTCCGCGATACGCTTGCTCGCGCCCATGATATTGGCCGGGTTCACCGCCTTGTCAGTCGAGATCAACACGAAAGCATCGCAACCATGGCGGTCCGCTGCCAGGGCCATGTTCCGGGTGCCCAGAACATTGTTGCGGATGGCTTCTCGCACCCGGGACTCCAGGATGGGTACGTGCTTGTAGGCCGCGGCATGATAGACAATGTCGGGCCGCTGGGTCTGGAACAGGTGTTCCACGGCCGCCTCATCGGCTACATCACCCAGAACAGCTTGTATCCGGGTTTCCGGGAAAATCTGGCGCAGCTCACTTTCGATACGGAACAGGTTGAATTCACTGTTATCCAGCAAAACCAGCTTTGTCGGGTTGAGTCTGACCACCTGCCTGCATAATTCCGTACCGATGGAGCCACCACCGCCACTGATGAGTACGCAGCGATCGGACAGCTCCGCCTGGATGGCCTGCATGTCAAGCCGCACAGGATCACGACCCAACAGGTCTTCAATGGAGACTTCACGCAGGTTGTTGACGCTTATGCGTCCCGCCACCAGGTCTTTCATACAGGGTAGTGTCCGGAAAGGTATCCCGGTGGATTCACAGAGTTCCACCAGGTGCCGCATCTGGTGGGAGCGGGCTGAAGGTACGGCGAGCAGGACCAGCTCTACACCCATTTTTTCAACCAGTTCCGGAATCTGCTTGCAGAGCCCCAGCACCCGTATGCCATGGATCTCGATACCGCGCTTGCGAATGTCGTCATCAAGAAATCCGACCGGAAACAGGCTGCGCTCCGGATCGCGCAGCAAGTCCCGTACCAGCATCTCGCCGGCGCGACCGGCACCTACGATGAGCACCCGTGTGCCTTCCTTCAGGTAGAGCTTGTGGTCTTTGAGCCAGCGGTAGAAAAATCGTGGCGTGCCCAGCAGTCCAATCAGGGTTATGGCGTAGAACGGGAATATGGTTCGCGGGACATTATTGAGTCGCGTGGTCAGAGAGATTACTGCAAGGCAAACCAGTGTGCCAACCAGCACAGCTTTGAAGATGCGTACCATGTCCGGCAGCGAGGCGAAACGCCAGTCACCGCGATAGAGCCCGAAGTAGATAAAGGCAGAGGTCTGAATGAAGATGGCCAGCGGCAGCCACAGCAACGCCCCGGAGAGGTATTCCGGCGGTATGATGGAGAAATTGAAACGCACCCAGTAACCCAGGATCCAGGCTGCCGGGACCATCAGGAGGTCATGCAGGAAGGCGGTGGTCGGGCTGCGCAGCTTTACGAAAGGTCTCACGTACGCTTTCCTTCGCCTGTGGCATTCAAACTGAAATAATCATTGCACATACTATGCCAACTAGTCGATGTATTCCATACGTACACCTACTTAGGTGGCGTTCTGGCTGCTGGCAAGGCGTCGTACTGTGACCAGGTACACCAGTCCTATCATGGCCACATATAGTAGCGCCCACAAGGAAACTAATAAAACCTGGTTTTTGAGAGGCAGGGTGGCACCGGCCAGGGCAGTCCCGCAGCAGCCGAGCATCAGGGCATATTCTGCCAGCACTGTCCGGCCATGACTCCATCCTGACATGACAACTCTCTGATAACAATGACTTTTATGTGGCTTCCAGAATTGTTCCCGGCGCAACATGCGAATCGCCAGCGTCACGGTCGCGTCGACGATAAAGGGCGAAAAAACCAGAATCCCCAGCCAGGCGGGAAGCAAACCATCGCGATGCGACTGCAGGATGGTGATGCCCGCCAGCAAGCCCAGCACGGTTGAGCCCACATCCCCCATGAACAATCTTGCCGGTGGGAAGTTGAAAAGCAGAAAACCTGCACAGGCGGCCGCCACTATGGCGCAGCCGAGAGCGATATCCATTTGACCTGCCTGCCAGCCCAGGATAGCGAAGGTGCCGAAGCCGAAGACAGACATGCCGGCGGCAAACCCGTCCATGCCATCCATGAAGTTGTAGAGATTGATCATCCACACCAGGAACAGCAAGGCGACCAGCAGCAGCGGCATTCCAGGGTCCGGTGTGCGATAGTGGAACTGCAGGAATGCGACGACCGCAATCTGCACCAGCAGGCGCAATCCGGCTCCCAGTGTGTAGCGGTCATCCGCCAGGGAAACCAGCGCCAGGACCATGGCAGCGATATACACGGGCCAGCCCGCCACCGCGTACCCTTGCAACAGCCACACGAACAGCAGGCCTGCCAAGCCGCCGAGTAATATCGCAATTCCGCCGAGCCGGGGTGTGGGGCGGGTATGCAGGGAGCGCTTGTTCGGCATATCCAGCACCTGCCAGCCACCGCGGCTATGCGCCAGCAGCCAGGACAACAGCCCGGAAAGTGCAAAGGCGATTGCCAGTGCAGACAGGATCAGCATATTGTTGCAGTACCCCCGATTCGTCCTGGCGGTCAGGCTATCCTAACCCTCCGGCCACGGCATGTCCCATACTCACAGCAGGCCTTGGCTCAGGAGGCAGAAGATTATCCCCTGGCGGCGTGGCCGGTTTCTCGGCTGGCCGCCAGCATTTCCGCAATACTATCCTCGAAACGGTATTGCGGCCGGAATCCCAACAGCTCGCCGGAGCAATTCGAGCGGTAACAGGCTGAATCAAGCAGGCGCGAACACAGGCGGCTGTTGAATGGGGCTGGGTGCCTTAGCAGTCCTTCCCAGATGTCACCTGCCTTGCCAAGGACACGTAATATCGAGGCGGGCACGGCCCAGGGTGGAGCAGTCCTGCCCATCGCACCAAGGATGGCGGTGTAAATTCGGCGGGTCGAGTAGTCCTCGCCGTCCGTGATGATAAAGATCCTGCCATTGGCGGCGGGCTGCTCGACGGCAAGCAGGGTGGCCGTGACAAGGTCGCGCACATCGACCATGGAACGGATATTGCCGGTGTCGGGCACGGCCGGGAACAGACCACGGTCGATCCGCTCCATCATGCTGAGCAAGTTGCCCTTGCAGCCCGGACCATACACCAGTGCCGGGCGCAGGATGCACACATGCATGTCGGTACGGCGCCCAGCCTCCAGGATCAGATCCTCGGCCCTGCGTCTGGAGAGGCCGTAGGCATCTGCAGGCAGGCCGGTCTCGGATTCATCGAGACAGTCGTCCCCGGGGTCGAGCATTGCCTTGACACTGCTGATGAAGATGAACCGCCTGACGCCCTGTTTTTCCGCCTCCATGAGCAGGTTGCGGGTGCCCTCGACTGTGGTTTTCCGGTGCAGTTCGGTGCTGGCACCCAGGGCATGGGCGTGGCCGGCGGCGTGGATGACGGTGTCCATACCGGCGGCGGCTCCCCGCATTGACGACGGTATTGTAAGGTCGCCATGAAAAGCATCCATGTCCGCGGATATCGCATCACGGCCTTGATTAGTATCCTTTCTGAGTAATCCGCGCACGTAAATGCCCTGCATCAATAATGCCTGCAGAATATGTTTGCCAATGAAGCCGGTACAGCCAGTCAGTATGCAGCGCGTTATTGCCATATCCGGAAGTGGTTAATGAATGTATTCGAGCCGGTAGTAAATGTTGCTGTACAGGACCGTATTATTGCATTACCTGATATATTTCCAGAAACTTATCCATGACCACCAGCACATGTAGTAGCTGCTTTCCAGCAGGGATAGTCGTTCAATGTTGCGCAGCACCTTCCAGTGGGGGCCAATCATTTTCAGTTTATTTGCGGTGACGGAATCCTTTCTCATCCTGTAGGAAACCAGTATCTCAGGGTTGCCATAGGCATAGTCAACATGCTCCCGCAGCAGATAAAGCCAGTACACATAGTCATCGCGCAGGCTGCCCTGGTGTTTATCAAAGTAATGTTTCCCTACCTTGCCCCTGTCTATTATGGCGGATGAAGTCAGTATGGGCAGTGATTTCAGTATGGCTCTGTAATTAACCCGGGGTGGCACGCTGAACGGCGCGAGAATCTCTTTGTGTGAATCTTCGGAAATTCTTCGGTAGGAGGAATATACGATACCGGCTTCCATGCGCTTCATGAAAGAGAGTTGCCTTTCAAGGAAGCTGTCATTCCAGAGGTCATCAGCGTCCAGAAATGCGATATATTCGCCGCGGGCGGCTTTTATCCCTGTGTTTCTTGCACCTGATGAGCCGGTATTGCTCTCGAGGGCTAGCAATGAAATTCTTGCATCCTTCCCTGCAAAGTTCCGGGCAATTTCCTTGCCCTTTCCCCCGTCAGTGCTGCAGTCATCGACGATGATCATTTCCCATAATGGATATGTTTGCTTGAGAACGGATTCCACCGTTTCGGCAATATGCTTATCTCCGTTGTAGAGCGGAGTAACGATTGATATGAGATCTTTTTGCATGGTCAGTCTGTATATGATCGTGTTTGACCGATAATCCCCCCATGCCATGTGCGTACTGGCTGCAGATTTCCAGAACAGGGCGCATCGGTATGACGCGGATTCTAGCAGGGAGGGAAACCGCCGGGCCATTTTCTCATGCACGAGAGCTGCTCATCAGGGTTATTCTCCCGGCAGCCGCCCATGGAATCAGGGCAACAGAATATCCAGAACGCCTGCAGAAATGTTTGTCAGGCATATCGAAGTTACTCAAGTTACCGCCCATCCGGTGGTGATCCGGACCAGGCCGCTGCTGCGGTCTGATGGACCAGCATCCCGACCCGTCACACCATTTAGCAACCACAATTCTCCTCAAGCGATAGAAAACCGCCACAATAAGCTGCTCGCCTCGCGACACACGATGTAATCCGGACAGGATCTGGTGTTGATCAGTCAGAAGTTATTTCCACAAGATTTTAAAGGATAGTAATGCCGTCGTTCAAAGAGGCCGGGATGCAGGTTAAGGAAGATTGCATCGGCTGGGTATTGTGTATCGGGGGACGATCCAATAGTATCTCTACGGTTTTCTGATAGGCAGTCTGCTGTTTTTCTCCTGGCTGCCTTGATGTGAACTGCAGACATCAGGGACGTACTGGTTTTATGCAAGATTCAGGGCAAGAACAAAGCGATTAAGTGATTTCGGATACCATTGATGACAGGTGCCAAAGGGATATGCTCACGCTATAAAGCACCACACAAGGCCTTTTCCCCGGACAGTATGCCTCCAGCATGAGTCCATGGGGCACCATATCCCTGCTGTCGCTACCTAATACGCAACGACACATCAAGATATACCTGGATACAAATAGTGCACGAATTTCAGGGCTTCCATTACGTGTGCAGCGAATAACTATTGAATTGTCTGGATTGACATGACACCTGGAATGATGGACAGGAAGATAGTATTTCCTGAAGTAATTGATATCGGCGGGGCATCCGAATTAATGGATGTTGCAGAGTCTCGTAACCTGTTGCCGAAAGCGCATGTGAACATCGCATACGAAGTTTCCCTCATTCTCCCTATGTACAATGTGGCGCCCTTCATCAAACAATGCCTTGATTCAGTGTTTGGCCAGCAAGATATCAGCCTGCAAATCATCCTGATCAATGATGGTTCCACCGATGAAAGCCTGGCGGTGGCGCTTGACTACTGCAGGAACAGGGAACACACCAATGTCATCATAGTTGATCAGGAAAACCGGGGCTTGTCTGCAACAAGGAATCTCGGCGTGTCACTTGCCCTGGCAGAATATGTCGCTTACCTCGACACGGATGACTTCATGTCTCCAAATGCATATTCAACCTTATACCGTCTTGCGGTCTCCGGCAAACTGGATGTTGTGCTATGTCGTTCACTCGTTTTTGATCAGAAAGATTTGGGATTCTCCGAGTTCTATGATGCCCATATTTGGGATGGAATACTCGGGGAAAAGAGTCAGTGTGTTACCAATGCGTGGCGTGACCCCAATATTTTGATGCTGGAGCCCAATGCCAATCCACGTATCGTCCGGCGCAGCCTGATCGTTTCCAGGAGTCTGCTGTACCCTGAAGGATTGTACTTCGAGGATTTGCCGGTGCATCTGAGAACACTGTTATGCACAGAAAACATCGGTCTCCTCGGTGCAAGGCATTACATGTACAGAATCAATCGTCCCGGCAAGATTACAGATCAGAAAAGCGGGATCCGGTTCGATATCCTGCAGATTTTTGACCAGACAATCCAGCTTGCACAGGAGTTCGAGATATCCCCTGTGCAAGGGGCGTGCATCCTTTATTCGCTGCTGAGGATAACTTACTGGTGCGGCACGCAAACATGCCTGTCCGACCGTACCCGCTTCTATTCGGAACTCGGCAAACGTTTTTCGGCAATACCTGAAGAGTGGGTTGTGCGCTTCAAGCGTCGGTACCGGGATAATCTGGGGCAGCTGGTAATACTCTGGGCCCTTAGACGCCAGGATACAAAGCTGCTCTTTGCTATCAGCACAGACGCGAGACCGTTTTTCAGAATTGTCTATTACCTTGTCAACCAACACAGGTATGGAGTGATTTATCATCAGAGCATGCTTGCCATCAAACGTCTTGCCCGGCTGCGTCCCCGGCGTTTTGCTGGATGAAATATGGCTGACCCAGTGCTTTCAATTGTTCCGATCGAACGCCACCTGCCGTCGTTGCAGCAGGCGGAAGACGGCTTCCACTGGTTTTCAGCGGCAATACCGGACAAGGTTCTGGAAGACGATCTGTGGCGATTTAAAACGCACTTCTATTCCCATGCCCTGTTTTCACCTGCCGAAAATGCCATCGTACTCGATATTGGTGCACGCTCCGGCCTGTTCACGTTACATTTCGCATCCCTGGGGAAGTCCATCAATGTAGTGGCAGTTGAGCAGAACGAGGCGCTGTTTGGCGCGCTGACTGACACGGTCAGGCAGTGTTGTCTGGATAACATCAGTTGTTTCTCCACGCTCGATGAGGCCACCAGACACATAAAAGCAATCCGCGGAAGCAATGGCGGGATTATCGATCTTGTCCTGGTCGATAAACATGCCTTTGACTTTCACGCGTTTGAATTGCTTGCACGGGAATTCCGTTTCGGACACCTCTGCGGCGAGTTCGACATATCAGCCGTCCGTGCTGTTGATCTTTATCGCCTCTCGGGAAACGCTGCGCGGAGCTTTTACTGGCAAAAGGGAGCACATCGGATACCAATGTCGGGTATGGCGGGCACCGGAATCGAGGTGTCGATTATCGTGCCGATGTACAACGTCGAAAAATATCTGGAAAAATGCCTGGAAAGTCTCGTCCAGCAGACCCTGGAAAGCAAGGAGATCATACTTGTCGATGACGGCTCACCCGATGCCAGCGGCAGGATCGCGGATGAATGGGCTTCCCGTCATCCCGGGATCCGGGTTATACACCAGGAAAACGGCGGTTGTGCCGCGGCAAGATCACGCGGCCTGGCGGAGGCGCGCGGTGCATATGTCGCGTTCGTGGACAGCGACGACTGGGTCGACACGCCGATGTTCGAACGCTTGTATGCAGCAGCGGTAGCGAACAACGCCGATGTCACGCAGTGCGGTTTTCGTGAAGTGTATGTGGATGACGGTGTTAGCATCCCGCGTTTCGAGGAATTCAGGGATGTGAGTGAAGGTAAGGAAGACGACATAATCGTTGATGTCAGGGATCTGATGGCATTGCAACCGACGATCTGGAGACGGATCTACAAAACGGAATTCCTGCGTCACAATGGCATCGATTTCCACGGCGATTTACCTCGCTATGACGACCTGCCCTTTCAGTTCGAGGTGTTTATGCGCACACCCAGAATGGTGTGTATCCCCGAGATTTACTACAACTACCGCCTGGGCAGGGTTGGTCAGGATGTCACCGCAGACGATGAGCGGTTATATGTGCATTTTGATATTTTCCGGATATTGCGCGACAAGGTCGCGGAGCTTGCGGACGCCGCTGTCGAAAGGGAATTGATACGGGTGGAGATCAATACGCATCTCTGGGGGCTTGGGAAGATAAACCGCAAGCTGAAATGGCGCTATGCAGTGTGGGCATCAAGAGATATTTTCGGTCGTCGTTTGATGGTTGGTCGCTGGACTGCTTTTTGGATAGCCTGGAGAGCGTCCAGATTAAATGCTGTTTTAGCAATGCTTGTCGATCTCCTTCTTCCTCATGGCACGGGGAAATACAAAGGTACTCTTTGATTAACCAAGATGGATTGTGCGCTGAGTGAAGCACTACATTGAACTGGTCTTGTACAAGACCTATGCCGACCTCCGTGTGGAGGCATCCAGAGGCTACCTGGGCATTTTATGGTGGGTTCTGGAACCATTGCTTTACATGATCGTGTTTTATATCGTTTTCGGGATCCTGTTTCAGCGTGGTGGTGAAGATTATGTTGCATTCCTCCTGGTTGGCCTGACGGCGTGGCGCTGGTTTGATAACACGATCAAACTGGGCGCCAATTCCTTGATCATAAACCAGGGTTTGATGCAGCAGGTCTATGTGCCGAAAATCGTGTTCCCTACGGTCAATGTCGTCACCAACACCGTCAAATTCCTCGTGGTACTCACGGTTCTCCTGGTATTTCTGCTCTTCTACGGTGTGATGCCCGGCGCGACATGGCTGATACTTCCTGTGTTGCTCGGTATACAGCTGCTGTTTGTTGTGGCATTCACGTGGCTGATTTCAGCGATCGTCCCCTTCCTCCCGGATATCCGGGTGATTATCGACAGCGGGCTGACACTGCTGTTTTTTATGTCCGGTATCTTCTTCGATCTGGAATCGTTGCCTTTGCAGCTTGCAAACTACCTGCGGCTGAACCCGATGGCTATCCTGATCGAATCCTATCGCAAGGTCCTGATTCAGGGTATCTCGCCTGACTGGAAGATACTCGGTGTCGTGGCAACACTCAGCTTGATCACCTTGCTCATCAGTTTCCGCCTGCATATGCGTTTTGATCGGCAATTTGCCAAGATCGGGCTGGTATGATATCCGCAAGAAAGCATGGCGAGCGATTATTGCGGCTGGAGAACGTAGGCGTCTCTTACACGAGACGGGGTGGACTCAGACGCCAGCCGCCGTTCTGGGCCCTTGAAGATGTTTCGCTTGAAATATTCCGGGGTGAAACGCTGGGTGTCATCGGCAGAAATGGTGTCGGCAAAAGCACGCTCCTCCGGCTGCTGGCCGGAATCATCCGGCCGGATCGGGGGAGCATCAGTTTCGATAGACCGTGCCACATCTCCCTGCTATCGTTGCAGGTTGGTTTTATACCTCAGCTTACCGGACGCGAAAACGCGGTTCTCAGTGGCATGCTCCTGGGTATGCGGCGCAAGGAGATCGAGGCGCGAATGGGCGAGATTATCGCCTTTGCGGAACTGGAAGATTTTATTGACCAGCCTATCAGCACCTATTCGACAGGGATGCGGGCCAGGCTGGGCTTTTCGGTGGCATTCCAGGCTGACCCCGACATCCTGCTGGTAGACGAAGTGCTCGGGGTGGGTGACGCCGAGTTCCGGGAGAAGTCTGCGCGTGCCATGCGCCAGAAGATCTGCTCCAACAGGACAGTGGTGCTGGTCTCGCATAATCCGCAAACCATCCGCAATCTGTGTGACCGGGCGCTATGGGTCGAAAAGGGCTGTACACTGCTCGAGAGCGATCCTGACAGCGTGCTTGCGGCCTATACGGATACCTTGAAGTCCACATGATGACTCCCGGGGGTCTCTTTCCCGTATCAGCAGATGAAAGCCCAATGGTTACAAAGTGCTGGCGCATATCGACGGCAAGCCTGTCCTGTTGCCATCCTGCCTCAATGGCCTGCGTGCGCTGTTCCCGCAGCATCAGACAGACCGGATTCCCTGTCTCTGCCGGCATCTCGAGCATGAAGACCTGTCGCAGGAACGCTACCGGAAACCGGATACGATGAATTAAACAAATGGTCACGATACCACCCGCATTACGTCGCCCGGCCTCAGCTATGGATCACCGATTACTCCGAAATGCAAATCCTCCCTGAGAATCCCTCGGCTGAGGGTGGCCCCGGTTATCCTGCGCCATATACCGGGAATGAATGCCGGTAAAGGCGCCATGCGCGGTTCGCAGAAAGCTAATGAATTACAGCTTTCATCGACAGTCTGTCCGGTTGCCAGGATCACGCCATGTGGCGGGGCACTGCCGCTGCGATGGTGTGCTGTGACGTGGACACTTGGCGGAAAAATTCAGAAACCTTGCTGCCGGTGAAATCAGATCATGATTGGAAATGATGCCAGGGTGGCAATCGTGATCGTTAACTGGAACAAGCAGAATGAAGTTCTGAACCTGTTGTCATCGCTGGAGAGATTCAACTACAAAAGGCACGATATTATCCTTGTGGACAATGCATCGACCGATGATTCCGTGCGCCTGGTTCGTTCACAACATCCGGATATCCGCTTGCTGGTTAATCCCGCCAATCTTGGTGGCTCTGGCGGATTCAATACGGGACTGAGATATGTACTGGACAGCGGAAGCTACAGTTATGTGTGGCTGCTCGATAACGATGTCGAGGTGATGGAAGGTGCGCTGGAGGCTTTGCTTGCAGTTGCCGAGCGGGATGAACGGGTTGCAATTGTAGGTTCCAAGATACTGCACGCCGATGATGTGACTGTCATCAGCGAGGTGGGAGCCAGGATCAGCCGACTAACGTCTTTTCCCGTTCCCATGCTCTTTAATCAGCCGGATAAGGGCCAGTCCGCCGAACTGGAGGTGGATTATGTCGCAGCATGCTCCCTGCTGGCGAGGGTGAAACATGTTCGCGAGGTCGGAATCATGGATGAAAGATTCTTCCTCATGTGGGATGACATGGAATGGGGTATACGTTTCAGGGCGGCTGGTTACCGGGTCATGGCGACAACAGCTTCCGCCGTAATGCATCGTGGTTTTTCAGAAAGGGCGGTAACGACGGACTATCGGTACTATGCGGCAAGAAATCACCTCTATTTCGCGAACAGCGCATACTCCGGTCTGAAGCTCGCTTATTATTTACTGATACTAAGTATCGTTTATTCCATGCGTATCCGGATATATCAGTTACGGGTGTCAACAACACCGTATGCGCTGGCAATAACGCAGGCCATGCATGATTACTGGGGCGGATCGATGGGGAGGAGGAAGGTCGACTCAGGAGCCACCAGTCCCGATATAATGTGCGCAGCCAACCCGGATGATCCCATGGACGGTTTCGGACATATCCTGCTGTCAACGGAAAGGCCCATGCCGTTGATCAGGGAACTGGTGTCGGATTACAGGGAAAATTATCCCCGCATGCGAATTACACTGGCTCTTCGGCCCGCAAGAGGCAGTCTGTTTCGCTGGCATCGGGATGATATCGCGTACTACGGTAAAGAGGTGTTTCTGGGGAAGCATGAAAAGGTCGAAGCGGTAGTCAGGTTCTTTGATGAGGTCGAGAGGCCCTTTCATTACCAAGGCAAGGTGCTGGTTGATATTGATAACAATGCGACCATAACCGGCGTAGCACGAGTCAGTCCGGTCATGAGATACGGAATTTGGCTGAGATATTGTGCAGCACTCCTGCAGGGAGTACTTCAGGGAGCGCTCGGTGTGCTGATAAGGTGGTTCTTATTTATGGTGCCAAAAATAATCCATAAGCAGCACGATGCGTATTGAGCAGTTGTCCGAAGAACGCCCCTAGGTATATTGTCTAAGCCACCGCTGTGACGTGCAAAACAACCACGCACCCTGCATTGTGACCGCCCGGGTTATTTATGGTTGGTTGAACTACAGCCAAGTGTTGTTTGCCGAGACAGTGAGGCTGGTCAAGATGAACCCCGCAGTGAATGGACCCGCCAGGGATATTCGCCGAGGTAACATCGATTATAAGAACTTATACAACTGCCCTGGCAAGTTCGAGTTCGTAATTGCCAATCCACTCATTAATTTCGGACTTGGTGGACAAGGAGTCCATACGGAGCAACCCGCGCATCACCTTCGGTTTGCCCCGGGTGAAGAATGAAAACCATTTGTGGCAGCAGAACCTCATTATCAACCATGACGTTGGCATGCAAGTTTATTTTTTTAATGGATGGTTTTCATCAATCCATGGAATACTTGAATGTGCGCGTTCAGGAACAATATTTTTTTCTATGCCACTATATTTAGGATCCAAGGTTATATCGTTTTCATTTGATGACAGGATTTTTCTCGCAATCGTAACTCCAGGACATCGTTTTATTTTCTGCCCAATTCGTGGGGAATTGATATTTAGGACCTCATAGCGATTAGTTTTCATTAATTGATTTACACATAATCCAATACCGTCAAAAAAGAAAGTGTCATGAAATATACAAAGGCCGCCAATTTTTAGCATGGGATCAAATCTAATTACCTCTTTTAGAATCGTATCGTAAGAATGATCAGAGTCAAGGAAAAGCATATCGAAGCTTTTTGTTGGCAACTCAACATCTAAACTCGATCCTTTTATAAAGGTTATATATTTTTCAAGTGTTGTATTCTCCCATAGGAAAGCGTTCTTATTAACATCGATAGTGTAGACATTACCCCCGCCGTTATCTCTTACGCCACATGCAAAAAGGGAGCTGGAATATCCAAGGTTCGTACCAGTTTCTAAGATTGATGTGGCTCCAACCATGCGTACTAGCCAATAGAATAAATGTGCTACTTCTTGTTCGATAGGTGCAAAGGATAGATTTGGCTCGTTACTGTTCTTAATACTTTGCCTCAGACTAACAGCCTGTTCAGAACTAAGATCTTCTAACTGCCTTGGTATATACCACTTTTTAGGGAAATGATAGCCTCCAGTTTTCTTGTCATATAAGTTTTCAAATGTTTCAATAATCTCTGGTTTCTTAATATGCATTGCTACCTCTTTCAGGTCATGTTTAAGGTCGCGGACTCAACTTTGAAGTGCAACTGTTAGCGAAGTCCTGGTATTGAAGAAGATTTCATAGGGTGTCCGATAGCCCAGCGATTTTCTGGGACGGTGATTGAGTTTATCCATCGCCTGTTCAATTTCACGTTTTGTAACGGAAGTCAGGTCCCGATTTTTCGGGAGGTACTGTCGAATAAGTCCGTTGGTGTTCTCGTTCAATCATCGCTCCCAAGAGGCATAAGGATGCGCGAAGTAGATGCGAGCTTCAAGGTCACTGGCCATGCCTTCATGGTCGGCAAATTCACGTCCGTTGTCATAGGTAATAGTATGCACCCGGTCTATATGCGGGGTAAGCCCGTCTACGACAGCGTTTCGGACAGCCGCAGCTGTTTTGTGGAGGACGGATCGGATGACCGTATACAGCGACTTGCGCTCGACCAGTGTGACCAACGCACCCCGGTGGCCCTTACCGATCACCGTGTCACCCTCCCAGTCCCCAAAGCGCCGCTTGCTGTCGACAATAGCCGGGCGATCATCAATCGAGACCTGGTTGGGAATGCAGCCACGCCGATCATAAGCCCATAGCGCTTGCGCCTGAGCTTCTGACAACGCAGGAACCGGTACAGGTCGCCGCCTGAGCGCTGGTCCGCATAAATGTACTGATAGATCCATTCATGACTGATAGACACCCCTTGTTCCATCTCGACTCGGCCGACAATCTGCTCCGGGCTCCATTCATCACGGATCAGCTCCTCGACTTGCTGCCAGATCTGCTCACTGAGACGGGGCTGGATCTTCTCTTGACGGCGCATCAAGGCCAGATTGTGTGCCTGATCTGGACGGTAGCCTCTCAGCCCCCGATTCCGGCGCAGTTCCCGGCTGATCGTCGATTTGTCTACGTCCCAGTAGCTCGCAATCTGCGCCTGGCTATATTCGGCTTTCTTCAGGATGTAAATTTGGTATCGTTCCTCTTGGGTAAGCTGCGTATAGCCTCTCATGTGTGCTCCTCTTGCTTGGCGGTGAGAAAAGCCACGATGCTAACGCAGCTTGCCCTCTCACCGACAGATAGAGTTGCACTTACAAATTGAATTCACGATAAATAACAAAGCCATATCGCCAAATGATTCATGTTGCATTGTGGATGATGGTGTATGCCTATCCTAGGGGAGTAATGACAGGTTCACTTCCCTATAATATGAGCATCCACATAAATTAGTTCATGCAATTCATTACATATATACGCTGATAGTAGTTTGAGTGAAATTCTATTGGAGTAAAATTTAGAGATGTCAAGCTATATAGAGTTCAAAGATAAAGCAATATATTCGGAACGTATTGGATATGCATCTTGGGTGTCTCGAGAGAACAAATTTCTTTATTTTGAAAATCCGAAAGTAGCTTGCTCTAAAATCAAAGAGTCTTTGCAGATTATCGACGGATATCAAGTACCAAATCCTCGATGGAAAATACATCTTAGAGAACAACCATCTGAATTTGTGTCCTCCTTGGAGGATTTGGAGGATGATGATGCAACTTATTGTCTTAATTCCGATGAAATATTTCGATTTACATTCGTAAGAAATCCATATAGCAGAATCTGGAGTGCCTATAAATCAAAAATACAATCATCAGATCCGCAATTTGAAGATGTAAGGGAAATTATTAGAAATAAATTTAAGGAATATTATAGAAAGGATAAGGATATTAAATTTATTGACTTTTGTAGATTTGTTTGTAGTCAAGAAGATAGTTATCGAGATGCACATTGGAAGTTACAAACAAACATCATATATTCCGAACATATTGACTATACATACATAGGAAGGCTTGAATATTTTGCGCACGATTTTTCTTTCGTATTAAAAAAGTTAAATGCACCTGCCACCATAATGGTCGAAACGGCGAATAAGGTTAATCAAACTGAGTCTGTCTTATCGCCTTTTAACTTTGAGTTGGCAAATCTGGTATATGACGCATATAAAAAAGATTTCGAGTATTTTGGATACAGACAAGACAGCTGGAAATGTATTAGTTAGTGCCTACCTATGTTGGGCTAAAAAATGGCTCGATCTCTATGACTGAAACCCGCATAACAAAGACAATGGAGGTTTCCTATAATCGTTCTGGAATTGGGACGGATTAAGTGATCTCCACACGATGCTCTGCGACAATTTTCGTAAATATTGAGAGGTGGTGGTCTCTGTCTGGTTTGATTGTGGTTATGATAAAGAAACTATCAGACGAGAATAGACCACCACCATTGAGTGTGTGCAACATAAAGTTCAAGTGTGGAGCTATGGTGCTTTTAGCCCAGAACTGGTGATAATTTGTGCAGGATTCCATGCCGGTATGCTGGCCATTTCCACAGTAACCTCACTACCGAGACTTACCGCAGTAAGCAGTACTGCCATTATCTTGTTGGCTCCAGCATCAGACCCTTGGATGATTCCGCGCGCTACACCGGTAAAGCTTGTTTCGCTTGCGCCAGGTGAAATTTGCACAAAGACATCACCGGTGTCAGCCCTCGGGACAACTTGTACAACTTTAACCGAATACCAGCCTGCAAATGAGTTCGAGGTCATTGCAGTGCATATTGCAAGAATGCTAAGCGCTTTGATTAGATATTTAGTCGTGCTTGTCATGCTGATATCTCCTTTGGTCGTGATGTGGACATTGGATGGCATATATAAAAACATTACATACTATATGCATATTGATCGATCTGAGATCATTGTTTTTTGTCTACTGAACTCAGCTTATGCTTTGCTTTTATCTGATTTACCTCCTGTATAGATAAGCCGCTGCCATATTTCGATGGCGGTGTGATAAGCGTATCGTTTGATACCCACTTGGCAGAGTGAGTAGATTTTATCTTTTCTAGTTCTCCTAATGTAAGTCCGGGACCATATTTCGACTCTTCGGTTATTACTGTATCTGGACCAACTGTCTCTGCCTGCTTGCGGTGTAATTCTTTTATAGCCTCAACCTCTCCCTTAGATAATCCTTTGCCATAAATTGAAGGGGCTGAAATTACTATCGATTCATTTTGATCTTCTATTGCAATGTCATAGTCCCTTTTTAGATCTTCAAGTTCAGCTAATGTTAGTCCTGGCCCAAATTCTGAAGGGGGCGAAATTTCTGTATCGCCGGTTTGAGAGAGAAGTTTTACGCTGTGATCGGCCTTGATGGCTGCTAACTGGCTACCGGTTAACCCGGGTTTGCCATCGGGAGAGGGGGGGCTAATTGCTTCATCCACGTCCTGGGTAGCTGTTTCAGCGTTTACATTACCGCCTCCCAGCGGCGGGGGTGACTCGCCGGGGCCTGGTCCACCACCCTCCAGTCCATCCTGAAACCTGACTATCCTTATCTTCTTTGCACTGGCATCTAAGACCAGGGCGTGGCTGACTGAACCCAGTTCCTTGATGATGCGTTTAAGTCCAGCTTCCAGGGGTACACCCTGCATTTTTGCATTTACCGCCCCGTCCGGCCATTCACCGACCAGTTCGATGTCGTAGCCGGTACTGGTTGAAATCTTGTCAAGCATGGCCTGGAATGGAATCCCGGTTTCATCGATATACAGGATGGTTGGGTCTTCCGCCTCTTCGCAATACACGGAAGCCGATATGAGCAGTAACAGGCAGCCCAGCACTCCCTGAACAATTGAGGGTGTGGATGTCCCGATCATTAACTGTTGCTGTCGTACCGTCATGCCTGGTCTATTGCCGGCACTATTCCATAAGTGGTGCTGAGTTCAGTATGGTACAGGGGAAGGGGTACCGCTATATCGGGTGTAATGTAACCAATCCGGTCGAATTTCTGTATGTTTCCCTTTGACATACCGTTAACCCTGTTTTTTTATTGTTAACCATTAAAGTCAAATTAAAGCACTTTGTTTGCCATCCGGCAACTCTGGACTGTGGGCATATACCGGAGCTGCCGGATCGACGGGATTGAAGGCGAAGGCATCATCCTTGGCGCCTCCAGCATGTCTGGCAAGATATCGTGTACCGGAACTGTTTCGTCGATTGGGGTGCAATCAGTTTTCAGAACACTCTGAGAATTTATATGAATCTGATTTTGCGGGAGAAGCCGGCGCAGGTTATCCGTCAAACGCCGGTCATGGCGGCTGCATAGCAGTCGTCGAATGGCTGGCGAACAACGCCCGATGTACGTAGATTTACTTACCCCGGAGAGACAAATCTCCCCCCGATGTATACCTTGGCATTGTCTATCCGGGAAATATGAAGCGACGACTATCGCAGCGACTGGCGGTAGGCCATTCACAGGGGGGAAGTGAAAAAAGCGGGTTGTCGTACCCCTTCCCGGTCATTCTTCAGGAAGGCGTGGGCTGTATTGAGCGCCTCCCGGATGGTCACGTCCATGTCCAGATACCGGTAGGTCCCCAGTCTTCCGACGAACGAAATCCCCGTTAGTCTGTTGGCGGCATCGATATACTGAGAGAGCAGTTTCTTTTCCTCGACGAGCCTGATGGGGTAGAAAGGTATGTCGCCCTGCCGGTACTCGCGGCTGTATTCCCGGTAGCAGATGGTGCGATCGAAACTTTCCCACGGCGAGAAATACTTGTGCTCTGTGATCCGGGTATAGGGAATATCCGGATCGCAGTAATTAATGACTGCATTGCCCTGGTAGTCGCCGTCTTCTGTGAATGATTCGAAATCAAGCGTCCTGTAGCCCAGCATGCCATACCTGAATCCAAAGTATCCGTCGATCTGCCCACTATGGAACACGTGCTCGAATTCGGCATTTCGACTGCGGTCGTATTCAGTGCACAGCGACACGTTGATGCCGTGGTGGTCAAGGATATTTTCGATAAGGGCGGTATAGCCGTCTTCCGGCATGCCCTGGTATTTGTGGCTGAAGTAGTTGTCGTCGTAATTGAAACGAATCGGCAGGCGCTTGAGGATTGCTGCCGGTAACTCCCGGGGGTGCACCCCCCACTGTTTCCGGGTGTAACCCTTGAAGAATGCCTCGTACAATTCCGGGCCCACGAAGCGCAATGCCTGCTCCTCGAATGTCGTCGGTGTCTCGATCGATTTGTCGCTCTTGCTTTCGATGAGTTCTCTTGCCGCGACCGGCCCCAGTACCGTGCCGAAGAACTGATTGATGGTGAGCAGGTTGATCGGCAGTGAGTAAACCCTGTTATTGGCAACGGCCTTCACGCGATTGGTGAACGGCATGAACCGGGTGAAGCGATTTACATAGTCCCAGACCTCCTGGTCATCGGTATGGAAGATATGCGGTCCGTAGCGGTGTACCATGACACCGGTTTCAGGGTCGCGACTTGTGTAACAGTTGCCCCCGATATGATCCCTGGATTCAATGATATCTACTTCGAAGCCTTCAGTTGCGAGCTCGCGTGCGATAATCGCTCCGGAGAACCCGGCGCCGACAATCCCTATTTTCCGGGTTCTCTTGGCGGTATTACTCATGCTTGGCAATGTCTGACCGGTCGTGGGCCACGATTATGGCAAAAGATGGAATCCAGTACTACTTGCGAGGTGCGGGAAGCTGGTCTCCCTGGAAAGGGGAATGATGCTGCATTGCTCATATGGGGTGCAGGTCTGGACTTTATAAGGACTCCGGACAGGTTGAATTGCCACCTCTGCTCACCTGTCCGATCGGGATGAGGTGCATGTTATACCTGTGGACGTGATTGCGATTTCAATAGGTCTGCCTTTCTGATGCTGCCGCATGGACCGCTTCGGCTACCGGACGGTCCAGACCGGTTAACACCTCGAACTGCCGCAGTCTGGCGATGATCTGTTCCGTGGATAATGCCATTCCTGGCAAATGAAACTCCTGTGTGATTAGGCTTGTGTGATTAGGCTTGTGTGATTAGGCTCATTGTCTCTCGCACAGGCTGGACTGGAAAATGCCGGCCGGGACATGCAATGTAGATTGGCGTGTCGTGGGTGCAGTTGAGGTTATTAGCGTGGCGTAGTACTGGCCTGGTGCACTTGTTATCTTTCTTCTTCTTCCATGACTCCCTGCCAGCGAGGGGTTGGCTGCTACCACACGGGTCGTAACCCTGTTTCTGCCAGTACCACCATCACCTGCCCGATAACCTCATCCACCGTAACGTCCGCAACCGCTCCCGTCGTGCTTTGAACCCAGCGGGCCTGTGGGTGCCAGGGGTGGTAGCGTTGTGGGTTGCCGGGTCCGAACAGGGTGATTGTCGGGGTGCCTACGGCGGTAGCCACGTGCCCGAGCCCCGAGTCGTTGCCGATAAACAACCCGGCCTGCTGGAGTACTGCTGCGGCCTGCAGCAGGTCGGTCTCGCCCGCAAGGACCCGGCAGGGCAGGGACAGACCGGCAGCCGCCTGCCGGCATAAGCCGGCATCATCCGGACTGCCCGGCAGGATGACGGCATCGAAGTGCGACTGTAATTGCCGCGCCAGGGCGTTGAATTTTCCGGCCGGCCAGCGCTTCGCCTCCCCGCGTGCGCCCGGGCCCAGGGCGAGCCAGCGCCGTCCGGGCAAACCGGCAAGCGCCTGCCGGGCAAATTCCTGTTCCGCTGCCGACAGCCAGACCTTGACAGGCGGGATCGCCACCGGAGTTTCACCTTGCATGAGTACGCAGAAGTGGCGCTCGACAGCGTGGCCGCCCGCGGACCTGCAGCCGCGGCGTGTCAGGCGGCGCCGGGCACGCAGCAACAGGGTCAGGCCATCCGTGCGCAGGTCCACGACCAGGTCATAACGGGTCGCGCGCAGTCGCTTTACCAGCGCTGCCAGACCCCGCCAGCCCGCCTGCTTGTGTTTCAGGATGATATCGCCCCGCCAGGGACAGTGTCTGAACAGCTGGCTGGAACGGGGGTCGGCCACGATGTCGATGACTGCCTGCGGATACTTGCCGTGCAGGGCTTCCAGCACCGGCGTGGTCATCACGGCGTCCCCGATATTGCTGAGCGTGACCAGCAGGATGCTGCGCGTGGCTTCAGTCTGCATGGCGTACCGGGTCGTGAGCCCCGGGAGTCCTGGTATTCATCGGCTCAGTAAACACCGGGTTCCCCGGGCGGGCGGGTCTTGAAACGGCGATGCGCCCAGAGGTACTGGCCGGGTTGTGCGCGAACCTGTGCCTCGATAACGGCATTGATGCGCCGGGTATCCTGTTCAATGGATTCTCCGGGAAAGTTGTCGAGCGCCGGATGCAGGGTCAGCCGGTAGCCTCGGGCATCCGGCAGGCGGGTCTGGAAAAACGGCACCACCGGTGCACCACTGATCCTGGCCAGGCGCGAGGTGGCGGTAATCGAGGCGGCGGGCACGCCGAAGAAAGGTGCAAACAGGCTGTTGCCGGCACCAAAGTCCTGGTCCGGTGCATACCAGACCGGTACATTCTCCCGCAGACTTTGCAGCATGCCACGCATGTCCCCCCGGGGGATGGCCGTGTTGTAATGCCGGGTGCGTGCAGCGGTCATGGCTGCTTCGAATGCGGGGTTCTTGTGCTCCCGGTACATGACGTGAAACGGAGTATGCAGGGACAGCAGCCTGCCGCCGATCTCCAGCGTGGTGAAATGTCCGCTGAGGAGTATGGCACCCTTGCCCTGCTGCAGGGCTGCCTGCAGGTGTTCCAGTCCCTCCAGGGAGGCAAGCCCTTCCAGTTTTTCGTCTGGCGCCCACCAGCTCAGGGCCATTTCCAGCAGGGCGATGCCGAGGGAGTCGAATACTTCCGTAACGAGCCGCGCACGGGAAGCAGGTGCAAGCTCGGGAAAACACAGCGACAGATTGACCTCGGCAATATGTCTGCGCCGTGGCGCGAAGCTGCGAAACAGCCGGCCGAACAGGCGGCCGCTATGCAGTTGCCAGGCATAGGGCAGGCGTGACAGGCACCACAGCACCCCCAGTCCCAGCCAGGTTGGCCAGTAGCGGATTGAGCAGGGATTGGCTGGCATGGGATTATCCTGATTCACTGCTGTCCCATTCAGGCTGACCGGGACAGCCGTGGTCCTGATTGTAACGTTCACAGGACAGGGTCAACAATTGCCGTTCGGGGGCTGTGTTATCATCCCGTTCAGTCTATTGGATGCGGCCCCGTTCGCGTATATGAAGATTCACATTCCACCTTTCGAGCAGGGCCGGGTGCTGGTTGCCGGCGATGTCATGCTGGATCGCTACTGGCACGGCGCAACCTCCCGGATTTCTCCCGAGGCGCCGGTGCCCGTCGTCCACGTGGGGCAGTCGGAGGAGCGTGCCGGCGGTGCCGCCAACGTGGCGCTGAATATTGCGGCGCTGGGTACGCAGGCACGGCTGCTGGGCATGACCGGTGACGATGAAGAGGCCGCCTCACTGGAGGCCCTGCTGGCCGGTGCCGGTATCGACTGCGGCTTCCAGAAAATCGCAGGCATTCCCACGGTGACCAAGCTGCGCGTCATCAGCCGTCACCAGCAGCTGATTCGGCTGGATTTCGAGGGCGGCTTCGCGGCAGTCGATGCGGCGGACCTGCTGGAAAGCTACCGGCAGGGACTGTCGCAGTGTGACGTTGTCGTCCTGTCCGATTATGGCAAGGGCACTTTGGCGCAGGTCGAGGAAATGATTGCGCTGGCGCGCGCCGCCGGCAAGCCGGTGCTGGTCGATCCCAAGGCGCAGGACTTCAGCCGCTACGACGGTGCCACCGTGATCACGCCCAACATGGCCGAGTTCGAGCAGGTGGCCGGTCCCTGTCGCGACGAGCGGGAACTGGTCGAGAAGGGCGCCGTGCTGCTGCAACAGCATGATCTGGATGCCCTGCTGGTTACCCGGGGTGAACACGGGATGACGCTGTTGCGCCGCAATGCTCCGGAATTTCACCTGCCTGCACAGGCGCGCGAGGTGTTCGATGTGACCGGTGCGGGGGACACGGTGATTTCCGTTCTGGCGGCGGCGCTGGCGGCCGGCGAGGACCTGCCGGCAGCCACCGCGCTGGCCAACCTGGCGGCGGGTATCGTGGTCGGCAAGCTGGGCACCGCCACCGTCTCGGTCCCGGAACTGCGGCGCGCGGCACACCTGGGCCAGGACGCCGGGTTCGGGGAGATGAACGAGGCCCAGCTGCAGATCGCAGTCGAGGATGCCCGTTCCCACGGCGAGCGCATTGTGATGACCAACGGCTGCTTCGACATACTGCATGCCGGGCATGTCGCCTACCTGGCGGCGGCACGGCGCCTCGGCGACCGCCTGGTGGTTGCCGTCAACGATGATACCTCGGTGCAGCGTCTGAAGGGCAGGGGCAGGCCCATTAACCCGGTCGACCGGCGCATGACGGTGCTGGCAGCGCTGGGCAGTGTGGACTGGGTTGTGCCCTTTTCCGAGGACACGCCGGAGCGGCTCATCTGCGAGATTCAACCCGACCTGCTGGTCAAGGGCGGCGATTACCGGCCCGAGGAAATCGCCGGGTATGAGTGCGTGAAACGCCGCGGGGGCGAGGTGGTCGTGCTGGGATTCGAGGAAGGTTGCTCCACCAGCGGGATCATCGATGCCATCCGGCAGCAGGAATGATGCTGCCCGGGATTCGCCAACGCATGCATTGTAACGACCCTGGGGGCGGGTAATGATCATTGTGACGGGTGGTGCCGGCTTTATCGGCAGCAACATAGTCAAGGGGCTCAACGAGCGCGGCCGCGAGGATATCCTGGTCGTGGACGATCTGAAGGACGGCACCAGGTTCCTCAACCTGGTGGATTGCGAAATCCTCGACTACCTGGACAAGGATGATTTTCTCGCCAGGGTGCAGAACGGTGCCGATTTCGGCGAGCCGGTCGAGGCGATCTTTCACGAGGGCGCATGTTCTTCCACCACGGAATGGGACGGCGTCTACATGATGGGCAACAACTACGAGTACTCCAAGGCCCTGTTGCATTACTGCCTGGAGCAGCGCGCGGCCTTTTTGTATGCCTCGTCCGCCTCGGTCTATGGTGGCGGCCAGGTGTTCAGCGAATCCCGCGAGCACGAGTCCCCGCTGAACGTTTACGGCTACTCGAAGTTCCTGTTCGACCAGTACGTGCGCCGCATCCTGCCGCAGGCCGGCAGCCAGATCATCGGCTTCCGCTATTTCAATGTCTACGGCCCGCGCGAGCAGCACAAGGGCAGCATGGCCAGCGTGGCCTTCCATCTCAGCCAGCAGCTGAGTGCCGGGGACAACCCGCGGCTGTTTGCCGGCTGCGACGGCTATGGCGACGGCGAGCAGCGCCGCGACTTCGTCTACATCGACGATGTGGTGGACGTGAATCTCTGGTTCCTCGACAACCCTGACAGGTCCGGGATCATTAACCTCGGCACCGGCAACTGCCAGAGCTTCAGGGATGTCGCCACGGCGGTCATCGGCTGGTTCGGACGCGGCGAGATCGAGTACATTCCCTTCCCCGACCATTTGCGCGGCCGTTACCAGAGTTTTACCGAGGCCGACATCACGCACCTGCGCACACTCGGCTATGACCGGCCCTTCAGGACCGTGGAAGAGGGTGTACCGCGTTACATGGACTGGTTGCAGGCGCGCGGTTACGTGCAACCCTGATACCAGCCAGGCGGATTTCCGGCCTTGAGAAAGCTATACACACTGCTGCTCTACCTGCTGGCGCCACTGGTGCTGCTGCGCCTTGCCTGGCGCGGCCTGCGTGCGCCCGACTACTGGCGCCGCTGGCCGGAGCGTTTCGGCTTCATCGAGCCGCCGCTGGGTGAACGGGTGATCTGGATTCACGCGGTCTCGGTCGGCGAGGTGCAGGCGGCCGAGCCCCTGGTGCGCGCATTGCTGGAGAAGTACCCGGCGTATTCTCTGCTGCTCACCACGGTCACACCGACGGGTTCAGCGCGGGTGACGGCGCTGTTCGGGAACGAGGTCGCCCATGTGTATGCGCCCTACGACCTGCCCGGCGCGGTGAAGCGGTTCTTCATGCGCGTGCGACCACAGCTTGCGATCGTGATGGAAACCGAACTCTGGCCCAACCTGTTCCATGCCTGTCACGACCGGCAGGTGCCGCTGCTGCTGGTCAATGCGCGCCTGTCGGCAAAATCCCTGGCCGGCTACCTGCGGGTGCAGCGGCTGGTGGCGCGGACCCTGGACAATATCACCGAGATCGCCGCACAGGGTGAGGCCGATGCGCAGCGCTTCGAGCGCCTCGGTGCGCAGCGTGAGCGCATTATCGTGAGCGGCAACCTGAAGTTCGAGCAGCGCATACCGCCGGGCCTGCTGGAGCGGGCCGAGGTGCTGCGGCGCGACTGGGGAACCGGCCGCCCGGTCTGGGTTGCGGCCAGTACCCACGAGGGCGAGGACGAGCTGTTGCTGGATGTCTTCAGCCAGCTGCTCAGGCAGTTTCCGGACTGCCTGCTGGTGCTGGTGCCGCGGCACCCGGAGCGCTTTGAAAGCGTCGCCGGGCTGTGTCGCCAGCGAGGCATGAATATCGTGCTGCGCAGCGAGATGCGTCCCTGCGATGCGGATACCCGGGTGTTCGTCGGTGATTCAATGGGGGAGTTGCCGCTGTTCTTCGCCGCCGGGGATGTCGCCTTCGTCGGCGGCAGCCTGGTGCCGCACGGCGGGCACAACCTGCTGGAACCGGCCGCCCTCGGTATTCCGGTCGTGACTGGTCCACATGTGTTCAATTTCACGGAGATCTGCGAGTTGCTGCTGCAGGCCGGCGCCTGCGTAAAGATCGGGAATACCGAAGAACTCGCCGTTACGCTCGGACGCTGGCTGGGAGATGCCAACGAGCGCCACCGGGTCGGCGAACAGGGCCGCGCCGTGGTGGAGAAAAATCGCGGTGCCCTGCAAACGGTGCTGTCCATGATCGACCAAAACCTGCCGGAGCAAACGGGACAAGCAAGGCCGGAAGCCTGAATATATTCCCGTCGTTGTGACGACTACAGGGACGCAGGAGGTAGATAACGCATGGAGCAGTTATCGAGGAACGCAGTGACGAAGCAATCTACTGCATAAGCCGTCGACGGAGCAGATTACCCTGCTGTGAACCGCACGCCTCGGCGCTGCGCCATGGCCTCGCCGATGTAGCCGAGTTCCTGCGTGCTCAGACTGCTTGCCACCAGTGGCAGCAGTTCCATGTTCTCGCGGTTGACGTGCTGCCGGATAAGTTTGCAGAACCTCGCGGCCGTCTCCAGAAAGGCGTCGCTGAAACCGTCCCCGGGGATGCGCCGCAGTTCGGGCAGGATTGCTGCCCAAAGGCTGTCCAGTTCCTGGTGTTCCCGCTTCAGGGTGTGCACCAGTTCGGCAATACGCAGTGATTGCCGGTTGATGCGCGGGAACAGGTCTTCTTCCTCGTCGCGGTGGTGCAGGGGGATGCTGCTGGAGAAGTAGCGGGTAATGTCCTGCGCGGTCTTGCGTGCCGCATCGTCCAGATCGCCGGACAGCGACTGCGCAACCACGGCACCGAGCAGGTCGCATTGCGCCAGCATCTTCCCGTGGCAGGCGCGCAGCAGCGCGAGGGGATCATCGAAGCCGGGCAGGCTATCGGGCAGGCCGTGTTCGCTCATGTTCGTGATTCCGCTCGGTTGGCCGCCCTGTGGTGCTGGCGGCAGGGGCATGCTGGCATTATAGCCTGACGGCGATATAGACTCACCCGCATGCGCAAATCCCGCCGTGTCCGTTATTTAATTCCGTTCACCGCGGTGCTGGCCGTGGGACTGCTGTGGTCCTGTTCCACGAGTCCGCCGCGGAATATCAGCGACAGCTGCGAGATCTTCGACGACAAGAGCGGCTGGTACAAGGACGCGCAACGCGCCTTTGAGCGCTGGGGCGTGCCCATCCACGTGCAACTGGCGATCATCTACCAGGAATCGAAGTTCGTGGATAACGCCAAGCCGCCGCGCGACTACCTGTTGTGGGTCATTCCCTGGGGACGGATCTCCTCGGCCTACGGCTACGCGCAGGCCAAGGACGATACCTGGGACTGGTACCGCGAGAAGACCGGCAACCGCTTCGCGGACCGCGATGATTTCGGCGATGCCGTGGACTTCATTGCCTGGTACTGCAGCATGAGCAATCGCATGCTGGGTATCTCCAAGTGGGATGCCTACAGTCAGTACCTCGCCTACCATGAGGGTCAGGGCGGCTACAAGCGCAAGACCTACCAGCAGAAGCCCTGGCTGCTCAAGGTCGCACGCAAGGTGGATACCCGCTCGAAAAGCTACCACACCCAGCTGGCACGCTGCGAGGACGAGCTGGACAGCGGCTGGGACCTGTGGCCGTTCTGAGTTGGGGAGTGAAGGGTGAGAAGTGAGACGTTAAAAAGTGAGAAGTGAGAGGTGAAGTCGACGGTAATTACGATTACCGTACAGTGCCTTTATCCCACCCCCGGTTCCCGATTTAACTTTTAACTTTTAACTTTTAACTTTTCACTTTTAACTTACTCACTTCTTTCACTTCTCACTTGCAACCAGCAAGTTGTTGATCTGCGCCAAGTCGGTCTCGCTGAGGATGCCCGCTGCCTGTTTCAGCCTCAGGGTGTCCAGCAGGTAGTCATAGCGCGAGCGGGCGTAGTCGCGGCGGGCGCGCAGCAGTTCGCGCTGGGCATCGAGCACATCCACGATGGAGCGGGTACCGACCTGGAAGCCGGCTTCCGCCGACTCCACGGCCTTCTCATTGGAGACCACCGCGTTCTGCAGGGCCTCGACCTTGCTGATGCCGGATATCACGCCGCGGTAGGTGTCGCGCGCCTGGCGCTCCGTGCTGCGCCGCTGCTGTTCCTGTTCTTCCTGGGCCTGGGTATAGGCGTAGCGCGACTGCCGGGTGCGCGAGGTGATCAGGCCCCCCTGGTAGAGGGGCAAGGTCAGTTCCAGGCCGATGGCGCTGTCGTTGCGTTCCAGTGAGCTGAAGCCGCCGAACTGGGTGTCCCGGTAGCTGTAGTCGGCCGTCATGTCGAGCGCTGGGATAATGTCCCGAGTTCTGTACCTGGATTTCCTGCTTGGCGACCTCGGTTGCGGCGATGGCCGCCAGCAACAGCGGATTCTGGTCGATGGCAGCCGTCACCCATTCGTCCTGGTCGGCCGGTTCCGGCTTGAGCAGCGGGATGTCGCTCTGCAGGATCTCCGGAGCCACCGGCAGTTCTCCGGTCAGCTCGCGCAGGGATTCCCGGGCATCATCCAGCAGTTTCTCGGCATTGATCTCGTCGCTGACGGCGAGATCGTAGCGCGCCTGGGCATCCAGGGTGTCGGTGATCGCCGCCAGTCCCACCTCGAAGCGTTTCTGTGCCTGCTCCAGGGTGCGTCCGATGGCGATCTTGTCTGATTGTACGAACGTGAGGTTGTCCTGCGCACCCAGTACCAGGAAATAGCGGGTGGCCACCCGCAGCAGCAGATCCTGCTGGGCGGCAGTCAGCTGGGCATCGGCCTGGGCGATGCTGCTGTCGGCCTGTTTCAGCTGCACCATGCTTGCGCGGTCGTAGATGGCCTGACGCAGGCTGACACTATAGGTCTGGTTGGTGGCGTAGCTGGTGTCGCCGCCACTGCGCGGATCGTAGCGGTCCCGCGATGCAAGGCCGCTGATGCCGATGCTGGGCAGCAGTGCCGCACGGCTTTGCGGCGCGACTTCCAGCGCCGCCTGGTGGGCGGCGATGGCGGCCTGGTATTGGGGTCAGACTGCAGTGCGAGTTCATAGGACGACATCAGGTCGTCGGCGGCCGCGATGCGCGGCAGCGGGAGCGCCAGTCCGGACAATAGCAGCAGGACGGGAAGCAGTTGTGTGTTACGGTGCATAGTCGGTCGTCAGTAGGTTGGCAGGCTGGTGTCGGTGTGGCGTGCCCACGCATCCAGGCCGCCATGTCAGGTTTACGACATCGGAAAAACCCTGGTGTTCCAGGAACAGTGCCACCTGGCGGCTGCGGATCCCGTGGTGGCATATCACGATGGTCTCCTGGTGCGGGTCCAGTGTTCCGATGATCGCGGGTATCTGGCGCATCGGGACCAGTTGCGAATCCTCAAGATGGACGATCTGGTATTCCCAGGGTTCGCGCACATCCAGCAGCAAGGGTCCGGTATCCGCCTGATCGAGGTATGCCTTGCACTCATCCGGTGTGAGTTCGCGCATCTGTCGCGACTTCCACGTGAGCTAGAGGACAAAGCTCTGCGGTACCGCGGCATACAGCAGGGGAGGAATGCTGGTCTCAAACAGGGATTCGCGAGTCCAGCTGGATGCGTCGACGCGGGTGATCAGCAGGGCTTCCATGATCGGCAGCTGTCCGCTGATGACGAACAGGCGCCCGCCGGTATTCAGGTTGTCGTGAAACTGCTGCTGCAGTAGCGGCAGCGAGCCGGTGACCGCGATGACATCGAAACTGTTGCCCCGTTCAACACCGCCGGCGGCATCCGCGGTTTGCAGGTCGACATTGTGATACCCTGCGCGGCCAGCCTGGCTGCAGCCTGTGCGGTAAATCCGGCTCGATATCGATGCTGGTCACGTGCCTCCCCAGGCGGGCAAGGCAGGCAGTCAGGTAGCCGCTGCCGGTACCGATTTCGAGGATCGTGTCATCCGGCGCGATCGCCAGCGCCTGCAGCAGGCGGCCTTCCAGGTTGGGCGCCATCATGACCTGGGCATGGCCCAGCGGGATATTGGTATCCGCGAATGCCAGCGAGCGATATTGCTCCGGCACGAAATTTTCGCGGGGAATCATTTGCATGGTGTCAAGCACGCGCTGGTCGAGCACATCCCAGGGCCGGATCTGCTGCTCGATCATATTGAAACGTGCCTGTTCGATTTCTGTCTGGTTCATGTCGATGCGGGCTACAGGAATTTTCAAATGCGGCTAGGGTACGGTGTTTGCCTGGCGCTGGCAACAATCCGGGGAGGTATGTAATCCGGATTGTTATTTAAAACATGGGGTTATTGTTTTCTGCCGTGATAATTTTCTTGCAAACAGCAGGTCCATTGGGTACCGTGTAGCCCCAGCTGGGGGTGCCCCCTGAGGGGCTGAGAGAGACCCTTGGAACCTGATCCGGTCAATACCGGCGTAGGGAAGCTCATGCACCTGCCGGCTTTACTTCTATGTACACCGCGAGGACGGCCCGATGAGTGCAATCCCGGAAGAATTTATCAGGAAGGCCACGCAGCTTTCCGACGAGGTCACGCGACCATTCCCCAATTCCAGCAAGATCTACGTGACGGGATCCCGTCCGGATATCCGGGTTCCGATGCGCCAGGTGAGCCAGGCGGACACGCCGGCCAGTTTCGGCAGCGAAAAGAATCCACCGATCACGATTTACGACACCTCGGGTCCCTATACCGATCCTGATGTCGAGATCGATCTGCTTGCGGGCCTGCCGGAAGTGCGCACCGCGTGGATCGGGGAGCGCGCCGACAGCGAACAACTCGACGGCCCGACCTCGGAATTCGGCCGCGCACGCCAGGCCAGCCCGGAACTGGCGCAGCTGCGCTTTGAGCATATCCGCAAGCCGCGCCGTGCCCTGGCGGGCCGCAATGTCACGCAGATGCACTACGCACGCCGCGGCATCATCACCCCCGAGATGGAATATGTTGCCATTCGCGAAAACCTGCTGCTGGAGCAGGTCCGCGACAGCGCCCTGCTGCGGCAGCATCCCGGCATGAGTTTCGGCGCCAGCATCCCCGAGCGGGTGACGCCGGAGTTCGTGCGCGACGAGGTGGCGCGCGGCCGCGCTATCATTCCGGCCAACATCAATCACCCCGAACTGGAACCGATGATCATCGGCCGCAATTTCCTGGTGAAGGTGAATACCAACATCGGCAACTCGGCGGTCACCTCCTCGATCGCGGAAGAGGTCGAGAAGATGGTGTGGTCGGCGCGCTGGGGCGGGGACACCCTGATGGACCTGTCCACCGGCAAGAACATTCACGAGACGCGCGAATGGATCCTGCGCAATTCACCCATGCCGGTGGGCACCGTGCCCATCTACCAGGCGCTGGAGAAGGTCAACGGCAAGGCCGAGGACCTGACCTGGGAGATGTTCCGCGATACCCTGATCGAGCAGGCCGAGCAGGGCGTGGACTACTTCACCATCCATGCCGGTGTGCGCCTTGCCTGGGTGCCGCTGACGGCGAAACGCGTCACCGGTATCGTCTCGCGCGGTGGTTCCATCATGGCGAAATGGTGCCTCGCGCATCACCAGGAGAGTTTCCTGTATACGCACTTCGCCGAGATCTGCGAGATCATGCAGGCCTATGATGTCTCCTTCTCGCTGGGTGACGGCCTGCGGCCGGGGTCCATCGCCGATGCCAATGACGCCGCCCAGTTCGCCGAGCTGGAGACCCTGGGTGAGCTGACGCGCATTGCCTGGGAGCACGACGTGCAGGTCATGATCGAGGGCCCCGGACATGTGCCCATGCAGATGATCAGGGAGAACATGGACAAGGAACTGGTCGATTGCCACGAGGCACCGTTCTACACGCTGGGGCCGCTGACGACCGATATCGCGCCAGGCTACGACCACATCACCTCGGCAATCGGCGCTGCGCAGATCGGCTGGTACGGCACGGCGATGCTGTGCTACGTCACTCCCAAGGAGCACCTCGGCCTGCCGAACAAGGCGGATGTGCGCGAGGGGATCATCACCTACAAGCTGGCCGCGCATGCCGCCGATCTCGCCAAGGGTCATCCGGGCGCGCAGGTGCGTGACAATGCACTCTCCAAGGCGCGCTTCGAATTCCGCTGGGAGGACCAGTTCAATCTCGGGCTGGACCCGGAGAAGGCGCGGGAATTTCACGATGCGACCCTGCCCAAGGATTCCGCCAAGGTGGCGCATTTCTGTTCCATGTGCGGACCGCAGTTCTGTTCCATGAAGATCAGTCAGGATGTGCGTGACTACGCCGCCGGCAAGGGCATCGGTGATGTCGGCGTGGCGCTGGAACAGGGGATGTCCGACAAGTCCCGGGAGTTCCTGGAGCAGGGCGCGGAAATCTATCGGAAAGTCTGACACGGTAATCACAGTCCCGGCAGGTGCCTGGCGCCTGCCGGGACGTTTTCATTGAAGGATCATGCCATGCTAGAGACCAGACCCAATTTCAGCCGCCGCGTGCTGTTTCGACTGCTCGTGCTCGGCGTGATCGTGCTGCTCATCCTGGTGGCCAATATTGGCCTGCTCAATCAACTCTATTTTGAGAACCAGAAAACGCCGGTTGGCCTTATTGTCAACGGCAGCATCCTGGTGGTGTTTCTGCTGGGCCTGGCGAAGATTATTTCGGCGCTGCTGTACTACACCCAGGAAGAGGCAGCGCTGGCGCGTTTCCTGCGCCAGTTCAAGGCAGGCACAGACAAGGTCCTGAAGGGTATCAACCCGAAATCCGTGATTGCGCGGCGCTATGGAACCATCAAGGCACTGAGCGAGGATTTCGCGCCCATCAACCACAGTGCCCTGGCCGCGACCTTGCTTGCGGACGAGAGCACCCGCACCAGTTTTGCGAAATACGTCAGCAATATCCTGATCCTGACCGGTGTATTCGGCACCATCGTGTCGCTTTCGGTGGCCCTGGTCGGTGCTTCAAACCTGCTCGATGTCGCGGAGGGTACCGGCGACATGGGGCTGGTCATCCACGGCATGTCCACAGCGCTGTCTACGACCATCACCGCCATCCTGTGCTACCTGTTCTACGGCTATTTCTACATCAAGCTCACGGATGCGCAGACGCACTTTCTCAGCGGCGTGGAGGAAATCACCACGGTATACCTGCTGCCGCGGCATGCCCGCGACAGTGAAAGCATGCTGCACGAGGTGGCCGGCCTGATTCATGCGCTGCGCGAGGCCGCGGACGGGCTGCGCTCGACCCAGCAGGAATACGCCGAGGCCGGTACACGCCTGAATACGGTCGCCGCCAGGCTCGATGAGCGCATGCGCAGCACAACGGACAACATAGACGATATCAAGCAGCTGTTGCGTGACGGCTTCCGCCTGCCGGCTGCGGGTGACTGAACATGCAGGAAGGCTTTATCGATCTGCGCCGCAACACCTCCGCCGAGGGGGGCGCGGACAGTTTCTGGCCCTCGTTCACCGACATCATGATGGTCGTGGTGATGATCTTCATGATCGCGAGCGTGGTACTGATGCTGCGCAACTGGGACCTGGTGCAGGCCTTGCGCGACACGATCGAGTCGGAACGCGCGGCCGAGGCCCGGGCGCGTTCCATGACCGAGACCAGCGCTACCCTGGAGGAACAGCTTGCCCAGGCGCAGCATGAAAATACCGAGCTGCGGATGCGCCTGATGCGTGCCAATGAGATCAGCCGCAATACCCGCGAGCAACTGTCGCAGCAGCAGCAGCAGCTGCTCGGCCTGCAGGCGGACAAGAAACAGCTGACCGCGAGCCTGCAGCAGGCGCAGCTCGACGTGCAGTTGCACGAGGACAAGGTCAGGCAAAGCGAGGCCCGCTATACCCAGCTCGCGAGTGTGCGCGACACCCTGGAACAGCGACTGCAGCAGGTACTGGCGCAGTTGACCCAGGTGGAACAGGACAGTCAGGAGCAGGCCGCGGAGCTGGCCGAACTGCGCCAGGGCGGTTCATTGACAGAACAGCAACTGAGCCTGTTGCAGGGCGAGTACGACGACCTGCGGGTGAAGTACGACAAACTGGTCAAGCCCGCACGGTCCGCGCAGGGGAAGCACGTGGTCACGGTGCGCTACTGGAAGGAAGGCAAGTACTACCAGATCAGGATCAAGGACACGGGTGAAGACGAGTATCGCGTGGTGACCAGCAAGCAGCTGAACCAGGAACTCTCGGAACTCAAGGAACGCTACGGCAGCGACCTCTACGTCAAGCTGATCATTCCGGATGACAGCGGCCTGTCCTACAACGAGGCCTGGGGTTTTACCTTCGATATTCTCAATAAGTACGACTACTACCACCAGGAAGATGCGCAGGACGCGCCGGCAGCGGAATAACGCTGGTTCACACTCAAACCGGAATGGTGTTCGCCGGAGTCCGGTGGAGCGTAACGCAGGAAACGGACAGGGTGGCAGCGGCCAGGGTGTAATAAAGCAATCTCCAGCTGGTTGAGGGTGAACTTAAAGGATTGCTTTGCTGGCCGCTTCAGACAGCCCGGCCAGTCCCGGTCTCACCTCATCCTGTACTCCCGCTGCACTCTACCTCCCTGTTATCGCGCTTGCCATGACGACCCGCATGGATTAACCGGATGTGCCCTGGCAGTGGCCCATGGGGTATACCCCGATGATTTCCAGGTCACGTTCGGGGATCCAGTAATTGCCGAATCGCTCATCGTCAGTCTGCAGGACCCATTCCCCCGGAAACGGTTCGTCTTCATCCATCTGCCGGCTATAGGTGAATATAGTTTCAGCACCGATAGCCTTTGAAAGCCCTGGCATGAGATCCCCCGTCACCCTGGGAAGGTACCTGGCAAGTACATGCAAATTTCTGTGTCTGTTCATCAGTTTGACCCTCGCGCATGTCATCATCTGGCGATGACCCTGGAAATCTTCCTTATTCCCGGGAGGCGCATGGACAGTGTGCCTGATTTCAGGACCGCAGGTATTGATTCGTATCAAAAGAGGGGGGCAGGCGAATGCGACATAATGTCGCATGGGCACGGGCGGGAATATTTCAGCCGGATCGGCCAATTGTTGCCGTGCCCGGACATAAAGGACTGCCCGCAGGCCCCGACGATATTTACGTCTCCTGCGAGAACACCGCTGTTTGAAAAGGCATCCAAATACAGCAACTCCAGATCCCAAACGCTCCCGGGAAGTGTTGTCAACAGGGCGCCTCGCTCAACATCGGTTTTTCGTGGCCGGGCAAAATGTGGCTGCGATGACGGCACCCGCTGCCTGTTCCAGCTTAATTCACTGTGATCACCCTGCGGGTCAGGGCTGGTTCCACAGTGTCTGTGAGTGCAAAAGCTGCAATGACTAGTTGAGCGGCAGCTGTTCGCGCAGCGCGTCGCGGTCAACCCACCAGTTGTCACCGACGATCGCATCCAGCATGAGGGACAGCCGGGAAAACAGTTCCTTGACGTCGTTCAGTTGCAGTATCTCCGTCCACATGCGGATCATTTCCGGATCGTTGTCGATGCCACGATGGCGTTTGGCCACGCCCGCCACCAGCTGGTTGGTAAAGAAGGTCAGGCTGTCGTGCTCATCGCCCTCGGTGCGCAGGTCGGCGATGTAGTGGGCCGCCATGGCGGCGACGGCGGCGCCGTCCGAGGTCTCGGGCGTTTCATCCACGATGTGCTGCAGCATGGCGACCGTCAGCTGCGGCGGCACCGGGAACGTGACCGCCAGCCAGACGCCGTTGCCCAGGGCCGCGAGGGATTCCGGTTGCTCGCACTGGAACAGCACGTCACAGGTCTCGATGGCATCCTGCCAGGCGGCCTGCGCGGCGAACACGTCGAAGATTTCCCTGCCGATGGCCCAGGCCTCCTGCTTTTGCTGCAGCGCCAGCAGGGTTTCGGCAATATCGAGCTGGATGCGGGCGCGGTCGATCGCAGGGGCATCAGGCGGCAGGGCTTCCAGGTGCTGGCGGTGTTCCTTCAGCAGGGCCTGCAGCGAGGGACGGGATTCGGACAGGTCGATGCCGCTCTTGTCGCCAACGACCATCTGTTCGGGGCTGATGTCTTTCATGTGCTTACCGTGAGTGTTGCGGGTGGTCAGGTGGCCGCCGCTGCGGCCGGCGTCGTCTGCTAGCCGCACTGCGTGCAGCGAGAACTGCATGGTATCAAGATCGCCCAGCACCCAGGTAGCGGGTGCCTTGATGCCGCCGACGGTGCCGGGGTTGACCAGCCAGGTCTGCCTGCCGTCGAGGTTGTCGACAGGGCGGATGGCGGCTTTGTGGTCATGGCCGCAGCACACCAGATCCCAGTCACCGGTGGCTGCCATGGCGGCGGCGTAGTGCGGATAGTGGACCAGGAAGATGCGCCGGCCGCCGAGTTCGATGCCGGCGTCCTGGCCGTAATAATGCGTCCGGTTGGACGGTTTGGCGGCGATGCGCCCCATCATCCAGGCATCCCCGATGTTGTTGCCATGGATGACGTGGACGGGCAGGTTGAAGGGCCAAAGCACCTCCAGGGTGCCGGGGGCGACCACGTCACCGCAATGCAGTATGGCATCGGCGCCGGCATCCCGGGCGGCCGCTGCCGCCGCCGCGAGCAGTGCACGGTTGTCGTGGCTGTCGGAAAGGATGCAGACCTTCATCAGAAATTCGGTTTTTCCGGTGCACTGCGGAACATCTCGACACTATCCAGGATTTCCTTCCGGGCGTCTTCGAGGCCGCCCCAGCCTTCCACCCGCACCCACTTGCCCTCGTCCAGGTCCTTGTAATGCTCGAAGAAATGGGCGATCTGCGCAAGCAGCCCGGCCGGCATGTCGCGGACGTCGCGGGCTTCCCGGTAGAGGTTACAGAGCTTGTCGATGGGGACGGCAAGGATCTTCGCGTCGTCGCCGGATTCGTCGGTCATCTTCAGTACCCCGACCGGGCGGCAGCGAATCACCGAGCCGCTGATCAGGGGCACCGGGGTGGCTACCAAGACGTCGACCGGGTCGCCGTCACTCGACAGCGTGTGCGGAATGTAACCGTAGTTGCAGGGGTAGTGCATGGCGCTGGTCATGAACCGGTCCACGAACATGGCGCCGCTTTCCTTGTCGACCTCGTATTTGACCGGATCGCTGTGCGCCGGTATTTCGATGATGACATTTACCTCGTTCGGCACATCCGCGCCGGAATTCACCCGGTCAATATTCATCACAGCCTCCTGAGGGCACTAAAAAGGTGTCAGGAATCTTTTCACACATAGTAGATAGGGATTCTGGTAATTACGGTATAGAAAAGGTTCCTGACACCTTTTTCCACAATAAAAAAGGGCCGGCAAGTATACCGGCCCTTGATTGCCGAACGCCAATCAGCCCTTACAACAGGGGCACGATCAGCAGGGCAACGATATTGATGATCTTGATCAGGGGATTGATCGCCGGGCCCGCGGTGTCCTTGTAGGGGTCGCCGACGGTATCGCCGGTCACCGCCGCCTTGTGGGCGTCCGAGCCCTTGCCGCCGAAGTTGCCGTCCTCGATGTACTTCTTGGCATTGTCCCAGGCGCCGCCGCCGGTAGTCATGGAAATTGCTACGAACAGGCCGGTGACGATGGTGCCGATCAGCAGGCCGCCGAGGGCTTCAGCACCCAGCGTCAGGCCGACGACCACCGGTACCAGCACCGGCAGCAGCGAGGGGATAACCATCTCCTTGATGGCGGCCTTGGTCAGCATGTCCACCGCCTTCGAATAGTCCGGCTTCTGGGTGTGGTTCATGATGCCGGGCATTTCCCGAAACTGGCGCCGCACCTCGTTGACGATGCCGCCGGCGGCACGACCCACCGCTTCCATGGCCATGGAGCCGAACAGGTAGGGCACCAGGCCGCCGATGAACAGTCCGATCAGCACCATGTGGTTGTCCAGCGAGAAGTTCAGCACCGCGTCGCCCTGCTTGGCCAGCGCGTGGGTGTAATCGGCGAACAGTACCAGTGCGGCCAGGCCGGCGGAGCCGATGGCATAGCCCTTGGTGACCGCCTTGGTGGTATTGCCGACGGCGTCCAGCGGGTCGGTGATGTTGCGGATCTTCTCGTCCAGTTCGGCCATCTCGGCGATGCCGCCGGCGTTGTCGGTGATCGGGCCGTAGGCGTCCAGGGCCACGATGATGCCGGTCATGGAGAGCATGGAGGTGGCGGCGATGGCGATGCCGTACAGCCCCGCCAGTTCATGGGCGCCCCAGATGCTGGCGCAGATGACCAGCACCGGGATGGCCGTGGACTTCATGGAAACACCCAGGCCGGCGATGACGTTGGTGCCGTCACCCGTGGTGGAAGCCTCGGCAATGTGCCGCACCGGCTTGTACTCGGTGGCGGTGTAGTACTCGGTGATCACCACCATGGCCGCGGTCAGCGCCAGGCCGATCAGGCCGCAGTAGTACAGGAAGCGGGTGCTGGTTTCCACGCCCTCCAGCAGGATGCTGTCGCCGAGGACCCAGGTGGTGACCGGGTAGAAGGCGATGGCCGCCAGCGCGCCGGCAACGATCAGGCCCCGGTACAGGGCGTTCATGATCTTGCCGCCTTCCCGGGCGTTGACGAAGAAGGTGCCGATGATCGAGGCGATGATGGAGACGCCGCCCAGCACCAGCGGGTACAGCGCCGCCTGTGCGGTGCCGACCAGCAGTCCGCCGAGCAGCATGGTGGCGACCACGGTAACCGCATAGGTCTCGAACAGGTCGGCCGCCATGCCGGCGCAGTCGCCGACGTTGTCGCCGACGTTGTCCGCGATCACCGCCGGGTTGCGCGGGTCATCCTCGGGAATGCCGGCCTCGACCTTGCCGACGATATCCGCACCGACGTCGGCGCCCTTGGTGAAGATGCCGCCGCCGAGTCGTGCAAAGATGGAGATCAGCGAACCGCCGAAGGCAAGACCGACCAGCGGGTGCAGCGGGTCCGCGACGTCCATGCCGAGCATGATGCCATAGAAACCGGCGACGCCCAGCAGGCCCAGGCCGACCACCAGCAGGCCGGTGATGGCCCCGCCGCGAAAGGCGATCTGCAGGGCGGCGTTCAGGCCGTCGTTGGCTGCCTGTGCGGTGCGGACATTGGCGCGTACCGAAATGTTCATTCCGATATAACCGGCAAGCCCGGAGAACACCGCGCCGATGGCGAAGCCGATGGCGGTCGTCCAGCCGATGAAGTAACCGACGACCAACAGCAGTACGATGCCGGCTATGCCGATGGTGGCGTACTGCCGGTTGAGATAGGCCTGGGCGCCTTCCTGGATGGCGCTGGCGATTTCCTGCATGCGGGGTGTGCCAGCCGGTTTGGCCAGTATCCATTTGACGGACACCATGCCATAGGCCAGGGCGAGGAAGCCGCAGACCAGGGCGAAGATGAGTTCAGGTGACATTTGTATTCTCCAGAGGTGGTGGTTGGTTTTTTTCCGACTGTCCGGTGTCAGGGCGCGGTGAATTGTGTCCCGGTTTTGAAGCCGAACAGTTGTTCCAGATCAAATTCTCGGATAAAGGCATCGACGGCGGCCTGGCCGTGATCACGCTGTACCTCGGCGAGGATCAGCCGCGCCGCGTTACGGTTGTAGCCGCCGCCCATGTCTGCCTGGACAGCCAGTAATTCGCGTGCTTTCTCCAGCGTCATTGCGCGCAGTCCGGGGTTACTTGATCTCGAAGTCAGCCAGTTTTTTGGCTACCGCGACGTTCTTGAGCTGTACATACTTCGGCATGCCGTCCTTGCCGTAGGGCGGGTAATCCTCGCCCTGCATCAGCGGTGCCAGATAGTCGCGGCATTTTTGCGTAATGCCGAAGCCATCCTCGGTGATGAAGTTATTCGGCATCATTTTCTCGACATTGGCGACCTTGGAGAGTTTGGCCTCGCCGATCTTCCAGCGGTAGGGCTTGTTGGAGGTGCGAACCACCGTCGGCATAACGGAGTTCTTGCCCGCCAGGGCGAGTTCAACCGCCGCCTTGCCCATGGCGTAGGCCTGGTCGACGTCGGATTTCGAGGCGATGTGACGGGCGGCGCGCTGCAGATAGTCGGCGACGGCCCAGTGGTACTTGTAGCCGAGTTTTTCCCTGACCATGTTGGCAATCACCGGTGCCACGCCACCCAGCTGGGCGTGGCCAAAGGCATCCTTGAGGCCCTGATCGGCGAGGAATTTGCCGTCGCTGTCATGTACGCCTTCCGAGACGACGATGGAGACATAGCCGTATTTTGTGACCTTGTCCTGGACCTGCTGGAGGAATGCCGCCTCGTTGAAGGGAACCTCGGGGAACAGGATCACGATTGGCAGGTCGCAGTCCTCGCTGGCGGCCATGCCGCCGGCGGCGGCAATCCAGCCGGCGTGCCGGCCCATTACCTCGATGACGAACACCTTGGTCGAGGTCGCGCACATGGAGGCAACGTCAAAGCTGGCCTCGCGGGTGGAGACGGCGATGTACTTGGCGACCGAACCGAAGCCCGGGCAGTTGTCGGTGATCGGCAGGTCGTTGTCGACGGTCTTCGGCACGTGAATCGCCTGAATCGGGTAGCCGGTTGCCTTGGAAAGCTGCGAGACCTTCAGGCAGGTGTCGGCGGAGTCGCCGCCACCGTTATAAAAGAAGTAGCCGATGTTGTGGGCTGCAAAGACCTCGATCAGGCGGTCGTATTCGCGCTTGTTGGCTTCCAGGCTCTTCATCTTGTAGCGGCAGGAACCGAAGGCGCCGCTTGGCGTGTGGCGCAGGGCAGCAATGGCCCTGGCGGATTCCTTGCCGGTGTCGATCAGGTCTTCGGTCAGTGCGCCGATGATGCCGTTGCGTCCGGCATAGACCTTGCCGATCTTGTCCTTGTGCTTGCGTGCCGTCTCGATCACGCCGCAGGCGGATGCATTGATTACCGCGGTTACACCGCCGGACTGCGCATAGAAAGCGTTTTTCTTACTCAGTAGCCATCAGTTTCTTCTCCCTTGACAAGGTTTGGGTGATTTCGGTGAGTTCTGGGGGTTATACGGATTTCGGTATGCTGTCGGGATGCATCGCGACAAAGTCCGCCTGGACCTGCAGCAGCGTGACCATGCACTCGGAGAGATCGTCATATTCTTCCACGCCGGTACCGTACATCTGGTGGACGCGATAGTAGAACTGGCAGCGGTAGCGGGGGCTGCCGGTCTTGCAGACGATGAAATGGCAGCCTTCGTGCTCCCAGTAGGCCGCAGGACAGGCCGTGAGTTCGGTTGCGTAGGGGTTCAGCCGCAGTTCGGTATCGGCGAGGTCCGGCTCGAGCGGTTCGCCATAGCGTTCTTCCAGCGTAGTCCTGATTATCCACAGCTCGCTTTCCGTGAAATCTTCGATCGCGCTCATAATCCCTGTGCTGGATTGTGTCCGGTGGTGGCACGGCGCCGGGGCGTCATGCAGGGGCGCCAGATTCTAGCTCAAAACCTGATTTATTTCATGAGCTTCGTTGACTTCTACCACGCGCAGGGGGTAGCTTAACCAGTGCCCGGGCTCGCGCCAAGCAATAATAACTCTGGCGGCATGCAAGAAAATGTTTAACTTACAGGAAGTTAAAATAATTATTCCAACCAAGGACATGACTTCATTATGAGAATGGTATTGCTGGGTGCGCCGGGTTCCGGCAAGGGTACCCAGGCGAAACTGCTCGTCGAACGCTACAAGATTCCGCAAATTTCAATCGGTGACCTGCTGCGTGAGGCAGTTGCTTCGGGCTCATCGCTGGGCCGCCAGGCCAAGGCCGCAATGGATGCCGGTCAGCTGGTCAGTGACGAGATGGTGCTGAGCGTCCTCCAGGAACGCCTCATACGTGCAGATGCTCGCAAGGGTTTCATTCTGGATGGTTTTCCAAGAAACCTGCAGCAGGCCGAGGCGCTGGATCTGTTGCTGAACAGCCTCGGCAGCCCCCTGAATCTCGCGCTGCTGATCGCCGTCGATGTGGATGCGCTGATTCAGCGCCTGGTCGGGCGCCGCACCTGCCTGTCCTGCGGACAGATGTACAACGTATTTTATTCTCCCCCCCATATCGAGGGACGCTGCGATGTCTGTGGCGGCCGGTTGCGTCACCGGGCGGATGACAACGAGGAAATCATCGGTGACCGGCTGCGGGTATACGAGACGAATACGCATTCCGGTCATCGAGTATTACCAGGGCCAGGAAAAACTGAGAACGGTCCAGGGTGTGGGTGAGATTGAGACTATCTCCAGGGCCGTCATGAAGGTCTATGACGATGTGAAAAAACATTCGAAAGCCGAATCCCGCAGCGATGCGATTCGGGCCGCCATTGCCAAGCACCATGCTGGCAAGGGTGGCGCGAAAAAGGTTGCGAGGGCTGCTGCCGGCAAGGAGTCCGCCAGGGCGGTAAAGCAGACAGTGCCCGGGAAGGCTGCATCCGGCAAGGCAGCCCCGAAGAAGGCTGCGCCCGGCAAGGCCGTACCAAACAGGGCTGCGCCTGAAAAAGCCGTATCCAGGAAGGCCGCGCCTAAAAAAGTCGCTCCCGGCAAGGCCGCTCCCGGCAAGGTAGCACCAAAGAAGGTCGCGTCCGGGAAAGCCGCGCCGAAGAAGGCCGCATCCACCTCGACCGCGACGAAAAAGGCAGCCTCGAAGGCGGCACCGGCAAAAGCCGCAGCTGGAAAGTCGCCGGTTGGCAAGACTGCCGGGAAAAAGAAACCTGCCGGAAAGCAGTCCCGATCAACATCCGGGAAGCGCTAGACCTGCACCTGCCGGTGAGGGTTTCAGGCGCTTGATGTCGTCTGCCGGTATCCCGCATGCCTTCGTCGCCACTATCAGCCATAATGGCTGTCGCTTTTCTTCCGGCCAGATGACGCCGGGAAAGCTACCGTGATGCCACTGCTGCGACTGTTCGCCGCCATCTGCCTGCTGCGTGCGGCGCCCCAGGAACTGCCGGCTTCCCGGGTGCTGCTGGGGTTTACCCTCTTATCGTATCTGCTGTTCTCCTGGTTGCTGGCAGTTCCCGACTACGGACAGGTCCGCGCGTTTCAGGTCGCGCTGCTGGATACCGCCCTGCTGATTGTTTTCGTTCAGGCATTGCTGTATCTGCTGGCGCGAGGCGCGCGCATTCTTCAGACATTGACTGCAATGGCCGGCAGCGGCAGTCTGCTGGGCCTGCTTGCACTGCCGCTGGTGCTGTGGGGACAGCCGAGTCAGGCGGACGGGCAGGTCAGCGGTTTGCTGCTGTATGCCTGGCTGCTGTTGCTGGTCTGGAACGTGCTCGTTGCCGGCCATATCCTGCGCCATGCCCTGTCGACGTCGCTCGGGATCGGTGCCGGCGTGGCGCTGTTGTACGCGCTGGTCAGCATGCAGCTTTTTGCAGCACTATTTCCCTGGCAGGTGATTTGACATGCACATTCATATACTGGGTATCTGCGGCACATTCATGGGAGGCATCGCACTGCTGGCCCGGGAACTGGACGTCGCGGTCAGCGGCTCTGACGCCAACGTGTACCCGCCAATGAGCACCCAGCTGACGGCGGCCGGGATCGAGCTGCAGCAGGGCTATGCCGCTACACACCTGGAGCCAGCGCCTGATTGTGCAGTGATCGGGAATGCCATGTCGCGCGGCAACCCTGCCGTCGAGCATGTCCTGAGCAGCGGGATGGCTTACACCTCGGGGCCGCAATGGCTGGCGGAGCATGTCCTGCAAGGCCGCTGGGTGCTTGCCGTTGCGGGCACTCATGGCAAGACCACGACTGCAAGCATGCTGGCCTGGATACTGGAGTATGCCGGACTTGCGCCGGGCTTCCTGATCGGTGGTGTACCGCAGAATTTCGCTTGTTCGGCACGCCTCGGGACAGGGGCTTTTTTTGTGGTTGAGGCGGATGAATACGACACGGCATTTTTCGACAAGCGTTCCAAGTTCGTGCACTACCGGCCCCGCACCCTGGTGCTGAACAACCTGGAATTCGATCATGCGGATATTTTCCCTGACCTCGCCGCCATCCAGACCCAGTTTCATCACCTGGTGCGTACCGTGCCCGGTAATGGCCTGATCGTCACCAATGCTGACGATGCAAATCTCGCGGCGGTGCTGGAGCGGGGTTGCTGGACGCCACTGGAATCGGCCACAGGGGCGGCTGCCGCAAACGGCTGGGGGGTGCGCAAGCAGGCCGCGGACGGCAGCAGCTTTGAGGTGTTGCTGGACGGGCAGGTCGCCGCAAGCGTGAGCTGGGATCAGCTGGGTGACCACAATGTACAGAATGCCCTGGCGGCCATTGCCGCGGCGCGCCATGCAGGCGTGCCGGTCACGCAGGCGGCAGCGGCGCTGCATGAATTCAGCGGGGTGAAACGCCGTATGGAAGTGCGCGGCCGGGTGGGTGGAATCACGGTTTATGACGACTTTGCCCATCATCCCACGGCGATTGCCACGACCCTGCAGGGTCTGCGCCGGCGGGTGGGGGCAGCGCGTATATTGCTGGTCGTGGAACCGCGTTCCAATACCATGCGCATGGGCGTGCATCGCGATACCCTGGCGGATTCCCTGCGGGGGGCGGACCGGGTCTGGCTATATGAACCGGGTGACCTGGCATGGTCGCTCACCGGGGTGGCGCAGGCCGTACAGGCCCCGACCGCGGTAAATGACTCGGTGGAGGACATCGTCACGGCTGTCGCCGGCATTGCCCGTCCGGGGGATCATATTCTGGTGATGAGCAATGGCGCCTTTGGCGGCATTCACGACAAGCTGCTCGCCGCACTGGGGAGGGAAAGCGCATAACGAGAAACGGCGACCAGGGCCGCCGTTTCAGGGTGCATGACAGTAAATCGACTCCGGTCAGGCTTGTCTGCGGCGATGCGCGAAGCCGACAAGGGCAAGACCGATACCCAGCAGTGCCAGGATTGACGGTTCCGGAGCGTTGTTGCTGCCACAGTTGATGCAACCCCCCGGCTCATAGGACCCCTGGTTGGTCTGGAACTTGGCGGGGAAAAACAGCAGCTCGGTGGTGCTGCCAAAATTACCCGTGAGCAGCAGCTTCAGGCTGTCGGTTTCTCCGGCGCGCAGGCCATTGGGTGCGCTGCCGCCCGAGCAGTTCTGGAAAAAGATGCAGACATCGATACCCTTGAAACCGCCAGGGTAGTTCTGCTGAGGGCCGCTGCCCGTGCCAACCTGGGTAAAAGTGGTGCCTGCTGTGAGCAGTGACGCCTGGGCATTGGGAGATACGCCAAAGCCGAATGAGGTGATATCGGCATTGGTCAGCAGTCCGGTTAGCAGGGTGGTATTCGTGATCGTGACATCCAGTATGATCTGGGTCGAGCTGTACGAGGAAACCAGCCAGTCGCTGGTCGCGGTCAGGTCCTGGGTCAGTCCGGGGGTGATGCTGGCGTCGACAAACCAGTCGGTTGTCCAGCTGTCTCCGCTACCGCTGATCTGGATTGCGCTTGCCTGCGCGGAGATTAGTAATGCCGCCAGTATGGCTGTGATTTTTTGTATTGTTTTCATGGTCGAATTCCAACTTGGTTGTGTTATGTGTGCATTGAATTATGTGCATTATTCGCGCCACTAATTCACAGGCTGCTTGTCATCACCTTGCCTGAATACTTAACTGGCTGTTTTCTATTAAAAATATTGACATCTGTCGGGGTTGATACAACGCTGAAACTGCGCAGTCCGGCGGCGCTTGATTTCTGAATCTGTAAACATCATGGACACTGTTTGTCGGGCGGGGTTTTGCAAGATGGCCGAATGTCACCAGGCGTTACAGGAATATACTTATAATTCATTTGCATATTGCTGGCAGGGGTGGGGCGGCAAGTAATTCTGTGATCCGCCGCGAATGTAAATTATACTGACACTACTGTCAGGCGAGATTGAATTCTGCACCAGGCTTGTCATTAATCATAATTTGTTGTTTTTCAGGTCTATCTGAAAGGAATGCTGTCCGGGATTCAGTTAGGGATGACGGTCTGCCAATGCCCCGGGCGATGCCCGTCCTGTGATTTTGCCTGCAAGTGCGCCGCGGCTGCGGGTTGCGTGTTGCGAAGGCCTTGATGGCGGGATTCTACAGCTATCTCAGCGCGGCACTCGGGTTCGGACTGCTGACGCTGCTGCTGCTCCCCAGCTGGCGCAGCAGCCTGCAGGGCAGGCTGCTCACGCTGGCGGCATTCTGCAGCACCGTGTGGGCCGCCTTCGCTGTCAGTGTTTCCGCCGGCGAGGTCTACCAGGCGGGGGCCTACCCTGTCTTAGAAATTCTCCGCTATATCGCCTGGTACGGTTTTCTGTTGAAGCTGCTGGCGCCCGCGGCACGGGAGAATTCCGGTTATCGCCGGTTTTTGCGCCGGGCCCTGCCATTGAGTATCGCGTTTGCGGTGCTGCTACTGGGCATGGAGCAGGCAGTGTACTGGCGGCAGCTTGCCGGGCATGCTCCGGATCTGGTGGCAGTGCGGATGGCCGGCCATGTCGCACTGGCCATCATGGGACTTGCCATCGTGGAACAGCTGTTTCGCAACACGGCAAGTACTCATCTGTGGGCAGTCAAGTATCTGTTCATGGGCATGGGCGTCATTTTTGCCTTTGACCTCTATCTGTATGCGGATGCGCTCCTGTTCCGGGGAATGGATCGTGACCTTTGGGATACCCGGGGTTTCGTGAACGCGCTGGCCGTGCCCTTGCTGGCACTGACCGCCGCGCGTAACCGCGACTGGTCGCTAAACCTGTTTGTTTCCCGCGATATCGTCCTGCACACCAGCGCCATTCTGGGTGGCGGGCTGTACCTGCTGGTGATGGCCGGGGCAGGCTACTACCTGAGGGAATTCGGTGGTGACTGGGGGCGGGTCGCCCAGATGACGTTTTTCTCCCTGGCGGTTCTGCTACTGCTCGTTGTTCTCTCCTCCTCGCAGTTGCGTACCCGGATGCGGGTGTTTCTCGGCAAGCACTTCTATAAAAACAAGTACGATTACCGCCACGAATGGCTGCGTCTGACCGGGGACCTGTATGCAGGACATGGCGGAGCGGAAGGGCAGCAGGCTGCAATCCGGGTGCTGGCGCATATTGTTGACGCGCGTGCCGGCCTGCTCTGGCTGCGTGATGAACGGGGCGACTACAGCAACACGGCTGCCTGGCAAACGGCACGGGTCGAGGAAACGGAAACGGCAGGCAGCGGCCTTGCAGCGTTTCTTGCAGGTACCGGTTATGTGATTAACCTGCAGGAACTGGACTCGCGGCCGGATGAATATGCAGGGTTGGTACTGCCTCCCTGGGTCTCCGGCTTGCGGTGCGGCTGGCTGGTTGTGCCACTGGTCGGCATGGAGGGCATGCTTGGCTTTGTCGTGCTGACGGATCCGCTGGTGCCAAGGTCCATCAACTGGGAAGACCGTGACCTGCTGAAGGCCGCGGCAAAACAGACCGCCGGTTACCTGGCGGTATTGCTGGCTTCAGAGGCGCTGGCGCGTGCCAGACAGTTCGAGGTATTCAACCGCTTGTCCGCCTACATGGTGCATGACCTGAAAAATATCGGCGCGGAACTCGATATGGTTGCGAAAAACGCGGAACGGCACGGCGACAATCCCGAGTTTCTACAGGATGCCTTCGCGACCGTAGCCACAGCATCCGGTGATATTCGACGGCTGATGGAACAACTGCGCAGCAAGCGCATTCAGCCCGGCAGTCAGGTCGTCGTCGACCTCCGGCAGGTGGTGACGACCGCGCTGCGCAAGGTGCAGGCCGGGCTGCCAGTGCCACAAATGGAGGCGTGCGATGGCGAATGCCTGGTAGTCGCGGAGAAGGATCGCATCGTTAACGTGATCGCACACCTGCTGGCGAATGCGCAACAGGCCACGTCTGCGGACGGCTTTGTTCGTATCAGCCTGACCAGGGAAGATACCTTGTGCGTGGTGGATATCAGGGATAATGGCCACGGAATGGATGCCGACTTTCTGCGTGACCGTCTTTTCATGCCATTTGATACCACCAGGGGAAATGCCGGGCTCGGCATCGGTATGTACGAGAGCCGCGAGTTCATGCGGCAATGCGGGGGAGAGATACAGGTTGCCAGCAAGCCGGGCGAAGGTACGCAGGTGACCTTGCGCCTGCCGGCCACGGCCGGCCTGTGAACCAGCCATGGAGGCACTGTTACCGGCGCCGGCAAATGTGGCAGGGTTGGCTGGATGAACATTGCAGATGACGATGTCGTGATGGAAAGCAAACTGAAACCCCTCCTGGTTGTCGAGGATAATCCCGGTCTGCAAAAGCAGCTCAAGTGGGCTTTTGAAGGTTACCAGGTGTACCTGGCGGGTGATCGCGAGAGCGCCCTGCAGCTGCTGCAGCAGCACCAGCCGCCGGTCGTGACCCTTGACCTCGGATTACCGCCGGATCCGGCCAATGCCTCTGAAGGTCTGGCTGCGCTGGCTGACATGCTGGGCATTGCCCCGGACACGAAGGTCATTGTCGTTACCGGCAATGACGATCGCCGCAATGCGCTCAAGGCGATTTCCCTGGGGGCCTACGATTTTTACCAGAAGCCGGTTGACCCGGAAATCCTTGCCCTGATTGTCAATCGTGCCAGCAACCTCCACGAACTCGAGATGGAGAACCGCCGCCTCGCCGCCGAATCCGGGGTGAAAGGGCTCGATGGGATCGTCTGTTCCAGTCCGCGCATGCTGGCGGCCTGCCGCATGGTTGAAAAGATAGGGCCCGCGGATGTCACTACCCTGATAAGAGGTGACAGCGGCACCGGCAAGGAGTTGTTTGCGCGTGCGCTGCATCAACTGAGCAGCCGCCGGAATGGTCCCTTTGTGGCCGTCAATTGCGCAGCAATACCGGAAACCCTGCTGGAAAGTGAATTGTTCGGTTACGAGAAGGGTGCCTTTACCGGTGCCGCCAGGCAGACGCCGGGGAAAATCGAGTATGCGGACGGGGGGACTTTCTTTCTGGACGAGATCGGGGACATGCCCCTGTCAATCCAGGCCAAGATACTGCGTTTCCTGCAGGAACGCGTCATCGAGCGGCTGGGCGGGCCGAAGTCCATAGCGGTAGATGTACGGGTTATTTGCGCCACCCACAAGGATCTCTCGAACGCGATCCGGACCGGTGCGTTTCGTGAAGACCTGTATTACCGGATAAGTGCAATCGTCATCGAGGTTCCGCCCCTCAAGGCGCGTGAAGGCGACAGTCTGTTACTGGCCCGGGTGTTCCTGGAGCGTCACGCGCGCGAATATGGCCGCAAGTTCAGCGGGTTTGCGCATGACGCCCTGGAACAAATAGCGGCTTATCCCTGGCCGGGTAACGTGCGCGAACTGGAAAACCGGGTGAAACGCGCCGTGATCCTTGCAGAAGGCAGGCAGATCACTGCACGCGACCTGGGTTTTGAATCCTGCAGTGATACGCAAGACGGGCTGGATCTGCGCCACGCCAGGGAAGCGGCAGAGCGAACGGTCATCCTGCGGGCGCTGGGGATTCACAACCAGAACATGTCGCATACCGCAGCGGCCCTGGGTATCAGCCGGCCATCCTTGTACAACCTGATGAAAAAACTCGATATTGGGACACTCGAAGACAATGGTGACTGAATGTCCAGCAGCGGGATGATGGCGGCAAGGCTGCTGCGCCCATGGCCCGGCGCGATGCTTGCCGGCATTGCGCTGCTGGGGCTGCTGTTGCTGCTCTACCGCGATACGCTGCTGTTTGTCGTCGGCAACTGGAACCAGTGGGCGAACGGCGAGTATTACGCCCACGGCTATCTGGTGCTGGCAATTACTCTCTACCTGGTATTCCGGCAGCGGGGTGCGCTGGCGCGGCTGCAGCCCTGCCCGGCTATCCCGGCGTTGCCGGCCGTGGCTGCAACCGGTCTGTTATGGCTGGCCGCCGCGCTCGCGGATGTCCTGCTGGTGCAGGTGGTTGCGCTCTTTCTGATGATCGTTACGGCACTCTGGGCGCTGCTTGGCAGGAATGTTACCCGCTTCCTGCTGTTTCCCCTGCTGCTGCTGGTATTCGCCCTGCCGATATGGTCGCCGCTGCCACCCCTGCTGCAGGAGCTGACGACGGACGTCGTGTACTGGATGACCCGGATGGCGGGTGTTCCGGCCCTGCGGCAGGAGCAGTTCATCATCCTGCCGGCGGGGCGGCTGTCGATCGATGAAAGCTGCAGTGGCTTGAGTTATTTGCTCGCCGCACTGACCCTGGGGATGCTGTACGGATACCTGAGCTACCGGCGTTTGTGGGCGCGCGCACTGGTGGTGCTGATAGCGGCTGCTGCGGCTATCGTGGCGAATTTCCTGCGCGTGTTTATCGTGGTGTACGTTGCCTATAAAACCAGCATGCGGCACCCGCTGGTATACGATCACTTCAGCCTCGGGTGGATCCTGTTTGGCGTACTGGTGGGCCTGTTGCTGGGTATTGATGTCTGGCTGTCGAGATATGCCCAACCCGCTGCCGGTAACGAGCCGGGTCCATCCGGTGCGGCGGTTGTTTGCCGGCAGGGATACTGGCGGCGGGGGCTGGTGCTCCTGGTAACGGCAACCCTTGTTGCGGGGCCGCCCCTGATTGCATCCCGGTTGCTTTCCGGAGATTTATCCGGTGGCGAAGATCCGCCGGTACTGCCGCTCGGGATCTCAGGCTGGGACGGGCCACTTGCCATCGAGGACAGCTGGATGCCGGTCTACCACGGGGCCGTGGTGCAGCGGCAAGGCTATCGACGGGATGCGCATGTCGTGCAGCTTTTTGTGGGCTATTACCCGGTACAGCGCCAGGGCCGTGAGGTAATCTATGCGCTGAACCGGATCAGTGATGATGTTGTCTGGTCGCGATTGTATGCGCATGCCCATGAGCACCTGTTCAAGGGCTACCCGGTGCTGGAGCAGGAATTGATTGATACAGAAGGCCGCAAACGCCTGGTGTGGTACTGGTATCATGTTGCCGGTCAGCAGACTGTCAACCGATATGCTGCGAAGCTGCTGCAGGTGCTGGGGATTCTGACCGGCAGGAGGCAGGCCGGCGTGATTGCGGTCGCGACCGATGTCGATACAACGCCTGCGGCGGCGCGCAGTGTGCTGTCTGATTTTCTTACGTCGATGCAACAACCGCTGCAGACCCTGTTTGCGGCCGGTGATTTGGCTTTACAAGTGAGGTTTTAATGATGGGTTTTGATCTTGCGCGCAACCGTGTTGCATTTTTCCTGGCTGTGCTTTGCCTGGTGCTGTCTGCCTGCGGCGGTCCCGATCAGGATGATGCGGAACTGCTGCAGCGTGGCAGGGCCTATCTGAAAGATAACGATTACAATGCAGCGGCTATCGAGTTGCGGAATGCGCTGCAGTTGAATCCGGGTAATGCAGAAGCGCGTTTTCTGCTCGGCACAATCAATATGCATTTCGGTGATTTTGTCACCGCCGAGAAGGAGTTTCACCGGGCCGGCAAGGCCGGCTGGGACCCTGCCGAGTCCCTTAACGGAATTGCCAGATCACTGCTGGGGCAGGATGCCTTTCGCAAGGTTCTCAAACAGGTCGAAATCAGCGAAGACTTCACGGCGACCGAGAAGGCCAACCTGCTGGCGCTGCGGGCGCTGGCCGAGGCAGGACTCGGAAACCTGCAGCAGGCGGAACTGGTGGTCGGCGAGGCCGCAAAACTGGATGCCGCCGCGTTGCAGGTGCTGAAAGTGACCGTACAACTGCAACTGGCGCAGGGCGACCTGGACAAGGCAAGGGGGACCCTGGCGGATGCGCTTGAACGCTACCCTGATCAGCCGGAACTGCTGTTGCTTGGCGGTAGCATCGCCAGTCGTTCGGGCGATACGGCAGCGGCGGCAGCGGCCTATCAACGCGTGATAGATCTGGACCCTCCAGGCTTCGTTTCCGTGTTTGGCCGGAATGCGCGCCTGGAACTGGCGCAGCAACAGATACTGGATCGGCAGCTGGACCAGGCGGAGGAAACCATCCGGCCGCTGTACAGGAGAAACGCCAATGACCCCTACCTGAATTATCTGGGTGGCGTGCTGGCATTTTCCCGGGGTGAATATGACCTGGCAAAGGGGCGCTTGCTCAAGGTCCTGAAGCTTGCGCCGGAGCACAATCCGACCCGGCTCTTGTTCGGCACGGTCAACTTCGCACAACAGGATTACGAACAGGCCGTCTATTTTCTCGCCAAGTACGTGGCCGCGGTCCCCGATAACCTGGAAGCGCGCAAGCTGCTGGGACGCAGCTACCTGATGCTGGGCCAGTACGAAGACGCGCGCAAAATCCTGCAGTCTGCACCGACTGACAAGCAAGCAGACGCGGAACTGCTCGCGCTGGCCGGCCTGTCGGAATTGCGCCGGGGGCATACGGCGGCAGGGATCGCGGGGCTTGAAAATGCGGTCGCAGCGGACCCGGAGAGCGTCACCCTGCGGAGCCAGTTGGCCAGGGCCTATATCGCGACAGGTGAAACAGGTCATGCGATTGAGGAACTGAAGCGCATTCTGGCGGATGGCAGCCAGCAAAAGGGTACCGAGTCGCTGCTGGTGCTTGCCAACCTGCAGTCCGGTAGTTTCGACCAGGCGATTCATACGGCGCTGGATATGGTCAAGAAGTATCCTGACGATCCGGCCGTGCTTACGCTGGCAGGAAATACGTTTGCCCTTACCGGGGATGCGCAGGCCGCGCGCAGATATTTCCTGGAGGCCCGCGCCATGGCGCCGGACTTCCTGCCCGCGGGCCTGGCGCTGGCGAAGGTTGAGGAGCAGGCTGGCGACATGGATGCGGCGGTCGCGCTGTATGAGGACCTGGTCAGGAGTAGCAAACAACCCTATGTGCCGATGCTGGTGCTGGCGCGAATCGCGGAACAAAAGGGCGATTCGCAGGGCATGGTTGCGTGGCTCGAAAAGGCCATTGCAAGTGCGCCGCAGGAGGTCGGGCCGCGAATCTCTCTCGCCGGTTATTACCTGCGCGAGAAAAACCCGGAAAAAGCGCGACTGCTGGTGACAGAGGCCAGCGGAATCGCGCCGAATAATCCTGATGTGCTTGCTATGCAGGGGCGTATGTTGATGGCAGAGGGCAAATATCGGGAAGCCCTGCATCCCTTGCGGGCCTTGCTCGAGCGGGAACCGTGGTCGGTTGCGGGACGCATCCAGCTTGCCGAGTGTTACCTGGAACTGGTCGAGCCTGAAAATGCCCGCAAGCATCTGGTTGATGTGCTTGAACAATTCCCCGAATCCGCTCCGGCACTGGCGCTGATGACAAGACTGGAGATCCAGGCAGGGAATATTGACCAGGCGCAGGTTTACTGCAGGCATATCCAGCAACAGTTTCCGGAAATGTATCTTGGCTACGAACTTGAGGGTGACGCCCGAAAGGCTGCCAACGACCTGCCCGGTGCGCGTGCGGCCTACCTCCAGGCCCGGGAGCTGAATCCGTCCGGTGATCTGGCAATCAAGCTGGCGCGCGTTGAAACCGGTTCCGGTAACCCGGCCAAGGCTGCCGAAGTGCTCGAGGACTGGCTGACTGAACATACCGGGGATATACGGGTCCGGCAGTTTCTGGGTGATGCCTATCTGGATATGGGGCAGGATGAAAAAGCCGTGCAGGCCTACGAGCAGGTGCTCGCGGCGGATCCCAAAAACCAGGTTGCGTTGAACAATCTGGCCTGGCTGTACATGCTGGCCGATAATCCCGCAGCCCTGCCGCTTGCCGAGCGGGCCTATCGGGCGGACTCAGCCAACCCCGGCGTGATGGATACCTATGGATGGCTGCTGGTGCGTGACGGTCAGGTTGCCAGGGGGCTTGGCTTGTTGCGACAGGCGGTTGCGCGATTGCCCAAGGTGCCCGAGGTGCGTTATCACTATGCGGCAGCGCTCTACCAGGCCGGTGACCGGGAGCAGGGTCGCCGACTGATTAAAGCCTTGCTGCAGGAACATGCTGCCTTTACCGGGCGTGATGCGGCGGTTGCATTAATCGAGAAGTAATCAGCCTGTTGGCTGCGCAAAAAAAACCGCGCGGATGCGCGGTTTTAGTTGCACTGCTCGAGGCGTCAGGCTGCTTTTCTCAGGCGCCGCGCTGCCCCGATACCTACCAGGCCCAGGCCAAGCAGCGCAATGCTGGCAGGCTCGGCAGCGGAGGCATTGGCACTGTTCTGGCTGGAGAAGGTTGCACCCGACTGGCTGTAGGTCCAGGTTGCGGCCGTATCAGTGTAACCGGTGCCGCTGAAGTAGCCGCTACCGTTGAGTACCAGGTTCAGGAAGTTGTTGGAAATGGTGTCCCCCGAGGTGACAGTCAAGCTGGTCAGGGTGAAGCTGTAGTCGATACCGCCCAGGGAAATCGACCAGATGGTCTGAGGTATGCTTGAGTACGTGAAGTCATACAGGCTCAGCGCGCCGCTGGTCGTATTGATATTGAAGTTACCAGCCATCGAGGCGAAAGTGCCGGTTGGTGTAAAAGGATCAACGTAGCCACCATTGAAGGAAATGCCGGTAGAGGTGGTTCCATTGTTGAGTACAGTGCTGGCCCCGCCGATATTGATGCTGCCCGTGATGGCAATGGCTGAGGCGCTGCCGGAAAGTGCCAGCAGGACGATTGCAACGAACGTTTTGAAGATATTTTCCATGTGTGTAACGGCTCCTTGGTATTTAAGTTGTGTAATCTCGTTTGGGTTAATGTTAAATTAATCATGCAGTGACCACAGCTTTCATTGCCTGAAATAGCAAAATGCAGACCACATTGTGTAAGACTTTGAATATACTGGTTTAAACGATTTTCTGGCTGGGCGCTGATGCCCCGGGGTGTAATTAATCGTGACAGTTGTGTTCTGGCCGGTAGCAGTAATTCGTCCATGACTGTTGGGTAGTATACGTATAGTTTAATTGAATCAATATGTTAGGGTTTTCCGATGGTGTGATAAAAATCCTGACACTTGCGGTCGGGTGCAGGCCGCAACCCGGTTATCTCGGGTCGATACCTGTTCTATTCCGGCAGAGGTGATGTCGGCGTATCGATAGCCGGATTGAAGGTGGACAGGGAGTTTGCGGTACCAGGAGAGTTTGTCAGTCAATGATTTCAATTCACACGCAGCTCAACGAGCTATACGCCTATTTGCATGGTCTTTGGCGTTATCGCTGGTCCGCACTGCTGATCAGCTGGCTGGTAGCAATTCTCGGCTGGATCGGCGTCTACGCGCTGCCAAATGTGTATTCAGCCAAGGCGGCGGTTCATATCGATGGCACCTCGATCATGCAACCCTTGCTGCGGGGGCTGTCGATAGACACCAATCCGGATGAGGAAATCAATGTCATGACACAGGTCCTGCTGAGCCGGGAGAACCTGCTGTCGGTATTGCGTGAGACGGATATGGATCTCGGGGCAAACTCGCAGGAAGAGCGGGAAAAGATGGTGGTAGAGCTGGGAAAGAACATCCAGCTGAGCAATGTCGGCCGCCGCAAGTCACGATCCCGGATGTATGAAATCAGTTATTCATCCGACTCGGCCCAGCAGGCGTACGCGGTGGTCTCCACGCTGCTGAACACCCTCATCGAAAACACCCTGAGCTCCGGGCGCTCGGATACGGTCATGGCCGAAGAGTTTCTGGATGAGCAGATCCGTGATTATGAAAAGCGGCTGGCTGATAGTGAGGCGCGGATGGCTGAGTTCAAGAAGAAAAACGTCGGTTTCATGCCGGATGAGAAGGGCGGCTACTTTGCCAGCCTGAGGCGGGCACAGGAAGAGATCGATGCTACCAAGTCCGCACTGCGCCAGGCCAAGCAGCGTTATTCGGAGTTGCGCAAGCAGTTGACCGGCGAGTCGCCCACGCTGGGGACCAGCAGCTATGCGCGGTCAACCGCCACAAAATTGCGTAAATACCGTGAGCAACTGGCCGATCTCCTGACCCAGTTCACGGAAGAACACCCTGACGTCCAGGCGCTGCGTGCAAGGATTGCGGATTTGCAGACCAGTGGAGTGAATGAGGGTTCGGGTGGTTCCGCCCAGTCGGACGATGACTCCAGCAACGAGTACAATCCTGTCTACCAGGAACTCAAGGTGCAGGAAAGCCAGGCGAGGATTGATGTCAGCACACTGCAGATCACCCTGGCCGAAAAACAGCAGAAACTGGAGGAATTGCAGCAGTCGATAGACATCATACCCCAGGTCGAGGCGGACCTTGCGAAGCTGAATCGCGATTATACAATCACCAAGGAGCGGTACCTGAGTCTCGTAGAGCGACGGGAGTCGGCCAGGATGGCACAGAAAGTCGAGCAGAGTAACAACGATGTTGTGTTCCGGGTAGTGGATGCACCGGTGGTGCCGCTGCTGCCATCAGGTCCGAACCGTCCGCTGTTGCTGGCTGGCGCACTGGCTGTGGCACTGGGTGCGGGACTGGGCTGGACCGTTCTGATGTTCCTGCTGTATCCGACATTCGTCGACTACAAGCAACTGAAGAAAATGATCGACTTGCCGGTGCTGGGAGCGATCAGCCTGCAAATGGGAGCGGAGCAAACGCGGTCCCGGCGTCTGCACCTGACAACCTACATGGTGGCATTGATTCTGATGTTTAGTGCATTCGGCGCCGTCCTGTTCTACCAGCAACAGGGATCGGAGGAGATCAGATTCCTGTTGTCCGGGTTGGATTTTTAGGACAGGCTGCATGTCCGCAGTGATGTTGACCCCGTAAACGGCAAGCAGAGAAGGTAGCCTGAAACAGTGAAGTTTGAAAAAGTGATTCCCGTAAACGGTCGCGCAACGGCAATGAACGCGGCCATGTCGCCCAATTCGGTCAATATCATCGAACGTCTGCGCGAAATGGATATGCTGGTGCCAGGCACCAAGCTGGGTCCGGAGATTCGCAATGAATACCGCAGGATAAAACGCCCGCTGCTTTCCAACGCATTCGGCAAGACGGCTTCACTGGTCGACAAGGGTAACCTGATCATGGTCACCAGTTCTGTACCCGGTGAGGGCAAGACCTATAACTCGGTCAACCTGGCGCTTGCCTTTGCCCAGGAGCGCGATATCACCGTGCTGCTGGTAGACTGCGACGTAACCAAGCAGGGGGTCAGCCGCATGCTGGGCGTCGACAAGCGCCGCCCGGATTTCACCGATCTGCTTGCCAGCGAAAGCCTCTCCGTGGGTGAAGCCCTGCTGCGTACGGATGTTCCCGGACTGGTATTGCTGCCGGCAGGCAAGCCGCACGAGTTCATCACCGAGATGGTCGCCAGCCAGCGGATGGCACGCCTGGTTGAAGAACTGGCAACCCGGTACCGCGACCGGCTTATCATCTTCGATGCGCCTCCCCTGCTGTCAACACCTGAATCGCAGGTGCTTGCAGGACTGGTGGGGCAGGTGGTGTTCGTCATCGAGGCGGGCAAGACTCCCTTTACCATTGTGCAGGAGGCGCTTGGCATGCTGCCGAAGGAGAAGGCCATCGGCCTGCTGCTGAACAAGAGCGAGAGCATCTCCAATCGCGGCGGCTACTATTACAATTACTATACCCCCTACGGAGAAGCAGAAGGCTGATCGACGCGACTGCGTTTGGCTGATGCCCCGGTGTCAATGATTCGCAACGCGCTAACCGTTGACGTGGAAGATTACTTTCACGTTTCAGCTTTCGCCGACGCCATCAGGCGCAGTGATTGGGATACCCGCCAGTTGCGGGTAGAAGATAACACGCAACGATTACTGGACCTGTTTGAGGACAACGGGGTAAAGGCTACCTTCTTCGTACTCGGCTGGGTGGCCGAACGCCTGCCGGCACTGGTCGGGGATATCGCTGCACGCGGACATGAAGTGGCGTGTCACGGATACAGCCATCAGCTTGTCTACAACCAGACGCCGCAGGAATTCCGGGATGAGACACTGCGTGCCAGGGACTTGCTTGAAGACATTGTCCAGCGGCCGGTGCGCGGATATCGGGCGGCCAGTTATTCTATAACGGAGCGTTCGCGCTGGGCGCTGGATATTCTTGCCGAGGCCGGCTTCGTCTACGATTCCAGTATCTTCCCGGTGCACCATGACCGCTACGGCATACCCGGTGCGCCGCAATACCCGTATACCCTGGATACCCCGGCGGGACACAAGCTGGTGGAGTTTCCGCTGTCGACGGTCAAGCTGTTCGGTATGCGACTGCCCATAGCCGGCGGCGGTTATTTCCGCCTCTATCCCTATCCCTTCTCCAGGTCCGGACTGGGGCGGATTAATCACGGCGGACGGCCATTTATTTTCTACCTGCATCCCTGGGAGATCGATCCGCAGCAACCCCGCGTCAGTGCCGGATGGGTGTCGCGTTTCCGGCATTACAACAACCTGCACAGATGCGAGGCAAGGCTGAAACGGCTGCTGGCGGATTTCAGTTTCGGGACCGCTGAGGATGTCCTCCAGGGACTGGGTCTGTTGCAGGCCTGATGCGTCCGGCCGGTTGCCTGCGTGGTCAGGCGCCCCGGCGTCCTGTGCAACGGCAAGGAAATTAGGCGGCAGATGACGCAACTGTTCTGGTTCAGCCTGGCGCTGCTTGGCTACATCTATATCGGCTACCCGTTGCTGCTCGCCCTGCTGGGCCTCGGTAAAAGTCGCGTGCATGGAGAGGTCGTGCAGCTGCCGGCAGTCTCGATTCTGATTGCGGCCCATAACGAAGCAAGGGATATCGAGGCAACGCTGCGCAACAAGCTGGCGCTGGACTACCCCCATGACAGGCTGGACATTATCGTCGTGTCGGACGAATCAACCGACGGGACGGATGCCATCGTGGCGGAGGTGGCCGCCGCGGCGGATATCCCGGTGAAGCTCGTGCGGCAGCAGCCGCGCATGGGAAAGACCGCAGGTCTGAACCTCATCGTGCCGCAGGCCAGAGGGGAAATTCTGGTCTTCTCTGATGCGAACTCCATCTACGAGGCGCAGGCACTGCGGCATCTGGTTGCCTGTTTTGCGGACCCTGCCGTCGGCTATGCAACGGGGAAAATGGTATATACCAACCCCGAGGGTGCGCTGCTTGGCGATGGCTGCAGCAGTTACATGAAATACGAAAACCGGCTGCGGGAACTGGAGACCCGACTCGGCTCGGTGGTGGGGGTGGACGGGGGCATCGATGCGATGCGGCGCTCGCTGTATAAGCCGCTGGCGGCCGACCAGCTGCCGGATTTTGTGCAGCCTCTCAAGGTGGTCGAGCAAGGCTACCGGGTTGTCTATGCGCCGGATGCCCTGTTGATGGAGGCCGCACTGGGCAACGCCGGCAGTGAATACCCGATGCGAGTGCGGGTGGCGCTGCGGGCGCTGTGGGCGATGCATGACATGCACGGCTTGCTGAATCCCTTCAGGCAGGGCCTGTTTTCCCTGCAGCTTATATCGCACAAACTGCTCAGGTATCTCGCCTTTATTCCACTGCTGCTGGTTTTTATAATGAATATCCTGCTGTTGCCTGACGGCCCGGTCTATCAGGCACTGCTCTGCGGGCAATTGCTGTTTTATTTCCTGGCATGGCTCGGGTATCACTCTGAAGGCAAGGGCAACAACCCGCGCTACCTGGCGCTGCCGTATTATTTCACCTTGCTCAACCTGGCTTCCCTGCACGCGGCCTGGCGCTACCTGAAGGGTGAGAAGCAGGTTATCTGGAAACCCCGCGAAGGCTGATGATGGGCATCAAGGTGTTGCACCTGATAGACAGCGGTGGTCTTTAGGCGCGAAGATCATGCGGCCCGGCCTTGCCGTGGAGCAGACCAGGTCCGGGCTGCAGCCATGTTATGTATCTTGCAGCGGCAGGCCATGTTTTATATCCGCTACCCTTAGAGAAAGTCAGTAGCAAAATCTGGCGTGTACTGGCGGCCAGTGGCCTTGGTACGGTTAGGGCAACTGCTTGCCTTTCAGGTTTCCACTGATTCTTGCCAGTAACCAGCTGCGTTCGGCTGCCTGCAGGCCGGTTATGAGAAATACGGAAGTATAGCTGGTTGCACCGAGCACGACGGCCAGCAGCAGTTCAGGGTAGGACGCAAGCTGAAAGTAATAGCGGTATGCCCCGACGACTACAATCAGCACCAGTGCCGGCGGCAGGCATGGGACAATGCTCTTGTTAATGTACTCTGCAACGCTGACACCGAGGTTCCGGCAAGTGCTTTTCAGAACTATTGGTACAAGCAGCAACATCGGGCAGCAGTGTTCCCATAGCAACGCCGCCTACACCATATCTCTTTACGAGAGTCAGGCTCAGGATTATGTTGAGCAATGCAGCTACCGGGTACAGCCTTGCGAGCAGGCCATGCTTTCCCAGTGCGGTCAGGTAGCGCGTGCTGAAAGGGTTGAGGAATGGCAGCATGGTAAACAGCGCCAGTAGCAGTATCACGATTTCCGCGTCCTGCTGATATTCGCTTCCCAGCCACACGCCGATAAACGGTCCACCCACAAGTATCGTGCCGATAGACATCGGCAGTAACAGGCCGATGCAAAACCGGCTCGCGACAAAGTAAACCTGTCGGAGTGCCTGTTGCTCGTTTTTCGCCTCCAGTGAGGTGAAGTAGGGCATGAATGACGTCTGTTATGGTCCAGCCGATATTCTGGATGTAGCCAATCAGGTTAGCTGGTATTGAATATAACGGTACCAGGGCAGGGCCAAGGAAATAGCCAATGATTATCCGGTCACTGCCAATCTGTACTCGGGAAGCCATGCCCTGGATAAAAGATTTTCCACCGAAGCGCAGTGAGCGGGAGAAGACTGCAAGGGAAACGTCACGCAGCGAGAATGCCAATCCGCCGTTGCGTGGCATTCGCAACAAGGCGGCGCCGATGAAATACTTGATCACCATGCCGGCTGTACTGACCATTGCCAGCACCAGTAGTCCATCGTACAGGTCGATGAAGTAGTAAACGAAGGCCGCTATCAGTATGCTCTTGATATATAAGTAGTGAATTTTTCAGCGTATATTTCTGGAATCCTTCAAAGGCGCCATCGGTAACCAGAGAAGGGAATTGCGTGACGAGATGTATCGCTATCAGGGAAAAAAGCAGCATATAGCGTGCGCTGTCATGCTCCTCGGAACTATGCAACAGCCAGTAATATCCACCACCCAGGACAAGTGCGGCACTCAGCAGACCCATACCCAGCATGAACAGGCACGCAGTCGAAAACACTTGACTGATGGCATGAGTGTCACCTCTTGCATGGTGCATGGCGATGTAGCGCCCGACAGTCGGTTTGATGCCGATATCCAGGATGCCCATGTAACCGATTACGGCAGCCAGAATTTCCCAGATGCCATAGTCATGACTGCCCATTACACGCAGGTAGATTGGCGTCATGATGAAGGTTATCGCCAACCTTCGACGAAGAGCACCATGATGTTGGAGCTGATATTTTCGAGCAGTATCTTGCTCAAGGCCTTTCCTTATCGGCCCGAATGTGAGTCACACCTGGATACCAGGCTGTGCATCGCTGTTCTCCGTCATCCAGTTGTATGCGGTGTTGCCGAGCACCTCGCACATCTCGGCATAATTGTCGATCAACTCCGGCAGCGGCCAGGGATTCGTTTTTGCATGGCGGGTTGTTACCTTGCCGGGACGGATTGCAAGAAATTCACAGACCTTCTTATATGCGCACAGCGGGTCATTGCTGATATCGTCCTCGTAGCTTAACCACAATAATTTCTGTCAACCAGTTGTTCCTGGGCTGGAAAATCCCCTGCATACAGATCGAGCAATTCCTGCAGGCTGGTTGTGGCGTCATCAATTGAAATCCGGTCTGGATTTGACCATGACGCTGGCGTACTCGGTCTTCTCGTGAGAAGAGTTATGCCAGTGCTCGGTTTGCGCTGCAATCAGGCTGGAAACAATCTTTCTGAGATAGTTTCTGCGTTCCTGCACGATGAACCGGTTGAAGCCGGAATTCTCGAGTTCGGAACAAATTCGCGATGCTTGCGCCGGACCGGTATGTGAAACGGCTTGATCTCGCAGCCGTATATAAGTTTTCCGCCTGACAGGCGCGTTCTCTCCTTTATGTATGCTGATGTGCGTTCAAGGCCTGTGTTTTCCTGTCGCGGATAAACTGCCTGATAACCTCACCATCCCGGAAGAAACGCTTGTCCTGTTGCAGCAGATCGCCCAGTACGGTGCTGCCACTCCTGCCTATGTGGAAAAGCGCTACCTTTGTCTTGCTTGCCAGCACTGTATTCCATCTGCGGAAAGGCCGCGTAACATGACCCCAGGACGCGGTAACATGCGTGTCTGACCAGCCAGACGGCTGACATGGGGTTTTTCATCAATCTCGGCAGCGATTTTGGTTTCATGGGAACAGCTGTCGTATTCAAGCATGCCCGTACCGGCAAACAGGTTCTGGTCAGGTTCAGTTATTACCGCCAGTCACCAGGCGGTACAAATCCAGTAATTCACCGGCCGGGCGGTCCGGCGCAAAGCGCGTTATGGCCTGTGGTGCCCAGGCAAGGAACTCCTGGCGGCGCGGTGCTGCCATTTCCAGTTCTATTGCATCGGCCAGGGCTTCGGCATCTGCAGGCGGGATGATGCGCGCCGGACTGCCTGCAAGCACCTCACGAAGGCCGACGCAGCTTGTGCCGATTATGGGGGTGCCTGCAACCAGCGCCTCCATGGCAAGCAGGCCGCATGCCTCCCAGAGTGATGGCATGGCAACGAGGTCGACACCTTTTACAGCGCCGGGCATGTCATCAGTGTGCGGTAGTTTAACAAAATAGTCATCCAGTCTGCGTTGCTTGATAGTGGCATACTCCTCGCGGGAGTACCCCCCGTCGCCAAACGTGATCACGACCGGTCGGCGCGGCAGATGCCGCCTGTTGATGAGTATATCCATGGCCTCGACCAGGTAGCGGAACCCCTTCGGCGCCATGAACCGCCCGAAGAATCCAATCAGGAAGTCATGCTCATCGAGACCCGCTGTTGTGCGTCTGAAGTCCTGTGCGGGCGCCCTGCTGAATTCTGCCACATCTATGCCATGCAGGATTGTGTGTATCCTGCTGCGGTCAAGGGAAGGCAGGTATTCCAGCAAATTCTCCCGGCCATCCTCGGTGACCGTATGAATAATATCCACCCTGCGAAACAGCCTCTCCAGGGTGCGCTGCTTTATACGCCCCTCGCAGTCCGGCGAACTGTCCCGGCTGGAATACGTCATGAGCGGTACATTATGTGTGGCACCCTGAACAGCATGCATAATGGCGCTGCAATTGCCCCGGCGGTAAATCCGTGCGAATGTACCAGTGAGAACCTGCCAGCCGCCAGCTGCCTGGCGGTGGCGACAAGCATGCCTGTTGCGCTGTTTTTTGTGGCGACGAACCGATAGGAGCCGTCAGGTAGATGCTGCTGCAGCAAGGGAAGCAGGCGGCTGTCAGGTACGACAAATGTCAGGAAATGCTCGCGAAACAGCTTGTTGCCGAATACATACCTGAAGTAGGTGCGAATGCCACCTACCGGCCAGCGCGCCAGTTCCAGTACTTCCATGATTCAGGCTGTTGCCTGCCACCGGTTGCATGGTGGTTGATGCTATCCTCTGTATCCTCGCTGAAATAGATTCTCGTGAATGCAAAGGTCAGGCCGCCGAACAGGTACCAGTAGTACACGGACAGCCCCCAGTACGCCATGCTGTAGACAACATACATCCAGAATATCGCAACCAGCGCCTGGTTAAGGCGGTAGGGAAACTCCCCCTGGTGTTCTTTTGCGACTGACTTCATCATTTTATCGGTTGTGCTTGGTGGATTGATATATCGCACGCATGTATTTCAGGAAAATGAACAGTCCGATCAGGCCGATTTCTATCATCAGTTCAGCATAGAGATTGTGTGCCGCCCGCGCCTTGCCAATTATATGGGCCTTTGCCTCCGGTGTTGTGCCGACGTCCATGACCGAATATTGGCCTGTGCAGGCCGAGCCTGAATTCCTCCTCCATGCCGGTGACTCTGCCCTGTACGGTAGCCGACTGTTGGGTGTCGGATTCCACCAGGGAAAGGTAGCGTTCTTTCTGAAACGGTGTCATGTAGGACCACGTGACTGCGACCATGATAATAACGATAATGATCAGCATGAACTTGTGCTGTGATTGCATGAAGATCATCCATCCAACGACGCACAGTGACACCAGCGCCCCTCTTGATAATGTTAGCACCAGTGCATAGACAAGCGGCGGCATCAGCACAAGGAATAGCAGCTTTCCGGCTTTGCTGTGACCGCACCAGAGCAGGTAGTAAATGTAAGGCACCAGTGTGGCAATTACGAAACCCAGTTCATTGGGGTTGATGATATCTGCTGGCGCTCCGCTCAGTCGCCTGGTAAATTCACCGCCGCCGATGTAGAGATAGTCTCCCCAGTAGCCGTCTGCGATGTGCAGGTAAAGCGGCTCCATAACGCGGAATACCTGGCAGGTAACAAACACCGCCAGGAAAATCCTGAGCCTTTTGTCGGAGTCCAGAATGAGTGCTGCAAAGAAGAAAAAGCTTACCGCCTTGATGAATTCCGGAATATTCTGTGTCAGTACGCTGCCAGGCCATGTGACGAATGGCAGCGACACTACGATATACACGATTAGCGTGATAATTGCCTTGAATATCGGGGTCTTGCCGTAACCCTTGAATTTTTCTCTCTGTCCAAACAACAGCACGGTAATGACAAGGGTCAACAGGAGCGAGGGCCGCATGGCACCATAGGCGGGTATGCGTGCCGAGAAATGAATAAAGAAATCAATCGTAAAATAAATGAACAGTACCATACAGGAAACCACTGACCGATTTCTCCTGAGAGACGCCTTCAGACGATGGACTGTACAGCATCCTCTCAACAGCCGCCGCTTGCCGGCAGGTTGCTGGACCTCAGCCAGCGCGCCGCCAGCAATTCAATGCCATTGACAGACTTTTCAAACTGGAAACGGTTTTCACTTGCTGTGAAACGGCGTACTTCATAGGGGTCGTCCGCAACGCGGCTGTCATGGAATGCGGTTACCGCACCTTTGCATCCGGCCTGTCTCACATGCGCCTTGACTGTCTCCGTGTAGTCGCCAGGCTGGCCGTTCGGAAAGCAAAAGCTGCTGGGGCGCCGGCCGGTTTGTTGCTCTATATCATCAACAGCACCCTGCTACCTCATACTGTAACTGTGCCTCGCTAATCCTCCCCAGCGACGGATGGGTGCGGGTGTGTGCACCTATCTCGATATTGGCTGCCGCCATCTCTCTTACCTGTTCCCAGTTCACTCCACGGTAGCCTGCCGAAGGTGTCGCAGGAAGTTCAATCTTTTGCTGTGCGGTAAACGATTGCAGCCATGCCTGCTTGATAGAGTCATCGATGCTCAGTAGGTGGCTCACGATACGATCCCATAACATATCCCGCAGGGCCGCAGTCAAGGAGGCAGCGGTCCTGCTGCCCGAAACCCGGGTATTGCCAGCGGCTCGACATATTCCGAGTGCTCCAGGATATATCGCACCTGGTCGGGCCACAGCCAGATATCACCGTCCACAAAACGCGTGGTCAGGAACAGCGTGGCCGGCAGGCCGGCTTCCCTGAGCGCCGGAAAGGCAATCTCGTAGAAATCCAGATAACCGTCATCGACTGTGATTACCACGGCATTTTTCAGTCCGGCCGGATTCCCGGTTATGGCTTCGAACACCTGATCCATGCCGCATGACGTTGAAGTGCCTGGCCAGGTAGTCAACCTGCCTCTCAAACTCGGTACGGTGCACGTAACCCGGTATGGGCTGTTTCCGAGAAACGGTGATACATCAATATCTTGGGCGTTGCGCGTGTCAGCCAGCGGCAGGCGCGATAGCCCCCGATCGGGCCAACAGCCTGCACCAGTCCTGATTTCAGATTCAACGCACCCATTCAGACGGCCCCGGCAAGCGCCTCATAAATTGCCTGGTGTCGGGCTGTCATCCGTGACAGGCTGTATTCCTTCTGTATTTGCTCGCGGCCTGCCTTCCCGAGGGCTGCCCGTGCAGCTGGTTCCCGTGCGAGCTGCATGAGGTTGCCGGCAAGTGCATCGATGTCACCTGCCGGGTACAGAAGGCCGGTTATGCCGTGCTCGATAATTTCCGGGTTGCCGCCAACCTCGGAGCAGGTTACCGCAAGCCCAGCCTGCAGGTATTCGATCAGGGTATTGGAAAACCCTTCGGATTCGGAACACAGGAGGCCGATATCAAATGCCGGCAGCAATGCCGGGACATCCTTGCGTGGTCCCAGAAACCGTCACATTCTCCAGTATGCCCAGCCTGCTGCACAAGTCTGCAAGTTCGGTGTGATCACCGTCGCCAATAATACACAGGACACTGTCAGGGTGGGATTCCCGCAGCCGGGCCATTGCGTGGATGGCGTCCTGTATGCGTTTCACTGCGCGGATATTGGCAACAAGTACCAGCTTCAGTGTTTTGCCTTGTGGTACCACGGTTTCAGCATCTTCCGGCAACGGGTTGTCAGCAGGGTCATAACCATTATAAATAACCTCAACCCGCTCCGGGAGATATCCCTCCCTGGCGATGGTCATGTCCCTAACGGCCTCGCTATTTACGATTACTTTATCAACATAGCGGGCGTTCAGGCGGAGTGGCAACAGGTTGCGGCGATTCTGCCAGTAGCCCATGTCGCGCCGGGAAATAATAATCCGGCAGCCGAGCAGTTTCAGAATCGGCGGGACAGATAATCGAGGCATCGTTAAAGAATATGTGCACCAGACGGAATCCGGCGCGCCGTTTCTGCCAGGAAAAACCTGAACAAACGTATCCAGCTCAGCGGAGATGATCAGCCGGGTTACCTTCAGTACACTGACAGGAACCGGGAAGCTGTGATTGGCCAGATACCCGGACCCCCGGAACACGGCAAGTTCCGCTACGAATTTGATCCGGGTCAAGCCCGGACAGCAGCTTCAGCAACTGTCCTTCGGTTCCCGCATAGGGGTTGCGGTAACAGTCAATCACGAATAACACTTTGACCTGCTTACTCAACGGCTGCTTCCTATCTGGCTCTTGTCCAGCCCAAGCATGACCTTGATTGCGCGCCGCGGGTCCAGCAGGAAGGCGCGCCCAAGGCATCCATGCCTGCAGGTAGCGGCGTTCCTGCAGTCGCACCCTGCCAATGCCGGTAGTTCAGCACGGCCTTGCGCTTTCGCAGTGTAGCCTCGTTTGTAGGGATAGCGCTGTGCGGCACTTTCGAGAATCCTGAAGCCGGTCTCCCAGCGCAACGCCTGTTGCGTGCTGCTGATGCTCCCGGGTGGCGTCTGTAGAAGAACAGAAAATCCGGCAGATAGGCAAACCTTGTGATCTCCGCGATGCGAATCAGCATGTCGTGGTCCTGGGCAGAGCGGTACGACTCTTCAAAAAAACCCGCCTTGTCATAGACTGATTTTCTTACCAGTGAATTCTGGGGAAGCAAAATATAGCAGTCCAGCAATACTGCATCGGCATCATTGTTCTCCTCATGATTATTATCATATATCCGGTATATTATTTCACCCTCTGCATTTACGGCATAGCCATTGGTATACACCAGTCCGATATCGGGATTCTTCTCCAGAAAATCCACCTGGACATCCAGTTTTTCGGGTGCCCAGTAATCATCACTGTCCAGGATCGGCAATATATTTACCCCGGGCCTGCCTGAGCCCCAGATTGATCGATGCAGACTGGCCTTTATTGCGATGGCCGGGATGTGTCAGCAGTTCCAGTCGGTTTCCGTAGGCTTCGATTTTCTCGTATGTCCCGTCCGTGGAGCCATCATCAATGACTATGAGCTGGACCCGGGGATACGTCTGGTCCAGTACACTGTCAATCGTCTGCTCGATGTAATCGGCCCTGTTGTATGCAGGGATGACGACTGTTACTAACGGGTGCTCAGTCATTTGCCACTTTGTCCTGGGTAACTTGTGCGAGCGCATGATAGCGCAGCCCGGGTATGCACACCATTTCCTGCAGCGTCACTGCCGTCTCATAAACAGGGAGTAAAAAAGGCTTAAACCTCAATCAGATGTTACAATGATTGTGCTGGCAAACACTGTAAGAGAAGGAGATTCAAGCCTTGGCTCACCATAATACTGTGTTCTCACAAATACTCAAATTAATCCCGAGACATGAATTCGAGTCACTGGCCCGTAAGCACCATCAGGGCCAGAAACTTTTAAAATGCGCCGCTGGTCACAGTTCGTCAGTCTTGGCCTGGCGCAGCTTGCCGGCCGTGTCAGCCTGCGTGAACTCGTCAGCAACCTCAAGGCTCGGACTGGCGGTCTGTTGTCAAGAAAATTGCCGAACATGGAAGAAAGCAGTGGCGATGGTGGTCAGCGAGGGGAAATCCGCGGGAAGTCCAGTGATTCATTCGTGGCAATGCGCATGCAACGGCCGCCTTTTTGGGCTGGATTGTTTAGAAATGCGCGGGTTATGCTTCCTGTACGCACGGAGGAATGCAGGGCTGAAGAAGATGTCTGGCAGAACAATCTCTGGGCACGCGCATGTTAAAGAATGTGAATGCAGAAAAAAGGTGAGCCTCGCGGAGTATATTGAAGTCTGGGATACATTGATCAAGCCGGAATGTATTGCATGAAGAGAGAATATCTGCCGTCCCGTGGCTTGCAGGTCTGCCACTACTTTACGGTGCTGAATCTCGCTTGCATGCGCGCGGTCTTGCATTTTACGAAGGGCGAAAAACATTGCTCTTGATGTCGCGCGCAGGCTAGCCATGTCGCTCAGGGTGCTGCACATGATTGATAGCGGTGGCCTGTACGGCGCGGAAAACATGCTGCTCGACCTGGTCGAGGAGCAGCAGCGCCAGGGCCTGCAGCCACTGATTCTCAGCGCGGGAACGCCGGATATCGAGGAAAAGCCGCTCGAGGTGCAGGCCCGCAGGCGCGGGTTGCCGGTCGAGCCGTTCCGGATGCGTGCCGGGCTGAATTTCAGGAAGGGTATGGAATTGCTCAGGTTCGCGCAGCGGGAAGAGATACGATATCCTGCATTCACACGGCTATAAATTCAATATCCTGCTGGGGAGTATTGCGCGGCAAAAGCGCGGGTTGCCGTTGCTGACCACGGTGCACGGCTATGTTCATGCACGGCCGTTCTCGAAAATGTACTTCAACCAGATGGTGGATCGCTGGAGCCTCGGACGGCTCGATGCTGTTGTGTTTGTCAGTCGCGAGACCATGCGCACGGCACGGTTGACACTGGCAGATGCAATCGTGATTCATAACGGTATCAGTTTGCGGTTGTTGCCAGAAGTTGCCGTGACAGGCCCGGAGCAGCAACTTGCAACTCGACTGGAGAGTGCAAGTAATGTGCTGGGTGCGTTCGGTCGCCTGACCGCGGAAAAGGGCTTTGCGTATCTGCTGCCAGCCTTCGGGGAGTTCCGAGTGCAGCATCCGGGTGCGCTGCTGGTGATTTGGGGAGATGGCTACCTCCGCAGCGACCTTCTGGCACAGGTGCGTCAGTTGCATCTTGAGGATGCAGTCGTGATGCCTGGCTACACGGCAAATGTCAGCTACTTTCTGGGCAGGATTGATCTGCTGCTGTTACCTTCCCTGACCGAGGGATTGCCGATCATCCTGCTTGAGGCCATGAAGTACCAGGTTCCGGTCGTAGCGAGTGCCGTAGGCTCTGTTCCCGAGGTACTGGATCAGGGCCGTTGTGGCATGATCGTACCCCGCGGATACAGCTGCCCTGCTTGGCGCAATCTCTGCAGCGTATGCTGAGCCTGCGCGGATGCGGGCAATGGCAGAAATGCTCATGAATGGCTGGAGATGCATTTTTCCAGTCAGGTAATGGCAGCGCGTTATCTGGAGCTTTATAGTCGGCTGATTGACGGGGGGAGCAATGGGTAGCACTGGTATACCTCTGTCTGTTGTTGTGTTGACCTATTCGCGTCCGGACGAGATCCGCAATAACGTCAGACAGCTGCTGGCACTGCAATACGCGCCCCTTGAAATCGTTGTTGTTGACAATGCATCCGAAATAACGGTTGAGAGCCTGCTACCGGCTGATCCGCGATTGACGGTACTGCGCCTCGAGGAGAACAAGGGTGTCGGGGGGCGCAATCACGGTATCAAGGCCGCGCGTGGTGACATCGTGATAACCGTCGATGATGATGTCACCGGGTTGACTGACGCATCCATTGTGGAGATTGTTAATGCATTTTCAGAGGAAGATGTTGCTGCGGTTAACTTCAGGGTGTTCGATGAGGAGACCGGGGAACAGATCAACTGGTGTCATCATCGCAGGCTGGAGGAATATTCCGACAGGCATTTCGATACCTATGAAATAAGTGAGGGTGCCGTTGCCTTTCGCCGGCAGGTAGTTATAGATGCGGGACTGTACCCGGAATTTTACTTTATCAGCCATGAAGGGCCTGATCTCGCGCTGCGTATCATGGATCAGGGTTTCCGGGTCACGTACAATCCGGCAATAAAGGTGCAGCATTCGCACAGTGAGACCGCGCGTGTCAGCTGGCGGCGTTATTACTACGATACACGCAACCAGATCTGGCTGGCCGTGCGTCTGCTGCCAGTCCTGACTGGAGTCAGAAAGCTGGTAACCGGACTGGGTGCCATGTCGATCTACGCCCTGCGCGATGGCTACTTCCGTTACTGGCTGAAAGGTGTTTACCACGCCATCAGGGGACTGCCTGACGTGTATCCGGCTCGCAATTGCATCAGTGACCGGACGCTGGAACGCTATCGCGAGATAGAGCGTCTCAATCCCGGCATCCTGTACATGCTGGGCAAGCGCCTGTTTCGGCGCAAGGTGGGTATCTAGTGGAGAATAAACCCGATAGTTGCATAAACCCGGGGTGTAATCCGGTTTCGACAGCTGATTTACAGGACGAGATTCATCCCGGTGTAGTGATTCTGGAATTCACCGGTAGTGCGGTCCTGGACCTGTACTGCAGGAGTACCCCAGTGGGCACAAGCACCCCAGTGGGCGCAAGCACCGTCCTTCGGCGCGATCGCGGCCAACCCGGACGGGCAACGCTCCTACAGCAGGATTTATGCATTGATTGGCTAAAGATTGAATTTGGAGTTATTCCCTGCGTCGGATCGAGGTGACTCCACTCGCTGTGCTTTGCCAGCTTGTTTCAGTGGAGAATGTTTCGAGTGATTTTTCTCTTCAGATCAGGAACGGGGGTGAACACGCAATGGATAATGAAATCGTGCTTGATAACGGCGAACCACAGTTCGCGTTGGTTGAGCCGGGACGAATCGGCCGCTAAAAAGTGAATTCTGGCAATTTAATGTTTACAGAGAAACGCATAGACCTGTCTGGTCTAGTGGGTCGAGGAATTGTTGACAGTGACAGGGGTCTCCTGGCAGCGCGTTTGATGTACCACACTACCTGTCGATTTATCCGGAAGCGGCAGGCGGGTCGCTAGCATAACAACATGGCCAAATCTGAAGACACTGGGAAAATTCCGCTGTCCCATAAAATACACAGTCCGGAGAGTCGTGAACTCGCAGCAGTTATACACAGGAACTTCGAAGCCATTCTCGATGCATGGTTCGATAATCAGTTAAATGCAGATCTGATCAGAAAGTGGGGAATAAGTGGGCTGGAAAACGCTGACAGGAACCAGTTAAGAAACAGTTTTCTGCGTCCGCTACTTTCATTACTTCGCGAATACCTGGGGAAAGGTACAAAGACGTGCCTGTATGGTTATCTCGATGAAAGGCTCAGGTATGCCCCACACCGCCTTAGTCTTGAAGATCGCGCGGCTTATTTCCGCTCAATTATTCCGTCAGATATACAGGCGATTGTTGAATTCGTTGCAAACAAGGAATCCTGCGAAAGTTACCTGCAAATACTGGCGCATATACATGCACCCCTGACAGATCCTGATACAGGCGAGCGGATCGAAATCCTTGCGCTGGGTGATTGTTTGATGAATGAAATCAGGCTGTTTCTGCCGTCAATATGCAGTGATTGTGGTCTAAATGTTGATGTCAGGTGTATATATTTCAGCGCAGTCGTAGGAAAGGCGATAAGTACTGATGAAATAACAGAATATATTCACAACAATAGAGTGGATCTGGTTGCGATGAGCTTCATGAGTTATGCAGGTATACCTGCGTACTCGACACTGATGAAAGAATGCGACCGGCTCACACGGAACCAAATTGATGGCCGTGTTGAATTCATTATCAATCTCATTCACGCATTTATTGAGACAATACGGACAATAACGAAGTCTCCGTTTCTTTTGCACAATACGTCTGGACTGCCGTTGTCGAGATACAGAAAAAGGTTGCCTTTTCTCGATCCCTTGTCGAGAAACAAGGTCTATACACTCGACAAGCTGAACGCCGGGATCGGCGAATTAATCGAGCATAGCGAGAACACAATTCTCGTTGATGAAAGAAGTGTTTCCCGTGCGAACAAGCACCGTAAATGTGACAGTAGCGTGTTCAGTAGACGCGTTGTTGGGAAGGGCTTCTTTCATACATCATGGTTTGGCTACTACATATCAGGTTATTATATTGACATTATTAACGCCTATAAAAAGTATCATAACAAGAAGGTAATCATGGTCGATTTTGATAACACGCTCTGGGATGGTGTGATGGCTGACGGTGATGTGATACACCATACAGACAGGCAGTCACTGCTAAGAGATCTGAAGGAATCAGGCATGCTGCTTGTTGCTGTCAGCAAAAACACATCAGACAATATTCGCTGGGATGAGTTGCAGCTTGTAGAGAGCGACTTTGTTCTGCATAAGATAAACTGGAACCTGAAAGCTCAGTCGATTCTTGAGGCAGTCAAGGAACTCAACATTGGCATGGACTCGGTTATATTCATCGATGACAACCCGGCAGAGCTGGGGATGGTGCAGGAGGCGCTGCCAGAAATCCAGGTTGAAGATGCCAATAATCCCGCTTTGTGGCATGGGCTTGGGTTGCTGACAAGCTTTCCTAATACCTCTTTGACCGAAGAGTCAAGGAGTCGTACCGAAATGTACCGATTGGAGATGGAAAGAAGGAAATCGCTCGATGACGGGCTAGATTATGAGACCATGATGGGCACTCTCGAGTTGCAACTGGAATTCAGGTCGGCAGAAAAAAGCGATACTGACCGTTTATATGAGCTGGTTACGAGGACCAACCAGTTCAATACCACAACCATACGATATAGCAAGCGCGAGTTGTCGAGTATGTTGAGTGATACCAGTTACCGGATATACGTAGGAAAATTACGCGACAAGTATGGTGCGCTGGGTATTGTCGCAACGGTTATGCTCAGGATCGACGGGGACGTGGGAGAGATAATTTCCTTTATCATGAGTTGCAGGGCAATGGGTTTCGGCGTTGAACAGCAGATGCTGTACGAAGTGATCGCTGCGACTGACCATGCGGCTAAACAGTTCTCTGGCAGATACATCAGGACAGATCGCAATAATCCATGCTCGGGACTTTTCGCAAACAATCATTTCAAGAGAATCTCGGATGAGGAATGGCTGCTTGATACGGGATCATCAACCCTGCCTGAACCCGTGAGCTGGATTACCGTAATCAGCTGAGATGCCGCCAGGCTGTATGCTGTACGAACGCGTTACACCAAGCGACCTTTTGAAATATGTGGATAACGCGTTTTTCGATCATGGTATGTACTCATTCTGGAAGGGTGGACCCTGGTGGCCGGAAAGGTGTGCCATCAACACTGCACGAATAGCCGATTGTATTTCAGTGGGTAATTCGTGCCCGAATTTCCGGCTGTCCGGGGCTGTTGCTGAATGACGACACGGTATGTCAAGTATAATCAGGTGGTTATGCTTATGGGCAGTAATATCGTTGCAAGCTGGTGACGCTTACTGCTGTGCAAGGCTGGATTAATTCAGTGTTTTTTGAATTATGTCAACTGATTCATGAGTTTGTAATTACTGGAACGGTTTTTGTATAGAAAATAATGATATTGTCTGAAAGATTACAGGAAGCCAGCGGTTTATGGACGTCCGTGTGCTGCCGATTCTGATACGCGTTTCACAATTTGCGGCACCATGCAATCTTTGCCATGCTGTAAGAAATCGGAAATGTGACCTGCTGCAATACTTTGCAGGAGGCTTCGCTGAATACTGAATACAATCCAGTATGGTGTCAGCTGCAATTACCCGGTTATTGGCAACCGAATCTGTCGTTAAGACTGTTTTCAACCGAGGACACAGTAAAATGAAGTGCATGAAATTGATTATATTTGCTGGTTTCTATCTTGTTTCATCAGTGATTCTTGCTCAGCCGTTTGTATCTTCGGTTGATACAAGCCAACTGGGGGCCGGCAAGCTGACAATCAACGGCAACAGCTTCGGCCCCGGTCCGTCGATTGGCGTGTTTGACCAGTTTGAGTCGCCCACTGCACAGGCAGGTGATTTGATACCGGCGACTAGTCCCGTTATCGGAAGCTGGGATGCGACTAATAGGGGTGTTTATTCGACGCAGTCGCACAGCGGAAACAACAGTGCACAGATGGTGAATAGTCCACAGTTTCGACTGGATTTCAATCCGGGAATACAGGAAGTCTTCATGTCCTTCTGGGTGCGGATCCCGAATGGAGGAAATTTCCCGGGCGCCAGCAGTCCGGGTGTCTTTTCTACCAGCAGTTCCTGGAAATTTGCCTGGCTGATAGATCAGGATACTTCGGGCAGTACGAGCGATATGTGCTTGCCGACGCATATCGGGAGTGGTGCGTTTTGGTTTGCCGGTAATGACTTCAACATGGTAACAACACTCGGAAACAGTTGGTGGTCCTGGAAATCCTGGGTGCGCATTGCTGTCTGGCTGAGGGCAAATCCGACCGATCCGACCGCTCACGGTGACGTGTTGTTCCAGACGGTATCCCAGGAAAAGGGCGTTGCGGAGAACTGGATGAGCAAAAGTGTATTTGATGCGGATGGACCGGCACTCAAACAGTACCGGTACGTTAATATTCCGGGCTGGATTCGTAGCTGGTGCTCCGCTATATGATGATATCTATGTGGCATCAGGCGCGAACGCCATTGCACACGTGGAACTGACAGATTCCGCGAATTATTCACAGGCACACCAGGTTGCCGTACAGCCTTCGACATCCTGGTCATCCGGCAAGATCACTGTCGATGTGAATCAGGGTGGGTTCCCCGTCCTGAACAATGTATACCTGTTTGTCTGGGATAAGGACGGCAACAGGAATCCGACGGGATACCCGCTTAGTGCAGGCATGTCGCCGCCCATGGCTCCCAGCAATATCATGTGAATGGGCCAAGTACGTGGGTTGTGACGACGCCCGCGTACTCTTTTATAGAGTGCCACTAATCGATAGACGGGCACAGATCGTTCTTTTAATAGCTAGTGATAGAATGCGTCTGCATCATCGGATGCCATGCTGAACCCGTAAGCGCCGAAATAGCCCTTGTAGCAGGCCAGCCGGTGAATTCCCTAGTGCGCCTCTCTGGCCGGCAGAGTCGACTAAAAGGGTAAGCGCAGTAGTGGTTGTCTTGCTCCAGCCGGTCTTCCGGTAGTGTCCAGAATTTCTCGCACATTTGTATATCGGTGGTCCGATCGGTTTTCCAGCGCCTGTTTCGAGACGTTCTTTTCAGCAAGGACTTGGTCCTTGTCCAGCAGAACAAAGGCAGAATACTGTGCGAATGGGAGCCAAACTGGAAATCCCGGCCTCGGTCGCCTCTATGCACTTTCAACTCATGTAAGGCTGGTAGCGCTAGGTATTTGATCAACGATTGCAACCTGCATGCTTCCCACAATTCCCATGCAAATTGGCCGATATGGCTGCTGAGCACTGCCTGCAGCAGGTTATGGTTAACCCCCGGTATTGCTTCCTGGCGCCAGGTTTTTCGAATCTCCGATTGCGGTTATGAGGCGCGGCAAGCTCGACAATCGCCGACAGCTCTTAGTGCCACACCAGATCGGTATTGTCTGTATATTCAGTAATCAGTAACGCATTGGGTTAACCACCATGTTGCCTGATTGGTTCAAGGATTTCATCCGAATAGAATTCCAGTGTGGAGTCCTCAGGACAGTTCTGCCCTTTTCATGATGACGATAATAGCGTTCACGTCGTTATCGGATTTTATGGCCTTGTCCTGGATTCCAGTCTTTGCAGGTTCCTTCATGCCTGTAATCATGGCCATAAAATCACCAACCAGATATCTTGAGATTCAGACCCACTTCGCGCATCCTTGTTGCTAACAGACGGGCAGAGCGGAAGTACCATGACTTGTCTTTTCAGGACCGCATGAAGAAACCCGGTTGAGGATAATGTTACCTGGTCGCGAATTGAATAGGTTATGAATAATCGCTAATACTACCTTGCTTGCCCAGGTAACAGTGCATGCTAACGTGTGTCATGCGGGCTTTTTATCCGGCCATGGAACCTCCGTGGCCGGAGACATATTAATGTCTGACACGAGAGACCAAAGCGACAATGGCCAAGCCAATCGTGATTATCACAGGGGCTGATACTCCGACAGGCCTGACGACAGTCCGGTCTCTCAGGGACCATTCCGTTGAATGCTGGGGGGTTGTAGCAGACCGAAGTGCTGCCTGCTGTCAGTCACGCTACTGGACGCAAATCGAGGTTATTACGGGTGACCCTGCCGGGCAAATCCGGAGTTTGGCGGAACTTGGCAGTATGGCAATGAAAAGGTCCGGCCAGAAGCCACTGCTCCTGTTTTCCCAGGATGAATGGGTTCTGCGCGCGAGCGAGAATCGCGAATTACTGAGCGAATGTTTCCGGATGGTACTTCCCGAGAGGGGGGACCTCATGAGGCTAATGGACAAAACCATGTTTCATGACTGGGCCACGCTTGGCGGCTATCCCTTGCCCAGGTCTGCTATTGTTTCCAGTGGCGACGAAATGCGCGAGGTGGCCGATAAACTGGAACCGCCATTTGTTGTGAAGCCACTGGTACGCACAGCGAGATGGGATGCTGCTTATTCAAACAGGAAGTTCATTACCTGTTCCAGCAAACAGAACAGTTACGATCTTCCGGGCCTGTCCGAATCACTGTTTGACCTGTCTCCACGGTACATCATGCAGGAATGGATAGCAGGTGATGATGAGGATGTGGTGTTTTGCCTTTTATGCGCGGACGAGACTGGTAAAATCCTTGATGCCTTCACTGGCAGGAAGTTGTGGCAGTGGCCACCTTTGACAGGGTCAACGGCAATTTGCACGGACTTCAAGAGCCCCGAGTTAGAGGCTTTATCGAAGGCGCTAATGGTGGATGCGTGTCTTAAGGGGCTGGGGTCGGTTGAATTCAAATTCAACAGGAATGACGGCAGATATCTTATTACCGAGCCAACGATTGGCCGGAATGATTACCAGTCATTCGTCGCTGTGTGTGCGGGCCACAATCTTACAGGAAGGCTTGTTGAGTCGGTTTTTAATTTACCGGTCGCTAGCAAACGACAAGCCCGGGGTGCTGTCTGGATAGATGAAATTGCTGCATTGCGGAGGGTGAGAGCAGAAAAATGGGGTTTTCTGAAATTGCTGAAGTTGATGATACGTTTTTCCCTGGTTCGTAAATGCTTCCTGTTTACAGACAAGCGTGACTTAATGCCCGTCAGGAGGAGAATCAGGGAACTGTTATGATTAATGGCTGGTTGCTTCCTGGGGCAGGGTAAGGTGGTAGAATTTCTTCGAAAACCTGGTGAATGAATTTTCAGCTACTCAATCGATGCCTATTTTGCTTTCAGGGTAAAGCGGGATGGTGGTACTGGCGCGGGCTATGAGCTGTTACCCCGGGGTTACTCTACCAGGGCTGTGTTTTAGGAATCTGTTGCAGCGTTCCTACAGATTTGCGACATGTGGAAGGTGGCGTATTGCCGGGGTGCCGAAACGAGAAGAGATGCTATAGAAAGCATTGTGAAAAAGATGTTCGAAGACTGGAGATGCGTGCTGCGCCTGAAGTATTGCAACTCACCAGGTACGCCTAAAGTCCAGTCTCTTGTGATTTCATGCACCAGTTCCAGGCCATAATGTCGGCAAGGTGACGGCCTATCAACTCACCCGCTCCGACTGCTGTTATACAGGCCGTGGAGAAGCGCATACTTCACTCATAGCATAGGAAGATGAGCTGATGCACCAGAAAGGACTTTTGTAA
>CAWGNW010000012.1:0-70000 GCA_963824045.1 uncultured Gammaproteobacteria bacterium | reverse complement strand
ATCTCCGATCATGCCGGTGAAATCACCGATCAGGAACAGTACCTCATGACCCATCTCCTGGAATTGCCGCAGCTTGTTTATCAGCACGGTATGGCCAAGATGCAAATCCGGCGCTGTGGGATCGAATCCTGCCTTCACTCGCAGTGGCAAGCCTGCCTCCAGACGCTGCACCAGCTCCGTTTCCACCAGAATTTCTTCAGCACCGCGCTTGATTTGCGCCAGCTGCTCCGCGATTGTCATCGGCTCGCTTCTCCTCCATAAATGGCTGACCGGAAGATTACCATACTGCCAGCAGCTTGAAGACGGAGGTCAGGAAGCAGCACCAGCGTCAAGAAATCCACATAGGGTGACGATAAACAATGGAATAAACTGTTGACCCCGCGGGCAGCAATCGTTAATTTATGCCAAACTTTTACAAGGACTTATAGTGAAGTACCAGTCCATCATCAATCGTGACATCGAGTTGCAGGCCCTGTCGGCAGGAGCATATGCACCCCGTTTGCGCCCCGCCTATCTGATTTTTGCCTGTCTGGCCATCGTGATAGCCCTTGTCCTCTGGATCAGTAATCCGGAGCCGGCCGGCGCCACGCGCCACGTGAGTCTGGATCTGAGCAACCAGGACATCAGCGCTTCCACGGAGGTTTATGTCCCTGTTCCGGACGCCGATTTCGACCCGCAGACCCTTTCCAGCCCCGCTGCCGGAAATAGCCCGGAGCTGTCAGCGCAAGCAATGGATCCTGACAGTGGCTGGCACGAAATCACGGTTAAATCGGGCGACAGTCTGGCAGCCATCTTTTCTCGCGTGGGCATCTCCGCAGGGGAGTTGCACAAACTGCTTGCACAGGGTGGCGCAACCCATAACCTGAAGAAGATATACCCTGGCCAGACCCTGCGCCTTATGTCGAATGCCGATCAGCAGCTGGTTCGCCTGTCATACAAGATCGATGAATTGAGTACCCTGGATATCAGTCGCAAAGGCGATGAATTCGAGATCGGCACCACGTACCGCACACCGGAGCGCCGGGTAAAGAACGCCAGTGGCAGCATAGACAATTCCCTGTTTGTCTCAGCCCAGACAGCAGGACTGTCAGACAGCATGACCATGGAACTTGCAGGCATTTTCGGCTGGGATATTGACTTCGCGCTAGATATCCGCAAGGGCGACCAGTTCACCGTACTCTACGAGGAACTCTACCTTGACGGTGAACGTGTCGGTAACGGTGACATACTTGCTGCAGAATTTATCAATCAGGGAACACGTTACCAGGCAGTCCGCTATACAGATGACAGCGGGAAAACGGACTATTACTCGCTGGATGGAAAGAGCATGCGCAAGGCATTCCTGCGCACCCCGGTGGAGTTCAGCCGGATCAGCTCCGGCTTCAGCCTTGGCCGCAAACATCCAATCCTGAACCGGATTCGAGCCCACAAGGGCGTCGACTACGCCGCATCCACAGGCACGCCCATCAAGGCAACCAGTAGCGGCAAGATCATATTTCGTGGCATTAAAGGCGGATATGGCAATACCATCATTATCCAGCATGGTGCCAAATACAGTACGCTGTATGCGCACATGTCGAAGTTCCGCAGTAGCCTGACAGCCGGCAGCCGCGTACAGCAAGGACAGGTTATAGGCTACGTCGGCAGCAGCGGCCTGGCCACAGGACCGCACCTTCACTACGAATTCAGGGTGGACGGTGTCCACCGCGACCCCCTCAAGGTCAAACTCCCCGGGGCGGAGCCGCTAGACAGCAAATATCTTGCGGACTTCAGTCGCAAGGCCGAGTCACTACTTGCCAAGCTTGATCTGGTCCGCAACGTTCAGCTTGCCGCCAACAGCAACTGAAACCCGACATCCCGCGCCTGCTGGACAGGTAACCCGGCGCTTCAGCGGTTTCCATGGCAGACCTGTTTACTGGCCTGATGTCCGGCACCAGCATGGACGATATCGATGCCATACTGTACAACTGCAGCTGCAAACCACCTGAAATCCTCGCCACACAAGACCGGAAATATAATCCTGACATCCTCCAGCAGATAGGGGAGAGCCTGATACTGGAAGGTCAGCCGGCGGCAGCCAACTCGCCAAATCGACGCGGCAACCGGTGAATGCTTGGATTGCGAGATAGAGGAACTGCTCCACAGCGCAGGCATCAGCCCGGCTGCCGCGACCGGCAACAGGGACAGACGGTACGTCATGCACCCAATGCACCGGTCCGTATTTACTCCAAACCGGTGACCCGGAAACCATCACCTCCGCGATCGGGGTCGACACCGGCCCCGGGAACACCCTGCTGAATGGCTGCCTGACCGGACAGAAATCGCCGGTATAAGCCCCGTCCTGGACATGCAGGCAACACGCAGCGATTACTGGTGTCTAGCAGAGGTGCTCACAACCGCAGCCTGGCAGCCAATCTCCCATCCGTTGCGGCTGGGTTTAAGGACTGACTGGATACCGGCTGGGTAGATGCATTCACCTGACTGCCCAAACAGACCAGTGAAGGAAAACCCGTCATTATCCCGATGGTAACCGGTACCAGCCATGCGGTAAATTCGGGGGATTTGTTCAAGGCCGGCCCGAGTGAAGTCAGCCACGGTTTCCCACGGGCATGTAGTCCCGTGGCTCATAACCCTCGTAAATCTGCGTTGGCCTGAATATCCGGTTTGCCTTTACCTGCTCACGCCAGTGAGCAAGCCAGCCAGCAGTGCGGGCAATGGCAAACATCGAAGTGAACTGGTCGGGTGGAATACCCATTTCCTGGTAGAGAATCCCGGAATAGAAGTCCACATTCGGGTACACCCCCTTGGCGGCAAGTGACTCTTCACAGGCCTCTTCGAGCGCAATTGCAGTCTCGAACATCGGGCTGATTTCCCCACGGGACGCAGCCAGCTCTTTCATCAATTCCTGTAACAGGCTGGCACGCGGGTCTTTCACCTTGTACTCGCGGTGTCCCATGCCCCAGATGGTCTCTTTGGACGCCAGTTTCTTTTCCAGCCAGGGACGCACGTTCTGCGGGCTGCCGATTTCACTCAGCATCCGTACGACCTTCTCATTGGCGCCGCCGTGTAACGGGCCGGCCAGGGTACCAATGGCAGCCGCGATAACGTAGGACGGCATGGCCAGGGTTGAACCTGTCACCATCGCGGCGAAGGTGGAAGCATTGATGGTATGTTCGGCATGCAGGATGAAGCAGACATCCATGATGTGCGCCACCAGCGGATCAGGTTCAGCCCCGTTGAACATGTACAGGAAGTTCGCCGCGTAGCTGAGGTCACTGCTTGGACGCACCGGGTAATTACCCAGGCGCAACTGCTGCCACATGGCCACCAGCGTGGCCATCCGCGCCAGTATTCGAATAGACTGGCCGTGGACATACTGCTCGCTTTCATCTCCCGGGCTGCGAATCTGCACGGGAACATCATTGGGATAGAACATGCCGAGACTGGCAACCGCGGTTTGCAGCATTTCCATCGGGTGGCCGGTTACCGGCAGCGACTTCATGATGTCGTGGATGTTGTATTTCACCCGCCGGTGTTCTCGCAGCTGCGTATCAAAGCGTTCAAGCTGCCCGGCAGTCGGCAACTCGCCGTCGATCAGCAGATAGGCGGTTTCTTCATAGGTGCTGTGCCGGGCGAGATCAACGATGCGATAGCCACGGTACGTGAGTATGCCCTGCTTCCCATCCAGGTAGGAGATACTGGATCGGGTAGCCGGCACTCCTTCAAGTCCTGGTTGGTAGTCAATCACGTCACGCCCTCTGCCAGTTAAAAGCTTTCTGTTGCCCTGCCTGCGTCGTGTTTGATTGAGCCGCTGATTACCCGCGGACAGCGCTGCCGTTCAGCGGGCAGGAACTTCAGGAAACGGGGTTACAGCATGCAGTCTGACCACGACCGTATCAACAGGTGCTTCCTGCCATCCGTAGCTCGCTGACGGGCGTCAGACGGAAAACGACGAACCGCACCCGCAGGTTGTCGTGGCATTCGGATTGCGCACCACAAACTGGGAGCCCTCCAGACCCTCGGTGTAGTCCACTTCCGCGCCGACAAGGTACTGATAACTCATGGGATCGATAACGAGCGCCACATCACCGTTGACCACCGTGACATCGCCCTCACCTACCTTTTCGTCAAACTGGAAGCCGTACTGGAAGCCGGAACATCCGCCACCGGATATATAGATCCGCAGTTTGAGGTTCGGATTATTTTCCTCTGCAATCAAATGCTTGACCTTGCTGGCGGCCGCATCGCTGAAGATGATATCTGTGGTTACCGCTGTTGCTGTTTGGTTCATCGGATTACTGCCTCTAGCCTTGCTCAAATCTTTCAGGGTGAAAAATTATGTCATTTCCCGAGTAAATTGGTCAAGTATTTAGTCGCTCGCTCGCCCAGTATCCGCCAGTTCGCGGCCAAAATTCACCACGGAAGACTCGGCTTCGCTGCGATGAACCAGACTGCCATTGACGGCGGAACCCATCGCCATTTCGATCAGCTTGTAATAAACATTGCCGTTCACCTTTGCCTTGGCCGCCAGTTCAATACGCTCCTCCGAGTGAACATCACCCGTCACCGTGCCGTTGTGTATGACCGTAGGCACACGCACATCACCTTCGATGTCACCGTGCTCGCTCACCGTCAGTACCGACGCGGAACCATCTGCGGCGATAATGTTTCCCTTGATCCTGCCATCCACGTGCAGGCCGCCGCTGAAATGCACATCACCCTCGATGCGGGTTTGCTTGCCGATGATCGTATCCACCTTGGTGCCAGCGGTTTTCGGTTTCTTGCCCTGTCCCAGCATAATGTCCTCTCCCTCGTTAAGGCCCGCGATCAGGCCAGTCATATTCCTGTTCGACAGGCGGCGGATTGCCTTTACCATCAGGCTTGATTTTCAGAATCACCTTCCTGGCCTCGAAGCCATCCGGCAGATACAGGGTTCCGGCAATATCCTGGAAATAGCGAAACTTGAACTTCAGTTGCTGCACCGCCGGCCGGGTCACCTCGGCAAGTCCGAGTTCGCCGTGTTCCCCGTTCAAGGTACCGACAATCTTCCAATCGGCAACCCCGCTGACATGGTTGTCATTGTGTTTCAACTGCGTTAACACCAGGTCGTAGCGATATTCTCCTGCGGCACCCCCGGCAACCAGCTGGAAGCGGTGGATTCGCAGGCCGGGTTTGACATCCCCCGGAGAAACAATGCCGCGGTAGAACTCAATCTCCTCGCGGGCAGCCTGCAGTTCTTCCTCAAGCGTGGCGAGGTCCGCCTTCACGTCCAGCGCCGCCTGCCGGTCAATCTGGCTGGAACGCTGCAGTATCGCAACCTTTTCACGTAATTCCCTGTTCTCCCCGAGCACCTTGCGGTGACGCTTCTCCAGCACCCCGTGCCGGGTCCGCAGGGACCTGAGCTCATCGGCCCCGTGCAGCTTGCCAAGGTCATACAACCACCAGCCGGCCGCGAGCAGCGCGAGACTCCCGAGCAGCAGCGCCGCGCGTATCAGGTAGCTGTGCAGCATGGCTGGCAACCGGGGTATGCCGCACAAGCATGACACACTGCGGCGGGCACGGCAGGATACAGGTCACATAAAGTCATCAGGCAGTACCACGTCAGGGCAACAGCGCAATTCCCTGCAAACCGGCCTCTTCGGCAATACCGAACATGATATTCATGTTCTGTACCGCCTGGCCGGCCGCACCTTTGACGAGATTGTCGATCACGGAAAGGACCACAACTATATCCCCCTGCTGTGGACGGTGCAGCGCAATACGGCAGTGATTGGCACCGCGCACGCTACGGGTCTCGGGGTGAGCACCTGCTGGCAGGACATCGACAAACCGCTCATCACCGAAGCGGGCTTCGTAGAGCGCCTGCAAATCGCGTTCGGTGTCGCGCAGCCTGGCATACAGCGTCGCATGGATGCCACGTATCATCGGTGTCAGGTGCGGCACAAAGGTCAGACCGACCGGATGTCCGGAGATCAGCTCAAGTCCCTGGCGGATTTCCGGAAGGTGGCGATGTCCGGGAACGGCGTACGCCTTGAAGTTCTCGCTGGCCTCGCTCAGGAGGTTGGCAGTCGCCGCCTTCCTCCCGGCACCGCTCACCCCGGACTTGGCATCGGCAATCAGGTAATCCAGGTCGACCAGGCCCTCTTCAATCAGGGGCAGGAAACCCAGCTGCACGGCGGTCGGATAGCAACCCGGGTTGGCCACCAGCTGCGCCCCGGCAATCGCATCACGGTTGATTTCCGGCAGCCCGTAGACGGCACGCTGCAGATAGTCCGGGCATGCATGCGGCATGCCGTACCACTGCGCCCATTCATCCGCCTGCCGCAGCCGGAAATCCGCAGCCAGGTCGATCACCCGCACGCCTGCTGCGAGCAACTCCGGCACCATGGTCATCGCGATGCCATTCGGCGTTGCAAAAAACACCAGGTCACAGGATTGCAGCACTTCAGGGTCTGGCTCGGTAAACGCAATATCAAGACTGCCGCGCAGGTTGGGAAACATGTCCGCCACCGGCAGCCCCGCTTCCGAGCGGGAAGTAATCACGACCAGCTCCGCACCGGGATGCGCGGCCAGCAACCGCAACAATTCCACACCGGTATAGCCGGTTCCACCTACGACACCTACCTTGATCATCATGGGCATTTTTTACAGTAAATGGACGAATTAAGCAAAACTCACCGGGCCCCGTTAACCGGTGGCCGCCCGGCGTATCCGGGTGATGTTGTCACACCGGTCACTTCGTGCCATCTTGCTGAATCGCAATCACACAGAGTATCGTTCACCATAAATTTCGATACCATGTGCCTGCAATGTTCACACGCCTGAAGACAGCCGGACGGGACCTTCTCTCCCCGGACGCATGGAAGACACGTCTGGTGTTCTGGGCAGGCGCCGTGACCGTTGGCCTCGTGGCTGTCGCATTTGCCCTGGCATCTGAAATTGCCAACAAGTGGTTTCACATGATGCACGATTCCTGGGCACTCGCACCGCTGGTCGTCTGCCCGGTGGGCCTGGCTGTCGTTGCCTTCCTGACACGGAACCTGTTTGCCGGCTCGCAGGGCAGTGGCATCCCGCAGTCGATCGCAGCACTTGCCATGACCGAACACAGCATCCGCAGCAGAATACTCTCACTGCGGATTGTCTTTGGCAAAATCCTGCTTACCCTGATCGGAATACTCTCGGGGGCATCAATCGGTCGTGAAGGTCCCACGGTGCATATCGGCGCATCGATTATGTTCTCACTGGGACGATTTGCCAATTTTCCCATGCATTACATGGACCGCGGGCTGATACTCGCGGGCAGTGCCGCGGGCATTGCCGCTGCGTTCAATACACCCCTGGCAGGGATCCTGTTTGCCATCGAGGAAATGAGCAAGAGTTTCGAGGCTAAAACCAGCGGCACGCTGCTGACCGCGGTCTTTCTCGCAGGCATCACCGCTGTGATAATCCAGGGAAACTATGCCTACTTCGGCTCCAGCTCCGCCACGCTCACACCGTTCGAAACACTCAAGCCCGTACTGATCTGCGGTATTTCCGGCGGTCTGCTGGGAGGCATCTTCAGCCATGTGCTCATCTGGAGCACGCGCCGCATCGCACCACTGGCAAACAGGCATCCGTACATGCTGGCCGCAACCTGTGGCGTATTTATCGCCCTGACGGGCATGCTGAGTGGAAGCCTGACGTTCGGCACGGGTTACCAGGAGGCAAGGATGATCATGACCGGGAGCGGTGAATTGCCGGCCAGTTACCCTGTGCTGAAAATGCTGGCGACACTGGGCTCCTACCTGAGCGGCATACCCGGCGGCATTTTCTCCCCCTCGCTGGCAACCGGAGCCGGACTGGGTTCGACGCTGTCTGTGCTCATGCCCGATACGGAAATGGGAGCAGTCATCATCCTTGGCATGGTCGGATATTTTACCGGTGTGGTGCAGACGCCGATCACCGCACTGGTGATTGTCATGGAGATGACCCAGGATACGGGACTGGTGTTGCCGTTGATGGCTACAGCATTCATAGCCTATATCACATCGCGCATTGTATGCCCTGAATCCCTTTACCCCGAGCTTGCGAAAACATTTCTGGACAGCGGGAACCGGAAACCGGCGGCAACAGCCGAACCCGCCGGCCCGCAGGTTGACCGGCAATAATTTTCAGGCCGCAGGCCGGTAATCAGGATTTCACGAGCCTGAGGAATTCCGAGCGTGTGCGGTCATGGGTGCGGAACGTACCCAGCATCATCGACGTAGTCATCATGGAGTTCTGCTTCTCCACCCCGCGCATCATCATGCACAGGTGCCTGGCCTCGATAATCACCCCGACCCCTGCCGGTGCAATCACAGTCATCAGGGTGTCGGCAATTTGCTTGGTAAGGTTTTCCTGGATCTGCAGGCGGCGCGCAAACATGTCTACGATGCGTGCGATTTTTGACAGCCCGATCACCATGCCGGTCGGGATATAAGCCACATGACACTTGCCAATGAACGGCAGCAGGTGATGTTCGCAAAGTGAATACAGTTCGATGTCCTTGACCAGAATCATCTCTTCGTTGTCAGATTCGAAAACGGCATCATTTACGACTTCATCGATCGTCTGGTGGTAACCGCGCGTAAGATACTCCATTGCCCTGGCGGCACGCTCCGGCGTCTTCTTCAGGCCGTCCCGCTTCGGGTCCTCGCCCATGCTCTCCAGGATCTGTTCGTACAGATCTTCTAGCTTTTTATCCATCCAGGCCACCTCTCCGGGGAATGTTTCGCAGCGCATTCATCTGGTCACGGGCATCCGCAACGCACTCGACCTGCCCGGAACCCGCCTGCATTGTAGCAACAATGCCGCCACATCGTTGCAGGAACATGCCGGTACCCGGGCAGGCGTCCCCGGGCAGCCCCCCCACAGCAGTATGCCGCGCGAGTCCCGGCTAGTGATAGCGAACACCCTCGTGCAGTATCCAGCCGCCCTGCAGACGGCCATCAGGATCGTGGTGCGTCCAGTGCACGACACCGCCGCGCACATTCCACTCGTAGCGGCCCCGCAGCACCACCCGGTCGTTTCGCACCAGTGGCAGGCGACGCGCCAGATCGATGTTGTGTGATACCAGCAGCGTGTGCCCGCTGTCCAGTTCCAGGATGAAACGCTGATGACGCGAACCCTCGTCGTCATCCGTCAGCAGACGCGTCACCCGGCCGTTTGTCTCCACCCACTGCCCCGAGCGTCGCGCAGTGAAGGCAGATTCGACCTCGCCGCTGCCGCGCCCGGTACCACCGGTATCAACAGGAGCACCGGGATCGAAATAGTGCCAGACAAGCAGCCCCAGTACGACCAGAAGCGGCAGTACCCGGCGGCTGATCAGTAGCAGATGACGGTTCAGGAAGCGTACCGACACAGGCGCCGGGGTCTGCGCATGCTAACCCTTGAGAATGGACCCCAGGATGCCGCGGGATATCTGCCGACCCAGCGAACTGCCGATCGAGCGCACGACACTCTTGATCATGGCCTCCATCACACCCTGCCGGTTGCTGCTCCGACTGCCAGCGGACCGGGTTTTTTCGCGCGCGGTTGTCCCCTTCTGTTTCGCATCCCCGGCAACCGCCTTGTCCGCACGCTCTTTCAGTGTTTCATAGGCAGACTTGCGGTCAATGGCCTGATCGTAACGGCTGCCCAGGAGGCTCTGCTGAATGACTGCCTGGCGCTCCGCCGCGGTTGCCGGTCCCAGCCGCGAGGCGGGTGGGCGAATCAGGGTACGCTCCACGATACCGGGGGTGCCCTTGCCGCCAAGCATGGAAACCAGCGCCTCGCCCACGCCCAGTTCCATGATGGCCCTGGCCGCGTCAAAAGCGGGGTTGGCACGGAAGGTTTCGGCGGCGGCCCTCACGGCCTTCTGGTCCCGTGGCGTGAAGGCACGCAAGGCGTGCTGAATGCGGTTCCCGAGCTGCCCGAGGATGGCATCCGGGATATCCAGCGGGTTCTGGGTGACGAAATACACACCCACGCCCTTGGAGCGTATCAGACGTACGACCTGCTCCACCTTGTCGACAAGCACCTTTGGCGCATCGTCAAACAGGAGGTGCGCCTCGTCGAAAAAGAACACCAGCCGCGGCTGCGCGGGATCGCCGACCTCGGGTAATTCCTCGAACAGTTCGGAAAGCAGCCACAACAGAAAAGTAGCGTACAGTTTCGGGTGCTGCATGAGTTTGTCAGCCGCGAGGATATTGATGTTGCCGTAGCCATTTGCACCGTTGCGCATGAAATCGAACAGGTCCAGCGCCGGCTCGCCGAGAAACTCTCCGGCTCCTTCCTGCTCCAGCACCAGCAGACGCCGCTGGATCGCACCCACCGAAGCGCTCGCGATGTTGCCGTACTCCAGCGTCAGTTCCCGTGCATTCTCGCCGGCAAAAGCCAGCAGTGCCCGCAGGTCCTTGAGGTCGAGCAGCAGCAAGCCCTGATCGTCGGCCATCTTGAACACGGCATACAACACGCCCTCCTGGGTTTCGTTCAGGCCCAGCAGGCGTGCCAGCAGCAGCGGCCCCATCTCCGACACCGTGGCACGCACCCGATGCCCCTGCTCGCCAAACAGGTCCCAATACACCACCGGGAATCCCTCCAATGCATAATCATCCAGGCCGATCTGTGCTGCACGCTCCTGCAGCCCGGGGTGTTTCTTCCCGGGCTGACTGATACCGGAGAGGTCTCCCTTCACGTCGGCCATGAATACCGGCACGCCGCGTCGTGAGAAGGCTTCGGCCAGTATCTGCAGCGAAACCGTCTTGCCGGTACCGGTGGCTCCCGCAATCAGACCATGACGATTGGCAAGACGCGGCTCCAGGTACACCGGGCCGGTTCCCCTGCCGACAAATATCCCCGAATCTTCTGTCATATCTTCTCTCGCTTGAGTGTGTTTCAGGCCGGCGGAGACTGTGCAAGAGCCGCAAGTCGTGCCACCGTCCTGGCGTATTCATTGCCCAGCGATTTCAGCTCGTCCAGCTCCAGCATGGAGGCCGGCTGGCGCGATGCCTTGATGGCGCGCTGGATTTTCTGCATGCGCCTGATAATGACTTCCAGGCGTTTATGATCGTCTTCTGGCAACCGGGTCTTGATCACTCTGCACCCCCCAACCGGCCGGAAGCGTCACCACACCGGCATCCCCGGCGGACAGGCCTGGCAGATATCCCCGGGATCATTCGGCAAGGGGAATAATACTGGAAACGCTGCAAGTCGACACGCCGCCTGAAATGGCGAAGCCATCACCCGCGCAGGCATTGCCGGAATGCGGCGTACGCATCACAAAGGAAAGTGCATAAAACCGGGTTCCGAATACACCGCATGCTGCTCACAGGAACTGCACGACCAGTTGTGCACATGGACCAGCGGCGGGCATTATGTGTACTTTCGAAATTGGCGGAATACCCGGTTCTGCCGAAGCGGCGGCGTGGGCACCGCCTGGATGCTGCGCAACCATTAAACAGGGACCCACGCTGCAAGGCTGGCGGCAGTCAACGCCAGCATGATACTGACGCACACCGGCTGGATTGAACAGGCCCTGATTACTCGCCAGGGCGGTCCTGCTCAGACGTCCTGTCAGCCCGGTCCGACTGGACGCTGGCAGCCGCCCCGGGATGTTGCCGGACGGGCGGCAGGAAGTGACTGCGCATTCGCCGTCTGCCGAGGTAATCGGCAATGGCGCCGTAGACGACGGCCAGCAAGGCGCCGCCCAGCAGTGAAAGCACAAGGTAATGCGCGCCCCAGAGGTAAACGAACGACATGTCGACATAACCGGCTTTCAGCATATCGAAGGCTGTCTGGAAATTACCCAGCATGCTGTCGCCGGTTTCGGGCATGCGAAATTGGCGTGTATCCGGCTTGTCTATCCAGAACCAGACGATCCATCCGGCGATGAATACCAGGAAGGTACTTCTCAGCATAGGTTCAGCATCCTGAATGGAAAAAGGCCGGGCATAACCCGGCCTTTGCTTTAGCAGTTTTCCGGACGGCTACTGGCCCATGGCATCACCGGCAGCATCCGGGGCTTTCCCGGCTGCATCCTCCGCAGCTTCAACCGCCGCATCAGCAGCATCCTGTGCCACCGCTGCCGCCTGCTCGGCGGCATCATCCGCCATTTCGGCGGTATCATCAGCCATCTCGGCCACCTCGGCAGCAGCTTCTGATTCAGCGGCCGCCGTGGCGGCCTCATCGGCAGCATCCATGGCAGCATCAACGGCTGAGCCGGAATCGTCACCGGCCGGTTCTTCGATAGTGATTTCCTCAACCATTGCGCCGGCATCAGGCTGCTCCTTGTCACTGCATCCAGCCAGTACCATCCCGGCCGCCGCCGCGGCCATTACCAATATCTTTTTCATGTCTTCACTCCTGTGGGTTACTGCCTGTTAAAACAAAACATTGACTTCAGCAACTGACGCGAATATCTCTGGTTGCTGTCGGCGAGGCATCATGGTGTGGCCAGACATCATTGGCATATTATCTATACGGGATAGTGCGCCGTTACAAAACCGTTATGATCTCGCCTGGTCACCCCTCGACAGTTTGTAAAAAACCAGTGGCGTTATTAGACCTTGGCAGGCAATTGATGTAAACATGCGCAAGCCGGACAAAGCATCAGGCAAGTAGCATAGAAATATCAAATTGTTACAGGACATTCCTCGATGCCTGCCATGAATACGCACGCTACATCAAGAGTACTGCGTCACCCGAATTGCTAGAATCCACGCATCGCAGCAACGGACCTTCCCTAAAATTGCCATGGATATCACCCAAACCATTGCCCTCACACTCGGCGCTGCCTGGGCCAGCGGCATTAACCTGTATGCCGCAATCCTGATGCTGGGTTACCTGGGAACATCCGGCAACCTGGACCTGCCGCCCGATCTGCAGATCCTCACCCATCCACTGGTCATGCTGTCTGCAGGCGTTATGTACTGCATCGAGTTCTTTGCGGACAAGGTACCGGGTATCGATACGGGCTGGGACGGACTGTCGACATTTATCCGGATTCCGGCCGGTGCTGTGCTTGCTGCCGGCGCTGTCGGTGATGTCGGTGCGGCGGCACACCTGGCCGCCGCGATAGCCGGCGGCACGCTCGCGGCGGGCAGCCATGCGACCAAGGCCGGAACCCGGATCCTGATCAATACCTCGCCGGAACCGGTCAGCAACTGGTTGGCCTCCGTGGGCGAGGATGTCGCGGTCATTGCCGGCCTCTGGACGGCGCTTTACCACCCGGTGTTGTTCATCGTGCTGCTGGTCATGTTCATCCTGTTGATGATCTGGCTGTTGCCGAAGCTGTGGCGCGGCATCCGGCGTGCCTTCGGATTTATCGGCAGGTCATTCGGCACAGGCAAAGCCGGACCCGCGTCCGGTGACCCGCCACAGGAATAGCATGCGTACCCGCATCCTGACCTTCTCTTTGCTCGTGCTGCTGGCCATTGCCGCTGCCGGATACTACCATTTCGTGCCGCACCAGCTTGCACGCGTACCGGATATCACCCTGATGTCTGTCACCGGCGAGGAACTGCGACTGCCTGCCTTCCGGGGCAGACCCTTGCTGGTAACCTTCTGGTCCACCACCTGCCCGGGTTGTGTGCGGGAAATCCCCCACCTGATCGAGCTCTACCGGGAACTGGCACCCCGGGGACTGGAGATCATCGGTATCGCCATGGCCGACGACCCCCCGGACCAGGTACTGGCAATGCGCAAATCGCGCGGCATGGCATACCCCGTCACGCTCGATATCCATGCCGATGCCGCGCGTGCCTTTGGCGATGTCAGGCTGACGCCGACTTCCTTTCTCATCGCGCCCGACGGCCGGGTCGTCCAGCGCACGCTCGGAAGGCTGGACATGACAGGGCTGCGCCGGGAAATTCTTGCTATGATTGCGCTGCAAGAGGGCTCGATGACGGAACCTGCCTTACCTGACCCCTGAAAAAACACCTACGGCCGCAACGACTCATGCTCTGGATCAAGGCACTGCATATCATCTTTCTGGTCACCTGGTTCGCCGGACTTTTCTATCTGCCGCGCCTGTTCGTCTACCACGCAGACACCCGCGATGAAATCAGCCACGCCCGCTTTCTGGTGATGGAACGCAAGTTGTATATCATCATGACCATCGGCGCCGTGCTGACGGCGATATTCGGCACCTGGATGCTGGCCGCCTATGCCTGGACGGCCTACCACGAGACGGGCTGGCTGATCACCAAGCTGCTGCTGGTGGCAGGCCTCATTGCCTATCATCTCTACTGCGGGAAACTGGTGCGCGACTTCCGTGCCGGAACCGCCAGCCACAGCCATGTGTTCTATCGCTGGGTCAATGAAGTCCCTTCACTGCTGCTGATCGCAATCGTAATGCTGGCCGTGGTCAAACCTTTCTGATCGTCCGGGAAAAGGGGCTCACAAGTACAAATCGGGTTACAATAACCGGCATATCGGAAACTGAAACGGAGCAAGCCTGCATGAGCCATATTGTGAATTGTGTCGTACTCAAGCGTGAAGCCGAGGGGCTGGACGCTCCGCCCCATCCCGGGGCCCTCGGACAGCGAATCTATGAGAATGTTTCCGCGGAAGGCTGGAAACAGTGGGTAGAGCGGCTCACCATGATCATCAATGAAAACGGCCTCAACACAGCCGACAAGGACAGTGTCGAGGTCATTGAAAAACATATGATCGGCTTCCTGTTCGGCGAGGGGGACTTTGGTTCCGTACCCGCCGGATTCCAGCCGCCTGGGGCGAAGAAGTGAGAAGTGAGAAGTGAGAAGTGAGAAGTGAGAAGTGAGAAGTGAGAAGTGAGAAGTGAGAAGTGAGAAGTGAGAAGTGAGAAGTGAGAAGTGAGAAGTGAGAAGTGAGAAGTGAGAAGTGAGAAGTGAGAAGTGAGAAGTGAGAAGTGAGAAGTGAGAGGAGAGAGAGAAGTGATCAGGATACTGGCCGATTCCACTGCCCTGTCAACCCCTGACCCTTCACTTTTTTACTTTTGACTTTTCACTTCTCACTTTTCACTTTTAGCTAGCTTCTCAGCGCCGGTCCTCAATCCGCAGCAGCGGCGCCGTCACAACCTTCAGACTGGCATGCGCCGTACGCAGCGCGGATTCCGCCTGCGCAGCGGTCGGCGCGCGGGCAAACATGAAACCCAGGTAGCTGTTGCCTTCCGGCAGCGGCACCAGTTCATAGCCATCGCGCCGGCTGATCAGGATATCCTCAATCCAGGGCACTGCGCGCGCTGCCGTGATGCCCTCAATGCGGCGCAGAATGCCGGCGCTGGTGATCGGCAACATCAGGACACCAGCCCCACCCGCCTGCGGTTCAAACTGCAGGGGCCTGGCGATGGCATGTGAGATCACCAGCGCCTCCAGGCTATGCCCGGTGCCGAAATCCAGCAGCCGTGCGCACTCCCCGCCAATGGTCCTGGCAGCCACTTCCATGATGACGCAACCATCGCGCGGCAGTCTCGCTTCCGCATGCACCGGGCCTTCCCGCAAGCCGTGCGCGGCGCATGCCGCCTGCACGCAGTCAACCAGGCTCCGCTGCAAGGCACCGGAATGCCGCGACGGGGTGATGTAATAAGTCTCCTCGAAATACGGCCCATCCAGTGGATCGGGCTTGTCGAAGATCGCAAGCACCTGCAGCCGCCCCTGCTGCAACAGGCCCTCCAGTGCCACCTCCGGTCCCGGGACAAACTGTTCGGCCAGCACGTGCGAATCCGCAAACGGATCCCTGCCCGCTGTTTCCCGCAGCAGGGCCTGCACCCGGACACAGGCCGTTTCCACAGCCGCCGGATTATCGGCACGTATGACACCGCGACTGGCAGACATGGCCAGGGGTTTAATCACACAGGGAAAATCAATGTCCTGTAGCTGATCCCTGAGCGGTGCAGCGAGGTCAACCACGCGAAATGCCGGGACCGGCACGCCGGCCTGTTGCAGCGCCTGCCTCGACAAGTCCTTGCGACGGGACAATTTTGCAGCATGCGGAGGATTGTGCGGCAGGTCGAGCGCCCGGGCGATCCTGCTGGCCAGTTCGACGCTGGCATCGTCCGTCGCGACCACGCCGCTGAAAGGTCGCACCTCGTTTGCTTGCAGCAGGAGATGCAGCGCGCCCGGGCTGTGCAGGTCGACATGCAGGCCGGCCGCGATCTCACCTACAAGGGAGTGCTTGCCCTCTGACGCAACCAGCACATCCACGCCCAGGTTGCGGGCAGTCTCCAGGTAGGCGACAGTCCGGTAACTGCCGGGCGGTGCTATCAGCAGGAGGCGCGGACGCGCCTGCTGGTTGCCCGGATCAGGCACATCCTCCGCCAGCAGCACCGCAGGCACCGCAGGTACCCGAGCCGCCCGTAATGGCAAAGGCATTGTTGAATATGAAGCTGGCGCCGGTAGGGCGCTCTACGTAGTCGATCTCGACACCCCGCAGGAAATTCAGGGCAACGGCATCGACGTAGATTTCAAATCCGTCTTCCGTGCGCACACAGTCATATTCCGTGCGACTGTCGGTAAAGGTCATACCGTAACCCATACCACCGCAGCCACCCCCGGACACGAACACCCGTATCGCCTTGAGGTCATCATCTTCAACCTGGTTGAACAGCTCGATCATCTTCTCGCGGGCGGCGGCCGTCAGAGCGACGTCGCTTTCCGCCAGTTCCATCCTGAAATCAGTTGCAGCCTGTGTCATATCCCACTCCGTCACTTGTTGTCACAGGGACCATCCCCGCATGGATTGAATATAAGGGCAGAAGATGCCTGTTACCAGTCTCCCTGATTGGGGATGGGATTACCCGACAAGGACACAGGTTTCATTTTCCAATACAACAAGTTGATATCACAGGACGAACCCTGGACACACCCACTTTTGCATCCGACAGATATCGTTAATGAGAATGATTTGCATTTGTCTTTATAATTCGTAGAATACTCGACTGTCAATAATCACTCACCCGGAGACACCGATGAATCACCCATTCCTCCCACTTTTTATGGCCGGTCTTCTGGTGTACGCCGTACCGGCCTTCCCGGAGGCTTCCGGCGCGCCGACGATCGAACAGCTCTGGCAGATTATCCAGGCACAGCAGGCAGAAATCGATGCGCTGAAAAAGCAACAGGCAGACACCGCAAAAACAGCGACCGACGCAGGGGAAAAAGCGGAAGCTGCGGTCGTTGCCGTGGAAGAATCTGCCACGAGGTCATCCAGTGCCGGCAGCTGGGCCGACAAAACCACCATCGGTGGCTATGGTGAACTGCACTACAACAATGTCAACGCCGACGACTCGGCCAACGACTACGATGAAATCGACTTGCACCGCTTCGTGTTGTACGTCGGCCATGAATTTACCGACAGCATTCGTTTCTTCTCCGAATTCGAGATCGAGCATGACAATGAAGAAGTGGAAGTGGAAGAGGCCTATGTTGAGTTTGACCTGAAGGACGCTCTGCAGGCGCGCGGCGGCGTGTTTCTGCTGCCCGTCGGCATTATCAACGAAACCCATGAACCGACGACGTTTTATGGCGTGGAACGCAACGATGTTGAAAACATTATCATCCCCACATCGTGGTGGGCGGGCGGCGCCGGAATCAACGGTTATTTTGACAACGGCATCAGCTGGAACCTGGCCGTGACCGAGGGCCTCAAGATGGAAACCACCGGCAGCGACGCCTTCGTGGTTCGCGACGGCCGGCAAGAAAGCTCCGAGGCGGATGCCAACGACCTTGCCTATACCGGGCGCATCAAGTACACCGGAATTTCCGGGCTGGAACTTGCCGCCAGCCTCAACTACCAGACGGATGCCTCGCAGATCAGCGGTGACGGCCTGAACGAGGGCATCCTGTATGAAACCCATGCGGTTTACCAGCAGGGCCCGTTCGCCCTGCGCGCACTGTATGCGCAGTGGGATTTCAATGGCTCGGCCGTCGAGGCGGCGGGGGATGAAACCCAGAGCGGCTGGTACATAGAACCCAGCTACAAGCCGTGGGATAAGCTCGGATTCTACACCCGCTATGAAGATGTCGACGCGGCACGCGATCAGGACCAGTTCAACCAGTGGGAAATCGGTGCCAACTTCTGGCCCGACGAGGGTGTCGTACTGAAAGTGGACTACCGCAGCCGTGACTATGACATGGCGAGCACGGCCTCCCCTCCCGGTTACAGCGATTTCGATGCCTTCGATCTGGGCATCGGCTACCAGTTCTGAGCGGCGCCCGGTATCCTGCCGGAAATGCAGATCCATTCTGGTAAGCTAGGCAGCAATGTACTTCAGACTCCTGACTTTTCTGACGCTGCTGGCTGCCGCCAGCACAGTCGCCGGCGAAAGCTACCAGACAACGGATGCCTTCCTGCATGAAGTGTTTGCGAATACGCCCCCTTCGCCACAGGTACTGTGGCTGAACGGGGACGTCAGGGAATCAGCGGCCGCGATTCTCGGGCATCCCTATCCCGGCCTGCGCATTCGCTACTGGGAACAGGACGGTCGCACAGCCTGGATACTGGAGGAAATCGGCAAGGAAAAACCCATAACCGTGGGGCTGGTCGTCGGCCCCGCGGGAATGGAGTTGCTGCGGGTGCTGGATTTCCGGGAAAGCCGCGGCTGGGAGGTGCGCTATCCCTTCTTCACCGACCAGTTCGACGGGATCGGGCTGACTGCGGACCGGCAGCTGGACCGGCACATTGACGGCATCTCGGGTGCCACCCTGTCGGTGCGTGCGCTGAAGAAACTGGCGCGCCTCGCCCTGTATCTGACTCAACAAACACAGGCAGCCAATGACCCGCCACCCAGGGACTAAACCCCGCCTCAGGCTGCTGCGTTCGCTGTATATCTGGCACCGTTATTTCGGCCTGACTGTGGCACTGTTCGTGGTCATCCTGAGCGTCACCGGTCTTGCCCTCAACCACACCGAAGCGCTGCAACTGGACGCCAGGCACGTCCAGTCGGATGCCCTGCTCGACTGGTACGGAATTCATGCACCGGATACGGTCATCAGTTATCGTGCCGGATCGCATGCAGTCTCGCAACTGGGCAAGCACATCTACCGGGACCTGCAACTCGTGCGAACTGCAGAGGGGACGCTTGCGGGCGCGGTGGAATATGCGGGGCTGATCGTCGCAGGCCTTGACAGCGGTCTGCTGTTGTTTACCAGCGCAGGGGAGTTGATTGAACAGCTGGGACCTGCTGCGGGTGTGCCCGCGGGTATCCAGGCAGTCGGCACCGATGGTGACGGCAAACTGGTGATCAGAACCGCACAGGGCAACTATCTGACCGACGAGAATTTCATCGAATGGACGGCAGCCACTGAAAGCAAAGTAGCCTGGGCCGCAGAGTCACCCCCCGATGAGGAACTGGCCCGGGCCTTGCGCAGCGCCTGGCGCGGCACCGGCCTGTCGCTGGAACGCGTCCTGCTCGATCTGCACAGCGGCAGGATACTTGGTGAAGCCGGTGTCTGGCTGGTCGATGCCGCCGCCCTGCTGTTCCTGCTGCTGGCCGGCAGCGGCGTCTGGTTATGGGGGCGGCGTCGTGCCAGCGCCCGCGCCCACGCACGCGACATCAATGCCCGCAAGCCGCAGCCTTAGCAACGGCGCAAACAAACGCGCACGCCAGCGGCCCCGGCCTGGCAGCCACTGTGGCGTGCGCGCCGGGTTCAGCCGCGCGATAGTTCTGCCCGTTCTCAGTCGACGATCGAACGTCCCGGCGTCGGCGGCAGCTGCGGCATGGTCTGCCGCGGGAACTCACCGGTCAGTGCTGTCAGGAATGACACGATATCCGCGGTCTGCTCGCCGGACAGGTCCTGGTTCAGCTGCACCCTGGCCATGATTCGCACGGCTTCATCCAGCGTCTTCACGGAACCGTTGTGGAAATAGGGTGCTGTCAGGGCGATATTCCGCAGCGTCGGCACTTTCCACATGTGCCTGTCCGCCACGTTGGTGGTAACGGCCATGCGTCCCTCGTCCGCGGTGAAGTCATATTGCTTCACATAATCGTTGTCGGTGAAGGTCGGGAACTTCATGAAGAAGCCGCTGCCGGGGCTCAGCGCAGGTCCGCTGAATGCCGCACCTGAATGGCAGGCAACACAGCCCACGCTGGCAAAGGTATCCATGCCGCGCACCTGCTGCTCCGTCAGGGCCTTCTTGTCACCCTTGACATAGCGGTCATAGGCACTGCCGGGGGTAATCAGGGTACGCTCATAGGCGGCAACGGCCTTGGCAGCGTTGTCGACCGTCAGCGGATTGTCCGTACCGAAAGCCGCCTCGAAGTAAGGGCGATAACCCGGGATGTCACGCACCCGATCCATGGCTTCTTCAAGCTCGCCCATGCCCATTTCGATGGGATTTACTACCGGGCCCTTGGCCTGGTCTTCCAGGCTCGCCGCACGACCGTCCCAGAACTGCGAGGAATTGAATGCGGAATTCCACACGGTAGGGGAACTGCGTCCACCGGTCTTGCCATGTACGCCCATGGATACGGGGCGGTTGTCGTCACCACCCAGCATCACGTTGTGACAGGAGTTGCAGGAAACTGTCCCGGTCGAGGAAAAACGCGGGTCCAGGTAGAGCATGCGGCCCAGTTCGACCTTCTCCGGGGTCGTCGGGTTGTCCGCGGGTGCCGGCGCCACATCCGGCAGTGCCTGCCATTCGACGGCGACAGCGGGAAACGCCACAACACCAAGAATTAAAGCAAGAAATCCACTCGCCTTCCTGAACATAACTGTCTCTCCATTTAATAATATAAGCATAATCTGAATTAGTCCAGAGCAGACAGGCGCTCTGGGCAATCAGCCGATGGCGATAGCCCGTGTCTACAAACGCAAATTCAGGTGATTTGCTTGAGTTCGCCGTGATGAAGGCTGGCGTGCATACCCGTCCAGCGCTTTTCCAGCCCGATGCAGACGAATATTATGGCCAGCCACGGACTCCACGGAATAACACAGAAAGAAATAACTTCATTGATAACTTTTCCGTGAGCTTCCGCGGATTCCGCGGCTATTCAGAAATACCGGCATCCAGCCTGACTTGTCAGAGCCCGTTTTTCAATTTGAAAGAATACTTAGTTACCCGCCCTGACCAGACCACCCAGCCCGCCCTGCTCCAGTACGTTGTTGTACATCTCCCGGATGGCGCGCGGTTCCTCCAGTTGCAATGCCTGTTCCAGGAGGTCCCGGGCCTCCGAGCGTGAGAAGCTGCGAATCACCCACTTCACCCGGGCGATATTACTGACACTCATGCTCAGGCTGTCAACATCCAGCCCCAGCAGCGCCAGGGCCGCAGCCGGGTCACCGGCCATTTCCCCGCAGACGCTGACCGGCTTGCCCAGACGATGCGCCTCCCGCACCACCTGCCCGATGGCACACAGCACCGCCGGGTGCAACGATTGGTAGAGGCTGGCAACGCGGGAGTTGTTGCGGTCCACCGCCAGCAGGTACTGGGTCAGGTCATTGGTGCCAATGGAAAAGAAATCCACCCGTTTGGCCAACGCGGCGGTCTGATAAACCGCCGAGGGCACCTCGATCATGATGCCTATGGGGGGACGCAGTACCTTCTCGCCCTCCTCGATCAACTCACCCTGTGCCTGGTTTATCAGGGTCAGGGCGATATCCAGTTCAGTGACCGTGGAGATCATCGGCAACATGACGGTCAGGTTGTTCAGCCCCACGCTGGCGCGCAGCATGGCCCGCATCTGGGTGAGAAATATCTCCGGATGATCCAGCGAGATACGGATCCCGCGCCAGCCGAGAAAGGGGTTCTCCTCATGCACCGGAAAGTAGGGCAGCATTTTGTCACCGCCCACATCCAGGGTGCGCAGCGTGACCGGGCGTGGCGCAAACGCTTCCAGCGCCTTGCGGTAAATACGCATCTGCTCTTCCTCACCCGGGAAGTTCTCCCGCATCAGGAACGGTATTTCCGTGCGATACAGGCCTACGCCGTCACCCTCGCTGTGAACTTCCGCTTCCACGCCCGAGACCAGACCGATATTCAGATATAGCGGGATGGAAACACCGTCCGGTGTCACGGAAGCTTGCGTCGAGATCTCGCGCAGCTTCTCGGTCAGTGCGGACTCCTGCGACTGCAGCAGCTGGAATTCCTTGCACACCAGCTCCGAGGGGTTGATGTAGATGCTGCCGCGGTAACCGTCGGCGATCATCATGCGACCTTCCAGCCTGCCCACCGGGATGTCGCGCACGCCCATGACCGCCGGAACACCCAGGGCCTGGGCAAGGATTGCCACGTGGGATGAACTGGAACCGCTGGCGGAAACGATACCGGCAAGGTTTTCCAGCGGGACACCGGTCAGTTGCCCGGCACTGATATCCTCTCCAACCAGCACGGTTTGCGGATAAACCACCCCGGCGCTGGGCCGGTCACTTTGCAGGTGCGTCAGGATGCGGCGCCCGAGATCACGAATATCGCTGGCCCGCTCGCGCAGGTAACTGTCTTCCATGGCCTCGAAGACACGCACGTGCTGCCCGATGGTTTCCCGCAGGGCGCCCTGTGCCCAGTTTCCTGCGCGAATGCGCTCGACGGTCTCGCCGACCAGGCTGTCGCCGCTGAGCATCAGCAGCCAGGCATCGAACAGCGCGAGTTCCTCAGCCGGCAGTACCGCGGACAAGCGTCTGGCGTAGTCCCGCAGATCATCCTGCACCGCAGCGACTGCCGCCAGTAATGTCTGTTCCTCGCGCACCGTGTCCGCGACCACCCGGTCAGGTACCACCTCAAGATTGGCCGGCGGGTAGACCACCATCGCCTGCCCGATCGCAACACCCGGGGAGCCGGGAATCCCCTGGATAGCGGTGGTGACAGAGTCCGGGGTCAGCAGGGCGTTTGCAACCTGTCCCGAGGCACCGGCATGCGTGATGGCACCTGCAAGCTGCGCCGCCAGCGTGACCAGGAAAGCCTCTTCCTCGTCCCCGAAGCGACGCAACTCCTTCTGCCTGATCACCAGCACGCCAAGAACCTTGCCATGCTGGATAATGGGCACGCCCAGGAATCCGTGAAACCGCTGCTCGCCGGTCTCGCTGGCAAAACGGTAGCGGGGATGGGTCGAGGCATCCTCGAGATTCACCGGCTCCTCGCGTTCACCGACCATGCCGACGAGGCCTTCATGCATGTAGAAGCGCACGTTGCCGACAGCATCCTTGCGCAATCCTTCCGTGGCGCTCAGGACATACTGGCCACGGTCGGCATCCTTCAGGTAAACCGACGCCACATCGACGCCGACGGACTCGCGCACCCGTTGCACGATAATCTGCAACGCCTGATCGAGGTCGGGCGCCGAATTAACTTCCTGGACAATCCGCCGCAGGATTTCAAGCATAACGGTGGGCCTGTGACCGCGAGTGAGATATCCATTCCATGGCCTGCGGTCTTGAGGGCATGTTGCTATTGTGTCTGGATCTGCCTGGGAAGACGATCTTTTTTCAGCTTCGGAACACCATCAGGGAACAACAGGGGGGCCAGTTCATGCAACGCCTTGCGGTAGACCCGGCGCTTGAATGCCACGACCTCCTCCAGCGGCTGCCAGTATTCCACCCAGCGCCAGTGATCGAATTCCGGCCTCTCGGAATGGTTCAGGCAGACCGCCTTGTCAGAACACAACATGCGCAGCAGGAACCACACCTGTTTCTGGCCGATGCACAGGGGTTTGCTGGTGCGGCGGATGAACTGGCGCGGCAGCCGGTAGCGCAACCAGCCCCGCGTCGCACCGATGACTTCGACCTGCTCGGGCCGCAGGCCGATTTCCTCGGCCAGTTCGCGGTACATTGCCTCGGCTGGAGTCTCGTCGGAACGCATGCCGCCCTGCGGAAACTGCCAGGCATCCTGCCCCACACGACGAGCCCAAAGCAGACGTCCTTCCGCATTCGAAAGAATGATGCCTACATTTGGCCTAAATCCATCCGGATCAATCACTTGCAATACCCCGGCCGCATACCCGCCTGGCGATCATTCTCCCATAGGCGGTAAGCGGTAGCAAACACCAATGCCGTGCCATGCGCTGTTTGCGGGACGGTTTCGTGTATGCTTTGCGGCGGTTCAACCGTGATGGATGCAGGACCGTGGGCATAGCATTATTCGATCTCGACAATACCCTCATCGCCGGGGACAGCGACTATCTGTGGGGCTGTTTCCTGGTCGAACAGGGAATTGTCGACGGGGTAACCTACGAACGGGAAAACCGGCGTTTCTATGACCAGTACAAGCGCGGGGAACTGGACATCCATGAATTCCTCGACTTCCAGCTCCGGCCCCTGGCCGCGCACGACATGGACGTCCTGCAGCACTGGCGCCGGCAGTATATCGAGGAAAAGATCACCCCCATCCTGCTGCCCAGGGCGCACGACCTGCTCGACGGGCACCGGCAGCAGGGTGATACCCTGGTCATGATTACCGCCACCAACCGCTTCATCACCGCACCGATCGCCGCGCTCTACGGCATCGATCACCTGCTGGCCACCGAACCGGAAATCTGCAACGACCGCTACACCGGGAGGATTGCCGGCGTCCCCTGCTTCCAGGAGGGCAAGGTGACGTGGCTGCAGGGCTGGCTGGCAGAACACGGTGAGACACTGGGGGACAGCTGGTTCTACAGCGACTCGCATAATGACCTGCCCCTGCTGGGCAGAGTGGACCGGCCGGTAGCTGTGGATCCGGATGAAATTCTCAGGCAACACGCCGACAGGCACGCCTGGCCGGTCATCAGCCTGCGATGACACGGTTTACCCCGGGACGCGCAGCATTCGCCTGGCCGCAGTCCATAACGGCACGCCACTCGCTCGCCCACCAGCACCACCGATGACCGGGCGAGCGCGAATGCTGCTGACAGTCCTGTTGCTGCTGACACTGCTAAGCATGATGCTGAGCCTGACCAGCGGCACCGTCAGCACCGGCTGGAATGACCTGCTGGCGTTGTACCGCGGGGACGCCGATGCCATCACGGCACGGGTGATCCTGGAACTGCGCTGGCCACGCAGTGCCGCGGCCTTTACCACCGGCGGACTGCTGGCGCTGGCCGGTGCATTGATGCAGGTACTGTTGCGCAACCCGCTGGCAGACCCCTATGTGCTGGGCGTCTCGGGCGGGGCAGCCAGCGGCGCCCTGCTGGCACTGCTGTTCGGACTGGGCGGGTTCTGGCTGCAGGGCGCCGCCTTCTGCGGGGCGCTGCTTTCCATGCTACTGGTCTTTGGACTGTCACACGGCAGCGGCAGCTGGACCACCAGCCGGCTGCTGCTGACCGGTGTGGTCATCGCGGCCGGCTGGGGCGCCGTCATCGGTTTCATGCTGGCGCTCAGCCCGGAACAGGGCCTGCGCAACATGCTGTTCTGGCTGATGGGCGACCTGTCCTATGCAAGTCTCCCGACAACCGGCTTCATGATCCTGCTTGGCGGGCTGCTGGCAGCCACCGCCATGGGACGCTCGCTCAACATCCTCATTCATGGTGACCTGACTGCCGGTGCACTGGGGATAGCGGTCCAGCCGCTGCGCCGCCTCGTCTACCTGCTGGCATCGCTGTTGACCGCGACCGCCGTCACGCTTGCCGGCAGCATCGGCTTCGTCGGACTGATTGTGCCGCACATGCTGCGCCTGCTGGGAATCCGCGATCACCGCCTGCTGTTACCGGCCTCGGTCCTGCTGGGTGGCAGCCTGCTGGTTTGCGCCGACACCCTGGCCCGCACCCTGCTGGCACCGCGGCAGCTGCCGGTGGGAATTCTCACGGCCATGATCGGCGTCCCCCTGTTCCTGTTGCTGCTGCATCACGGCCGCACCCTGCATGGCCGGGACAGCCAGTAGGCCATGGCGCTGCTGGAAACACGCGCGCTGGAGGTGGTGATTGGCAGCACCACGGTATGTCGCGACCTCAATCTGGAAATCAATACCGGCGATCGCTGGTGCATCCTGGGGTGCAATGGCGCCGGGAAGACCACGTTGCTGCTGACCCTGGCGGGACTGCGCCCCCCGCAGTCAGGACACATAGCACTGCAACAACAGGCATTGCCTGCATTGCCGCGCCGGCAGGTCGCGCAACTGATCGGCATCCTGTTCCAGGAACAGACAGACGTCTTTCCGGCGAACGCGCTCGACACCGTGCTCAGCGGACGGCATCCCTGGCTGGGGCCGCTGCAATGGGAAAGCGATGCCGACCGGGCAAAGGCCCGCTCAGCCCTGCAGGCCGTCGGGCTGGCCGGGATCGAACAACGCCTCGTCACCACCCTCTCGGGTGGCGAGCGCCGCCGATTGGGCATCGCGACCCTGCTGACCCAGGACCCGCAACTCCTGTTGCTGGATGAACCGACCAACCATCTGGATATCCACCACCAGATCCGGACACTGCAACTGCTTGGCGACCTCGCCGCGGACGACGACCGGGCCCTGCTGCTGGTCATGCACGACCTCAACCTCGCTGCGCGCTATTGCAACCGCTTCCTGCTGCTGTTCGGTGACGGTGAGACGGCACAGGGCTGTGCCGCCGACGTCCTGACCCGGCCCAACCTGGAGCGTCTCTACCGGCACCCGCTGCTGCCGTTGCAGGGACCGCTGGGACCGGTCTGGATACCGCAGTAAGCGCGGAACCGGCTTGCGGATGGACATCTTTATCGAGGGTCCTCGCTGGGCCGGCATGTGGACCGAGATCATTGCCGCATCCCTGCAGCAGCTCGGCCATCGGGTCGAGTACCTGCATCACAACGCCAGGCTCCCCGGCGACCGCCTGTTCCTTGCCGGTCGCACCTGGCTTCACGGTGAGGACCGTGGCGCAGCCTGGGCACGGCGTTTCCGGCAACGCCTGCTGGAACGCACAGGCCGCACCCCACTGGATGTGCTCCTCAGCATCCAGGGCAAGGTCGATGCCGCAACCGTGGAGCAGCTGCGGCAAAACTCGCCCGGCCTGCGGGTGATCTACTGGTGGGGCGACATCCTCAGTGAAGCGGCCCTTGCCCGCATCCGGGACGCGGCCGGTTTCGCCGACCGCATCCTGGTCTCCTATGCCGGCAGCCATGCGCAGCTGGAAAAGTTATACGGGGACCAGGTGCTGTATTTCCCCTTCGGGGTCTCCCCGGCGTTCCACAGCGTCGATACCCCGACCGCGCGAGAGCGCCGCCGCTTTGGCGCCGAAGTTGCCTTCGTCGGGACCTGCTACGCGGAACGTTGCGAACTGTTGCGTTATCTGAACAGCCGGCTGGCGTTGCCGGTTGCGGTCTGGGGACGCGGCTGGCGCCACTGCCCCGGTGTGCGGGGGCGCGGCCCATTGTCATTGCACGAGAGTCAGCTGGTGCATGCCTGCTCGAAAATCTCCCTCAACCTGCACCATGCCGGCAGCGCTGACGGCGGCAACATGAAATACTGGGAAATTCCGGCTGCAGGCGGTTTCCAGGTCTGTGACCGGCAGCCCGCACTCACGACAACCGCACACGGCAGGCACACCATCTTCTGCCGTTCCCTGCCCGAGTTTGCCGAAAGTATCCTGCACTACCTGGCGCATGCCGACGAACGCCGGCAGCTCGGCCACGCGGCCCGTGAAGCAGTCCTGGAATCGGCCGGCTATACGCCGCGTCTGGCGGCGTTGCTGCGGGAACTTGTCCCGGCAGGCGACAGATCACGCCCGTCGCGTTGCGGACCAGTAATGCCTTGACAGCCCGCAACGAGGGACTTAGAGTCGGCACAGCTTAGTTTCAGGTGTCCCGAGAACCTTCGTTCAAGGGATGAAACGGGAAGCCGGTGCGTCAACCTGACAATTCCGGCGCTGCCCCCGCAACGGTAAGCGAGTCTAGGTGAACCAGTATGCCACTGCGCACAGCGCGGGAAGGCGGTTCACCGGGGATAATCCCGCTCGCAAGCCCGGAGACCGGCCTGAAATTCTGACTTGGACGTATCGCGGGGGGCGATGCAGACAGACGCAATAATTTCCACCCTGTCTCTCTTCCTCTGCGCCCGATAACCGGCGGCGCGGGTGTGCGCTGCATACACGAGGAAGACACCATGCCAGCAGGTCTCATGCCAGGCGCATTCATCCTGGCCGCACTGGCCGTTCCCGCAGCGGCCCTTGCAGCCGTGGAAGTTTCACCGGACAACATCATCGTCACCGCGACCCGCATTCCGACGCCCTCCAGCCGTATCGGCAGCAGCGTCACGGTGATCACGGCGGAGGACATCGCCAACCACCAGTATCGTTCCGCCACCGAGGCATTGCAGTCCGTTCCCTCCCTGAGCATTATTCGCAGTGGCGGCCCGGGCAAGCTGACCTCCATTTTCAGCCGCGGGACCAACGCCAACCATACCCTGGTGATGATTGACGGCATCGAGATCAACGATCCCAGCAATACCGACGGCCGCATTGACCTCTCCCACCTGTATATCGGCGATGTCGAAAGGATCGAAGTCCTGCATGGCCCGCAAAGCACACTGTACGGCTCGGACGCCATCGGCGCAGTCATCCAGATATTCACCAAAAAGGGCAGCGGAAAAACGACGCTGAGCGGCACGCTGGAGGGCGGGTCTTTCGACACCTTCAACGAGTATGCCTACCTCAGCGGTGCCACCCGGCAGTTGTCCTACACCTTCAACGTCCAGCACACCGACACGGATGGTGTTTCGGCGCTTTCCAGTGATTTCCGCCAGCCCAACGGGGTGCTCGATGATGACGGCAACGAGGGCCTGACACTCTCCAGCCGACTCGTATACGACCTCACGAGCATGCTTGGTTTCGACTTCAGCGGACGCTATGTAAAAACCGACAACGACCTGGACCTGAATGTCTATCCGGTGCGGGACGATTCAGACAGCGACAACACGACCGAGCAGGTGATCCTGGGCCTGAACACCCGGCTGAACCTTTTCGAGGGGCGCACGGAGCACCGCTTCGGCATCAACTACACGGACATAAACCGCCGCGACCGCGACGATTACGACCCTGTAAACACCCTGGATTACCTGCGGGCGACCAACAAGGGCAGTAAACTCAAGTTTGACCTGCAGAACGATGCCTATCTTTCCGAGACCCACACACTCACCCTCGGCATCGAAACCGAAGAAGACAAAGTTGACGCCAGCCTGAACCAGCAAAGCGCGTTCGGACCCTACCTGTCCAGCGCCGACGCCAACCAGCGAAACAATGCCGCCTACTTCCAGGACCAGTTCAATGCCGGTGAAAATCTTTCCGGGACCGCAGGCGTCCGTTACGATCACAGTGAAGACTTCAGTGGTAAAACCACCTGGCGACTCGCCCTTTCCTGGAACCTGCCCGCCAGTGACACCCGCCTGAAAGGATCCTGGGCAACCGGATTCAAGGCGCCCACCCTGACCCAGCTCTACGGCGTATCCGTAAGCTCCTTCGGTCCGTTCACGGGCAACCCGGACCTCGACCCCGAAACCAGCAAAGGCTGGGAGCTGGGTTTCGAACAGGCGCTGCAGCGCATCCACACGCAATTCGGCGCGACCTACTACCGCAACGATATCGATAACCTGATCACCTTCGACGATACCTTCACCACCAACATCAACCGGAAAGAAGTCAGGACATACGGCGTTGAGAGCTTTCTGAAAACGGAATTCTCCAGCCGCTTGAACAGCACGCTCAGTTACAGCTACACCCGTGCCGTGGACCAGCAGACCGACGAGAACCTGCAGCGGCGCCCGCTGCGAAAGGCCGTGCTGACCCTGGCCTATACGCCGTTCGATGAGCTGGGTGTGTACCCCGAGGGCATTTTCATCGGCAATCGCTACGACACCGACCCGACGACGGGTGCCCGCATCCAGCGCGGGAGTTATTTCCTCGCCAACCTTGCGGCATCCTGGAATCTGAACCGGCACTGGGAACTGATCGGGCGGGTGGAAAATCTGTTCGACCGGGATTACGAGGAACCCGCCGGCTTCGCGCAGCCGGGCAGAGGCGTGTACGTCGGCGTCAAGGCAAGCACCCTGTAACGCCATGCTCAGCCCCCGTCTCAGCCACTTTCTTGCCATCTCGCTGGCCCTGCATGCGGCCGCCCTGCTCGTGGCACGCAGCGACCGGCCGCAGCTAAACTGGCTGGCTGGCCCGGTCATCGTCAGACTGGTGCCGGCACCCGGGAGTACCCCGGAAAGCCGCCCGACCAGCGACGGGATGGCAGCCGCTGTCAAAACGCAACAGGCTGCGACATTGCAGACAACCACTGCAGCGGAGAGATTTCTGCCACAGCGCCACCCCGCAAGGCTTCCCGCCACACTCCCCGCAGTTGCGGAGAACCTGCCCGACACCGATGCCCCCGCCGGAAGTACACAGCAGCAGGCAGCGGCAACCGCGACCCGCACGGCGACACTTGAGCAACAGTTGCTCGACAGCCTGCACACGGCATTAATGCCGCATTTCAGTTACCCGCTGCTGGCACGCCGGCGGGGCTGGGAAGGCATTGTGCGAGTCGGGCTGCGTATCGAGGCCAACGGCAACCTGACCCGGCTGCATCTGGTCGAGCCATCGCCCTACGAGGTACTGAACACTGCCGCCATCAACAGCCTCTCGCGGCTGGCGCGGCTTCCGAACGCAGGCACATGGCTGCAAGGCCGCCATGTTGACCTGATACTGCCTGTTGAATACCGGCTGCTGGAGGGCTGACATGGGCAACCGCCTTACCAGGATTTATACCCGGACCGGCGACGATGGCAGCACCGGTCTATCCGATGGTGCCCGCATCGCCAAGGACCACCCCAGAATCGAGGCAATCGGTGCCATCGATGAACTCAACAGCGCCATCGGAACCGTTCTCGCGCATGCGCCGCCGGCAACCCTCGACACCATACTCACGGAAATCCAGCACACACTGTTCGACCTGGGCGGTGAACTCAGCATGCCGGGAACCGCCTGTCTCACGGGAGAGCGGGTAACCCGGCTGGAACAATGGCTGGACGCGCTCAATGAAGCGCTGCCGCCACTGAAGGAATTCATCCTGCCGGGCGGTATCCTCAGCGGCGGCAGCCTGCCATCTTGCACGGGCCATCTGCCGGCGGGCGGAACGCCGCCTGTACACGCTTTCGCAAAGGGAAGCCGTCAACCCGGCCGCAGTCGGCTACCTGAATCGCCTCTCCGACCTGCTGTTTGTGATCGCCCGGGAGTTCAACCGCCTGGCCGGCAAACCGGATGTCTTCTGGCGGCATGAAAGAAGTGAGAAGTGAAAAGTGAGAAGTGAGAAGTGAGAAGTGAGAAGTGAGAAGTGAGAAGTGAGAAGTGAGAAGTGAGAAGTGAGAAGTGAGAAGTGAGAAGTGAGAAGTGAGAAGTGAGAAGTGAGAAGTGAGAAGTGAGAAGTGAGAAGTGAGAAGTGAGAAGTGAGAAGTGAGAAGTGAGAAGTGAGAAGTGATCAGGATGATGGCCGATTCCACTGCCCTGTCAACACCTGACCCGTCACTTTTTTACTTTTAACTTTTCACTTTTTCCCCTTCTCACCTTTTTCACTTCTCACTTTTTCCAGAATCCTGCACACCTGCCCGGCGCCTTCCAGTATGCGCGGACTGTGCCGCACCAGCAGTTCGCGCTGCACCCCGTACAGGTGTCCACCCGCCACTGCCGCCAGCATCGGCCAGCGTTTCCAGTCCTGCAACTCAGCGGTTTCACTGGTGCCACCCGTGCCAACGATGATCACCGCGGGATCCGCAGCAAGCACCGCCTCGATGTCGACCTGCGGCGCGAGTACCGGCAGGTCACTGAACACGTTGCGCCCGCCACATAAACGTATGACATCGCTGATCAGGTGTTTCCCGTTTACTGTCATCAGCGGCTGTCGCCAGACCTGGTAGAAGACATCGACAGTCGGGCGTTCGGAATATCGCCGCTGTAATTCCCGGTAGCGCACAGCAAAGGCACGTGCCGCGGCCTGCGCGACCTGTTCATGGCCCGCCAGCCGCCCCAGCCGGACAAGCGTCCCCGGCACATCCAGCAACTGCCGCGGCTCGGACAGGAACAACGTCATCCCGAGCGCCTGCAGGCGCTCCAGCTGGCCATCGGGATTACCGCTTTGCCAGGCGACCACAAGGTCCGGTTGCAGGGCGATGATCGCCTCGATGTCCAGGCCGCCGCCGCCGCCGATGCGGGGAATGTCTCGGGCTGCCGCCGGGTAATCGCTGAATTCGGAGGTGCCCACGATTGCGTCTCCGGCACCTGCCGCGTACAGCAGTTCGGTCAGGTTCGGAGCCAGGCTCACAATGCGCCGCGCCGGGGCGTCAAGCACGATCGTATGTCCGGCATCATCGAGTACCCTTACCGCGGGATCCGCGCGCACCGGCATGCCAGGCAACAACAACCCGCAACCTGCGAGGATTGCGACCAGCCACACGATGCGTTTTCTCATGGTGCGCTATACTCTCGCGTCATTCCACATGACACAAGCAGGAATCCCGGCAGATGAACATTCCCGTTGTTGTTATCGGCATTGGTGAAATGGGCGGCGTGTTTGCGCGCGGCCTGCTGCGCACGGGCTACCCCGTGTACCCCCTCACGCGTGGCATGGACCTGGCGGAAGCCGCCGGGGAACTGCCCGATCCGGAAATCGTGCTGGTGGCAGTCGCAGAGAACGACCTGCATACCGTACTGGAGCGGTTGCCTCCGGCCTGGCATTCGCGTGTCGCCCTGCTGCAGAATGAACTGCTGCCCCGCGACTGGGAGCAGCACGGCCTGGCACAGCCAACCGTGATTTCCGTCTGGTTCGAAAAAAAGCCGGGCCAGGATGCAAAAGTGCTGATCCCGTCACCGGTGTATGGCCCGCAGGCGGACATCCTGGCGGCCAGCCTAGGAGCCATCGATATTCCGGCACGCGTGCTGGAAAACAGATCGGAACTGCTGTTCGAGCTGGTCGTCAAGAACGTCTACATTGTCACCACGAATTGTGCCGGACTGGTCACAGGCGGCAGCGTCAGCGAACTCTGGTCAGAACACCGGGAACTTGCCGAAGCCGTGGCCCGCGAGGTAATCAGCATCCAGGAAACCCTGGCAGGACGCTCGTTCGATGCGGATGCCCTGATCAAGGGTATGCTGGCGGCCTTTGACGGTGACCCCGACCACAAGTGTACGGGGCGCAGCGCTCCGGCACGTCTCAAGCGCGCCCTGCAGCAGGCCGCTGTGGCCGGGCTGGAGGTGCCGCACCTGCGGGAAATCGCTGCGCGTCAGTCAGACTGAGTTCCGGCACAGAGCAGCCAGCACCACTATACCCAGAGCCAGGCAGCGCCCCTGACGCCGCTGGAATCCCCGTATTTCGCGGGCACCAGAGCTGTCTCAACCCTGTCCGAGAAAACGTAGCGCTCCCAGCGGGAAGGCACCGCTGCGTAAAGTCCCGCATGGTTGGACAGGCCGCCGCCAAGAACGATGCAGTCAGGGTCCAGAATGTTGATGACGCCGGCCAGCGACCGCGCAAGCCTGTCCACATAGCGTTCCACAGCAGCCTGCGCCACGGCATCGCCAGTCCCGGCAGCACGGATTATTACCGGCGCTGTCAGGTCCTGCGTACTGCATTCCCGGTAATCCAGTACCAGTCCCGGCCCCGACACCCAGGTTTCGATGCAGCCACGCTTGCCGCAATAACACGCCCGGCCCGGCAACTCATCCGCCTGCGGCCACGGCAACGGATTGTGGCCCCACTCGCCGGTGATGGCATTGGGACCTGCCAGCGGTTTCCCGTTCACGCAGATACCGCCACCGGTCCCGGTACCGAGGATCACTCCAAACACCACCGCGGCATGGCGTGCCGCGCCGTCCGTTGCCTCGGACAGGGTGAAACAGTCGGCGTCGTTGGCGAAACGCAGCGGCCGCTGCAGTAATAACTCCAGGTCCTGGCGCAATGGCTGTCCGTTGAGACAAACGGAATTCGAGTTCTTTACCCATCCGGTCGCGCGGGAGAAGGTGCCCGGCATCCCGATACCGACACGACACTGGCACCCGACGCGCGCTTCAAGCCTGCCGACGAGGCCGGCCAGTGCCTGCAGCGTTGCCGTATAGTCACCGGATGGCGTCGGGATGCGCTCCCGGGCAAGTTCAGCACCCTCGTCATCCAGAACCAGCGCCTCGATCTTGGTGCCGCCAAGGTCAACGCCCATGCGCAGGCTGTTGCTGTTCATGTATTGCCACATCCCTGCATGAAGCGTCCTGGCGCCCCGACATGTATCATGCCCGTGTCTGCTGCGCCGGCGTCCCGGTATTCACCGCTCTCAAGATGATCCGGAAACGGACGATAGCCGTTGCAATAACCGAACCGGTGCCTGCCCATGATCCAGAATGTTCGTGAGATATTGTTTGGCATTCTCATGCTTGTCACTGCGCTGACACCGCCCTTCGTGTTATTGCTGGATAACCTGTCCTGACAATTCCGTTTGCAAGCTGCGCCCGGTGACACGCTTCCGCTCCCCCTTGCAGCGGGCGGCACAGAATGGGAGCAGTCTGGCAGGTCTTCATAAGTAGTTTCCCTAATAGCGACACAACCCGGAACCGGTCTATTCTCCCCCCACTTGGGGGTATTACGGCGGGACAGCGGACCGCCGTTTTTTTCACCCTGTGCACTGCCTGACAAGCGGGGACTTCAGGGGCTGTCGTGGGATATCAGGGTGAAGGTGCGTTCCCGGTCGGTACGAATACGCGTCATACCCGCATTTGCCACATGGATGCGGTACATCACGGCAGGCGGCATTTCCAGCACATGGGTCATTACGGCACGGATTACACCCGCATGGGCAACCAGCAATACCCGCTGCCCGGCATAAGCATGCAGGATGTTACCCAGGCCTGCGTATACGCGGGAAATGAAATCATCCAGCACCTCGGCACCCGGGGGACGATTATCGACCGGGTCCTGCAGGAAGCGTGCTACCTGCCCGGGTGCCTGCGCTTCCAGTTCCTGCCTTGTCCGGCCCTCCCAGCTGCCGAACCCGACTTCTGCAAAACGCGCATCGACCGCCACCGGCAGCCCGTGCCGCTCGCCCAGCGCCATCGCAAAGGCACGGCAGCGCTGCAGGGGTGAGGTGACAATCTGTTGCCAGTCGGCGCGGTCTCCGACCGCATGCCACATTTGCTGCCAGCCCCTTTCACTCAATGCATCATCGAGCTTGCCGCGATAGCGCCGCCCACCCACCGGTTCGCCATGACGCAACAGTTCGATCTCGGTTTCCCGGTACTCCATCGCCGCCCTGCTCATCCGACCTGCTGTGACTGCAGCAGCGCCAGCTGCTGCTGCAGACTGTTCCAGTCAAAGGCCGGTCCCGGGTCCGTCTTGCGCCCGGGCGCGACATCGCTGTGCCCGGCAACGCGCTCGGCCGAGAGGCGCGGGAAGGTCTCTATCAGGACCTGCAGTACGGCCGCCAGCTGCTCGTACTGTATGGCGGTGTAGGCCTCGTGATCCTGGCCTTCGAGTTCGATACCGATCGAGAAGTCATTGCAGGCGCCGCAGCCGTCGTAACAGGATTCGCCGGCATGCCAGGCACGCAGGGTAAACGGGACATACTGCACCAGTTCGCCATCCCGGCGGATCAGCAGATGGGTGGAGACCCTGAGCCCGGCAATCGCGGCAAAATAGGGATGCGCAGCGGCATCGAGCCGGTTGGTGAACAACTGGTCGATTTCCGGACCGCCATAGTGACCCGGCGGCAGGCTGATGCCGTGAATTACGACCAGGGAGACTTCGCAGCCGGCGGGACGCTGCGTCACAGTTGGGTGACGCCACCTGACGTGCTTCCAGCAATCGCTCTCCGGTGGAATCAATATTCACTTCAAACACTTTCCGTCATTGCCAGGGAATGCCCGGATGATACCCTGTTATCGCTCCTGGTTGACAGCTAACCCCGTTGTTTTTACTGTGGTTACCCGCAACCCGGAGCAGTGCCCGCGGCGACCCCCCATCCGTCCCGCCGATCGGCTAGAATAGCTAACTTTATTTCCTGACAGACGTAATGGAGCAGTCGTGAAAAACGCAATCATCCCGGTATTCCTCTCACTGCTGGTCAGCGGCACTGCCCTTGCCGAGACCCGCTATGTCAGCGACAACCTCGAGATCACCATGCGCAGCGGCAAAGGCACCAGCTATGGAATCACCCGCATGCTGCGCAGCGGCACACCGGTGGACGTGCTCGAGGAGGACAAGGAAACCGGCTACACAAATATTCGCGTCAAGGGCGGCAAGGAAGGCTGGGTCCTGTCACGCTATCTGATGAAGGGCCAGGCCGCGCGCGACCGACTCGCAGCGGCTGAAAAGAACCTGGCGGAACTGGAACTGGAAAACCGCAAAATGGAAACCAGCATGGCGGCTCTGACCGAAGAGAAAGCGGCCACTGGCAAAAGAACTGGCAGCCCTGGATGGACAATCCCGTAACGTCAGCCAGGAACTTTCGGAAATCAAGCGCACCGCCTCCAGTGCCCTGGCAATCGACTCGGAAAACAAGGACCTGAAAGGCCGGGTGGTATCACTGGAACGGCAATTGCAGACCCTGCAACAGGAAAACGAGGGGCTCAGGGACCGTACAGCGCGCGACTGGTTCATGGTGGGTGCCGGCGTCGTACTGCTGGGCATCATCGTCGGCCTGATCATCCCGCGCATCCGCTGGCGCAAGAAATCCAGCTGGGACACCTTCTAGACGACAGCCTCCGGCCCGGCACCCGGGGGCACTGTCACCCGGCTGCGGTGCTTACTCGTCGGTGACACAGCCGTCCGATGCATTGCGTACCTGCTGTATATACTTGTACAGCGTACCGCGCTGCGCCTTGTAAGGCGGCATCTGCCAGTCACGACGGCGCTGCTCCAGTTCCGCATCGCTGACCGCAACCGAGAGAGTTTTATGCTCGGCATCAATGCTGATAATGTCCCCGTCCCGCAGCAACCCGATCGGTCCGCCTTCCTGTGCCTCGGGAACAATATGCCCGATGATAAAGCCGTGCGACCCCCCCGAGAAACGGCCGTCCGTCAACAGGGCCACATCCTTGCCCAGTCCCGCACCCATGATCGCCGAGGTCGGCGTCAGCATCTCCGGCATGCCGGGACCGCCCTTGGGACCTTCATAACGGATCACCACCACGTCACCCTTGCTGATATACCCGTCTTCCAGCGCCTCGAGCATGGCCTCCTCGGAATCGTATACCTTTGCCGGCCCCTTGAATTGCAGCCCTTCCTTGCCGGTGATCTTCGCCACCGAGCCGCCCGGCGCAAGATTGCCCTTGAGAATCTGGATATGGCCGGTCTGCTTGATGGGATCGTTCAGGGGATGGATAACCTCCTGCCCCACCGCCAGACCGGGCAGTGACTGCAGGTTCTCGGCCAGCGTGTTTGCCGGTCACCGTCAGACAGTCTCCTGTCATCAACCCCTCGTCCAGCAGGTACTTCATCACTGCCGGGGTCCCGCCCGCATCGTGCAGATCCTCCATGACATACCTGCCGCTGGGTTTGAGATCGGCGAGAAACGGGATACGGTCGCTGACCAACTGGAAATCGTCAATGGTCAGCGGGACATCGACCGCCCGCGCCATGGCAATCAGGTGCAACACGGCATTGGTCGACCCGCCGAGTGCCATCACGATAACCATGGCATTTTCAAACGCCGCTCGCGTCATAATGTCGCGCGGCTTGATGTCCCTTTCCAGCAGGTTACGGATCGCCTGGCCCGCATTGAAACACTCTTCCAGTTTGACCGGGTCCACCGCCGGCGTGGATGAACTGTAGGGCAGTGACATGCCCAGCGCCTCGATCGCCGAGGCCATGGTATTCGCCGTATACATACCACCGCACGCACCCGCGCCGGGGCAGGCATGGTTGACGATGCCATGGCGTGTCTCCTCGTCGATCTTGCCGGCAATAAACTCGCCATAACTCTGGAACGCCGACACGATATCCAGCGTCTGGTCATGGTAATGCCCCGGTTTGATGGTGCCGCCGTAGACCATCAGTGCGGGACGATTCAGCCGGCCCATGGCGATCAGGCAGCCGGGCATGTTCTTGTCGCAGCCCGGAATCGAGATATTGGCGTCGTACCACTGCGCGGACATCACGGTCTCGATCGAGTCCGCGATCAGGTCGCGGGACTGCAATGAATAGCTCATGCCATCGGTACCCATGGAAATCCCGTCACTCACCCCGATGGTGTTGAAGCGCATGCCGACCAGACCGGCAGCGCGCACGCCTTCACGCACCCTGGCGGCCAGGTCATTGAGATGCATATTGCAGGTATTGCCCTCGTACCAGACACTGGATATGCCGACCTGTCCCTTGTCCATATCCTCAGCGGTGAGACCAGTGCCGTAAAGCATGGCCTGGGAAGCGCCCTGTGATTTGGGCTGCGTGATACGGGAACTGTAGCGATTCAGCTTGTTACTCATGTTTTTCTCCAGTGGCAGTCGCCTGCACGAAACCGCGAATATACAGTGGGCTGGCTATTGTACAGAGTGGCCCCGCAGTCCTGTACCGTCTTTGACGACATCCTTCCAGACGGAAAAGCCGCTCACACCGGAACAGCTGCGACAACTAACCACCTGTTTTATATTCATTAATCGTAGCGACGGAAAACCGGCACCAGGTAATAACATTAAATTCATAATTTTCAATTAGTTAATAATCAGTCTTAAGTAAAGTAATCCTTGACAAATAACAGATCAGTACTACCATATAAGCGTATTCTTAAATATTAAATTATAGGAGTTAGAGGGTGGAGTACCCTGCCTCAGGGTGGTGGCTCCCGTAACGTTTCCCGGCGGCGGCAACACAACGCGGTGGATAGTGCAATGGAGATTCGGCAACTCTTCGACCCGGACAGTTCAACCTATACCTACCTCGTGTGGGACGCGCACAGTCTTGAGGCAGCACTGATTGACCCGGTCCGGCAACAGGTCGGCAGGGATATCCGGCTGGTGCGCCAGCTGGGTCTGACACTGAAGTACACGCTCGAGACCCATATCCACGCAGACCGCATCACGGGCGCCGGCGCCATCAGGAACATCCTGAATTCCATCGTGCTGGTCCACGAGAACAGCCGTTCGAAATGTGCAGATGTCCTGGTCAAGGATGGGGATTTCGTACCACTGGGTACGAAGAAGATTCACATCGTGCACACGCCCGGGCATACCGACTGCGATGTCTGCTACCTGATAGACGGAGCCGTATTTACCGGTGACACGCTGCTGATACGGGGTTGCGGTCGTACCGACTTCCAGTCCGGTGATGCCGGCACCCTGTATGATTCCATTACCCGGCACCTGTTCACCCTGCCCGGTAATACCCGCGTCTATCCCGGCCATGACTACAACGGGCGGACCCATTCGACGATCGCGGAAGAGCAGCTGAAGAATCCGCGTATCCGCAAGGGCATCACGCGCGATGAATTCATTGTCACCATGAGCCAGCTGGATCTGGCACCACCGCAGCATCTTCACGAGGCATGGCCATCGAATCTGCGCTGCGGAACCCCGGACTACAATCCCGCCAGTACTGACGTCTGCAATCTGTAGCCTGGCACCAGGCGCGGCATCTGTCCCGGTTCCGGGGCCAGCCGGAACACTGCAACACATCCACAATGGCCGCGCTGCTTGCGGGCCTGCCGGCACATCCGGCCCGTGGTGACAACGGCGGGCGTCCCATAGCGCACCATCATCAAGTCCTTACCCTCCTTGCCGATGGGATATCTGATGAATCTCCAGATAATCCACAGGCCGCAAGATGCCCCGGCGCATAACAAACAACCCCGGATCAGCGGCGCGATTCAATGAAGGACAGGGTCCACATACTGTTAACCGCGATATCGCTGGGCGTAGTCGCCCTGCTGGTCATGCTGGTAAGCATCCCGGTGGTACAGAACGGGGCACAACACAGGGGTATGGAAATCCTGATTGAAGCCATCAATCGCAAGTCAGCAGCGATCACCAGCATGCAAAACGCGCTCTGGCAGAAAACAGCCGGCCTGCACCGCATGCTGCAGGCCGGCACTGCCGCTGAACGCAACACCTGCTACCAGCGTTTTATCGAAGCTTCCTCCAGCTATTCCGACGCCGCCAGTCATCTGGCCAGCCTGGGGACACTGGGAGATGAAGCCGTCGTCCACTCGCAACTGCAACAGCAGGCCAGGTTTTCCGAACCATACTACGACAGCACCGCGAAGCTGATCATGGACAGCGCATCAGCCAGCCTCGTGGCGGCTGCCATGCGGGACATCGCAGCACAGCAGGAACCCATGATTGCATTACTGGGCAGGCTCGCGGACATTCAGCATGACCATGCCGTGCGGATACTCGGTGCCAGTCGCCAGCAGCAATCCTTTATCCAGAAAGTGCTCCCGGGCATTGCGCTGCTCATGCTGCTGCTGATAGTGGCCGGATTCCGTGTAGTTTCCCGGCACCTTGGCGAAAAAAATCGCCAGTTGGCATACCACTGTTCATACGACCCGCTTACCGGACTCATCAACAGACGCGAGTTCGAAACACGCCTCGACCGTCTGGTCCAACAAACCGCAAGCAAGCCTGCGACACACGCCCTGCTGTATATGGACCTGGATCAGTTCAAGCTTGTCAATGACAGCTGCAGTCACGCAGCCGGCGATGAATTACTCAGACAGGTCACGCAGCTGCTGCTCGGCGCGATCAGACAACGCGACACCCTGGGCCGCCTTGGCGGTGATGAATTCGGTCTGCTGCTGGAGAACTGCCCCCTCGGCAAGGCCGTCGAAATCGCCGCAGGAATCCAGAAAACTATAGGCAGCTTCCAGTATGCACAGGGGAAAGAGGCATTCAGTCTTGGCGCGAGTATCGGCGTCGTTCTGATAGACGAAAACACATCCGGCATCGCCAGCGTCATGAGTGCCGCGGATGCGGCCTGCTACATCGCCAAGGAGTCCGGGCGCAACCGGGTGCAGATCGCACATCTCGGGGATCGTCGCATGCAGCAGCGCCAGGGTGAGATGCAATGGGTATCCCGGTTAAAACAGGCCCTGGCCGATGACCGGTTCACACTGTACTATCAGCCTATCGTGCCCTGTGCGGGCGGCAACAGCCGGGAGCGGCATATCGAGATCCTGCTGCGCATGATCGATGAGGACGGGACACTGGTAAGACCTGGTACGTTTCTGCCGGCCGCGGAAAAATACAACCTGGCGGCACACATTGATCGCTGGGTTATCTCCCGTATCATGGATTGGCAGGCACAACACACCACTGCAGCACACCCGCCGCCGACAATCACCGTCAATCTGTCCGGGCAGACACTGCACAGCCCCGATATGCTGAAATTCATCATCGACCAGGTCAAGAATACCGGCGTTTCGCCAAAGTACATTATCTTCGAGATTTCGGAAACCAACGCGGTTACCAGCGTACCGTCGACAACCAACTTCATGCTCACGCTGCGAAGCTGTGGTTTCCGCTTCTCGCTGGACAAGTTCGGCAGTGGCTTGTCGACTTTCACCTACCTCAAGAAGTTGCCGGTTGATTACCTCAAGATAGACGGCACATTCGTCCGCGATATTCTTGCCGACCCGGTCGACTACGCAATGGTACGATCCTTCAATGAACTCGGACAGCTGCTGGGCAAGGAAACCATTGCCGAGTATGTTGAGTCACTGGATATCGCAGACGAACTCCGCAAGATGGGCGTTAACTATGCGCAGGGCTGCGCCTATGCAACCCCGGCACCATTGAACAATTTCGTACATGCCGTGGCACCACGCCTTGTCGTGGTGTCTTCCTGAAGCACCTGCCACATATATAAACCGGCTGCGTACTGCGCTATATTCCGGTAGCCGCACTGATTAGGGTCCACACACGGCAAAACAGGAATAATCTGATGAGCAGGATTCCCGAACTGCTGGATATGATCTCCGGTCTCATCGCCACACCGTCTGTCAGCAGCGCGAACCCGGCACTGGACCAGGGCAATCTTGCGGTTATCGAGTTGCTGGCAAACTGGCTGGATGGTACCGGCTTCGATATAGAGATCATGCGCCTTCCCGGGGAACCGGCAAAGGCAAACCTGATCGCCACGCTCGGTCGTGGGGACGGCGGCCTGGTGCTCGCAGGACATACCGATACCGTCCCGTACGACGAAGGGAAATGGCGTCACGATCCCTTTCGCCTCACCAGCGCCGACCAGAAACTCTATGGCCTGGGAACTTCCGACATGAAGTCCTTTCTGGCGCTGGCATTGGAAGCCGCCCGGGGACAGCGGGCGGGCGACCTGCAGGCTCCCCTGATCCTGCTGGCTACGGCCGATGAGGAAACCTCCATGTCGGGCGCCAGGGCACTGGTTGAGCACAATCGGCCACGAGCACGCCACGCACTCATCGGTGAGCCGACAGGACTGCGTCCGGTGCGCATGCACAAGGGTATCCTCATGGAGGCGATTCGCCTTACCGGTCAGTCAGGACATTCGAGCGACCCCGCGCTGGGAAACAGTGCCCTGGAGGCCATGTATACCGTACTCGGCGCATTGATTAGCTGGCGCAAGGAACTCCAGGCCAGTCACACCAACCCGCTTTTCGCGGTGCCCGTACCGACCCTGAACCTGGGACACATTCACGGTGGCGACAGCCCCAACCGGATCTGCGCCAGCTGCGACCTGCATATTGACCTGAGACCACTGCCGGGCATGGACCTGCAGGAACTACGCGACGAGTTGCGGAACCGGGTGCTCGGGGTGCTGCAGGATACGGGCATCGAGGTGAATTTTGAGCCGCTGTTCGAGGGCATTCCCGCCATGGAGACACCCGCAAACGCCAAAATCGTACAGCTGGCCGAGAAGCTCACGGGGCACGCAGCGGAAGCCGTGGCGTTCGGAACCGAAGCGCCCTACCTTGGCCGGCTGGGCATGGAAACCGTAATACTGGGTCCGGGCGACATCGCCCAGGCCCACCAGCCCGATGAATTTATCAGGCTGGATCGTCTTGCTCCGACCGTCGATCTGCTGAAATCGCTGATCAATACGGTTTGTATCAGGGGCTGACGCTTGCTATAACACTGTGCCGGGAAGACCTGATTATGAACAGCAAGAACAACGACAAACGGTTTATCGAGAGTTTCAGGCACTCTGCCCCCTATATCCACGCACACCGTGACCGTACTGTGGTACTGGTTTTCGGCGGCGAAGCCGTCGCCTCCGGCAGATTTGCCGATCTGGTGCATGACATTGCCCTGCTCCACAGCCTCGGACTCCGCCTGGTGCTTGTGCACGGCGCGCGCCCGCAGATCGAGACCAAACTCATGGCAGCCGGCGCGAAACTGGAATACGCCGGTGGCCTGCGCGTCACCAACGATGCGGCGCTGGTGTGCGTAAAGGAAGCGGCCGGCACGGTTCGTGTGGAAATCGAGGCACTCCTGTCCATGGGCCTTGCCAACACACCCATGTCAGGAGCACGTATAGGCGTCACATCAGGCAACTTTGTTACAGCCCGCCCGCTGGGCGTGCGTGACGGCATAGACTACTGCCACACCGGCGAGGTTCGTCGCATTGACACCTCCGCGATTCGACAGCATCTTGCCGAGCGTCGTATCGTGTTGCTGTCGCCCCTGGGCTATTCGCCGACCGGCGAGGTTTTCAACCTAAGCGCCGAGGAAGTTGCTACCGTGGCAGCATGCGAGTTACACGCAGACAAGCTGGTCTTCATGACGGAGGGCCATGGCATCAGGGATACCCGCAGGCGCAGGATTTACCAGCTGAAATTACAGGATGCGAAGGCGCTGCTGGCTTCGCGGCGGCGCCTCGGCAATTCAACCAGAAAGTACCTGCAGCATGCGATTCAGGCATGCAGCAGCGGCGTTCGGCGAGTGCACCTGCTCGACCGGGAAACAGACGGTGTACTACTGCTGGAACTGTTCACGCGTGATGGCCACGGCACGCTGATTACTGCTGAGACCTATGAAGGCCTGAGGCCTGCAAGCATTGATGATGTCGGCGGCATCCTGGAGCTGATCAAGCCCCTCGAGGACGATGGCATTCTGGTAAAACGTTCCCGCGAACTGCTGGAGATCGAGATCAGCCACTTCCTGGTCATTGAACGCGACGGGACCATCATCGGCTGCGCCGCACTCTATCCGAGCAAGGACGAGAAGCTGGCCGAACTGGCCTGCCTGGCTGTACACCCGGAATATCACGGGGCCGGACGCGGGGAAGCACTCCTGCAGGCCATCGAAACCAGGGCGCGCCAGGACGGGATAGAACAGCTGGTTGTGCTCACGACCCGCACCGCGCACTGGTTTCGTGAACGCGGCTTCCTTGCTGGCGACATGGCACATCTACCTGCAGGGAAAAAGGCGCTCTACAACTACAAGCGCAATTCCAAGGTTTTCTACAAAACCCTCGGTTGAGAGTCTGTGTCAGTTTGCTCATTCCCGGATAGCAGCCCGGCGGCAATTCCGGCGGTACGGGCGGTTTGCCCCCCCTGGAAAAGGAACTCACCTGCGCAGATTTGCAGAGCTTCAGTATCGCCGGGGACGTCCGATAGTTATGACTCAAGGGAATCAGCAAAACGCCACTGCAATGCGCGCAGGCAAGTTTTTTGCGATTCTGTGAATATTCAATTTACTGGCGCGGTATTTTGATTATTCTCAATGGGAAGATACCTGTTTTATGCATGCGACAAAGAAGAGTGCAAGACATGCCTGATTGAGGGTACAGGAAGCAAATCCACAACTTGACTACAGATATGAAGATAATCACCGAGCATCCCGGAGCCGGGCAGGTAGTCAAGGTCCTGCAAATCACTGATACCCACCTGTTTGCTGACAGCCAGGGCTGTCTGCTGGGACTGAATACAGAGCAGTCCCTGCAGGCGGTAATAAGCCAGATCAGGGCACACAGACTTGCACCCGATCTGATTCTTGCAACAGGCGACCTGGTTCACGACGGCACCCCTGCAGCCTACCAGCGAATTTTTTCACGCCTCGGGAGTTTCGATCGGCCGGTCTACTGCCTGCCCGGAAACCATGACGAGGCCAGGACGTTGCAAAGCACGCTCCGGGAAGGTCACATCAAGTACGTCCAGCATGCCTTCCACGGCAACTGGCATTTCATTTTTCTCGACTCAACCGTACCGCACAGTGAAGGCGCCCACCTCACACGGGCCACGCTGAATGCACTGGAGTCACATTTGCAGGAAGCACCTGACACCCACACGCTCATCTGCCTGCATCACCAACCCGTCGCCATGGGGAGCCACTGGCTGGACACCATGGCTGTGGACAATCCGAACGCATTCTTTGGCATAACAGACCGCCACCCGCAGATACGCGGCATACTCTGGGGACACGTACACCAGCAGTTTGACGGTATGCGCAATGACGTCAGGTTGATGTCGACTCCGTCAACCTGTATCCAGTTCCTGCCAAGGAGCAGGAACTTCGCGCTGGACCCTGCCACCCCGGGCTATCGCAGGCTTGACCTGCATCCAGACGGTCATATCGAGACTGCCGTTGAACGCATTGCGGCAGTCACCGGCAAGGTGGACATGGCCTCCAACGGGTACTGATTTCTGCAGTTCCCCTGCTACTGGACCAGCTGGTTCAGATCAAAAATCGGCAACAGGATTGCCAGCACAATAATCAGTACCACACCGCCCATCAGCAGTATCAGCAGCGGCTCGAACAACCCAAGTACCGCAGCGATCAGGGTCTCGATTTCACGCTCCTGGTTTATGGCAGCGCGCTCCAGCATCTCCTCTAGTTTGCCACTGGCCTCGCCACTGGCTATGAGGTGCACTGTCATGGGGGGGAAGTAGCCTCCCTTCTCCAGTGCTGCCGCAATACCCGCGCCTTCGCGAACCCGGGCCGTCGCCTCGTCCACCGATTCACGCATGGGAATGTTGGACATCACCTGGGAAGAAATCCGCAAGGCTTCCAGCACTGACACACCACTGGCCGTCAGGATGCTGAAGGTACGTGCGAAGCGGCCGGTATTGAGGCCACGCTCAAGCCTGCCGGCAAGTGGAATGGCAAGCAGCATACGATGAAACCTGCGACGGTTGTCAATGTTGCGCAGCAGGTAGGAGACAATGATGCCGGCAAGCACCAGCAGCATAATCATCAGCAGACCGTATTCGCGCATAAAGTCACTGACGGCGATCAGTCCAACGGTGAGTGACGGCAGGTCTTCGCCGATATTATCGAACACCTGCACGACCTGCGGCACCACGTAAGTCATCAGGCCGCCCACCACCAGAATCGCCACGATCGTAAGCAGTGCCGGATAGAATACGGCTAGTTGAATCTTCTGCCGCATCTGCTGGCGGTTTTCGGTGTAATCGGCAAGGCGTTCCAGAACCCGTTCAAGATGCCCCGACTGTTCACCCGCCTCCACCGTTGTGCGGTACAGTTCCGGGAATATATGCCTGAAATCTGAAAGCCCGGCCGCAAGTGTATGGCCTTCCATGACTCGCGAGCGTACCGCCAGCAGCATGCTCTTCAGGCGCGAGCGGTCGGTCTGCTGGGCAACCGCCCGCAGGCATTCCTCGAGCGGCAGTGCGGCACGCACCAGCGTCGCAAGCTGCCGGGTAATGAGTGCAAGATCGGTTGCGCTGATACCGCGTCTTGGCATGGAAAAGCGCCTGCGGCCGCGCGTTTCACGCTGCGCGACTTCCTGCACTTCAAGCGGGACCCATCCCTGATCACGCAATTGCTGGCGAACCTGGCGCGGTGCATCTCCCTCGATGACACCTTTCTTTTCACGCCCGGTTTTATCCAGCGCGGTGTATTCGAAGGCACCCATGATCAGGAGGATCCGGCCATTTCCATATCAGAGGATACAATCCGTTGTACTGCGAGCCCTGCCGGGTAGAACACCTCAGTCGCCCTGTGTCACGCGCAGCACTTCCTCGACAGTCGTTATGCCCTCCAGCACCTTGCGCCAGCCGTCCTGGCGGATGCTGGGAGATAGCTTGCGGGCCTCTCGCTCGAGTTCGATCTCGCCGTCACCATCATGAATCATGGCACGCATGGCATCATTGATCTCGATCAGTTCGTAGATCCCCGTGCGGCCGCGATAGCCGAGCTGGTTACAGCTGGCACAGCCATTTGCCCGGTACAGTGTCCGCGTTTCATCCACTTCAATACCCAGCGCCGCGCAGTCCACGGGGCTGGCCTTGTAGGGTTCCCTGCACTCGGTGCACAGCATGCGCACCAGTCGCTGCGCCAGCACACCGATGAGACTCGATGACAGCAGAAACGGTTCGACACCCATGTCCCGCAGACGGGTCACGGCACCGACGGCACTGTTCGTGTGCAAGGTTGAAAATACCAGATGCCCCGTCAGGCTCGCCTGTACAGCAATTTCGGCGGTTTCCAGGTCGCGTATCTCACCGACCATCACAACGTCAGGGTCTTGTCGCAGGATCGCCCGCAAACCGCGCGCGAAACTGAGATCCACCTTGGTATTGACCTGGGTCTGGCCAATTCCGTCGAGATAATACTCGATAGGGTCTTCGACCGTCATGATATTCCTGCGCTTGTTGTTGAGGCGCCCCAGCGCGGCATACAGCGTGGTGGTCTTGCCGGAGCCGGTCGGCCCTGTTACCAGGATGATGCCATGCGGTTTGTTGATCAGGACGTCCACCACCTTGCGGGAATGTGCCGCCATTCCCAGGTGCTCGAGATCCAGCCGGCCGGCCTGCTTGTCAAGCAGACGCAGCACCACGCGCTCACCGTTACCCGAAGGCAGGGTGGAAACACGCACGTCAACCGCACGTCCGGCAACACGCAGGGAAATGCGACCATCCTGCGGCAGACGCTTCTCTGCAATATCCAGCCGCGCCATCACTTTGATGCGGGACACCAGCAGGGGTGCAAGGACACGCTGCGGCTCCAGCACCTCGCGCAACACGCCATCGGAGCGGAAACGCACCACCAATCGGTTCTCGAACGGTTCGATATGGATATCAGAGGCATTTTCCTTCACCGCCTCGGTGAGGAGCGCATTGATTAGCCGGATGATGGGCGCATCGTCCTCGCTCTCCAGCAGGTCTTCGGGCTCGGGCAGATGCTGGGCGATTTGCATCAGGTCCATGTCTTCGCCCAGTTCACCCATCATGATCATGGCTTCATTGGAATCCTGCTCATAGTTCATTGCCAGCAGGCTGTCGAACTGGTCCTTTTCGACCTCCTGCAGCTTCAGCGGCTTGCCCATGAAACGCCGCAATTCGACCACGGCAGCGGGTTCAATACCGGGGGTATGCAGCACCACGACCTTGCCCTCCTCCTCGCCTGTGACCAGCACACCATGCCGCTTGGCAAACAGGAATGTCGGACGTCGCTGCCTCGTGAGCGGCAGCCCTGCGGCCAACCCGGAATCCTGCGGAGGAGGCATCTCAGTTATCCAGGAAGCTGTCGTGCACCACCGTGCCGGACTCTTCTGCCGCATCGGGCGGTGCGGTTTCAACGGCAGGGGCATCCGACACGGCTGGCTCCGCCGCCGGGGCGGAGATCCCGGAAAACTCCTCCAGACGCGGCAGTGCCGGATGGTTGGCGTCCGGCATCAGGTTGACACCGTCCTCATCCTGATCAAGCTGCAGCGAGCGGATGTAGTTGTACTTGTTGTTTGTATAGAGATTGGTGACGGCGGCGTCACGCAGAATAACCGGGTGGATGAACACCATCAGGTTGGTTTTCTCCACATCACCCGTGCTTGACCTGAACAGTGCGCCCAGCAGCGGAATGTCGCCGAGTAGCGGGACCTTTTGCTTGCTTTCCCGGACATTCTCCTCGATCAGGCCACCCAGTACGACAACCTGGCCATTATCCACCATCACATTGGTCTTGATCGAACGTTTATTGGTGACCAGGTCGGAGGCGCCGGCCACACTATCGGCTATGCTGGAAACCTCCTGCTCGATCTCCAGGCGCAGCGCGTCGCCCTCGTTGATCTGCGGCTTGATCTTCAGCGTCAGGCCCACGTCCTCACGCTGAATGGTCTGAAACGGGTTGGTCGCACCGTCAGCACCACCGGTACTCGTAAAGGAGCCGGTCACGAACGGAACATTCTCGCCAATGACGATTTCGGCCTCCTCGTTGTCGAGCGTCACCAGCGTCGGCGTCGACAGGATATTGGTATTGGCGTCGGATGCCAGTGCATTCATGACGGCGACGTAGTTGAAGCTGCCGTTAGTCCTGCCAAAGCCGAGCAGCGCGTTGTCAACGATACTCGGGAAACGTTCCGCCATTTGCCACAGCCGCAGCGCCATTGATCACATCCGCGACCGGGCTGCCCGAATTGGTGAAATTAACCACGCCAATGGGGCCTTCGCCGTCCTTGGCGCCGGAAAATATCCACTGCACTCCCAGCTCGCGCGTGGTATCAGCCGACACCTCGGCAATCACCGCCTCGACCAGCACCTGGGCCCGGCGAATATCCAGCTGGCTTATGACGCGTTTCAGGGTACGCATGATGTCGGGTGGTGCGGTGATCACCAGGGAGTTGGTCGACTCGTCTGCCTGGATATCGAACACACCGCGAGTCGTGGTGGTCTTTCCCCTGCTGCGACTCCTTTTCCTCGATCTTTCCGACACCCATCAGGGTATCGACGATTTCGGCGGCCTCGGCATAGCGCAGGTAGATCACATCGGTATTGCCCCCACTATCCAGCGGGGTATCCAGATGGGAAATTATCGCCCGCATGCGCAGTCGATCAGCATGGTCACCACCGAGCAGAACGCTATTGGTGCGTTCGTCTGCAACCAGTATCGGCCCGTCTGTTCCAGCCCCTGCCTGCTGGCCGGGAACCGCGCGATTCAGACTGGTCAGTACCCGCACCACTTCCACGGCAGAGGCGTGTTCAAGCGGAATCACCTCGATTTCACTGTCGCTAACCTGGTCAATGCGGTGGATGATACTAACCAGGCGCTCCACGTTGTTGGCCCGGTCGGAAATGATCAGAACATTGGTCGCGGGATATGCCGCGAGATGCCCCTGCTGCGGAACCAGGGGACGCAGAATCGGCACCAGCTGAGCGGCCGTGACGTTGTCGACCTGTATGACACGGGTAACCATCTCGTCACCCTGTCCCGGCTCGGCCTCAGTTGTGGTTGGAATACCGTCCTGCTTGGCATTGACATCGGGCACGATCTTGATGACCTCGCCGCTGGGTACGGCGGCAAAACCGTGGACCTTCAGAATCGAAAGAAAGACCTGGTAGACCTCGTCACTGTCCATCGGCCGGGTCGAAATCACGGTCACCTTGCCCTTTACCCGGGGATCGACGATGAAGTTTCGATCGGTGACTTCGGCAACCGTGCTGATCAGGGCGCCGATATCAGCATCCTTGAGATTCAGGGTAACTGTTTCGGCGCGCAGCGGCAGGGCAATCACCAGCCACACCAGCAGCAAGCCATCCAATCTTGACCGGAGTTTTCATTCTGTATCCCACCGTGTAGGTTTTGCCCTGAAACAGCATATCAAAATTCAGCCATCCGGAAACTTAAACAGGCTGATTCCATTATATATTTACTCTGCCGGCAGACTGAAACTCAGCACCTGCTCCTGCCCGTCACGCAAGACCGTCATGGTTACCTCCTGCCCATTTTGCACACTCTTGAGTGCCTGTGCACTGCTGGCAGCATTATCCAGCTTGAGATCATTGATCTGCACAACAACATCACCGGCCTGCAGGCCAAGGTGATCAAAGAGTTCCCGGTCACGGCCCGGGCTGCAGTACGTAACCAATGATATTGCCTTCCTCATCCTGTTTCGGCACCGGCCGCACGACTTCGTAGAGTGATACGGGATTCTGCTGTACCCGCTGACTGATGGCTTGCAGACGCTGCGCGGGACTGGTACCGGGCTGGGGCGGCGCTGCTGAACGCAGCGAGGTATTCATTGCGGATACTGTATTCTTCTGCTGGTTCTGCTGCTGATCCTGCGGCAGACGCAGGGTCTCGTAACGGCCATTGCGCTTCAGGATGACCCGGTCAGGATGAACCTCGCTCAGCTCGGCATTCCCCGGCAGGTTGTCGCCGATGGCATACTGGTCTTCCTTGCCACGCGGATCCGCAATGATGGCGCGGGCATGCTCAGGATCGTCCGATGACAGCGCCCCCCGCAGTATCAGCTTGAGACGCGTATCCGGTGCTTCAATGGGAGCCGCTTCCCTGACCGGCGCAGCCTGCTGGCTGACAACACCCATCAGGTGCCAGCCTGGTATCTGGCGGATCAACTCCAGTTCTTCATTGCGCTGCACCGGTGCTGCCGCGGTCTCAACCGCTGCAGGCCCGGTTTCCCGGTCGGGAGCAAAAAACCCCCAGGTCAGGCTTGCCAGCTGGCTCGCAATCCAGATGACCAGCAGCAGGTTTATTCCCAGGATAACGCGCCGCATCTGTGTGCTTTGCATCAACCTGACGAAATCCACCTGTTGCATTGAAGCTATTGTCTGCATATTCGTCCCAGCATCTGCCGTCCGGTCTATGGATTCTAGCTGTGTGCGCGACGCTCGCGACTTCGCCCGCCACTGCGCTTGCCACCTGCCGCTGATTTAACCGGCCTGCCGCGTCCATGTTCCGGTCGCGGTGCACGCTTGATTTTGACAGGCGGCTTGAGTTCGGCAACATAGCCGTCCGGTACGGGTTCCACAGGTATCTTGTGCCCGATATAGGCCTCGATCTCGGGCAGGGAATAGACAAAGTTCTCGCAGGCAAAGCTGACGGCATCACCGTCCTTGCCGACGCGCGCCGTGCGCCCGATTCGATGTACGTAATCCTCGGCGTCCTGGGGAAGATCGTAGTTGAATACGTGGCTCACGTCCGGAATGTGCAGTCCCCTGGCCGCCACATCAGTTGCGATCAGCACCGGCAACTCTCCGCTCTGGAATTCCCGCAGCAGGCGCTGGCGTTTTGTCTGCGGTACGTCACCCGAGAGCACGGCGCATTTGAATCCGTTGCCTTCAAGATAGGACCACACCCGCTCGGCATTGCGTTTGGTATTGACGAAGACGATGCTTCGGTGGGGATCGACATGGTTCAGTATACCCACCAGCAACGGAATCTTTTCTTCATTCGCGGTATGGTACAGGACCTGTCTGACCTTGTCCGCCGTGACTTTCTCGGGCTCGATATCGATGTGTACCGGGTTGTTCATGTGCTCATAGGCGAGTTCCTGGACACGGTGCGACAGCGTTGCCGAGAACAGCAGCCCAAGACGTTCTTCCGGCGGCGGACAACGGCGGATCAGGAAGCGAATATCCTTGATAAAGCCGAGGTCGAACATGCGGTCTGCTTCATCCAGCACAATGGCCTGTATCATTTTCAGATCGAAAACATGCTGCTTGAAATAATCAATCAGGCGTCCCGGTGTACCAACCAGAATATCAACGCCTGCCGTGATATCGTCACGCTGTTGCTCGTAACCGGTACCCCCGTAGGCAAGGCCCAGCTGCAACCCGGTGTGTTTGCCGATAACGAAGCGCGTCATGGTGTATCTGTATCGCCAGTTCCCGTGTTGGCGCCAGTATCAGCGCCCGAGGCTGATTGGGTTTACGGCGGCTGTCGACCTCATGTGTTAGCAGTTGGTTGTACACTGCGACCAGAAAAGCTGCCGTCTTGCCGGTGCCGGTTTGCGCCTGCCCTGCGATATCGCGCCCTTGCAGTGCTACTGGCAGTGTTTCCGCCTGTATCGGTGTACACATTGAAAAACCTGCGTCTTCAATGCCTTGCATTAGTTCTGCAGGCAGGGAAAAACTGCTGAAGGATGTTTCCGTCAAATACGTTTCAGACATGTTTGCCTTTTTGCCGGTGTCTTGCCACCGGCCTGATGAAAAAGAATTTCGTATTATATTTCAGATGCTTGTTAATATGCTAATGATTGTTTTGTGACGCGCCCGAAAGACTGCAATGCAAAAAGCTGCGCACGCACCGCCGCCCCCGTACAGCCCGCTAACGCAACTTGCCGGCGGACATCCCCGGGTGATTCCGAACAGCCCGGCGACAAGCACGGGAGGTGCGTGAGATGCAGCAGAAAATATACTCGCCGGACTTGTAAATTGGCCTGATTTAGGCTGAAATACAACCTGACTGAGTGTAGATCGTCCAACAGCACGTATCAACACACCTTACAAGTCCTGCTCAGGCTACCGACTCCCGGGCAGAACCCCGACACACCGCGCAGCGGATTTCCTTGTATGAAAAAAGCACGGCGCCAGCCCCGTCACCTGCTTTGCAGTAACAGGGCAATAGTTTTTTCTTAACAGGAGAATTTGAACAGTGAGCGAGAATATCTTGTACCTGACAGACGACACCTTTGAGGATGAAGTCCTGAAATCTTCCGCACCCGTGCTGGTCGATTACTGGGCGGAATGGTGCGGACCCTGCAAGATGATAGCTCCAATCCTGGACGAAATCGCCAGTGAGTATACCGGCAAGATCAAGGTCGCCAAGCTCAATATCGATGACAACCCGCAGACACCGCCAAAGTACGGTATTCGCGGCATCCCGACCCTGATGCTGTTCAAGGACGGCAACGTAGAGGCAACCAAGGTCGGAGCGCTGTCCAAGTCACAGCTCACCGCCTTTATTGACAGCAACATCTGAACACAGGAAAAGAAGCGGACAACCCGTGCTGCAGGTAAATACTGCCGGATGCGGTCATTGTCAAATAACAGCCAGGCCGGCATTTTTACAGACTGATTGTCTGCGAATTTTCAAGCAATCGTTTTCTTCTACCAGGCCATTGCGGCCGACCCCACCAAACCACAGCGAACCACACTAGAGAAGGCCATCTATGAACCTTTCCGAACTCAAGCTGAAACCAGCCGCGGAGCTGATAGAAATCGCCCAGGAGATGGGCATCGAGGGAACCGCACGATCCCGCAAGCAGGACATCATCTTTTCCATCCTCAAGTCACACGCCAAGAAAGGCGAGGATATTTTCGGGAACGGTGTCCTGGAAATACTCCAGGATGGTTTCGGGTTCCTGCGCTCAGCGGACAGTTCCTACCTGGCAGGACCGGACGATATCTATGTCTCACCCAGCCAGATCCGGCGCTTCAGCCTGCGCACCGGCGACACGGTGGATGGCAAGATCCGCCCACCCAAGGACAGCGAGCGCTATTTCGCGCTGCTCAAGGTGAGCGAGATCAATTATGAAAAGCCGGAGAATGCGAAAAACAAGGTCGCCTTCGAAAATCTCACGCCGCTGCATCCCAATGAGCGCCTTACCCTGGAGCGCGGCAACGGCAGCACGGAAGACATCACCGCACGCATCATTGACATGGTCGCGCCGCTGGGCAAGGGCCAGCGCGGCCTGATCGTCTCGCCGCCCAAGGCGGGCAAGACCATGCTGCTGCAGAACGTTGCCCAGTCGATCACCTCCAATTATCCGGAGTGTTACCTGATTGTACTGCTGATCGATGAACGTCCCGAGGAAGTCACCGAAATGACCCGTTCGGTAAATGGCGAAGTGGTCTCGAGCACCTTTGACGAACCCGCCAGCCGGCATGTACAGGTCGCCGAGATGGTTATCGAAAAGGCGCGCCGCCTGGTCGAGCACAAGCGCGACGTGGTGATCCTGCTGGACTCCATCACCCGGCTCGGACGCGCCTATAACACGGTCGTACCCTCATCCGGCAAGGTCCTGACAGGCGGTGTCGACGCCAACGCCCTGCAGCGTCCGAAGCGTTTCTTCGGCGCCGCGCGCAATATCGAGGAAGGCGGCAGCCTGACCATCCTGGCCACCGCGCTGATTGACACCGGTTCACGCATGGACGACGTTATCTATGAAGAGTTCAAGGGCACCGGCAACCACGAAATACACCTGGACAGGAAGATTGCCGAGAAGCGCGTTTACCCGGCAATCAACATCAATCGCTCCGGTACCCGCCGCGAGGAACTGCTGACCGACCCCAAGGAACTGCAGAAGATGTGGATCCTGCGCAAGCTGCTGCATCCGATGGACGAACTCGCCGCCATGGAGTTTATGCTCGACAAGCTGAAAGCCACCAAGAACAACGCCGAATTCTTCGAATCGATGAAAAGATAAAGGACTAAGTGAAAAGTAATAAGTGAAACGTGAAACAAGTGGATGTTTGTCAGGATGACTGTAACGCTACCCGCCTCTCCTCACTTTTCACTGTTCACCTTTTACTTTCTTTCAACCTCCCAGGTTCCGCAACCGGTTTATCCGCAACTCCAGCGGCGGGTGGGTCGCATAGAGCCGACTGCTGTTTTCCCTGAAGTTCCTGAAGGGATTGACAATGAACATGTGCTGGGTGGCGCGGTTGGCGCCCTTGAACGGCTTCGCGCCGGCAGCCAGCTTTTCCAGCGCGGAGATCAAGCCCTGCGGGTGGCGTGTCAGGCGCACGCTGGTTGCATCCGCAAGGAATTCACGCTGTCTCGAAACCGCCATCTGCACCAGCAGGGCAAACAAAGGCGCGAGTGCCGCAAATACCAGCAACACCAGCAGGATCACCGCCGCCCCGGCCCCGCCCTTGCCCGAGTTACGAGAGCGCCCGGAGAAATACAGCGAGCGCAAGGCGCCATCGCTGACCAGCGCGACCATGCCGACGATGACACCCACCGCCGTGGCATAGCGGATATCCCAGTTCACGATATGGCCCATCTCGTGACCGATGACGCCCTGCAGTTCTTCTCGATCCAGCGTATCCAGCAGGCCGCGGGTGACGCCGATGGCCGAACGCGCCGGGCTCATTCCGGTCGCAAAGGCATTCAGGGCATCGGTTTCCATGACATAGACCCGCGGCTCCCTGATGCCCGCGGCCAGTGCCATTTCCTGCACCACGTTATGCAATACCGGCTCCTCGTCCGGCGTCACCGGACGGGCACCCGTCACCCGCAGGATGATCCGGTCGCCCTGGCGAAACGCGATCCATGACCAGATGCTGCCGATGGCGAACAGCACCAGCGCCACCAGCACACCCCAGCGGCTCACAAACCAGACCGTCTCCACACCTGGCGGCAGCTCACCACCGGCGAGTTGCATACTCCAGCCAATGAGATAACCCAGCACACCGAGAATCAGGAGAAGAATAATCACCAGCCGGCGGGTTGCCGCCTGGTTGGCACGGGCGGCCGCCATGAAGTCGGTGCGTCGCAGGACCTTGTTGCGCATGCGCCGACTGTGCTGCCAGTCTGCGGCGAGCGGCGTGCCGCACTGGCGACAGGCCCTGGCATGCATGCGATTCTGCGCGCCGCACTCCGGACAACGGTTGTCTTCTGATAGCGGCATCAGTGGCCTGGCGCAGTCACACAGAGAGAGAAAGGATACAACGCAGGCACGCGCGGGCAATTCCCGGCCGACACTTCCTGCACGAGTCAAGCGCAGGCATCTTCCCGGGGCAACCGCAGGACGTCATGCAGACAGACCGGTCGCTAGCGCAGGTCCACCTTTGGTGTTGCGGTCTCGGTTTCCGGCACCTCGAAATACGTGGCCTCAGTGAAGCGGAACATGCCGGCAACGATATTCGAAGGAAACGCCTGCACCGCATTGTTCAGCGACATGACGCTGTCATTGTAGAACTGCCGCGAGAACGAGATCTTGTTTTCAGTCGCGCTCAATTCTTCCATCAGGCGCGAGACATTTTCATTGGCCTTGAGGTCGGGATAATTCTCCATCAGCGCGAACAGCTTGCTCATGGCGCCGCCCAGTATGCCTTCCGCAGCGATCGCGGCCTCCGGGCTGCCGGCGCTGACCGCCTGGTTACGCGCCTGGATCACCTTCTGCAGGGTTTCCTGCTCATAGGACATGTAGTCCTTGACGACCTCGACCAGGTTCGGGATCAGGTCATGGCGGCGTTTCAGCTGCACATCGATCTGGCGCCAGGCATTCTTGACCTGGTTGCGCAAACCAACCAGACGGTTGTAGAGGGCGACGCCCCACAACGGGATACCGACGATGAGTGCCACGATGACCCAGCCGAAAATTTCCATATTTAAACTCCATGATAAAGGATGAAAAGTAAAAAGTGAGAAGTGAAAAGAAATAGATGGCAGGTGTCGTTATTCTCGCTTCTTTTCACTTCTCACTTCTCACTACTAACTTCTCACTTCTAACTTTCAACTTCTCACTTTCCCCGAGCTATCGCCCGATACCCGATATCAGTACGATAATAAACATCCGGCCAGTGGATCCTGCCGACACAGGCGTAGGCCTGTTGCTGCGCAGCTGCAATCGTATCACCCAGCGCACACACGCACAGGACGCGTCCGCCGCTGGTCAGCACTGCATCTCCCCGGGCTGTTGTTCCGGCATGAAAAACCTTGCAGTCTTTGTCGTCAACCGGTGGCAAACCTTCAATGACATCGCCCTTGCGACAGGCATCGGGATAGCCGCCGGCTGCCATCACCACGCCCAGTGAAACGCGCGTGTCCCATTCAGCCGTCACGCTGTCCAGACGCCCATCCATTGCCGCAAGGCATAACGCGACAAGGTCGGAGTGCAGGCGCAGCATGACAGGCTGGGTTTCCGGATCGCCGAAGCGGACATTGTACTCCAGCACCTTCGGCGTGCCGTCGGCGGCGATCATCAGGCCGGCATAGAGAAAACCGGTAAAGGGACTGCCTTCCGCGGCCATGCCGCTCACGGTCGGCAGAATCACCTCCTGCATCACCCGGTCATGAATGGCCGGCGTCACCACCGGCGCCGGGGAATAGGCCCCCATGCCACCGGTGTTCGGGCCGGTATCGCCGTTGTCGCGCGCCTTGTGGTCCTGCGAGGTTGCCAGCGGCAGACAGTGCTCGCCGTCGACCATGACGATAAAGCTGGCTTCCTCACCCTGCAGGAACTCCTCAATGACCACCCGGTGACCGGCCTCGCCGAACACATTGCCGGCCAGCATGTCTTCGACGGCCGCGACGGCCTGCGCCTCGGTCTGCGCCAGGAACACACCCTTGCCGGCTGCCAGACCATCCGCCTTCACAACGATCGGCGCCCCCTGCCGGCGTATATAACCGGCGGCCGCGACACTGTCGGTGAACGTTTCATAGGCCGCAGTCGGAATCCCGTTCCGCGCCAGAAAATCCTTGGAAAATGTCTTGGAGCCTTCCAGCCGGGCAGCGGCCTGTGACGGGCCGAAGCAACGCAGGCCGGCAGCACTGAAGCGGTCGACGACCCCAGCCACCAGCGGCACCTCGGGACCCACAATCGTCAGACCGACGTCCTGCTCCCGGGCAAACGCCAGCAGCGCATCGATGTCACCCGCATCGATGGCGACATTTTCCAGGCCGGGTTCCTGCGCGGTGCCTGCGTTACCCGGCGCGACAAAAACGCGCCCGGCCAGTGGTGACTGCGCCACCTTCCAGGCCAGTGCGTGCTCGCGCCCGCCACCACCGATGATAAGGATGTTCATTCCTTCTCCCTATGAAGACAGTGAGAGGTGACATGTAGGAGCGGCCTCCTGGCCGCGATCGCGCCGGAGGACGGCGCTCCTACCTCTCACTTGATGTAATCAGTGCCGGAAATGCCGCATCCCGGTAAACACCATGGCCATGCCATGTTCGTTGGCTGCGGCGATCACTTCATCATCCCGCATGGAGCCACCGGGCTCGATGACTGCTGCGATACCGGCATCCGCTGCCTGGTCGATGCCGTCACGAAAGGGAAAGAATGCATCAGAGGCCATCACTGAACCGCGCACTTCGAGGCCTTCGTCGGCCGCCTTGAGCGCAGCGACCCTGGCGCTGTACACGCGGCTCATCTGGCCGGCGCCGACGCCGACGGTCATGCCGTCTCGGCAATAGACGATGGCGTTCGACTTGACGAACTTGGCCACCCGCCACGCAAACAGCAGGTCCTGCAGTTCCTGGTCGGTGGGCGCCCGCCTGGTCATGACCTTGAGATCTGCCGCGCAAATGCGGCCCAGGTCCCGGTCCTGCACCAGCAGCCCGCCGTTTACACGCTTGAAGTCCAGCCCGGGCACGGGCAGGTCCGGCCAGTTGCCGCATTCCAGCACCCGCACATTCTTCTTGCCGGCGAGAACAGGCAGGGCATCCGTTTCCACCACCGGGGCGATGATGACCTCGACGAACTGGCGCTCGATAATGGCACTGGCCGTGGCCGCATCCAGCGGGCGGTTAAAGGCAATGATGCCGCCAAAGGCCGAGGTCGGGTCGGTCCGGAATGCCCGGTCATAGGCTTCAAGCTGCGTGGCACCCAGTGCAACACCGCAGGGATTGGCATGTTTGACAATCACGCAGGCGGGCGACTCGCTGAAGGTTTTCACGCACTCCAGCGCGGCATCGGTGTCCGCCACGTTGTTATACGACAATTCCTTGCCTTGCAGCTGGCGCGCCGTGGCGACGGAGGCCTCGGCCGGTGCATGCTCAACGAAAAAGGCAGCCCGCTGGTGCGGGTTCTCCCCGTACCGCATGGTCTGGACCTGGCGGTACTGCAGGTTGATGGTGTTCGGAAAATCCGCCTGCCCCCCTGACAAGTCGATAGCACCGAGATAGTTGGCGATGGCGCCATCATAGCGCGCCGTGTGTTCGAAGGTCTTGACCGCCAGCCGGTATCGGGTGGCGTCGGACACCCGGTTATCCTGCTGCTGCAGCTCCTCGAGCACCGCGGCGTAATCGGCGCTGTCGACGATCACGGTAACGGCGGCGTGGTTCTTTGCGGCCGCACGCAGCATCGTGGGACCTCCGATATCGATATTTTCAATGGCCAGCGGCAGGTCGCAGTCAGTCCGGGCTACCGTTTGCTCAAAGGGATACAGATTGACCACCACGAGGTCGATTGGCTCAATCGCATTCGCAGCCATGACCGCTTCGTCTATACCGCGCCGCGCGAGTATGCCGCCATGCACTTTCGGGTGCAGGGTCTTGACGCGCCCGTCCATCATTTCGGGGAAACCCGTGTAGTCTGATACCTCGATGACCGGAATGCCTGCGTCGGCCAGCAGGCGCGCGGTACCACCCGTTGACAGGATCTCTATGCCCAGACGCTGCAGGGCGCGGGCGAATTCCGTGATGCCGGTTTTGTCCGATACGCTGATCAGTGCGCGGCTTACTTTTGTCATGATGTTGTTGTCCTGTCTGCCCGTCATTGATACGGGGTAATGAAACCAAAACATTTCCTGCTCAAACAGTCACCCGCATACCACAGGCTGTACAGACTGTGTGAGCCCGCGCATTGCCGCCATTCTCCTGCAGGAACGGCCTCTTTATGCCCGTTTTGGGGGCTGGCCGCGGTCGCGCCGGAGGACGGCGTTTATGCCCACTGGGGTACTCCTGCAGGACGGGGCCAGGACCTCACTATCGGTTAATACCAGTCAACACATCAGGATGCATACAGCCTGCCAATCACCTGCCGGGCGGAATTCAGTCCTGCGGTGCCCATGACTGACTCGTCATTGCGAGGCGCACCGTAACGAAGCAATCTCCTGACCAGTGAATCGATCGTTACAGATTGCTTCGCGACTCACGCAATGACGTAACACATGAAGTAATCGGAGGCTCCCTGAACGTATGCAACAATCGGGGAAAGACCGTTGACTGCAGTCAATTGGCATCCAGCCCGTACAGCTTGAGCTTCTTGCGCAAGGTGCTGCGGCTGATCCCGAGAACTTCGGCAGCCTGGCTCTGGTTGCCATCAACGTAATCCATGACAACATTGAGTATCGCCGGCTCCACCTCGCTGAGAACCACATGGTAGAGGTCGTTGACTTCATGCCCGTTCATGTCACCCAGGTAGAGTTCCAGTGCCGAGGTGACGCTGCGCCGGATCGGCTGCTTGCGACGCTCCCGCTGCGTCGGCACGTTCATGCCGCCAGCCCCTGTTGCTCTACGAGCCGCTCGAAATATTCCCGCACACACCGCAGCTGCGTGGCAGACGATTCGAAACGGTAGATCTGCTGGCGGAAGGCGTTGCCATCCCGCTGTCCCTTGCTGTACCAGGCGATGTGCTTGCGCGCCACACGCACGCCGGTATATTCGCCGTAGAAGTGGTACAGGTTGTCCAGGTGCCCGCTCAGGATTTGGCAGATTTCCTGCGGCCCGGGCTCAGGCAGGTGCCTGCCGGTCGCCAGGTAGTGAGCAATGTCGCGGAACAGCCAGGGACGCCCCTGGGCGGCACGGCCAATCATCACCGCGTCGGCAGCGGTGTACTGCAACACGGCCTCTGCTGCCTCGGCTGAATCGATATCGCCATTGGCGATCACCGGGATGTTGACCGCGTCCTTGATGGCCCGGGTCGTAGCATGTTCGGCGTCGCCGCGAAACGCGCAGGTGCGGGTACGCCCGTGTACCGTCAGTGCCTTTATACCGGCCTGTTCGGCAATCGCTGCTATGGCAAGGCCATTCCTGTTTTCGCGATCCCAGCCGGTACGAATCTTCAGCGTCACCGGCACATCCACCGCGTTGACCACGGCCTCGAGTATGCGGCCAACCAGGGACTCATCACGCAGCAGCGCGGATCCCGCCATGACATTGCAGACCTTTTTTGCCGGGCAACCCATATTGATATCAATAATCTGCGCGCCATGCTCGACATTGAAGCGAGCTGCAGCCGCCATTTGCGCAGGGTCGGCACCGGCTATCTGCACCGAGACTGGTGCAACCTCCCCGGCATGATCGATGCGACGGCGGGTCTTGTGGCTGCCCCAGAGCAGCGCATTCGAAGACACCATTTCGGATACCGCAAGGCCGGCACCCTGGGTACGGCACAACTGCCGGAACGGGCGATCAGTCACCCCGGCCATCGGTGCCAGTATCAGGTTGTTATGAAGTTTGTAGGGACCTATTTTCACCGAACTGACAGCAGCTCTATCGGTTTCCGCAGGGTTGAGGACGGGAGATGATACCCCTATACGCCAGCCGGATAAAGCGTGCTGGCGGAGCCCCGCCAAGTCCCGGAAATTAAAGAAAACCGAACTGGAAGGAGACGGCTTCCTCGCCAGGATCCTGGACTTCCAGGACAATATTTACCGGCACATCCGGCGCCATTCCGGCAGTGGTATCGCTGCCTTTGCCCAGGTATTCCCCGGGCAGGAATCGGCGCATCGCGACCGGCTTGCCGGCGGCATCGGAAAAACTGATCTCGAAAAGCGGGTAAGGCTGGTTGAATGCGGCACGATTGGCGATGCTTGCGTTGATCAACAGCGCTGCGTCCGCCGTCGGATGCTTGCGAACATCGCGGTCTATAATCTCCAGTTGAGCCAGATCAACGCGCAGCGGCAATCGGCATTGCAGCAAGCTGCAAAAACGCTCCAGGGCAGGTCGGAGACGGGCATCTCCGGCAAGTGTATCGCGACTGAAATAAACCCACTGCAACCCCAGCAGCAACAGCAACAACCCGACCATCAGGCCACTGGCCATATCTTTCGTGGTAACGGATTTCCCGGTCCAGCCGGCATCTGGCAAGGACCGGTGCAGCGGGTTTGGTGCTGCAATATGCACGATTTCCTCCATATAAGGCGGCGGCGCGTTAGCTGGGGGCAATCCCTGCCCGGTATGCATCAATGCGGCATGTCGTGCCGTGACCGCATCGTCATAGAGACAATCAACGGCATTGAAAACCCGGTCACATTCGCCACAGTGCACCCGCCCGCCCGCCGCGCTGACGGTCTCGGCAGTGATCCTGAAAATGGCCGCACATCCCGGACAGTAGGTATACATGCCGGTGATTCTAACCCCAATCATGCCGCGTTTCGAATACCGATTTGTCAGCTCGGTTCTGGCGCCCCCTGCAGGAGCGGTCTCCTGACCGCGATGCGTTACCAGGTAATCGCGCCGGAGGGCGACGCTCCTACCGGTGGCACGAGTGGGGTAGGAGCGGTCGCCTGACCGCGATGCTACATTTAAAAAATTGCGCAGAAGAAGGCGCCTGCAGGTGGATTATTTGCATCGAAAAAACACTACCGCCTCGTCCCCGCCAGCAGGGTCCACTCCTCGCGCTGTACGGGGGCGCTGAAATCGAACCAGCGGCGATACGCCGCCATCACCTCACCGGCCTGCTCCGCCAGGATGCCGGTCAGCACGATATGACCGCCCTGCCTCACCAGTCCGGCAAGCGATGCGGCATGTTCGATCAGCGGATTTGCCAGGATGTTGGCGAGAACGACATCGACCGGCGCGGCCTCAAGGTCCTGCGGGAGCACCACGGAGAGCCGCGCGTCAATCTGGTTGCGCAGGGCATTCTCGCGGGTTGCCTGCAGCGCCTGGGGATCGATGTCCACCGCGACGACGCTACCGGCTCCGAGCTTGTGTGCGGCGATGGCCAGAATCCCCGAACCACAGCCGTAGTCGATGACGGACATACCGGCCGGCGGATGCACATCGAGCCATTCCAGGCACAGCGCGGTTGTTGCGTGCGTGCCCGTTCCGAAGGCCAGTCCGGGGTCCAGGTGCACGACGACTGCATCCGCTTGCACGGGGTCCTCCCCGAACGGACACACCCAGAGGCGTTTGCCAAAACACATGGCACCGAAGGTGTCACGCCAGGTCGTGGACCAGTCCCGGTCATCGAGTTGCTCGACCTGCAGCTGCAGAAGTGGGCTTTCAAGCAGGTTCTGCAGGATTTCCTGCAGCGACCGCGGATCGGCATCCGCTTCGAACAGGGCAACGATACGGGTGCTATTCCACAGCGGGGTCTCACCCGGCAGCGGCTCCAGCAACGGTTCATCGGCAGCATCGAGTATGGTGACGGACAGTGCGCCCGCGTCGTCGAAAATAGCAGAAACCATATCCGCCTGGTCGCCGCGGACATCAAGTGAAAATTGTCGCCAGGGCATGGTTCAGGCAATCAGTAGCTGGAGAATTTCATTATGGCAAGTCACCCGACGAAATCACCGGGAAAGTTCTGAAACAATCGACGCATCGGCGCGACAGGGGTCCATGGTGTTTTTCAGGATACCGAGACACACCGGAATGACCGTAGGGGATTTATTCAGATCTTTCCAAAGAAACCCCCTCGGTGTAAATCCACCTGTAGGAGCGCCGCTCTCCGGCGCGATTGTTGATAACCGGTACGCGGTCAGGAGACCGCCCCTGCAGGACAGAGCCAGAATCACACTATCGGGGAAACCCTGATCAAGCCGTACCTAGCTACAGCCCCAGCTTCTTCTCCAGGTAGTGAATATCCGCGCCGCCTTTCATGAAGGCGCAGTCGGTGATGATTTCGCGTTGCAGCGGCACGTTGGTCTTGATGCCTTCGATGACGATTTCATTCAGCGCCACGCGCATGCGGGCCAGGGCCGATTCCCGCGTTTCCCCATAGGCAATCAGTTTGCCGATCATGGAATCATAATAAGGCGGCACGAAATAGCCGTTGTAGATATGGGTATCCATGCGAATGCCGGGCCCTCCCGGGGCGTGGTAGCTCTTGATAGTGCCCGGCGACGGCATGAAGGTCTTCGGATCTTCCGCGTTGATGCGGCACTCAATGGCATGTCCCCGCCAACGGATATCCTCCTGCTTGTGCGACAGACCCAGGCCGGCGGCAACAAACAGCTGTTCCTTCACGATGTCCACACCGGTGATCATCTCGGTAACCGGGTGCTCGACCTGCACCCGGGTATTCATCTCGATGAAATAAAACTCGCCGTTCTCATAGAGAAACTCGAAAGTCCCCGCGCCGCGATAGTGCAGCTTGGCACAGGCCTCGGCACAGCGCTTCCCCATTGCGTTTCGCTGCTCATCGCTGATGCCGGGTGCCGGGGCCTCCTCCACCACTTTCTGGTGGCGCCGCTGCATGGAGCAATCGCGCTCGCCCAGGTGTATGGCGTTGCCCTCACCATCGCCCAGCACCTGAAACTCGATATGCCGCGGCTTTTCGAGGAACTTTTCCATGTACACGACGCTGTTATTAAAGGCGTTCTGTGCTTCCGTCCGGGTCAGCGAGATAGCCCCGGGCAGGGCTGCCTCGGCATGCACCACGCGCATTCCCCGGCCGCCGCCACCCCCGGCGGCCTTGATGATGATCGGGTAACCGATCTTTCTGGCCAGCCTGATATTTTCCTCATCGTCTTCCGTCAGGGAGCCATCGGAACCCGGGACACAGGGCACGCCGGCTTCCTTCATGGCGCGGATGGCAGCCACCTTGTCACCCATGATGCGGATGGTCTCCGGCCGCGGCCCGATGAAGATAAAGCCGCTGCGCTCCACCTGCTCGGCAAAGTCGTCATTCTCGGAGAGAAAACCGTAACCGGGATGGATGGCGCTGGCGTCGGTGACCTCGGCGGCGCTGATTATGGCTGGAATATTCAGATAACTGTCAACGGATGAGGCCGGCCCGATGCAGACGCTCTCGTCAGCCAGCAGCACATGCTTCAGGTCCCGGTCGGCCGTGGAATGGACGGCCACCGTACTGATACCGAGTTCCTGGCAGGAACGCAGGATACGCAGGGCGATCTCGCCCCGATTGGCGATCACAACCTTGTCCAGCATCAGCTGATCACGAACAGGGATTGACCGAACTCGACCGGCTGACCGTTCTCGACCAGACGGGCAGACACCGTACCCGCCTTGTCCGCCTCGATCTGGTTGAGCATCTTCATCGCCTCGATGATGCACAGGGTATCGCCGACGTTCACCGGCTGTCCGATTTCGACAAACGGCTTCGCGCCGGGAGAAGATGCCTCGTAAAAGGTGCCGACCATGGGCGAGGTCACGGTATGACCTTCAGGCGCGGCGGGCTCGGCAGGCGCGGTTACCGCGGCCGCGGCGGGCGCCGGGACCGGTGCCGCAACGGCGACAGGGGCCGCAGCCACCGCGACCTGCATCCGGCTGATGCGGACCGATTCCTCGCCCTCGTGAATCTCGATCTCGGCGATTTGCGACTCTTCCAGCAGTTCGATCAGTTTTTTGACTTTGCGAATATCCATATCAAACCCTGTTTGTCAGATATGCCTGTTTGTATAGACTCGGCTTATCGCCGCGATTGGCAACTTTCACTTTTTACTTTTCACTTCTTACTTTTTACTTTTTCCAGATAATTCACCGCCGCCCGCAACGCCAGTTCATAACCAATCGGCCCCAACCCCGAAATCACACCCACGGCGATATCCGAGAAAAACGACTCCCTGCGGAAAGCCTCGCGGGCATGGATATTCGACAGGTGAACCTCGATGAACGGGATACCGACCGCCTGCAGGGCATCCCGCAAGCCGACACTGGTATGGGTCAGGGCTGCCGGGTTAATTACAATAAAATCAATGCCCTGGTTTGGTGCATCCTGAACCTTGCCGATCAGTTCATGTTCGGCATTGCTTTGGTAACTGACCAGTTTGATGCCTTGTGAATTGGCCTGTTGCTCCAGATCGTCAAGGATTTCTTCAAGTGTTGTTGCGCCATAGTGCTCGGGCTCGCGGGTACCCAGCAGATTCAGGTTGGGACCATTAAGCACCAAGATATTGGGCATGATCAGTTCCTAACACAATCAGAGGAATTAGCCAGTTGATCAGCATAATTCGCCACGAGTTCATGTCATTTACAACCATAAATCATGTGACTGCCGCAATTATCCATTATTTCCGAAAATAGTACAGTTCAATTCAGCAGAGTAGCTCTTAACGTGATGGCGAGAAGTGGCCCCAGAAATTTGAACAGTCTGGCGAGCTGCTTTTCTGATTAATACCGGCATGATTTGCCGCATTGATGCAGCACTCAAAAGCCCCACCTTGGAGGTAATCATTAGCGGTTGTACCGCGAACTGGAGAGGTGGACCCCGTTAGCCGGACAGGGAGAGGAAAGTTTAAGTGTCTTCTGCGAAGATAATTGGAATAGAGACAGGAGCAGAAGATGAAGAGAAAGCGCAGGAATCATTCGCCGAGTTTCAAGGCGAAGGTGGCCCTGGCAGCGATTCGGGGCGACAAGACGCTGGCGGAGCTATCCGAGCAGTTTGATGTGCATCAGAACCAGATTCAGGACTGGCGGCGGAAGTTGCTGGATCAGGCGGATCAGGTATTTGAGCGGGGAGGTGGTTCACCGGCCGAGTCGGAACACAAGGTCAAGGAGTTGCATGCCAAGATCGGTCAGCTGACGATGGAACGGGATTTTTTAGAACAAGGGCTGGAAAGGATTCACGGCCCGAGCGGCAAAAAATGATTGATCGGACGCATTCATTGCCGGTGACCCGCCAGTGTCAGTTGCTGGGTCTCAATCGCTCCTCGGTGTATTACCAACCGATCGGTGTCTCTGATGAGGATTTGAGACTGATGCGGCTGATCGACGAGATCCATCTCAAGCGCCCGTTCTACGGCAGCCGCCGGATTCGGGATAATCTGCAGGATCTGGGGCACCCGGTCAATCGCAAGAAGGTGCAGCGCCTGATGCAGCTGATGGGGATTACCGCCCTCTATCCGAAGGCCAACACCAGTCGGCCGGGCAAGGGGCACAGGATCTACCCGTACCTGCTGAAAGGCTTGAACATAGACAGACCAAACCAGGTCTGGGCGACTGATATCACCTACAGTGCGCCCATCCTTCGAAGGTGTCATTGATGATGCTGTCGAAGCTTGAGCATGTTTGGAATGCATCGAAATTGTACAAGGATGGAATCAATCAGATGCCCGCTTTCTGCTATGAGAAAGCGCGAGCCGAAGCGGCGGTGACCTGTCGTACATTGGCAGGGTGACGGAGCCCGTGGGAAACGGGGCGTGAGGCGAAGTCGTTACGCCAAGATGCGTCTCCAGGCTGAGTATTGGAAGGTTGAGGAACACGAACCGATTAAACCGTGTCTATGGGTTGAAATGTCACCACCACCTACACGACTTAACAGGTGGGATACAGACGGAAACGAAACACAGATATGGTTTCGTTCTCAAATGTCTGCGGTATATGTAGGTCAGCAGGCAGGGTGCCACGGGGAGAACATAGTCAGACCGTGGCGTCTGTATCGACTTGCGGCAAGCAAGGGTAAAGACTGCGATCGGCAACCTCACCAATACGTTTGAGTCCGGCATGTGGACTGGGGAAGGTCTATCGAGATGTTAAGGGAATGTGGCCCCGATGATCGATAGGCTGGCGGAGTTCCCGTAGTAGTCTGAGGCAGGGAAAACCGAGTTATAACCGGATCTGGTGTTTAAGGAGTTGAAGAGAAGCGGCGTATCTGGTTGATTTGTTGTTGCGAGACAAACAAACAACCTGAGGAGATACGCCACTATGGGCAAGAGTAACGTTATTGAGTTTCAAGGTCGAGAGGGTCGATCGGATCCGTTGACGGAGCTGCTGAGAGCCGGTGCCGAGCAGTTGATTTACCAAGCCGTAGAGGCGGAGTTGCAAGAGCTCTTGGCCGAGCATTCCGGGCGCCAGCTGGAGGGTGGCCAGGCGGCTGTGGTGCGCAATGGCTATCTGCCGGAACGCGAGCTGCAGACGGGTTTGGGTCCGGTGACGGTCAGGATTCCGAAGGTCCGTGCGAAGACGGGTGAGCCGGTGACCTTTCGCTCGGCGCTGGTGCCACCGTATGTGAGGAAGACGAAGGCGCTGGAGGCGGCGCTGCCCTGGCTGTATTTGAAGGGGATCTCCAGTGGCGAGATGGGTGAGGCGCTGGCGGTTCTGGTGGGCCCGCAGGCGCAGGGTCTGTCGGCGAGCACGGTATCGCGCCTGAAGCAGGTCTGGGCCCAGGAGTACCGGAGTTGGTGCGAGGAGCGGCTGGATAAGGATCGTTGGGTTTATGTGTGGGCAGACGGTGTCTACAGCGGGCTACGGGTGGAGCAGGCGAAGTTGTGTGCCCTGGTGGTGATCGGTGTGAATGAGCGCGGTGAAAAGCGTTTTCTGGCGATGGAGGACGGGGTGCGGGAATCGACGCAGAGCTGGCGCGAGGTGTTGCTGAAGCTCAAGTCACGCGGCATGAATGTGCCGGAGTTGGCGATCGGTGATGGTGCCATGGGCTTCTGGGCCGCCCTGGAGGAAGTCTATGGCAAGACGCGTCAGCAGCGCTGCTGGATGCACAAGACGATGAACGTGCTCAACTGCCTGCCGAAGTCGGTTCAGGCGAAGGCGAAGCAGGCGCTGCACGCGATCTGGCAGGCCGAGACCAAGGCGGACGCCGAGAAAGCGTTTGACCTGTTCCTCAAAACCTATGAACCGAAGTACCCGAAGGCGGCCCTCTGCCTGCAGAAAGACCGTGAGGAACTGATGGCCTTCTACGACTTCCCGGCCCAGCATTGGCAGAGCATCCGGACGAGCAACCCGATTGAATCCACTTTCGGCACGATCCGGCACCGGACCAAACGTTCAAAGGGCTGTCTGACCCGTGATGGCATGCTCCACATGATGTTCAAGCTGGGACAGTGTGCGGAAAAGAACTGGCGACGGCTACGTGGATTCGATTACCTCGCCAAGGTAATCACGGGAATCAAATTCAGAGACGGTATCGAGGTAACAAAGGTCAATCAGGCCGCCGCTTGATTCAATCGCCTAAACACCACTTTTGACAATAACTCGGGAAAACCTGCTACTTGGCGAAGGGGGACAGTTTGAGTGGCTTGCTTGGCAGATTAGCTGCCGGTAGAGAGGTGAAGACCTTTGATAATCAGCGAAATGCAAGGCAAGCTGGCCACATGGTCCTCGGCGGACAAGGAACGCAAGTTCGACCGTCTGCTGAGGCTAATTGCTAACCGGTCATGGTTGCAAGAGGCCGCCCGCGTGACACTGGCATCCAGTGGTTCAAAGACACCGGGCATCGATGGTATGGACAAGCAGGCAATGGAGCGCGATCTCCAGTATCAACTGGACATGATCCGTGCCGAGTTGCTGGCAGGTGGCTACCAGCCACAGCCTGCAAAGCGAGTCTATATCCCGAAGGCCAACGGCAAGCAACGGCCACTGGGTATTCCGACCCTTCGGGATCGGATCGTACAACGTGCCCTGCTCATGGCCATGGAGCCTATCTGGGAAAGCGACTTTCATCGCCTCTCCTATGGCTTCCGGCCTGAGCGCAGTGTGCATCATGCCATCCGTACCGTGAAGTTTCAGCTTCAGGACAGTACCGATACGTCGGGTCGCTGGGTTATCGAAGGTGATCTGGCCAGCTACTTTGACACGGTGCATCACAAACTGTTGATGAGCTGTGTGCGGAAACGGATCCGGGATGCGCGTTTCCTGTCCTTGCTCTGGCGATTCATCAGAGCAGGCCATATAGATAAAGGCCTGTTCCGGGCTGCCAGCGAAGGTGTGCCGCAAGGTGGAGTGATCTCACCGCTCCTG
>CAWGNW010000011.1:0-291714 GCA_963824045.1 uncultured Gammaproteobacteria bacterium | reverse complement strand
TAGTCTCCTCAAATGACCCATACAATATTTTATCCAGCCTCTTCTCCGCTACTTTTCCTGCCACAGCAGAAATCTCTACACCCCAAGCTTCAATATTCCTGGACTTTTTAAGCTCACCAGAAAAAACGCCCTCGCCACAGCCGACATCAAGGGTCCTGGATGCCCGCTGCGGAATGAAGGGCAACATCTCTCTTCGTGTTTGTGAAAAATATTCTGCACTCTCGCTAGCCATAATCCATACTCTGATTCACTCTATCTATTTGCTTCATATTTTGAAGTATTAAATAATATTATCAATGCTGCCCCATAAAATGGGTGTAAAGAATAGCCCATCCGGCTGATTATAAATAATCGATCAAATCGCACGATAGCAGTAATTCTGCGGGAACGGAAACAATAGTCATGAGCGAATAAGATATTCAACAGGACATGCTCTTCAGCACTGTTATTCCCTAGCAACGCGAGCCAACTGATCATCTATCACACCCGATCCGGGAGATGGTCAATACGACGTTATAAGCGCTGCACTCGGATCTGAGGCAGGATTCGATACTGTCCGAGAAGTTGCTGATGAGCTTCTACACAATTTGTAGCGAGCGGCAGCTGATGGAGCAGATCAACTACAACCGCTTTTCCGCTGTTATGTGCGTTTCAAGATGGACGACGAGGTATATGTGCCCACCGCACCGGCGCTACGGCGAATGCATGATTTAACCTAAGCTGCGCTAGCGGGGAATGGCGGTCAACCACAAGCGTGTTGAGCGTCTCTACGCCGAGGCACGTCCGCAAGTGCGCCGGCGCAAGCGCAAGATGGTGCCGCTGGTCGAGCGCCAGCCCCTTGTATGCCCCGTCGCCGCCAATAAAGTCTGGTCGATGGACTTCGTGTTCGACCGCAGCGCCGAGGGACGGATCATTAAGTGCCTGACGTTCGTCGATGACGCCACGCACGAAGCAATCGCAGTTGTGCTGGAGCGAGCCATCGGCGGCCGGATGCTCACGCAACTCCTTGAGGGGCTTGCTGTCAGTCGCGGCCTGCTGCGGGTAATCTAAGTCAATAACGACAAGGAATTCTGTGGTCGCCTCATGCTGGCCTTGGCGCATACCCGCCAGGTGAAGCTCACCCTTTTCGAGCCGGGCATGCCGAATCAAATCCCTACGTCGATGTTTCGATGGCGAGGACTAAATGGAGCAGGATTTCGGGGTGGCGTCAGGGCGCATGGCCCTTCGACTCCCGTGAATTGTCTATTGACCCATGCTATTGACCCTTGCTGAAAAGGGTGTTTTCCTTCTTGTACCCCTGATGTAATTGAACGGGCGTACGTCAAAGATTCTTAATGAACCTTAAAAGATGTACTGTTACCATGAATTGGTAAGACAATTTATCATCCTAGTGCGCAGAATCGTATTGGTGAAATTCTGGGCTCTTGCGTATTACTCACCATGCAATGAATTCGTTATCAAGTCTCTGCACAGTTATTTTGTCGTATTGTTTCGGTCCAACCACCACACTTGATTTGCCACTGATAGTAGTACCACTAATACCTCTAATTGTGATCTTCCCAGTCCCTGCAATACGAATGAAGGTACTCTGTTCACCAATAATAATGCCATCTGCAATCTCAACTAAAATATCACCAGCCTGCGTATCACATTTCTTTATGCCTCCTCTGCCATCGAGGAGTTTATACAGCCCACCTGTTAAGTACTCAACCCCAGTAGCCATGCCGAATCCAATGGTATTGCCACGAATGAAATGACCACGGATCCTGGTATCTGGGTAAATCTCCACGGTCCCGCCAATTTCATTATCTATGTCCAACCCAGCACCCGTTTGACCGCCGCCTAAATTAGTCTCAGCCTGATAATAACCTCCAGAAAGACGTACCCATCCAACAGGGCTTAACATCCTGACACAGTAACTGGTCCCAATCGAGTTGGGCGCATTTTGTCTGACTATCATCCACGGATTGAATGCTGTGAATCGGTTGATGGTGCCAATGTCAAAACCAATAAAATTTACTGTAGGGTCATTGCTTATTTGGCGTGTTCCATAACCTGTTCCAAACTTGCCTCCATAAATGAAGATACGGTCGCCAGAGTGCGCGTATATGCACTTTTTATCTTTTCCATTTGCACTGCCAGTAAGGAAAATATTTGTATCATACAGATACATATGTCCAGTATTTTCGGTATATATTCCAGTAGATGATGTATAGATATTCACGCCTCTAAAAAAGCAAGGATTCACAACTTTGTCTAAATAAAAAGCAGCACCTGAACCTTGATAGTAAATATCAACAGAATCCATTGCGAACGACTCACCCGTCACACTTGTAGATCTATTCAAACTAATTAAATTTCTATCTGCCAGAGTTGATGAATAACGGTATGTGAAATTATTTAGACTGGAATTGTTGCTGACTAACAGCAGTCCCTCTGGTCCTGAGCTAACCAATACAGATGCGTATCGATTTACACCCATAAGATGGGTATACATCGGTATCACTGTATTCTGGGAGATAATATGCCTTCCGGGAAGCAGTGATATGCAATATTGATTATTCGCAGTTGCGTTAGTGATTGAATTGGCTGCGCTGGTAATATCGCCGAATTTACCACCAACACCTACAGTTATTAAATTGGATGCTCCATCGCCGAATGCCGCATATGACTCTTTTGCAGCTAATGCCGACAGAAGACCCGTGGCCATGACGGCGGGTGCTATGCCTGCGGATGCCTTGAGAAAGTCTCGACGCTCTAGATTCTCTTTGACACTAGCCCCTCTATCATCCGGGTTACCGGATTCGGCACCCGTGTGTGTTTTATATGTCATGTGTGAATCCCTTTATAGTGTTATTGTTTAATAACATTATGCACTGCTTATTTAATAATTTCTGCCTCATACAGAATATATGTTAGTTGAATATTTTCTGCTGTTTAACAATTAATCGACGTCCCCCCGTATTTGAGTAGCACGATGATTTAGAGTCCAATCCCATAACTGGAAGGAGATTGGACATGAAGAAGCGGTATTCAGACGAGCAGATCATTGGTTTCCTGCGCGAGGCGGACGCTGGCGCGTCGGTCAAGGACCTGTGCCGGCGTCACGGATTCTCGGAGGGCAGCTATTACCTCTGGCGCGGCAAGTTCGGTGGCATGGGCGTGCCGGACGCCAAACGGCTGAAGGCCCTGGAAGCGGAGAATGCCCGTCTCAAGAAGTTGTTGGCGGAAGCGATGCTGGAGCAGGAGGCGACCCGTGAGGTGCTGCGAAAAAAGTGGTGACCGCACCAGCCCGTCGCGAGGTGGTGCGGGGGATGACAGCCAGGGGGCTGTCAGAGCGCCATGCCCTGCGTGTGATGGGTATGAGCGCAAGCAGTCTGCGCTACCAGCCGGCCCCGGACCGCAATGGGGTTCTGCGGGAGGCGATCGTGGCGCTTGCCCACCGGCACCGGCGCTATGGAGCCGGCATGATTTACCTGAAGCTGCGCCAGCGGGGTATGGTGGTTAACCACAAGCGTGTCGAACGGCTCTACACAGAGGCCCGTCTGCAAGTGCGCCGGCGCAAGCGCAAGAAGGTGCCGCTGGGCGAGCGACAGCCCCTGGTGCGTCCTGACGCGGCCAACGAGGTCTGGTCCATGGACTTTGTGTTCGACCGCAGCGCCGAGGGGCGGGTCATCAAGTGTCTGACGATCGTCGATGATGCCACGCACGAATCAGTTGCGATCATGCCGGAACGGGCCATCGGTGGATTGGCGCTAACGCGGATCCTTGACGGTCTTGCTATCAGCCGCGGCTTGCCGCAGGTAATCCGAACCGATAACGGCAAGGAATTCTGTGGGCGCGCCATGCTGACCTGGGCGCATACCCGCCAGGTAAAGCTCACCCTGATCGAGCCGGGCAAGCCGAACCAGAATGCCTACATCGAGTCGTTCAACGGGCGGCTGCGCGATGAATGCCTGAATGAGAACTGGTTCCTGAACCTGGCTCATGCCCGGACCATCATCGAAGCCTGGCGGCGTGAATACAACCAGGAGAGACCAAAGAAAGCGTTGGGCGGACTGACGCCCACCGCCTACGCCAGGCAACTGGCCAGGAAATCGGCTACAGTAGCAACCGGACTCTAAACACGGCTGCTACTCAAGATGGGGTGACGTCGATCACACTAAAAGAACCAAATCTTAAACAACTCCACACAAGTGCCGACACTACCGCGAGATACCTGCCTGAGATTTCCCACTGACCCTATTGGCAACATAAGGCATATGGCACAACTCTATTTCTGCGTTAGATATATTCGAGTAGATATCCCTAATCTTATGTGCCTTGAATCACCACTACTAAATGATCATTTCCCATAGAGCAATGCCATGGAGAAATATCTTTACAAGATCTGCTCTACAGTCCTGTTGACTATCATATGTTTGATACCTTCATCTTCGTTTGCAACAGACTATTTTGTTCATGCAAATATCGGCAATAATTCCAATAGTGGGCTACAGCCAGATGACGCTTTTGCTGATCTCACGTATGCGATGATGCAATTACAACCGGACGACACACTCTATGTACGTTCTGGTATATATTCTACAATCCCCAAGCTTGTTTCTACCTACTACAACAGTGGGACAGCGACAAGCCCAATCACAGTCAAACCTTACCTAAATGAAGTTCCCATAATAAGCACAGGCACAGAATTCCGTATATGGGATGTAAGCTGGTGGGTGTTCGATGGCCTTGTTTTTGAGGCATCGAAAAGGGTCATTATTGGTGCTCGAAACGTAAATATCGTACCTACAAACGCTCAGTGCAAGGACGCAATAGCTGAGAATATTGTATTCAGGAGCGTCAAATTCAGGCATGGAAGCGACCATGGAATCTTTGTCGAATGTACACGCCACCTTCTCATAGAAAACAGTACTTTCGATAACTTAAGAAGCCGAATCTCTGGCGTGGATAACTATGCGATATCCTTTCGTCACTACGCTGACGATGTCAGAATTTCAGGCAACCATTTCAGGGACATTGGGGCAGATGCTATTCAGTTTAATGACTCAGATGGTGGGCAATATACAAACATAGATGTCACCAACAATGAAATTGAAATTGCGCATCCTTACAGATATCGGGATGAAACCGGAAGCATTATTGCCACAAACATACAACCATTTGATAGCGTCGGTGAAACCGGAATCACCATCAAGATGGGGCCAGGACCAATAACTATTTCGGGCAATCTGATCCATGGTTACCGCCCCACCTTGCCAGGACAAGATGCAAGTGGGGCCATGGGGGTGGCTGTATCTATTCTTTATGAGGGGCGCGGCGTCACCCTGAGCAGTAATACCTTCTACGATAACGTCGTACATTTATTTGTACAGGAAGGACTGAACTATAATCCAGGTACAGGCGTACTCCCTGTGAGAGATACCGTAATCAGAAATAATATCTTTGAAGAATCCGTATTCCCGACAGGCATTTATGCTAATTCACCACAAAGATCTGTAGCACTCGATATTGGAAGCGTCAATAACGTGAAAGTGATTAACAATACCTTCCATAATTCGGACGCCTACAGTCCTGATGGCACCCAGAAACAATTATTGGTATTAGATAATTCCGACAATATAGAGCTGGAAAATAATGCTTTTCACAATGGCAGGGTTAGCATGCGGTCGCTGGGGAACGCAAATTTGTTAGCCGACTTCAACGCGTGGTCTGCTGTCACAGGTGTAACAGATGACAAGTTTATAGGGCTAGAGGGCTCAGCAGTATCCGGGCAAAATGATCTGATAACGGATAGCCTAGGTATTGACTGGTCTACAATGAAACCATTATTAGACAGCCCGGTAATCGATGCGGGAACTGACAGTGGAATTACAAATGATTTCTATGGTCTGCCGGTCTCCGGTTTAGGTATTGATATCGGCGCAGTTGAATATCAACAATCAGCTCAGGCCGTGGATAACCAGAATTCGACTATAGCGATCAGCAATTCAATAGATGCTGGCGGTAGTAACGGTGGAGGCTGCAGCATAAACCCAAACTCGAAGTTGGATCTGATCTGGTTACTCCTCATGCTGATACCTGCCGCAGGGTTGATATGCAAACGGCTCAGATAGCTGATCCAGAGTTGGCGCTTATGCCATGTTCGTAAAAAATGTTGTTGCCCAGAACCAGGCTGCAGGCGTCATTGTCAATAAAGTCTCGTCCGATAATAAAGGCCTGCGCGAGTCCTTCCTGTTTCGGCTGCACTGCGTATTTGAGGTTAAACCGTACTGGGAACCATCGCCCATCAGGCGCTGTAATGCCGAGGTGTCTTCGGGGTGGTAATGATGAGGATGTCGCGGATACCCGCAAGCATGAGCAACGACAAGGGGTAATAGATCATCGGCTTGTCGTAAACCGGCATGAGTTGTTTGCTGACTGCATGCGTCAACGGATACAAGCGGTTGCCGTAGCCGCCAGCAAGTATGGTGCCTTTCATGTCATATGCTGCTACTTTGGAATATTGTAAAAAAAAACTTAAAACCGCACAGAGGTTGGAACCATCTCTCGCATTTTGTTTTGATACAAACGCTATACCGCACGTCCTATACAGGCATAAGTGAAACCACGACTTATCATGCGTACAGGCTCATAGACATTACGGAGATCGACGAACACATTACCCTTCATCAGTACCCTGATGCGTTCCAGGTCCAGCCCGCGGTACTCATTCCACTCGGTCAACAGCACGACCGCATCGGCCCCTGCAACCGCTTCGTAAATATCATCGAAATAGACAACCTGTCCGGGCAGCAGCTTCTTCGCCTCTTCCATCCCCTGTGGATCGTGCGCATGTACCTTCGCGCCCTTGTCGACCAGGTTCGGAATAATCGCCAGCGCGGGCGAATCGCGCATGTCGTCCGTCTCGGGCTTGAAGGTCAGACCGAGCACGGCAATGGTCTTGCCGGCCTCGCTGCCGCCCAGTGCCTCGCGGATCTTTTTCACCATGCGCGCTTTTTGTGCCGCGTTGACCTCCACTGCGGCCTCCACAATCCTGCAGGAGGTACCATGCTCCTGGGCAATCCGTATTAATGCCGTTGTATCCTTGGGAAAGCAGGAGCCACCATAACCAGGCCCGGCATGCAGGAATTTGCTGCCGATGCGCTTGTCCATGCCCATGCCCTTGGCGACGGCATGTACATCGGCGCCAACCTGCTCGCACAGGGTGGATATCTCGTTGATGAAGCTGATCTTGGTGGCAAGAAAGGCATTGGAGGCATACTTCACCAGCTCGGCGCTTTCCCGGCCGGTGACCATGATGGGGGCCTCGATCAGGTTGATGGGGCGGTACAGTTCGCGCAGCAGCTTCTCGGCACGCTCGCTTTCGACCCCCAGCACCACGCGGTCCGGACGCATGAAATCGCCGATGGCCGCGCCCTCACGCAGGAACTCCGGGTTGGACGCCACATCAAAATCCGCGTCCGGGTTTTCCTCGCGAACGATGCGTTCCACCTGGCGCGCGGTACCCACCGGGACCGTGGACTTGTCGACGATCACCGTGTAGCCGTTCAGGTGCCTGGCGATCTGCCTGGCTGCCTCGTACACGTAGACCAGGTCCGCATGGCCGTCGCCGCGGCGCGTCGGCGTGCCGACGGCGATGAATACCAGGTCTGCCTCGCAGACAGCCGGATCATAGTTCGTGGAAAATTCCAGACGACCGGCCTTAACGTTGCGCTCGACCAGGTCATCCAGGCCCGGTTCATAGATCGGCATCTTGCCGGCCTTCAGGTTGTCGATCTTGGTGCTGTCAACGTCGATACAGGTGACATTGGCGCCGAACTCTGCAAAGCAGGCGCCAGATACCAGGCCGACATAACCGGAGCCGATCATTACTACGTTCATATTGTGATTACCAGATTCAGGTTAAAAGTGAAAAGTTATAAGTGAAACGTGAATCGAAAACATTTAATGGCCACGGAATCCACGGAAGGACACGGAAAAATTCACAGCAAAACCACTCATACCCCATTACCATCCAACCAGTCGGTGCAGTCGGCGGATGATCTCATTCAGTTCATCCGTTTCCAATCTTGCCAAGCGATCTGACTGCAGGCGTCGAATCGAAATTGCACGACAGTGTTCGACCAGGGCATAGCTTCGTACTTTAAGGCTATCGCGTGCCGGCAGGGAAAGATGCAATGCCTGGAAATCCGGATCGGACCGGCCACTTAACGGACAAACAAATACATGCGGTGGGCTCACATCCAGCAGAAACTGATCGGTTAGTACAACTACCGGCCTGAGTTTGCCGACCTCGGCACCCTTTGCCGGATCAAGGCGAGCAAGATACACCCCGCCCCGAGTCAATCGCGCTAACCCTGCCACCAGTTGTCCGGCTCGCCTGGCAGCCCCTCCATCATCCCCTGGTCCAGAACTGCGCTGTCGCGAACATACTCAGGGTCTTCACGCATGGCCTCAAGGGCCTTTGCCATGTCTTCCCGTTCCAGGCGCTTGCTTATATCAGCCAACTCATGTTCAAGGGCAACACGAATCAGCTCTGTTCTGGAAATACCCATCTTCTCGGCGGCCTTTGTGCTTTGCCGAGCCAGTTCATCCGGTAGCTTGAGAGATATTGCTGTCATTGCATCGCCCTGATTCCTACATATAAATAGTGATATCTCATTATATATGTAATTTTATATTCGGCATCAAGCCACTCAATAAAATTCACTATAGTTCATATGGCTGCATATCAGGCGATGCGATCAAGAAGATGATTGGCCACGGAATCCACGGAAGAATACGGAATTAAAAAACCGCTTATCCCTCCCACGGTCTTTCTATCGGGAGCGGAAATATAAAGAAACAAGTCTTTTATTTTTCCGTGTTCTTCCGTGTTCTTCCGTGGCCATTTTCTATATCCATCGCGGTCAGGTGACCGCTCCTACTGGAGCTCGCGATTTCGGGTATCGTCGTCGAGATCGAGATACCCCTCGCGCAGCAGGTACAGCATGATTTCCTGCACTGCCTGCATCGGGCTCTTGCCGGTGGTGTCCACGCGTATCTCCGGATTCTGCGGCACCTCGTAGGGGTCGCTGATACCGGTGAATTCCGGGATGATACCCTGTCGCGCCTTGGCATACAGCCCTTTGCGGTCGCGGCTTTCGCACACGTCCAGCGGGGTGGCCACGTGGATCTCGATGAAGGCCCCGTACTGCTCGATGGTTTCCCGGACGTCACGGCGCATTGCGGTATAGGGGGCAATCGGCGCACAGATCGCAATGCCGCCGTTCTTGGTGATTTCGCCCGCGACAAAGCCGATGCGGCGCACGTTGATGTTGCGGTGTTCCCTGGAAAACCCCAGCTCGCTGGAAAGGTTGAGGCGCACGATGTCCCCGTCCAGCAGGGTAACCGGACGGCGTCCTTCCTCGATAAACTTTGCGTACAGGATCTTGGCGAGCGTCGATTTGCCGGAGCCCGAAAGGCCTGTGAAAAACAGCGTGAGACCCATCTTGCCGCGCGGCGGGTAGGCCTTGCGCAGCGCCGCCAGCACATCCGGGTAGGAGAACCAGTGCGGCACCTCGATATTGTGTTCCAGGTGGTGCTTCAGGTCCCTCTCGGTAAAGCTGATGCCTTCCTTGCCCTGTTTTTCAACCCGCTCGCCGGGCATGAATGACTCCGTGTCCGTCATGTAGACCATTTCCCGCACCGGGACCATCCTGATCGCCAGTTCGTCATGGTATTTCTCCATCATTTTCTGTGCCGCGTAACGGGGATAGTAGCGATGCCTGCCTTCCCGCACACCGGGCGGCGAGGCATGGTCCGGGCCGACGATCATGTGCGAGCAGCCGTAGTTCTGGCGGATGATGGCATTCAGCAGCACTTCGCGCGGCCCGGCCATGCGCACCGCGGACGGCAGCAGCGACAGCACAGCCATGCTGTGCGGATAGTGGTGCTGGATCGCCTGGTAGCACTGCACGCGCGCGTAGTAGTGCAGGTCACCCGGCTTGGTCATGCCGACCGACGGGTGCAGCAGGATATTGGCCTGTGCCTCCTTGGCAGCCTGCAGGGTTATCTCGCGGTGCAGGCGGTGCATCGGCTTGCAGGTGTGGAAACCGACCACGTTCTGCCAGCCCATTTTCAGGAACAGGTGCCGCAGTTCTTCCGGGGTATCGCGCAGCGTTTCGAAATCATTGTGTACCGGCAGCTGCACGCCCGTAATCTCGCCGCCGAGGTAGGTCGCATGAACCTGCTCCATGAGGTAGCGCACCCCGGGATGTTCCGTCGAGGTCGTGCCGTAGATCTCCTGTGCCTCGCGCTGCCTGTCCGGCTGCCACATGTCAGTGACGGTGAGGACCGCGAGCATGAACCCCTCGCCGTCGCGCAACGCCAGCTGCTGCCCGGGCGCAATCTTTTTCGCCTGCCCGTCAGCCACGTCCAGCGTGATCGGGAGTGACCAGAGGTTGCCATCGGGCAGGTGCATTGTCCTGACCACCGACTCATAGGCCGCCTGATCCATGAAGCCGCGCAATGGTGAAAAAGCGCCGCACAGCAGCAATTCCAGGTCACAGAGCTGGCGCTGGTTCAGGGTGATTGAGAGAAAATCACCGGACTCCGTCTTGAGTACTTCCGCCCGGTCTTCACCAGCGACGAGGTTGCACAGCTTGCCGCCATGCGGCGCGATCAGGTGTTCCGTCATATTAATGGTCCAGTCAGCCTTTATGTCAGTGTTGTTTTTTGCAGGAGCGGGTTGTGATGGCAATGTATGGCCGGCACAAAAACCCGGGGGCTCCGCGCGGTTCCTGCATCGGGTAATCTATCGGAATTTCAGGAATTTAGTCATTGTACCAAAGTGCAGACCGCCGGCATCAGGAAAAGGCTTGTTGTGTCACGATGCATGGTATCCGTGATTCATTCATGTGATTCGTCATTGCGTGCGCACGACATGGATGTCCGGGTGCCGCCGGAGGCATGGATGCCGGGAGTGGTCAGCAAAGCAAGCTTTCAACGACATGCCCGGGCAGATGGAGACTGCTTGAGCAGCGGCCCCTGTATTCGCCCCCGGGTGATCTCTGGTCGTCGGAACGGGTTCATGATTCGGCCCGCCGGAATTAATTCCCCACCAGCTCACCAAACCGCTCCAGTCCGGCCGCGACATTCGACCCCAGGTGCACACGCAGCGCGCGGCGCCGGCGCTCCGCCAGCACGGCGAAATCCCCTCTTGCCTGGGCCGCTTCCACGACGCCAAAGGTGTATTTGTGACCCGGGACCGGCAGGTCATTCGCCGCGTCACAGGTCAGCTGCAGGAACACGCCGCTGTTCGGGCCGCCCTTGTAGGCCTGGCCGGTGGAATGCAGAAACCGCGGCCCGAAGCCGAGGCAGGTCGCGACCCGGTATTCGCGCAGAATGTCGCCGCGAGTTTCCTGGAGCGAGTCGGTGTGGGCCTCGATTGCGCTCGATATAGGCCAGCAGGGCCACGTAATCGCCCGGCCGGATCCGGTCCAGGTGCGCCTTGAGTATGTCCCCGACGCTCGCATCCGTGCCGCAGGCCGCCGTCAATTCAGCCGCATTGCGCGCATCGGTATAGATCGACAATACCCCGTCGCCGGCGACCCGGGTCTCCTGCGGGAAGCTGCCCCCGGCCTCGTATGCCTCCGTCAGCTTGCGGGTCTCGATCTTGCTGGCTTCCACGTCCGGCTGGTCGAACGGGTTGACTCCGATGATGGCGCCGACCACGGCGGTGGCGATTTCCCAGCGGAATAACTCCTGGCCGAGATCGTAGGTCTCCGTGAGGGTGATCCGGACGACCGGATGACCGGCCAGTTCCAGCTGCATGACGGCCCGTTCCTGCTCGGGATCATCCGGCTGATCCGCGCACAGGTAGACGAATACGCGGTCTTCCCCGTAGCCGCCGGGCGCCACCATGGCCTCGCCGTCGAGCGGTATCACGCCCTTGCCCTGCTTGCCGGTCGACTCCGCGACCAGCTGTTCCAGCCAGGCCCCGATGGAAGCCAGTTGCGGCGTGGCAATCAGGGTCAGCTTGTCACGGCCGTGATTGGCGGCCACGCCGAGGATGCATCCCAGTACCGCGCCCGGGTTGTCATCGATCTGCGCGCCCGGACCGCAGGCCTCGACCATCTCCCGGGTACGCTCAAGAAAGCGCCGGCAGTCCACCCCGAGCACGGCAGCCGGCACCATGCCGAAATTCGACAGGGCGGAAAAACGGCCGCCGACATCGGGCCTGCCGCTGAAGATGCGCCGGAATTGCTTCTCCGTGGCCTCCTGCTCCAGGTGGGAACCCGGGTCGGTAATCGCCACGAAATGGGTTGCTGCCTGGTCTGCGCCAACGGTTTCGACCATGCGCTGGTAGAAATACGCCATGAGGATATTGGGTTCCAGGGTGCTGCCCGACTTGCTGGCCACGATAAACAGGGTGCGCGGCAGGTCAACGGCACCCTCGACGGTCCTGACCTGGGCCGGGTCCGTGGAATCCAGGACCTCCAGGGCCGGATAGCCGGGGCCGCTGCCGAAACATTCCCGCAATACCTCTGGCGCCATGCTGGAGCCGCCCATGCCGAGCAGGACCACGTGCGTGAGATCGCCGGCCGCGATCTCCTTGCCAAAGTCCTGCAACTCATCGACCTGTGCCAGCGACGCCTCCACGATATCCAGCCACCCCAGCCACTGCGCTTCATCAGCACCGCTCCACAGGGTGGCATCGCGATTCCAGAGCCGTGACATCCGGTCATTTTGCTGCCATTCATCCAGTGTCTGCTGCACGGCGGCGGCGAGTTCGGAAGGCAGGGTATAGCTGAGCTGGTTCATCGTGGTCCTTGTGCTTCGGTAATCATGGAGTCCGGCATTGTACCGTCTATGGGAGGCTGCTTAACAGCACTGGCGGATTACATCGAGCCGTCTGGCGGGTGAGGGCGGCCTGGCGACCGCTCCTGCCTCCACAGTTGCAGGAGCGCCGCCCTTCGGCGCGATTGCCTGAACACCGCATCGCGGTCAGTACCCAAAGAACGGGCATAAAGGGACCGCTCCTACCCCACTCGTGCCACCTGTAGGAGCGCCGACCTCCGGCGCGATTGTTCGAAAACGCATCGCGGTCAGGCGACCGCTCCTACGCCAAAAGAGGCACCTGTAGGAGCACCCTGAAGGGCATAAACACCGCCCTTCGGCGCGATTTCCTGAACACCGCATCCGCGGTCAGTACCCAAAGAACGGGCATAAAGGGACCGCTCCTACGCCAAAAGTGACACCTGTAGGAGCGCCGCCCTTCGGCGCGAATGTTCGGGAACCGCATCGCGTTCAGAAACCGCTCCCACGAGATACATCCGCGGGAGCAAGACGTCAGGACAGGCGCCCCTTGAAATCCTCGTAGCCGAAGCGGCGCACGACCTGCAGTTCCCCGGACACTGTCCAGATCGCCAGCGAAGGAAGGTTCACGCCATTAAAGGTCGTGTTCTTTACGAAGGTGTAATGGATCATGTCTTCAAATACGATCCGGTCGCCGATCTGCAGGGGGGCGGCAAAGGAATAGTCCCCGATCACATCACCGGCGAGGCAGGTATTGCCGCCCAGCCGGTAGGTATACGCCAGCTCTCCCGGCTGTCCGGCGCCCCGCACGTCCGGGCGGTAGGGCATTTCCAGGACATCCGGCATGTGCGCGGCAGCGGAGACGTCGAGCATGGCGATGTCGATTTCGTTGTGCACGATGTCCAGCACAGAGGCGACCAGCGGACCGGTGCGCCAGCCGACGGCCCCGCCCGGTTCCAGGTAGACCTCGACGCCATGTCTTTCCCGGAAGTCGCGCACCAGCTTGATGAGCAGCTCGACGTCATATCCTTCGCGGGTCATCAGGTGGCCGCCGCCGAAGTTGACCCAGCGCAGGCGCCCGAGCCACTCGCCGAAGTTCGCCTCGAATTGCGCCAGGGTGCGCTGCAGGCTGTCGGCCCCGCATTCGCACAGGGCATGGAAATGCAGTCCCTCGATGCCGTCCAGCAGTTCGGGCAGGAACTCCGCGCGGGTCACCCCCAGCCGCGAGCGGGGGCCGCAGGGGTTGTACATGTCGGTGGCGACCTCGTGCACTTCCGGGTTGACGCGTATCCCGCAGGAGACGCCGGCCGCGAGGGCCTGTGCGCGGAAATGCCGCCATTGCGAGAAGGAATTGAAGCTGACGTGATCGGCGCGGCGCAGAATCTCCGGGAACTCGGCATCACTGAAGGCCGGTGCATAGACGTGCACCTCGCGGCCGAATTCCTCGGCCGCCAGCCGCGCCTCGTTGAGCGAACTGGCGGTGCAGCCCTGCAGTGTCTCGCGGATGATCGGGAATGCGCTCCACATGGAGAAGCCTTTCAGCGCCAGGATGATGCGCCCGCCGGATTCGCGCTGCACCCGCTCCATGACGGCAAGGTTGCCCCGCAGCAGGTCCTCCTCGAGTACGTAGCAGGGAGAGGGAACCTGCGCGATATCCAGAGCGACGCGCTTGCGGGCCCCGGCAGTCACACCGGCAGCGCGTCGATATCGACGGCGTACTCGATGTCCGTCCACGGCAGGCCGTGTACGTTGAGCGCCGCCATGAAGGGATCGGGGTCGAATTCTTCCATGTTCCACACGCCCGGGCGCATCCACTCGCCGCTCAGCATCATCATGGCGCCGATCATGGCCGGCACGCCGGTGGTGTAGGAAACCGCCTGTGCGTTGGTTTCCCGGTAACAGGCCTGGTGGTCACAGATGTTGTAGACATAGCGCGATACCGGCTTGCCGTCTTTTTCCCCGCTAACGATGCAGCCGATGTTGGTCTTGCCATGCGTGCGCGGACCCAGCGAGGCGGGATCCGGCAGCAGCGCCTTGAGGAACTGGATCGGCACGATTTCACGGCCCTCGAACAGGATCGGCTTGATGGAATCCAGCCCGATGTTGCGGAACACCTCCAGGTGCCTGAGATAGGCGTCCCCGAAGGTCATCCAGAAGCGGATGCGCCGCAGCCCCCTGATATTGAGCGCCAGCGATTCCAGTTCCTCGTGGTAGAGGAGATACATGTTCTTTTCACCGACCTGCTCGAAATCGAAGCGGTGGTGGATTTCCATGGGCCGGGTCTCGATCCACTGGCCGTTCTCGAAGTAGCGCCCGTTGCTGGTGACTTCCCGGATATTGATCTCCGGGTTGAAGTTGGTGGCAAAGGCATAGCCGTGATCTCCGCCGTTGCAGTCGAGGATGTCGATGGTATCGATCCGGTCGAAGTGATGCTTCTGCATGTGCGCACAGAAGACATTGGTCACGCCCGGGTCGAACCCGGAACCGAGCAGGGCCATCAACCCGGCCTTTTCGAAGCGCTCGCGGTAAGCCCACTGCCACTTGTATTCGAACTTCGCCTCTTCCAGCGGCTCGTAGTTGGCGGTATCCAGGTAGTGCACGCCCGTCGCCAGGCAGGCATCCATGATGCTGAGGTCCTGGTAGGGCAACGCCACGTTGATTACCATGGCCGGCCTGGCACGCCGGATCAGCGCCACCAGCTGCGACACATTGTCGGCATCCACGGCGGCGACACGCAGGACCTGCCCGGTCTTTTCGGCCACTTCCCCGGCGATGACCTCGCACTTGGAAAGGGTCCGGCTGGCAAGCCAGATTTCAGAAAAGACAGCGGGATTCTGTGCACATTTGTGGGCAACCACGCGGCCAACGCCGCCGGCACCAATGATCAGGACTGTACTCATGAGTATTTACCACAGGGGGGAGACTGAATATGCCCCGCAAAATGTGGCACTTTGGCACCAGCGCAACTGCAATGTCAACCGGACATCGAGACAGGCACCGGGATCCCGGCGCCCTGCAACCCGTTTCACGCTTCCTCCGTGACTGCCCGGGTACGGCCAGGGCCAGGCAGTGTTGCCGATCTGTTTGTACCGGATCTGGTGCAAGTGGTCATAGATCACGGTGACCTTGCTGAAGGGCTGCAACAGCGCCTGTACCAGTTCGGCATCGTCGGTCCGGAAGTTCCAGCCCTTGCAGGTCTTTTGCAGTGGCGATTGCGAGAACACGACGACCGGCAGAAACGTTGACAACGCCACCCCGGGGATGCGCATACTTCAGCGGTCAAATCCTGACCGGGTCTGTCATCGCGGCTGGCAAACAGGGTATCGAATGACTCTGACAGAATTACGCTACATTGTGGCTGTTGCACGGGAACGGCACTTCGGCCGTGCCGCAAAGGCCAGCTTTGTCAGCCAGCCTACACTCAGCATCGCAATCAGGAAGCTGGAGGATGAACTCGGCGTACAGATCTTCGAACGCCTCTCCGGCGAGGTAACCCTGACACCGGTTGGCAAGCAGATCGCCGAGCAGGCCCAGCGCACTCTGGACGCCGCCGAGAACGTCCGGCAGGTAGCACGGCAGGGAAAGGACCAGCTTGAGGGGCCGCTCAAGATCGGCGCCATCCACACCATCGGACCCTACCTCTATCCGGAGTTGATCCCGCTGCTGCGCAAGCGCGCACCCAAAATGCCGCTGGTGGTCGAGGAAAACTACACTGCCGTACTCGCCGAGAAGCTCAAGCGCGGGGAACTGGATGTCATCATTATCGCGCTGCCGTTCCAGGAGCAGGGAATCGTCACCCTCCCCATCTATACCGAGCCCTTTGTCGTGCTGATGCCCGCCGCACACCCGCTCACGCTGCGCAGGACCATCAAGTCTGCGCAGTTGCGCGATGAAACCGTCCTGCTGCTGGGCTCGGGACACTGCTTCCGTGATCACGTACTCGAGGCCTGCCCCGAGTGCCTGCCGAAACCCGGGCTGGAAGGCCACCTGCAGCAGACCGTCGAAGGCAGTTCACTGGAAACCATTCGCCACATGGTCGTGTCAGGGCTGGGCATCACGGTACTGCCGTGCACCGCCGCCGGCGCCGATCGTTATTCCCGGCGCTTACTGGAAATCCGGCGCTTCGCGCCTCCGGCACCTACCCGCAGCGTCGCCCTGGCATGGCGCGTCTCGTTTTCCCGGCCAGGCGTTATCGATGTGATACGGGACGCCGTCGCCAGCTGCAATTTGAGCTGTGTAAAACCGGTAGCGCGGGCCCACCGGCGATGAAGTGTCAGGCCGGGATTGACCGGCTCTACGGGTCTTCAGGCTTCTGCCACCATCAGCAAGGCATCGCCGCTACTGTGAATCAGCGGGTGCGGCACAATCGGCGCGCGCATGATCTCGCGGTAACCCAGGCGGCGGTAGAGGCGCACAGCACCGCGGTTTTGCTCGAAGGCCACCAGGCTGATTTGATCATAGCCATGTTCCCTGGCCTGCCGGCGAGCGATTTCCAGTAACTGTCCGCCGATCCCCCTGCCACGGTAGCCGGGATACAGGGCCACACCACAGATATACCAGGTATCCGGTGCCTCCAGGTATTTGTATGGTGCAAATACATCGGTGCCGTCATATGGTGGTGCAGCCGCCTTGTTAAGCGGGTCGGCGGGTTGCATGGCAAAGGCCAGCAGCATGCCTGCCACTTCGCCGGCAACTTCAGCCATCACGCAATTGCGGTAGCTGTAATCCCCGCGCTCGCCGGCATAGATACGCGCCCCGACATCCAGCGGGGTTGCGCCGGGCGTTTCCGCCGCCTCGGCCTCCCACTCGATACGGGCGACGCCTTCGGAAGACATATCGACCAGTTCCGCGATTGCCCGGGCATCAGCCGGTGTCGCCGCTCGAAATCCGGTTGTTGTATCCACACACCCTCCCCTTTTCGCGATCGCCCGACTTCAAATCATCTGCCTGACGGGTCCGAGAGATTGCCGGCGAGAACCCGTACGGCGTCATCATCTTATAATCCGGCTCCGGGATAACAGCCAGCGGGATTCCGGAAAATAGACAAAGGCATGCAAAAGCCGGGCAGACAGGATTAACTATAGTTTTGAATTACCCGCTTATCTGACTGGCGTGTCTTGCCGCCCCTGCTCCAGCCCCTGTGATACACCGGACGCACATCCTGCGCCTCCCGGAAAACAGGATGCAAGGCCGGCAGATTGCCAGCAGAGTGCTTCTTGCCTGGGACTATTTTTTACATCAGTACAGCAAGTTATGCTCACATCAAGACGTTACCCGGGGAGGGATGCCACAGCGTCTGCCTCCGGCAGCGATGCCGTCACAAATACCCGACCGTGGCGTCCACAGGTACTTGCGTGCGGCCACGACAATCTCCACCGGCGACATTCAGGTTACTGAATTTATGGTCGATATTGTTGCTGAATTCTTTTTTACGGACATCATCCGGTGGCATTTTGTAACTGTTGCAGCTGAAAACTACCCGGGCGGTTCGCCGCCGGCAGCAGACAGCATGTCCGACATGCACCATCAGGACACATTAACAGCCAACCGTATGTATTTAATACGTTTCGGGCAGGAGACAATAGATGGCCCTCATCCAGGTTTACTACAGGGATTTACTGAAGGACGAAGTCGAACTGCAGCCGGGTGTCACAACCATCGGGCGCAGCACGGACAGCGATATTAAAATAGATAACGCGGGCGTCTCCGCCCATCATGCCAAGATCATTCACGATGGCAAGCAGTTCATCATCGAGGACAGCGCCAGCAGAAACGGAACCTTTGTCAATGGCATGCGCGTTTCCCGCAAGACGCTGGCAGACGGTGACGAAGTAGTCATCTCCAAGCACATCCTGAAGCTCGCAGCCAATGCCGGTACGGTAATCCCGCCAGCAAGGCAGGAACCGGAAATCCAGAATGTCGTACAGGGAGCCACCATCGAGGTTGATGTCTCCAACCTTGGAGAACTGGTCAGGCAGCGTCAGGCGCAGTATGGCGCCTACCTGTTACTGACAGGCACGTTACAAAGACGTGCAAAGTACCCGCTGAACAAACTCAACTTCAAGTTCGGCAAGATCCGTGATGCCGACATCTACACACCAGGCTGGTTTGCCCCGAAGATTGCCGCCAGAGTGATCTGCAAGAACGACGGCTTCTATATCGTCCCGGCGAGTCGTGGCCACGTGAAAGTCAACGGCATGTCGGTGCTGGCGCCAATGAAGCTGGAAGATGGCGATGGCCTGTCTGTGCGCGGAATCAGTCTGATGTTCTACAAACAGACCGAAAACGAAGACAAGCAATGACCCTGAGGATTCCCGGCTACAAGATCACCAGGCCCATCGCCGAAGGCGGCATGGCCTCGGTATATCTGGCCGTACAGGAATCCCTGGAACGGCCCGTTGTTCTGAAGCTTCTCAAGAAATTTACAGATATCTACCAGTCAGCAAGATTCGTGAAGGAAGGCAGAATCATTGCGTCACTGAATCACCGTAACATTATCACTATCTACGACATCGGTGTGTTTGGTGAACGGCATTACCTTTCCATGGAATATGTCGGTGGCGGCAATCTGGAAGACAGGATACTGGAAGGAATGAAGCCCGCCGCCGCACTTGAGCTGGTGGAAGTGATTGGCGGCTGCCTGGACTTCCTGCACAAGAAAGACATCATCCATCGTGATATCAAGCCGGCAAATATCCTCTTTCACAGTGACGGCACCCCGATACTCACCGACTTCGGCGTTGCCAAGCAGGAGTCCACCGACTCCCGGCTGACCAAGGACGGGACTGCGCTGGGAAGCCCGTACTATATCAGTCCCGAGCAGGCCGAAAGCAAGCGGGTTGACGGACGCGCGGATATCTATTCGCTGGGCATCATACTCTACGAAATGCTGACGGGGAAAAAACCCTTCCAGGGTGATTCCGACATCCAGATCATCATCTCGCATCTCTCGGATCCTGTGCCCACATTGCCGGACGGACTGGAACAGTACCAGGAACTGGTTGACCGGATGATTGCAAAGGACCCGGATGAGCGGTTTTCCACGGCGGAAGAAATGCTCCTTTATATCAGGACATTCCGGGAGGCCGGATGCCGATCCACGCGACGGACAGGCCCGTCCGGTTTTGCCGGAAAAACCGGCAGGCATGACACTTCACTACTGGGAAATTCTTACCGGAAGGTGAGTGGCGATACGGGGGGTCTTCGCATCGCGGGTGCGATGGCGATATTGTTGCTCGTCGCACTGGTATCGCTGCAGGCGATGCCGTTGATCACGGCAAAGGCCCAGCAGTTACTGGCAAGTACAGATCCTGTAGTACCTGTCCACATGAACACGCTGCAGCCCCGGGAAACAGCATCGTCCGGACACAACGAGTACCTTGCGCTGGCGAAGGATGCACTCAGCAAACTGCGCTATACCAAACCCGATCGTGACAACGCCTACTACTATTACAAGCTGGCGCTTGAAGTGTCACCCGACAATGAACAGGCGCTGCAGGGTATTGCGGAAATTGCCGAGATACACGCTGACCTGGTGGAATGGGCGCTGGGTCTGCATGAATACGACAAGGCCAGGGAATACCTGGCAACGGGTATGAAAATCGACCCGCACAACCAGCGACTGGTCGAACTTGCCGCGAACGACATGCTCAAATGAACACTTTGGTAAATCTGCAACTGCGGCAGCGCGGGGCCACCATGAATACGGTTTTTGCAAAGGAACAAACCGGACAAGGAGTGATGCATCATGTCATGGCAGTTTAGTATGGCCTCGGATATCGGCGGCCGCACGGAACAGCAGGACTGTCTGGACAAGTTAAGCCTGAACGGCAGTGATTCGCACCTGCTTGTCGTTGCGGACGGCATGGGGGGACACCGGGACGGCGCCATGGCGGCACGTACCGTCGTCGAAACTGCCAGGCAGCGTCTGGGTGAAACCAGGCCTGCCGACCCCAGGGCTTTTCTGAAATCCCTCTGCCTGGAATCACACCAGGCGATCAATGAACTCGGCGGGAATGATGAACGCTCCCCGGGCAGCACCTGTATCCTGTTATACGTAAACGGACCCGAGGCCTACTGGGCACATGTCGGCGACAGCCGCCTGTACCACTTCCGTAAAGGCGAATTGCTCAACCGTACACAGGACCACTCCGTGGCCCAGCTGATGGTGGAACAGGGGCGGCTGCAGGAATCTGACGTGGCCGGCAACGCGTTGCAGAACCAGCTCTACATGCGGCTGGGCGGCGACAAGACGCCGCAACCGGAATTCGGCGCCTCGGAAATCGAGGCTGACGACATCTTCATGCTCTGCAGCGACGGTTTCTGGGCCTACATCACCCCGGAAGAGGCTGTCACTACCCTCAAAAATCTGCCTCCTGATGAAGATGGCGCTGCACATCTCGTGGCCATCGCAAGGGAGCGCGGCGGCAGCAGCGGAGACAATATCAGCCTGGCCATGACACGCTGGATTCCCGAAAAAGCGCGTGGCGGCATGGGTATGCTGTCGAGACTGCGCAGCTTTTTCTGCCTGTAGCCCTGCGGCGCAAACACCGCAGGACCCTGCTCCAGCCCACACCGGGCAGACTGCCCTGTCTGCACCGGTGACTCAAGACCAATCAGAACGGACTTCGTTGCTGCGACTATCGGCGGTTACGATGCGCCCGCAGCAGTCCTGGCCTGATCCGGTGCCTCAGTACCCTGCGCCGGCGAGGAGTGTTTCGCGCCCTGCTGCGCAGCCACAGCATCATCCGTTGCCCCGCCGGACGCGGCCACCAGCTGGTCACGCGCAGCCGCACTGAGCAAGGCATCGGCGGTATAGCCCGGCAGGCGGAAATACTCGGGCCGGCTGGAAGCCTTGAGTACGTAGTCATCTGCCTTGTCGCGCTTGCCGATGCGGTATTCGATCGTCTGACCGCCCTGGCGCTTTATATGGATGTCCAGTGCGGGCTGTTCCAGGCTGTAGCCGGGGTCAGCCCCGGTGCCGAGTACTGCACCGACCGTCAATCCCGCCAGCTTCTGTGCCAGTGCGTCGGCATTGGCCTGGTTGACTGCCTCACCATCTGCCAGTCCTTCGCTGCTCCAGGTTTGAGTTGCAGGCTTCTGCGTATCCTTGCCCCCTGCCGCCGCACTCGATGGAGCTGCCGGCAGTCGCTGCAGCGTCAGACCCCCCAGGCCGATGGTCTCGATCTCACCGGGCGGTATCTTGAGCACGCCCTTGTCTTCCCAGTCTTCGGGTATTACCGGTATATCGTAGACCCCGAATTCCGTGGTATAGACCGCATCGTCCCCGCTGGTGCGCGCATTGACCCGGTGCATCCCTTCTGAAGTGCCGAAGTAGAGTGTGGCGAGCAGCTCGTCACCCCGGGCCAGCTGCACGCGCCGTTCGAAGGTATCACTGCTCACCTTGAAGCGCTCCTGCGCACCCTTCGTCGTGGCGACCGCCAGGCCGCGTTTCAGGCCCTTCAGCTCCTCGAGCAGGCGATCGACCCGGGACTTGTCTGCCGGGAAGTCGCCGGTCCCGGGCAGCACCCAGCCATCGCCCTGCCGCGCCAGGACAATGTTCTGATCATCCGGCGCAGTGATGGTGACCCGATCCACGCTACTGTCGCCCAGGTCGAGGAGTGGGGTGTCCGGGCGATGCACCGCCAGGGCCGGTCCGGTGTAGCTCATCCCCACGGCCAGCAGCAGTTGGGCAGCCAGCAGGACGGCAAGCATTCCAATGATCTTTTGCATCTGCATCTTTCAGGCCTCCACAAGAATCGAGCGATAACGAACCTGTTCGGAACGGCGCAACCATCGCCGCCACAACCACACGCCTGCAAGACCGAGCAGCGCAAGGGCGTAATTGAGGTACTCCCAGAACAGTTGACTGCTGTGTTCCATGGGCACGAGCGTACGTGCAAACTGTGCCCGGCTGCGGATGGCCAGCAGACCGCGGTCTTCCAGTGACCAGTCGATGGCGTTCTGCAGGAACTCCACCGGCTTGGTATAGCGCATGCCCATCCCCTCCGATGCCAGACTCAGCACCGCATCGTCGGCAAAAGTACTGGACGCCACCAGGATGATCCGGGCCGACTCCGGCGAGCGTTCGATCACGCTGGTGATCGGGCCGGGTTCCTCATTCGCGGCGGAGGCATCATCCGCCCCGGGTGCCGCCCCGGCCTTTGACTCATCCGCGGAACTGCCGGTACCGGTTTCCTCCGCCGGCGGTCTGGCCAGCGGCGAATCCTTGCCCTTGAAGAACGAATCGAAGCGCCCTTCAACGGCGACGGCCAGCAGGCGGGCCCCGCGGTCGGGCCCCGGCTCGAAACCGGTGTCCGGCCACGCGCGGTAATCCGGCATAACGTTCAGATCAGCCGATATCCAGCTTTGCGGGGAAGAACTCAGCAGCGGCGTCACGTCGCGCCCCTGGTTCTTTTCCTGGTCCACCGTGACGGGCGATGCCCAGTTCAGGTCCACCTGCCCGAGCGTTGCGGTGATCGGATTGTCCGTATTCAGGCCCGCACCCCGGATGTCGGGAAAGTGCGGATAGGGCAGCATGCGAATCTCGCGAATCGCCAGGCCGCCGATATTGCGTTGCACGGGCACCGGCAAGGCCGCGTTCTGCGGGTCCAGCACCATGCTGTCCCCGATCGTCAAGCCGTTGTTCGCCAGCCAGGCCTCCAGTCCCGATGGCTGTTTGCTGGCCGTCAGCGCATCACCGATCTGCACATCAAATGGCGAGGTTGCAAGCACCAGGCTGCCGCCCTGCATCAGGAACTGGTCGACTGCGAACAGCTGCTTTTCGTCCAGTGCCTGCGGCGCCAGTACCAGCAGCAGGTCCGCATCCACCGGCACGCGGCCGTCCTTGAGATCGGTCTCCTTGATGCGCGAATTCTCGCCGAGCGTCTCGGTCAATGCCGTGTAACGCCCGGTGCCGGGGCCGGGCGCCTGCGGCTTGACCACCGCGACGGTCTTGAGGAAACCCGGCGCGAGCCGCTGCAGGGCAGCCTCGAGCGCACTCTTGAGCGCGGTCCGGTCCAGCTGATCCGGCAGCGGCACCTGCACTGTCTGGCCATCGGCATCGAGCACCATATAGAACCAGAAGGGCCGGGGATCAAACAGGCTGGCTACCTGCGGCGCAAAACCGTATTTCTGGTTCAGTTCCTTGCCGAGCTTCCCGCCCCCGGCATCCGGGTCCTCGAATTGTGTAACAAGCCTGTCGCCGGCCTCCTGTTTCAGGTCGGCCAGCACCTTTTCGAGATCCTTGCGCAGCGCGACCAGCTGCTCCGGCAATTTCGCTTCCGGCGAGATATAAGCCGTAAACCGGACCGGCCGGTTCAGGGTCTCGAACGGGTTGCCGCCCGCCTGGTATTCGGTCAGCACCTTGCGTATGGAGCGGGTGATGGCGTATTCCGGATTCTTGAGGATCACGTCGAGATCCCGCTCCCCGCGCACCTTCACATCGATGAGGTCGCGGTAGTTGAGCACCACGTGCTGGTCGCCGTAGGCCACCAGGATGTCAAAGTAGGAGTTGACCACCGAGGCCTGGTACTTGCTTGCCATCTCGAAGGGCACGGGCTGGATGCCGTATTTGCTCGCCGCCTCCTCCTCGATCGCCTGGTCCTCGTGCGGATCGACGAACTCCACCTCCACGCGGCCCTTGCCCGCCACGGCGTATTCCTCCAGGAGGTCATGCAGCTGCGGCACCAGCGGTGCGAGCAGCGGGTGCGTCTTTGCGGAGAAGTAGCCGCGGATCAGCAATGGCTCCTGCAACTGCGCCAGGTACTGGCGGGTCGCGTCCGACAGTGAATAGATGTGCCCCTGTGTGATATCGGCCCGTGCCCAGCCTACAGGCGCAAGCCACAGGTTGCCGGCGATGAAATTGGCTGCTGCGAGCCCGACCAGCCACCCCCACTGGCGGTGCCGCCGGGTGGCGGGATTGCCGGCCCAGCGCAGCCGTTCCAGTGAGAAGAGGTTCAGCGCCAGAAACACGCCGACGATGGAGAGGTAGTAGTAGAGGTCACGCAAATCCAGCACGCCACGCGTGATCGAATCGAAGCGCGAGCCGCTGCCGAGCAGGGCAAGCACGCCGCCGATGCCATGGCCAAACAGGGAGGTCAGTACGTGTGAGCCGATGAGATAAAAGACACCACAGACCACCACGGTCAGGATCAGGGCGACGATGGGATTGTCGGTGCGCGCACTCATGTAGAGCCCGATCGCCACATAGGACGCCGCCAGGAACAGGGCCGCCAGGTAGCCGCCGACCACCGGTCCCCAGTCGAGCGGCCCGAGCACCGAAACCGTGATTGGCAGCGGCAGGGTCAGCAGCAGCGCCACGGCCACCAGTGCGAGCCCGGCCAGAAACTTGCCGAGCACCAGTTGCAGGGGCATTACCGGGCTGGTCAGCAGTGTCTCCAGGGTGCCGGCCCGGCGCTCCTCCGACCAGGCGCGCATGGTCAGCGCTGCCACCAGGAACACCAGCAGTACCGGCATCCACTGGAACAGCGGGCGGACGTCCGCGATATTGCGTGCGAAGAAGGTCTCCACCCAGAAAAACACGAACAGGGTAACGGCCAGGAAGGCGCCGAGGAACAGGAAGGCCGCGGGCGAGGCGAAAAAGCCGCCGAACTCCTTGCGGGCAATGCGCAGTATTTCATCCATGGCTCACCTCCTGCGCCGGGGCAATCTCGTTGACCTCGGCAAAGACGGTTTCCAGATCGTGGTGCTCGGGCTGCAGCATGTAGAGCCGGCGACCTGCGGTGGTGAGTGCGGCCGCGACCCGCGGCGCCGCCTCGTCACCGGCATCCAGCACATAGGTCCAGCGCCCGTTGGCCTTGCCGCGCACCTTCACGCCGGCCACGCCCTCGACCTTCGCCAGGGAATCCATGGCTTCATCGTCAACACTGACCAGCAGGCGCCGGCCCGCCTGCAACGCATCCAGCCGGGAATCGACCACCAGCCGGCCGCTGCGCAGGATCAACACCCGGTCACAGACGGCCTGGACTTCCTGGAGGATGTGCGTGGATACGATGACCGTCGCGGTCTTCGCCAGCTCGCGGACCAGCTCGCGCATGTGCAGGATCTGGGTGGGATCCAGCCCGTTGGTCGGTTCGTCGAGGATGACGATGTCCGGTTGATGCAGGATGGCCTGCGCCACACCGACGCGCTGGCGATAACCGCGCGACAGGGTCTGAATGGGCCGGGTGGCCTTTTCCGCGAGCGCCGTGCGGCGCAGTGCCTGCGCGATGGCGCGGGGGCGTCGGTCCTCGGCCAGTCCGTGCAGACTCGCCTGGTAGTCCAGGTAGTCGATCACGGTCATCTCGGGGTAGAGCGGACAGTTTTCCGGCAGGTAGCCGATGCGCGACTGGATGGCGCGGGTGTCGCGCCCCATTTCCTGGTTGTCGATCCGTATGGTCCCGGAGGTGGGCTCCAGGAAGCCCGTCAGCATCTTCATAATGGTGGTCTTGCCGGCACCGTTGTGGCCCAGCAATCCCACGACTTCACCCTGTCCTATTGTAAACGACACATCATCCACCGCCATGAGATCACCATAACGGCGCATCAAGTGTTCAACCTGGATCATGCCTGTCTCCTTTTCTGTCAGCTTCCATGCCGCAGCCATGTCGGCCTGGAACACGAATTAACGTCCGGGGCGACGCGCCCCTGCCGGATCACACAACCTCCGCGGGTCGTGGATACGGAAGGCGGTTCAGGGAAATCCGAGGTCGAAGAACAGGCGGTAGTAAGAGTGAATCTTGCAACCGGTTTGCATATTGGCAGCTGTGTTTCTCATAACGCCGGGTGGAATCAAGCCTGTTAGCGGAAGCTCCTGTTGGCAGTAAGCAGCAGTAAGATCGGTCGGCGACAGAAAAGTTCCCGCAACGATTTCAACTGCAGTACGCGGGCGCCGCGATCACAACCGCCAGTCCAAAAGCGGTGAACCGGGAAACCCTGGCGACCGCGCCCGGATGGCCGTCTTGTGCCTTGTAAGCTGTAGGAGCGGTCGCCTGACCGCGATGCGGTTCCCGAACAATCGCACCGAAGGGCGGCGCTTGTGCCCAGTGGGGTGTTCCCACAGGTGTCACTTTTGGTGTAGGAGCGGTCGCCTGACCGCGATGCGGTGTTCAGGAAATCGCGCCGAAGGGCGGCGCTCCTACAGTACAGATCCAGGACCGCACTACCGGTGAATTCCGGAATCACTACACCGGGATGTATCTCGTCCTGTCAATCAGCTGTCGAAACCGGATTGCTCCCCGGGTTTAGGCAACTATCGGGTTAATGCTGGCCAGGGGCAGACAAGATCGCGGGGAGCAATTCTGGACGTTTCGCAGCAACGGCCCCGAGGGGCGAGGCGCAAGGAGGGACAGGGAGAGCAACTGCCTGCACGGGGATATTCAGGCGGAACGTTTAACCCTTATCAACAATGTATCCAGGCGTCCGCCCTGACAAAATCGCACCCCTGCAACCCCCGGTGAGACTCGCTGACTGCGTTACCAGGCACAGGATTGACCCGGACAACAGCACCCGATCAATGCGCGGGTCCTGATGAACTGCAGGGGGCCTGGATGATGGCTGTGCACTCACCCGGAACCGATGAAGCCGGCGTGGTTTCCCTTACTTAATCCCGCTTATCAAGCCCTGTCCGATCCAGCCCTTGAGCAGGCTGGCGGCACGGAGCGGAACTTCATCTTCGCGCAGCAGCTTTGCGAGCACTTCACATATCTCGCCAAAACACCCGCCTCCACGCAACGCGTCCAGCGCGCCCTGTTCGTCGGTCTGCATTGAACGAAACCGTGTCACGAGTTGTTCGCGCCAGATCAGCCAGGGACAGGCACCGTCATGCACGGCGCTGACCTGGACAGGTGGGTCGCCGGTCAAGGCTTGCCACATTTCCGGGATATTCCATTCAAGGTTGAGCCGGTGCACGGAAGGATGCGGGATAAACCTGAGTTCAGGCCATGCCGGGTACGGGATGGCGGCCATATCCTGTTCAGTAAAGACCGGGGCGTCTGCCGCATCAAAGGCCTGCCCCAGGGTCCATTCAAACAGGGCCAGTTCATGGAGCCAGGGCATTTCTCGATAGTCTGCATCTTGCTGAATCAAGTCGGCGACAAAGCCGGGCAGGTGACAGCCAAAATCCCGCAGGCTGAAGTAGTGTGAAGGATTCGCCCTGATATAGTCATCGGCAAGCCTGGCGAAGCGATCCTCGCCGATGGCCATCAACACGGCAGGAAAGTCATTCGCCAGCACTTCCTGCAAACGTGCACCATAGGCATGGGTGTAGACAGACAGCTGGATTTCAGGGGTGGCGCGACCACTGGCGCTGACCCATGCCGCAGACCGCGCCTTGCCGGGATTCAAGACACAATCCTGAAACGTGTGTTGCAATTCAGACAGTTGCTTCATGGGAGTCGATTTCAGGCGACCCGGGTGTCAGCGGCAGGGTTTTTATATTGCGCTTCAGCAATGTCCCGCACCCGTTCCAGCTCAAGCAGCAATTCGGACAGCGGCGGAATATGGTCATCACGTTCTATCATGGTGGAGACCCGGCCAAATTTCTGCACCGCGGCCGCATACAGATCAAATACCGGTTCGGCTACGGGATGGTCATGGGTATCTATGATTAAATTGTTCTCCTGCATGTGGCCGGCCAGGTGGATCTGCTGGACGCGCTCACCCGGCATGGCCGCCAGATAGCTGCCGGGATCAAAGTTGTGATTGAAGGCACTCACATAGATGTTGTTGATATCAAGCAGAATCAGGCAGTCTGCCCGCTCGGCGACGGCGCACAGGAAATCCCATTCATTCATTTGTGAATCGCTGTAGCTGATATAGCTGGAGACATTTTCCAGCAACATCCGGCGCCCCATATAATCCTGCACCCGGCTGATGCGGTCCGCCACATGTTGTACCGCCTCTTCGGTATAGGGCAGCGGCATCAAGTCGTGCAGATTGACCCCGTGAACACCGGTCCAGCACAGGTGATCCGAAAACCATGCGGGCTCCACACGCCGGATGAGGTCCTTCAGCCGCTTGAGGTAATCGAAGTCTAGCGGCTCGGTGCCGCCAATGGACAGGGAAACACCATGCATCACCATCGGGTAGTGCTCGCGGATGCGGCTTAGATAGTCCAGCGGTTTGCCGCCGTCAACCATGTAATTCTCGGAAATGATTTCAAACCAGCCCACCCCGGGGCGTTCCGCCAGCACCGCTTCATAATGCTCCTTGCGTAAACCCAGTCCGTAACCCAGGTAAGGCCGGCTGTTGTCATGATTGTCTGTGGACATCCCTCACCCCCCTGGTGAAGTCGTTGCCTGAAGAGGACTGGCGCCTGTACTGAAGAGGAAAGGCGCCAGCCCTTGCGTTTCCGGTCGGCTATTATTCTCCCGAAGCGGGTTTGTTCACCGAACCGCCCATTTCTTCACAGGCCTGTTCGGACATGATGACAAAACCCATGCCTTGACAGGAACCGTGTCCCTTGCACGCATTGTTGGCGGTCTTGCAGTCATTTTGACCCTTGCACTTGTTCACACCGAAACAGTGCACATCGGCATCACTGCCGGCCTGCACAACCGTCACAGGCGCCGCTGAGAACAGGGCCGCCGCCGCGGTGGCCAATGCGATAGTGGTTAGTTTCCTTCTCGTAATCATGTATCTGTCCCTCGGATATATTACTTTTTAAACCCATAGCTTGTTGATATGGGGCATCGACGCCGGCAACTGGTACAGCCGGTGCTATGAGTATAGATACAAGAGAAACCTCACGGAGATATCACATCCTGAAAAAACAACAGAAATCGCGCGGCATTTTCCCTGCTCTGCCGGTAGTACCACGCACCCCATTCGCACCAGGAACCGCTAACAACTCCCCGACTCCTGCGCACCGCTGCCTGGGGATGTCGAACCGGATCAACAGGACAGGATTTGTCAGCCCGGACAGTAACACCTGCCCGTGTTTTAGCCCTGTTAGAAGCATGGATAACTCTACTATCCGGGGTCGACTGTGATTATAAGGATCCCCGGTTTATTCATTGCGAGAAACGAAGTGACGCAGCAAACATCAACTAATTACCAATGAATCAAATGATTGCATCGCTGTCCGCTTCTGACAACCTGTCCACTCGCGGCACTTGTACATCCCTGTACATCGCGCTGGCAATGACGCCACAAGAATTAATCAGTGACTTCCTGGCCAGATCATGCATAAGAACCACATGTCTTGCTTCCATGATCATTACGTGACTCACCTGTGACATCTGCGTGAACTTGCACCGTTAGGATGCTCCTTGCAGCAACTGGCTGCACTAACAGAAGGAGACTCGACGATGTCATATAAACTTTACAAGGCCGGGATCGCGGGCAGCCTGGTGCTGGCATCCCTGATGCCGGTAGCAGGGCTGGCTGGTGATGATTCCATCGGCGCAGTCTACACCATGAGCAACGCCGCAGAGGGCAACTCGGTGCTGGTTTTCGACCGGGACCAGGTCGGCAAGCTGACGCCGGCAGGCGAATTCGACACGGGTGGCCTTGGCACCGGCACGGGGCTGGGCAACCAGGGCGGGGTTATCATTGACCCGTCCAACCGCTGGTTGTTTGTCGTCAACGCCGGAAGCAACGACATTTCAGTCTTTGCCGTCGATGAGGATGGTCTGACGCTGGTGGATCAGGAGCAGTCCGGTGGAGAAAACCCGATAAGTCTGACGTATTCAGCTAACCATTTGTATGTGCTGAACGCGGGAGGAGCGGTTGGTGCGGCAGACGAAATTACCGGTTTTAGCATCGGCGCGGCAGGCATGCTCACTCCGATACCGGGTTCGACCCGATCGCTGAGTGGTGCGAATATCGGTCCGGCGCAGATAAGCTTCAACGCGGACGGGGATGTGCTTGTCGTCACCGAGAAGGCCACCAACCTGATCGATACGTTCACGGTCGACAGTAACGGCGTTGCCGGACCGGTCAGCACCCACCCGTCGTCAGGTACGACGCCGTTCGGGTTTGCCATCGGCAAGCGCGATCAGGTCATCGTGAGCGAGGCGGCAGGCGGGGCGCCCGACCAGAGCTCGGTGTCGTCGTACCAGCTTGGCAAGGACGGCAGCCTGGCGGTGATAAGCGCTTCGGTCGGCACTACCGAAACGGCGGCCTGCTGGGCAATTGTCAGCCATGACGGGCGCTTCACCTACACCACCAACGCCGGCAGTGGAACACTATCCGGCTACAGCATTGGCTTCGACGGTTCTCTCGCCCTGCTCGATGCCGATGGCCGCACCGGCAACACAGGCAAGAACAGTGGACCACTGGACATGGCACTGAGCAACGACGGACGGAATCTCTATACACTCAATGGGACCAGTCACACGATTGGCGTCTTCAAGGTCAAGGACAAGGGAGGTCTTGCATCCTTGAACTCGCATACCGACGTCCCGGCTTCTGCCAACGGACTCGCAGTGCGTTAACCGGCGAAGACTGGTGACAATCCGCGAGGCGCGGTTGTCACCAGTCACCACTGCCACCTGTAGCACCGTGTAAATATTCGGCAACCATGAAGGATCACGCACCCGGGTGTTTCTGAACATTCACCACAGTTCTACTACAGAATTGTGAGGCCCGTGCAAACTTCCCCGCCAGCTTGTCAGTTGAAAAAGTAATGCGGTCGAACACTTGTGAGTTCGCGTGGTGTCACACATATCAGAAACAGGGTGAGGCAACATAATCCCGACTTCTGAGATCAACAGGAAGTGGGGGATTAGCGGGGTATTACCGTTTTACGTCGGCTAAACAGTTCCTGGCCTCGCGCAAAATTCACACATCATCTGAGATGCCCAGTGAGCTGTAGTAAGCCCAGTCATTGCATAAATCCTGCTGCAGGAGCGGCCTCTTTATTCCCGTTTTCCGGGCACTGTCCGCGAACGCGCCGAAGGACGGCGTTGATGCTTGCCTTACAGTCAGTTACGGGGATGCCTGTTGCCCGCTTTGCACGACCATGCACCACTGTGCACGACTGATTCACGCAAAACTTACGCAGAACCCGGGACCAAAAACCTTATTTACGATCCTCCAACTGCCTGTCACCGCCACCGGGACCGGGCGCGCCGCTGCCTTTTGCACCCGGTTTTAAGCAAACCAGTTTCCGCCAGACCAGCAGACCTGCGATCCCGAGACCGATAGTGCCGGCAATCACATGGGCCCACACCATCCCGAGCGCACCGTAGGCCGGTACCAGCAGCCAGGCTGCAACCACCAGCAGCGCGATACATACCAGGCGCGGCCACAGCTCGAGATGCGGTTCACGCAGACCGTGAAACACGGATTCGATCGGACGGGTAAGTAAAAAGATGGCGAAATCCACTGCATTAAGCAAAAAGAGTGGTGCTGCAGCTGCAAAATTTTCACCCAGCAGCGGTAACAGCGGGCTGCAGATCGCGGCGCCCAGCACCATCGCAACTCCAATGGCGGTCGCCAGTTTCATCTGTCTGCCCAGGTAGTCGCCGATATTTCCCTCTTTCCCCTCGCGCGAGGCTTCCGGCAACCAGTACTGGTACAGGCTGACTGCCACGATTTCAAACAGGTAGGCAGGATAACGCGCCACGCCAAACAATCCAGCCGCACCGGAACCTGCCAGCGGTACCAGGATCAGCGGACCCAGATTGGCCTGCAGCAGGCGGGTACCTTCGCTCGATGCCGGCCAGCGCGCATAACGAAGTAAGCCAGGCCAGGTTCCCGGAACTTCACGTCTCCAGCGCATACCCATATCACGCAGAAAATACAACCCGATCAGTGCAGCGGAACCCAGACCGAGGACGTGAGCCGCCAGCAGCCTGCCGAACGTCAGGTTCCCCAGCTTCCAAACCACGAACAGGGCACAGGTACCGGTTAACGCGCTCAGACCCGTAATTCGGGCAGCCTGCATGTATTTCTGCTGTGCCAGCAGACCACTGCGCGTGATATCGTGTATGGCGCGGGCGATAGCCCAGAGCGCTACCAGGGCAAGAGTCCAACCCGACAGATAACCCTTTCCGGGTATCACACTATTGAGCAGCAGGAGTAACGGCACTGCCACTGCACCGATGAGCACGACCAGTACCAGCGCGCCCAGTATGATATCCCCAGCGGCGTCACGGTCACCCTCTTTCAGACGACCTGTGGCAAGGCGAATCGTTGCCGTACTCAGGCTGCTGCCCAGCAGCCCGACGACTACCCACTGTATGCTGATGGCGACCGAATAGCGGCCCATTTCGGCAAGATCAAAGTTCCAGGATGCATACAGAAAGAATGCGCCGCCCACAACTGCGCCAAGCAGGTTACCAAACAGGAGAGTGACTACCGGCCTTGCAGCGAACAATGCGCGCAGGGATCTCATTGCGGACGTATACCTAGAACCTGGTTCCTCGCAGGCGCCCTGATTCGTAGCCGATGACACCCAGCGCAAGCAGGGCAAATAGATAGACGGCTATAACAGGTGAATACCGGTAATGCCGAAGAGCACGGCGATACACGTGGAGTCTCTCACCGGCACTGAGCGGTCTTGCTTGGGCAATGCTGCTGTAACGATTCAGGTCACGCCCGTAGATATGCTGTTTTGTGACATAGTCCCGGACACTGGTGACCTCCAGCCGGCGCACACTCACCTTCTCCCCGTAGCTGGCGGAATCACATGAAAAAGCATCCACCGCCCGGCGCACGAGCACCACGTCCGAATTCCGGTAAACCTCCGGGAACAGGCCCAGCTGGTTGAATACCGACCGTCGCACAATCATGTTGCAGGTATAGCCATAATAGATCTCGGGATCATGACTGGAAAAAATGAAGCGGTTTTTCTCCGCCTCGTAGTCTCGCAGCAGATTCATCGCGACCGTGCCGGATGAAAACTGCAGATTTCCAACCACGAGGACAGTCTTCGGGTTGCTCATCGCATCCATGGCCTGATTAAGCCAGTCGGGGTAGGGTGCGGTATCGGAGTCCGTGAATGCAATAACCTCTCCGCGTGAGCTCGTGATACCGAGATTGCGCGCCGCAAAATCACCCTGCTTCTTTTCATGCAGGAGGCGCACTTCCGGATAGGACTCGACAATTTCGACTGACCGGTCGGTCGAGTTATTGTCAACCAACAGGATTTCATACCGGTCTTTCGGGTAATCCAGTGACAGCAGCGCCTGGATGCACTCCTCTATGTGTTTTTCCTCATTGTGGAAAGGTACTACGACCGAGACATCCATCAAGTGTTATCCATAACGGTACCGTCCAGTGACAAAGAAATAGCGCATTGTATTCATTTGAGATTCATAATGTTACTGTATCGGTCGATATTGGCCGCTGTATGCGGGTGCTCCTGCGGCGGTCATTAAACATACTTCGCCGCAGAAGTCCTGCTATCATTGTTCACCTGCCCTACCGGCCCGTCCGCCGCACAAGCGGAAAATCCCTCTAACCAACCCCCTGAGCGCTCGCCAGTTCCCCTGCCTGCCTTCACGCCACAGTATCCGCACGGCGATCAGCGGCGCTCCGAACAGATAGAAACCGGTTTTCTGCCAGATAGATGCATGGCGGGACATGAATGTGAGCCAGTGCCGCGACCTGTGCTCGGCATATCCTTCAGTGTAACCGTTACTACCCGTTGTATGACTGACTTCGTGGTAGGCGACAGCCCGGGGTGCATACAGGGCCGCATAACCTGCCTTTTGCAGCCGCAGCGAAAAGTCCAGGTCCTCAGGACCAAAAGGATCGAAGCGGCTGTCAAAGCCCCCCAACTGCTCGAATATATCTGCACGCACCATCATTGCACCACCACAGCAGATGCACGGCCTGACAATGTCGTACTGCCCGTGATCAACCTCACGATATCCTACGGGTGAAGTCCTGCCCAGCCAGAACTGCACCCTGCAACCACCACCGTCATTCAGCAGTTCCGGCTCGTCCATGAAACGCAGTTTGGCCTGTGTCTGGCCAATCTTCCCTTCCCTGTCATCCAGAAAGGGAGCCAGCAGGCCGTTCACAAAGCCGTCCGTGAGAATCATGTCATTATCCAGAAACAGGAGATGCGTGGGACTGAACAGACGCACGGCAAGCTGCGCACCACTGTTGCGCCCTGATGCCACGCCCAGGTTGCGCGGGTGATGCTCCACAACCACACCCGGAAACTCCTGCCGTACGGTCTCGGCTGTACCGTCCAGGGAACCGTTGTCCCACACAAGGACATGTGCATAATCAGGCAGTGTCCTCACCAGGCTTTCGAGGCAGGCCAGAGTCTTGTCCTTCTGATTGACGGTCAGAATTACGACAGCGACGGTAATGTTCTCCCTGTCAGTCGCCGGCATTGGAAGCATTCCCTGTCACGACGCCACTCCGGCTCCGTAAACCCGCGATTATCCCCGGTATCAACCAGACCAGATAGGCCCGCGCAATACGCACCTCTTCCGAATTTCCCTTCATTATGGCCCTTGCCAATCTCCTTAGTGCGCGCAAGTGATGCGTCGCTGCCCGCAGGGCGATGAACCAGTCACCCTGATGCAGATATTTACCGTAAAAGGCCCCATGGCTTCTGGCATAGAGCCGGTATTGCGCCTGCCGTTCGGCGCGATCCCGCCATCCATAATGATGAATGACGACATCAGGTGCATAGACAATCGGTGTTCCGCCACGCAGGGCACGATAGGCCCACTCTCCGTCCTCGGAACAACGCAGGGCCGGATCTTCATCCAGTGACCCGACCCGGCTGACCACGTCTCTGGAGACGGCCATGTTCCCCCCGCACAGTGCATCATATTTCAGGCGTGGGTGTGTATATCTTGCCGGCTTCATCGAGGTCACGACGATCCCCACCTCATCATCCCCCCCGGCTTCCACCCGGCCCGTGATCATCGCACCCGGATTGGCATCGAGTTGCGCGCGCATCCTGAACAGCCAGTCAGGCGCTACCCGGCAGTCATCATCGGTGACGGCAAAATACGTGGTGGTGACTTGTTCTATCCCGCGGTTCACTCCCGCCGACCTGCCGGTCTGGGATGATGGCACATACACCGCGGTCACACCCAGCCTGGCCAGGGGATCGAGCCAGCTGCGCACCGTGTCGCTGGAACTTTGATCCACGACAATAATGCTGTGCGGGAGCAGTTGTCCCGCGGCGATGGACTCCAGGCATTGCACGAGCAGGCTCCGTCCCAGCGTGGGGATCACGACGGATATATCCCCGGAAATCCTGCCGGACTCACCCGGCCGGTCTTTACCGGGCAAGACGATATCCCTGTTCACACCGGCTCCGCCCCGGCACGCATGGTGACACGCCGGGCGACCGGCATTTCAGATAACTGCATCCGCGTGCCCCCCCTCGTCCTGGATACCCAGCAGCTGTAAATAGCGTTCCAGTACCGCTGGTTCCGAAAAGCGCTGCAGGACCGAATCACGTGCCCGCGCCCCCAGGCGCCTGCGCAACCCCTCATCGCCGAACAGCCTGTCCAGGCAGCCGTGTAGCTGCCGGAAGTCTGCGGGATCGACCAGGCAACCTTCAGCGTTGTCCTGCAGAATATCAGGTATTCCGCCGATCCGGGTAGCTATGGCCGGAACAGCGCATGACATGGCCTCGATCAGGGAAATACCAAAGGCCTCGCGTTCCGTGGGCAGCACGAACACATCGGATGCCTGCAGGTAGCTGCGGACGTCATCCACGCTGCCGGTGAAGATCACGGTTTCACCCAGGCCGTGCTCCCGGACAAAGTCCCGCAGCGCGGTTTCACAGTTATGCATATCGAGACCGCCACCGCCCACCAGCAGCAGGCGACACTCACCGTACGCTGCATGCGCCGCCTGCCAGACACGCAGCAGCAGCGGCAACCCCTTGTAATCGACCAGCCTGCCGGTATAGACCACCACGAACGCCGCCAGCGGTATGCCCAGTGCCTGCCTGGTTGCCCGCTTCTCCGCCGCACTGACCGGACGGAACCGTTCCGTGTCGACGCTGTTCGGAATCCGGGCGATTGCCGGGACCGGGACGCCGTGCGCCTCTAACTCCCTGTACACGGGAGAGGATATCGCCACGAATCCGTTGCATCTTCTGAACAGTGCGTTGCGCAGGCGGAGAAAAATGCGCACCGGCAGGGAATCGGGTTGCAGGCCGATTTTCTCCAGCCCGTCCCGGAAGTACTCACCGGACATCTCGCCCATATTATCGGCCTTGAGGATCACCGCCTTGCCGAACAGTTGCGCGACTATCATTGCCGGTATCCCGAGGATGCGGAATCCCGACACGATAATGAAACGGTAGCGCCTGCGCTGGCGGATCAGTGCTCCAAGGGCAGTCGCCAGCAAAGCCCATTTTCTGAGCTGGCCCTTGCCGGACGGTGCGACACGGTAAATGCGCACCCCATGATACAGTTCGGTTCCGGCTAGCACCCTGTCACTGCGACGTGTCACGACACACACATCGTGGCCCAGCCCGGAGAACCCGGCTGCCAGGGCAAGCGACTGGGTTTCGCCCCCACCGGTCACCGGGTAAAAGGTTTCGGTCAGAATGCAGATTCCGGCCATCGCGCCTCACCCGCCCGGTCTGCGTGCACCCGTTCCGGGCAGCACTGCAGCGGCGAGCCTGTTCAGGTAGCGCAGCCAGAACATCATGATATCCCCTGCCGCGGGATCCCGGTAGGGATTCGTCATTACCCCCGGCTGTTCTCTGAATACCGCGCGTCCGCTACATACGTCGAGGATTGCACGGAGATACAGGCGCATTCCCAGGCGCTCCAGATCCCTCCAGACCAGCCATGGCAGACGTCGCCCGACAGCCACTTCCCCGGACGCAACCACATCACCTCCATCCAGGGTCTCGTTGATGCGCTGGATCGTCACGCCGGCGGTCGGTTCGCTATTAAAGATGGCCCAGAACATGGTTTTCTTGCCGCGGTATTCAGGAACCTTGCCGTGATGTATACCGAGCGTGCCCAGCGGCGCCATTTCGAACAGGGATCTGCGTATGATCGGTGCGCCGTAAACCAGCAGCAGCCGGGGATGACATTCCCGCACCCTGGCCAGTGCCTGTGGTGAATGGATATCCCCGAAACAGATGATCCTGTCCCGCAGCGCACGTATTGTCCTGGCCAGCCTGACCGTATGAACCGGCCGCAACAGAAACCCCGCCAGCAAACCCAGGTATTTCTGCACCAGGAGAGGACCTGCCAGCCAGCGCCTGCGCCGCCACAGGTCTGCCACAATACCGCGCAGGTCCGTCGAGCGCGTCTGCCATATAACAGCGCCCAGTTCAATTTCCGGATGCAGTTCCAGCTGCCGGATGAACTCACGAACCCCGTTACCCAGCGCCGGGCCGCTGGTCAGCACAACCACGCGATGTGGCGCATTCATGTCCGGATTCCGCGTGCGGAGCGCATGGTCACCCGGCGCCATATGGTTCGGGCCCATTCCTTCGCCTGCTTGAGCCGCGGCTCCAGCACATGGACGCACGCTATCCACAGCCTCCAGCCGGTGAAGACCGGGTGATCACTGCTTTCTGCTTCGGTTCGCAGGAAGCACTCGGGGTTTGTGCAGACTTCCTCGATATTACCCGGCGCGAGGATCGGGCGATCCTGCCAGGCAAAGTATTTCGTCGTCTGGCTGGTGTAACAGGCGAGTGCCCGGCGCTTCTCCTGCTCCCGTGAACCCACCGGTATGCAGACTTTCAGATCAGCGCGGATCATGTTGCGGACATCGCCCCCCGGCAACAAACGCCACCTGAAGTAGACAAAATACTCATTCAGCGACGCACGGCTGCCGACCGCCCGCAGTGCGTTGACGGTGGCACGGTGCACGGCCAGATGGTCCGGGTGCCGATCCAGCCGGAACGGTGCGAACACATGGTCCGGCCGGATCTGCCCGATGATCGCGGCCAGTTGTCCGGACAGCCCGCTTTCGTGATCCTTCAGGCGACCATCCGGCAGGCCCAGGAAGGTCGCGTTGGCGACCGGTATGCCAAGCACCTCGAGAGCGTTCCCGGCCTCAGCCATTCTGACCGGCACCAGTTCCGGATCCGGCTGCGCACCCCAGGGAAGGTCCGGAACCGGCGAGCGGGCCCCGTCGCTGGCATAGATTACGTGAATCGAACGTTTGTCCGGTAGTGCGGCCAGGGTCGCGCCGCAGGCAAGCATCTCGTCATCCATATGTGGCGCAACGACCAGTATCACACCTTTATATATCTGCGCTGCATCCATGTGGTTCATCGCTGTCCTTATTTTTCATATCGCACGACGAGCGCTGCAGGATCAACCGGCCGGCAACATCCGGTATGTTAACCGAGAGGTAATAGCAAATATACGGGGGAAACCATTGGATGGCGCATGCCCGGCCGGGCATGACTATCAACAGAATTGCAAGGCAGGGTGGCAGAAAGCAGGCTGGCGAACAGCCCCCGGCCCGCTCATGTCCGGCCACAGCCCAGCAGGCGTTTGAAGCCTCGCACCATCCGCGCCAGACGTGGATGTCGAAGGCGCCAGCGGCTGGTGCGCAGCGCCTGCCACACCACCGGATCCTCGATCCCCTGCTGCGTCAGAAACTGCTCGATCCAGTTCAGGAAATGCCTGCGCTCTTCCACCATGGACCTGCTTTTCCTCGAGCTCGCCGTACAGGAAGAAGGGTGTTGCCGGTAACGGTCAAGGCAGGCGTCTGTCGCCACCGCCGCCTCAAGCAGGAATACTTTCGCCAGAAACACCTGGTCTTCGTAGGCAGCCCTGAAGGTATCTTCAAACCCCCCCAGACGCCGCAGAACATCACGTTTGATCAGAACACTGCGAATACTGGGCACCGGGACAGTCCCGGTCAGGAACAACGGAAACAACCACCGTGGTCTGAGCAGTTCCCCCGGTCTGACACCCAGCGGCAGCACGAAATCCCGCGCCCGGTCTTCCTGACGGCCGGTCCAGCTGAACCAGAATTGCGTCCTGCCGTATACCATCGCGGCCTCCGGGTGCGAAACCATCAGCGCGACAAATGCCTCAAGATGCCGTGGCAGCCAGACATCATCGGCATCGAGAAACGCCACCAGATCGCCGTTCGCCGCCGCCAGCCCCCGGTTCCGGGAGGCGCTCATGCCCCTGTTTGCATGGTCTTCATGCTCGAGGTAACGCACTTTCCCGGGTGACTGTTCGGCATACTGCAAGGCCAGCCGGGTACTGCCATCGGTTGAGCCATCGTCAACCAGCAGCAGTTCCCATTCAGCGTAATTCTGGGAATATACACTCTCGATCGCCTCCCGGATAAACTCCTCCGTATTGAGAAAGATCATTATCACGGAAACCAGCGGCCGGGAGTTCTTCATGGCGGTTGTTTCCAGGGTGGCTCCCATACCAGGCACACTACCCGACAGATCCGGAACCCGTGGTATGTATCCGCGCCGCATGATTATTGCCCGGAAGGATCGGGTACTTCAGTTTGTGAGCCGTCCGGAACAGTATGAACTGGTGGCATGGCACATCGGGCCCTCTGTAGTGGTTCATGACACCGGCTGCCGTTGACAGACCCGCCATGGCCTTGTTCTGCCGCTTCACTGGAGGCACCATATGGTACTTACACTTCCACCATGCGTGATTTAAACTGTTTGCCGTTCTCATGGCCCATCCCGGGTACAGGGCAGGCAGGCTGATGCAGGAAAGTCTCCATGATATGTCTGTTACTTCCCGGCTGCAATTCCTCCACCGGCGGCACCAGGGGAAATCGCAGATCATTGTCTGGCATGACTGCCAGGGCGGCAGTATTCCTCAGTCCGTGTCGTGAACACGAAGGCCCGCTTTTGAGTGCAACACAAATAACCAGGGACGGCTGAGCCAGTGCAAACAGTATCAAACAGCCGCTGCACCTGATGGCAGAGATGAAAGACGGCACCGCAACCCGGTCGCTCGGCAGACAGGCCGCGCGTGCACTGACCTGGGGATTTATTGATCTCGCCGGAGTAAAGGTAATCTTTCTTGTCCGGCTTCTGGTACTCGCCAGGCTCCTCGCTCCTGAAGAATTCGGGCTGCTGGCAGTCGCCATGGCGGCCATTACCGTATTGATGACACTGTCGGACTTCGGCGTGGTCCCGGCACTGATTCAGCACCCCGTACTCAGCAAACAGGACTATGATGCCGGCTGGACCCTTGGCGTCATGCGAGCAGCACTGGCTACCGTGGTTCTGCTGCTTGCTGCGCCCCTGGTGGCGGATCTCTTCGGAGACAGCCGCGCCACCCCCATCATCCAGGTCCTTGCTTGCGGCGTGATTCTGGATGCGCTCGCCAGTATAAAGATAGCCGAATTGAACAGGGATCTGAACTTCCGGTCACTCGCCATCATCCATGTCGTCAATGCGATTGTCGTCACCATCATCGCCATCGTAATGGCGCCGGCGTACGGAGTGTGGGCGCTGGTCGCGGGGTCTCTGGCCGGGTCCCTGGCGACGACCGTCACCTCCTATATCGTCGCCCCCTACCGGCCGAGGTTCTGCCTGGAACGATCCACCGTGAGCGGCCTGCTCAACTTCGGACGCTGGATTTTTCTCACCGGGTTGATCGTTATGCTTGCCAATGCCGGACTGCGCGTGATTATTTCCAGAGAACTCGGCGTCGCCGAACTCGGGATATTCTTCCTGTCACTCAGACTGGCGTTTTTCCCGCACGAGGCCATCTCGGGCATTATCGAAACCGTATCGTTTCCTGTCTACGCGCAGCTCAGGAACAACCCGGAACAGGCCCGGGAATTGTTCCGCAACGCATTACTGGGTATGGTTGTTCTGCTGATTCCGTCCTGCCTGTTGCTGATTGCACTGACACCGGGGCTGGTTGAACATGTTCTGGGAGAACGCTGGGTCGAGACCACGACTGCAATACGGATACTGGCCGTCGCCAGCCTCATAGGAATGATCGGAGATGCGACAACTCCACTGCTCAAGGGCTTCGGCCTGCCTTCACAGGTAACAATCCTGGAGATCCTGCAGTCAGGACTCACCCTGGGTCTCGCATGGTTGCTGGCAGGCAAATACGGCCTGCCCGGCGCCGTGATGGCGGTGCTGCTGGGTGTGGCGGCCACACAGCTGCTCTGTGTCAGATTCTCCCTGAAATTACTTGATCACCCCTACGCCGGACTCTGGCAGCCGCTGGCCATCATTACGTCGGCATCCCTTGCGGGTACCATGCTCACTCACTGGCTGGAGAACAGCGTACCCGGGCTCACCGGATTCATCATGGCCGCCACTACCGGCGTGATTGTCACCCTGGGACTAATCATCGTTGCCGACCGCCTGCTCGGGCACAGTATCCTCTACCCCCTGGCCCGTCATTTCCCGGCAATCTCCAGACTCCTGCGCATCGCAGGCAAGTCATGAGATTTCCGGTCAGAAAAGCACTGCGTTATGCCGCCCGCCTTGCCCGCAGCAGGCTGGTAAGGCACGGCCTGATACTTGGCTATCATCGCATCAACAGGCTGTCATGGGACCCGTTTCGCCTGGCCGTATCGCCGGATGCCTTTGCACAGCAGCTGGAAATCCTGCACCGATACGCGAATGTCATGCCGCTGCATGAACTTGCAGAGGCACGCGCAAGCGGCAGTATTCCGCCGCGCAGTGTCGCAATCACCTTTGATGACGGCTATGCCGACTACCTGCACGTGGCGCGGCCGCTGCTGGACCAGGCCGGCTTTCACAGCACCCTGTTCATGTCGACCGGTTATATCGGCCGTGAGTTCTGGTGGGATATCCTGGCCAGGCTGGTGGACATGCTGGACCCTGCAATTCCCCTCTCTGTCAGCGCCGAGGGGGTGAAGTTCGACTGGCGGCCGGAAGCTTACCGGTCAGGGCCGGACCGCAAGACACTGGCTATGGAACTCTCCGGGCTGCTGCTGCCAATGGACAAAGACATACGTTTGCAGTTCCTGCAGCGCTTGATGGAAACGGCCGGGCTGTCATTACCCGAAAACTCCGGGAACCAGGCTCTCTCGGCCCGGGAGCTGGGAGAGCTGTCAAAACTGGATCTGGTTTCCATCGGCAGCCACACGGTTTCGCATCCCATGCTGGCGCGCCTGCGGGATGATCAGCAACGCACCGAAATCGCCGCAAGCAAACAGGCACTGGAAAACCTGACAGGTAAAACAGTAAGCGGATTCTCCTTTCCACACGGCTCGACATCAGCAGCGTCGATCAGGTTCGTTGAGGAATGCGGTTACCGCTATGCATGCGCAAGCCATAACGATGTGGTATGGCGCAACAGCAACCCGTTCTGCCTGCCCCGGATCTGGATCCCCGACTGCCCGGGAAATAAATTCCTGAGGCTGTTGCGGCGCTGGCTCTGACCGACCGGCAGAAAAGCCATGGCAAGCCCGGAGTCAAAATCAGGCAACGTCGACCTGACGCTGGAAACGCCGGGTTCTCTCGCAAGCACGGCCGACCCCGGGATGCGGCTGCACAATATTGCACGGAGCATCCGCGGAACCGTCTACCGAAAAATATACCGGGACAGCAACAGGGACACGGGTCGAACTATCCTGGTAGCCGGTACCGCGCGCAGCGGTACGACATGGCTGGGCGAACTCATCGCGTCCCAGCTGCGCTGCCGTATCATGTTCGAACCATTTAACCCGGAACTGGTCAGCGGTTTTTCCGCGTTCAGTTATTTTCAGTATATGCGGCGTGACCAGGAGGACGATGAGTTACTTGACATAGTCCGGCGTGTGCTGTCCGGACAGATACGCCACCCGTGGATAGACCGCCATGTCAGCATATTGCGACCCGACTGGCGCCTGATCAAGGAAATCCGTGCCTGCCTGTTCCTGCGCTGGATCCACGAGCGTTTTCCCGAGGTGCCGATTTTCTTCATTATCCGGCACCCCTGCGCGGTGGTCGCATCCCGCATGAAACTCGGCTGGTCAACAGACGGTGACATCAGGCATTTCCTGGACCAGCCAGCGCTGCTCGAAGACTTTCTTTCCGCGAAGATGGATATTATCAGGAACGCGACAACCAGCGAGGAAAAACATGCCATAGTGTGGTGTGTATCCAACATGGTAGCACTCCAGCAAATGCAGGACGCGCCAATGCATACCGTTTTCTACGAAAACCTGTTGTTGTATCCGCGGGAAGTAATCCAGGGGCTGTTTCATGTCATCAGACAGCCGTACAACGAATCTGTTTTCAGACATGCGCGCAGAGCCTCGATGACAACTAAGCGCAAAAGTTCGATCCTGGAGGACACGAACCCGACCGGCCACTGGCGCCGGGAATTGTCTGAAGCCCAGGTATCCAGGGTGCTCGGAATCGTCGAAGGATTCGGGCTGAGCTATCTGTATGGTGATTCGGAACTGCCGGCAGCGGCATTACGCGCTCAGGAATAGGTGCAACATGACTACCGGCAAGAAACGCCCGATAATCAAGACTATTTTCAGAATCCAGCGCTGGGCGAAACGATTCACCCATCCGGCCGGTGGAGTGAGGTTCGGTCATTTGCGGCGGCTTCACCCCGTCAGTGACGACTGGGGATTCGATCGTGGAATACCCATAGACCGCTACTATATTGAATCCTTCCTGGAGCTCCATGCTGCAGACATCAGGGGAAGGACACTGGAATTCCTGAACAGTAACTATAGCCGCCGCTTTGGAGGCGAGTGTGTTACCCGCAGTGATGTACTCCACCATCGAACGGGCAATCCCGCCGCGACCCTGATAGCTGACATATCCAGTAACAACGACCTGCCGGACAATGCTTTCGACTGTATCATCTGCACACAGACGCTCCCCTTTATTTACGAAACGAAGAACGCCGTCTCCACACTGCATCGCATCCTCAGGCCGGGCGGGACATTGCTGCTAACCGTGCCTGGCATCAGTCGGATAAGTCCGCAGGACATGGAGGAAACCGGCGATTACTGGCGCTTTTCAAGTGCTTCCGTCAGCAGGCTGCTTACCGAATCTTTCGGCGCGGATCAGTTGAGCGTGCGTGTATACGGAAATGTGCTGGCTGCCACCTGTTTCCTGCACGGGCTCGCCTGTCAGGAGCTGACCCGGACGGAACTCGACTACACCGATATGAATTATCAGATACTTGTCGCGGCCCGGGCAATCAAGGCAAACCCGGGCGGGACCTGACTCAGGACAGGATATACCGCTACAGGGTTGCCGTGTTCAAACCTGTGGCAGCGCCATGCTTCGTGCATTGCAGGCCTTGCCGCAGCGACACTTCACCAAACCGGGATTTTGCGGGGACTACTACACAAATGCAGCAACCACAGCCAGCAGTTTCGGGGGTCCTGCTCAGCTATAATTGCGAGGATTATATCAGCGCGGCCCTGCAGAGCGCGCTCGGCCAGGACTGCCCGCCCATGCAACTGGTCATCTCCGATGACGCTTCTACTGACGGGACCGTCGAAATCATCCGGGACGGGCTTGCTTCCTACCAGGGCCCACACCGGGTTGAATTTCACCAGCAACAGGACAACTCGGGGAGCAAGAGCGCGCATCTGAACCGCATCCTGCACAGGGCCACGGGTAACATCATTGTTTCCTTCGATGGCGACGATATATCCGAGCCATACAGGGTGCGCAGGATCGCGGATGCCTTCGCCGAACACCCGGACGCATATGCCGTCTACTCCTCGTTCTCGCTGATAGATGGCAGCGGCAGACCGCTGGGTGCGGGGAACGTCCCGCACCCCGGGAGAGAAGAAAACGCCGCCAGGTGGTTCACCCGCGTCGACGCCTATGCCGCCGGCACCACGCTGGCGGTCCGCAGGGATTTAGTGGGAATATTCGGACCACTGGATCCTGCGATCAACGAAGACATAATCCTGCCGTTCCGGGCCAGCCTGCTGGGTAGCGTCATTTTCATAGACGAGGAACTTGTCCGGGCACGGCGGCATGGCGCAAGCCTCACTGCCGATTTCGGCAGATTCGAGTCGCTGCCACGCTATCGGGAGCGGTTCGAGCAAGGCATCACACGTGCAATCCGGCAGCGCGCAAGCCGTTTCACCGACATTCAGACAGCCGCGGCCCTCATGCCGGACCGGGCCGCGGACTTCTCCGCACTGGAGTCGGTCGTCAATGAATCGGTCGTCCTCGCCGAATGCTCGGCAGGGCTTGTCAGCCCGTCACTCGCCAGGCGGTTGAAGGCACTGCTTAAACTGTGGCGGGCCGGCGCCTATCCCGATGAGCGGCATCGCCAGTTGTTCCTCGCGCTTGCGCCCGGCCTGTACATTCGCTACAAACAGGGCAGACAGCAGCACGGCTAGCTGCCGATACCGCACGTACCCCGAAATTCCGCTACAGCTGACACACCGATATCCTGCAAGCCAGAGCACTGACACTGGCCGACGCAATCCGGGCAACGCTGGCCTGCACACTGCCGGCCGGGATCGGCATTGCGCTGCAGTTCACGCTGTCGCCGCCGGGCGTGCAAGGTGTTTCCGGGCACCGCTGTCAGGGTCACGCTGACGACCCTGCTCGTTGCAGCAATGGCACCAGGAAGTACGACACGTAGCGTCGCAATCTGGCTCGCGATGCAAACCCCCGACCGTCTCTACCCCGGTTTCGCTCCGGTCGTTACCACGCTTGCGGCATGGGCGGGCATCTTCACCAGGCTGGCAGTGATGCTGGTACGTGCCGCCCTGCTTTACACATTCGAGTTGCCAATACACATCGGCGATGCCCGGCATCCCGCAACAGAAATGGCGCAGGTATCCGCCTTCGACACCGGTCCCGGCCCGGTCTCCGGCACCGCGCAGGTGCCGGGGAACTCCGCAATCACAGGCCATATCCGCTTATTAGCAAGATGCGGGCGGGGCCGGTTTTATCAATATAATCATGGAACAAGCATCTACCACCCAGCGAAGCCCGTCCCGCCCGGGCAGCCGGAGATGGCAGTTTGCTGCCCGCTTTGGCATATTGGGTATTATCGGGTACCGGCTGTACCGCTATACACGGAAACCCTACGCGCACCAGCAGACCGTGGCATGACGCAATGCCTTGCTGTCACCGACTGGCTACCGCCCCATCCGCATGCATGGCCTTGAGTACGGGTTGTAAAACAGATTGAAAAATAGAATAAGATATCTCGACGGGCACAGAGGCGTTGCCATACTGCTGGTATTGCTGTTCCACGCCTATTCCCGCTGGCCGGAGCTCGTGCCCTACGGAGCGGAATTCAGGCACATCCCGCTGTTCGCAGGCGGATGGCTCGGAGTCAACCTGTTTTTCATGATTTCGGGCTTTGTCATCCTGATGTCGCTCGACAACAGCAGGTCTGCGGGAGACTTTCTCTATCGGCGCTGGCTCAGACTGTTCCCTGCAATGCTGATCTGCTCGGCAATAATCCTTGCAACTGCCGGGTTCTTTCATGAACGCCCGCAGGGAATACCCGCCTTGCGGGACCTGCTCCCCGGGCTGACTTTCATTGAACCGAACTGGTGGCGGGAAGTTCTGGGTTCTCCACAGGGGGTTCTGGAAGGCGCGTTCTGGTCACTCTACGTCGAGTTCAAGTTCTACATCGTCGCAGCACTGACCTATTTTCGCTTCGGCAGGACCGCCCAGCCCGCAGTCCTGTTCATACTGTTCCTGTCCACCGTCCTGGTCCAGCAACTGGCCGGACTGGTAGTTTCCGATACGCTCTGGACAGTCAACTACTGGCTGCACCAGTTCAGTTTCGATTATTTTGGATGGTTTGCCGCGGGCGCCGCCTGTTATCTCTATACCTCGGGCGGGGGCAAGAAATGGCTGTATGCCGGAGTGCTCATGGCGCTGGCCAGCGCGGTCTTTGTCAGCACCAACTTCCACCTGGCTACCATAATCGCGGCATGCGCAGTTGCCATCTTCTTTACAGCATCCGTATACCTGAACGGACTGCAGAAGATCCTCTGCAACAGGGTGCTGCAGTATTTCGGATTTATAAGCTACCCGCTTTACCTGCTGCATGAAAACATGATGATTTCAATGATTGTCAAGCTTGGCGCCTATTTTCCGGAGCAGCTTTACTTTGCATTACCGGTTGTTCCCGTCGCGCTCATATCCGGTCTGGCCTACCTGGTTGCGAGGTACCTGGAAGCCCCGCTTAAATTGCTGCTCAGGACAATCTTCAGAAACGCCGGAGCCGGCGCCAGCAAGCTGAAGAACGGACTCAACATCAATACCGAATAACAAGTCACTTCCATACAGGTCACCGCATCAGCTGATACACTTCATGCTATCACCGGGACAGCCATGATTATGCATTCAGGACAACTGCCTGCCATCCTCTGCGCGGCCGCACTGGCGCTGACCTGCTCTTCCTGCGACAACAATACGCCCGATGACAGGCACTGGCGCCCGGCTGACGCCGTAACGCCCTTCATGAACAACAACGAACCCGACCGGTTGAACGAAATGACCCGCATCGCCGCGCACGGTGATCCTGAACTGGTGTTTTTCGGCGATTCGATCACCCAGGGCTGGATGACGCAGGGGAAAGAGGTCTGGGACAGATTTTATGGAGCACGACACGCGGTAAATTTCGGCATCGGCATGGCCGAAACGGGCAACCTGCTGTGGAGAATACATGCCGGCCGCTTCGACACCATCCACCCGCGACTCATCGTCCTGATGATAGGCACGAACAACACGCAATACAGCAGGCATACTCCGCAGCAGATCGCCGATGGCATAACCCTTGTTGTGCAGGAATTGCTCACCCGACTGCCCGACACGAAGATCCTGCTGCTCGGCATATTGCCGCGCGGCAGGACAGTCGATGATGCATACCGCGCGAACAACGAAGCCGTGAACAGGTTAATAGCGCGGGCAGGCGACGATGAACGGGTATTTTACAGGGATATCGGAAGTGTCTTCCTCGCTGCGGACGGGTCGATCAGAAGGGAGTTGATGAGCGACCCTGTCCATCTGAGCACACAGGGCTATTTGCAGTGGGCGCAAGCCATCGAGGATGATATCGTGCAACTCCTCGGGGAATGACGCGATGGCTTTCCGGAATTGCACGCACAGCATGGCAACAATGAAATCACCGGGACAGCGGCAGTGACCCATCATTCAACAGACTCCCAGGGGATGCACACCGAAAGCGCCACATTCCGGGGCATCCCGGAGGCCCTGGTCCTGTTTGCGGTCGCACTGGCAGTCCGGCTCATCAACATCGACCACCCCGGATACTACGACGAGTATTACCACGCCCTTGCCGCCGGTTCCACGTTCGGTGACGAGGGCCAGGCAGGCCAGGGCTTCATCTATGGACGGGCACCGTACTTCACCTGGCTGGTCTCGGTTTTCATCCGGCTGTTCGGGGACGATCTGGTAACGGCCCGCATGCCCTCGGTGCTTGCAGGCTGCCTGACAGTCGCCGTACTGTACCTGGTCACCAGGTCTGTCGCCGGCCCTGTCGCCGGCAGGGTCAGCGCACTGCTGCTGTGTTTCGACCCCCATTCCATATTCCTTTCGCAGCTGTGCCGGTTCTATGCACTGCACGGCCTGTCATTTCTGCTTGCCAGCCTGGCGCTGTACAGGGCGGCATACGGGCCCCTGCGGTCCTGGAAAACGGCATTATATGCCCTGATCAGCGCGGGACTACTGTTCTATTCACAGGTCCTGACACCGATCACCACTGTCGGACTGGCCGCTCTCCTGCTTTGGGCCGCCACTGTTATTGAGTGGCACAAGTTGCGCTCATTTACCGCCGCCGACATTGCCATCCTGCTGATCTTTGTCATTGGCGCCGCCATTGCGGCGTACACGTTCGTGCCCTTCGGCCACATCGTCAGTTATTACCGGGGCGCCCCGATTTTCCTCGAAGACTACCGCTGGTCATTCGGCTACTACCCGGAAAGGCTGCTGGATTACTACCCGCTGATCATGGGCATCCTGCCGCTAGCCGTACTCGCGGGGCTGCATCGATTCAGACGCTTCACCTGGTTCTGCGCCGTGACATTCGGTGTTGCAGTCATGGTACATTCCGGCGCCGCAGCCAAACAGATGCGCTACATCTATTACGTGATGCCATATATGTACGCGCTCGTTGGCATCGCGACAGCAGTGGCATGGCCCGGCATCAAGCGTCTGTCCCGGCAGGTGCTGCTGGCAGTACCGCCAGTCCGCCTGCTTCCCGTTTCCTGGTCAGGCCCGCTTGCACTCATGCTTTCCACGGTTGTCGTGCTGATTGCCGTCATGTCGAACAAGGGATTTCGCGTTGCCTACGGTATGCTCACCGCCACACATGCAGACTGGCCGGCCAACTATTACGATCACATCCCTTCCGACTGGGCAGCAGCAACACCGACGCTGAGGAAACTCGCCGCGGATTCCGATGTAATCATCAGTTCGTCCGGCATCAAGGCATTATATTATCTCGGGCGATTCGACTATGATCTCCTGCTGACCCTGGCCAGGGAAACCACCACAGGCACGGAGTTTGGCAACGATTACCGACATGGACGCCCCGTCATCGCGTCGCCGCAAGCGCTTGCAACCATCACCTCGGAAAACAAGTCAGGCATCGTCATTATCGACGAGATACACTGGCGCCAACCGGCATTTGTACCCGACGAAGTCGCCGACTATCTCGAACAGCACATGCAACGCCTGGACATGCCCGGGCAGTGGCGCCTGATTGTGTTTCGCTGGCCTGTGGCGGGAAACGGGTGAGCACTCCATGCAGGCTCATTTGGCATCAGTCCGGTCCGCAGCAACCATGACACAACAAACCAGGGAACTTGCCTGAAGGCTATTCAAGGTGCTGTTCAATTCCATCGGGTTTGTTCTGTTTCTCATCACGGTCCTGCTGACCTACCAACTGCTGCCGCACCGCTGGCAAAACCGCCTGCTGCTGCTTGCAAGCTATATTTTTTATGGCAGCTGGGACTGGAGGTTTCTGCCGCTGATCCTGGTCAGCACCCTGGTCGACTTCTACTGTGGCGCCGCCATGTATTCGGCATCCAGCCCGAAACGGCGCAAACAGCTGCTGACAGTCAGCCTTGCGGTAAACCTGGGATTACTGGGGACATTCAAGTACCTGGGCTTCTTCGTGGACAGTTTCATCGAGCTGGCTGATTCAGTCGGCATGCACGTCAACCCGGTCAGCATACAAATCATCCTGCCCGTCGGCATCTCGTTCTATACCTTCCAGACGCTGAGCTACACGATTGACATCTACCACCGCCGGCTCGAACCCGAGCCGCGGTTTCTCAATTTTGCCCTGTTCGTGGCGTTCTTTCCGCAGCTGGTCGCCGGACCGATAGAGCGCGCCAGCCGGCTTCTGCCACAAATCCGCATGCCTCGACGCATCACCATGGAGCAACTGGCCGATGCCGCCTGGCTGATGCTATGGGGTTACTTCCTGAAGATTTTCGTTGCCGACAATCTCGCGCCTGTCGCTGACAGGCTGTTCGCCATGGACACTCCGCCGGACAGTTTGGATGTTCTGCTGGGTCTGTATGCGTTCGCTTTCCAGATCTTTGGCGATTTCGCAGGCTACTCGTCGATTGCAATCGGCGTCGCCCGGCTGTTTGGAATTTCGCTGTCTACCAATTTTCTGTTTCCGTACTTCGTAACAAACCCGCGGGATTTCTGGCACAACTGGCACATCAGCCTGTCGACGTGGTTGCGCGACTACCTCTACATCCCGCTGGGAGGTAACCGTGGTTCGGCTCTGGCCACATATCGAAGCCTGTTTCTGACCATGCTGCTCGGCGGCCTCTGGCATGGCGCGGCATGGACATATGTGCTGTGGGGGGCCTACCAGGGCCTGCTGCTGATCGGGCACCGCCTGATTTTGAAAATATCCGGGCCCGCCGCAACACCTCCCGGGACCCCGCTCGCATATCTGTGGACCCTGATCAAGGTAGCCATCATGTTTCACCTGACCTGTTTTGGGTGGCTGATTTTCAGGGCCACCTCCGTTGAGCAGGCGCTTGACATGTTCCAGAGCATCTTCACCGGGATTGCATGGCCCACGGTAACCTCATCCACAACTGCCCTGGAACTGCTCTTCTACTGCGTTCCCATGCTGCTGGTACAGCTGCTGCAGCTGGCACAGATGCGCAAGCAACTCCCGCTGCTGGCCGGCAATCTGCCTGAACCTGTCCGCATCGGTGCAATGGTCTGCATGATTGATGCACTGCTGATCTGGGGTAACTACGGAGGGGAAGAGTTCATCTACTTCCAGTTCTGATGGACACATATATTGGACAGGCCGCAGAACTTGCAGGCATGGGACTCGACGCATGGCTGCGCAACGACTACGCAATCATCCTGGCGCTTCCCGCCACATTACTGGCCAGGTCATACGCCGGACTGCGTAACAGTGCGACGAGCCTGCTGGTTGCTTTCCTGGTTCTGCGCCTGTTACTGGTCGGGAATCCCTGGGCATGGCAGTTCTATGCACAGCATCTCAAGCATGGCGACGTCGGCTGGCGCCAGTACAGCGTTATCCACGAGACCCGCTACGGCTATCTGGGTATGCAAATGCCCTCCCGGTATCTCGCAGTCGGCTCCAGTCAAACCAACGCGATCTATGCGAAATATGCGCAACAGCACAAGGAGCTTGCGATCTTCGAAATGGCGGGGATGATGCCCATTGATCTCATGTTGTACAGGGAACAGATCGCACGATATCGGCCTGAAGTCATCCTCCTCTATTTGTCCGAATTTGACCTGGCGCGGGAACAGCCACCCGAATCGATAAGCATGGCACCTGGCCAGGGAGCCTATCTTGTCAGCCTGTGGAGCAGGTTCAGGGCCTTTACTGTCGGCGACGACTACAACCGCGCTCTGACGGAATTGCTGGTGGGCGAGGTATTCCCGGAATTCAAGTACAGCTTCGTATTTCGCAGCATCCTCGACAAGGAAATCCGGAAACTGTCCGGCCGGTTTGGCAAAAAGGATGCCCGACCGTCCACCCGGGTCCCGCGCTCGGAGCGGATACGCTTACTGAGGGAAAGCATATCGCCTGAATACACGGCTTTTAATATGACATTCCTGAGGGAATTCATTTCCTTTGCCGGTTCGATCAACTCCCGCGTCGTCATCGTGGAAGGACAATACCACCCGGAGGTATCTACCGATGCAATCAGCAAGGTCAATCGCGAAGTCGTCGAACAACTGAACATGCTGGCCCGGGAATTCGAACATGTCCGTTTCATCGCAAGAACCGAAACCGGAGATTTCACCGACGCCGATTACATGGACCTCACTCATGTCACGCAGGATGTCGGCTATGATTTCACGGGCCGCCTGATCGCGAGCCTTGAAGCAGGCAATCAAAAGAATCGCCTTCCGTCAAAGGGAGACAACTGACGTTGCACCAGACACTGCATGACCCGCAGGTGTTGCGTGGCTGTAAAACCACACCGCTACATTGACGGCCCGGATTGCGCACCGGCGTAGCGGACGCGGCTGTGCAGCAAAGCCACGCCAGACACCCGAATCAGCCAGCCGACGAGGAATCCGGATGTTTTGCACGCAACCGCACGGTCACGTATCTGGACATGGCCACGATCAGCGCGAAGGCGGCGACAGTCGCGATTTCCGACACGACTGTCCATATGTGCCTGCTGCTGAACAGCCCGTCGGACCAGTGCAGACCATAAAAGATCGAAAATGGCGGCTTGAAGCGCTGCTCGCTAACAGGCCACAGCAGCATGATGCCACGCCCGCTGGTGAAGAAGTCCATGGTGATATGGGCCAGATAACAGGCCAGTGCCAGTGTAAACCAGGGCCAGAACGCGGATGCCAGGCGCCGGCCTGCCATGCCCGCCGCAAACGAGGCGAGCAACGCGAATGCCAGGCTGTGCGTCATGTGATTGTGATAGCGACCCATGTCGCCAAGCAGCAGCCCGGCAGCGGCATCGATATCAGGCAACAGCGACAGCCCGATCCCTGCCCACACCAGCCCGGGACGGAACCCGACAAACCGTCCGGACAGGCCCCGATAAATCAGGTAGCCGGCCGCGGCATGAGCGATTGGTGAAGGCAATGCATGCTCTCCCGTATAGGCCTGTCAATCCTCGCCATATAGCGCAGACAGTGTATAGACGGCAGGTCCGCAGCACAATCAGGGCAAACCCGGCCGGCCCGCATCCGGAGGGGGCCGTGCCCGGGATAGCTGCAGCTAGCCGCATCTGGACGTGAAATGAGCTGGTCTCATGCCGTTCGCCACGATGCTTGTTAGGCATCCTGCCACATATTAATATGTGCGTAATCTCCGGAATCCGGACTTACGGGCCGGCGAGCTGTTCAGCCTCAGGATGCATGCACAGGAAAGTACCCTGCCAACCGCACAGTAGCGAAACAAATCATGACCACATCTGATATGCGCGGTCCCTCCGTGAAGCACGATATAAAGCCGATCGCGGATTACTGGGATGCACACACCCTCGGCAGGCAATATGTGAAGGATCAATCGATCGAGCCCGGCACGGCCGGGTTTTTCGAGCATATCCGCCCGTGGATGAGTTTTTACAAGTTTCCGTGGATCAAGGCCAGGCTCGAACGTGAAGCGGCGCTGCTGCAGGGCAGGCATCTGCTGGAAATTGGCTGTGGCATGGGCTTCGACAGCGTGGAGTTCCTGCGCCGCGGCGTCAGGGTGACGGCCACCGACCTGACACCCACAGCCGTTGAACTCGCCAGGAAACACTTCGAGGTCGAGGGACTGGAACCGGTCGATGTGCGCGTGGAAAATGTCCGCGACCTGAGTTTCGATGATGCGACCTTCGATGCGGTCTGGGCCCGTGGCGTCCTGCATGCAACCGGCGACACACGCGAGGCGCTGGCCGAGATTCGCCGCGTGCTCAAACCGGGCGGTCGCGCCATCATCTCCCACTTCTATCGCCGGCCGTCGTGGATGTACTGGATTTCACTGCTCGGGCGCGAGAATATCGAGTTCAGGGAAGAGGATCCCCCGGTCAACGATTTCCTCACCGAGCGGGAAGTGCTCGACATGTTCAAAGGGTTCAGGGTAGTTGAAACCGCCCGCGAGCATTACCGTGCCCTGCCGGTTGCACGCACCGGTCTCAAGGCAGCCCTGTATTCCTGGGTGTTCAGGCCGGTTTACAACCTGATACCCGGACCGCTTGCCAGGCTTCTGGCATACAAGTTTTCCGTCACTGCCATAAAGGAATAAACCATCTGTACTGACGGTTACCGTTTTTGCTCACCGCCCTGCCTGGTCAGGGCATGCAGGTCATCCATGGTATGACCACCGAAGTTCAGACGGTACCAGAGCTCGGTATTGGCAAGCAGCCACAGCCTGTAGTTGTGGTCCACCCTGCCGCTCGTGTGTTCGGCAAGCAATCTCTGGATAGCCTCGTCGGCTAGTATGCCTGCCCTGACCAGCAATGAATCTTCCAGTACCCGCTGCACGAATAAACTCAGCTGCCCCGAACGCATCCACGGGCCGAGCGGAAAACCGAACCCCTGCTTCCTGCGCCTGACGATTTCCGCCGGCAGGTAACGTGCGCCAACACGGCGCAGCATATGCTTGACCCGCAAATGTTTCAGTTTCAGGCTGGCAGGTATCGTAGCCGCGAATTCAACCAGCACGTGATCCATGAACGGGCATCTCACCTCGAGTGAATGGGCCATGGACATCCTGTCACCGATCTGCAGATTCAGGTTGGGGACCCGGATCATGAGGTCGGTCGACAGCATTCTGTCGACCGCATCGCTGGCATGCTGTGAGTGATACTCCTCCAGCACCGCATCTCCGGAACTTGAATCCCCGATTTCCCTGCGCGCCTCCGCGGTAAACAACTGCTGCTTTGACGCATGGCTGAAGCGCAGGAAGGTAAGGCTTTCAAGATACCGGTCAGCGTCCGAAAATGCCGACATGTGCCGCAGCCAGGCCGCTTTCTGTGCCATGCTCTTGTAGGCGAAGGTTTCCGGAACCGCGCCAAGCAGCCTGTCGACCAGGCCCTTCCTCAGTACAGCGGGCAGGGCACAGTAGTAATCGACCAGCCGCTGCCCCGCATAGCGGTCATACCCGGCAAATGATTCGTCACCCCCGTCACCGCTCAGCGCCACCTTGACGGTCTGGCTGGCGAGTTTCGACACCTGGTAGATGCCCGCCCCGTAGGGATCGGCCGGCTCGTCCATCTGCCTGATCATGTCCGGTATCAGTTCAACCAGGTTGGGCCTGATCGTGAGGTCATGCATTTCCATGCCGTAACGATCTGCTACCGATCTTGCAAACGGGAGCTCGTTGAAGCCAGCCTCCTCCACGCCCAGGGAAAATACCGGGAACGGCCCGTCGGTGGCGGAAGCGGCTATCGCGGATATCAGCGTTGAATCGATCCCGCCACTGATGAAGGCGCCGACGCGGACATCACTAAGCAGATGCATCCTGACCGTCTCGACCAGCAGCGCGTCGAGTTCCTCCACCAGATCACGCTCGGATGCATGCCGGGTGCGCCTGAAATCGGGGCGCCAGTAACGCGCCATGTGAGTACCGCTGTCGTCAAGCAGCAGGGTACTCGCGGCAGGCAGTTTCCGGATACCCCTGTAGAGCGTATTCAGGCCCGGCACCAGCCTCAGGGACATGTAATGCCACAGGCCTTCGAGATCAAGGTCCGGCCGTACGCGCCGGGAAGCAAACAGTGCCTTGATCTCCGATGCGAACAGGAAGTCGCCGTTAACCTGGCAGTAAAACAGCGGTTTCTGTCCGAGATGGTCACGGCCCAGGAACAGCGTGCGCCTGCGCGTATCCCAGATTGCGAATGCGAACATACCGCGCAGCATGGCCACACAAGCCGGCCCGTGCTCCTCGTACAGATGGAGGATGACCTCGACGTCGGTTGTGGTTTTGAAGGTATGCCGTTGCTGCAGCCCCGTCCGCAACTCGGGGCTGTTGTATATCTCGCCGTTACAGACCAGCAACAGACTGCCATCCTCGTTGCTGATGGGCTGGCGCCCGCCTTCGATGTCGATAATGCTGAGACGACGGTGACCGAGGGCCACGTACTCGTCCTGGTAATAACCACTGCCGTCCGGGCCGCGGTGAACCAGGGCATCCGTCATTTGCCGAATGTCCTCCTTGGGGCCATTCGAAATGATTCCGGCAATTCCGCACATGCTTCGGTGGCCGCCCGGAATCAGCTGGATGCCGCGAAACCGGACATATTGCCGCTCATTCCTGCGCTGCCTGCATTTTCAGGCATTCGGGGAATCTGACAGCGCCCTGTGTGTCTTTTCAAGACCCGATACGAGACCAACCGCGGGCTCGTAGCCAAGCAGGCGCCTTGCCCTGGCGATATTGAAAGCCGAGTCCTCGGTAAAGAATTTCAGGCTGCGCGTGGAGAACGGCGGCTCCCGATGCAGCAGCCTTGCCACGCCCTCAACCAGGTAACAAACAGGCCGCATGACCGCCAGCGGTACCCGGGCGGGACGGTAACCGGACCGCTCCACCTCCAGAATGGTTGTTATCAGCTGCTCGAGCGTGACGTATTCATCGGATGCAATCACGAACACCTGCCCCTCCACACCGCTCCGGGTCGCCGCCAGTTCGAATGCCTGCAGCATATCATCGATGTACACGGGGTGGCGCAGGTTGCTTCCGCTGCCGACCATGAGAAATCGCCTCTTGCGCAACGCCCGGAACAGCCTGGCGGTCCGTGGACAACCCGGTCCGTACACCCATGCCGGCCTTAGAACGACCGCCGCAAGGTTGCGGGCGACGGCAACTTCCAGTATGGCCCTCTCGCCCTCCAGCTTGGTCACTTCGTAGGCAATATCCGGGTGGCAGGGCGTGTCTTCATCGGCCGGTACACTGGCCAGCGGGCCGTACACTCCGACACTGCTGCAATGCACAAAGCGTTGCACACCTTCCTGTGCCGCCGTCTCGGCAATCCTGCGTGCCGCATCCACGTTGATTGCCCGGAAGTAACGGTCGTCAGGGGTAACCTCCAGGTGTGCGCTTGCCAGGTGAAAGACCACGTCCATCCCGGGCATGCTCCTTTCCAGCAGGGCAGTATCGCGAATATCACCTTCCAGCAGCCGCAACCCGGCCTTACCCTGTACCGGCCTGAGCCGGTCAAGCCGGATATCGAGTGCCGTCACCTCCCGGCCCAGGCCAAGCTGATGCGCGACCAGGTGGCTTCCGATAAATCCGCCGGCACCGGTTATCAGTACACGCCGTATCGTCACGCAGCAGGCCTCCGGCCGGCGACAACAACGACATATCCCTCGGTGAAAGGCAGCAGTGCATCGAGCCTGGAAATGAGCCAGTACAGCGGATAAATCAGTGAATACATACGATAGGACTTTTTCATCGACCTGAGCTGGTCACCCGTCGCGGGGGCGATCTGGCCTTTCTCGACATGAACCGTGCTGCGTGGCGCAAGTATCTTTACGTAGGCGAAGTTAATGCTCAGTTCAAGCAACTCGGTAAACAGCCTCGAAAATGTGCTGCACTCGCCCGGGGTTATTCCGCACTGCCGCATGATGTCCGATAACTCCGCAATGGTCAGCCCGACTCTCACGTGTCCATATTCATCCGGGGTCATGCCCAGCGCGTGCTTGAGGCGAACCGCCAGCTTCGACTCGTCGCCGTTGGGCACCGTACAGATAACCTGTCCCCCCGTCCGGGTAATGCGGTTTACCTCGCGGGTGAACTGCAGCGGGTCCTCGACGTGCTCATGTACATCAATGGTTATCACCCTGTCGAATCGGCCGTCTTCGTAGGGCAGGCTGTCCGGGGCGCCTTGCAGCACCTCGGTGCCGAGAAGTACCGACATCTCCGCCCTGCAGGTGTCCTCCAGGTCTGCAAACGACCACTGGCCGCCGAGCTGCGACAGATAGTAATTAATGGCCCCGTTATTATCCCCGCAGGTCACCAGCAGGCACTGTTCATTCGAGGCCATGTTCCCGAGGAGACGTTTCAGCACGGCAAGACGTTGTTGCTTCTTGAGCGTCTTCCTGAACATCAGCAATTGCCAGGGTGTCGTCATAACAGATCCAGTCATCCTTGTTGCATACCTGCCCGGAGCGCTACTTGCCGGTGGTAAAGTTCAGCTGCATCACGCAGTTGCAGCGGATGAAGCTAGCATGGAGCCAAAGGCTGCCGCAAGCCGGTCGAGTTCTTTAGTTTTGCGGGTTTCGTCCCAGGAAAACAGGCCGCACAAAGCATCGGTCATAGCGGGAGTCAGGTCCGCGCTCTCCCAGAGCGTGGTTCTGCGCAGGACCAGATCGTCAAGATGAACGACAGCCTCCTGCTCGACCAGCCTGCGCAATCCTGACAGGCATTCCCCGCGCTCCGCTGATAGTTTCGGACAGCACGACCAGACATCCGCTCCAACGGCCTCCGGCTGATATCGTGTAATATCCCTGCGGGCTGCGCGCCGTCCGGCCGCACGCTCCAGCACGGCCTCCGCCACACGCCGCGCTGTGGTGAATTTCACTCCGGACACGCTTATGAGATTCCGTACTCCGCTGTGTTTCCCGTGCTCGATGATGACAGGACGTACGGCGAGCTGCCGATCGCCCTCGCCCTTGCCGGGCAGCAGGCCCGCAAACACCCGACTGATCTGGCCGGGGTCCAGTTCAAGTCCGGGCATGGCTCCGTTCAGGCTCTCGAGCATGTCCATGAGCTGCTCCCGGGAGGGTGCCGCCTGATCCGCACCGCCCTGCCACTGTGCATGGCCCGTACCTGCCAGCAACCTGCCCTTGAAAGGCCGCAGGAAAAAGGTATGCCCGGTATCCTCCTCCTGCAGTGCCAGCACACAGTCCGCGGGCGGCGGCCTGTCGAAAAGAATATTCCAGGCCAGGGTGGGGTGAAACAGGTCATCGTAATCACGATCGAACCGGGCTGCGGTCTGCCGGACCCAGGGTCCTGCAGCATTGATTACAACCTGTCCGCGAAATTCGTGAGACGTGCCAGTACAACGGTCAAGCGCCCCGATGCCGCATGCCCGGCCGTTTTCCACCAGCAGCCGTTCCGCCTGCACATAGTTCAGCACCGTGGCTCCCGCGGCCGCCGCCCAGTGCAGGATTTCCAGCAGCAGGCGCTGGGAATCCGGCATGGAGGCATCCCACCAGACGGCGGCACCCTCAAGACCCGTGGTAGCGATACCCGGGCACATGGCGAGCGTCTCCGACCTGTTCAACACCCTGCCGGCGGGCAGACAACGATCTTCAGCCAGCCCGGAATTCTGGCCGCGCGACAGCAATTCATTGGCCAGCAGCGCCAGGCGCATCACGCTGCTGCGCCGCATCCCCCGACCATAGAGCGGGAGCAGGCAGGGCATGGGCATGACAAGCCCGGGAAAGCGTCGCAGAAACCAGCTCCGTTCCTGTACCGATTCGCGCAGGCGGACGATATCCAGTGACTGCAGGTAGCGCAGTCCCCCGTGAATAATCCGGAAACTGTTGAAGCTGGTCCCGCCGCCAAAGTCACGGCTTTCGAGCAGCAACGGCCGCAGCCCCCGGGCACAGGCCTCCAGCGCGATCATGCAACCGTAGACGCCTCCGCCGACGACAATCACATCGTGAATTCCGGCCGCCGCCCGTTCGACCTCGCGTACGATCATCACCCTGAATCCGCATGTTCATTACCCCGGCGCGTCCAGCCGGGGGCGGTCGCATGTGTATGGCCTTTCAGCCACTTGTCGCGCCAGGCCTCGAAAACAACCAGCGCCCACAGGACATGACTGTGGTCCGCCGTACCTGCCAGGTGTTCTGCCTTGAGACTGCTGATCGTGCCGGCCTGGAGCAATCCACCTTCCCTGATGCGGCGTTCGTCGAGCAGTGTTTCCAGCAGCTCCCTGAACTGACCACGCAGCCAGTTCTTGATCGGCATGCTGAATCCCTCCTTGGGACGATACACGCAACCTGGCGGAACATGCCGGGCGGCCACTTTCTTCAGCAGGACCTTCGTCCTGCCACGATGGACCTTGAACCGTTCAGGGATCCTGAAGGCAAGCGTTACCAGTTCCTTGTCAAGCAGCGGAACCCGCGTCTCCAGCGAGACAGCCATCGACATACGATCGACCTTGGTCAGGATGTTATCGCAGAGGTAGCTGCGCACATCGACATACAGGCTGCTGTCGACCGGGCCGCGCGCACCGGCATCCCTGAACAGAGAGGTAACGTGTGACTCAACCGGCGTGCTGATGTGCGCCAGCGCATCCCGCGTGAACAGCCTGGAGCGCTGCTCGCCATCGACAAACAGGCGCCAGCGCGCATGCCCGAGCCCTGCCGGCAGGCGTACGCCCTGGACAAAGCGGCGTGCCTTGTTTACCAGGCCCTTCTTTGCGGGCCGGGGACGCAGGGCACCGGCCGGCCACTCGACCATGATCCTGCGCGCGGCTGCCGGAATGCGGGTATAACACCTGGCCAGGGCATCCGCCACGTAGGTCTCGTAGCCCCCGAACAGTTCATCGCCACCGTCCCCGCTCAGCGCCACCGTCACGTGCTCGCGCGCCAGACGCGAAACCAGAAACGTCGGGAATATCGACGAATCGGCAAGCGGTTCGTCAAGGAAATACATCAGGTCATCGAACAGGTCGAGCACCTCGGGTGAAGCACGTGCATCCGTGTGATGCACACCCAGATGGTCCGCAACCCTCCTGGCATACCGCAGCTCGTCATAAGAACTGTCGTCAAAACCGATACTGAACGTGCTGGCCTGCCCGCCCATCGCCGAAACGACGGTGGAGGAATCCACGCCACCGGAGAGGAAGGCGCCCAGCGGGACATCGCTGACCACCTGACGCCTTACGCATTCGCCGATGGATTCATCCAGAATGTCCGCCCACTCCCGTTCCGACCTGGTGTCCGGTTCCGCGGGCAACGGGATATCCCAGTAACGGCGCGGTACTGCCGGCGCCCGATCCAGCCGGCATTCGAGCATCGTCCCCGGCAGCAGCTTGTACACCCCACGCAACGGGGTCTGTGCGCCGGGGATATATTCCCAGGACAGGAATTGCGCAAATGCATCGACATCGAGATCCGGAACGAGCAGACCACTCGCCAGCAATGCCTTGATCTCGGAGCCCCAGACCAGGTAGTCATCACATACAGCGTAGTACAGTGGCTTGATACCGATGTGGTCACGCGCCAGAACAACCCTGTTGCCGGAAATATCATGCAGCGCGATGGCAAACATGCCATTGAGGCTGTTGGCGAAATCACTGCCGTACTGTTCATAGGCGTGCACGATGACTTCCGTGTCACTCGCCGTCCGAAAAACATGGCCCTTGCCTTCCAGCTGCCGCCTGAGTTCCCGGTAGTTGTATATTTCTCCGTTGAAGATGGTTCTTGCAGTGCCGGCCTCGTTGAAGATGGGCTGGCGCCCGCCGGCCAGATCGATTACCGAAAGCCGGCGCATCCCGAAACCAACTCCGTTGACGATACCTGTCGTCTCGTCGTCGGGTCCCCGGTGGGCAATGCTCCGGCACATCCGGCGCAGTTGTGATTCCTGCGGCGGAGGCGCGCCACGCAGTGCCGCAATGCCGACGATCCCGCACATGACTAGCCCACCATCGCCAGGACTTGGCGCATCTTTTCCGTGTACGAGGCACGGGAATATTTATCCGCGTAGAGCTGCTGCGCCCGCTGCGCCCGCTCCGCTGCGTCCTCATGCCGGGTCAGGGCCAGCACCATGGCATCCGCGAATGCCGCGGGCTCCGGCGCACCCAGGAACGCGCAGCTGTCGTCGAGAACCTGTGTGTGCGACTCGATGTCCGTCGCCACCAGCGGTATGCCGCTGGCTATCTGCTGATAGAGTTTCAGGGGAGTATTCGTCCCCTCGATTCTCGGCGAGACCAGGATAGAGGCACGCAGCATGTACCCGGGTACCTCCTGCTGTGGACGGTTACCGGTCAGCATCACGTGCCGGTCAATACCAAGCTCGCGGGAGAGCTCTCTATAATGCTGCACCTGACTCCCGGTACCGCCCACGACGAGCAGAAATGCATCGGCACAGCCTTGCAAGACCTCGTGAAAGGCACTCAGCAGCAGCTCGATCCCCTGGTAGCTTTCCAGGGTTCCCGCATACAGGACGATCCTGCGCTGCGCGGGGATGCTCGCCGCCACCGCAGACGGCGACTGTTGCCCGGGCGGGTAACCGCAGTCATCCGGAGCCACCACCCTGACCGGGTCGAAAATCGAATTTTCGATAAGGAAATTCTTGCTTTCCCCGCCGGGAATGCCGTTCACGTAATCCGCAAGGTCGGGGCAAATTGTGATTATTGCATCCGACACCCTGATACTGCTGTCCTGCAGATAACGAAACAGACCTTTCAGCAGCCGTGACCGGGTAAAGCGCGTGTTGGTCAACTGCTGGGCCAGATTGGAATGCATATCGTAGATCAACCTGAACCGGAACAGCGGCCTCAGGAAGCGGCAGATGAAAATAGCTTCCTCGTGCGCATGAACAAAATCGTAGTGACGCACGAGCAGTTGCCTGATCAGTCGCATTGTGAGGAAGAAGTCAAGGAAGAGCTTGAGGTAGGAGGGCCCCACCCTGACATTGCCGAGCCAGGCAAAGCGCGGGATACGCATGATCCTGATATTGGGTATGTCGACATCCTGGCCTTCTCCATAGGTTACAAAATCGACGTGCACACCAAGCTCCGCCAGAACCAGCGTCCGGTAATACACGCTCAGAGGCGTCCCGCGATTGGAGAAAAATGGCTGTGGCGCTACAACCAATGCCCGCAGCGTCATGCCCGTGCCCCGCTCATTTGCCGCTTCACAAGTTGCATCGCAAGCTGGTTGCGAAGAAACCGGAACGGTGTCTCCAGTCGACCGAACGGACGGATCCGGACCGGGAGGTTGGAGAATATGTCGATCAAGTCATGTGCCGGTTCCGTGCGGCCCAGACAACCCGCAATGGCCAGTCCATAGCCTGCGGCGCGCGTGATCTCTCCAGGAAATGGCAAGGGATCGCTGCCCGGCAGAATCCGGAATCCATATTGCCTGGCAAGCGCAAATTCCCGGGGTTCGGGCCAGACGGCAAGTCGCCCGCTGTTGTCACCCAGGCTGATTTCCTGCGGTGTGCGAATTTCAAGCAACGTCCTGACCAGTCTTCCCCGGCGCCCGGTCCATTTCCCGAATCCCCAGGGCAGCACCGCCAGGGCTCCCGCATCCAGTGTCTGGTCAATGGCGGCGTTTACTGATATGCCGTCCTCGAACGGGCGGCAGGTACCCAGCGCCAGCACCTCGATGCCTTCCGCACAGCGTATCTGCCGACCTGCCAGTATGGTCAGCTCGCCCTGTCGCCGGTGCGATACGAGAAGGGAGTACGGCTCACCCGTGCGGCTGAATGACCAGCCACCCAGATCGGCATGATCATCTGTACGCACCCGCAAGCGCTCGAACTCACCGGCCCCGGCATCCTCCGTCAGGCAGAGGACTGCCCGGTACGGCTGATCAGGGCATGATGTAGCTGCGGCCATCCTGAAATTCCGCGACACCGAGTCCAGGAACGCAACGGTTTCATAACAGCGGTGAATATGGACATGCGTATCGACGAGTATCATGGAAATCGGTATCGGCACACACGATCGGTCAGTTGACGATCTCGCTGACCGTGTACTCTTTCAGCTCCCTGGCATGTAAATAGATGATCAGCTCTCCGACAAGCCCCAGGGCAAACAGCTGGATGCCAAGCACTATGAGGAGCGCTGCCAGCAGCAGGGCCGGCCGGTTGCCCAGGGCGGTCGCAAAGAACAACCGCTGTATGACCATAACGGTAATAGCCACTCCCCCCGCCAGCACCATGCTGCTGCCGATAAGCCCGAAAAAACGCAGCGGCTTTTGGGTAAACTTGATCAGGAAAAAGATGGTAAGCAGATCCAGCAAACGGCGTGCGTACACTCCCGGGGCATAGACACGCCGGTACGGATCCCTGCCGGATTGCGCAAGGTCGATCTCCCGCACCCGGTAGCCCCTGCGGCTTGCCAGGATCGGCAGAAAACGGTGCTGGTCACCGTAGATGCGCAGATCATCTGTCACCACGCGCCTGATTGCACGGACGCTGCAACCCAGGTCACGGAACGTGTTCCCGGTCAAGCGTCCGACTCCCCAGTGGAACAGCGTCGTCTGCAGCCGGTTGAACCCGGAGTCGACTCTGGGGAAACGCCTGCCGACAACCATGTCATGGTCATCAAGCGCATCAAGCAGCCCTGGCAACCCCCCCGGCTCTACCTGGTAATAGGCGGGCAGGGTCAGCAGCACGTCGGCCGTGGACTTTTCGAAACCGACGGTCAGCGCCGTTGCCTCGCCAAAACTTCTGGCAAGCTGAAATACCCTGATGTTTTTTCCTTCCCTTAACAGGTCCTGCAACTGTGACAGCGCCTCGGGAAAGTATCCGTCCACAACGTAAATGAAATCCACCGTACAGGAGGAAAGGCTGTTTTCGTAGGATGCATGGAGCTCGCGAAGATCGTCATGACGTTCGCTTACCGGTACGATCACCGAAATGAAAGGAAGCCGGGTCATAAATGCCTGTTTCCCTGACCATCCCCGTCACCGGTAATGCGATGCACACTGAAGGACGGTAACCTCGAACCCCTGTAGTCCGCAGTACGGCTGATCAGTTCGGCAAGCAATCCTGTCAGAACGAGTAACATTGCAAGCATGAAGAAAAGCATTCCGACCCCGACAACCGGCAACACCTGGCTGACCTGCCTGCCGAGCAGTTCCATGCCGTAGAAAAGGATAACTGTACCAAGCAGTCCGAACGGTACCGCCAGCAGCGAGAACCACTGCAAGGGACGGGATGAGAAGGACATGATGGTTTTCGTAGCCAGCAGATCGAGCGCAACCTTGTAGATGCGGGACAGGCCATACTTGGACTTGCCGAACCGCCTTGGGTGATGCGTCACCCTTATCTCCGCAATCCTGGCGCCGCTGGTCGATGCGGCTGCCGGCATGAAACGATGCATGTCCGAGTACAAGGGCATATTGCGCGCGACTTCTCCGCGAAACGCCTTCAGTGAACAGCCATTGTCATGAATCGGTATCCCGGTTACCTTGCCGATGATCCAGTTGGCCAGCATGGAAGGGATTTTCCTGGTGACCAGGGCATCCTGCCGCCGGTGACGCCAGCCCACCACAACATCGAAACCTTCATCGAGTTTGTCCAGCAGCTTCGGTATATCCACCGGGTCGTTCTGAAGATCACCATCCATGGTGACAATGACTTCGCCGCGCGCGTGGTCGATACCTGCTGCAAATGCCGGCGTCTGTCCGAAGTTCTTCCTGAGCCTGATAACCCTGAGTCTCGGGTCAGTCGACGCGATCGCGGTTGCGATGGAGAATGTCTCATCCTCGCTGCCGTCATCCACAAAGACAATCTCATGGCTGACATCCATGCCGTCAAGAACCCGGACAAGACTCTCATGCAACAACCTGATACACCCGGCCTCGTTATATAGCGGCACCACAACGGAGATTTTCGGGGGCTTGCTCATTGCATACCCGCCACCTGCTGCCCGTCCGGGTGAACCGAAAAGCCGTACAGCCTGTGAATTCGCCGCGCCTGCAGGTTCGGTTTTCTGCTTGCCCTTCCCGAACCGGAAAGAATGCTCATTGCCCGAAAATCCCTGGCCGTAGACAAGTTATTTACCTTTTATTTACGGGTACTTGCAAATGAGTATACTGATATTCATGACAGAGTCCACGGAAAGTCCAGCGGAGCGCGGCTTCCTGCATGACCGGCGACCGGTTGCAGCGACAGTCGGCGATTTTGCCTGACACGATACCCGGCCATGGTGATCAGCCGCCCCCCGTTGTTGCAAAGCAACCGGCCCGCGTGAGTACCTGCCGGAAGCTCCTCCTGGGCCTGTTCTCTGTTGCTATTTTTATAATGCTTGTGTCATGCAACGAAGTGCCCGAAGAAAAGGCGCCGCAGGACGATGCGGCAACCGGATATGAAACGTCCGGGCACTTCCCGCCTGAATCGGAATGGATGGACCTTGGCGCTGTCCTGCTGGCCGGCGAACCGGGTGAATGGGATCACTTTCTGTGGGGCGGATTTGCAGCGGCCATCCTGAAAAAGGATCGCACCTATTTCCTTTACTACCAGGGAGCCGGCAGTTACCGGTATGCCTTCGACGAGACGGTATGCGGCCGGGCAATCGGCGTTGCCACGAGCAGTGATGGCATCCATTTCGAGAAGTACGCAGGCAATCCCGTGATTGCCTGGGCTCCGAACAGGGAGTGCGAGGAAGGTGCGGCTTCACTGGCCCTGGCAGCCGGCCGCAACGGTGACATCCTTGCCTTCTACGGGGCGAACACGGCACTGGATTCCACCCAGGTAAATGCCGACATACGCCTGGCCCGTTCCGGGGACGGACTGCACTTCCGGGATGACGGCATTGTACTGGCCCATGACGATAACAGCGTATGGGGTGCCGGAGACGAGCTGTTTCCGATTACGGCAGCGCAGATTAATGACACCTGGCTGCTGTATTACCTGCCAAACATGCATGGGTTTTCAGGAAAACTGGGAGTGGCATGGGGAGAGACCCCGTTCAGGCTGCAGCAATCCGCCCCTGTCAGGAACGGAAACGGGGATACGGTCCGTATGTGGGGAACAGGAAGTTATGTAAAACCGGTGACCGACAGCGACGCACTGATACTTTTCAACAACCGGCAAGACAGGCTGCAGGCATGGTCGATTTCAGCCGACTCACCGGGACAGCTGGGCGATGCCCTGAACGGTTTCAGCCTGGTTGACACCGCACATGCCGTCGTCCTGCTGGACAGGACCCGCAACACCTGGTTCCTGTACTACCAGACGGGTGACGCGTACCGCATCAGGGTGGCGCCGTATGGCAGGCCGGACCTGTCCGGCCCCCTGTCGCCAGCCGGAGTAAACGCCAGACGCGTCGGTGCCACTCGCATTGAACTTTCCTGGCATGCGGCAACGGACCCCGAAACCGGCGTCGCCGCCTACAATGTCTACCGGAACAGCCAGCTTGTCGGCACCGCGACAGAAACGGTTTTTACAGATGCAGTTTACGAATATTCAGCTGCCAGCTACGAGGTCGCGGCGGTGAACCTGCACGGAACGGAAGGACCAAACAGTACACCGGTTACGGTCCCGCCCGCACCGCCCCCGGTGGAGGCCGCGGCCGAAGGTACAGACCAGGGCAAGTAAAACCCGGCGGGTTATTGATGGACTACACTCTCGATGGCTTCCAGCGTTTCCCTGGCGCACTTGTCCCAACTGTACCTGGTTGACCGGGACAGGCCTTTTTCCGACAGCTCCTGCCGAAGTTCCTTGTCTGCCAGCACCCTGGCGATAGCGGCAGCAATCTGGTCGGTATTGTCCGGGTCTATAAACAGTGCCGCATCGCCCGCAATTTCCCTGGGCCCGTTGACATCCGAGGTGATGATGGGCGTGCCGCATGCCATTGCTTCCGTGATCGGCACGGGAAACGCCTCCAGATTGGTGGGATAAAGATACAGATCCGCCAGGGTATATACCGCTGGCAGGTCCCGCTGTTCCATCCAGCCCGGGAACAGCACATCCGCACCCCAGCCATCGTCCGGTATGGCGTATTCCTCCCTGAACAAATGGCAGTCCTTGCCGCCCACGACAAGCTTGTGCGGGTTATCGTTACTGCCGTGATAACGGGCGTAGGATCTGAAAATCTGGCCGAGGTTTTTTCTCGCATCCCCTCCCCGCTTGGTCAGCGTCAGGATAAAGCGCTCCGGCAAACGGTAGCGCTCCCTGACTTCCTGCAATCTCCGCTCATCCGGAACACGTGTGAAATGCCTTGCCGGCGCAAAATAGACGGTCCTGATCTTGCCGGGAGCCAGATCAAGCGCCCTGTTGAACACCTCCGCACCAAGCCGGTTGACGGAAAGCACGACACTGCACTTCCTGAAATACAGCGGCATAACAAGATGTATATAGCGAACATCCAGCGGCTTGAAGAAACGAACCATTTCGGGGATGTACCAGCCGGCACCGTGCAGCACCATTACGGCCTTGCAGGGTGCCAGCAGGGGCGCGGTAAATTTGGGATGAAAGACGACATCTATGCCGTCTTTCCAGCACGCGAGCGGTATACGGAGCTGGTCCCAGACTGCCGTATTCGCACCCCCGATCACGCGTTCGGTAACATTTTCGAACTGCGCAAACCTGCCCAGATGCGCCGGATTCCTGTAGTAGAGGTAATACCGGTTTTTCCGGTCCAGCCTGAGCAGCTCTGCGGTGATGTTCTGCGTATAAACCCCGATTCCGCCCTTCTCGTCAAGGGCGCGCAGCATGATTCCGATCTTCATAAACCGGGCCACTTCAACATATGTCACCGTATACGCAGCAGCAGCCGGGCAATCGCACAGCTATCCACGAAGACTCCCGCCTCATCCTGCATCCAGTTTATACACCATGAAATACTCGTTGGCATAATCCAGCGTGAGACGCTTCGGCAGGCGTGGTGGCGCAGTCACGGGCCTGGCATTGCCGATCCAGTTGATATTCGAGACGACATAATAATCCGCATCGATAACGTCCATGTATTCAGGAACAATTTCAGGTCTGTCGCCGACGGGCCAGGCCGATGCAGTACGACCGGTAAGCAGCGAAAGCGCCCTTGGTTTCTGGAAAATAAAGATGCTGTCCCCGGGCGTGTCATTCCTGACGTATTCAAAAAACAGCTGCGCCTGACTGTCGGTAATCCCGCGGATCGTCATGCTTTCATGCAGCCTGAAACCTGCTGCATACGATACCGTCGTCGCGACCAGAAACAGGCCTGCTATCGCAAGCATGCTCCTCCGGTGGGAGGACATCAAATCGCCGTGCAACCTGAATGCATACAGGAAGAACAGGGGGATCACGGGTATCAGGTACCTCGCCCCCTGAAATCCGGCGAAGATGACAATCATGGCAAGGTATCCGGCCACAAACAGTTCCACCACGCCCGGCCCCCTGACGACTGCCTGTATATACCCGGCCGTTGCGAACACCGTCGCCAGCAGGAATGCCACCCATCCCGCAAGCTGAACGGCCGGGCTGTCATTCGCCGGCCAGATCCCGCGCATTGACTCCACGTACCGATATGCCTGCCGTGCAACGCTTGCAGGACCAAGGTTATCGCCGATGGACTGCAGGTGGCTCAATGGCACCCTGGCGACACCGTACTTTTCTGAGAAGTCAGCAATGCGCTGCTGCATGTCCTGATCCGCCGCACCATCTCCCAGGCTGATATGCTGCAGACCGGACAACAGCAGCAGAATAGCAAGCGCAACTACGGTCACAGGCCTGATTTTCCTGAAGTGCAGCACCTCGTAACCGATAACCACCGGCACAAGCACCATGCCGGCTTCCCGGGTTGCATAGCAAAGGTACAGAAGCAGGCCCAGAACAATCGCCAGGCCTCTGTTTTCGTGCACCTGCTGCAGATCCTGCAGACGCGCTGCTGCATACCTTCTTTCCAGTACGACCAGCGTCAACAGGCAGAAAAGCAGGAACGGATAATCCGACTGGATCCTGTCGTTCGCGTACCAGAGATACGGATTGAGCACAAGCACCAGGATGAGGCCCGCCTCATACATACCGCGCATACGCTTGCCGCCCAGCAGCGTAATGATATAAAGGGACAGACAGAAGCAGACGATCACAACCCCTTTCAGGGCGGCCCAGTCCAGGCCGAAAAGCCAGTAAACAGGCGCAAGCATGAGAGGAAACACCGGCGGGTAGGCATCAGGGCCGATGAATTCGGTCAGGTTGCGGATATGGCCAATATCCGCGTAGGGATGCCCTTCAACGATGTTAACGGCGTGATGGACGTACTGGCTGAAATCATCGCCCCAGTTGTGTCCGGAAGAGTTGCCCGCAAACAGCAGCGCTGCCAGCAAAAGCAGCAAGATCGGCTTCCACCACCCCACCCTGACCATACCGGAAATCAGTCAGCCCCCCCTTGACAGAAAACACGTCCATTCAAACACCGCCATCCCGATCCGGCATACTACCCTGGGGCGCCACGCTGTCTTCACGGGCAGGACCCTGTTGCACCAGGCCCAGCCATTGTAATACCCATACCATCAGTATGTCGCGCCCGATCATCTCCCGCGCATCTACCCCATCGCTGCCTGAACCGCAGGCTCCCGGCCAGTAACCGCTGCTTGTCTGGCGCGGTCAATACCGTTAATGTTGGCCGGTACCTTTAAAGACCGATACGTCAGGTCGATCCAGTGATTTGACCGGTCATCGCTGTGAACAGCAGCGAGCTGATAGCCTGATTCCTTAGTGGAGCATTATTCAGGGCCCGGCTGCAAACCGCCCGTTGACCAACCCGCCGATGAAAGACACCGCCATATCACGGTCACTGGTTTCAGGGTTTCTTGCATCTTCCCGCAAATTCCCGGAGCACAACGCACTCGAGGTGGGCGGAAAGCGCTTTTCCTACTCACACCTTCGGAAACATGCCTGTTCGATTGCAGCCACCCTGCAAAAACATCGGCCTCTCGCGGACACCCCCCTGACCGCCGTCCTGGCACACCGCTCCGCAACTGCCTTTGCCGGAATACTCGGTGCACTTTTCCGCGGCCACGGCTATCTGCCCCTGAATCCGGGCCACCCCGTGGAACGCACGGCCTTGATGCTGAAGCGCTCCGACTGCGCTACGGTCATTGTCGGTCACGAGGCGATTCCGGTCCTGACGGAACTGCTGTCCTGTATCGACCACTCTCTCATCGTACTGCTTCCCGACAGCCCGGTTGACGGGGATCTGCGAACAAGGTTCCCGACCCATACCTTCATCGGCAGCCAGGATCTGTGCGCGGCCCGGGAGTGGATACCCGTGAACGTGGAGCCGGAGGATATCGCATATCTGCTGTTTACTTCCGGCAGCACGGGCCAGCCAAAGGGTGTTCCCGTGACCCATGCCAATATATGCCGTTTTCTCGATGTGGTTACGGCGCGTTACGGGATCAATGAACACGACAGGTTTTCACAGATGTTCGAACTGGTGTTCGATCTTTCCCTTTTCGACATGTTTGTGGCATGGGAATGCGGTGCCTGTCTATGCTGTCCCGACAAGGGCGACGCCAGGCTGCCGGCGCGATTCCTGATCGAGTCGGGGATTACCGTCTGGTTCTCGGTGCCATCGCTTGCCATCGCGATGAAAATGATGCGCATGCTCGAACCCGGGCTCTATCCCGAGCTGCGACTCAGCCTGTTTTGCGGTGAGGCACTGCTGGAAGATGTGGTCGAGCAGTGGGCCAGGGCGGCGCCGAATTCCGTCGTCGAGAATCTGTATGGTCCGACCGAAGTCACGCTGGCATGTACCGCACACCGCTGGGACCCTCATGCCTCGCCCGGGCAGTCCGAACACGGCATCGTACCCATCGGGGAACCGTTCCCCGGCATGACAGCCATCGTCGTCGACGAGCAGCTGGACGAGGTCGCTGCCGGGGAAACCGGCGAGCTCCTGCTGAGCGGTCCACAGGTTGCACCGGGCTACTGGAAGGACAGCCGAAAGACCGCTGATGCTTTTGTCGTCCCGCCGGGCAGGAACGCGCTGTTCTACAGAACCGGGGATCTGGTCAGGCGTCCCCGGACAGGGCAGCCGCTGACGTATCTCGGCCGTATCGACCAGCAGATCAAGATCCGCGGAAACCGAGTTGAACTCGGTGAGATCGAGGCCGTGCTGCGCGCTGCCGCCGGGGTCGATATCGCCGTGGCCCTGGGCTGGCCCGCGACACCCGCCGGCGCCGACGGCATCGTCGCATTCATCGGCAGCGAGGATGTTGCCCTTGACGCGGTCAGGGACAGGGCAAGACGCAGTCTTCCCGATTACATGATGCCGCGCGAAATACGCCTGATGAACAATATACCCCTGAATGCCAACGGCAAGGTGGATCGCAAGGCGTTGATCAGGATACTTGACGGGGCCGCATGAAAACATGTTACTTTGCAGATCAACCCGCAAGGGCGGGTATACGGTGAAGGACAGAAACACCATTCAGGTCTTCAGGTGTCCGGATAATGGCGCTATCTAGCAAGGGAATCATCGTTCTCGGTCTGCCCCGCTCCGGTACGACACTGTTGCGTCGACTGCTCGACGCCCACCCGGATATCGACTGCCCCGCAGAGACCTGCCTGTTCAGTGCATGCGCCCGCTTTCTGCATTCCGAAACGGTATCGGACGGACTGGATTTCGGTGTACTCACCGGCCTGGCTTTTGCCGGCTTCCGGCCGGATGAAATCCTGAACCGGCTGCGCGAATTCGCATTTGATTTTAAACGTGAACATGCGATGCGACGAGGCAAGCGGCGCTGGGCAGAGAAAACGGCAGTTGATTCCTTCCATATCGGGAAAATAGAGGATATGTGCGGCGATTCGGTACAGTACATCTGCCTGGTGCGCCATGGCCTGGATGCGGCCTGCAGCATTAACGAACTCTCCAATCGTGGATTTACCTATCTTTCTGAAATCCATGAGTACGTAAAGCTGCATGCGCGCCCCCTGGAAGCGTTCGCGCATGCCTGGGTCGACGTTAACCGGTCAATGCTGGAGTTCATGGAACGCCATCCCGACAACACCGTTTTCCTGCGTTACGAGGATCTGGTCGCCGACCCGGCGGGCACCATGCAGCGTATTTTTTCATTCCTGGGTGAGACATGGAATGACGATCTGCTGCAAACCGCGCTCGAGAGCAAGGAGGGTGCCGGCCTGGGAGACTGGAAGACCTATGACAGCAGCAGGGTTGTGGATGGCAGCATAGGTCGCTGGCGATCGCTTCCGGCCTCCATCGCGGGCGCACTCGGCGAAATCTGCAATCCCGTGCTGGCTGCATGCGGGTATGATCCGATAGAAATCGGGTCGCAGGTCAGCGCGGATATGGCGCGGCGCCGTTACCAGCTTTCCCTGATGCTTGGAAGCGTGAAAAAGGGGACGGACGCACAATAGCCATCGAAGCTACTGTTGCCGGAAGCATGACGTTATGGCGAAAAAGCACAAACCGGTACTCGCAAACCTCATAAGACGCTTTCTGGTACCACGCTTCCTGGTATCGATATACTATTATCTCAAATTCGGGGCCAAAATCAGTCCGCGCGCGGAAGTGGAACTGTCATCCAACCTGATGTTCGGGCACGGATGCACGATTGGATCGTTTACCAAGATCAAGGCCTCCGAGGGACCACTCACGATTGGCGACCGCTGCGGCTTCGGAACCGGCTGTTTCATATCCAGCGGTGAGCAAGGACTTTCGATCGGCGACAATCTCGTTTGCGGCCCGCATGTGGTCATCATGGCCAGCAGTTACAGATACGACCTGCTGGGGGTTCACCTGCACGACCAGGGCACCACGTCCAGAGGCACACGCATCGGCAACAACGTCTGGATCGGGGCAGGCTCGGTCATACTGGATGGGTCGGATATTGGCGACGATTCGATAATCGTGGCAAACAGTCTTGTGAGCCGGTCTCATCCGCCGAATACCGTTTTACAGGGCAACCCCGCCACGCCCATGCGCAGCTTTCACCGCAAACAAGGCACCGCATGATTCATTCCATGACACACGTGACAGGGATCTCAGCTGCAAATTACCGCGGCCGTCGCCATACGAGTACCCCGTCTGTACAACGACGGAGTTTATAGCATGTCGATTACGCGACAGTTCCTGGTCGATCGGCTTGAAAGCCAGTTCGGACTGGATGCCGCCGAGCTATCGGACCAGACCCCGCTCTTCAGCACAGGCATGCTGGACTCTTTTTCTGTCGCCGAACTGCTGGTGTTTCTTGAGGAGAAAGGCAATTTCAGGGTCGAGGCCACGGAGGTAACGCTCGACAACCTCGATTCCATAGCGAGAATCCTTGCATTCTCGCAGAGCAAAACGGCATCCCCGGATGGCGAGTAACGGCACACAACCGCCCTGCGTGAAGCAGGGCGTTTTCCCGGCCGGCGCGCGCCGCCGGATTGCAGCATATTTACCGGGAACGGGACGCATGACAGGGTTCGTTAAGTGGCATGGGTATCCGGTCCGGCCCGGCCGAGGACAAGCATGAATCGAACACCTGGCAGGGGGCGGTACGCCCTTTTCGCCTCTATTGCGATATGTTCGGGTATCCTGCTGGCGCTTGCCGGCGCCGAGCTTGCCATTCGTATCCACGACAAAGCCGTGTTCGTGCTGGAGGACCTGCGTCCGGTCCCGTGGGGTATTCCTCCCGGTGGGTTCACGGAGTATGACTCCCTGCTCGGCTGGGTGCCCGTTCCATATACCAGCCACACATGGGGGGGTGGCTGGTCAGCCACGATCGATAGTGACCGAATGCGCAGCAACGGAACCCGGGCCGTTGAAACAGATGAGAGATTAAGCGCCATTCTCGCCGTGGGTGATTCCACTGCCTTCGGGGACGAGGTTGAAGACGACCAGAGCTGGCCCGCACAGCTTGAGCGGTTGACAGGACGCCGCGTGAATAATGCCGGTGTCGGTGGGTACGGGATAGACCAGATCGTCCTGCGCAGCGAACGCAGGCTTGAGCAGGAACGCTACGCCGCCGTAGTCATGTCATTTGTTTCCGATGACGTCACCCGGTGCGCCTATTCATTCCGCAATCGCTGGAAGCCCTACTTCACCATCGACAACGGCACACTTGCCCTGTTTCCGCCCCCTGCACCCGAGGTCGAGTTGCCCGAGTCGAACTTAATGGTTGCGCTGGGTCACAGTCACCTGGCGAGATTCGTCATGGAGCGGGAATTCCCCGCGGTCTGGGCGCGCAGCACGCACCGTCGGGTGGATCATGACGAGCTTGATATCACGGGACTTTTGCTTGCCCGGCTCAAGGCACAGGCGGATAAACATGAAACAGGTGTTTTACTGGTCGCACTCGTCGGCGGCGACGGAGATACGACCTATACGCAGGCAGTACTTGAGAAGGCGCGTTCGGCCGGAATCCCTGTCCTTGATCTTACGGGCCAGTTACTGCAATGGGTGGATTCGCCGGCAGACCGGGATCGCATGTTCAGGCCACATTATCACCTGTCGCCCGAGGGAAATCAGTGGGTCGCACAGCAAATCGGGGCGTGGCTGCTTGATCACGGGTGGATCAACCAGCGACCCCGGCAAGGGACAGATACCTGAGCCGGGTTACGGCAATAACCGGCAGCCGGTGACCAGGACGTAACAAACGGTCTCTGACACCCCGACAGACAGCACCGACCGCGCACGGCTTCCACCTGTGCTGCAAGTACCGGCCGGTGCCTCCACCAGGCCGGATGAAGTTCGTTTATATAACCCGCATCGCAGAGTCTCTTACGAAAGGCTGCGGCTTTATACCTGTCTCCCGGTGACAAGCAGCGGGATACAACGGGGAATGCAGGAGAATGGTGGTCAGGGACAGACAAATTCGCCTGGAGCGAATTTGGACAGCCGGAGGCTGGCCCCGAAGGGGCGAGGCACAAGGATGTGCCGAGCAATCAACTGCCGACACGGGGATTTTCAGTCCCGAGTGGCGTTTCCTGGCCACCCTGTTTTCAACAACTTATGCACGCCGGCCCCGCGCTAAGTTGCCTCAAGAGGACAGGAGCGGACACGTCATGACAGGAGTCGGTCACGATCTGGTCACGCTGGGCGTTTAGCTCATCGCCCAATCCGGAAACCGGCGAACGCTTCACACAACCCTCAATCCCGCCCCGTTTAGAAGTGAGCTGTTAAAGACAGTATGAAACGTAAGTTACTATATGTAACATACGTTTCTAATAACAACTAGCTCAACTACCTGGCTCGTATTCACAACTAGTTTGTCTGGCCTTTCCGCCAGCACGCCCCGGGTACGCTTGTGGCGTGCCCTGAAAGAACTGGGTGCGGAAACCCTGCGAGACGGGGTTGTACTGGTGCCGGCCTCCGATGCTCACCGCGATAAGCTGCAGACCATTGGCGGAAAGGTGGAGAGCGAGGGTGGTACTGCCTGGTTGTTCGAACTCCCCGTGCAATCTCCCGAAACGGAAGTACGGTTACGCACGGCGTTCGATCGTTCCGATGACTGGCAGGAATTGCAGGCCGGCCTGACGACCCTGTGTTCCGAGCTCCCACGACTCGATGAGGCCGGCGCACGACGTCGGCTGCGGAAACTCGAACGCGAACTGGAAAACATCACCCGCACCGATTTCTTCCCGGGTGATGCACAGACACAGACACGGGAAACGTTGGAGGAACTCACTGTCCTGACCAACCGCCGCTTCTCGCCCCGGGAGCCTACGGCGGCAATTGGCGAGGTGGAACGACTGGATAGTCGTTCCTACCACGGTCGGCTCTGGGCAACACGTAAGCATCCATGGGTCGATCGCGTGGCGAGCGCCTGGCTTATCCGCCGTTTCATCGACAAGCAGGCTCGTTTTCTCTGGCTGGAGAAACCTGATGATTGTCCCGAGGATGCGCTGGGCTTCGACTTCGATGGCGCGACCTTTACCCACGTCGGCGAACGGGTGACCTTCGAGGCGCTGTTGGCGAGCTTCGGATTTGAGGTGGATCCCGGTCTCGCGCGACTGGGACGACTGGTGCACTACCTGGACGTGGGCGGCGCATCAGTCGCGGAGGCGGCGGGATTCGAGGCCGTACTGGCAGGGTTGCGCGAAAACACCGCCGACGATGACGCGCTGCTGCATGCCATGACGCCGATACTGGATGCACTTTACCGCCGCTTTTCGGACGCCGGAACCTGATGGCCCGACCAATTTGCAGGATACACAACGAGGAGAACACGATGTCAACTAGCACAGAAGTCCTGGCGACGGATCTGGCTGCGGCACGGGCACCCGACCACCCTTCCTTTGGTGAGGCATTCCTGTACTGGCTGAAGCTCGGCTTCATCAGCTTCGGCGGCCCCGCCGGGCAGATCTCCATCATGCATCAGGAGCTGGTGGAGAAACGGCGCTGGATCGGCGAGCACCGCTTCCTGCATGCTCTGAACTACTGCATGGTGCTGCCCGGCCCCGAGGCCCAGCAACTGGCCATCTACATCGGCTGGCTGCTGCATCGCACCTGGGGCGGCATCGTCGCTGGCACCTTGTTCGTGCTGCCGTCGCTGTTCATCCTCTCGGCGCTCACCTGGATCTACCTGGCCTTTGGTGATGTCACCTTCGTCCAGGGCGTATTCAACGGTATCAAGCCGGCGGTGGCGGCGATCGTGGTGTTCGCCGCCTGGCGCATCGGCTCGCGGGCGCTGAAGAACAAGGTGCTGTGGGTACTGGCAGCCGTCGCCTTCATCGCCATCTTCGCCCTGAAGGTGCCATTCCCCTATATCGTACTGGCCGCCGGCGTGCTCGGCTTTATCGGCGGCAAATTCATGCCCGACAAGTTCAGTGTGGGCGGCGGCCATGGCGGCAGCCACAAGGCCTACGGCCCGGCGTTGATTGACGACGACACACCGCCGCCGGCGCATGCGAAGTTCAGCGCGGTACGCCTGGCCGTGCTGCTGGTCGCGGCGCTGGCCATCTGGGGCGCGGCCATGTTGTTGTTGCCCGCCGGTACCCTGCACGACATGGGCGCTTTCTTCACCAAAGCCGCGCTGGTCACCTTCGGCGGCGCCTACGCCGTGCTGCCCTATGTCTACCAGGGCGGAGTGGAGCACTACCAATGGCTCACCGGGCCGCAGATGATGGACGGTCTGGCGCTGGGCGAGACCACACCGGGACCGCTGATCATGGTGGTGGCCTTCGTCGGTTATGTCGGCGGCTGGACCAAGGAAATCTTCGGTCCGGACATGCTGTGGCCAGGCGGCTTTGTCGGGGCCTCGGTGGCCACCTTTTTCACCTTTCTGCCATCGTACGTGTTCATCCTGGCCGGCGCGCCTCTGATCGAATCCACCCACGGCGACCTCAAGTTCACCGCGCCGCTCACCGGCATCACCGCCGCCGTGGTCGGCGTGGTACTGAATCTGGCGGTGTTCTTCGGCTGGCATGTGTTGTGGCCGCAGGGCACGCAGGCCGCGCCTTTCGCCGGCAGCTTCGAGTGGTTCTACGCTCTGATCTCGGTGGCAGCCTTCCTTGCCCTGTGGAAATACAAACAGGACATCCTGCGGGTCATCGGCGCGTGCGCGGCGGTAGGACTGATTTACACCTACATCGTCTGAGGAGCGAGAAATGCTTTATGAACTGAAACCCCTGACCTGTAATCCAGTGAAACTGTCCGGGCTTTCCGACCAGTCGCAATCAACCATGGATTGAAGATCGTGCGCAGGATACTTAATCTGGCTGCTACAGAATGGGTCGATGAACACGGTTTGACATGGTTATTAACCGCCCCAAAGATCAGGTTACTACCTGATACTAATAAGCGGCAGCCATATCCGCTGAGCTGGGATGAACAAGTGCAACTATTTCGGGGACTCCCAAAGCACTTGGCACAGATGGCACTGTTTGCTGTCAACACCGGTCGTCGTGACAGCGAAATCTTCAACCTGCGCTGGGAATGGGAGGTCAAGATACCTGAACTGGATGTAGTTGTGTTCATCATACCCGGCACCTTTGTTAAGAACGGGGAAGACCGGCTACTTGTATTGAACAGTATTTCCTCATCAGTAGTCGAGGGTCAGCGTGGGTGTCATGCCACACATGTTTTCACGTACGGGAGTAAACCGATAACTCGCATGCTGAATAGCGCATGGCTCCGCGCCAGAAGGGAGGCAGACCTATCCCAAGTGAGGGTGCACGACCTGAAGCACACCTTTGGCCGACGCTTACGGGCGGCAGGAGTCAGCTTTGAGGATCGACAAGATCTGCTCGGGCACCGGTCAGGTAGGATTACCTCGCATTACTCAGCAGCCGAGTTATCTCGGCTGATTGAAGCCGCGAATGCTGTGTGTGATAGGGGGAATGGAGCACCTGAACTGGTGGTAATGCGGAGACTCAGCGCGAGCTAGCTCCCGCAAAATCCCCGCAAGCAAAATGCAGGCAGTGACAAAACAAGTGTAAGTGATTGATAAATGGTGGCCAGGGACAGAATCGAACTGCCGACACGGGGATTTTCAGGGCCAGTATAATCAATAACTTACTGATTATCTTGAAACAGGGGTTCTTCGGTACAGTTGGGGATTCTTATGTTGATTCAGCAGGTTAACTCAGGTTGGCTCAAGTAGTGAAAACTGGGCAGTGTACCGCAAGTGTACCGGGAATTAGCGATAAGAATTGTTTATGAGCCGTCAGAACGTGAGCCTACTGTTTACATTTCCACCGTTTCATACAGCGCCCGCAGCGCCTCGATCGGGAACACGTATTTTAAAGCACCCATAGGCATTCGATTAAGCCGGCGGATGATCTCGGGCACAGCAGGACTATGCACTCCACCCGCTTCCTGGATGCTGTACTTGTAGTGAAACGCCAGATCGTTCATCGAACCGAGCACGCTTTTGCTGTTTGTATTGGCAAAGCCCACCTCGTCGTACTCTGAAAGTATCCTGGCCCGGTCTGCCTCCGCCATGCCGGCATCAACAAGCACACAACCCAGGTAACCCTTGAACGGTTTATCCAGTTCTCTGATTTGCACCCTTGATAGATCGGGCACTATGAAATTGAACAGGGTCTTGTCATTGACGAACAGAACGCATTTGCGCCGGTCAATGTGAATCAGATTGGCATGCCAGGGTCCGAGATAAGAGAAGTGCGGTTTCTCTGCGCACAAATCGGATTGCTTCAATCCCATTTCCTTCTGGAGCTTCTTTGTGCAGCGGATCAGTTGCATTCATCACCTGCGAGTCGCCGGGGTCGAAAATCCTTCGCCGCTATCAAAACCACATCATAAATGGACGCTATGTCGAAAAACCTTCATCACTGTCTAAATACACAACAAAAACGGATCGGATATCGAAAAACGTCCAATCCACAAGCCGTAGTATTACCTATATTGGGCATAATCCTGCCCATTCTGGGCAATTAATGCGGGGTCGCTGTTTAGAGAACAAGAACACTAAAACCTGCGAACCTCGCTTCGCGTTGTGCTTTGGTCATGAGTTTCATTTTTGGCTCTTCGGAAAAATTAGTGGGTAAAAATATAGCGAATTTGGAGCAAGGGAGGTAGTTTTCCTGGAAATGCGGGTAGAGCATCCTGCCCCCACTCTGAGAAGATGGAAGTGCGAACTAACCGTCTGACAGAGAAAAAGGAACAGGATGCAGATCAAGACTATCCTCAATCGGATCCAGAAATTCAAATCATTTGTGTATGGAACAGTGCGGTTGGTGGAAGGTACACCGGTACCGACACTGGAAGTTGAGATTCAGCCTCGGTCAAATAGCCGCCCGGTATGCAGTGGTTGCGGGCATAAAGGGCCAGGGTACGATCGGTCACCGGAGCGGCTGTTCGAGTTTATCCCGATGTGGGGTCATAAGGTATTTTTTCGCTATGCTCCTCGCCGAGTTGACTGTCCCGGCTGTGGTGTACGGGTAGAACAGATGCCCTGGGTATCGGGCAAACACAGGCTGACAGAGGCATACGCCTGGTTTTTGGCAGGATGGGCAAAGCGTCTGAGCTGGAAAGAGGTGGCAGAAGCGTTCCGTACGACCTGGGACCATGTGTTCTGTTCGGTGGAACGGGCTGTAATCTGGGGGCGGGAGTATCAGGATCTGTCGGGTGTTGGGGCGATCGGCGTTGACGAGATCGCCTGGCAGCGAGGTCACCGGTACTTGACGCTGGTATACCAGATCGACTGTCACTGTAAGCGGTTGCTGTGGGTTGGTGAGGAGCGCACGGTCAAGACGTTGCTGCGGTTCTTCCGCTGGTTTGGTGAAGAGCGGAGTCAGATGCTGAAATTTGTCTGCAGTGATATGTGGAAGCCGTATCTGAAGGTGATTGCCAGGAAGGCCGGGAATGCCATCAACATACTGGATCGTTTTCATATCATGGCACACCTGAGCAAAGCGATTGATGAGGTGCGCGCGGGTGAAGCGAAAGAGCTGAAGCAGAAAGGTTATGAGGCGGTGCTGACGAAAACGCGTTGGCTGCTGCTCAAAAGGCCAGAAAACTTGACGGGGTCACAGGATACGAAATTGTCAGAGCTTCTACAGTACAATCTAAGATCGATCAGAAGCTATCTTCTGAAAGAAGAGTTCCAACTGTTCTGGTCGTACACGTCGCCTTATTGGGCGGGACAGTTTCTGGATAAATGGTGTACCAAGACAATGCGCTCAAAGATTGAACCAATGAAGAAGGTAGCCAGGATGCTAAGACGGCACCGGCCACTGCTGCTCAACTGGTTCCGGGCAAAAAAGCAGTTCTCCAGTGGAATTGTGGAGGGCTTTAACACCAAAGCAAAACTGACTACCAGAAAAGCCTATGGTTTTCGGACCTATCGTGCTGCTGAAATCGCCTTGTATCACACGCTTGGTGCATTACCCGTACCGAAAACTACCCATGAATTTTTCTGACGAGGCTCATTTTTTTAGTCCCTCCTTTTCAGGTTGATTTGCGCGATTGCGGGACAGGAAACAGCCGCCGGAATAAGACGGGACGCAAGGCGGCGTGCCAGCGAATGGAGCGGGCAGCGAAGCAACACGGGAGCGACCGGCACGCCCTCGCCTCGGCCTTGCGGACCGGAGGACGGCGGCTACTGTCCAGTCAAAAGAGCGCGAACCTGTAAAACGGGAGGGTGATGAAACGAAAATAACGAATGTTGCGGCGCGTTATGACGCAACGGGCATTAACGATGAACTGGTGTAATTAATAGCCCCGTATCTATAGCCGCCGGATAGCCGCTCACGCGGCCTACAATCCATTTCTCCCTTTGACTTCCGGGTATTTTATTGTAGGTTTACGGCTCTCCAGTTGCGGTTAGAGAAATGAAGATTTTTATCAGCTCCCTTATTACAGGAATGGAAGCATTCCGCGCGGCAACGCGTGAAGCGATAACTGAACTCGGCTACGAGCCGGTTATGGCGGAAGACTTCGGCGCAAAGGTGCACTCACCACAAGTCGCCTGCCTTGACGGCATAAGGCAATCCGGACTTGTTGTATTGCTCCTGGGAGCAGAATACGGGGCGAGACAGACCTCCGGCCTGTCAGCGACACATGAAGAATATCGTGAGGCAAAGGGAAATCGGCCCATTATTGCATTCGTACAGGATGGCCTAACGCCGGAAGCCGATCAGGCTGAATTCATCAAAGAAGTACAAGCCTGGGAAGGCGGGCTTTTCCGAGGAAACTTCAGTACGCCTGAACAAATCAAAGGACGCGTTATTCGCGCCATACATGAATGGCAGGTTTCCACTGCCGCCGGTCCACTCGATCCGGACGAGCTACTCCATAAGGCTGTTTCGAGCGTCACCGTCGAACAGGACAAACATCGCCACGGCACCCCCTGTCTTGTGCTTTCCGTAGCAGCGGGTCCGACCCAGGCGGTGATGCGGCCAAGCGAAATCGAAAAACCCGAACTTGCCAGAGGATTGTTGCAAGCGGCCCTTTTCGGAGAAAACGCCATATTTACAACGGAGGCCGGCAACGAAAACGGTGTGGAAGGTAACAGTCTTGTCATTCAGCAAGAAAGAGGGGAACGGGTTATCAAGCTTGATCCGCAGGGCGGCCAACTGTTCCGGCTTAAGCTCGAACAACAAGGCATGGTGGGCATGGTGGTCATCAAGGAACAGCTTGAACAGCAGATCGTCAGCGCCCTGAAATATGCGGCCTGGGTACTGGACCAGATTGACCCGACACAGCGCCTCACCCATATCGCGTTAGCCGTTTCTATCACGGATGCAATCAGTATTGTTATACGAACACAGGCTGAGCATGATGCCAGCCCGAACTCATTCTCTATGGGGTTTGGTCAGCAGGAAAACAGACCGGTTCATTTGACACCGCCACATCGTCCACGCGCCGCACTCAGTCATGAGGCAGAACACCTGGCCGAAGACCTGATTACGCTGCTGAGGCGCAAATCCGTCCGCTAAACGCCCTAAAAAGCCGAGACCGGAACCACCACCCGCGCGAGGGATCAAAGCCGGATGGCCGAAACCCGCCCCCGTCGGGGTTCGGTTCACGAGAGCCCGTTCCGGCGAGGCCGGACGCGCTCTAATCCTTCTGGAATTTCACCTTGGGGTCCGCGTGTAATCTGCTTTTTACTCTTGCTGAAAACGTTGACCACCCGCTGTACCCGTACCTTGTATCAAAATCGGTTTTTAACCTGTCGAGTGCGCCCAGAACTTCCTCCGCTTCCTTTCAGCAAGTTTCCAGTTCGTAGACGCGCTCGCCATGAACCATTTTGTTTCTCATTTCAGCAGCAGCTTTGAAAGTCTGCCAATCAGCCTGGGGAATGATACTTAATAGCTGAACATGGTTTGGCTCATAGAGTTCCCACGCTTTTTTCAGCGCATCCAGCCCTCTGAGATTGCCCACAATCTTGTCAGCATATTTCGAGGCAAATCCGGCAGACACAACGATCTGCCTGAGCGTTCTGCGAAGGGTTTTTTCGACGGTAAACATACTCGTAACCAGCGCTTCAGGGTGATGACCGTTTTTCATCAGCTTCCGAATTCGCTTTACCGCCGCGTCATAACCAAGGCGTACTGGATACATGTTTTATGATCTCCTTTCACCCGGCACGGATCACGCCGACCTTACCAGGATGCTGCGCCTTTTCGTTGTCTCTCCACTGGAACCGCACTTCTACGGGGATGTGGTATTTCTGTGCCAGCCTGCTACTTTCCTTCCAGGCATCCATGGCCGATTGCCCCTGAATAGAGATACCCAATTCAGGCTGATATTTATAGCCGTCCAACTCGTACTCGGACGCCTTGGCCGGAATCTGCAACTCAGTCACAAGTTTTTCGCCGCTCAGACCTTTTGCCTTCACCGCGCCGATTACCTTCATCAGTAATCCGGCCCAGTTGATCTTCTCTGACTTCCCGCTGTCCACACTCGCGGACAGAATTCTCGTAAAAGAAAGGCCTGGGGCTTTTTCGAAGACCAGATCGCCTTCGGCGTTATCGTTGCCCAAGGCTTCAATCTCAATGTCTCGCTCCAGGTCGAGCGCATCCATCTTTTCGCGGACGATTGCATCAATCGTCTCGGAGGGCGTCATAGTCCCCATCCAGGTGGAGATTGTCTTGAGATCAACAAAGGTGGCGTCGTTCAATCGAATAACAGGCATCATCATCTGCTCCTTTAAATTTGCTCACTATAGCGGATATGTTACATATTTAATAAAGCGAGTCAAGATTATATGTAACATATTTACTCTTATTCGATGTGCCACCATTTTTCTGGATACATTTGGATATTTTTACGGATATTTTCAAACAATAGTTGCCTATATGGATATTTTTGGATATATTTTTGGGTATGAGTCTGAACACGGACACCCTCGAAATCACCCCGGAAATCCTTTCACTGATCGCGGAACTGGATGAGTTCAAGGGTGCCTGGCGTGCACTAGGGACGCTGGCCCCTGAGCGCCTGTCCGCGCTGCGCCGGGTCGCGACGATTGAGAGCATTGGCTCATCGACCCGTATCGAGGGGAGCAAGCTCTCCGACCAGGAGGTTGCCCGGCTTCTGAACAATATCGAGATCAAGAAATTTGATACCCGCGATGAACAAGAGGTCGCTGGATATGCGGATGTGATGAGCACCGTATTCAGCCACGCTGATGCGATCGAGCTGACGGAGAACCATATCAAGCAATTGCACCGTGATCTGCTTACGTACAGCGCCAAGGATGAACGTCACCGTGGAAACTATAAGACGAACCCGAACAATGTCAGCGCCTTTGATGCCGATGGCGATGAAGTCGGGATTGTTTTTGAAACTGCAACACCGTTCGATACACCGCGCCTGATGACAGAGCTTGTCGAATGGACACGCGATACCCTTGGACAAAAAGACCTTCACCCGTTACTAATCATCGCGGTATTCACGGTTGTGTTTCTGGCTATCCACCCTTTTCAGGACGGCAATGGCAGGCTGTCCCGCGTACTAACAACACTGTTGCTGCTTAGAAGCGGATATGTCTATGTGCCATACAGCTCGCTGGAAAGCGTGATCGAGCAATCAAAGGAAGGCTATTACCTGGCGTTGCGGAACACGCAAGGCACCATTCGCACTGATGCGCCGGACTGGCAACCGTGGGTGCGGTACTTTCTACAGGCGCTGCAAAGACAGAAACAACGCCTCGAAGCGAAGATAGAGTGCGAGCAGATTCTCGTCGCCAAGCTCCCGGAATTGTCTGTTCGTATCCTCGAACTCGCAACAGAGCATGGGCGACTGTCGGTAAGCCAGATTGTCGATATCACGGGCGCGAACCGGAACACGGTCAAAAAGCACTTGCAGTCGCTCGTTTCGAACCAACACCTGGCACAGCATGGCAAGGGAAAGGGAACCTGGTATGGCCGCGTTTAGAGTGACTTCAAATCATAAATAGAGCCGCTGAAGCGTTCATTCTCATCAACATGAGCAACAGCCAATCCCCATCAACACCACACATTAGCCGAGCGTGATTAAAGGGCGACGCGCGCTGCCCACCTGAGCTGATCCGAAAAGCATTCCAATCACAAAAAGGCTCCTGCCCTTTCGCGAAGGTATGGGAATAGTTCGCGCTCAACGAAGTCCACCAGGTCATCACCCGTAAGGGCATTATTGTGGTCGAGGACTCCAGTTTTTGTTTTCGGCGCTGCCCAATTCTCCCAGCGGTACCGCTTCTCAAGGATGTAGGTGTACTTCTTCCCTTCTAGTTCTGCCTCGGTTGCCTTGTCGCTCTCCAGGTCATCGAGGTACTTCAAAAACAGCAGCCATGATGTCTGTTCTGTGTAATCGAGTTCTGTGGTGCATCCGGCCTCCTTCCAGAGCACGTCGTCGATATTCTTAAATGCTTGTTGAAACATACGCCCGGTGTTATTTCCTGCTCCCACAACCTCTCCTCTTTTTCAGTTCGTAAAGCAGTGCTGTCAGTATACCGCAACTGTATGTTTTTTATACATAAATATGCCATGGTTGGCAAAAAGCAAACAGGTGATCGGATTCTGCAGATCCGACCACCCTCGCTCCCTTTGTGGAGTGGCGTTCAAGCTGCTTCGAGCCGCCCCTCAATGTGGTATTTTGCACACGAGGAGGAAGCACACATGTCGATCTCTTTTCGAATCAGTCCTAGCCTCGCTAAGCCACTCCAGGACGACATTCGAGAATGCCCACTCCGCGACAAGGAGGTACGGGGAGTCGTCGGGATGAGCTCATACTACATCACCGCAGCCGCCACTGATCTCAATGAGCACAAATTAACTGCCCTGTTCACCTGCACCATCGACGGCATAAATATGTGGTAGCAACAGCTCTCTGAACGGAACCCCCAGGCAGATACCTGATAAAAAAGGGCTACCAGGTTCTGCAGACCCGGTAGCCCCCGCTCCTTTTCAGGAGTGTCGTTCAGGTTGCTTCGCGGCATTCCAGCCGTTGTTGCAGCCAGTCCAGCACTTCTGCCTCAACCCATCCCACTCTGCTCGGGCCCAGCTGTACCCGCTTGGGGAATTTGCCTGCCTTTTCCAGTCGCGCAATGTGCTGCGGCGAATACAGAACCAGCTCCTTCAGTTGGCGCTTTGAAAGTATCCACATCACGATGTCTCCTCGAATGAAGAGCATCGCGATGCCCTGGTTAACGACAATACCCAGGCCAGATCAGCTTAGCGGTTTGGTGCGCGGAATGCAGCCATGAACATAGCTGCACATAGTTTCGCACCGATGGTCGGTGCCCAATCGGTGCCCAGAGTTTTCCTGGAATGATTTAAGCTATTGATTTTATTATGGTCAGGGACAGAATCGAACTGCCGACACGGGGATTTTCAGGCCCTAATGGCGTTTGCTGGCCTCCCTGTTTTCAACAACTTATGCACGCCGGCCCCGCGCTAAGTTGCCACAAGTGGACAGGAGTGGACACGAGATGACAGGAGTCGGTCACGATTTGGTCACGCTACCCAAGCAATCAAATTAATGCTGCACAAACAGTATGTGGAGATGGGTCGGGTTCCCCGGATGTTCAGAGCAGGCGAAAAGGGTTCCAGTCACAGTCATTGCGAGGGCTCGCCAGGAGGTTCGGCAGCCAAAGCCACCTCAAGAGCATCTGCCATGCGCGGGTCGAGGACGATGCGCTCCTGCTCGAGCCAGAGTCCACGCGCAGCGAGCTCGCGAACCTGAACCGGGGCGAAGTCGAGGTTGAGGTCTTGGGGCCACCTGGCCCGAAGCCCACACAGGTCTACAAGCTCGAACCAGAATTCGGGAAGAAACCACTTCAGATCCGGTGCCCGCCTGCGTAAATGCAGCATGATCCGAACTCCGTTCGGATCGAGGTCGCCAAAGTGCAGGACGGGGATGCCTTCGATACGATCGAGCAGGTGACCGACGGTGGCGGTGTCCCAACCCGGTACGTGGGCCAGCAGCCAGCCCGGCGGTGGAGGCAGGTCGCGCCAAGCCCCCAGGTTTTCAACCAGGAGTGCGGCGCGAATGGCCCCCTCGAAGGCCAGACCGTCGAGGAATGCTCGTTCCGGGATCGACACCTCGCCTAGCACTGCGGCGATCCCGCTGAGGTCGACACCCCCTGTTGCCGTTCGTGCCGACAGCCCAGCCGGCGGACGCAGCCGGATAGAGCCGTCATGCGAGGGGTTGGTCTCGCCGAGCGCGCTCCTTCGGGCTTCCGTGAGCGATGCCTTGGAGTGCGAGGCCGTAAGGGCTGCTGCGGTTCGCCGGTTAATGCGATCTGGCAGACCAGGGATGCCGGCGGCCCGTTCTAGATCGAGTAGCCGGCTGTAGCCTTCAGGCGTTGGCGGTAGCCCCGCGGCCACCAGGTCTGCGAGCACGTCACGCCACGCCGGCCAGACCCGGTCGATCAAGCCCGCAAGCTCTTTCCTGCGCTCCACGACCACGCCGATCTCATCCCGGCGACCCGTGGCCCGTGTCCAGGGAAGCTCGGCAAGGGTGTCGTACGCCTCAACCTGTGTGCGCCGGCGCTTGAGCGTGCCACCCGAGAGCAGTTCCAATAGCGCCAGGCGTGCGGTGTCACTCTCCCAGATCATGCCTCGGCCCTCGTTCTTCGCCCACTGACGAGCACCTCTTCGCGCCCGTCTGCGTCAACGCGGCGTACCAAGCGATAGGTCGTGTTGCCGTCCGCTCTGGCGACTTCTGGCGCGGCGATGAGCAGTTGCAGGTCGAGCGTCTGGCACAGGTCGAAAAGGACTCCGAGGTTGTCGTGGGAGAGGCGGTTGGCTTCGTCGAGAAACAAGAAGCGCAGCGACCCATGCACCCGCTTCCCGCGCAGCAGGTTCGAATCCCGTTCCCACTCAGTGAGCACCACCATCATCAAGGCAGCACCGACACCGATCGCCTCACCGGTGGAGAGACGGGTGGGATTCGCAATCTCCCAGTCGGAACCGGCAGTGCGACGGACCTCGACCTGCAGATGGACGTATTCACGATAATCGAGCAGTCGCTGGCCACCCGTGCGCCCGCCACCGTAGCGCCGAAAGATCTCGTCCAGGGCTTCCTCGATGGGCAGGTTTTCCTCAAACAGCAATCCCTGCACGGCGCCTTCGCGTAGTGCCCGAAGCACCTGCTCCATCCGCTCCACCGGCTGAGCCTTCACCCGGATCCCTTCGATGCTACCAAAGCTGACGCCGTCAAGGTTCTTGCTTAGGCGGATGACCTGGCCCCGTGCCTTGCGAATCTGGACATCGATGCCACGGGCCACGTCTTCGCTGGCACCACGGAGATCGTCCTCCTGTCGAGCCAGACGCTCTTCGAGCCCGGTCAATTGGTCGCGCAGTCGCAGCAGTGCTTCTCGCGGGTCATCCACTTCCGCCACCTGCGCTGGCAGACGGCGGCGCAACCAGTCGCGCACCGCCTGCCAGAGCTCGAGGTAGACGTCGGCAAACCCGAGGTCGGCGCCCGCTGCGTCCTTGTCGACCCTGGCGAGCAGTTCCTGCGCCCCATGGGCGACACGCAGCCGCTCCACGAGCACCGCCCTCTGCTTATGAGCCTCTTGAACAAGTTGTACGTGCCCACGTATTGCTTTTAAGCCATTGTCGCCGGAATCTTGCACAGGTAGCAGTTTTTGATCAGCAACAAACGTACTAAGACGATCCCAGCGTTCAAAGGCCGGCTCTGCTTCGCGGCGCTCGTCAGTTACTTTTTGCTTTGCCGATTGATGGTTCGCGCTGGCCTGATCACGCTCTACTTCGTAACGCCCCTGGGTCTTTCGCAGCTCCTCAAGCTTGGCGCTTAGGGCTTTGCCCTCGTCCAGGAGGCGCTGCACATTGCCTCGCGCGACGTCTACCGCGCCCTGTGTTGGCTCTGCTATTCCGATCTCTCTGAAACGACCGTCGGCAGCTTCAAACTGTGTCGCCGCGGTTTCGCGCTTTGCATCGGCGACTTGCCAAGCTTTGGTGGCATCATCGAATGCCTCTTCCGCGGCTTGGTCAGAGGACTCGGCTGCGCGTAGCGCCGTTTCCGCCCGATCTAACTGGTCGCTCAGGGCGGGCACCAACGACTGGTTCTTCTCCAATTTTTCAGGTGCATCATCCCACCCCAGTGCCTCGGCATTGGAGGCGACGAATTCCATGGCCTCGATCGCGGCATCCAGAAGGCCGCGCTCATCCGAGAGCCGTTTCAACTCCGTTTCGAGTTCCGCGACCTCTGCCTCCGAAAGCGGCGGTCGCCGTAGCACGTCGAGCCTGTCCTCGACCACGCGGGCCGCGTCACGGCACCGCTGCGTCTCGACCTGCGCCGCCAGGGCTGCATCATGTTCCCGCTCGAGCAGGTCCCGCCGGTGGGCATGGTCGGGGGGATCGAGCAACACGGCTGTACCGAGCAGACCGCGCAGCGCCTCGATGCGTGGTCCAAGCTCGCGTGCAGCCTCCCGATGTAGGACCGCCGCGGCGCGGTGGATCTCTTGTCGCTCCTCAACCTCCACGAGCTGACGACGAATCGCTGCGAGCTCGGGTGCTGGATCGCCGCCCAGCCACACGGCCTGAGCCGCGAGCAGTGCTTCGCCATCCTCCGCCAGGCGCTCGAGCCGGCGTCGCTCCACCCGTGAGGTCTCGATCTGAGCGTCCAGCACATCGGCCTCCGCACGGAGCTCCGCTGCGCGCCTCTCGCGCGCCTTCCGACCGAGACGAGGACGTGTCGGGATCCGCGTGACGCGGACAGCCCGCTGCTCCGAGACGACAACGTCAGTCGCTTCCGAGCTCTGGTGAGCAGCGCCCACGCCAAGCTGTGCGGCGTCCTCATCGCGGCTTACGAGCCACACATCGGAAAGCGACTCCGAACGGCCATGGACCTGATTGACGGCTTTTTCAGGGTCATCCACGACAAGCGCCTGGACCAGTGGCCCCAGCCTCGCCTCCAGCACGGCAGCATCTTCCAGAGAAGCGTCTTCAAATACCCCGGCCAGGAGCTCCGCACCCAGAGCGTCCTTCAGTCGTAACAGCTCGGGATCGAACGGCCCGCCGGCGGCCAGGAGCTCCCGCGCCTCCGATTGCAGGCGCTCCCGCCTCTCGATGAGCCCGGATTCTCTTGCCCTTACCTGGGTAAGGTGCTTCGCCACGAGTTCGCGTGCGGCTTGAAGCTCGGGTAGCGAAACCAGGGAGCGCTCGAGCTCGTCCGCGAGATGCCTGGCGCGAATCGCGAGGTCACGCCAGATCGGCTCGCGATCGCTGAGCTCCTTTTGCCGCATTCGCGCAGTGTCCAGCGTTCGCTGACAGTCAGCCACGCCCGTCTGAGCCCCGCGCGCCTGCTCCAAAAACTGCTCGCGTTCTTTCTCCACTCGTTCCAGATGCTCCGCTACCTCCATGCGAGCAGGCCGCTGCCCCGTGAAGGAAAGGCCCAGAATCTCAGCCTGCTCCCTGACCTCGGCCTGGCGGCTGGCGAGATTGCGGGCCTCGGTGAGCTCGGCGGCAATGGTGCTCTGCCGTTCTGCGAGGGCCTGCAGGTCCCGAAACCGGCGAAGCTGCTGTAGAGCTGTCGGGTGGGCGCCGCTCGGTTCTATCGTCGCATCTGCCATCAGCTCCAGCGCTGCAATCGCTGTTGCATGCTCTCGCCTGTGATCATCGGCGTCGGCGAGCCGCTGCTTCGCGTCGCGCCGAGAGCGATCCACCTGCTCGAGTTGCGTTTTACTCTCAGCGATCCGGCCGGCCACGGAGCCGATGTCAAGCACGTCGATCTCGAGCAGCCGCTCTGCTTCCACCTTGCGACGGACGACCTGCCTGTACGCCCCGGCACGGCGATGGAGCTCGTCGAGACCGCGCTGAAGGTCTGCAAGGCCCGCGGCGGCGACTTTGTGATCATCCTGGCAGCGACGCAGCGACACTCGGCGCTGCGCTCGGACTTTTTCCCGCGCCGCGCGCTCCTCCGCGGCAATTCGAGCGTCTTCTTGGGCGCAAGACAGCTCCTCGCGCCGACGCGCAACCTCTTGAGCAGTCGCAAGCGCCTGCTGAAGGCGCCGGAGCCAATCCTCGGCAGCATTGACCTCCGCCGCCAGAGCCTCCTGGCGAGCCCCCTTGCTGGTGAGTTCATCGCAGACGCGGGCGAGCTGATCCTCGGCCTCTGCAAGGCGCTGCTGCGCTTTGCGTTGTGCTTCCTCCGCCTCGGCCAGACGGCGTCGCAGCTCGTCAGCACGTTCTCGTGTTGCGAGGAATGCTGCCGCAAACATTGTCTCGCCGGCCTCGAATACGCCACCGATCTCCCGCTCGAGCCGCTGCGACTCCTGGACCTCGGTGCGCGTACGCCTGCACGCATCGAGGTTGGCCTTCATGCGCTGCAACGTGTCGGCCAGCCCGCTCTCTTCCTTCAAGAGGAAGGACCGCAGCTCCGATGTGAGTGCACGCGAGATACCGCCCGTCATGCTGGTACGCAGCATCTCGTTGAGTTTATTGCGCTCTTCGTCCGTGCCCAGACGCAGCGGCGTGACACCGTGTTCAAAGAGGGCAGCGAAGTAGTCACGCGCGGTGCCGAAGACCTGCATGCGCCCACCGAGGCGAGCGGCGTTCTCGCGCAGCTCGTTCAGTTCCGGAACAACCTCGTGGTCACCTTGCGATAGTAAGAGCACGTCTTGCAGGCGAACATCCGCGTCGAGACCGGAGATGATGAACGGCGTCGGCTCGACCGATGGCTCGCCCTTCCTCTCCAGGTGCACGCCCGCAATGAGCCGATGATCGGGTGCGAGGGCGAAGTCGATGGCGGAATAGGCAGGGCGGCCAGGTTCACCGAGGCGTCCCCAGATACCTTTGTCCCCGCCGGTCGCGCCGGTTTCTCCAAGATTCGTGAAGCGCAGCCGAGACATGTCCGGCAGGAGCACAACATAGGCCGCGATCATCACCGTTGTCTTACCGGCGCCATTGGCCCCTTCGAGGGCAGTCACGTGCCGGTCGATGAGATACCGCTCATAGAAGACGCCCTTCCAGTTGACGAGCACGAGGGCCTGGGCACACGTACGGCTCATCCGCCCGCCTCCTCGTCGTCGTCCTCGGTGTCATTACCATCGTCGCTCGCGTCCTCTTCGTCAGCGTCGCCAAGGACAATCTCACCGCGCTTAACCAATCGCTCCAATGCGGCTTGCTGGTCGCTCAGGTCACGGACCGGCTCCGCGAATCGCATCAATGCGGGGCGTAGCCGAAGTATCGCGTCATCTACCACATCGATGAACCCAAGGTCCGCGAGTCGCCGAAGGGCCTCGGCGACTTTGGTGCGGACGGTCTCGGCGGCGATCCGTTCGTCGAATTTCCTGCGCCGCGGGTTGAGGGTGCGGACCAGCGTCTCGGTCCCCAACAGCCCCGAAAGTCTCTGCAGAAGCGCCTCGCGCTGCACCATGCCGCCGTGCTGCAGGGTAGCGGGATCCAGGTACATCAGCGCCAGCGTCTGACCAACGAGCATCTCGCCAGCGGATAGTTGGCGCCGCCCGAGGCGGTCCCCCGAGGGGAGCAGGTAAAAATACCCGTCGGCTCGCTGCACCAGCTCGCAGCCGAACCGACGGTAGAAGGGCTCGAGATGGTCGAGGGCATCGATGAGGTAGTCATAAACAGTGCCGTCGTCGCGTCCGACGTGCCGCCCGCGGCGTAGGGCGAGGTCCACCTCGGGGAAGTGCTCGTCGGCAATGACCTCTTCGAGCGATTGAAAGCCGGATGCCGTCACCTTAGGCCCCACTCCCTCGGAAGGTCCCAATCCTCCAGCTCCAGGTTCGGGGCGACGGTCCGCCAAGGGCGCTCGAAAGCGCTCCGAGCCCGGGTGACGCGAGCGAGTGCGTCGGCCACGCGCCCCGTGACGGCGTAGCGCAGGTGTGGCGGAAACTTGGGCAATACCCACTCGGTAACCTCGGCCAGGGATTTGGCGCCTGCGGCCAGGGCCCCTTCGACCAGAGTCTCGATGTCCAGGCCCGCTTCTTCAGGATCTACTAGATCGGGTGAGGCTTCCCGATCCGTGCGTGGCCTGGTTACAGCCGGCCGCTCGACCCTCGACTCGAGGGGACGGAGCAACCGGATCGACCGCGCTGATGCCACCAGCAAGTGGAACGGTGACGATGGCCAGCTCGCGACCTGGTCGCGTAGCCGCTGACTCAAGGCTCGGTCCGGGTCGAGGCGCACGACATCGCGAAGATAACGATGGACGTACTGATAGTAATCCGACCACGCGCGCTGCCTTGCGCCTCCCCAGGCGGCGATACGATCGACATGCTCGATGACGCGTTGCACTGCCGCTTCGGACTCTGCCTGCTCCGACTCAGAAGCCAAGGCCTGAATCTCTTGCAGCAGCGCGACGAAGTGATGAGTATCGCGAAGGAGGACCTCGTTGAGTTCTCGCAGCGTATCGGTGGTCGTATCGAGCAGCGACTGGCATCGCTCGACCGCGCCGAACCAATCCGCCTGCAAAAGTTTGGAGATCTCCGCCTGCACCTCTTCCTGCTGAGAATCGAGCCCGCGCTGCCGACGCTCGATGCCGCCAACGAGATCGCCAACCGTTACCCGCAACGGAGCCAGTACACGCTCCCGCCAGGCATCCTCGGCGTCAGCGCGCTTGGCTGCCCCGAGGATCTCGGCGAGCTGAGCCCGCAGCGTGCCGGTGAGCAGGGTCAAGCTCTCGCGCGTGAGTGCTTCGTCCGCGAGGAAGTACTCGACGACTGCGGCAGCTAGCCGCGTCAGTGTGTACTCGCCGGACCGAACGATGCCCGCCCCGTCCACTCGGGCCAACATGCGCTGGTCGCGGAGCCGTTGGATGGCGTGCGTCGCCCGCTTGCGCGGCCGCTCCGCGCCCGGATCGACTACGTCGCATATCTGCTCGAACATGTCGATGAGCATGCCCTCTTCGAAAGACGCAAGCGACGCCCGATCGGCTCGTAGGTAAAGGCCTGCAAGAAAGCACAGGTCGAGCGTTTTCAGATCCAGATTAATCCGGTCACGCGCGAGGGCGGCAATGAGGCGGCTCGGATCAGACGACATCAGCGACTCCTGCCGATCTTCGCTGCGGCGATTGCGTGAGGCATGACGAATCCAGCAACACCCGCGATCACAACAGCCAGGCTGCCGGGGTGGAGTGCCACGTTCTCCAAAAAGGCATTCCATTGACGCTGCTTGTGCTCATCTTCAGCGAAGGCTGGGGTGAGTGCGTCCGGGAGCTCCGCCGGGATCTCGGTCCCTCGTCGTTCAAAGGTCGCGGCAATTGCGCGGGCCAGCCGGTCGTCGTCGAATTGAAACGACTGGTTGAGAAGCCAAATGTCATAGAAATCCTTCATTCGGCTGTTCGCGCGTCCCAGCGCCACCATCGCTTGGAATTTCTCCGCGATCACCGTTTCTCGGGCATAGGCCTTCAGGCGCGGTGTCGGAAGGTCCAGCATGGATGGATAGTCGATGACCTCGGCGCCCGGTTCCAGCGCATCTCCAAACCCGACGTCGACTGTCACGGCAATACGGGCGCCACTGATCGACGCAGTCGTACGCAGTCGTAATCCGCCGTACTTGAGCTCCTCACGGATCTCGTCGACACGAAGTGCGTCCAAATCGAACTCGACGCCGTCCTCGACATCTGTCGCGAGGATTTCCTTGAACGCTGCGACCATAGTGTCCGGGCTTGGATCGCCGAATCCCAGCAGGTCAAGATCGCGCGTCGCTCGGTGAGGATCCGCGAACCAACTCGTCAGCAGCATCGCGCCCTTGAGTACAAATCGGTCGGCATAGGCAGACGTGCTGAGGCGGTAAAGCAGCCGTTCGAGCGTGTAGCGAGTGAGTATCAGTTCGAAGCTCTGACCCGTTTCTCGGGAGAGATTCTGCAGGCGGGCCCGTACGGAGGCGCCGATGTTTTTGATCTCTTTAGCCATTGGCGGTCAGCGCCTCGAGATACGGCCTGATGACCGTCGACACCCCGCCCTTCTCGGCTTGACGAGAGATTTCCGCCGGGGTTGCCTTGCGTTGCCTCAGCGCCTCCTGAAGCCCTTCGATTGCGACGGATAGACCCACCTTGCCGCGATGCCGGAAGCAATCCGCCAACGTCTTTGCTACTCCGAAGACTTTGACGGGCACACCTTCGATCGCGTGCGTCTCAAAGCCCTCTCTCAGCAGACTATCTGTGAAGCGCACAATGCGAATAGGCGCGCCGTTGCGCTGCGGTGCCCAGTCCTTGGGCCCGATCGCCATCCACACTTTTGGGGGCAGTTGGTCCGTTAGACCGTGGAACGCCAGGGCCGAGACGAGACACACGACGCCCTTGGGCACCCGCTTCGCGGCCTCCGCCAGGCTGTGGTTCGGGTCCAGGTCAGCGTCTGGCAGCTGATAGACGCCCCGCGACAGGCGGATGACCTCACCGTCCCGCTCCATACGACTCATCGTCGCCGCCGTCACGCCGGCCTCGCGCAGCTCGACCAGGCGCATAATCCCTCGCTCCCTTAGAAGAGCCTGAGCCAGCTCACGCTGCGAGCGTCGTTTCTCCATTGATACAAATACTCGATGTGTAGACCCTATGTACTGAGGATTTGTATCATCTATCCGTGCGGCGCGCCACCCTCGTGAACTCTGACAGGCCAGGACCGAGCGGCGTCGAGACCCCGGGAGCAATCTGTCTGACCGAATCTGTCAGTCGACCTCGCGGGCAGGAATCTTCAGTGTGGGGTTAATCGGCGTGTGGGCAAAATACTCATGCGGCTTCCCGATGGTAATAATTGAGCAGCCCAGCTAAGCGTTCCTTAGAAACGACTGACCCGTCAACGCGTTTCATTGCTTTCGTGGCGGTTGGGAATAACAGGACGTTGCCTTTACCCTGATGATTTCGTTCGGCATGATAATGGGCAAGGTACTCACGCAGTGCGCGTCTTAACGCTGTTTCACCAAACAGGATCTTGTCAGTGATCAAGCGGCGCCACCGCAACGTCGGCAGATCTTCCTGAAACGCACCTTCGATTTCGATTTCGACCGCTGAAGGCCGAATATAGCGCGCCCCGTCTTTATTACATTTTGTCGACGAACGAACCATACCCTTCCTCATATTGAGCAACAGCAATTGTTGGGCAAGCTGTCGCCCATCGATATATCTTTAATCGAGTGGTCGAAGGAAACCCGGAAAACAGATTGGAACAACAGATGTCACGATTTGGTCACGCACGCATCACCTGCGACCTGACCTCCGGCATGAGTGCATCTGCAACGCTATGACATCAGATGAATTTTCCAGCTATTGCTTCTTTTTTTAGAATACCGGCCCAGGGACTTTATACCGGGCCGGGGTATTTTCGGAACTCGCCGGTAGAGCGCAGCTGACTTACTATCTTATTGTTATTTATGGTGTTTTATGGTGGCCAGGGACAGAATCGAACTGCCGACACGGGGATTTTCAGTCCCCTGCTCTACCAACTGAGCTACCTGGCCGGATACGGAAACGAGCGGCGTATTAAACCGGGAGCACGGCCGCGAGTCAATACTCGGACGGATTTACCCTCCGGCGGCAGCGTCTGAACACCTTCAGGCGATCAGTCATCACCGGCAACGCCGTACTGGTGCCGGTAGTAATGCCGGTATTCGCCGCTGCGCACCCGGTCGCACCATGCCCGGTTCGTCAGGTACCACTGGATGGTGATTTCTATCCCGGCGGCGAAGTCGTGCTGCGGGGTCCAGCCAAGCTCCTCCCGCATCTTGCCGGCATCCATGGCATAGCGCCGGTCATGCCCGGGCCGGTCCCGGACAAAGCTGATCTGCTCGCGGTAGGGCGCCGCACCGGGCTGACAGGCATCCAGCCGGTCGCAGATCAGCCCGACGATATCGATGTTTTGCCATTCGTTGCAGCCGCCGATGTTGTAGACCTCACCGGGGCGCCCCCGCTGCAGCACGGCCTCGATGCCGCTGCAGTGGTCGTCCACGTAAAGCCAGTCGCGGATATTCCTGCCATCCCCGTAGACCGGGATCGGCCGGCCTTCGAGCGCGTTGAGGATGGTGAGAGGGATGAGTTTTTCGGGAAACTGGTAAGGCCCGTAATTGTTGGAACAGTTGGTCGTCAGCACCGGCAGGTCGTAGGTATGGTGCCAGGCGCGCACCAGATGATCGGACGCGGCCTTGGATGCCGAGTACGGGCTGTTCGGTGCATAGGGATGGCACTCGGTGAAAGCCGGCTCATCCGCATTCAGGCTGCCATAGACTTCATCGGTGGAGACGTGCAGGAAGCGGACATGCGCAGGCAGCGGCGACCAGAACGCCTTCGCCGCCGCCAGCAGCGAGTAGGTTCCCTGGATATTGGTGCTGATAAATGCATCGGGACCGAGAATCGACCGGTCCACATGGGATTCGGCGGCAAAGTTCACGATGGTATCGATGCGCTCCTCCTGCAGCAGCTGCAGCACGAGCTCCCGGTCAGTGATATCGCCATGCACGAAGCGGTAGCCGGGTGCTGCCTCAACATCTGCGAGGCTCTCGGGATTGCCTGCATAGGTCAGGGCATCCAGGTTGACGACCCGGTCGCCGGCATGCCGGCGCAACCAGTAGCGCACGAAGTTGGAACCGATAAAACCGGCGCCGCCGGTTACCAGCAGTCTGCGCATGTATAGAGCTCACCCAGCATGGTCCTCAGGCTGTCACGCCATGCCGGAGCCGGTTTGTCGAGACAGGGCTGAATCTTTGCCGTATCGAGTACCGAGCAGGCGGGACGGGCAGCCGCAACCGGGTATTCAGCGGTAGAAATCGGCATAACGGCTTGCGTCATGATCCTGAACCCGATTCGCCGTGCCTCTTCCAGAATCGCGACCGCGAAGCCGTACCAGGTCGTCTCGCCGGCGGCGGTGAAATGGTACATACCATGGGCGTCGCAGCTTGTCAGTCCGGCAATGGCCTGTGCGATATCGGCCGCCGCGGTTGGCGTTCCCTTCTGGTCATCCACCACGCGCAGCGCCTGTCCCGTGGCGGCCAGCCGCAGCATGGTTTTCACGAAATTCCTGCCCCGGACCCCGTAAACCCAGGCGGTGCGCAGCACGATCGCCCCCGGCAGCGCCGCCAGCACCGCCTGCTCTCCCGCCAGCTTGCTGCGGCCGTAAACACTCTTCGGTGCAGTCGCGTCCGTTTCCCGGTAGGGCCGATCCTGCAACCCGTCGAAGACATAATCAGTTGATACATGCAGCAGGCGGCCGCCGCAGCGCGCCACCGCCTGTGCCAGGCACTCGGCCCCGTCACGGTTGATTCGAAATGCCATCGCGGCCTCGCTCTCCGCCTTGTCTACCTGGGTGTAGGCCGCACAGTTGATTACCCAGTCAGGCTTGTGTGTGGCTACGGCCAGCGTGATCTGGTCGTGACGCAACAGGTTCAGGTCCTGTTTTACAGGCGCGACCACGGCATGTCCCTGCCGCCTGAAACACTTGACGACTTCACTGCCAAGTTGCCCGAATGCGCCGGTTACCAGCACTTTCATGTACGGGAACCCTCGTATTCCGGCAACCGCCCGGCCTCCGCCAGAGCCGGGTATCCCCTGTCCTTGTCGGACAGCAGGTAATCCATCTCCGGCCAGGCTATCGCCAGTGCAGGGTCATTCCAGGCGATACCGTACTCATCGCCGGGCGCATAGTAATCGGTGCACTTGTACAGGAAATCGACCTGCTCGCTGAGCACGCAAAAACCATGCGCGAATCCCGGTGGAATATAAAGCTGGTAATGGTTTTCCCCCGAGAGTTCCACCCCGAACCAGCGGCCGAAATACGGGGAGCCCTTGCGGATATCCACGGCGACGTCAAAAACACTGCCGCTGACCACCCGGATCAACTTGCCCTGGGGATGCTCCAGCTGGTAATGCAGTCCCCGGAGCACGGCATAACCCGAACGGGAATGGTTGTCCTGCACGAACCTTCCCGTGATCCCGTGTTCCGCAAATCGGCGGGCATGGTAGGACTCGAGAAAAAAACCGCGCGCGTCTCGATGCACATCGGGTGCAATCAACAGCAGTTCTGGATGTCCTGTCGGCAGCAGTTGCATGGGTATAATCAGCGCTCCTGGAGCAAATCAAGCAGATAAGCCCCGTAGCTGCTCTGGCGCATGGGCATTGCCAGCTGTTCCAGTTCCGCGGCGGTGATATAGTCCATGCGGTATGCGATCTCCTCGATGCAGGCGATCTTGAGGCCCTGACGAAGTTCGATTGCCTCGATAAAGGTCGCTGCCTGCAGCAGGGACTCGTGTGTGCCGGTGTCCAGCCAGGCGTTGCCCCTGCCGAGCAGTTCCACCTGCAGTTCCTGTCGCGCCAGGTAGACATTGTTCAGATCGGTGATTTCCAGTTCGCCGCGGGCGGAAGGCTTGAGTCCGGCCGCGATATCCACCACCTGTTCATCATAGAAGTACAGCCCGGTAACGGCATACTTTGACTTTGGTCGCTGCGGCTTTTCCTCGATTCCCGCCACCCTGCCATCCGCAGTGAACTCGACCACTCCGTAACGCGCAGCATCGCGTACCCGGTAAGCGAATATCGTCGCGCCCCGCCGGGTCACTGGCCACCATTCGTTGCAGGATGTCCGCCAGCCCGTGGCCGTAGAAGATATTGTCACCGAGTATCAGGCAGACGGGTTCGCCGGCAATGAATTCCCGGCCAATCAGAAAGGCCTCGGCCAGCCCGCCGGGCACGGCCTGTTCGGCATACCGGATATTCAGGCCAAGCTGGCTGCCGTCGGAAAGCAGTTGCCGGAAAAGCGGCAGGTCCTGCGGGGTGGTAATCAGCAGGATATCCCGTATCCCCGCCAGCATCAGTGTCGACAGGGGGTAATAGATCAACGGCTTGTCGTATACCGGCATCAGCTGCTTGCTGATGGCGCAGGTCAGGGGATACAGGCGGGTACCGCTGCCGCCGGCAAGGATAATTCCCTTCATGGTTCGAGTCCCCGGGCACGGAGAAACACCTTCTCAGGAATGCGCGCCCCCTGAAATCGCATCAGGGCACAGGTTTTCCAGGGCAGGTTACGGTTACTTGAGCGCATCCGGTGCGACAAATCCGCCCGGCAGTGCGGAACCTGCGGTAAAGAAAAACTTCTCCATCTCTGATTCCAGGAATTTGCGCGCTTCGGGGTCGATGGGCGAGATTCGGTGTTCATTGATCAGGATGGTCTGGTGGCGCAGCCATTGCTGCCAGGCTTCCCGGGACACGTTCTCGAAAATACGCTGTCCCAGCTCACCCGGGTATGGTGGCCGTTCCAGACCCTCGGCCTCCCTGCCCAGCTTCACACAGTGTACGGTTCTCGTCATCACGTCCTCGCGTTCTTCAAGCCGGAAAATTTCTGCAGCAGTTTCTTCACGGGTGCCGCGAGGCCCCGCTCGGCAGCTTGAGTGGTGTTATACCAGACCCGCTCAGTGCCTTCCATGACAAGGGCGGCTTCACTCCCGATACCGGCCAGCAGCGGCGTGATTTCCAGCTGGAAATGCGTAAAGCTGTGCCGCACGACCGGCCAGGCCTCGATGCGGCGAAAACGGATCCCCGTTGCCTGCTGCCATGCCGCGGCGGCTTCAGGAGAATCCGCAAGTTCCGGGAAGCTCCAGAGTCCGCCCCAGATACCGGCCGGCGGACGCTTTTCCAGCAGGATCTCGTCACGCTCGTTGCATAGCAGCAGCATCGTCACAGCCCGCACCGGCAATGGCTTTTTCGGGCGCGGCGCCGGGTACCGGGTCTGCCTTCCGGATTGCCGGGCCCGGCAATCCGCTACCAGCGGGCACTGTGCGCATGCCGGATGCACGCGGGTGCACACTGTCGCGCCCAGGTCCATGATGGCCTGGGTATAGGCGGCCCCCTGTGCGGCGGGGGTGCAGTCTTCCGCCAGTGACCACAGGTTCTTCAGCACGTCCGCCTGTCCGGGCCAGCCCTCCAGCGCATAAAATCGCGCCAGCACCCGCTTCGCATTGCCGTCCAGAATCGGGTGGCGCTGCCCGCAGGCCAGCGACAGGATCGCACCTGCCGTGGAACGTCCGACGCCCGGCAAGGCCAGGACCGCCTCGAAAGTCTCCGGGAAAATGCCGTCGTGCCGCGCCACGATCTGCTGCGCTGCCACATGCAGGTTGCGCGCCCGCGCATAGTAGCCAAGTCCGGACCAGTGGTGCAGCACCTGATCCTGGCTCGCCCGGGCCAGCGCCTGCACGGTAGGGAACCGCTCCATGAAACGGTTATAAAAGGGGATGACCGTGGCTACCTGCGTCTGCTGCAGCATGATTTCGGATACCCACACCCGGTAAGGCGTCGGCTCGCGCTGCCAGGGCAAGTCCTTGCGTCCGAACCGGGCATACCATGTCAGCACCCGGTTACTGAAATCCGCAGGCCCGCTCATGGTCGGTCAACACCCTGTTGCGCTTCGATATACGCGGCTGTTTCGGTGAGTTCCCTGACCAGTTTCCGCTGTATCAGCCACGGTCCTATCACGGGCGGCACCCAGAAGTCCGGCTCGAAGTTCTCGGTAAATAGCAGTTCCGTGGCTGCAGGAGTCGGCGACGACAGCTGCCAGCGCGCGAATCCGGAACGAAAATCACTGCCTTCCGGGACAATCACGGCTTCGATGGTGTCTGCATCCGTATGCGTTACCTGCTGCAGTTGCTCTACCTGCTTGCAGAACACCAGGATGCAGACATTGATGACCGTGCGCACCGAGTAGACACCGGCTGCATTCGTTTCCAGCAATTCACTGACCTCGATATCGGGGTTGATGGCCGCAAGGTTGGGATAATCGGTAATGGCGCGGTAGACGACATCACTCGGCGCATCGATTCGCGCCCTGATCGCCAGATCATAGCGCCCGTCAACATGCGTCACGCTGGCCTCCAGGATGTCACCGGCTGCCGCCACCGCGGACAGGAGCAGCAGCACTGCCAGCAGGCCCGTCGCAGGCAGGTTTGTCAGTTGAACAGCCCCTTCAGCAACTTGTTCTGCAATTTGTCGCCGAATTTTTCCTGCAGTTTCTGTTTTTGCTCCTCTACCTTTTCCTCCACCCTGGCCTTGGCGGCCCCACTCAGGGCAGCCCCGAGATCCGGAACGTAGGTCGGTTTGCTGAAGGTGCCGCCGACGCGTACCGGGATCGACACCCCCTTGAGTTCCTCCAGCGACTTGCCTCCCTGGCCCTCCAGCGATCCCACCAGTTTGGTGGTCAGGGTGTAGTCGATGGTCTCCGCCGGCAGGCTGACCTGGCCCTTGCCGGATATGCGCAGCAAGGGTGACTGCAGCAGCAGGTCATCATTGCGTACCACACCATTGCTGACCGTGGCCGTACCCTGCATTGCGGAAAAATCCGTCTGGTTCGGTTCATCCTGCGGCGCCGGCTGCCCCTTGAGTTTTGCCTGTGCCTTGCGAATCAGGGCGGCAATATTCACGCCCTTGACGCTCCCCTCGGTAAAGGAGAATGACGTTGTGCCATTCAGGGTTTCCTTGATGGCGGCCGTGCTAGTGCCGCTGCCATTCAGCTTTGCCGTGACATCCGCTGTTCCCTGGACCCGGGCCTCGCCGGTCAGGTCCTGCAGCAACGGCCCGGCCTTTACACCGGACACCTTTTCATTGATGGCGATACGCGGGATGTCCTTGCGTGCATCCAGGGTGATATCACCGGTATATTTGCCCGCATACAGACTGGCCCCCAGTGGATTCAGGCGCAGCAGGCCATTGTTTGCCTTGACCTGGATGATGATATTGCTGGACTTCAGATTGAATGCAGTGAGCTGCCCCACTTCCAGCCTGCCATCCAGGTTCAGGGACCGCAGGGCTTCCAGTGGCAGCGGGTCTGCACCACCACCGCCGGCTGCCTCCTGCGCTGCAGGCTGGCCAGACGTTGCTTGCGCGGCCTCCGGCGGCAGGTAGCGGTCCAGGTCAATCCCGTCGACCTTGAGTGCAAAGCGAATCGCAGGTTGCGCGAATGAATCAACCCTGGCGGTACCGTCAATGCGGGTATCATCCAGCGACAGGTTCAGGCTGGTTGCCGCAAAATATTTCGGGGAAGCCGACCAGTTCAGCGAGGCGGTTGCCTGCGCCAGCACGACCGGATCCCGGGTAGCGACCGGCGCCAGCCCCATTTTGTCGATAACCGCGCGCGGTGAGAATTGCGCCACGGCCAGCACACCGCTGAGTTGCGGTTCCTCCGCCATGATCCCGGTACCCGAGACAGTGCCGGTGATCCTGAGGCCAAGCGTCTCCAGCACCAGGTTCGGAAGTGACAGGGTCTGTGCATCGAGGTCAACGAACAGGTCACTCGCCAGCGACAGGCTGAGCTGTTTGCCCGGAACCCCGTCGCCGGCAGCGTCGAGGTCCACGGCCGCGGCCGTTACATCGACAGCCCGCAAACCGGCAGCCAGCAGCACATTGCCCTTGAGGTGGAAGCGCCCTTCAATCGCCGGCTGTGCGGCCGACACCCGAAAACCCAGATCGAGGTCGAATGCCCGATCCGGTTCGATGGCACCCGTGGTTAATGCCAGATCAGTAATCTCATAACGGCTTGCAGTCACCCGGTCGTCCCAGGTCAGCCGTGCATCGGCGACCTCGATACCGCCGATGGCGAGACCTGCCAGACCGCCTCCGCTCCCGCCGCTGTCGGCGGCATCCGCAGATTTTTTCTTATCCGCGGCAGACTCGGGCTCTCCCGCCAGGTCGGACCAGTTTGTCCTGCCGTTCTTGTCCCGCGCCAGGTTGAGTGTCAGTCCGTTGAGACGGACTGTGTCCACCTCGAGCTGTTTTTTCAGCAGGGGCAGCAGCTTGACCCGCACCTGAACCGTCTCCATCCGCGCCATATAGGGTTCATCGAAGCCTGCCGCATTGCTGAGTTGCGCCGGACCGATGTCCAGCCCCAGCCAGGGAAATACCGATAGCGCCATATCACCCTCGATATTCAGCGTGCGGCCGGTTTGCCTGGCCACCTCGGCGCTGATTTCCTCCTTGTAGTCATTCGGGTCGATGACCAGCGGCAGCACGATCGCAGCGACCACGACCAGTGTCGCCAGAATCGCAACCAGTGCGCCGATGATCTTCAGTAGTCTTGCCATGCCTGCTTCCCTGTTTGTAGTTCGAATGGTCTTCCGTTTATATCACTTGCGACAGTATAGTGACTCGGGCAGTTCGCTTCTACGACCACAGGGCCGGCATGGAAAAGGGGTATGTAGCCAGGCTACATACCCCTTGCAATACAGTACCGGTGTCCGCGCGGGGCACCGGCCCTGGTTCAGCTATGACCTAGGCACCGGTATCGGTGGTGGCAGGCTTGCTGTTGTGACGCTCCAGACGGGCCTTGTGGGCTTCCTCACGCTCCTTGCGGCGTGCTTCGTATGCTTTCTTGGATTCCGCAACACGGGCCTCATAAGCCTGCTGCGATGCTTCACGCTGCGCATCCATTTCCTTGATGCGCGCATCACGCTCTTCCGTCATGGACTGCTGCATGTTCTGCATCGGCTCACGCTGGCTGGCATAGAACTCGGCAGCCTGCTGCTGTGCATTCTGCATGTATTCAATGGCCTTGGCCTGCTGGTCGGCGATCGCCTGCTTCTGCTCCTCTGTCATTTCGACAGCGGGTGCAACCGGGACAGCATAACCGTACGGGGCATAGCCATAGGGCGCATACCCGTAGTCGTTGTAACCGTAGTAACGGTTGTAGCCACGACCATAGCCACGGCCATGTCCATGGCCACTCATGCTCATGTTGAAACCGAAGTCGCCGTCGAAGTCACCGTCGCCCCAGCCATCACCGAAACCATTGTTGCCCCAACCATCGTCACCCCACCCCCAGGCTGAAGCCGAAGCAGATACGACTGCCAAAGAGGCAGCGGAAATCACTATTGCAATCTTTTTCATCACACACTCTCCCGATAACTGACTAATTAAAAAAGTGAAAATTCTTTGCGGGAAGCATTCCCGGAAACAGAATAAGTATATTAGGATTTACTAATAATACAATTAGAATATTTTTATATTCGTATAAATTAGTTTTGATGCAGGAATGGAGCGGGTGATGGGAATCGAACCCACGTTTGAAGCTTGGGAAGCTCCAGTTCTACCATTGAACTACACCCGCAGGACGGCAGCAGGCCATGAGTTTACATCCGTCGGTAGTCTGGAGCCACCGTCAGGAGTGTCTGCCTCGTTGATGCGCTTGCGATTGATCGGTCACCCGGCTGATTAACCCCGTTCACCCTGAACCACCACCTGATGGCGGGGGAACTACTGTCACCTGCCGCTGGACCCTGACCCGCGTCGTCATCACTCGTCCGCGGGATTGTCCCTTGCGGACTGGCATACCTGCACGCAACAGTAATACATGGTAACTGTTATTGCGGAATCCCGTACAGGATCCACTTATCGCCCTCCAGCATGACAGGCAAATCCAGTGCCCTTGTGCGGGTCGTGATCACCAGCCGGAAATTGTACTTCTTTCCCAGTCGCTGCCATTCGCCCAGGGAGCGGCCATCCCAGCTATCGGCCAACGGACGCAGGTCAACCCTGTCAGGCGGAGAATTGGCTTCCAGCCAGGCCGTGTCCGTGTAGTCGACGCCATACAGATCGCGCACCATCATCCCGATGGCCGGCGCCAGTTCCGGCATGTACCTGACTGTATCCCTGGTACCCAGATCGAACAAAATCGGGTGTCCGGTTTTGGCCATGAAATGGCTGACGGGAAGAATGTTCGGCAGCAGCAACTCACCCGCTCGCGCATTCTCCGAGAGCCAGTCTGCGAGTTCGCGATCGAACGCGGACATCATTTCCCCGCGTGTGTAGCCTTTATCCTCTTGCAACAACGGTGTGGCGGATACCGAGGCAAGTGCAACCAGCAGCAGGGATATGGGCAACAGCTTTCGAACTGGAAAGCGGCCCGACAACAATGCCGGCCGCGGCAGGCGCAAGACGCCCAGGAAAACCAGCCACGCCGCCAGCAGCCGGATAGCAGGCCCGGCTTCGGCATTCACCATCCAGAATGCGGCTGCAAGCATGAGAACAGCCAGCACTGCTGCAACCCGGGTGAACTTGCCACCCCGTGAGTCTGCGACGGGTATCGCGAAGACCAGGGCGAACACCAGGTAATACAGGTTGTGTGCCACCAGTGTGCGGTTGAACAACAACACTGCACCGGCCGTGAGCAGCAAGCCGCTCACGACCAGTTCGCCCGACAAACGTCTTTCCCGTTCCAGGCGACCAATAGATACGGCCAGGGAAACCGCCAGCAGCGGGGTGATCAGGTTGGCCGTGAGGTTGGAAAATCTCGAGGGCATCAGCATATATATGACGTCCGGCCACGACCCGGTCACCTGGCGATACCCTTCCAGTCCGAAAATCATCATCCAGATCATTGCACCCAGCGCGAGAATCCAGGCGTAGTCAGAACGGGAAATTGCCGCCTCCTGCGCATTACCGGCACAGGCGGGCCCGGCATGTTGCAGCCACAGGACCAGCAACAGGAAAGTCGCGGGGTTGGCGAGATACCCCATCGACCTGAGGACGATCGGGAAATTGTGCGCGTCGATGAAGCGGGTGAAGTTGGCGGCGATGAGTGCGCTGTCCCCGGCGACATCGTACGGCGGACTGATCGCAAGTTCCGGCACCAGCAGGTAGCGCGCGAGGGCAAAGCCGCAGCAGACAGCCAGACCCAGAAATGCCGCCAGGAAGAATGTCCTGCGGTTCCTGCCAACCGGGCGCGTCCGCGAAAAGGCCAGCCAGAGACCGACCCAGGGCCAGATGACGAGCGCAGTGACAGGGTGGACCGAGGGAAGAATGCCGATCAGGAATCCGGCCAGCGACCACAATCTTCCCAGCAGCAGCGCCACTGCCAGCAGCACCAGGTAAAAACCGAAATGGCCGTGGCTGTAATACGTCGGAAACACGAATCCCGGATAGTTGCCAGAGAACTGGATGCTGACGCCACAGAGCGCCATGCAGGCTGCGACATGGCCCCACACGGGTTTGCGCACCAGCACGACAGCCAAAGCATACGGAACGAAAGTACTCAGAAAGAGGAAACCGGCATTGCGCAGCGAGGAAAGCTGCAGGGCATCCGGGAAAAATTCGAGGAACGCAGCGGAAAGAAAGTTTGGCAGGCTGAATGCCTGAAAAAAGAACCGCGGCAGCGGGTGCCCGGGTGGAAACTGCACCTCGCCCGAGATAACCTGTGCGGCCTCGGCAACCTCGTCGACGACAACCCCGCTGATCAGCACGTGGACGATACTGAAAAGCGCCCAGACCAGTGCTCCCGTCAGCAGCGCCCGCTGCATGGAATCCCCGGCATCTGCTACAGCGCCACGCGACATGGACTAACGGCTATCCACGCCGGTTCCCCGGGTTTGTGCGCTTGCCAATCAGCCCTTGCCGCGGCCGGGATCGCATCCACCCCGCGCTTCCCGGCTTGTTCCATGAGAGGAGAACCGGTCGCCACTCCGGAGGCATTCGCTTATCCATAGCAATCCTCAGGCACAACGCCGACAGTCGCAGCACCTCAATGTGACTATATTACAGGCACGTTCGGCCGGGCAACCATGCCCCACAGCAACGCACCTCCCCTCACCTCGCGGCTTTACCCGTATCACGCCTGAACGCCTGATGCCGATCACCCGGGCGCGCAGGGTTGAGCCGGCCCTGTTGAGCGGCCGCTCCGATGCACGCCGGTTCGCCAGTCATTTCAAGGCAGCCGCAGGACAGGGGGCCGTTCACTGCGGCACAATACGCTGCCTGCGTCTGACAAGACCGGACAAGGCCCGCAGGACCACGAGCAACAGGCCCAGGCCGCTCAGTATCCGTCCTGTGGTTTCCGGCCACACCGGCAGCAGTTCCAGGTCAAGCCGGTATCGGCCACCGGGCAGTGCCAGTTTCAACAGACCTGTTGGTCTCGCCCGGCTCCACAGTGACCGGGGTAACGCCATTGATGCTTGCCTGCCAGCCGGGAAAATAATACTGGCGAATAATGATCTCCGCCGATTCGGCGAGGTCGACGTCCAGCGCGATATCGCGGGCCTTCCAGTGTACGACCTGCACCCGGCCTTTGCCAGGATCGAGGCTGACGGGCTGCATTTCCCTGATGATGACCAGGGAGTCATCCCGGGTCTGTTCAACCCAGGCCGGCAGGTATTCCGCTTGCATCCCTGCGCGATGCAAGATTTTCACTCCGGCTTCTGATTGCCTGCGGCGTCTGGAACGGGTCCAGTCGCCATATCATTATCTTGCCACCGGTATAGGCAGCGTAAACGAGCAGCACCGCGGCCAGCACCCAGCAAGGCCAGCGTCCCCGGTTTCACGGTGCTGCGCAGGCAGTGGGTTGCATAGCTCAAGGACATTGCCGTAACGAGGTCTATCACGATTGCAACCCGCCAGGGGAACTGGACGTTCTGCAGCATTGGCAGCAACTCCCAGACCATCCTGGATAGCGGTGTCATCAGGGCCCATGCAAGGCAGAAAAAGATCCACATCGACAGCATGGCGCCGGACCGGTCCTGCCTCCGGCATGGCCAGGCCAGCAGCCAGAATATGGCGAATGCCAGGCTGGATATAACGAGCACCAGAAACAGACGATCACCGAAAATTGCATCTGCCTCCGCCATCCCGTCAAGGAAAAACCAGCGATCGTAGCGGAAGTGCGAGACCAGCCAGTTTTCGGGTGAAATGTAATCCTGCATCAGCAAGGCAGGTATGAAATAGATGCTCGCCAGAAGCAGGCCGATGAATATACCCAGTGCGAACCTCTGCATGAGATGCCACGAACTGTTACGGAATGACAGCACCGCCGCATAAATGAACAGGAAGGGTGAAAACAGCAGGGTCGACGGCAGGTGTGACAGGGCCAGACAGCTGTAGCTGATGGCAAGGCCGTTCTCGCCGCCCCGGCCTTTTGCCATCCGCTGCACGAAGTACAGCGTCAGCGGCAACCAGATATAGGCTGCAAACTCGCCTATGGCCTGCCTTCTCCACAGGTCGAACTCGAAATGGTAAGGCAGCAGCATGTAAAGCAGTGCACCGGCCATGGCGGGAAAATTTCCTGTAGCCTGGCGTGCAAACACATAGAAGGAGAGCCCGGACAAGGCCAGCAGCAGGTATTCCCCCATCGCGAGTTGTATCGTCGCCTCGCAGGACGGGCAAACCACCGAGGCGAGGGCACACACATAGAACGGCAGCGGGCCATAGAAAAAGAACGTCGGACTGCCCGCGCCTGCGTTCATCCCTGCAAGCCACCTCGGGTACAGATCACCCTCCGCCAGCTGCCTGGTGAACTCCTGCATCCACATCAGGTCATGCTGGATACTGTGGCCATTCGGCGCGCCGAACATAAGCATTGGAAGGCACGCAAGCATAGCCGCAGCCAGGATGATCGCAACATAGAGAACCTGTTTTGAAACCTCATTTGCAACAAACATGTGTTTTCCCGAAAAAAGGTCTTCCAGAGACCGCTAGGAACCCCTGATTGATTACTGTATCCCCCTCATTGCTGGCGCGAGGTACAGGGATGTACAAGTGCCGCGAGAGAACAGGATGTCAGAAGCGGCCAGCGAAGCAATCCCGTAACCGGCGAATCAACTGGTTACAGATTGCCACGCCACCATGTTCCCCGAAAACCGCGCCTTGCCCTAGTCGCGGCTCCGGCGCCCTGCCACGTTCTTCCGGGTCCATCCATGAACTCGTATCCCCTGCATGGCCCAGGCCAGTCTCTCGACCGCTCCGCGGTCTCACCTGCTCCCTGCAGTCCTCGCAACGACGAATTAATCAGCGGTTACCTGATGCGACAAACCGGTCCTGCTCGTACCCGCAGGCACGCGGCCGCTAACTATACAAATCGGCGGGCCTGTGTCAGAGTGTAATGAAACGAACCTGTCGCCAAATGGACAAACGAGCCGAAGACCGTTCACAGCGCCACCTTAACCTCAGCCTCGTGGTACCCATGTACAACGAGACAGACGTGTGCGAACCATTCTTTGCGCGCGTCCTGCCCATCATCGAGTCCGCCGCGGATGACTTCGAAATCATCTGCGTCAATGACGGCAGCACCGACGACACCCTGGACATGCTGTGTGAACTCCATGCCGGGAATGCGCGCATCAAGATCCTCAACCTGACCCGGAACTTCGGCAAGGAAATTGCCCTCACAGCAGGCCTGGAACACGCGAGCGGCAATGCGGTCATTCCGCTGGATGCCGACCTGCAGGACCCGCCCGAACTGATACCTGACATGGTAGCGAAGTGGCGCGAGGGCTATGACAGCGTTATCGCGGTCCGCAGCGACCGGCAAAGCGACAGTTACCTGAAACGCGCTACCGCAGGCCTGTTTTACCGTGTCATCGGCCGGGTCGCTGAGACGCCGATTCCCGCCAACGCGGGCGATTTCCGCCTGCTGGACCGCGCCGTCGTAAACGCGCTGCTGCAGTTGCCGGAACGCACCCGTTTCATGAAGGGCCTGTACGCCTGGGTTGGCTTCAGCCATGCCTATATCGAATACAGCCGTCCGCAGCGGGTTGCGGGCACCAGCAAGTGGAAATACTGGAGCCTGTGGAATCTCGCGCTGGAAGGCATCTTTTCCTTCACCACCCTGCCCCTGCGCATCTGGACCTACCTGGGGTTTGCCATTGCCACCTTCTCGGGACTCTACGGCCTTGTGATCGTCATACGCACCCTGCTGTATGGCGCGGATGTTCCGGGCTATGCCTCCCTGCTGGTGACCATCCTGTTCCTCAGCGGCGTGAACATGGTCGGTCTTGGCATACTCGGCGAATATCTGGGCCGGATCTTTCTTGAGGTCAAGCAACGCCCGATGTACCTGATCGGCTCCAGGATCGGCTTCGAACAGCAGCCTGAAACCCCGACTGAAAGCTGAACCGTGCGCTGATTCGGATATACCGTCATGGAAAAAACCCAGACCGGCTCACCGCTGCTGCAATTGCTTGCCCAGGGAATGCGCTTTGGTATCGTCGGCGCGCTGGCGACCGGCGTACACATCCTGGTTTTCGTCAGCTGCATCGAGATCCTGGATATTGCGCCGCTCTGGGCGAACTTTCCGGCGTTCCTGGTCGCACTCATCACGGGCTTCGTCGGTCATTTCACCTGGACGTTTCGCATGCAGCACCGCGGCTTGCAGGACAGCTGGAAACCGGCGATGTTCAAGTTCACGCTGGTCTCGTTCATCGGGCTCGGGCTGAATACCCTGGTGGTCTATCTGGTCGTTACCCTGCTGGGACATCCCTACCCGTATGCCGTGCTGCTGATGGTAACCGTCGTCCCGGCAACGATGTTCCTGCTGCAGAAATTCTGGGCGTTTAGCTGAGTCACCTCACCGCCCGGGACGCGCCAGGCAGAACACGCTGAGCCCGGCAAGGACATTCACCGGAAACAGCAGCACCCGCTCGACATCATGCACTGCGGTCAACAGGGAATTGACCAGGGGTGAATGCCTGCGCAGGGCACTTTGCGGCGTCTTCCGGCGCCGCGCCTCGTAGAGACGCATGGCAGCCACAGCGGGGAACAGCAGACCGTAGAAATAGCGGCTGCGCACGACTTCCAGCCCCGCGTCCTGCACCATGCGCTCCACCATGCCCCGCGTATAGCGGCGGCGGTGTTCAAGGAAATCGTCGTGCCCGGACCACAGAAAGCGGAAGGCCGGCACGGTAATCAGTACCCGGCCATCGGCAGGCAGGTGGCGTGAATATTCCCGCAGCAGGCCGACATCATCATCGACATGCTCCAGCACGTCCATCATCAGTACCAGTGACTGGTCCGGCTCACCGACTTGCCGGACGAAGCTCAGGGTGCCGCCCGGACAGGATTCCTCGCGTTCTTCCGCATAGGCCGGATCAACGCAGGTCGCGCGTTGACAGACACCGGCCTTCAGCAGTTGCCGGGAGAAGATGCCTGAGCCGGCACCGACATCCAGCACCCCGGCGGAGTGAACAGCCCCGAGAAATGACCGCATGGCACGCCCCTTGGAAACGTAATACCAGTGCGTTGCAATATCCTCACCCAGAATATCCTCTTCCTTTACATCCATGGCAGTTTGTCCAAAGCGTCACAAGTTATTGCGGGATAAATAGTCTCACACCTTCCGGCCTGGTCAAGGGTCAGTGCCGAGAACCGCCCCGCTGTCAAAGTCTCGCACGGATGCCGCAGACTCAGGGCTGGCACAGGGAGCTGCCGACCCTGCAGCAAGCGGCGTCAGCCGGTATACCTCCAGGTAGTTCCGTGGCGGGAACTCGTGGCGGGTCAGGCAATAGCGCTGCTGCAGCCAGGGTTTGACCAGGTCGTCAGGGTCCCACATCTTGTGGGAACGCAGCACAACCCAGTCCGGATCCCCTTTGCCGGTGACCGTACGCAGGATCTCGACCGCCTGCCAGTCGATCCCGGCCACACCGTTCCCGCCACCGGGATGGCTGAAGTTCGCTTCCATGGCGGGATAGTTTTTCGGCAGCGATATGAGTTCAATGTCCGAGCCGGCCCGTTTCAGATAGTAACCTAGCGGCAGGGCGGCAGAATTCGGTGAGACGATGACAGTGCCGCCACCCGGGTCCTGCATCAGGGTCGCTGCGATCCGGTCCCAGGGTTCCTTGCGATCCGGATCCATATAGTAATTGGGCAGCAACAGCGCATAGATGCCCGCCAGCACGGCGGCAACCAGACTGCTGCTGACTCGTCCGCTGAACCAGAGCAATGAAGCCGCCATCATCACCGCCAGGGGCACGAACATCGGCAGTATGATGCGATACATGAAGACCGGCTGCGCGAGAAAGGTGACTGCCATCACCAGCGCGAGCGGCACCAGGCTTGTGAATACCAGCATCACCGCAAAGACACTGCGGCCCCGCAGCCACAGGGCCAGCAGGCCAGCGCAGGCCAGCAGGCCAAGCACCCCGTCGAGCGCGAAATTCCAGCGCCAGCGCAGCAGCCTGGGGACCCAGATACCCAGCGCAGCCACCGTGGTCTTGGTGAATTTCATGGCATCCGGCGCCTTGATCCAGAAGGTGTTGTCGGCATTGGCTGCCTGCATCAGCAGGGTCGGAATATTCGGCACATACAACAACAGCGCGAGAGCCGCGGCAGCAAACAGGTTGAGGAATGCATACCGGTTGCAGCGCAAGGATATGGCCCACCAACCCAGGCAAAACAGGCCGATGCCGGCGATGTAGAAGAACCCGGTATTGTGAAACCAGATTAGCAGGCTGAGACTGAGCGCCAGCGCGGCATATGCACCAGCCGCGGCCGGATGCCGCCGCCAGTCGCGCCAGGGACGCACAGCCTCGGCCGGGTTGCTCACCAGCCAGGCAAGGGCGGCAAGGGCGGCCGCCATGGCGAAAATCCAGAAGGCATAGGGACGGGCTTCCTGCGCGAAATTGATCTGCACACTGCTGACCGCGAAAACCAGCATGCCAAGCAGTCCCACCCTGTCACCCCGGGTTTCACCACCTGTCCAGCGACCCAGCAGGAAAATCAGCGGCAGCGTCAGTATCGAGACCAGCGCGGAGGCGAGCCGTAGTATCGTTTCACTGTCCCCGAGCACCATCCAGAGCTTGAGCAGGGAATAGTAGAGCATCGGGTGCGGGTCGATCTGCGGCACAATCTGCCACAGGTAACCCCAGTCACGACTGGCATACCAGACGCTGTAGGCCTCGTCGATCCAGAGTGGTTGCTCCCCGAGCCATGCGAGGCGCAGCACCACTCCCAGCAGCAACACCGCGATGAACCCCGGGACGACCGGATTCCATGCGGGACTTGTGGATTCGGACTTATTCATTGGCGGGCTCTCTCCATGAAACCCTTTCCGGTCGTTTGCCGGCGGCCCGGACAGCAGCTCCTGAATCAGCGATGGCGTGCGGAGCAGCTCCTTACACACTGCACGGATAGTCGGCAAGCTCGCGGAAACCTCCACATTTATCGGGAGGGAAATTCCAGTGTGATAACGTCACCCAGGGCGGCACGCATCTCGGGAACACTGATATTTCTGCCAAGCAGGGGCCCGTCCCAGTCCTGGCACATGAGTTTCAACACGTCCGGCTGGGCCACCGATTGCAGGTGGAGCACCCGGTAGAAGCGCATGATATTCGGCTGGCTGACCCACTCCCGGGACAACTCGGCCCAGCTGATATCAAAGGTATCGGGCTGTACTTTCACCGGGCCCAGCGTGCGCACTTCCAGCTCGCAGTTGACGGCATACTGGTTCGCGCCGGCACCGGCCTTCCCTGACTGTATCACCACATGTGCCCTGCCCGCGGGGATATCCAGCGGCCGATTCAGGATCAGCTTCGAGCCGGCGGGAATTTTGTAAAACTGCGAGCTAATATCATACTTCTGGGCGAGCATGGCCTCGCAGCCGTCAAGCAGCGGGATTGCCAGCAAGGTGATGCACCCGCAAACGCGGACTATCCTGGTTGAGATTCTCATCGTGGTTGCTTCACGACTGCACCTGAACGACCTGAAAGGCGATGTGAATGCAGGCAGGTCGCCATGCTCTTTACACGGGCCTGCCAACAATGACAAGCTGGCCAGACAATTATAGAACAGGATAGCTTACCGGGACGGAGGATTACCATGCATACCGACAACCTGATTAACCGTGCGCGCCGCAGCCTCCTGAAGTCCATCGGACTTCTGGGTGGCCTTGTCGCTGCCCGCCAGGTGCAGGCCCACCATACGGAAACACACCTGGACGACACCACCGCACACCGCATTGTCTACCAGTGCAATCAGGCCGACCCGGAGTACCTGCAGCACATCCTGTTTTCGGCCGGTGAAATGGTGCGCAAGTACGGTGACGACATCGAAATCGTAATCGTGGCGTTCGCTGCCGGAATTCACCTCATCGGTGAGCACCCGCTGCGCCCGGTGCCCCATGAGCTGCAGCAGCGTGCCGCATCCCTGGCCGAGTACGGCGTGGCCTTCCATGCCTGCGGCAATACCATGAAGTCGCTGGGATGGTCGGATATCGACCTGTTGTCCTTTGCCACCGTCGTCACTGTAGGGGCCGATGACATCATGCTGCTGCAGGAAAAGGGATTCGCCTATATAAGCTGGTAACAGCAGGCGGGGGAGGCGGCGGTTGTTCAGCCGCGGCCCACCGGGCCAGCAGCATAGACGGCCGCGATTTTACCGGCAAACCGCTTCAGGATTCGCACACGTTTCGTCTTCAGCGTCGGCGTGAGCAGGCCATTGTCCACCGTCCATGGGTCCAGCGCCGGAATCACCCGGCGTATCTTTGCGTAACCGGGAAAATCCTTCAGGCATTCCTTGATCTTCTTCAGCAGGTAGGCCTGCAACTTGTCGCTTTCCATGCTCTCATCGGCGTCCGGGTCCAGCTTGAAGCGCTGCGCGAGTTGCAGCCACGCTTCCGCGTTGAGCACCACGATTGCCGCAAGGTAGGGCTCGCCTTCCCCGATCACCAGCACCTGGTCTATCGCCGGCACCAGGCTGATGGCAAGCTCCATGTCCATGGGTGGAATCTTCTCGCCGTTGGACAAAACCAGGATGTCCTTGATACGGCCGGTGATGTAGATATGCCCGTTTTCGATGCGCGCCTGGTCCCCGGTATGCAGCCAGCCGTCTGCATCGATGATTTCCGCCGTGGCGGCGTGGTTGTTCCAGTAGCCCTGCATCATCCCCGGCGTCTTGACCAGCAATTCTTCATTGTCCCCTACGCGGACCTCGACACCGTTCAGCGGAATGCCGACACTGGCGGGATCGTTATCCTCGATCACGTTGACGCTGATTACCGGACTGGTCTCGGTCAGGCCGTAGCCCTGCAGGATGGGTACACCCAGACCGATGAAGGTTCTGGCCACCGGGGTTGACAGGGCCGCACCGCCACTGACGGCCATGCGCAGCCGTCCGCCCAGTTTTGCAGTGACCTTATCCGCCACCAGCCACCGCAGAATCGGCCAGGCGAGCAGCGCGGGGTGCCAGGACTCGCGGTGTTGCTGGTACTCAAAGCGGTGCCAGCCGACATGCGTGGTCAGCCGGAACAGGGCCCGCTTGAGACCGGATTGCTTCTCCATCTGGCCCTCTATCCGGGCAAATACCCGTTCGAAGATGCGTGGCACGGCGATCAGCACCGTTGGCCGGATATTCAGGAGATCTTCCGCGAGTTGCGCCACCGAACGCGCATACGCCACCGAGGACCCCGACATGATAGGCAGGTAGTAACCGGCCGTGCGCTCCAGGGTGTGCGACAGCGGCAGGAAAGACAGGAACAGATCCTCCTGGAAGGCGTCGATCATGGTCAGGGCCGCATGCGCAATGGACAGCATGTTGTAATGGCTCAGCATCACCCCCTTGGGACGGCCGGTGGTTCCCGAGGTATACACGATGGAGGCGAGAGAATGCGGGTCGCCGTCGCGAGCCGCCAGGGGGGGCGCCTGCGCCGGCAGCCAGTCGTCAACAAAGCGTACCCGGTCATCCCGCAAATCTGCTGCAGCCGGCGTCTTCGGCGGATTCAGGATCAGCACCCTTTGCAGATCCTCCTGACCCGCCAGCGCCGGTGCCAGGCGTTTCCAGTGACCGACATCCTGAACCAGCAACACCTTGACGGCGGAGTCACTCATTATATAAGCGACGTTGTCCGGACGATCGTCGGTGTACAGCGGCACTGTCACCAGACCGGAGCCCAGTGCAGCCTGATCGAAAAACACCCATTCCTTGCTGTTGCGCAGGTGTACCGCAACCCGGTCGCCCGGCAGCAGGCTCTCTGCGGCCAGCGCCTCCCGCCAGCGTGCCACCTCCTCGCCGGCCATGCGCCAGCTGGTGTCACGCCAGACACGGGCTTCGGGATCGAAACTGCGATAGGCAGTGATGTCGGGTGTCCGCTGGATGCGCTGGTATAACAGGCCGTCCAGTGTCCCTGCATTCTCAGTGGAAATAATGTCTTCCGTCATGAGCGCCATGAGATTGTTATTTCCCCCGTTTGTGACCGCCGCTCGCGTGAATACGGTAGAATACCCCTCCGCTTGAACTTTCGCGACGCCAAGACATGCATATCTTCCTGAACGGCTCCGGCCGGGAAATACCCGAGAATCTCAGTGCCGGCGCACTGTTGCAGAACCTCGGACTCACCGGCAAACGCCTCGCACTGGAGATCAACCAGGAAATCGTTCCGCGCAGCACCTTCTCCACCCGGATGCTCCGGACCGGCGACCGGGTCGAGATCGTCCAGGCCATCGGCGGCGGTTGAGTACGGCACGCTTTACCCTCACATTTTTAAATACGTATCAAAAGAGTCAATCGCTTATGTCAACAATCATGCAGACCCGCGCGCAGACAGGCACAGACCCGCTGGTCATTGCCGGCGTCGAGTACAGTTCACGTCTGCTGGTCGGGACCGGCAAGTACAAGGATCTGGAAGAAACCCGGCAGGCCACCGAGGCCAGCGGCGCAGAGATCGTCACTGTTGCGATTCGGCGCACCAATATCGGTCAGCTCGCGGATGAACCCAACCTGCTGGATGTCATCTCCCCGGACAGGTACACCCTGCTGCCCAACACAGCCGGTTGCTATACCAGCAAGGACGCGGTGCGTACCTGCCAGCTGGCCAGGGAACTGCTGGATGGCCACGACCTGGTGAAGCTGGAAGTCCTCGGCGATGCAAAGACCCTGTTTCCGGATATCGTACAGACCCTGGAAGCGGCGGCGATCCTGGTCGCTGACGGATTCAAGGTCATGGTCTATACCAACGACGACCCCATTATCGCGAAGCGCTTCGAGGAACTGGGTTGTGTCGCCGTGATGCCACTGGCCGCACCGATAGGCTCCGGCCTGGGTATTCGCAATCCCTACAACATCCTGACTATCGTTGAAAATGCCGGCGTGCCAATCCTGGTCGACGCCGGCGTGGGCACGGCTTCGGATGCGGCGATTGCCATGGAACTGGGCTGCGACGGCGTGCTGATGAATACAGCCATTGCCGGCGCCGGGAACCCGGTGCTGATGGCTGCCGCCATGAAAAAGGGCATCGAGGCCGGGCGCGAGGCCTTCCTCGCGGGGCGCATACCGCGCAAGCGCTTTGCCAGCGCCTCGTCCCCGATCGACGGAACGTTTTTCTAGGAATCTGTCCGAGCGAGGGATGCGCAGAAAACCGTCTGGAAGATAACAATGGCCACGGAAGGACACGGAAAAGTTTCTGATAGACATTATTTCTTTCCGTGTCCTTCCGTGGATTCCGTGGCCATTGAAAAATGACTGAAACCCGACCCAGCTTTTCAGCATCCGTTATTTTCAAGTTGAAGGCATAACGGGCAAGCCTTAAACCGTCACGACATAAAGCCGTTTCATCCGGGAATGGCGTGCTATGGGTCAGCGCGGACACCAGCACACGAACTTCGGGTTATGCCGGGTTTGCGGCCTCCGGCCCGGTCACGTGCCGCAGATGCACGTCCCGTTGCGGGTAGGGAATGGTGATGCCGGCCTCTTTGAAGCCGTGCCAGATCGCCAGGTTGATATCCGAACGCACATTTCCGATACCTGCCTCCGGGTCCGACAGCCAGACGCGCAGTTCCAGCGCAATGCCGCTGTCGGCAAACGCCATCAGACGCACCGAGGGTTCGGGGATCGTCAGCACCCGCGGATTGGCGGTCGCGGCCTGCGCCATGATGGCCATGGCCTGCTCCGGATCATCGTCGTAACTGATCTGTACCGGAATCCTCACCCGCACCTTGCGGTCACTGTAACTCCAGTTGATCACCTCGGTTGTCACCAGGTTCTCGTTGGGAATCAGGGTTTCCACGCCATCCCGGTTGATCACCACGATATAACGCGCGCGCAGCTCCTTGACCCAGCCATAGTTGCTGCCGACGGTGATCACATCACCGGGGCGTATCGAGCGATCCCCCAGCAGGATGAAACCGCTGATGAAGTTGCTGACAATCTTTTGCAGTCCAAAACCGATACCAACGCCCAGCGCGCCGCCGAAGATGGTTAGCGATGACAGGTTGACGCCCGCCTCCGTCAGCGCCATCAGAGACGCGACCGTGAGCAGACATGACCCGGGAAATCTTGCCCAGTGCCACCCGCAGGCTGACGTTCAGCTGCGGTACGCGTCTCAGGTACTGTTCGATGAGACCCGACAGCCAGACGGCAACCAGGATATACAGGCCGCTGAGCACCAGCAGCTTGATCCCCATCAGCAGTGAAATCCGGTGCTCACCGACGCTGACTGCCAGCTGGTTGAGCACGGCCTCCAGCGCCGGCAGCCAGCCGACCAGGTGGAGCGCCACCACGGCCCAGACGGCCGTACTGATCACCTTCTCCCATGCCTGCAGTGTCGGCCCGGGCGCAATGCCGACGCGCAGCGCATAAACAGTGATGCGGATGATAGCCAGCGCCAGCAGCAGCTTGACGATGATATTCAGCAGCGGTGTGGGGAAGCCGAACTGGCTGAATACCAGCTTGCCGACCAGCACCACGAACAAGCCGCTCACCGGCAGGGCAAGCCGCTGGCCGATTTTCAGCAGAACTCTGCGCAACCAGAAGATATCTTTACCGGACAGTCTCCGGGTCAGCTCCCGGTGCGAGTATCGATGGATCAGGTACGCCGCAGCAGCAGCAACCACCATCAGCAGGAGCTGCAGCAGTAACACGCCAATGCCGCGTTCGATCAGCGTACTCCAGAAACCTTCCAGTTCTGTAACGATAGTCATGGCCTGCCCCGCCTGCAGCCGGTTTCCTTTTTACGATGCCGGCAATAATACATAGAATAGCGTACAGGCACACAGCCACGCCGGGCCAGACCCCATGACCGCGACACCAGACAACAGCGCACCTCCCACAAGAAAGATCCGTTCCTTCGTGCGTCGCGAGGGCCGGATAACGACTGCCCAGCGGCAGGCCCTGGAGGTCTTGTGGCCGAAATACGGCCTGGATGCCGGCAGACCGCTTGTGCCGGAAAAGATATTCGACCGCAAGGCGCCACTCACCCTGGAAATCGGTTTCGGCAATGGCGCCGCACTCGCCCTGATGGCCGCCGCCGATCCGGCAACGGACTTCATCGGAATCGAGGTACATCGACCGGGCATCGGCCGTCTGCTACTCGAGCTGGAAAGACAGGGACCCGGAAATGTCCGGGTTTATCGCGAGGACGCGGTACCCGTTATGCGGCAGTGCCTGCCGCCAGCATGCCTCGATCGGCTGCTGCTGTTTTTCCCCGACCCCTGGCACAAGAAGCGGCATCACAAACGCCGCATCGTGCAACCCGAATTCATCGAAATCGTTGCCGGCCTGCTGCGTCCGGGGGGGATTCTGCATATGGCAACGGACTGGGAAGATTACGCGGCGCAGATGCTGGAAGTGGCGCAAGGGTCGGCTGTGTTCAGAAATTGCGCGGGCAGCGGTAACTATTCAGCACGCCCCGACTACCGGCCGGTCACGCGTTTCGAGCAGCGCGGCCTGAAGCTCGGACACGGTGTCCGGGATCTGTTGTTCGAACGTATCTGAGCGGCAGGCGGAAATCCAGCTGCGGCAAATGATACGGCAAAGGCGTCATGACCAGCAGCGTGATCCCGACGACCACGTCGGGCATCACGCCCGACCAGCCATCGCGGGCAGGCAGTTCAGTAATCAACCTGCCAGATGTGCAATCCGGCACAGGCGGACATACGTGGCAGAATAGCGCCGAACAGGCAGCGACGCAGATACCAGGCTCCTGTGCTATCACGCTGAATATCAATTGCTTAGATTTTCATCACCGCGCCATGCAACGGGGTTACTTGAGTCAGGCATCATAAAAATGGTTCAATACGCGGCTTGGTTCAACAGCTGGACGGATATTGCGCAGGATATCCCGGGCCGGCCCGCATTCAACAATGCCTTGCTCAGGTAAATCTTGAGGTCAGGGAGAGGAGCTTCTCATGTCCAAGAAACACCCGATTATCGCTGTTACCGGCTCATCCGGTGCAGGCACCACCACGGTCAAGGTGGCGTTTGAACATATATTCCTGCGGGAGGGCGTCAATCCCGTCGTCATCGAAGGCGACAGCTACCATCGCTATGACCGCGCCGCCATGAAGGTAGCCATGAAGGAGGCGGAGGAATCCGGCAACCACAGCTTCAGCCATTTCGGGCCAGAGGCCAACGTCTTCGACAAGCTGGAAGAGACTTTCAGAAACTATGGTGAAACCGGCAGCTGCGAACGCCGCTACTATCTGCACAGCGCCGAGGAAGCCAAACCTTTTGGCCAGACAGCCGGTGAATTCACACCCTGGGAGAAGATCGAGTCCGGCACGGACCTGCTGTTCTACGAAGGACTGCACGGCGGTATCGTAACCGGCGATGCCGACGTTGCACGCTATGTCGACCTGCTCATTGGCGTCGTGCCGATCGTCAACCTGGAATGGATCCAGAAGATCTTCCGTGATTGCGAACAGCGCGGTTACTCGACGGAGGCAGTCACCGACACCATCCTGCGCCGCATGTACGACTATGTACATTACATCACGCCACAGTTCTCCCGCACCGACATCAATTTCCAGCGGGTACCGACTGTCGATACCTCCAACCCGTTTATTGCGCGCGATATCCCGACGGCGGACGAAAGCTTTGTGGTCATTCGCTTCAAGGACCCGAAACAGCTCGATATCGACTTCAACTACCTGCTTAACATGCTGAAGGACTCGTTCATGTCCAGGCGCAACACCATCGTGGTCCCCGCCGGCAAAATGGGCTTTGCGATGGAAATCATCCTGGCACCGATCATAGAAAACATGCTGGCTGGCCGCAGCAGCTAGCCACTGCAACAAACGGCGGGGCAAGTCAAATTTGCCCCGCCACATCTGTTGGCTGGCACGGCAAACAGTCAGGCTATCTATAAGTAAACGTAACCTTGCCTTACAAGCGACTGTGACCCCGAGCCAACCTGTTAAGCCTGTTTTACCTGCCATGACATCTGGTCCCGTAGCAAGACCCTGAGCTCGTCCAGGCTGTGTACGCTGACTTCAAGCACCAGACCTGGCGATGCACCGCCCGAATCCGGCAATCCGCTGCCGGAGGCTGCAGCCAGCGGGGGTGCCGCAAACTGCCGATCACCAAACAGCCCCGGCAAATGCGGCACCATGTTGAAACAGGCCAGTAGCACCAGCCCGGCGAACAGCGCCAGAAGGAGCGCCGGTTTCATCGGGAGCCTGCGAGTATAACGCTGGAAAAAACACAATCATGCGCCATTCTCGCGCGCCTGTTGCACGGCTGTAAGCGCGGCTCCGCTCCGGTTTTCCGGTACAATGCGCAACTAGCAATCAGCAACAGACAAGGCCGACCAGAGCATGCACACCGACACCCCAGGCGCCCACAATGATTCACATGACCGGCTGATCGCCGCATGGCTGTTTGTCTGCTGCGGCATGGTGTTCGCCATGGTCATTCTTGGAGGCGTAACCCGTCTCACAGGATCCGGCCTGTCCATGGTCGAATGGGACCCGATCTTCGGCATCATTCCCCCACTCGACCTGGCGACCTGGAACGAAACCTTTGATCTCTACAAGCAGTCGCCGGAGTATCTGAAAATCAATGCCGGCATGGATCTGGCGGGTTTCCAGCGGATCTACTGGTTTGAGTTCTCCCACCGCCTGCTGGGGCGCCTGATCGGCACGGTATTCCTGCTGCCATTGCTGTTCTTCCTGCTCTTCGGATGGGTGAGAAGACAGCTGGTGCCGCGCCTCCTCGGCATGTTTATCATTGGCGGATTACAGGGTCTGCTCGGCTGGTATATGGTCAGGAGCGGCCTGGTCGACAATCCGCATGTCAGCCAGTATCGCCTCACGGCACACCTGGGCCTGGCCGTCGCCATCTACGGCTACATGCTTTATGTCGCGCTGGGACTCTGGTTCGGCACGCAGCGCCATGCCGCAACCCCTGCAGGGCTGCGCCGCGCAACCGCAGCCCTGTGGAGCCTGGTTTTCGTCACATTGCTGTCGGGTGGATTTGTCGCCGGTCTGAAAGCAGGATTTGCCTACAATACCTTCCCGCTGATGAACGGCCACCTGATCCCGGAATCACTGCTTGTCCAGGAGCCACTGTGGAGAAATTTTTTCGAGAATGTCGCCACCGTGCAGTTTGATCACCGTGTGCTGGCAATCACCGTATTGCTGTCCATCGTCTCCCTGTGGGTGACAGGCAGGCGGCTGTCCTTGCCCAACCAGGTAAGGTTCGGCATGCACCTGCTGCTGGCGGCCGGTTTGCTGCAGGTCACCCTGGGGATTTCCACCCTGCTATTGCGGGTGCCGACAGCACTGGCCTCGGCACACCAGGCCGGAGCCCTGCTGCTGTTCAGCACAGCGCTGTTTCTGTACCACCGCATGCTGCACAGCGCAGATCCGGCGGCAGGCTGAACAGGTTACTGCCCGGCCTGAAGGCTGCTGTAGTAAGCCGCCAGGTTGTCTATATCGGCATCACTGAGCGTCTTTGCCATTGGCGTCATCAGCGGATCATTCCGCACACCCTCACGAAAGGCATGCAGCTGCTTGACCAGGTAGCCTTCCTGCTGGCCAGCCAGGTTAGGCCACATCGGATTGCTGCTGACACCGTTAATGCCGTGACAACCGGTGCAGGCAGCCGACTTGTTCTTGCCTGCCGCCGCATCTCCAGCGAACGCACCGCCGGCCAAACCCAGCGATATCATGACCAGAAAGATCCCCGCGAATAGCTTCATGATGCGACTCCAGTGAGGTTGGCGTATGCCGGTTGCTCCCGTATCGCCACACTCTACAGCTAAGTCGGCGCCATCGGGGTTCGCAACACTCCAGCAAAAAGGGCTGCCTCAGGGCAGCCCTTCTGACACCGGCATTGCCTGAGATGGTTACTCGCTCTGACTGACCATATACTCGATGGCAGCCTTGAGGTCCTCTTCGGTACAAGCTGCGCAGGCGCCCTTGGGCGGCATTGCACGGATACCGGTCGTGGCATGCGCCAGCAGGGTATCCATACCCTGGGCGATGCGGGGTGCCCAGGCTTCCTTGTCACCGATCTTGGGGGCACCGGCAGCACCGGTAGCATGACAGGCCTGGCAGCTCGACTGATAGGTTTGCTGGCCATCAGCCAGAACCGCGCCACTCAGGCCAATTAAGGTGCTGATTGCAATTACACTTGCGATTTTCTTCATTGTTTGCACTCCAGGTGATGTTGATATTCCGGTCTGCGTCGCCGCGACGCGCATGACAGTATTTCATCCAGGCTTCAGCAGCTGTTATTGGTCGCCTGACGACCCATGCTGGCTGATAGTATATTAAAGCTGGTTAATATTCTTCAATGACTAATATTTCTATATATTAACCAATCAGTTAGCAACAGATAATCAGTGATCGAACAATCGCTGCCACCAGCGGCGCCTGTTACCGGGCAGCGTGACCGGGGCTTTCAGATCCACGGGAGGCAGCTTGGAAAGTATCCAGCCCGGCAGTGGCGGGTTGTCGCTAAAGCCGCAGGAAACCCCGAGGTTGTTGGGATCAAAAATCTTTACAAACGCCGGCGTTGCGGTTGAGTCGGTGTAAACGATGCCGCAGTAAGACTCAGCGTGCTCCCGGCGCAGCAGTTCGCCGATTTCCGCAAGAAACTTCTGCAGCAGTTCACCACTCGCCGGGACTGCAGGGGGCTGCTCGCCGACCGCATAGATATGCCAGCCGCCTGCGGCATCCCTCGCCAGCACCTGCCAGAGCGCATCCAGCTGTTCCCAGCGCAGGATGTTTTCAAATCGCCCCCTGAAGGCGAGCCGGAACGGATTTTCTGTGTACGTATCCTGCATGGACCTCACACCGACCAACAACTGGATCGGATACCATTATACTGGCTACAATGGCAATAGCGGCCCTGTAATCCCGGGGAAATTCCATGGACAACGACTTCTGGCATGCTCGCTGGCAATCCAACCAGATTGGCTTTCATCAGAACGAGTTAAACCCCTATCTTGTGCGCTACTGGCCCTCCCTGCATCTGGAACCGCAAAGCAGGGTGTTCGTACCCCTGTGCGGGAAAACCCTGGATATGATCTGGTTGCTGGACCAGGGACACGCCGTCCTTGGGAACGAGATCAGCCAGCTTGCCGTGGAGGCGTTTTTTGCCGAACACAGGCTCACGCCCGCGATCCGGCAGGAAACCGGCTTCACCCGCTGGACCTGTGATCGTATAGAAATCCTGTGCGGCGACTTTTTCGAGCTCACCCCTGCCGCCAGCGGCAGGATTGATGCGCTCTATGACCGTGCGGCACTGATTGCGCTCACTCCGGCACAACGCGCCCGGTACGCGGCCAGGATCATGGAAATGCTGGAACCGCAAACTCCGGGATTACTGGTAACACTGGATTACGAGCAGCAAAAAATGCAAGGTCCACCATTCGCGGTTTCCGGCAATGAAGTCAGCAACCTTTACCAGGAGGGGTTTTCAGTCGAGCAACTCGCACACACTGATATCATCGAGGCCCAGCCGCAGTTCCGCGAGAAGGGCCTGAACACCCTGCATGAGTCTGTTTACCGGCTGCGGCGCCTTTGAGGCCTTGCGACACTGAAGCACCACCATGTTTTTCCCTGCAGCAATTGCTCACCCGGAGAGATGATATGAAATCAGCCATTGTTACAACCGCAGCACTGCTGCTTGCCGGTGCTTTCAGTGCACTGGCGTTGGCGGCGCAACCTGCACCCAATGGAATCAGTCTGCCCGAAAACTACCGGGACTGGCGTGTAATCGCGAGCTCACAACGACTGGACAACAATACACTGCGCGTCATTCTGGGTAACGATATTGCCGTGGAAGCCGCACGCAGCAGCAACACTCTTCCCTGGCCGGACGGGACCATTCTTGCCAAGCTGGTATGGAAGGATGCAACGCTGGAGGCATGGGAAAAAGCCATCGTACCGGGCGAATTCGTGCATGCGGAATTCATGTTCAAGGACAGCCAGAGGTGGCCTGACACCGGCGGTTGGGGATTTGCCCGCTGGGTAGGCATGGACCAGCAGCCCTATGGCAAGGATGCCGCGTTCGTGCAGGAGTGTTTCGGCTGCCACACCCCGGTGAAAGAAAGCGATTACGTCTTCACAAAGCCTGCACCGATCCCCTGAAGGGCAAGACTGGCAGATAACATCCGCCATCCAAAAAACGGGCGCCGTGACAGCGCCCGCAAGGGGAATGACGGCCTGTGATCAGTTCTCCAGTTCGGCCTCGTCGGCTATCCCGTCCGGCCCGCTGCCTGACATCCTGTCGACAATCTTGACCAGGAAACCACCGGTCGCCCACTGCGTGCAGAAAGCCGCTGCAGTTCCGATGGAAGCTTCATTTTCATCCTGGAAACCGGTGACACTGTCGTCCAGCATGAATCCGAGCCCGAGAATACTGACCGTCACCCCGTCACAGCTATCGGCGGGACCCTGCAGGAGGTCATCATCCGCAGCTTCACGCTGGATCTCCGTGGCAATCAGGTTGCCGCTGACATCATCACGGTAGGCTTCAACTTCAAGATAGTCATTCATGGGGATGAGCGCCGCAAGCGTCAACGGATCAGCTGCTCCCGTGTCATCTCGCAAGATCGTCCGGCTGTCTACCAGCACATCCAGGCTATCGGGTGCCAGCATGAGTCTGATGCTGCCGGTAAATCCGCCGGTATCAATCACTACGGATTCCAGCATGGCGCCGATTTCTATATCACCCCCGCGGGACTCCACCTTGAGAGCCTGCAACATACCGTTCACGATGGGTCCCTCAACCTCGACCTGCACGCCGTCGGCAAGACTCGTGGCCAGACCAGCCGGTGAGAAACCTGCAGCGGTAGCATCGACATCCAGACCTGCGACCTGGAAGTCACCGAGACCGTTGAACCCGGTCACGATGCCCTCGATACTGCCATTGTCGACATCATCGAAGCCTTCGGTTTTACGCTCTACCCTGGTAGCCGTAATGGCGGTAGCGGCCAGGGTACCCTCTACCTCGACAAAATCACCCGGCGCAAGCAGCGTCGGCAGTACTAGACCCGAATAGTCCACGGTGTATTGAATTGCCCCGTTCCTGACATCCAGGGTAAAGCTCCTGCCGAGCGGACCAAAGTTGTTGATCGTGCCCTTGACCTCTATCCTGTTGCCACCCTTTTCCTCGACGCGGGTCGCGTGCAGCGTGCCTGCACTATCGAAGAATCCGCTTACTTCAACCAGATCACCGGTAGTCAGCGTCGCATAATCCGTATTCTCGAATACGGTGCTTATCCTGTTCACACTTACCTGGAGTCCCAGGACGACGAAGGTCTTTGTCTGGTCAACCTCGTCAATCTGACCCTGTATCGGTCCCTGTACGTCGTCATCGTAGCTGACCAGGGTAGCCGTTCCGGTCAAGCCATCAGCATTCAGCGTCCCGGTAACCGTGACGACCATACCGATACCCAGAACCGTGTCATCATTCGTACCGTTGCTGATGTCGACCGACCCGTCGACTTCCCGGGTAGCATTGGTGGTATCAAGCTCAAGACCATTCAGCTTGATGCTGCCAAAGCCCGTTATGGCACCCGACGCCGTTACCCCGGTTCCACCGATACCGCCGCCGGCAACAGAACCACCACCACCCCCGCCACATCCCGCAACAAGCAGGCTGGCGACCATGATAAAAACGGGAGCAAACAGTCTTGACTTGAGCATTTTCACGCTATCTCTCCTCAGAGTTCTGCTCGTAGTAATAAATGCCAAGGCTTATGTACTTCCCCTCCTCTGAGTCACCCTCTTCAACAGCCTGATCTGAATATCTTTTATCAAGCAGTTCCAGCAGTGCCTGTGCCTTTGAAAAAGTCATCTTCTTCAACTTTCCGACAGCCCCTGGATGAATGTTGTCATAGGAAACCTTGCGTTGAAAACGCAAGTTATCTGTATCAGCCGTCAGATTATGGTCAATGGTAGTAATCAGCTCATACACATCGCTGCCAAGTATTTTGATCTTTTCGATGGAATCACCGCCCGGCACATAGGCATGGCGCACGAGCCGCACCCGGTCCTTTGTAACTGACACGGTGCCACCCTCCTCCAGCATGGATAACATGGCCCTTGTCGGAATATCGCCACTGTATTCCTTTACCAGCAGGGCAAACGAAGCTTTTCCACCTTCAACCGGCAGGACGGCAGGCTTGCCGCTTTCGCCGAGGAAACGCGCGTCATGCAGCCAGCCACTGATAACACGTACCGCACGACTGTATCGGGCCTGGCCGTCGTAATCGGCATGTGTATCAACCTCGAGCAGGCGTTTCACTTCCTTGCGGGTCAGGCCGGTCAATACAGAAACGCGGGAAACCGTTTGCTTTTTGTCTCGTGGTGCAAATTCCCTGAACGCAACATCGACGTATACCTGCCTGATGAGCCCTGCCAGTGTTCCATAGGCAACCCCGTTACGCAGCAGTATCCGTACCAGCGGGTGCAGCAGCCTCCGCACCGAGGCATTCAGCGTATCCTGGAGTTTCCGGCTCATACTATTTGGTACAATATTCCCATATATTAATACTGTCAACCTGCAGGCGCCAGCAGAAACAGAAGTCGCTTTCCACGTGCTGATGCACTGCTTATGACCCTGGCACCCCAACCAGTGGATGGACACACGCCATCAGCCAGGGAACCCCTGCTGAACGCGTGAGTTTCCTGAACTTGACCCATATCAAGGAACCGGGGAAAGGATGAGTCTATTATCAATTCTACAGCTTTTTGACACGCTGCAACATTGGAGTCTCCCTTACATTTGCGGGCATATTGCCCGCATTTTTTTGCCCGGGAAAGACTGCTGTACGCGTCAGCGGGCGGTACTCACATCATAAAAGATCGACCGCAAATCACTTTCCCAACGGTCAAAGATAACAGGATCGACTGCATCACCCGCAATTTCAGCAAATATCCTGGGATTGATCGTCACGAGAATAGTCTGCTCCCCCTCCGCAAATATTGACACCTTGGGAGGCAGATACGGAGTCAGCTCCGGCGACTTGGCCGTCAACTGCCTTATCTCATCGATTTTTCCGGCAAAAACGACGCGATACTTGTCAGTCTTGTAGCCCATTCCGGTGAGGCCAATATCAATACGCTGCACCCGTGAGACCGTATAGCCATGCGCCGCAATCGACTCCTGCAGGGCAAGCATGGCTTCCGGGAATGGCAGAACGGAACGGACCATGATCATCTCCTCAGCCGCCAGCAATGCCGGCAGCAGCAGCCAGCAGCAAAGCAGGATCACCACGCGCCGGATCACAGCGTTGCCTCCTCGATGATGGCGCTGTAAAGACCGTACATCTTGTGACAGTACTCGTCCAGTTCGGCATTATTGAAAAGGTGACTCAGGTAGAGTGGATTGATCGCAGACACCATCACCTTGCCCGCACGTTCCACAACCGTAATCCTGCAAGGCAGGAACATCCCGACCCGGGGATCAACAATCAAGGCATCGAATAAAAAACTGAAATTGCAGAAATGCAGAATGATCTCCTTCGGGTTTTCCTCCCCCTCGGGCACCAGACCATGCTCCAGCGTATCGGTGCGAATAAGAATGAAATTCTGGCTGACCAGGGAATCTTTCAGGTTTTCAACCGTTTCTTCCAGCGAATACCTCGACTCAGCCTCAATTATCCTGGGTTCCTCCCTGGCAGGCTTCCGCTGTGATGGCTCGCGGGACTTAAAGGAACGCACATAACTGACAAGGTCATCAATATCCTGCTCTGATAATCCCTGGACCAGAAAAGAACGCATGGGGGTACCTTCCCGCCCGTACTGCAGAGTGTGGCGAATCATCTGGTCTGATGCTGCGGCCAGAAACCCGGGGTTATTCAGTGCCGGTGCGATGATCGGGAGATTGCGGCGACGCGAGAAAGTCACACCGGTGCCCCTGCCACCCTCCCCTGCCACGCCATGACAGGATGCACAATAGCTGCTGTACAGGGTTTTGCCATGAGCTGCATCACCGCGAACAGGAGCAGCGGAATATTTTGGAGCAGGTTTGTCTGACCAGGCTCGAATAAATACGACGATGGCATCAATCTGGGCGTCACTGAGTTTGCTGAATGCAGGCATGACACGGCCGGGGCGGCCGTGGCGTATTGTCTTGCGCAGGAAATCATCATCGATGCTGTTCAGAAATGATGATAACGACAGGGGCACACCGACACCGCCGCCGCCAGTGTCTCCGTGACAGGCGGCGCAGTGGGCCGTATAGAGTCTGGCGCCATCGGGAGCACCTGCAACAGCCATGCTCACCAGCAACAGGCTTATGGATAAGATAATTTTTATTGCATCATTCATGCCAGCCCCAGGCTCAGTAGTCCAGACATGCCTCGAGTCCTTGCATGCAAAACCGGAGCGTTTGCCACATCAATTGCTCAGTAGAAAATATTTGATAAAAATCCCGGTCATATTGACGCAGGTCAAATATTTGCTTATACATAATGGACAGAATGGATTCTGTCAAAATCAAGACGTTTAGACATTAATAAAGCAGGAGGAAGTATCTATGAAACTTGTAAAGACAACAATTACAGCCACATTTATCGCCGCCCTGTCGGCACTGCCGCTGACCTCTGCGAATGCCTGGTATGGCGGTGGCCCCTGGGACCGCGGCGGCTATGATGACTGGGGCAGCGACTGGGGCCCTTTCGACGGCGACAGTGACGTCGACGGTGATTTCGACATGGGTTTCCATGCCGGTGGGCGTGGTAGTGGTCGTGGCCATGGATATGGACGTGGCTATGGCTACGATCGTGGCTACTACGGTTATGGTCCCTACGGCTATCCGGGTTATGGGTGGGGCGGCGGCTACCCTGGCTACGGGTACGGGGGCGCCCCGTATGGCTACGCGCCTGCTCCTGCAGCACCTGCTGCACCCGCAGAGAGCAAGTAAGGCTACCTAGCCACCCCGGTGCGAGCAAAGGAATAAGCTGGCACTGGAAACCACTGCCGGTATATTGTATAAGGCAGGATCAGCAGGCTGGCATATGCCAGCCTGCTTTTTTTATTTTCTCAACTCCGGCATATACACGAGGTCTCAATGAAAGCAAACCTACTTGCTGTTTTTACCCTGCTGGTATCCGTTACTTCACTCAATGTTACTGCGGCCCCCTACCAACCCTATTACCCCGGCAGCTATCCCGGGTACGCGCCTTACCAGACCAGAACATCTGAACCGGCGGCAATCCTCAAGGCAGGAATAAGCAAACTCACCAGGTTCATCAAGAGCGGCGCGGCCAAGGACAACGCACGGGCCATGCAGTTTATCCAGTCGGAAATCGCACCCTATTTCGATTTTGAATACATGACCCGCTGGTCTGCAGGCCCCGCCTGGCGTCGCATGTCTGCCGAGCAACGCGCTACCATGCAACAGCAACTGACCACCTCGTTCCTGAACACGCTGTCCCAGAAACTGAACACCTACAGTGACCAGTCAATCCGCTATTTCACGCCCCGTGGCCAAAACCGGGACGATGTCAGTGTCAGGGCCTGGATCATGCAGCCAACAGGCATTCCGACAAAACTGGAATTCCGCTTCTACAAGAGCAAGGACGGCTGGAAAATCTTTGATGTCAAGGCCGATGGTAACAGCGCCGTCGTCTACTATCGCAAGCAGTTCAGGGAAATGCTGTACAACACCAATCACCCGCGCAGATATAATTGAGATTCGTCAGCTGCGGGTCACCGGTATCGCCGGTTGACCCGCAGCCTTTACCTGCAGCATGAAACATCAAGCGCGCCCGGAGGATATCCGAGGCCGTGCGCACCACCGTCACGCATGGTCATACGAATTGCGTCGTATTGTGCCTCGCAAAACGGGTCACGCCCCGCTGCAGACCAGGCACAAGCGCCTTGCCGATATTATTTTGACGGTACTGGCGGCAACCCGGACAGACCACGCCGGTCTGCGAAATTGTTTCTCCCCGCGAGCGGCTTAATATAGCTTTACGAATGCCGCTATAGGGGCATGAAATGCCCGCGATGATCGAAGACCGTTGAAATTCAGACGGCGGCGGATTATCGCGGAACAGTATATTTACAGTCCAGTCCGCGCCAGCGCTGTCTGCCACGCATGGACGAGCCAAAAGGATATCCGGCAATGACACCGTATACGAAAACGCTGATAGGCCACCTCACCAGTGTAGAAGCCGGCGCGCTTTCCGCCAGGCTGGTCGAGGATAACGAAGGCCGCTTACCCAGAATATCCGCCCCGAAGGACAGTGACATGAGCGGCCAGCCCGGATCCTACGTCGCGATCATCCAGGGTGACATCAAACTGCTCGCGATCGTCACATCTATCGCGGAAGTCCCATCCAGTCACGGCCCGGGCGCGAGCAGGGTCATTACGCTGATCCCCGTAGGTGAAGTTACGCCAGGTGGCGTATTCAGAAATGGCATCAAGAATTATCCGGTTACCGGTGCCGAGGTCCATACTGTCAACAAGGAAGATATCGAATCAATTTTTGTGAAATTCAGGACACAGGGCTATGCCGTTGGAACTGCAGCAGCGGATGAATCTGTTGATGTCTGCCTGGATCCGGCAGCGCTGTTCGGACGACATTGCGCAATCCTAGGACAGTCCGGTGCAGGTAAATCATGGACTGTCGCCAACCTGCTGCAACGCGCAGTCAAGACCATGCCAAAGGCACACATCGTGCTCCTTGACCTGCACGGGGAATACAGCTGGCAGGACGATGCCGGCAAGCGGCATTACGCATTTGATGAAAAAACCACACGTTATCTCGATGCGCGAGACCTCGAAATTCCGTACTGGCTGATGACCTTTTCCGAACTGGTAGACCTGCTGATCGATCGATCGGATGCCTCTGCCTCGTCTCAAATCGCCTTCCTGCGTGACAGCGTCCACGACTTGCGCAACAAGTCCAACCGGGATCTCGGGATCGGGGATATGTCGATCGATTCACCGGTCTATTTTTCCCTGTCAGATCTCTACAAATATTTCGAAGAAGCCAACAAGATGACCGTCAATTTCGGCAAGGATAAAGGCCCTTTGGCGGGGCTCTTCGACCAGTTTCTGATGCGCCTGCAAAGCCGCATGAATGATGTTCGCTACAACTTCCTGCTGAATCCGCAGCACCGCACCTCGTCCGGCACCCTGTCAAGCCTGCTGCGTGACTTTGTCGGTCTCGGCGAACCCAAGGCACAGATCACGATCATCGACTTGAGCAGTGTCCCCTTTGATGTCCGCCCTGTGGTCACCGCACAAATAGGCCGCCTCGCGTTTGAGTTCAACTACTGGAATCCGAAATTCAAGGAATTCCCGCTGTTGCTGGTATGTGAAGAAGCGCATGCCTACATACCGAGAACCGGCAGCACACAGTACGAGGGTACACGGCGGTCAATGCAAAGAATCGCCAAGGAAGGCCGCAAATACGGCGTTGGCCTCGCAGTCGTGACACAACGTCCGCACGAACTGTCAGAAACTGTCCTGGCACAGTGCAGTACCTACATCTGTTTGCGACTTACAAACCCTGATGACCAGGACTACGTACGCGACCTGGTACCCGAAGCCGAGCGCGACTTCATCGATATTCTCTCCTCGCTGGGGCAGGGAGAAGCCATGATCATGGGGCTTGCTGTACCCCTCCCCACACGTGTGCAGCTGTACAAGCCCGACCCGCCGCCCAATAGTGCAAGCGTGGATTTCTACCGGCACTGGATTACGGGGCCGAGCGATCTGGACATCGATGACATTGTGGATCGCTGGAGACACCAGGACCGGCTGCATCGTTAAGGGAACACACGACCCGCGGTTATACCGGGATAGTCCACAGGACTATCCGTTTCAAACCACAAGCAGTCGACTATGCGGCGGACATCATTCCGCCGCATCTTCCAGCAGGTCATCACGCCCCAGCAACTGCAGCACCTGCTCCCTTGCGGCCATCCCGTCCCGGTATCCCAGTTCCATCAGTTCCTTGCAGTACGGGGCATCGAACATCAGGTAGCTCATCAACGGCCTGCCTTCACGCGCAAGGGCCCCGATACCCTTCAGCAAGGCACGGACCGAACGCGGGAAATTGTCTATGTAACGCGCAACGATATCGCGTATGTCGCAGCTTGGCGAAATCACCAGATAGTCTATCTGACGCAGGGAAGTGTCATGAAACTCAACCCGTTTGTCGCGTGTTTCCGTGATCGTATGGTTAATCCGCCGCATGCGTTCGATATCTGCATCAAGGCTGTCCATGAACAGGGTATCGAAAATATAACCGGTAATATGCCCGAAAGACGGATAGGGTATCTCGACACCGTCTTCGGGAGGTTCATCCAGACTGGTATTCCTGACACCGATAATCAGCAGCCGGTTTGCGCCCATATGCAGCGCCGGACTGAGTGGTGCTGTCTGTCGCATGGACCCGTCACCGAAATATTCATTTCTCAGTTTAACCGCAGGAAACAGTACCGGTATGGCGGATGATGCCATCAGGTGGTTAAGCGTCAGTTCGGTAGGTTGACCGATGCGCCGGGTTCGTTTCCACGGGATCAGGTCCCCGACTCCCTGGTAAAACGTAACCGACCGGCCAGAAGTGTAACCGGAGGCAGTCACCGATACGGCACGCAGGTCCCCGCTGTCGATGGCCTGCTGGATCCGTGCAAAACGGATATGGCTCTCCAGCAAGCCGCGCAAGGGGGTATTGTCCAGAATCGAGATGGGCTGCTCGGTGCGAAGTCTGCCCGGGAGGAAAGCCAGCGCCCACCTCAGTCCGCTCTTGAAGGCGGTCCAGGCATCCGCTTTAAAAACCTTTCCCACATGAAAATTGGCCCAGATGCCATAGAGCCTGTCAACGCCCTCCTGAAAGCGCGTCGCACTGCTCGCCAGCAACACCGCATTCAGGGCACCTGACGACGAACCACAGATCACAGGGAAGGGATTCCTGGCATCTTCCGGTAACATGTCACCAATCGCCTTGAGTACCCCGGCCTGGTAGGCATTGCGGGCACCGCCGCCAGGCAGGATCAGGCCGGTAACCGGGGTTTCCTTTTTGTTTTTGAATGAAATCCAGTACATATCTTGTTTGTAGCCGGGATTACCCGCCGATTACCGTTCTATCGGCTGGCAGCCCGATTATTGTTGGCGATAATTGATTGCAAAGAACCCGCCGGGTCGATCCGGATTTCATCAGGATAACCCCTGCCGGTCTGCTGACGCCGAACATAGCTTGTGGATACGACTGACCAGGACCTGCAGGCTGTTTTCGCCAGTTGCCTCAATGCGAATCACCTTATCCATCTCCGGCGACAACAATGGCTCCTGCGTGGCAAACTGTGACTTCAGAACGGCGAGGTCCGCTTCAGAGGGGTCGACCCCGGCCTGCTGGCGCCGTGCGATGCGCGCAATCAGGGTGGGCTCATCGGCCTCCAGGTGCAGTATGCAAAATGGCACATCAAGCGACTTCGAAAGTCGCTGAAAAAGTTCTCGATTGCGAAGTTTCAGGAAAGCCGCATCCACGATAACAGGCATCCCGCCCGCAACCACGCTACCAGCCAGCCCGGCAAGTCGTGTATAGGTTTTTTCGCTGGCTGCCTGCGAGTAAATGCCTGTCTGTACGCCCGAGCCGGTTTTTGCTTCCGCCCGGTAACCATAGATCCGTTTGCGTTCGACATCCGAGCGCAGTTGTATCGCACCCAGCTTTTCCGCCAGGCGGCTTGCATACCATGATTTACCGGATCCCGTGACGCCGTGCATGATCAGGATAAAGGGGGCCGGTGGAACTGCCCAGTCCGCTGCCAGGCTGGTATAGCCATCGTAATCGCGCCGGGCTTCGGCCCTGCCGTCTGCTTGTACGTCCGCCTGGACAAGGCGCAATGCGGCGACCTTTGCGCGCACCAGCGCACGGTACACGAGGTAGTAGCGCAGTGCGCGCAAACCGGCATAATCACCGGTCCGCTGCAGATATGTGTTCAGAAACCGGTAAGCCAGTGCGGCGTATCCCCGATCCAGCAAGTCCATCATCAGGAATGCCGCCTCGCTCATCACATCAATCCAGCGCAGCGCCGGATTGAACTCTATGCAGTCAAAGGGTGTGATACGGCCGTCGATCAGTGCCAGATTTCCGAGATGCAGGTCGCCATGACATTCCCGGATGAACCCGTTCTTGCGGCGCAGTTCCAGGTGCGACCTGATCGCACCAAATTCCTGCTGACACCAGCTCTCCAGCCTGGCAAGCCCTGGATTGACGCCTTCCTGCTGCAGGGCCTCCCTTATCCGGGCAAAATTTTCCAGAACCCAGTGGTGTATCCCGTCCGCACGGCCAAAATCTGTAGCTTCTCCGGCATGATCGATAATACTGTGGACGTCGGCAAGCAGCCCGGCAATCTCGTCGACATGTTCAGGCATCAACCGCCGGTCAGCAGCGAGTTTCCCCAACAGGCAGTCCTGCGAGAACCGGCGCATTTTTACAGCGAACTCAAGCGGTTTCCCAGGACCATTGAGAAGCGGTTCCGACACGCTACCGGTTATGCTCACCACATCGAGGTACAGCTGCCGGGCAAAACGGCGGTTCAGGCGCAATTCCTCCTGGCAGCAGAAATGCCGTTTCTGCAGCGTAGAAAAATCGAGAAACCCGAAATTGACTGCCTTTTTTACCTTGTAGGCGTAATCACCGGCAAGAATGACCCATGAAATATGGGTCTCCAGCACGTCGATGGAATTCACCGGATGATCAAAAATCGCCACCGATTGCATGGCCCGGATCAGCAATGCCTGTCTTGCCAGTGGAAGGCCCTCTTCTGGGACTACTTCAGACTGCGTCGGCATAAATCCGGTGTCCTGTTACTGTTTCTGCGCAAAGTTTCCCCCATCATTGTCCGATTCGAATGCCATCCTGTTGACCTGGGTCAAGATGACACTCCATCCGGAATAATTATACTTTAGCGGTTATTATCCTGAACTACCGATAGATCGATAATCCACCACGTCCCTGGAGGGTGTCATGCAAGCTGCAGAGCTCTGTAATCGCCAGGTCGTAACAGCTTCAAGGGATATGTCAATTCCGGATGCCGCGAGACTGATGCGCGACCGGCATGTCGGCAGTCTGGTTGTCACCGAAGCGAATGAAGGCAAGGTAATACCTGTCGGCATTCTGACCGACCGTGACATCGTGATCGAAATCATCTCGAGAGACATTTCCCTGAGCGAGGTAACTGTCGGAGACATCATGACATACGCCCTGCTCAAGGTTACGGAAGATGAAAATATTTTCGATGTAGCCCAGCGCATGCGCGCCCGCGGGGTGCGACGCGTCCCGGTCATCTCCAGGCTCGGGGAACTCATCGGCATCATTGCCGCCGATGACATCCTCGAACTGTTGAGCCAGGAGCTTTCCCTGCTGGCCAGGATTACCACCCGCGAGACGGAGCAGGAGAAGACCAAGCGCTGCTGAACACGGTTCTCGCCGTGCCAGTTCCAGGAACGCCTGCAATACCACGAAGACCAGCAATGCGAAAAACCCGCTAGCAGGTACCCGGCGCGGCACACGAGGAGACCCCGTCCCCGGGGCCGCAATGCCGATAATCAGCAACAGGCCGGCCACCTCCACCACGGCAATCACGGCCGCGACGACAACCAACCCGGCAATACCCCTGGCAGTCAGCAGCAAGGTAAGCGGCGCGAACATTTCTGCATCGCCGACAACCCTGCCGATCAGGACATAGATGCCGGCGCCGAGAGTATTGCCCAGACCGTAGAAGATGGCCAGCGGCAGGGACCGTGTCCGTCGCAGGGACTGTTATTCTGCAGACCCGCCGCCCTGATTTGCTTGCGTGTACCAGAGCATGGCATGGGAGCCTGTGCAACCTGTCGCATGCCCGAACCGCAGCCCGGAAAAATCCCGCCGCAGCATGACAATCATCAAGGTAAAGATGCTGAATCTGAACTATACAATGTACAGGAGTGGAATGGCTGCAGGCTAAAGGAGGTTAATGCCATGGCAAGGAAAGAGAGCACACGCAAACCGGAAAAGGCGCTCAGGCAGCGCGCCCCCGAAACCGGTATGAGTCCATGGGACGAGATGGAGCGGTGGTTTGAGAGGGCGGGAAGGCATGGCTGGTTGCGCCCCGGCTTCTGGGAATGGCCGCCGCATCTGGAGTCAATTGCGCCCTTCCGGAACGCCACACCAAGGGTAGATGTTGTTGACCGCGATGCAGAGGTCGTGGTGCGGGCAGAGATGCCCGGCGTGGTAAAAGAGGATCTGGATGTCACGGTTACTGATGACAGCGTAACACTGAGGGCACACACCAGCCACGAGGAAAAGGAAGAGAAGGGTGAGTATTACCACCGTGAAATGAGCTATGGCGAGTACCAGCGAACGGTTGCCCTGCCGCATACCGTTGACGGTGAAAATGCCAGGGCCACGTTTAACGATGGCGTTCTCGAACTGACGCTACCGAAAGTGGAAAAGACCTCGCGCAAGAAGGTGAAAGTAGAATAGCGGATCTGGAATAGTGCCGGATATCGCAATCGTGCGGTACCCGGCACTCCAGACGCTATACCACGGTCTGATACACCACGTCATGAACCAGACATCTGACAACCACTCCCGGGAAGACCATGAGCCGGGCATCGCCTCCACGCAATACTGGCATACGCTGGATGATAATCGCATCATGTGCGACCTGTGTCCGCGCGCGTGCAAATTGCATGAAGGCCAGGCTGGCCTCTGCTTTGTCCGGGAAAACCGCAGAGGGAAGGTTGTCCTTACGACCTATGGCAGATCCAGCGGCTACTGCGTTGATCCGATCGAAAAGAAGCCCTTGAATCATTTTCTGCCGGGAACACCGGTGCTGTCCTTCGGCACTGCAGGCTGCAACCTGGCATGCAAATTCTGCCAGAACTGGGACATCAGCAAATCCCGCGAAACCGACACACTGGCGGATAGCGCCAGCCCCTTAACCATCGCCCGTGTAGCCCGCCAACTGGGTTGCCGTAGCGTGGCGTTCACCTACAACGACCCCGTCATATTCATGGAATATGCCATTGATACCGCCGTTGCCTGCCATGATCTGGACATAAATACGGTAGCTGTAACAGCAGGTTATATCCGCGAAGAACCGCGAAAGGAGTTCTTCAGGCACATCGATGCCGCCAACGTCGACCTGAAGTCCTTCAGCGAAGCATTCTACTGGAAGGTAACCGGAGCCCACCTGCAGCCGGTGCTGGAGACATTACAGTATCTGAAGCACGAAACAGCCGTCTGGCTTGAACTGACCACCCTGCTGATCCCGGGAGAAAACGATTCTGACGCAGAACTGGAAGCAATGACACGCTGGGTCGTCGGCGAACTCGGCAGCGAGGTTCCGATGCACTTTACCGCCTTTCACCCCGACTGGAAGATGCTGGACAAACCGCCCACCCCGGCCGCTACCCTGACACGTGCACGCGAGATAGCCATTCGCAACGGCGTGCGATACGCGTATACCGGCAATGTCATCGACGTGGCCGGCGGCAGCACCTACTGCCACAACTGTGGCGAGAAACTGATCGGGCGGGTGCAGTACAACATCACGCAATGGAAGCTGGATGCGCAGGGGAAATGCCGTAACTGCGGCGCTACCTGCAGCGGATTATTCGATGCTGTGCCGGGAACCTGGGGATCGCGTCGACTGCCGGTCAGGCTGAAAGATTTCGGGCTTTCATCCTGACCGGCAGTATCAGCGCCATCAGATCGTGTCCGGGCAAACCAGTCCCGGACACGCGCATCAGGGTGCGGGGTACGGATACGGATACGGACGAGGCTGCTGCATGGTCCATGGCGGACGGGCAGGAGCGCGGTATCCGCCCGGCATCTCCTCCTCGCGGGGTGCCCCGAATACCTCGTCGCGGTGCTCCTCCATGTATGCCATGCGCTCATCGGGAGTCATATCACGCATGGCATCCATGTAATCCCGTAATTGCTGGCTTCTCTCATCAGCTTCCTTGTGCATCTTCTCGAGCTGCGCAGCGAGCTCCGCCTCACGCTGCTCCATCTTCTCAACCCTGGCCTGAAGTTCTTCGCTATAGCGCTGCTTTCTTTCTTCCATGCGCTTGCGATAGGCTTCACGCCGCAGTTCACGTTCTGCATCACGGCGTGCGCGCCATTCCAGGTATTCCTGCACACGCGGATCATCTTCAATCTCTGAAGTTACCTTGTCTACCTCGCGCTCTGCCCCGGCACGCTCACGCGCCGCTGCACGCCGTAACTCCATCTCCGCACGCCGCGCCTCGGATGCTTCCTGGTAGGCCTGCCGGCGTTCCTCCGGTGTCATTGCTGCAGCGTCCTCACGCGCCTGGCGCTGTTCCTCATAGCGCGCCTTGGATTCAGCCTGGCGTTGCTCTGCCTCGGCGCGACGTGCTTCGGACTCTTCCTGGTAGGCCTTCATACGTTCATCTGCGGGAGCCGCTTGCGGCGGGGGAACCATTCCGGGCTGGGCTTTTTGCATGGCTTCATAGCGCTGGTCTGACTCCTGGCGCATTTCCTCATGCCGCTGCCTTGCCTCTTCGCGGCGCTGTTCCATTTCCGCATGACGCTTGTCATAGGCTTCACGATAGGCCCTGATTCGCTCCTCCATCGGGTTGGACGGTTCGGCAGCAGGAGCTTCTGCGGCAGGTGTTGCGGCTTGTTCTGCGGCAGGCGCTGCGGCCTGTTCTGCGGTGGGTGTTGCGGCGGGTGCCTCACTTGATGCCGCTGCTGCGGTTTCATCGGCAGCCTGTGCCGACGATAGTGCCATCAAGGCGGAAAATCCGGCAACAAGAAGTACTTTCAATGACATAACTACTCTCCTTTTTAGATTTCTATTAGTAATTGTCAGGTGCGGTTCCAAGTATAGCCCACAAACCCGCGCCGCAGTGACACGTATCGTGCGGATTTTTCCGCGGTTTTGTATTCTGCCGGATGTATATCCCGGTGTCATCCGTCAGACAGGCAGGGTGCAAAATTTACCCCGCAACACCCGCAACCGCTACAGGTCATGCACTAACTGCAGTGTATCCAGCGCAGCACCTGCTTTCCGCACAGCGGCAGGGTTCGGGAAATCCAGGAACCGGTCTCAGTGGCTGGTACCTGCCGAGCGGTTTATTTTATTGTAAACGTTATACTTTCCCGATGGCTTGCACATAGGTATCCGTTTCACCTCCTCCAGCGTAGCGGCGTCATAGACGATCAGGGCGCCGTCCATCTCCCACAGGCTGACCAGTGCATAGCGTCCATCCCGGGTAAATTCGACATGCGCCGAGGTCTTGCCCGGTTCCGGCCGAATGGTTTTCACCATCTCGAGTGTCCGCTTGTCAAATATATGCATGACATCCTTGTTTGGCCCGAAGAACACATCGGTCCAGGCATAAGGGGTGTTTTCGTGGCTACGCATGAAAAAACCCGGCCCCAAAGTCTCCAGCTGCCGGATAACTTTCCAGGTGTCCATATCGATGACCGTTACCAGACCCTCTTTCAGGTTGGGTGTTGCCATTACCGGATGGCCCTGATAATCCCAGATGATGCCCGAACCCAGGTGCGGCATGCCATCCAGTGGCAGTTCAGCCACCTGCCTGCCACTGTTCAGGTCGATCACCTGCCCGCCATTTTGCGCGCGGTCTGCCCCGATCAGCAGGGTATAGTCCTGATTAAAAAAGAAATCATCCAGTACCCGCTGCAGCCGTATCTTGCGTACCGGAAAATCGGGTTTGTCGTACGCGATCTCCCACACCTCCGGCACATCTTTCAGGGCCGCAATAAAGCTTGCGCGCGGCTCCGCCTGGTAGACTGCACTGACCCTGGAAGGCCTGCCCTCACTGTCAGCGACCGGGATCACACGCAACAGGCTCAGGTCGGCAGCATTCAGCAGCACCAGGGTTTCCGGCAGATAATTGCCTGCCAGCACGGTGCGACCGTCACCGGATACCGCCACGTTACGGGTATTGATGCCGACACGGGTCTCGGCTACAACGGCCAGGTTGTAGATGTCGAATTTTGTAATCCAGCCATCACGCGAGGCCAGGTACACATAACGGCCATCCGGCGAGTATTTCAGCCCACCGTGCAGGGCATAGCGGCTGGCAAAACGGTATATGGGCTCCAGGCTGTCGCCATCGAGCACCGTGACATGATGGTCACCGGCCTCGACGACCATGAACAGGTTCAGCGGGTCCGCGGTGAATTTCGGCTTGTCCGGCAGGCTGCCCGGGGCATGCAGCAGCACGTGGGAGGCACGGATGGATTCACTGTCCCAGGCCGGTGCCACATCCGGCGGGGTAAAAATGAAATCCGCCAGGGCAGCGATCGCATCCGCATCGAGCTGTTTTCCGAAGGGTGGCATCTGGGTGGCGGGGCGGCCGTCACTGATAACCTGCACAGCTTCCGCCTTGCGCAGGCGATCAAGATTTTCTGGCAGTAATGCGGGGCCCGCAACGCCCAGCCGGTCAACCCCATGGCAGTTTGCACAATGCTGCAAATACAGGCGACCGGCATCCGGAGCCGTGTCAGTTGCAGCCTGCCGGGTACTGTCAAGCGCCAGCAATGATCCATTCGGCTGCAGACGCCAGTGGCTGACATCAGCCACTGCGCCCTTGAGATAGTGTGACACCTGCAGATCTGCGCCATCGTTCGAATAGACGATGGCAAAAAACTCATAGTTCTTGAAAACCTCTTCGAGGTTCTTTTCCTCAGGTGCCTGCCAGGGATTCAGGCCGGAGTTGAACTCCGTGTAATAGTGCGGCTCAGCAGCACACGACGGTAATGGAGTAGCACTGATTACACAGACGAGTATTGCAGCAATGTAATACCTGCACGAAAAATACCGTGTCACCACGGCATAAAGCTGTTCATGCGCCCCATCGGTCGCATGCTGTCACCCATACCACCCATTTCATAGCGCATGGCATCTGTATTGGTGGTCATGAGCTGCATGCTGTGATTCATGTTGTACATCGAGTCGGTCATGCCGCGCATACTGGTCAGCATTGGATCGAGGTTATCGAGGGAATCCATTTTACCAGACATTTCCTCAACGGACTCGGACATATGGTAGACGCGGCGCGTCATGGTGCGCACGTTTTCGGAAAGATAAATGACGCTCTGGGAAATGTGGCTCAGGTGCTTGCCCATCTCGGGATCCATGCCCATCGCCAGTGAATGGATGTCCTTGCTCAGCGTGTAAATCAGGAAGAAGCCGTAAGCGGCGAGTACAACGAATGCCAGCATGGCAGGGTAGACGATCAGTTCCCAGCGCCGCGCACTGGATTCAAAGACGCTGACAAAACGATCCATGGAGTCGCCATCACCAAAACCGCCCTGACCGGCCTTCTTGTCAGCGACCTTTTCCGGATCCGACTTGTCGATGTTTATTATTTTGTCGCTCACTTGGCTACCACCACCTGCTTACCGGTTTGACATCGGGTTTTCAGCTATTCAACGTAGAAAAGGCATGCTCGTCCGTGTGTCTATTAATAGGCTTAATTTCCTCATCAGTCAAATAGCAGGCGGGGTCTTCCGCCCATGGGTCACCGGTCATCTGCAGTGCCCGCACCCGGGTGTTACCTCCACAGACGTTAAAGTAACGGCATGATCCACAACGACCTTTAATGTGCCTTGGCGTTGCCTTCAGACCCGCCATGATCGGGTCGGAAGTATCCTGCCAGATCTCCGAGAATGGTCGCTGCCGGACATTCCCCAGGCTGTAATGCCACCAGAAAGTGTCCGGATGAACATCCCCGACATTGTCGATATTGGCGATATTGACACCGGAGCTGTTGCCGCCCCACTGCTCCAGTTTTGCGGCGAGATGGTCGACCATTTCCGGGTAATGCCGTCGGGCCCAGTGTATCAGGTAGACCCCGTCCGCGTCGTTGTTCCCGGTCACGAACTCCAGATCATTTCCCAGCCGGGCATGGGTCAGCGCAGTCGCAAACAGCAGGTCCATGGCCTGGCGTGTAATGGCATGCTGAACGTCGCTGTCGCGATTGCGGTTGCCACGTCCGGCGTAATTCAGATGTGACAGGTAGAACTTGTTCACATCCTCATCCTGCATCAGCTGCAGCATGTCGGGCAGTTCGGACGCGTTGTCCTCGGTCATGGTAAACCGCAGCCCAACCTTGATATCGCGCTCCCGGCACAGCCTGATGCCCGCCATGGAGGCGTCAAACGCACCCGGTTTGCGGCGGAACCGGTCATGCGTCTCGCGCGTGCCATCGATACTGATACCGACGTAGTCATAGCCAGCCGCCGCGATCGCATCGATATTCTGCGCATCTATCAGGGTGCCGTTCGTTGACAGGCCAACATAGAAACCCGATTCCCTGGCACGCCGCGATATCTCGAAAATATCGGGACGGAGGAGAGGCTCGCCCCCCGACAGAATCAGCACCGGCACACCAAACGCCTTCAGGTCATCCATCACCGCAAAGACTTCGCCGGTTTCCAGTTCACCCTTGAAGTCGATGTCCGCCGAAATCGAATAGCAATGCTTGCAGGTGAGATTGCAGCGCCGGATGAGGTTCCAGATCACGACCGGGCCGGGTGGCTTGCGCGCCGGGCCCGGTGGCGTCGGATGCAACAGTTCACGCATGTAGTGGGAAATTCGGAACATAGCTAACCTGTGTTGCCTGCCGGTGATAATTGGCCAGCCACGAATACGCTGGAAAAGAGGCAGGGACCTGTCTGTTATCTCAGAGTCCCCGCCGCCTCAATAGTTCATCAATCAGCCCTGATCCGCAAGCCGGTCTTCTTGAGTATCTGTGTGCTGTACAGCACCTCGTGGCCACGGCAATGCTCACCCAGCAGTCCGGCGATTGCCTCGACTCCGGCCTCCACCTCCTGACGTGTTTTCCCGTGAACCATGGCAAACAGGTTGTAGGGCCACAATGGCGGGTGGCGCGGGCGCAGATAGCAGTGACTGACATAATCCAGTGCGCCCACCTGCCGGCCTGCTGCACGGACATGCTCATCCGGCACGTTCCAGACCGACATCCCGTTCGCCCGGTAGCCGAGTGCGTAATGATTCGGCACAGCCGCGATGCGGCGGATGACACCGCGCTGCTGCATGCCCCTTATCCTGGCGATCACCGCGTCCACATCCAGGCCCAGCGCATCCGCCAGCGCGTCGTAGGGCTGCTCCGTGAGTGGCAGCCCGGCCTGGGTTGCCAGGATAATTCGCCGGTCCACCGGATCCAGGACGCTGGCATCCGGCGCACCTTTCCTGCATGCCTCCTGGTTTCGTGTCATCATCCGGCCACTCACACGGGCAGCTTCAGCCCGATATAGAATTCTTCCTGCCTGGGCATGTCGTAGACCTTGCAGCCGGTCTCATGCTCGATGGCTGTCAGGACATCAGCAACCTGGTCGACCTCCTCCGTCGCGACGACAAACCACATATTCAGCCGATGCTCGCGTGCATAGTTATGCGCGACTTCCGGATGGGCATTTACCTGCCCGGCGACTTGCTCAAAGCGTGCCTCGGGGACCTCCATGGCGCACAGGCTCAGGGCGCCGCCCAGTTGCTCCGCATTGTACATCGGACCAAAACGCGACAGCACCCCGGCATCCAGCAGGCAGCGCAGGCGGTCCAGCACTTCAGACGCTTCAAGCCCGAGCTCATGCGCAAGTGCGTCGAATGGACGCCGGGTCACGGGCAGCCCGTCCTGCAGGCGGTTTAGCAGGCTGCGGTCGATGTCATCCATACGACTGCCGCCTGGCCGGCAGGCCCGGTGCCGTGTCCGCATAGTGTGCACCGCGCTGCTTGAAACTGCGGCTGCTGAACAGCACACTGTGTGCAATCGCCTGCAACCCGTGAAACTCTATGATTTGCGCCAGCCGTCGCAGCACGATGTTGCGCTCGCGCCCGTGGATCATGCTGAACAGGTTATACGGCCAGTCCGGCAGCCGTCGCGGGCGCTGGTAACACAGGGTCACACAGGTCTCGGCCGCCAGCAACCGCCCGACGCGTTCCAGCTCATTGTCCGGCACATCCCACACGACCATGGCATTGGCACGGTAGCCCAGCGCCCGGTGCCTGACGACGACCCCCATGCGCTTGATCAACCCTGCATCCTGCAGTGCAGCCAACCGCGCGATGACTTCCGCCTCAGCCTGACCCAGCTGCGCGGCGACCGCCGCATAGGGGCGCGATACCAGGGGCAGGCCCTGCTGGATGGCTGCAATCAGCTCACGATCTGTCCCGGTCAGCACCATAGCGGAAACCCCAGGTCGATATAGAAGGCGCGTTCCAGCGGCAAATTCAGCACGGCGAGACCGGTTGCGGACCCGATGTCCGCAAGCACCTGCTCCACGCGCTGCTGATCCGGCGCCGTGACGACGAACCAGAGATTCCAGGCATGCTCGCGCTGGTAGTTATGATTGACTTCCGTAAAAGCGCTGACCAGCTCGGCGACCGACTCCAGCCGATCCGCCGGAACCGCCAGCGCGGCGAGGGTGCTGGCACCCGCACGCTGCGGTGCAAACACCGGTCCGACACGACTGATAAAACCTCGCCGCTGCAGCGCTTCCAGTGTCAGGATGACATCCGCCTCGGCAACGCCCAGCTGCGCTGCGATTTCTGCATAGGGTTCGGAGCACAGTGGAAAGCCGCGCTGGTACTCGTTCAACAGACACTTTTCCAGTGCCGTCAGGTCAAGCCCGGCACCCAGCAGTGACACTTGCCCGTTGCCGGCTTGCTGCGTCACCGTATACTTCCGCTCGTCCGCCATCGCTACAGCCCCGTACGGTGTGCCCGCGCGGTGAAAAAGATGCCGCTGGGTTTTTCCGCAGACAATTCTGCCAGCAGCTTGAAACTCGTGGTGTCATAGACCTGCACCACGTCGGCATCGCGCACCGAGATCCACACGGTCTCTCCGCGGGGGGAGAATTCCATGTGCAGGACGCCCTTGCCGGGCGTGAAGGTATGAATAACCTGCAGCGTCAGGGTATCGATTACCTGCACCGTGTCATTCAGCGGATGCGCGAAATTCACCCACACCTGGCGGCCGCCGGGCTGCGCCACCACGAACACCGGTTGACCATGCACGGCAATACGGCCCGCTTCTTTCCAGTTATCACTGTCCACCACCAGGACCTCGTGGTGACCAACAGCCGGCAGGAATGCACGCCGCCCCGCCATCGCCCAGCCTTCGAGGTGCGGCATCTTGTAGACCGGCAGTTTTTCCTCACCCTTGCCATAGTTGTCCAGAATGCGCCGCACACCCTCCTGCGGCTTCCACAGATCCAGTAATGCGAGGCCATCCTCGCCGAACAATCCGGCGATGTAATAGCGGCCGTCCGGTGTAATCAGGGCATCGTACGGCTGGCGCCCGATACCGGGGAAGCGCTGCAGCGCCGGTTTGGCGGGGTTGCTCATGTCGACGCTGCGGATCTCGCCGGCATCGTAAAGGGTGTACACGAAACGCTGCCCGGGTGCATCCACCAGCCCGACGACTTTCGACAGATTCCCCTCATCATCGGCCGCAGGCAGATCGGCAACCTGCTCCAGTGTTGCCGAGTCAAAAATCTTTACCCCGCCCGGGGTATAGTTGGATACCGCCACCAGTGAGCCGTCCTGCGAAATGGCGCCGCCAATGCTGTTGCCAGCCTGCACCACGCGTTTCTCAAGGCTGCCGCAGAGCAGATCGATTTTCGAGAGCCCGCCGTCGCGACCGAAGACATAGGCATAACGTGCATCACGGGAAAATACGGCAGAGGCATGCGACAGGTCGCCGAGCCCCCCGATGCGGAACAGGCTGGACCTCGCAGTGGTATCCACGATCTGCACGCTGCCGCTGGCCCGTTCGATGACGATACCCAGATCACCGGTACCGCGCGTGAGGCATTCGGCGTTTGCGGAGTGATAAACGCCCGGGAAAAACACCAGGAATGCCAGGAAAAAGATGAAAAAGGTGTCAGGAACCTTTTTCCGGGTCCGCAGGTGGGCAACGATGTACATGCGGTGAAAAAGGTTCCTGACACCTTTTGCCGGACTCACAGGCCCTCTCCACGGTTCAATACCTCGACCAGCCACTGGGCATCCGCAGCGGAGAGTTCACCCCGCCACGGGGGCATCGGCGTCCCCGGACGACCGTCCAGGATCGTGTTTACCAGCAATTCCTCCGGCCGGTCACGCAGGTTTTCCGGCAGCAACGCCGGACCCAGACCGCCCTTGCGGGTCATGCCGTGACAGGAACCGCAATCATGCTTGAGCAGGTACAGGAGCTGGGCCTGCCGCCCGGCATCGGGCGCCCCCGCCATGGCGGTTGCAGGACATACGGTGAGCAGGGCAAACAGCACTGCCAGGCGCTTCAACATGCCATCTGCCTCCTGTTCAATTCTGCGTCGATACGAAACCGGGAAGGGATGCCTGCCCCTTCCCGGTTCGGGACAGACCGTATCAGTAGATGTCGTGCATGGTATTGTGGACGTTGAACTTGCCGGTCGGCGTCACCAGACGCTTGTCCTTGATCACCGTCTTCAGCTTGCGGGTCTTGTCATCCACCACCACGATGGCGGATTCCTCCTCCTTGCCGCTCCAGACCGAGAACCAGACCTCGTCGCCCGCCGCATTGTATTCAGGCTGTACGACACGTTTCGGCCCCTCGCCCAGATCCGGCCCACTCCGCAATCGGCAGGACCTCAAAGCCCTTGTCGAGGTTGTTCACGTCATACACCGCGACGCTCTGGCTGACCTTGGTATCCGGGTTAAGCGGAGAGTCCACCCACAGGTTGCTGGACTTCGGATGCGACTTGACGAACAGCGAGCCGCCGCCCTGGCCTTTCAGGGTACGCACCACCTTCCAGGCGTTGTCCTTGTGCTTGACGGGATCGGTACCGATCATGGTCACGTTCTCGTTACCCAGTGCGCTGGTCACCCAGACCGGACCGTATTTCGGGTCAATGAGGTTGGCGCCTCGACCCGGGTGCGGGATCTCGTGGACATCGACCAGCGCTGCCAGGGTGTCTTCCTTGGAATCGATGACCGCGATCTTGTTGGACTTGTTCGCGGCCGTCAGGAAATAGCGGTGGGTCGAGTCCCAGCCGCCATCGTGCAGGTAGCGGGCTGCGGGGATCGTGGTCACCTTCAGGTTATCAATGTCCTCGTAGTTGACCATCAGGACCTTGCCGGTTTCCTTGACGTTGACGATGAATTCCGGGTGCTCATGCGATGCCACGATGGCGGCCACGCGGGGTTCCGGATGATATTCCTGGGTGTCCACGGTGTAGCCGCGGGTGGAGACGATCTGCAGCGGCTCCAGGGTGTCGCCTTTCATGATCACGTACTGCGGCGGCCAGTAGGACCCGGCAATCGCATACTTGTCTTCGTAGCCCTTGTATTTGGAGGTCTCGACGGAGCGCGCCTCCAGGCCGATCTTGATGACCGCGACGTTGTCAGGCTTCTCCATCCACAGGTCAATGAGGTTGACCAGGGCGTCGCGGCCGATCACGAACAGGTAGCGGCCCGAGGTGGAATAGCGCGAGATGTGCACGGCGTAGCCGGTGTCGACGACATTGATGATCTTCTTGGTGTCGCCGTCGATGATGGCAATCTGGCCGCTATCGCGCAGCGTCACGGAGAAAATGTTGTCGAGGTTGTACTTGTTCTGCTTTTTCCTGGGGCGGTCCTCCGGCGGTATCAGCACCTTCCAGGTCGCCTTCATCTCCTGCATGCCGAACTCCGGCGGGATCGGCGGCTCGTTCATGAGATATTTGGCCATGAGCGTGACTTCCTCTTCACTCAGCTGGCCCGAGGTTCCCCAGTTCGGCATGCCGGCCGGGGAGCCGTAGTTGATGAATACCTTCAGGTAATCCATGCCCTTGGGCTGCGTGATGTCCGGTGTCAGCGGCTTGCCGGTCGCGCCCTTGCGCAGCACACCGTGGCAGCCGGCGCAGCGTTCGAAATAGATCTTCTTGGCCTTGGCGAACTCGGCCTCGGTCAATGCAGGGGCACCGGGGGTCAATACATCCTTCGAGCCCTCCTGCATGGGTACGGGAGCGCCCTTGTAGCGCAGCTCTCCCGGGGTGGTCCCCGGGTGTTCGGAACCCGTGGCGGCATAAGCGCCCACCACGGTTATTGACAGCACGGCTATCGCTGCGAGACATGCCTGACGGAATACTGCTGATTTCTTCATGTTCCTCTCCTCCTGGGCGAATTCCTGAGTGCATGCTACCGGTGTCAGCGCAGGGCACCTTAACCTATGTCAATTTGCTGCAGGGACTAGTCTGTCACCGGTTTCAGGCCGGTTGTTTTCACCGGGCTTTTCTGCCTGCCGGAGACGTTCCAGCGCGGCCCGGCTCTTCTCCTTGCGCACCCGTTTTTCCGACAGTGGCGGGCACTGGTGATCATCCCAGTAGGTCACCTGGCAATCAAGGCAATAATGGCACTCGTTGGGGTTGATCTCGCCGGTAGGCCGGATGGCCTGCACCTCGCACTGTATGGCGCAGATCTGGCAGGGGCGGCCGCACTCCTTGCGCCGGCGCAGCCAGTCGAAGATGCGCAGCGGTGCCGGTATGGCCAGTGCCGCACCCAGCGGACACAGGTACTTGCAGAAGAACTTGCGGTTGAAGACGGCGATCAGCACCAGGCCCAGCGCATACCACAGGAAGATGCCGTCGCGGTTGAAGTGCAACACGATGGCCGTTTTGAAGGGTTCCACCTCGGCCGCCCTGGCCGCATACCCGATGGACTGCAGCGACAGACCGAACAGTGCCACGAAGATGATGTACTTGAGTGCCGTAAGACGCTCGTGCACCACGTCCGGAAAGCGGTACTCGGATATGCCCAGCCGCTGCGCCAGCTGGTGCAGCAGTTCCTGCAAGGCACCGAAGGGGCACAGCCAGCCACAGTAGACCCCGCGCCCCCACAGCAGCAGGGTAAGCGCCACGAAGCCCCACAGGATGAAGATCAGCGGATCGACCAGGAAGGACTCCCAGCTGAACTGGTGCAGGAGCGCATTGATGAAGGTCAGCACATGGATGACTGACAATTGCGCCAGGGTGTACCAGCCGATAAAGAACAGGGTAAACAGCAGGAAGCCGGTGCGCACAACCCTGAGCAGTCCGGGCCGGCGTGTCAGCCAGTCCTGGAACAGCAGGATGAAGGTCAGTACACCAAGTGCGCCGCACAGAACGGCAATCTGCCACCAGCGTTTTCGCCATACCGCGACCCAGAAGGGTTCGCTGGCCTCGCCCAGCCACCAGACCGGGCTCTCCTGTGCGGCCGTGCCGGCTGTTTGTCCGCTTTCCATGGCAGTCCCGGCTGCGACGCTATCCTCCGCCCCCCGCTGCAGCGGAAGACCACGGGATTCCGCGACCTTCTGCACAGCCTTCATGACCGTGGCATTCATGACCATGGCGGTGATGCTGGCGCCGGTGATTCCATCGATGGTCACATAACCATCGCGCGGCGCACCGCCGATCTTGACGCGCCCCCGCGCCGACACCCCGGTGTACTGTTCGACATAGTGCCTCAGATCCTGTTCGGATACCCCGACCACCAGGATGGGTTCGGAGTGCCGGGTGATTTCCAGTCCGCTGATCCTGCCGTCGAGGGCGAGCCCGACCAGCAGGGTGATCGGCTCACCGGAATAGGCCGGGATGGGTGCGATATCGGTGGTGCGCAGCACGTAGCCGAGCAGGCTCCCGTCCCTGTAGACACCGGCCGCCAGGGGCTCGCCTTCGAACTCGCCGACCCGGTCGGCCCCGGGGAAATACTGCCGCGCCAGCTCGGCCACCGTGGCGGCCTGGCACACCTGGCTGGGCAACAGGAACAGGCACGCAAGCAGCCGCAGCAGCTGCATGCGGTATTCCGGTCTGCAGTAAGTTGTTCGCTTGTGACTGATCAAGGCATCACCCATGCTGAAAATTCTGGTGCCGCAGGCGTCGTAGCGCATTGACCCCGGTTAATCTGGCCACGGCCAAGGCTCACTGCGTCAACCGGGCATACAGCAGCGGCAGCTCCCGGGGCAACTGCGAGGGCTTGTGGATGACCACGTAGCCGCCGCTGCCAAACAGGTGCGGCAGGTACTCGCCCGCCCTGCGGTCCACCGTCACGCAGAACGGCAGCAGGCCAAGTTCCCGCGCCTGCCGGAGGGCGTGACGGGTATCCTCGATGCCATAACGGCCCTCGTACTTGTCGAGGTCATTGGGCTTGCCGTCAGTCAGCAGCAACAACAGCCTGCGGCCTGCCGGCTGCTCCGCGAGCAGCCGCGAGGCATGGCGGATCGCGGCACCCATGCGGGTGTAATAGCCGGGCTTGATGACATTGATGCGTCCCCGCACCCCGTCATTGTAAGGCTCGGCAAAGCTCTTCAGCTGATGAAAGCGCACCGGATCGCGCCGCCGCGAGGAGAACCCGTACATGGCAAAGCGGTCACCGGTCGCGGCCAGGCTCTCCGCAAACAGCAACAGGCTGTCCCGGATCACGTCGATGACCCGGTCATCATTGTTGATCCAGCTGTCCGTGGACAGGGACAGGTCCGCCAGCAGCAGGCAAGCGAGGTCGCGTGCGCCGTTTCTCGGTTCCCGGTAGAGACGATCGGCGGCGACAGCCTGGCCGGCGGCGCGCTCGCTGCAAAAACGCAGGTAGGCATCCAGGTCAATCTCTGTGCCTTCCTGCTGCTCACCCAGCCAGATGCGCGCCGGCGCCAGTTGCTGGAATCGGGCACGCAGCCTGTTTGCCGTGCGCCGCAGCCGCTGCGGCAGTTCACAGGGGGCGGCATCGGCGGCTATCAGCGGCTGCACGCGGCAATGCTCCGGCTGCAGGCGCTGCGCCTTGAAGTCCCATTCCGGCAGCCGGATGCCGGGTCCGACCGGCAGGTCATCGCAGCTCTCCGAGGGCAGATCCAGGTCGAAGCGCAGGCGCGAGGCAACGGACCTGCCCGTGCGGGTCACGCTGAAGGTATCCATGGACTCGGCCGCCTCCGCGGCCTGGTCGAGGTCCTCGTTCTCTTCCGCGCCACGATCCACCTTCACGAATTCGCCCCACGTAAAGATGTTCTCCATGCGAATGGTGACCAGTCCGCGGTCGGACTCCGGCATGTCCACGCGTTCGGCCTGGCGGCGGCGCTGGTCTTCCAGCACCTTGCTCCTCGCCTCCGGCTCCGCGCCACCGGCGTCCGCCGTGCCGCTGCCGGCACCTGACACCGGTACGGGAGGTTCGGGATGCAGCCACAGCAGCACCGGCTGCGGGGCGCGCCGCGCAGCGGGCAGGTGGTCGCGGCTGCCCGGTTGCTGCAGGGCGGCCCGAATTGCCTCCTCCTGCTGCGCCTCGGCGGACGGCAGCCCCCCCGGCAGTGGCCGCTGTGCCAGATGAGCCTCGACCAGGCGCCGGTAGCGTGCCCGCATCCCGGGATAGCGCTGCAGCACCTGCAGGGTCTGCCGCTGACTGCGGGCGAACCAGTCGGCAGGGGCCATCGGCCCGGCCTGCGAGGCCAGCGCCGCCAGCCACAGGTAGAGGTCACGGTTCAGGCGCGGTTTCCGGGAAACACTCAATCACTGCCGGCAGCCGCAGCGCGAGATCGTCCCGCCAGGACAGCTCTACCGTACGCTGACTGCCGGCGATGCGCTGCAGCCAGCCACGCCGCGCAGCGTGTACGGTTGCATTGGCCGCCTCCACCCGCAGTCCGCCGTCCCCGCCCAGCGCACGGAACAGGACGCCTGCCGTGCGGCTGACGTCAGCCAGCTGCACCGCCGCGGCGGGATAGCGGCGGCTGGTCGCGCGGGTTATCAGGCGATGCCAGAGCTGTCCGACCTGTTCTTCCACTACGCAGCCCCCCTGTGCACCCGCACCGATGGTTTGCACCCGCCGGCGGCCGGCAGCGCCTGCTCACCCGCGACCCACTGCAGCAGGCCGCCTGCGGGTTTGCCCTGTTGCACCTGATCGCAGGCGGAAATGCACTGCGCGCACTCGGTGCAGGTGAACATTTTGCGCTTGATGGTGCGCGGCTTGAGGCGCATGGGACAGGCATGGTCACAGGCGTTGTTGCAGGTCTGGCAAGCCGGCGCGCGGCGCTTGTCGAAGCCCACCACCATGGCGCGCGGATTGGCCATCCACGCCAGGCTCTGGAACAGGCCAACCGCGCAGCCGAAACGGCAGAACAGGTGCCGGGCGAACAGGAAATCGATGCCCAGCAGCAGGGTGGCCACCCCGATAAAGCGCAGCTGGTTGGGCGTCAGGCTGGCGCTGAACAGGTTGTGATAGATCTCCGCCGGCGGCAGCAGGTAGGTCAGCAGCACCACTGCCCACAGCAGCGCAAAGCCGGCCGCCGCCAGCACGGTAACGACCCAGTAACGCGGATTGCGCGGCAGGACGCTGCCGTCCGGCTGGCGCGCCGGCAGCGGCTCGGCCTCCCAGAAACTCGGCTTGCCGCTGGCCCGGCGCATGTAGCCGTTGATGCGCTCCACCACGGAGAAATGCGGGCATAACCAGCCGCAGTAGAGCCGCCCGTAGCGCCAGGCGGTCCAGAGCAGTGTGCCGCCGACCAGCAGCAACGGCAGGAAGCCGCGCAGGACCAGGTTCAGCGCCGCCCGGGGCGGCCCGATCTCGCCCTTGATGAAGGCATCGAGCCCCAGTGTCCAGGGCATGCCGAACACGATGAAGTGGTTCTGCGTCAGGTCGAAGCGGAAGATGTCCAGCGGTGGTGCCAGCACGAACAGCAGGAAGAAGCCGGCCTGGAACCAGCCCCGGCAGCGCTGCAGTCGCTTGCCTTGCAGGCGCATCTCAGAGAGGCCGCCCCACCAGGGGGTAGCGGTAGCACTGCCCGGCCATGGCCTTCGCCAGACCCATGACACCGAGCAGCACCAGCGTGGCATGGCAGGTCGTGAAATAGATGATGATCACCATCCAGGTGCCGGGACTGCGGTAGCCGCCCAGCAGCAGGATGCTGGTATTGGCGAGCAGCAGCAGCCCGCCCGCCCAGAGGCTGGCCGACAGCACCTGCCGCAGGTGACAGGCCGCCAGCGCGGGAGCCTGATCAATCTGCCGGAAGTACACCGTGACCAGCACGACGAAGGCAATGCCGGGCAGCAACAGCAGGTTGGCCAGGTACAGCACCTCGGCCGCAACCGCCAGTCCCTGGCCGGGCACCCCGGCTTCCGGTGGCACCGTGTCAGGTTCCGAAGCTGGCATGGACGACCTCCATCAGCGCCGCAGCGGTTTCCTCATCATCGGTCAGCGGCTCCACCAGCGCCGCACGGCAGGCGTCCAGGGGATCGCAGCCGCCGTGTATCAGGGTTGCGGCATACACCAGCAGCCGGGTCGAAGCCGCCTCTTCCAGGTCGTGGTCCTTGAGTGCCCGCAAGGCGGTTGCCAGCGTCACCAGCTGCCTCGCCAGCGCCGCATCGATGCCGCTCTCCCCCTGCAGCACCTCTACCTCCAGCTCCGGCTCCGGGAAATCGAAGCGCCGCGCGACGAAACGCTGCCGCGTGCTGGGTTTCATGCCCTTCAGCAGGTTCTGGTAGCCGGGGTTGTAGGACACCACCAGCATGAACTCAGGCGGCGCCTGCAGCTGCTCGCCGGTGCGCTCGATCGGCAGGATGCGGCGGTCATCGGTAAGCGGGTGCAGCACCACCGTGGTGTCCTTGCGCGCCTCCACCACTTCATCCAGGTAGCAGATGGCCCCCTCGCGCACGGCCCGGGTTAGCGGCCCGTCACTCCAGTAGGTGCCCTTGTCGCCGATCAGGTGACGGCCCACCAGGTCAGCGGCCGAGAGGTCGTCGTGGCAGGCGACGGTATACAGCGGCCGGCCCAGCCGCGCGGCCATGTACTGCACGAAGCGCGTCTTGCCGCAACCGGTAGGCCCCTTGATCAGCATGGGCAGCTGATGGCGGAAGGCATACTCGAACAACGAGACCTCGTTGCCCTGCGGCTTGTAGAACGGCAGGCCGTCGCCCGCTGGCAGTCGTGCTGCTGACTTGTCCATAAAAACTTCCCCGCCTGTCTATTTCGTCATTGCGAGAGGCACTGTGACGTAGCAATCTGCAAGCAGTCAATTCACTGCCTGCAACATTGCTTCGCTGGTCGCTCCCGGCATCCATGCCTCCCGCGGCACTTGTACATTCGTGTACATCGTGCTCTCAATGATGTAAAGCAATGAATCAGCCACAGGTTACTTGAATAAAACTAGCCCCTGCATGCCCGGTTTTCCTTAACCCCGGTCAATACGACATGATGAAGGCGGCAGTGATGAGCCCGCCCGGGATGACCAGCCACAGGGTCACCGGCCAGCGCCAGAAACCGCGCACCCGGTTCAGCCCCATAAACCAGGCCCCCACCAGGTAACCCTTGAACAGGGCGAGAAACAGCACCGCCAGCGATATACCCGGGCCGCTGAGTCCCTGCTGCCCGATGGCGAAGGTGACACCGGTCAGCAGCAGCATCAGGAGCCACACCCGGGTGCAGGCCCGCAGGTCTGACAAGCTGTGCTTCGACGTGGTCATGTCAGTGCATCACGTAGACCAGCGGAAACAGAATCAGCCACACCAGGTCCACCATGTGCCAGTAGGAAGCCCCGCTCTCGACCCCGGTGTGGCTGTCGGCGCTGTAGGCGCCCCGCTGCGCCTTCCACGCCACCGCCGCCAGGATCACCATTCCGAGGATGACATGCATGAAGTGGAAAAAGGTTAATGACAGGTAAAACATGTAGAACGTATTGGTGCTCAGGGTGATGCCCTGCCCGAAGTGGTGGGCAAACTCGCCCGACTTCACCACCAGAAACAGCGTTCCCGTACCCAGTGCCGCCAGCAGCCAGAAAACACAATGGTCCCGGTTATCCTCGCGGATGGCCGCCACGGCCCGTACCACGAAATAGCTGCCGGTAATCAGCGCCAGGGTGTTGAGCAGCGCCGCACGCCGGTCGAGATGCTGCTGGAATTCATCGAACAGCGGCACATTGTGGCTGCGTGCAAAGGCGTAGGCAGCGAAGAACAGGCCAAACACGCCCAGCTCCGCGAGGATGAAAATCCAGATGGCGAGATCACCGGGTGGATGGCGCTGATAGTCCGGGTTTGCACCGGCGTGAATGACTGTGGGCATGGTCTGGCGTCTCGGACAGCCTGGCTTTACAGGGCGGGTTGCCAACCTGCGCAGCAACCCGCCCCGCCACGTGGAGGGGAACCTCCGCGGCTGTGCTGCTCAGCCGGCCAGTTCGACTGTCGCCTCGGGATCCCTGCTGCCGACGAAGAAGCTGGCGATGTACAGCACCAGGCCGATCAGGAAAACCACGCCGGCCGCCTCGCGCATCCAGTAGAACAGCGAGATCTGCTCCTGCACGACCATGAAGGGCTGCGGGGTATCGGAGACACGCTGCAGGAAGACCTGCAGGATGCCGGCGCCGGTCAGGAACAGGGTAATGAATACCATTGAGACCGTCATCAGCCAGAACGACCACATTTCCAGCACCTGCGAGCGGTTGCTGTTGGCCGCATTACGCCCGCGCAGCATCGGCATCGCATAGGAAATGATGGTCAGAACGATCATCACATAGGCACCGTAAAAGGCCATATGCCCGTGCGCCGCCGTAATCTGGCTGCCGTGGGTGTAGTAGTTCACCGGCGACAGCGTATGCAGGAAACCCCACACCCCCGCGCCAAGGAAGGCCATCACGGCGGTGCCCAGCGCCCACAGGGTTGCCACCTTGTTGGGATGGTTGCGGCGCCGGCGGTTCACCATGTTGAAGGCATACACCGTCATCATGAAGAACGGGATCGGTTCCATGGCGGAGAAGATCGAACCCCACCACTGCCAGTACTCCGGGGCGCCGATCCAGTAGTAGTGGTGACCGGTGCCGATAATGCCGGTAACCAGGGTCATGGCGATAATCACGTACAGCCATTTCTCGATGATCTCGCGATCCACGCCGGTGATCTTGATCAGCACGAAGGCCAGGATGGCGCCGAGGATCAGTTCCCAGACACCTTCCACCCAGAGGTGCACGACCCACCACCAGTAGTACTTGTCCAGCACCAGGTTGTCGGGCACGTAGAAGGAGAACAGGAAGAACACCGCCAGCCCCAGCAGGCCCAGCAGCAGCACGAGGTTGACCACGGTCTTGCGCCCCTTGAGGACAGTCATGGCGATGTTGAACAGAAAGGCCAGCGCCACGATCACGATGCCTATCTTGGTGATGGTAGGCTGTTCCAGGAACTCGCGACCCATGGTCGGCAGCAGCTCATTCATGGTCAGGTCCGCCAGCCGCGCATACGGCACCAGCAGGTAGCCGGCCACGGTCAGGCCCGCCGCCACCAGGAAGATCCAGAACATCAGCCTGGCCAGCCAGGGGGCGTACAGCTCGGTTTCCGCCTCTTCCGGCACCAGGTAATAGGACGCGCCCATGAAGCCGAACAGCAGCCACACGATCAGGGCGTTGGTGTGCACCATGCGCGCCACGTTGAAGGGAATCTCCGGGAACAGGAAATCACCCCAGACATACTGCAGCCCCATTATCAGGCCGAACAGGATCTGCGCCACGAACAGCGCAATGGCCGCCATGAAGTAGGGTTTGGCTACAGCTTGTGATTGATATTGCATGTGACGGTCTCCCCTTCTTAACCCTGGACATTCGGCGGCCAGTTAGCCGTGTCGATTTCGGATGCGTACTTCAGGAATTCGGCAAGGGCATTCAGTTCAGCGTCGGTGAAATTGAACTGCGGCATGCTCCGCCGCCCCGGTATGCCGTCCTTCGGGCGACTCTTGATGAAGCCGATGATCGCCTCCTTGCTGTTGCCGTAACGGGTATAGACGTTACCCAGTTCCGGTGCGAAATAGGCGCCTTCGCCCAGCAGGGTGTGGCAGCCGATACAGTCATTCTTCTCCCACAGCAGCTTGCCCATGGCGACCTCGGGGGTGATCGCCCCGCGATTGTCCCGCTTTGGGAGGGCCCGGGTCGTATCGAACGTGAGTGCGACAAACAGCAAAAAGAAAAACACGGCGCCGCCGTAAAAAATATTGCGCGCCATGGACTTGGTAAATGTTCCACTCATGTGATATTCCTCCCCGACCGGTTATTTGGCAGCCATCCTATTCCCGGCATGGCGGGTGAACCTTGACCTATGTTAAGCAGACGGGCCGGTCAGGTCTGCAGTGGAACCGGCCCGGGAACGTGCAGCCTGCTCCGCCGCAACGTCACCGCTGCGCCAGATCAGGATTTCATGGATGCCACCGGGCTGCTGCTCGCGGGTGCAGCTGAAACCCTGCGATGCCAGCAGGGGGTAAAGCAGCACGGGATCGCGGTGGCTCAGCATGTGCAGATAGTCACCCGGGGACAGGGATTCCAGTTCAGCCAGTGCCCGCAGCAGGGGTTCGGGCAACTCCATGTTGCGCACATCCAGAAAATGTTCCTTGCCCATGCAGCAGCTCCGCGCTCGACCCTGTAAAACCTCCCGGGAGGGCAGCAAGCCACGGCACGGAACGCAATGAATCGGATGTCATGCGTGACATCCCGGCGTATCGGCCGCGCGCCCCCCGGGTGCGGACTGCCACTCTCACATGGCCGTCAGGCGGTTGCCTTGACCTTGGTTAACCCGCCATGCCGGATGCGCTGTGCCGCCGGATTCAGTATGCTGCAAACATGCAAAAGACCCCCGCCCTTCCCGGTGAGCTGCGCCGGCATCATCTGTTCGCAGGGCTCAATGACGAACAGCTCGAGCGACTGCTGCAGACAACACTGGTCCAGCACCTGGATGACGGCCAGCTGCTGTTTGCCTGCCAGCAGGAAGCCAGGCATTTCTACATGGTGCGCAGCGGCTCGATCAGGTTGTACCTGTCGGCACCTGACGGTACCGAAAAGGTGGTCCACCTGGTAACACAGGGAGAAACCTTTGCCGAGGCGATCACCTTCATGGACGGGCAACGCTACCCGCTCAATGCCAGTGCCCTGGGCAAGACGGAAATCCTCGCCTTTTCAAATGCCACCTTCCGCGAGATCCTGCGTGAATCGACCGACACCTGCTTCCGGCTGATGGCCGACATGAGCACCTGGCTGAAGAAGCAGTTACAGGATATCGACGCACTGACCCTGCAGAATGCCACCCTGCGCTTCACAAATTTCCTGCTGCACCAGATACCCCCCGGAGAGTTGCACGATGTCAGGGTCGAACTCGCCGCACCCAAGCACGTCATCGCCTCGCGCCTCTCCATCCAGCCGGAATCCTTCTCGCGCATCCTGCGCAACATGCAGAAAAGCGGCCTTATCAGCGTGGAGGGCAGCACCATCCATATCGCAAACGTGGATGCACTGGAGGGACAGGACAGCTGAGAAATACGAAAGCAGGTGCTTTAAAACAATCGGGTTAATGCCTGACATAAATCAGCTGGCTGGTGTCGAAACCCAGGGCCGCGGCACGGGACACGAGGCCGTCCACAATAGTCCTGTCAAGATCAGGGCTTCTGGCGAGTATCCATAAATACGATGTGTCGGGCCCGCAAACCAGCGCGTAGCGGTAAGCGGAACGATCCAGTGCGATAATGTTGTAACTGCCGTAAAACGGCCCGAAGAATGAAACTTTCAGGCGGCCGGTTTGCGGATTGTCGATAAAGTAGGCCTTGCCTTCCGCTTCCCGCCACTCACCGCCCGCCGTATCGAATCCCCGGTTCACCACCCTGAGACCGCCATCCTGCCGCAACGAGTACTCCGCGGTGACTTTTTCGAGACCGCTTTCAAACCCGTGGTCAAGCCGCGCAATCTCGTACCACCTGCCGAGATACCGATTGACGTCAAACCCGGAAACCGGCGTGACACCCTCCGGCAGCCCGGTACATCCCGCCGCCAGCAAGGTGCAAAAAATGACTGCCGCTATCAGCCATACCGGTTTCATGCATCACCCCCTGTCTTGCCGGACTGCCAACCGCCGGGCCTGCCGGTACTGCTCCTGTAGCATCGATGAAGCACGATTTCCGGATCTCCCCGAAGTCACGTCTGGATAGTAACAGCAGTCATATTGCCAGATATTCCGCAAGCTTGACTACGCCCGTTCAAGAGGATGAGCGTATCCACTTATCATTCCTTATACAGTAAGGTATAATATTTGTACAAATATTAATCAGGTATCGAACATGCGCGCTGCCACAACGAAACTACCAGCACCCCCCAGGGAGGGATTGCTGCCCATCCGGACCGTATCCATGCTGACCGGTGTCAATGCCGTCACGATTCGCGCCTGGGAAAGACGCTACAATCTGATCAGCCCGCAGCGGACGCCCAAGGGCCACCGCCTGTACACCCACCAGGATGTCGAGCGCATCAGGCAGATCGTCGAGCTGCTCAAACAGGGCATTTCCGTCGGTCACGTCAAACCCCTGCTTGACCACTCCCCCGGCGATGGCTCCACAGCGCCCGCAAGGGACAACGGCGATATCTGGAAGCACTACCAGGACAGAATGCTCCAGGCCATCGAGAAATTTGATGAACCCGCGCTGGACAGCAGCTACAACGACGCCCTGTCACTCTACCCCGTCGGCATCGTTAACCAGCGCCTGACGACACCCCTGTTGCGCCTGCTTGGTGAACGCTGGGGCCTGCGCGAAGCGGGCGTTGCCGAGGAACATTTCTTCTCGGTTTACCTGCGCAACAAGCTGGGCACCCGCATTCATCACATGAACCAGCGCAGCCATGCCCCCTTGCTGTTGCTCGCCTGCCTGCCGGGAGAACTGCACGAAATCGGCCTGCTGTTTTTCGCACTCTCAGCGATCAGCAATGGCTATCGCGTACTGATACTCGGCGCCAACACGCCACTGCAGCAGATTCCCGTCGTGCTCGGCAGAAAACCCTGCGCGGGCGTTGTCCTGTCGAGTTCGGCAAAACCGGCCCGCAGCGTTATTGACAGCGGCCTGCCTGAACTGGCAAGCCGCATCTCCGCGCCGGTTTTCCTCGGGGGAAAAGCCGCCGCTACATACCGGGAAGCACTCGAGGCAAGCGGCATCACTTGCCTGGGTGAGGACATAACCGAGGGGCTGCAGGTGGTAGACTCTGCATTAAGAGCCGGTGAGTCTGGCTGACATGCCGGCCGCGGTGCTCTGGTTGCGCCGTGACCTGCGCCTTGCAGACAACCCTGCCCTGCAGGCGATCCTCGACGCCGGCCATACCCCCATCCCCGTTTATATTCATGACGAGCCCGACGCTGACTGGCCATGTGGTGAGGCAAGCGCCTGGTGGCTGCACCACAGCCTGCTTGCCCTGAAGGAAACCCTGCAGCAATGCGGCAGCGACCTGCTGGTCTTCCGGGGCGATTCCGAAACCATCCTGGCAAAACTGCTGCAGCACTCCCGTGCGGACAGCATTGCCTGGAACCGCTGCTACGAACCCGGGTATATAAAACGGGATGAATGCATCCTGCAGGCATTCACACGCCGCGGCTATCAAGTCAGCTGCCATAACGCGACACTGTTGCGCGAACCCCGGGAAAACCTGAAAAAGGACGGCACGCCGTACCGCGTGTTCACTCCGTTCTGGAAGGCCCTGCACAAGCTTGGACCTGCACGGCAGGTCATTCCTGCAGGCGCCAGCCTGCCTGCCCTTGACGCCGGCGTCCTGCCTGCCTCCCTGCCGGTTACCGCACTGGAACTGCTGCCCGTACACAAATGGTACGAGGCGTTTCCCCGGCACTGGACACCGGGGGAAGCCGGTGCCCGGGATGCCCTGGAGAGTTTTTGTGATGACCGGCTGATCGACTACCCGACTTCCCGGGACATACCCGGGGAATCCGGAACGTCCCGGCTATCCGCGCATTTGCATTTCGGTGAAATCAGTCCCGTTCAGATCTGGCACCACCTGTTGCAGTACGCCGCCGGCAACTTCTCTGCCGGCATCATGACAGCGACCGAGTCATACCTCCGGGAAATTGCCTGGCGGGAATTCAGTCATCACCTGCTGTATCACTTCCCGCACACCGCACTGCAACCGCTGGATACGCGCTTTGCAGGGTTCCCCTGGCGCAGCGACTATCAGGACCAGCTGAAACACTGGCAGCAGGGACGAACCGGCATCCCCGTCGTGGATGCCGGGATGCGCGAATTATGGTCTACCGGCACTATGCACAACCGCGTCCGGATGATCGTTGCTTCATTCCTGACAAAGAACCTGCTGATTCCCTGGCAGGAAGGCGCCCGCTGGTTCTGGAATACGCTGGTGGATGCCGACCTTGCCAACAACACCATGGGCTGGCAATGGACTGCCGGCAGCGGCGCCGATGCCGCGCCCTGGTTTCGCATCTTCAACCCGGTGCTGCAGGGAGAAAAATTCGACCGGGCCGGGCGCTATGTTCGACGCTGGGTCCCCGAACTGGCCGGCCTTGGCGACAGCTGTATTCACCGGCCCTGGACGGCCAGCCCGGCAGTGCTTGCCGGGGCCGGCATCAGTCTCGGGAATGAATACCCTGAACCCATGGTCGATTTACAGGCCAGCCGCAGGACGGCGCTGGCGGCGTGGGACCGCGTCAAAAGACAGCGAAGCTGACTCACTGTGCATCTGCAGCGTCGCTGAAGGCAGCAAACACCAGGCCCCGCTCCTCCAGGCAGGAGACCAGATCGGCAAGCGCGGCCGCTACCGCACCCTGCTCACCCCGAAAGCCGATTTCTATGAAATTGACCTCGCCGAGTTGCGGCAGGCTGAAAAATCTTGCATCGGGATGCCGCCCGGACAACGCCTGCATGAGCTGGAGCAGGTCCGACTCGCGCACGTTGATGACCCGGACCGATTGTTCCCGCTGCCGCACATGGACTGCAGGGTAGTAATGATCCAGCACCCATTCAAGCATGGGCCACGCCATATGCGGGAAACCCGGCATGAAATGGTGATCGTGCAGGCTGAACCCCGGTATCCGGTTATACGCGTTGGGTATCAATGCACAGTGCTCGGGCAAATCCGCCATCAGAACCCGATTGGGATAGGCCTCCGCTCCAAACCGGTCCTCGATCATGGCCAGCGCGTCCCGGTTCCTGACAAGCGGCGCGGCAAAGGCCTCGGCCGCCGCCTGGCGGGTCTGGTCGTCGGGCGTCGCCCCGATCCCCCCGAAGCAAAATACCGGCACCACGTCCTGGCGGGTCTGTCTCAGCTCCCGCACCAGCCGGCCGCGATCATCGCCAATAAACCTCGCCCAGACTAGCTGCAAACCACGCCTGTCGAGCGATTCGATGACATGCGCGCAGTGCCTGTCCGTGCTTTTTCCCGTGAGGATTTCATCGCCCACCACCAGCACACCAAACTGCTGCGGGTCTTTCATGGCCGGCTTTAGAGCGTGTTCCGCAACTTCAACGCCTGCGGATGGGGATTCAGGTATACCTGCTCGCTGATGTAGGGATGCGGATGGATGCTGAAATGGTGCTGCAGCAACCGCAGCGGCACCACCAGGGGATAATCACCCCGGCGGTAGGCATCAATGCTGTCCGCAAGGTCCGTACGGTGCGCCGAATCCAGGTTTTTTTTCAGGTAGCCAAGCAGGTGTTGCAGGACATTGCTATGGCGCTTGCGGGTTGCCGGCCGGGAAAGCGCCTGCATCAGGCTGACGATATAGCTTGCGCAGATTTCCGCCAGCGGCTGCCGGTTCAGGTCGGCCAGCAGTTGCCCCAGCTTGCGGTACATTACCGTGCTGTGCGCCAGCACCAGGTACTTGTGACGCGCATGGAACCGGAGCAGCGATGCCTTGTCCGGCTGCCCGTCCAGCAACGCCCGCCAGCGCGCATACACGTATACCCGGGTAACAAAATTGTCGCGCAGATCCGCGTCGTTGAGACGGCCCTCCTCCTCGACCGGCAGCAGTGGATGCGCCGCCATGATCTCCTGCGCAAACAGGCCGGTTGCGACCCGCTCGGCCATTCCCTTGTCGTTGTACAGCTTGACGCGCTCCATGCCACAGCTGGGGGAATCTTTCTTGAAAATGAACCCGCGCAGGTCATCAATTTTGCCTGCAATTTCCTGCCCGTAGGCACGCAGCGGTTGCGTCACGTTCATCCCCGGGTTCTTGACGCCTGTCGCCTGCGGGCTGTCCGGGTCACCAACCAGGCGAATCGGCGGGCGGGGGATACCCAGGCCGATGGCCACTTCCGGGCAATACGACACGAAATCAAACCAGTCAGCCAGCTCGTCGGTGATAAAGCGGCTGCGCTTGTGGCCACCATCAAAGCGCACCTCGTTGCCCAGCAGACAGGCGCTCACGCCGACCCGGATTCTTTCCGGCAGCAGGCCCATGATCTGTAGCTCAGCCATACATGCCTCCCGGGCTATTTGCCTGTCCACGCAGCGCACGGTATTGCCGGCATGGCGGCAATTGCCGCATCACAACAATTCCTCGATCATGCTAACCAGCCTTGCGTCTTCCGGCTCCACCTGGCTCGGGAGGCTGGCAACCACACGACCGTCCCTGTCCAGCAGATATTTGTGAAAATTCCAGCGCGGTTGCTCTCCCGTGGCCTTTGCCAGGTAGCGGTAAAACGGATCAGCCGAATCGCCCTTGACCTGTACCTTTTCGAACATCGGAAAACCGACATTGTATGTCATGCGGCAGAAATTCCTGATCTGTTTTTCGGCGCCGGGCTCCTGCCCGGCGAAATCGTTGGAAGGAAAGCCGGCCACAACCAGCCCCCGGTCCCGATACCGCTGGTAAAGTTTTTCCAGTCCTTCGTACTGTGGCGTGTAGGCACATTTGCTGGCGGTGTTGACCACCAGCACGACCTTGCCACCCAGCACATCACACAGGTGCACCGGCTTCGTCACCCGCCAGGGGACGCTTGTAGTAATCGAGCGCCTCGGGACAACCGGCCTCGCCGGCATGCACGCCGGCACCCGCCAGCCAGCACAGCAATAACACGCCCGCCACTTTATAGAATTGACAACATCCTGACCTCACACGCTGCGATTTCTGAAAAGCATACACAAACCGGGATATGTGTACAATTTTTGTTTACCTATAGTCAACAGCATATCGCAGACTTTTTCAATGTATATCAGGTTGTTAATTGTACTTTACGGCTCATCCGGAAAGATTCTCAGGAATCCGTCTCACCTGAACGCTTGACATTATGGAATTTTATTTGTATAAGTTTTGCATAGTTTAGCCGTACTGCCCGGAGAACCCGAACATGAGAAACGCCGCAGCCAAAGCCATCGACTGGACAGAACAGGGACTTGTCCCTGACAGCGTGATTCGCCACGGCATCAGACAACTGCTGAGGCAGCGACTTCTGCACCTGCAGACTCATGACTGCGAATTCATGGCAGACAGTAAAAATGCCTTCATCGAGGAGATGGACGGCAGCCCGATTGCGCCACTGCCGCACAAGGCAAACGAACAACACTACGAGGTGCCCAGCGAGTTTTTTCTGAAGGTCCTCGGCGAACACAACAAATACAGCTGCTGTTACTGGGATAGCGGGGTGACTGACCTGAACACGGCGGAAGCGGCGGCGCTGCGCCTCACCTGCGAACATGCCGGCCTGAAAAACGGCATGGACATCCTGGAACTCGGCTGCGGCTGGGGTTCGCTGACACTGTACATGGCCAGGACATTTCCTGACAGCCGCATCACAGCCGTGTCGAACTCCGGCACCCAGCGCGAGAGCATCATGCGCATGGCGCGGCAGCAGAACCTGCACAACGTCGAGGTCATCACCTGCGACATGAACGATTTTTCAACCCCGCTCCGGTTCGACCGGATTGTTTCCGTGGAAATGTTCGAGCACATGCGCAATTACCGCACCCTGCTCGAACGCATCAGTGGCTGGCTGAAACCGGGCGGGCGCTTCTTCATGCATATCTTCTGCCATCGTGATGTCCCCTATGCCTTCGAGGCAAGGGATGCGACAGACTGGATGAGCAGGCATTTTTTCAGTGGCGGCATGATGCCCAGCGACGATCTTCCCCTGCACTTCCAGGAACATCTCGGTCTCCTGCGGCAGTGGCGCTGGGACGGCAGACACTATGAAAAGACCGCCAATGCCTGGCTGCAGAACATGGACCGCATGAAACCCGTGCTGTTTCCCCTGCTGCAAAAAACCTATGGACCGGACTCCGCCCGCCAATGGTGGATGCGCTGGCGCATGTTCTTCATGGCCTGCGCCGAACTGTTTGGTTACGAAGACGGCCAGCAGTGGCGGGTGAGTCACTACCTGTTTGAAAAGCGGCAGCCGGCATGAAAACCATTCTGATCAATGCTGCAACCTTTCAGGTCGGCTGGTTGTGCTGCGTGCTGGCCGGAGCGAACCAGGTGCCGTGGCTTGGCACGGCCACGGCACTGCTGATTGTCATCTGGCATGTCCTCAGTGCGAATGACGGGCGCAAGGAATTGTCCCTGATACTCGTTGCGGTCTGCATCGGAGCCGCCTGGGACAGCCTGCTGGTCTACGCGGGCTGGCTGCAGTATCCCTCCGGCACGCTCATCAGCGGCACGGCACCCCACTGGATCGTGGCCATGTGGGCCCTGTTCGCAACCACGCTCAACGTATCGCTGCGCTGGCTGAAATACCGGCCGCTGCCCGGCGCAGTCCTGGGCGCGGTTGCAGGACCGGCCGCCTACTACGCCGGGTACAAGCTTGGCGGGGTGCAGTTTCCGGATATTGCCACTGCGATGCTGGTGCTCGCTGCCGGCTGGGCCGTGCTCATGCCACTGCTGATGTCCCTGTCGAACCGGTTCGATGGCTGGGCCGTCCCGTCTTCCCATCCCGGACTTGCAGGCTGCCGCGCCCGTGTTTGACCTGGACATCTACCTGTACGGTTTGCTTGTCGCAGTGCTTGGCCCTGCGCTCACCTGGGTCGTGAGTGTTTTCAGGCGCGACGTCAGCATTGTGGACAGCATCTGGTCCCTGGTTTTGCTTGGCCTGTGCGCCACCTATTACCTGCTGAATGAATATGCTACCGCGCGCGGCACAGTCGTCCTGGCACTGGTCGCGGCCTGGGCGCTGCGGCTGTCCGCCTACATAACCTGGCGCAACCGGGGCGCACCGGAAGATGCGCGCTACCAGGCCATGCGCCGCAAATACGCCCCGAACTTCGCCCTGAAAAGCCTGGGAATCGTGTTTCTCCTCCAGGGCGTGCTGGCATGGATTATTTCACTCCCGTTGCTTGCCGCCGTCACCGGCAGCCCCCCGCTGCGGCTGCTGGATGCAGCGGCAATGGCGCTGGTGGTGTTCGGCATCCTGTTCGAGAGTATCGCCGATGCACAGCTGGCGGCCTTCAAGCGCAGCACCGGCACCCGGCGGAAGGTCATGGACACCGGGTTGTGGCGCTACACCCGCCACCCGAACTACTTCGGTGAATGTTGCGTCTGGTGGGGTTTGTACCTGTTTGCGGCCGCCGCCGGGGGCTGGTGGTCGATCATTTCCCCGCTCCTGATGACTTTCCTGCTGCTGCGTGTTTCCGGCGTGGCATTGCTGGAAAAGGATATCGGGGAGCGGCGCCCGGACTATGCCGCTTACATCAAAAGCACCAATGCCTTTATCCCGGGTTTGCCGCGGAACAGGCAAGATACGGCATCCTGACCATGCGCAGCGCAACGCATAACAGCAGGCATGGCGTCTTCACCGCCTGGTTCACAGGCATCGCATTGTTGCTGGGCGGCGCCGCAGGTGCAGGTACGAAAGAATGGCGCTTCAGGGTTTACCTGGATGACAGGGAAATCGGGTACCACCATTTCCAGCTGACAGAAAACAACACCGCCACGCGACTGGTCAGCAAGGCCGAACTTGAAGTCACCTTCCTGCTGATTCCGGTGTTCACCTACCGGCACGACAACCTCGAGCGCTGGAATGGCCAGTGTCTGGAAAGCATCACCTCGGTTACGGACGAGAACGGCGAACTGTATCGCGTCAACGGCAATGCCGGTTCCGACGGGTTTCGGGTCACGGGTACAAGCGGTGAGACTGTCCTGCCCGCCTGTATCAGCACATTCGCCTACTGGGACAGATCATTCCTGCAACACACCAATTTACTGAACTCCCAAACCGGCGAATACATCGATGTCCGGGTTGACTATCTTGGCGAGCGCCCGCTCACGGCAGGCGGGACAACCCTGCCTGCACAAAGCTACCGGGTCGAAACCGATGATGTGGAACTGGAGGTCTGGTACTCACAGGAAGGACACTGGCTTGCGCTGCAATCAACCGTCGACGGCGGACGCCTGCTGCGCTACGTCATCGAGCAAGCCCCGTGACAAAACTTACCCGACTGCTCTGTCTTGCGCCGCTCATGTCACTTGCCGCATGCAGCAACACCCTGCCGCCCGTGCATACCGTTGCGCATGTCGACCTGGACCGCTTCATGGGTGACTGGTATGTAATCGCCAGCATACCGACATTTATCGAACACGACGTCTACAACGCCATCGAGTCGTATAGCCGGGTCGGCGACAGGCAGATCGACACCACCTTCCGCTTCAACAAAGGCGCATTCGATGGCCCGCTCAAAATCTACAATCCCACCGGTTACGTTACCGATGATCCTTCGAATGCGATCTGGGGAATGCAGTTCATCTGGCCGGTCAAGGCTGATTACCGGGTCATGTATCTCAGCGGCGACTACACGCTCACCGTTATCGGGCGCAACCGGCGCGACTACGTCTGGATCATGGCGCGCACCCCCGTGCTTGCCGATGCTGACTACCGCACGGTGACCGCCCTCATCGCAGCGCAGGGCTACGACACTTCGAAGCTGCAACGCGTACCACAGCAAGCCGCAACAACAGGCGTCTTGCAGCCATGAAAATCGCGGTAATCGGCACGGGCATCTCCGGCAATGTTGCTGCCCGGCAGTTATGCAGGGAACACAACATAACCGTGTTTGAAGCAGGCGACCATGTTGGTGGACATACCCACACACACGACATTTCCCTGGACGGGGAAAAACATGCCATTGATACCGGCTTTATCGTTTTCAACGACTGGACCTATCCCAACTTCATGGCACTGCTGGACGAGATTGGCGCGGCATCATTGCCAACGGAAATGAGCTTCAGCAGCCGCTGCGAGCGAAGCGGCATCGAGTACAACGGCGCCTCGCTAAACAAGCTGTTCTCACAGCGGCGCAACCTTTTCCGGCCGGGTTTCCACGCCATGATCAGGGATATCCTGCGCTTCAACAGCGAATCCCGCGAATTGCTCGACCACAGCGACGCGGAACTCACACTCGGGCGCTACCTGGAAGACAACGACTACGGGCAGCCTGTTTGTAAATAACTACATCGTCCCCATGGGCGCAGCGATCTGGTCGACCGACCCGCAGCAAATGCTGGATTTCCCGGCCTGCCAGTTCGTGCGCTTCTTTGCCAACCACGGGCTGTTGAATATCCGGAACCGGCCGCAGTGGCATGTCATTGCCGGCGGCTCGCGTGAATACGTCAGCAGACTGGTTGCCCCCTTTCGCAACCGCATTCGCCTCAACGAAGGTGTTGTCTCGGTAAAGCGCCTGCCCACCCACGTCGAACTGCGCACAACCAGCGGTGCGAGGGAGAGTTTTGACCACGTGTTTATCGCCAGCCACAGTAACCAGGCGCTGTCCATGCTGTCACGAACCGTCACGACTTGAACAGGAGGTACTGGGCGCCATTCCCTACCAGCATAACGAGGTTGTCCTGCATACCGATACCTCCCTGCTGCCACAGAACAGGCGGACCTGGGCAGCCTGGAACTACCTGCGCAAGCGCAGTCACAGCGGCCAGGTTACGGTCACCTACAACATGAACATCCTGCAGAAGCTGCAGTCTGATACGACGTTCTGCGTGACCCTGAATGACACGGCGGACATCAACCCGGAGAAGATCCTGCGCCGCATCCGCTACCAGCACCCCGTATTCACCACCACGGGAATCCGGGCACAACAACGCCAGCAGGAAGTCAACGGCAGGCAGCGCACCTGGTACTGCGGGGCATACTGGCGCTACGGCTTCCACGAAGACGGCGTTGTCAGTGCGTTGCATGCCCTGCAGGACTTCAGGAGACACATCGAACATGCACAGCCGCATCTACGTCGGGCAGGTTAGGCACCGCCGCTATACGCCGGCGGTGCACGCATTTCAGTATGCGCTATTCATGCTGTATATCGACCTTGACGAACTGCCCGCGCTGTTCAGGAAGCGCTGGCTCTGGTCAGCCACGCGGCCTGCCATTGCGCGTTTCCGGCGCGAGGACCATCTTGGCGACAAATCCACTGACCTGGGACTCGCCGTAAAAGCACTGGTGCGGGATAAAACCGGCATATCACTGAATGGTCCGGTACGACTCCTGACCAACCTGCGGTATTTCGGCTATGGATTCAATCCGGTCAGTTTTTATTACTGCTTTGATCCGGGCGGCGAGAAGCTCGAGGTTATCGTCGCCGAGGTCAACAATACCCCCTGGGGCGAGCAGCACTGCTATGTCCTGCCCGAGTCAGACAACCTGGGCGATGCAGGCACGCAGCGCTATCGGGTGGACAAGCGCTTCCACGTTTCACCGTTCATGGACATGAACATCGACTATGACTGGCGCTTTACGCTGCCTGCGGAAAAGCTGATTGTCCACATGAAAAATTACCGGCGGGGAGAAATGCTGTTTGACGCAACGCTGTCACTGCGCGAACAGCCCATCAACGGCTTCAGCCTCGCCGGTGTGTTGAGCCGCTACCCGCTGATGACCGCAAAGATCGTCGCGGCCATCTACTACCAGGCGTTGCGCCTGTGGTTGAAGAAAATTCCCTTTGTTCCACACCCCGACCGTCAGGAGGCACCGGAGCCGGTGAGAAAACCATGAAATCCGCTACCTTATGTATCGACAAACCGGCCTTGCAAGTCCGGAATACCGGCCTGTTAAATGCCATTGCCAAACGCATCCTGCTGACCAGGCTGGCGAATCTGCGGCACGGCGAGCTCATCCTGAGAGACAATGACGAGCGCTGGTGCTTCGGCCGGCAGGATGAATTATTCCCGGGAACTGTCACGCTCAGCATTACAAATCCCGGGGTTTATTCCAGCCTGCTGGTGTACGGCGCAGTCGGCTTTGGTGATGCCTACCTGAACGACTGCTGGGAATGCGACAACCTGACCGGACTGTTCGAGTTGTTCCTCTGCAATCGCAGGTACCTGGAGAACATCGGACCGGGCATGAAATGGCTGGTAAAGCCACTGCAACTGCTGCGGGGTTACCTGAACCGCAACACCCTGAAGGGAAGCCGCAGGAATATCGAGGCACACTACGACCTCGGTAATGAACTCTTCGAACTGTACCTGGACGACACCATGATGTATTCGTGCGGGATATTTCATCACCCGGAAGCCTCAATGCAGGCTGCATCCGGGGCCAAGCTGGAACGTATCTGCCGGAAACTGCAACTCAAGCCGTCCGATCATGTCCTGGAAATCGGCACCGGCTGGGGCGGATTTGCCCTGTACGCCGCACAACACTATGGCTGCCGTGTCACCACAACCACCATATCCAAACGGCAGTACGACTATGCGCAGCAGCGCGTCACGAAAGCCGGACTGGGAGAGCGGATTACGCTGCTGTTCGACGACTACCGGGAACTCAGGGGCAGCTACGACAAGCTGGTATCGATCGAGATGATCGAGGCGATCGGTCACCGTTACTTTGACACCTACTTCAGGAAATGCAGTGAACTGCTCAAGCCGCAGGGCATGATGCTGCTGCAGTCCATCACGATTGCCGACCAGCGTTACCGGGAAGCCAGAAGATCAATCGACTTCATCCAGCGCCACATATTTCCCGGCGGCTGCCTGCCCTCCGTGGCAGCGCTCAGTGATGCCATCGCACGCCGCACAGACATGCGCATCTTTCACCTGGAAGATATCGGTCCGCACTACGCCACTACCCTGCAGCGCTGGCGGGAACGCTTCCACGCACAGGCAGACAAGGTTCGCCGACTGGGTTACCCGGAACGCTTCATACGCAGCTGGGAGTACTATTTCTGCTATTGCGAGGCAGGTTTCAGGCAGCAATCCATTGGCACGGTGCAACTCCTGTTGACCAAGCCACAAACCCTGCGCGCTCCCCTGACGAGCACTGACTGCTGACCCGGGTTCAGGGAGACCCGCCTTGCCGGGATCCCTCCGGGATTCGACGGACACAGGGGTAAACCCCTGTTTTGACAGCCATGCCGCAGCCCATGGTCATGCGGGTATTGACCCACATCAAGGACAAGCACCCGCTGACAAGGTCTAATGTCTGACCACCCGGCAGCAACCATTGCCATGAGATCGACAGGTCACCCATGAACGCCAGCACAGGCAAAGCCGCGGCCAACAGCAGCCGCAACCCGTTCGACCCGGACGACGTACCGGCCTACGAGGCATGGCGCGACCGCAAACTGACGGCTTATCCGACAAGCGTCGGGGAACTGCTTGTCGAGGTGCGGAACCCGCGCGCCTTGACGCGGGCGGAATATACGGCGCTGCATGACCGCATCCGCAAGACCAACATGGCCATCTATGCCGGGCACACCCGGGATGACCCCGACAAGGCCATTCCCGCCCTGCTCGGTGAGCAGTTCGGGCTGACCCGGCTGGACTGCAACATGGGCGCCGACGACGACGGCATCACTGCCCTGCGGGTCGTGGAAGGCGAGTGGCGCGGCACCTATATTCCCTACACCAACCGGCCTATCCACTGGCACACCGACGGCTACTACAATACGGCGGAGCGACAGATTCGCGGCCTGCTGCTGCACTGTGTCACGAACGCGGCCAGCGGCGGTGAAAATGCCCTGCTGGACCACGAGATTGCCTATATTCACCTGCGCGACCTGAACCCCGACTATATCCGCGCCCTGTCGGCGCCCGGTGCGATGACCATACCCGCCAACATCGAAAACGGCAGCCAGATACGACCGGCGCGCAGCGGTCCTGTCTTCAGCATCCTGCCGGACGGCAGCCTGCACATGCGCTATACGGCGCGCAGCCGCAGTATAGAATGGGCTGCGGACAGCCTGACCCGTGAAGCTGCAGCCGCACTGCAGGCATTTCTGCAAGCGGACTCGCCCTGGATCTACCGCGCGACCCTGCAACCCGGACAGGGGCTGCTCTGCAACAATGTCCTGCACGACCGCAGCGGATTTACCGACAGCGAGTCACACACGCGCCAGCTCTATCGGCTGCGCTATTACCAACGGGTATCCGACACCTGACCGGACGGATTCAATACGGAGAAGTCATGCCATGAATACACTCACAATCATTGCGCTGGTATTGCTGACCCTGATACTGGTGACCTTCTCGGTATTGCTGCCGATAGCCATCGTATTCAACGTCAGGGCCGGTGAAAAATACCGCGAGGGCCTGGCGGAAAAGGTGAACAGACTGCGGCTGGGAAAAATGCTGGCGGCACTGGGCGTGGACATCGACGTCTACCTGAACAGCGAACGCAGCCTCGATATCCAGCAGCACATCGATCGCTGCGCAGCCTGCGACAACACCATGGAATGCGACGACAAACTGGCAGGCCAGGACATCGACCCGGACAACATCGGCTTCTGCAACAACGAGACATCCCTGCGGGAGATCGCGAAAAGGTAAGGCCATCCCGGCGGCTGCTATCGACCGCCCCGAACAGGCGCATCATCCACACAGGTTTCGCGTGACTTGCGCGTCCCCGCGATGCGACGTTATGCCGCATCCCAAACCGCGGCGCTCACCTTAAACTTCCCAGGCTCAGCGGACCGGCAAAACGGCTGTCACGGCGGCCGAGCGCGACCTCTTGCACCAGGCTCATAACACTGGCCAGGTGGGCCGGGAAGGACTGGAACACGAACTCGACAAAGGCAGCAGGGGATCCTGGAGGACGCACTGAAACACGTCAGCCGGTATGACCAGTGCGGTGACCGCTGTCTCGGTAATCCCCCCGGCAGGATACTGCGTGTTGCCGAACAGACAGGGTGTGGTCAACACGCAGGAATCCCCGGCAACCAGCCGTTACAGCACGATCTCGCGGCCATTCAGCACCAGCGTCAGGACCTTTCGCCACCTTCCAGCACCGGCATGCCGTGTCTGCACCGGTCTTCCTGGTGAAACACCGTAGCTGCTCCGGCGGGCTGACTGCACGCGCCTGGTCAAGAAATCCGCAGGCACCGGCCGCGTCGATATCGGCCAGCTACGGCAGCATTTCTTCCCGGCGCGCATTCATGATGCTTATTTACGCCAGCGACACATCCGCGGCTCAGGTAAATTGACGCCGGCCGTGGATGTCCGCAAGGGCTGCGGAGCATACGGCAAGGCAGCCACAATGCAGGGACGACCGAATGTGAAGCGACCGGCCCGGACCTGGCACATACCGCGTCAGGGCCGGACCGGTCAGGGCAAGCAACTACTTCGCGGGAAACAGCGTGCAGCAGTCCGGTCTGCTTTCCGGCTTCTCACCAGCGGGTCCGGCGACCAGGCGCCGAATGACATGCGGTATCAGCAGGTATGCCAGCAGAACACCCAGCACCTGCAAGAGCTCGTAGCCATCCAGGAACCTCAGGGTGGAGAGCACCAGGACATTGGCAAAGAGTACGGCGAAACAGGCATAGGCCAGGATCAGCATGCCGGGTTTCTTGCGCAGGTGTGAAATCATGAACAGCAGGATGTAGAAGGCGCCGGAGGCGATGACAAGTGAAGTGGAAAATGAGGTAATCAGTACCCCCGAGGACGCTACTGGTTCGATCAATCTATCCCCCTTGCATAATCAGTACGCCGCCGGGAACCGCTCCACGGCCGGGCACAGGTAAGCATACACATCACCCACCTTCGTGAATTGATTTATATCAATTAGTTGCTTATTTCCCCTAATATGAATGCGTTATTTCCAGGCCAGTTTCCGGTTGCCCGGATTATTTTCAGTAATTTATTATCTGCTGATTTAATGATAGATTACTCAGCCCCGGGAAACCTGCAACCAGAGAACAGCAATGACCGTACAACAATTTGAATCGATATCGCTGTTTCTTGGTATCGGCGGACTGATCGCCTACATGGTTTACATTATGTTCAGGCTGGCGCAGGAATCGAATGCCGGCCGCTTCGGGAGCTTCGTGATCTTCGGCTCGCTAGGCCTGGGCATTGTCGGCTTCGCGGCCAAGTCGGTTATCCAGTACCTGGTCCTGGTGTAGCCGGATAGCCCGCAGGGACAAACTCATGGCCATCACAGACCGCTACAATCCAGCTGCGGAATTCCATACTGTAGAAGGCTGCTACATCACCGAGTTGCGCAACTCGGATGAAGATGCTGCCTGCTCGATCGCGCGCGCCAGGATAACGCCCGGCACCACCACCCGGCTGCACAGTCTGGAGCACACGGCCGAACGCTACGTCATCATAAGGGGCAGCGGGGCGGTAACGGTCGGGACAACAGCGGCGATTCCGGTGCAGGCATTCGACGTCGTCCATATTCCGGCAGGGATCCCCCAGCAGATCAGCAATACCGGCAGCGGGGACCTGGTATTTCTGTGTATCTGCACGCCACGATTTCGCATGGAAAACTACCGCGACCTGGAAGCCTGACCCGGCAATGCGGGCCGTTGATTTTTTCAGCTTGATGATGGCCAACAGGAAAGCCACGGAATCCACGGAATCCACGGAAAAACACGAATTGAAATAGCAGCCAGCAAAACTTTTCTGTGCCCTTCCGTGGATTCCGTGGCTGTGGAGAAAGTCCGGCTCCCCGCCTGACATGTCAGCATCCTTTATTTTTCACCTTGAAATATACCAGGAGCCTGCCGGACTTAGGGGTACAGCAGGGGCGCTACCAGCGTGTCGGCATTGAGCAGGACCAGGTGGTAACTCTCGCCCTTCACCCGGGCCGCCAGCCACGGCAGCGACCGACGCAGGAAATCCGGTACCGCCGCCAGTCCTGGAACGGCAAGCTGCAGCGTGTCACCACTCCCGTTCAACACGACGAGCTGCTCTTCGGCATTTGAATTACCCCGGATTTCCAGCCGGTTCCAGTCAACCCTCACGCCAGCGCCGGACTCTCTCTCAATAGCGGCCAGCAGCTGGTACAGCTCGGCCACGAGCCGGGTACAGACATCGCGCTTGCGTCGCAGTTCCTGCATTGTCTGGAACTGCAGTTCCAGTCCGTCCGCGGTACTGCATGCCGGACCGGAATACTGGCTGAAACTCCAGCTTGGCGGCAATCCCTGCACCTGCGCACGCGTTGCCGCCGGCTCAAGATCAGCCACGAAATCATCACATCGGTAGGCCGCGCAGAAGCGCTCGATAATGCGCTGCTCGAATTCCCTCTGCTCTCGTGCCCTTGGGGTTCCCACCATCACAGGACGGCCGGCGATATTCATGTAGACGCCGTTGTCAGGCCCGATACTGATATTGACTTCAGTCTCCGGTGTCAGGGTCTCCCCGACAGCAGCCAGCTCCGCGGCGTAGTCGTCCACGGCACCGGCCCAGCGCATCAGCTCCTGCCGCTTGCCGGCCCGCGCATCCTGTCGGGCACGCTCCGCTTCCTTGGTATGTGCGGCAGCCATTTCACTAATGGCTATCAGTGCAAAATCGGCCCGCACAGGTTCCGCTTCCTTGCTGATTGCAACAGCAAGGCGATTGAAACGCGATAGCGATGGCTCGATGCCGGTCGCGGCCGCAGCCGCCAGCAACGTCAGGCAACAGAATGCAAGCAGCAGACGGTAAGCGAAGTGTGCGGGAAGTCCGGATTGAGGCAGATCCGGTTGTGATGTCAGGTTCACGCCGTTCCCCGTCCCATGCTATCAAGGCAGGTACTGCGCTGCAGTGCGGCACTGGCGGTGCCACACTGCAGGGTGGAATCAGGCAGAACGTGGATTCAGGGCAGGCAGGGTCGCCCTGCTGCGGCGGGAACGCAGGCGATGGCGACGATTCAGGCGCGGCCGTAACTGGTCCTTGAAGTCACTCTTCCAGACTGCGAAGTCCAGCGGCTTACCGCCGTAGATGGCGCCATCCAGCGACTGCACCAGGGCTCGAATCCGTGCCGGCTCGGCCTGGGGATTTGCGGCAATGATTTTTTCAGCAATTGCCGACAAGGGAGTGTGCGGCGTGATTTCCAGGTGCTGGCAGATGCGCTGCTTGAACTCCAGGCACCAGGCCTCCGGGGTCTCTTCCTGCTCCAGGCAGCGGGTACACATCCACATCCTGACCGACCTGGGCATCATGAATGCGAAGACGTAACGCAGCTTGTTGACGTATACGACCGGCGAAATCTTTCTCCACATCGCCCCCGACCGTGCCAGGCCATGCCGCCAGACGCCACGCAGCATGGCACCGATCCTGGTGCGGGCCGCATCGAGCAGGGGGCGGGTGCGCGACCAGACACCCAGCCAGTAACCCGCGATCAATCCCAGTGTGATGAGCAGTGGCGCCCAGAACAGCCCGGAGAACAGATCGTTCTTGCCGGTGACGGCCTCGATCAGGCGATTACCCGCGGCAAATGTTTCACCCTCCTGGTCAGGCAACCCGGCAATCATGGCCTTGTCATTGCCTACATCCCACCAGCCAACCGTGATTTTCGGCAGGCGGATCCAGCCATCCTTGAGGGGGATGAGCGTGTAGGTCTCCTTGCGGCTGCCTGTCAGGTAGTCGCCGTCCTTCGAGATGCCATTCTTGATGGTGACCGCATCCCGGTATACCCGGTACTGGTCACTGGTCAGTTGTTGCTCAAGCGATGGCAATTGTTCGCCAAGCGCGCCTTTCGCGGTCAGTTCCAGGGTCAGCGTCACCGGCTTGCCTTCCTTGAAAGGCTGTTCCTCTGACATGGTTGAACGCATTTTCAGGTCATTCAGGGGCAGCCAGGGCTGCAGCGAGGGATCGGCCTCCATGACATGAAAAGTCAGCGGTTTGCCGGAAGACACCGTGAAGGGGGTATTCTCGCCCGGCGCCTGTGGCACGCCCGGGAAACCACTCCAGTGCCTGTCAGCGACATGGGTACCCGTAAAACTGATGGCCGGAATCACAATCTCGCCGGATCGCAGCGGTGTCAGCTTGAAGTGATAGGTATTGATGATCTCCCGGCTGGGGCTGGAACTGGCAACAGGGCCATCGATCTTCTCCAGCACTGCGCCCGGTACGCTCGGTATGACAGGGTCCAGCGTCTTCAGGTTGTCGCTGCTGATAACCTGCGCCGTATACACCACGTTTTGCTGTTCGAAGAATGTTGTAGAGCTGACGGATACCTCGACACGAGGCGCCGCACTGCTTGTTGTTGCGGCAGCGGGTGCCTGTGCTGCATACCAGTTACCTGGCTGGTTTACCGCGGGGTAATACAGATTGGCCGGCACCGCGGGAGGCTCGTACATGGGAGCCTGCATGTAAGGACCAATATTGCCCCAGGGACGATTCGTGGTGGTAACAGGAGTTTTCTTCTTGCTGGAGCTGTTGCTGGAGCTGTTGCTGGAACTGCTGGTGATACTGAATGAAAATCCGTAGGCGGTATGGGCAAGCCCGGTGATGAAACCCGCCAGCAGGCAGATGCTACAGATCTTGGATGAGCTCAGGCTGCGCAAATCACTTCCCCTCAAGATTTTATTGTTGTGTGGTTTCTGAAACGGCATTCAATAAAAATATCCATGTTGTCCTGACAAATCACCAGGGCCGCGTCTCAATTAACTGGCGTCTGTTACGTTGCATTTCCTGGCGTTCCTCCAGCATGAACTGGTTGCGCAGCAGGTAAGTGGGATCACCCTCGATCCTCTCCAGCCACTGGTCCATCATGATCATCGATACCCCTGATCCGCTTGCACCTTCCTCATCCGGGATGCCACCGGGTTTGGCATTCGGGTCTTCCCCCTCCTCACCGGTACCCAGTTGATCAAACTGGTCAACTGCCTTGCTGGCTGCCTGTTCTTCCTCCGAGATCTCGTCAGGAGCTTTCCCCTTGCCAGTCAAACGGTCGTCTGAACCGCCTTCCTCGGGCTGCTCGGATTCGCCCTCATCACTTCCCGGGGTTTCGGATTCCTTTTCTTCCGTCCCACTATCAGACTGATCTATGGGTATATTACCACCCTCATCATCAGGCTGTGTATCGGAATCTCCTTTATTTTTTTCCTTCTCCTTTTCCTGGTCACCCTTATCACCGTCGGTTTCCTGCTTATCCTTGCCGGACTCCTCGCTGGCTTGTTCCTTATCCCCCTGCTTACCCTCTGATTCATCTTGCTTTTCACCTGACTCCCCGACTGATTCCTCAGACTCGGAAGATTTGCCTTCCGAATCCTTGTCCTGATCACCACTGGATTTCTCGGACTCTTCGCCCTGGTCACCGGACGACTTCTCGGACTTCTTGCCCTCGTCACCGGACGATTCTTCAGATTCCTTCTCCTGGTCACCGGATGACTTCCCGGACTCCTTGTCCTGGTCACCGGACGATTCCTCGGATTCCTGCTCCTGGTCACCGGACGACTTCTCGGATTCCTGCTCCTGGTCACCGGACGACTTCTCGGATTCCTGCTCCTGGTCACCGGACGACTTCTCGGATTCCTGCTCCTGGTCCCCGGACGACTTCTCGGATTCCTGCTCCTGGTCACCGGACGACTTCTCGGATTCCTGCTCCTGGTCACCGGATGACTTCTCGGATTCCTGCTCCTGGTCACCGGAGGATTCCTTGGATTCCTTCTCCTGGTCACCGGAGGATTCCTTGGATTCCTTCTCCTGGTCGCCGGAGGATTCCTTGGATTCCTTTTCCTGGTCGCCGGAGGATTCCTTGGATTCCTTCTCCTGGTCGCCGGAGGACTCTTTGGATTCCTTCTCTTCCTGTTGTTCCTTCTTTTCTTTCTCTTCTTTTTTCTCTTCCTGCTCTTCTTTCTTCTCTTCCTGCGCCTCTTCCTGCAATTCTTCAGTGGTATACTGCTCGGTCTTTTTCTTGGCCAGTTTCAGGTTGTGCAGGGTGTCCTCATCATCAGCGCGTAATGCCAGCGAGGCCTCATAGGCTTCCACGGCACCTTGATAATCCTTGAGTTTGTAGCGGGTATTACCAAGGTTGTAGAGTGCATCGGCCTTGACCTCCTTGCGCTCAACACCGCTGAAGGCTTCGCCGGCATCTGTATAGCGACCGGCACGATAGAGTGCGACCCCGCGCTTGTAGTTATCGGTAAACGTCTCTGCGGCAGCGTCGTAGTCTCCTTCCCCGAACAGGTGCGCTGCATCCTGTTCCGTGTTTCTGAACAAAGTTGCACTGGCGCTTGCTGATATCCCGGCCAGCGTGATCAGGAAAACCGCGCGGCAACAGGCGTGCCTTGCAGGCCCGGTCAGCGCACGCAGTTTCATCCCGGTAATCACAGGTCCGAGAGCCTGTGGCCCGCCGCGGTTCGGCGAAACAGCGGCAGCAGCAGAATCAACGCCAGGCCGGCGAACCAGTAGAAACGCTCATTCCAGATGCGCGTGTGTTCCTCTGAACCGGCCTTGGGCAACGCCTTTGCCTTGACCTGCGCGAGGATATTGTCGGTATCGCGTTCGCGGTAGTCTGCACGCTGGTAAATCCCGTTGCCGGCCTTCGCCAGCGCCTGCAACTGCGCCTCGTTGAGTGCCGAAATGACCGGCTGGCCTTTCCTGTCACGAATCCACGGTTCTCCCGGTTTCGGCCCGGGAACGGCATCACCTTCAGGCGTACCGATACCGAGCACGTGCACCCGCACACCGGCATCGGCAAAGGCTCGCATGCGTTCCTCCAGTCCCGGTTCATCGAAATCACCGTCACTCACCAGCAGCAGTGAACCCACGCTTTCCGCCGGCTGTCCCGCCAGCAGCTCCGCGGCCCGTTCCAGCGCGAAGCTGAGGCGACTGCCCTGCAGCTGCACCAGGCTGGTTTCAAGTGCCGGCAACATGCGGCGGATACCGTTCATGTCCTCCGTGATCGGGGAAACGACATGCGCAACCGAGGCAAATCCGATCAGGCCGACACGAATACCGCGACTGTTATTCAGCAGGTCTTCCACTTCCTGGCGTGCCCGCGACAGCCGGTTCGGCTTGACGTCCGCAACCTCCATGGAGCGCGAGATGTCAAACAGCACCACCAGGTTGGTACCCGGCCGGAACAACTCTACGTCGGTAAAATCCCAGCGCGGCCCCGCCATTGCAATCACCAGCAGGGCCCACACGCCCGTCCAGCGGAAAAATCGCAGCCAGCGGGTGCGCGATGGTGCTTCCGAGCGTCCCAGCAGGTGTGGCAGCAGGTGGGCATCCGCATACTCGCGAATGCGCTCGTTACGATTGTCGAGTCGCCGGGAAAAAAACAGCCAGAGGGCAACCGGGAGGCACAGCAACAGCGCCCACAACCAGCCCGGCTGTGCGAAATGAAATGCACCTGCCCATTCAGCCATTGGCGCGCCCCGCCAGCCACGGTCTTGGAATACCGTCCGGGAACAAACCCAGCAGCAGCAGCGCGAACAGCGCCACCCCCAGCGGCCAGCGATACAGCGAGCGTGGGATCATGACGCTGCGCGATTCCGCCTCGGTTTTTTCCAGGGTATCGATCTGCCGGTAAATCTGTTCCAGGGCATCGCTGTCTGTCGCACGGAAATAGGCGCCGCCGGTAAGGGACGCGACCTCCTTCAGCAGGTCCTCGTCAATTTCCATCTTGACCTGGGTCATTTGGCCATTCTCGTAGAACGGCACCAGCCCCTTGGTGCCAACGCCAATGGTGTAGATGCGTATGCCCTCGTGGGCGGCCAGCTGTGCCGCCAGCCGCGGTGGCAGGCTGCCCTCCGTATTTTCACCATCGGTAACCAGAATCAGGATGCGCGAACCCTCCGGTCGTTCCCGCAGTTTTTTCACACCCAGCCCGATCGCGTCACCGATGGCCGTTCCATCACCCGCCATGCGCGATACGATGGCCTCCACCAGGCTGTGCACCGCATCGATATCCAGCGTCATGGGCGACAGCACGAAGGCCTGACTGCCGAACACGACAATGCCGATGCGGTCCCCGTCACGCGCCTCGATGAACCGTCCCAGCACGCCCTTGATCACCGCCATGCGCGTCACCTGCTTGCCGTCAACCGTGAAATCCAGCGCCTCCATGGAGCGCGAGGTGTCCACGGCCAGCATCAGGTCATATCCCTCGGTACGGACCTCTGTGTAGGGCTCCAGCCACTGCGGCTGCATCAGGGCAGTCACCAGCGAAACCCACAACAGCACCAGTGTGGCGAGCTGCAGGCGGCTGCCGGCATGTGTAAGCGAGCGTGCAGCCACGAAGGTTGATGCCAGCCGGCCCAGTGCCGGGTGCAGCAGGGTGGAGCGGTGTCCGTACATGTAGGCATCGGTCGCACCGTGCGGACGCGGCCAGAGTTTCCACACCAGCAGGGGCAGCGGCAGCAGCAGGGCAACCCAGGGCGCGGCGAAACTAAACACGACGCACCCCCGGTGTCACCGACCGGAACATCTGCCGCAACCTGGCAGCCGCAGATACCTGTGTGCGGCGTGCGGGCCGGGTAGCATCGACCCAGCGCATGCGCGGCACGGATCAGTTTGGCCAGCTCGTCTTTCTGCACCGCCATTGCCGGCGGCATGTAGGGTGCGACCAGCAGGATCCTGCCGCGTGTCCGCCAGTCGAAACCGGAGTCGTCATGCTCCTCGAGCCACAGCAGCCAGGCATCCCCCGTTATGCCTGCCGCCTCGCGCCGGCCACTGCGGGCCATGGCGATCCGCCGCAGCAGTTCCGACAACTGATCCGCGATCTCCCGTGGTTCGCCCTTTGCCAGGGCCTTTTTCAGATGCCGCAGCTGGCGGCGGGCATCACCGCGCCAGCCCAGCCACGGTCCGTTGTAGATCAACCAGTAGCGGATACCGGCAAGCAGCAGCGCGGCGACAACCAGACCCAGCAGATACCACCAGCCGGCTGCGAGCGGCAACCAGCCGACGGCATCCAGTCCGTGAATATCGCGCAGAGCGTCAGCGGCGGGTTCCATGCGGGCTAGCGCCTCCCGGCGTAATGCCGCAGTCCCTTGATGAGGCTGCTGTGCACATCTTCATCGGTGCTGACCGGCAACAGCCCGATGCCGAGGCGGTAGGACAACTGCCTGAGTTCCTCGCGGCGATGTTCCCAGTCCTCGCGGAATGCCGCGCGCCCGGCCTCGTTGTCGGTGTCCACCTCCAGCAGTTCGCCGGCGGCATTGGAAAAAATAACGGGCCCCATGGATGGCAGCTCCCGGTCAGCAGGATCATCTACCGGAAGCAGGAAGACATCGTTGCGCTGATTCAGGCTGCCCAGTGTACGCTCGAGCCCGGTCGTCACCTGGTTGACAGGCGCAATCACAAAAATCAGCGAACCGGTGTGGCTGGTGCTGTCGAGGTGGCGCAGTGCGGCCATCAACTGGGTTTCATCGCTATTGCCCTGTTCGATCGGGGTCGTCAGCGCGCGCAACAGGCGCCACAGGCCGCGGCGACCGGGTGTAGGACGGAAGTAGCGGATACCGGTTGCCGCGTTGCCGAACAACACACCGCCAACCCGGTCATGCTGTTTGCTGGCGGCCCAGCCGATCAACGCGGCGACACGTGCCGCCTGGATGGATTTGAACGTACCGCGGGTTCCGAAGCTCATGTGCGGCCCGGAGTCGATGCAGAGGATGACGCTGCGCTGCCGTTCTTCGCGAAAGACCTTCAGGTGCGGCACGTCGGTGCGTGCCGTGACCAGCCAGTCCATGTTGCGGATATCATCGCCTTCGCGGTACTCGCGCACTTCATCGAAATCCAGACCAGTGCCGCGGAATACGGATGCGTACAGGCCGGTAAATGTCGAATTGACGAGGTGGCCCGCGGCAACGCCCAGGGCGTGCGCCTGGTGGCGCAACTCCAGCAGGTCATCCAGCTGCGGGTGGAGACTCATCGCCCGCGGGCCCGCGGGTCCGGTCGTGACAACTGCTATCACGGAATTGCCACCACCTCCAGCAGTCGCTTGACGAAGTCACTGCTGGTCACGCCTTCGGCCTCGCCCTCGAATGTCAGCAGGATACGGTGCCGCAGGACATCCGGCGCAACCGCCTGGATATGGTGCGGTGCAACAAATTCCTCGCCGTCCAGCCAGGCACGGGCGCGGGCGCAACGGGCCAGCGCGATAGTGGCGCGCGGCGATGCACCGAAGCGGCACCAGCGCTGCAGGCTTTGGTCGTAGGCACCGGGGTTGCGGCTGGCCTGCACCAGGTCGACGATATAGCTGTTCAGCTTGGGATCGAGATACAGCCTGGCGGAGTCGGCGCGCACCTTGAAAAGCTGTTCCTGGGGCAGGACCTGGGCCGGCGGTCTTGGTGCCCGCAGTTGCTGCCTGCTGTCGAGCTCCAGGATGGCCAGTTCCTCTTCCCGGTTGGGGTAGTCTACCCAGACGTGCATCAGGAAGCGGTCCAGCTGGGCTTCCGGCAGGTTGTAGGTGCCTTCCTGCTCAATCGGGTTCTGTGTCGCCAGAACCATGAACAGCTGCGGCATGGTGTAGGTCTTCAGGCCCACGGTAACCTGGTGCTCGCCCATGGCCTCCAGCAGTGCCGACTGCACCTTGGCAGGGGCCCGGTTGACCTCGTCCGCCAACAGGATATTGTGGAACAGCGGGCCGGGACGGAATTCAAATTCGCCGCGTTCGTGGCGGTAGATGTCAGTGCCGATCAGGTCGGACGGCAACAGGTCCGGGGTGAACTGGATACGGTGGTAGTCGCCCTCGATGGCTTCGGCCAGCGCCTTGACGGCAGTGGTCTTGGCAAGTCCGGGCATGCCTTCCACCAGCAGGTGACCTTCACTCACCAGGCAGATCAGCATGCTGTCGACCAGTGCGCGTTGCCCTATGACCCGGGATGCGAGGTGATTGCGAACCCCATCGAGCGCCGATGGGTCCATACGGCGGTTCTCGCCCGGGATGCTAGTATTCAACAATGTGCTGGTCTCCTGAGATGATTCACATGTCTTATTATTCGCGGCTGCCACGATTAACCAATTGATAAATAGCCATTAACTCGACCGCAACCAGGGCCGCACGTTCGGCTACGAGTGAATTGGACTCTGTATTTATTATTCAGTTTCACATAATGCGGGATCATCATCACGCATTACAAGCCGGATGTCGTTGATCTGCATCAAAAATCGTAAAATACACTTGAAAGAGGGACTCGCGGGCATCTCCACCTGAAGGCGAGACGGCAGTTTTGGAAGGGTAAAGTCGCTCCCGGTGGTACCCCGGGCGGGAATCCGCAGAGAAACCTGGAGACCGCACTGGCCGGGAGTTGCGGGGTCCGTGAGGCAGGACCGCAGCGTTGCAGCAGGCCGTTACCCGGCAGTTCAACATCGGGCCAGGCGCCGCAGCGGCGCTGGCCCGATGTCAATCGCTAGCTGGAATTTCCCTGCAGCAACACGCGGTTGACTTCCTCTTCGGCATTGACCCAGTCCTGCGCCGGGTCGCCCTTTTCAAAACCGCGCTGCTCGGCCATCAGGTAGGCGGCCTCTGCGATCAGGCGTTGACGCTCAGCGGCGTCGACGCCCGGACCGGGACTTTCCTTGCCAGGCGCAACGACCGCTTTCTGCATGGCTTCGTCAAGCGCCTTTTTCACTGTGGATTCAATCTTGCGATTCAGCTGCCGCTCGAGCTGGGATACCTTCTTCTGCAGTGCTTCCAGGTCGGCCGACAAGGACTTCATTGTCATTTTTTCAGCCATATTTACCCCCACATGGTTGATGCTCTCTCGAAATTCACCGCGGTGCGACCAACGCGCCGCAAGCGGATAGTAGCGCCCCCCGGGCGGGCGGCCAAGACTACCGGCCGGACCGGTGGCCGCCAGCTGGCCCACGGGTCCGATTACACTCCAGCAGCATCCCGCCCCGGCGCCAGCCGGCCACATCATTACCCTCCTGTTTCGTCACGCCGTCATCGGCCGGCCTGGCGGTCAGCAGGGATGCATGGGGATGCGCCAGTACGTTTGCCGGCACGATGACCAGCCGAAATCCCGGACGCTGCCTGCTCCCGGGTGCAAACAGGTCCGGACTGCAGCGGGTCAACTGCCCGTTATGCATCGGGTTGATGTAGATGACATCCGGGGCGATCTCGCCGGCTGTTTCCGGGGGTGGCCTCTGCCACCCCTTTTTTTCAGGGCCGGCGCAGCAGGCCGGGTAGTTCCCGCTGCTGGAACCCCCCGTATCCAGTGAACAGCCCGTCGGAAAGGGTGGCATTGGAAACCGCCGTGACCTGGTAGCGTTTCCCGCTATCCAGATCGCGCACCGCAACCGGCACGCCGTCGATCTCCGTCACGAGGAAATCGAGCTGTTTCACCTGCTCACCCAGCATGCCGCCGGCGCTGCTTGCCATGTTGCGGGAAAATGAAACCATCGCCTGCAGCGTGTCGAAGTCCTGCTTCGACAGTTTGCCGCCGGGCGCGGTCGCCATGCAGACCTCCGCGCTGGGGTGACCGTTCTTCACGATACCGCTGGCCTTGCATTGCAGCCCGGCAATGATATGCACACCACGCGCCACAGTTTCGACGCGATCCTCCGGCGGCTTGCGGCCTGCGGCCGGCGCATCCGGGAAAGCGCCCATGCGCTGTTCGATCATGCGCCGCTGCGCCGGCGGCAACCCGGCCAGCATGTCCGCCATGTAGGGCGCGACGGTTTGCTTGATGCTGGTGGCCGTTTGCAGCCCGGATTGCAGCTCGGCCTCGGTCACCTGCGTATACTGCCGCTGCGCTGGCTCGACGTAAGTAATGATCCCGGAAGCGGTGTCGTAAACCACGTATTCGTCCATACCGGCCGCGCTCATTTTGCCCTTGCCGCCGCGCAGCTGGATCGTCGAATTCAACCCGTCAGAACCCTCCACGAAAAGTGTGGCGTCCGCGCCGGCCGACCGCGCCGCCAGCAGAATTGCGACCGTGGCGATACCGCCGATGATGCGTCTTGAAACCATGTAACTCTCCTCCGATGCCAGTTGCCAAAGTGCCCCTTGCGCAAGGGATAGTATGCGATTCCGGGCGCGATCTCACGTGCGGGGAAAAACCGGCCGGGTTTCAATGCGTAGCGACGGACACACCTGAGGATAGCGGGAAGAATGGACGGCTTTTGCGGCGCCCGGGGCAGGCGGCGCCGGCATCCGGTCATGGACAAGAACTCGCCCCGGGACCCAGCAAGCGGATGTCGCGGTGCGCCCCCCGGGACTGCAAATCCATCCCGGGCCCGACCAGACTTTCTCCAGAGGCAGTCTCCTTACGCCCGTTTATTCGGGTGCAGGGTGAGCTGCTTCAGAACACCCGCAGGTATCAGCCATGGGTCTTTACCGCAAATACATCCTGCCGCGCGCCACCCGTTTCGCCTGCAGCCTGAAACCGACCAGGATGCAGCGCGGGAAAGTGGTGCCGCTGGCCAGCGGGGGGGTGCTGGAAATCGGCACCGGCTCGGGACTGAACCTGCCGTTCTATGCGTCAGGCAGGGTGGAATACCTCCGGGGGCTGGACCCGTCCCGCGAGAACCGGGCACTTACGGAAGGCAGACGGGCGCCGGTCGATTTTGACGTTGAGTTCCTGGACGCATCCGCCGAGGCCATTCCGCTGGACGACGCCAGCGCCGACACCATACTGATTACCTGCACCATGTGCAGCCTGCCTGCCGTGCACCCGGCCCTCGAGGAAATGCGCCGCGTCCTCAAACCCGGCGGGCAGCTGATCTTCTGCGAACATGGCGCAGCGCCCGACGCTGACATACGCCGCTGGCAGGACAGGCTGAATCCGCTGTGGCGGCGCCTGTCAGGCGGCTGCAACCTGAACCGCTCTGCACCCGAACTGCTGCAGCAGGGAGGATTCATGATCCAGGAGATGGAAGCAGCCTATGTCCCCGGCTGGAAGCCGGCAAGCTTCAACTACCGGGGAATCACCAGACCCGGTTGAGCGGCAGGGCTGCGGGAAAGAATCTTGTGCGCCGGAGGGCAGCGCTTGCAAGGCGCTCCTGCAGGTTTCCTGATAGTCGCAGGAGCTGTCTCCCGATCGCGATGCGCGCCGCAAGCGGCGCGCCCGCAATCCGGTCATTACATGTTAGTGGTGTTCACCGACTACGGCCCGATCGCTTCACAATCGTTCCGGCAGGTGGCCGCGGATCTCGCGTGCATCGAAGTGGCCCAGGTTCTTCTCGATCTCCGCGACCTGTACATCCGGCGGAGTATTCAGCTGCTTGCGCAGCAGACCGAGAAAATCCGGACCAGCGACCAGCATCAACCGGTCGCAGCGGCCATTGTGACAGGCCGCCTTGAGATGCTCGCTGACTTCCTTGGAAAAACGGATTGCATCCTGCTCCATGGGCTCGACTGATGTTCCCATGGCGTGTCTACCCTGACCGGAACTGTCGAAAGCACGCCCTTGGCGATCGGCGTTGATATCCCGAGCATGTTCACGTCCTTCGGGATGTTCCAGGGTTTGCACTTCCTGCAATGCGCCGCGCGACTCGGTTACGGTGAAAATACGTGCCTTGCTTCTGTCCGCGACGACAATCCAGTGTTTTGACATAACACCTCCCATGAACTCGGTTTACAAGATCAGCATAGTCCATATTGCCTGCACTGTTACGGGAATGTCACACCCCGCTGTGAGGGGGTCATATTACCGGCCGGTTGGTATAGACTGGGTGGAATCAATGGTAGCGCAACTGCCCGGGATGATTACCCGGGTCGCGCGTACGCGCATACCGGAAGGGGCAATGCCAGCAATCACAAGAGTCATCCTCACCTTCACCTGCCTGCTGCTCGTCCCCTTTACCGGGTACACGAGAACACCCGGCGGACCATGAGGCGCCGCCACCCGGCGACCACCTGCAGCTGTCACCGGCCCTGTTGGACCTGCTGAAACAGGAAATGAATGCCATTCAGCAAGGCATGCAGGCACTCCTTCCCGCCATCGTCTCCGGCAACTGGCAGGACGCCACCGGCATCGGCAGCCAGCTCCAGAAGAGCTACATCATGCAAAAGCAGTTAACGGAAGCGCAGATGGAAGAACTGCACAACGCCCTGCCCCCGGCCTTCCTGGAACTGGACCAGTCCTTCCACCACGCGGCCGGCATGCTGGCGCATGCGGCGCAGCAGCGCAATGCAGAGGTAGTCAGCTTTTACTACTACAAACTGACCGACACCTGTGTTGCCTGCCACAGGAAATTCGCGGGGTACCGGTTTCCCGGCCTGACTGTTGAAGCGGATGACAAGAGGCATCAGCATTAACCCGATCATTGCATAAATCCTGCTGCAGGAGCGGCCTCTTTATGCCCGTTTTCCGGGTACTGGCTGCGATCGCGCCGGAGGACGGCGTTTATGCAACTATCGGGTTACGTGATCACTGTATCGCATTGATCCTCAGTCCGGTTCATCCTGCCGCCCCTCTCGCAACTGTCGTGCACTCGGGCGAATCCGGTACCACATGGTCCAGACGTACAGCAGCAGGGCGGCCACCTGGGCGATACCTCCAAGCAGCACCGGCCACGCCAGCAATGACAGATCGTTCCAGGCGCGCGCAAGTTCAGCAATGACGCGCAGCAGCGTGCCGCACAACAGCAGCCAGTAAACGGCCACGATCAATGACGTGCGATAGCGCGGATCACGCGCCAGCGGTTTCGGAAACAGCCACAGCGCGACCCCGAGGATCATGAACATCACGAAGCCGACGAAGACGACATGGGTATGTGCGGAGACGAGGTAGGCCCCGGGCCAGGCACCGAACAGTTCGCGCCGCACCAGCATGTACAGCCCCAGCAGCAGGCCGGCTACCAGAAAACCGATTCCGGTCTTGATAAAGCGGCGCACCAGCGAGGTCACGATCGCCCGCCCGCGACCGCCATCAGCATGAATGCCCGGTAATCCCGCATCAATCCTGCTTCGTGGTCCTGCCGGTGACGCGCATACCCCGGTGGTCGCGCCGGGCGGGAGGGTTCTTCTCCGGGTTGCTGAACTCGAAGCGGCCGAACAACACACAACCCTTCATGCCCGGATCACAGGGTCGGCCCTTGACCCGCTGGCACATGCCGCGGACCTCGTGCGGACAGCCCCAGCCGCCTCCGCCGCTCATCGCCGCCGGCTCCCGGTTCCGTGCTGCCGTGTTGTCTGCCTGAACATCTGTTCTCCTGCCGGTGTTGCTACTGCACGTCCACCCGCACACCGTCCTCGATGCGGTCGTCGGGATGTATGATCACGGTTTCCCCGGTATCGATGCCGGAAAGAACCTGCGTGACGAGGCCGTTGCTGTGGCCGATGTCCACATCCACACGCCGGGCCTTGCCGTTGCGGATAACGAACGCGGCCCAGCCGTCAGCATGACGAAACAGGGCGCTGGCCGGGATCTGCAGCACATCCTGCCCTTCCCAGAGGATGAAGTGCGCATCGACGCGGTAACCGTCGCCGAGTTGCTGCCACTGCTCGCGCGGCGAGGTGATATCAGCGATCACCCAGACGCGCTGCTCCTCCACGCCCAGCGCGGAAATCTTGGTGAAGCCGGCCGGCTCGACCACCCGCACCACGCCGTCGAGCGGCTGCTCGCCACCCCAGCGCTGGAACTGCACCGCGCCGCCGGGATGGATGCGCACGGCATCCGCGGACAGCACATCCACCGCAACTTCCAGCGCAGCCGGGTCGCCGATTTCCAGCAGGTCCTCGCCGGTCACGACCACCCCCTCGCTTTTGTGATGTATCGCCAGCACGCGGCTGGCGACCGGGGCACGCAGCTTGACGGTTTCCTTCGCATCCTCGGCGTCGCCGCCGCCGGTGACGGAATACTGCAAGGCGGTCTGTGCCGCTTCCAGGTCGAAGCGCGCCACCTCCACGCCAAACTCCGCGGAACGCCGCGCGGCAACTGCCTGCCGGGCAAGCGTCTGCGCCTGGTCAAGATCACCCTGTGAGACAAGCGCATCCTTGAGCAGCTTCTGTTTGCGCCCGTATTCGGCCTGGGCGAAAACATCCTCGGCGCGCGTCGAGACCACCTGCTCCTGGGCGGACTTCAGTGCAGCCTGCGCGGCGGCTACCTGCGCCTCGGCGCGGGCCCGGCTGCGCGGGTCCAGCACCTCGGGGCGCAGCGGCTCCAGCACCGCAAGCGTCTGTCCCTGCGTAACTGCGTCACCGACCTCGAGCCGGATGCGCTGCAGGTAGCCGGCAACCGGCGCGGAGATGATGAAACGATCCTTTACCCGGGTGCGACCCTCTTCTTCAACAATAACCCGCAGCGATGTGCGTGCCACCGGCGCACCCTCAACCGGCACGGGACCCGGCCAGAATCCCCAGACCAGTGCAACCGTTACAGCGATCGCTGTCAGGGTGATACCGGCTTTGCGGTTGAACTGCATGGTTGGCTTTCCGCTACCTGTAATAGTTGTACAGCGTCATTCTCTCATTCATGGCCGTTGAGGGCGACCGTTTCCAGACGGCATCGCGGTCAGGTGACCGCTCCTACACTTTACTGGTAGCACCTGCAGGAGTACCCTGAGGGGCATAAACGCCGTCCTTCGGCGCGATTGTTATAGACCGGATCGCGGCAGGCAGACCGCTAATCAGGCTGCTGCATCTGCAAGCGCGCCAATTACGCTACTCGCGCGTCTTCAGCACGCCGATCAGGTCCAGCTGCTGCAGCTTGCGCCACAGCAGGAAGACGGAAATCAGGGCGGAACCGATGATTACGGCGGCGGCGAAGGCGTAGGTGTCTGCCTCCACCACCAGCGGCACGCGGTACAGGTCGGAGCGGAACGACTCCGACAGGTAGCGGCACAGTTCCAGGCCGAACAGGAAGCCGGGCGGCAGTGCGGCCAGGGTGGCGAAACCGAGTTCACCGAGCAGGATCCAGGCAACCTCGCCCCGGGTGAATCCGAGTACGCGCAGGCTGGCCAGTTCGCGGTCGCGCTCGGAGAGCGCGATGCGCGCACTGTTGTAGACCACGCCAAAGGCGATGATGCCGCCGAGCACGGCGGTGACGAAGGAGAAAAACAGGATGGTCTCCTGCATGGTCTGGTGAAAGCTGCGAATGGCGCTCTCGCGCACGATGGTACCCGCCACGCCGGGCATGTCGTCAAGTTCGCGGTAGATACGCTCGCTGTATTTCCTGTCCACGTCGAGATAGGCGCCGCTGACAACATCGCCTTCCTGCATCAGCCGGTTCAGCGCCGCACGCTGCATGTAGACCGACACACCGAGGTATTCACTGCTGAGCGCGGCAACAGGCACCTGCAGCACCGGGCGGTTGCCCTCCAGCACCTCCACCGTCAGCATGTCGCCCGGCTTGATCGCCAGCAGTTCGGCGAGGTAGTCCGTGAGCACAACGCCCACTGGCGGCAGCTCGACCCGCTGCAGGTCAGCGCCGAGGATGCGCCGCAGCTGGCCTTCCGGCTCCAGCCCCTGCACGGAACCGCGGTAGCTGCGGTGTTCGAATCGCAGCCGTGCAGGAACCCTGCGGATCCCCTCGACATGCTCCACGCCCGGCAGCCCGGCCAGCGAGAACAGGCTGCTGCCGGACGCCGGCTCGGTAAAGTTCACCGTCAGGTCCTGGCGCTCGCTCATTGCGTACTGCACGTCGATCATGTGACTGATCGCGTCCTCCTGGAAATTCGACACCATGGTGATGCCGCAGGATGCGGCGATGCCGGCCACGGTCAGCAGCGATTTCAGCGGCCGCCTTTCGATGTGGCGCAGGATCATGCGGGTCGGCTGGGAGAACAGCCGCTGCAGGCCCAGTCGCTCAACCAGGGTCAGGCGGTACACGGCCGGCGGCTCGGGGCGCATGGCCTCGGCGGGGGGCATGCGCACCGCGCGCTGCACGGCATAAGCGGTCCCGGTCATGCCGGCAAACACACTCACCAGGGAAGCCCCGACGATGACCGGCGTTTCCAGTACGTAATTGAGGAAGGGAAAGTGGTAGAAGTCGGTGTAGACGGCACTCAGCCCCTTGCCCAGCCAGATGCCGGCCGCAATGCCGCCGGCCAGTCCCAGCATCACGATCAGCAGTACCAGCATGGCGTAGTGGCGGCCCACTGCATAGTTGCTGTAGCCGAAGGCCTTCATGATGGCGATCTGGTTGCGCTGGGTATCCACCAGCCGCGTGATGACCACGTTGAGCAGGAAGGCGGCCACGCCGAGGAAGATAACCGGGAACACCGCGGCCATGGTCTGCAGGCCGCGCAGTTCCTCGGTGAGAAAGCGATGCGACAACTGGTCCTTGCGGTCGTAGGCACCGAGGCCGCCGTAGCGTTCCAGGATGCGGTCGAGGCGCTGGATCACATCAGCGGAACCGCTGCCCGGTATCAGTCGCAGGGTGACACTGTTGAACGCGCCATCCATGTCATAGGCGGCGGCCAGCGCGTTGCGCCCCATCCACAGGATGGCGTAGCGCTCGGGGTCCGGAAACACGGCGCCGGGCGCGATCGGGTAGATGTACTCCGGCGACAGTGCGATGCCGACGATGGTCAGGCGGTCGCGGCGGCCGTGGATGGTCGCGGTCAGCCGGTCTCCCGGCTGCAGCCCGTGCGCCGTGGCAAAGGTGTCGTCCACCACCACCTCGTCGTCGCGGTAGGGTTCCGGCAGGCGGCCGCGGCGCAGGTGCAGGCCGTTTAGCAGGACGGGGCCGGCATCCGGTACCGACACCAGCGTGGCCGTGACCGGCTCCGGGAAGTCCGGCACCGTGACGCGCGCGGCGGCCACCACCCGCGTCTGCACCCGCTCCACGCCGGGCAGGTCGCGAATGCGCCCGGCCAACTGCTCGGGGGCCCGCTTCAGGACCGCGAACACGTCCGCGAAGCGCTGTTCGCGGTAATAGTTTTCCTGGGTGAGCAGCAGCGAGTCATAGGTCGACAGCGACATGACGAAGGTCGCGATGCCGCCGATCTGCACCAGCGCAATCGCCAGCACCATGCCGCGCAGCTCGCGCAGGTCGCGCAGCAGCTTGTGGTCCAGGGCGCGCATGCCTACCAGCTCAGGTCGCGGGCGGCCACGCGCTGTTCGTTATGCGCCACCGAACTGATGCGCCCGTCCATGATCTGCACCACGCGGTCGGCCATGGCCGCAATGCCGGCGTTGTGTGTGATCAGCGCCGTGGTGGTGCCGAGTTCGCGGTTGGCACGCTCCAGCGCTTCCAGTACCAGCACGCCGGTCTTCGAGTCCAGCGCCCCGGTCGGCTCGTCACACAGCAGCACGGCGGGGTTCTTGGCGATGGCGCGGGCAATGGCCACGCGCTGCTGCTCGCCGCCGGAGAGCTGCGCCGGAAAGTGGTCCATGCGGTCCTGCAGATGCACCAGCGCCAGGGCTTCCTCGGGCGTCATGGGTGCACGCGCGATCTCGGTGACGACAGCGACATTCTCGCGCGCCGTCAGGCTGGGCATCAGGTTGTAGAACTGGAACACGAAACCGACGTGGTAGCGGCGATACTCGGTGAGGGTGCGTTCGTCCGCACGGGTCAGATCCTGGTCGCGGTAGCGCACCTCGCCCTCGCTCGCGGTATCCAGACCGCCGAGGATATTCAGCAGCGTCGACTTGCCACTGCCCGAGGGGCCCAGCAATACCATCAGCTCGCCGGCAAACAGGTCGAGGTCCACGCCACGCAGCGCCTGCACATCGACCTCGCCCATGTGGTAGACCTTGGTCAGCCCATGAACATGGAAAACAGCTTCAGTTGCGGCTTGCACGCTGTTCCCTTCCTGGTGCATGTGCATTTCCTGTCAGTTCGACGGTACCCCTGCAGTCATGCCGGCGCGTTCGCGGCATGACGCCTGCACCTGCCGGGAATTGATATCGTTCAACACGACAGCGGCCTCTCACACTGCGCCGCCAGCCACGATAATAAAACGAATCAAGCCCCGCGTATCGCGACATGGGCAGGATTGCGACATTTCCTTCCCTGATTCAATCAGTGCCTGCCCGCGAATGCCGCCAGAAGCGAATCATCAACGGCTTCACGCTGATCCCATGGACAAGCACGGACAGCGTAACCACGATCAGCGTCAGGTGTATCAGTTCCACGGCCAGGTCCTCCGGAAGGCCGTGCTGGATGGCATACATGAGGTAGTAGAGCGAACCGATCCCGCGCACCCCGAACCAGGCGGCCAGGCCGCGTATCCGCCATGGTGTGCGCGTACCCGCAAGACTGGCCGCGACACTCAGGGGACGCGCCACGACAAACAGAAACAGCGTAAATGCCACGGCTCGCCAGCTCCACGAGTCCAGGAAAAGCATACCGCCGAGCAGCAGGATCAGGACGAGTTCCGACAGGCGTTCCAGGTGTTCCTTGAATATCAGCGAGCCCTCGCTGACATGGTGCGGCGGATGTCCGTCATCCACCGCGTCTGGGGTCCCTGCCTGGTTACGCCCTGCATGCAGCGCGTCGCCGTCAAGCCTGAGCTCTGTCTGGCGCAGCGCGACGGCGGCGAAAAACACGGCAAGGAAACCCCATGTCCCGACCAGTACACTCAGGCCGTATACCGCACCGATCAGCCCCAGTCCCAGGAAGTCATCCAGCAAAACCAGCGCCGGCCGCCTGCGGCGCAGGCGCGCTACCAGGCGCGCTAACCCGCTACCCATGAGCACCCCGATGGCAATGCCGCCCGCTGTCGCCCAGAGCACGTCCACCAGGACCCAGCGCAGGCCGAATTCACCCAGTTCGTGTAATCCGAGCAGTCCCAGACCCAGCATCACGAACGGAAAGGCACTACCGTCATTCATGCCGGCTTCACACGTCAATGCGAACCGCAGCCTGTCGCGGTCGCCCGGGTGACGAATCTGTACCTCGGTTGCCAGGACCGGATCGGTTGGTGCGATAATGGCCCCGAGCAGGACGGCGGCACCCAGCGGCAGGCCCAGCAGGTAGTGGGAGAAGATCGTGACCAGTCCGACGGTAAAGGCCATCGCGAGAAACGCCAGCAGCACCGGGGTACGCCAGCGTGCGAAGCTCACCGGTACCGGCATTTTGACGCCGGCAGCAAACAGCGATATCAATACCGCCACTTCGGTCAGCACTTCCAGCAGTGCCGACTCGCTGAGCGGGTTGAAGTGGAAAAGATCCAGGACCGTCGGCCCCACCAGCACGCCTGCGGCAAGATAGAGAATAGCCGAGGTGACCGGCTGGTCCTTCACCATCGAGGACGTCAGACCGGTGGCCAGTAACAGCCCGCCCACCAGCAGAAACCATGTACCATTACCCATTACTTGCCCTCAGCAACTGTACAGCGTGACTGACTCGGGAAGATACCGGCGGAGATGATTGCGGGATGTGCCGGTCGACCTGATTTCCACAGCATCCCGGATTCAATACCGTCATGCCGGCACTATGGGTAACGGCACCACCGGCCGGCCAGGCGCGCCATGGAGACTGGCGGAACGGCCAGCCGGACTGCCGCCAGCTCTCCACCGCACACCGGGCATCAGCCGGTACTGCAACAAACATCGGACAAGACGGAGTCAGTGGTCAAAACGGATTACGACCACCGGCCCCTCCGCCCATGTCGATTCGCACCGTGATCAGTCAAACCGGCGGTCGCCGTCCTGCGACAAAAAAGACAAGCGACAGGACCAGTCCGACCACGAACAGAATCCACGCGATATTGACTGCCGTACCGGCAATACCGGAGAACCCCAGTACGGCCGCGATAATAGCGATGATCAAAAATGTGACTGCCCAGCTTAACATGATGACCTCCTTACGATGTGTAGTCAGGGTGCAGGTATAAGCATGTATTCCCGCCTGCACTGTCAGGATCAAACTGTCTTCGTGTGGTGATTTACGGGACGATCTCCCTGGAGAGCCTTTGCGAAATCCGAGACCTCCTGCTCGGCCTCGTCGCGTCCCTTGCCATACATTTCCTGGACCTTACCGATCAGCATGTCGCGGTTGCCCTTGAGGACATCCAGGTCGTCATCGGTCAGCTTGCCCCATTTGGCCTGGACCTTGCCTTTGTACTGTTTCCAGTTCCCTTCGATCTGATCCCAGTTCATTGTTGCCTCCTGTGAAACGTTCAGGTTGTCTCCGCACCAGGAAAGTCGCACTGATGCGGCCAGGTGCCATTTCTGCACCCCTGGCGGGACCGGGCGTACCGCTCGCTGGCTCTGCAGCAACGTACCCGACCTCCTACCCAGCATGTAGCAATCCACATGCCAGCCAATCATCATTATAATTATCAATTAGTTGCATATGCATGCAGGGCGACCGCCGCGCCGTAACAGGGTGATGTGACCCGCCGCCAGGGCCAATGGACCCGATTCAGACCTGTTCGGCCCTTCCAATGCGGCAAGGCCGCGAGGATAACCGCTCCCTGCCGCCGCAGCGGCATCCGGACACAATGTCGCGGGCAGCGGGCCATATTCCCCTCCGCATGGGGCAAAGCCCCCTCGACGAACACGCCTCCATGACCATGAGCGCATACATACACTTGATTTACCAGAGAATTTTAAAACTGGTCATGTTCTTGCTTTGCAATTACTGCAGCCCGCCATGGGGCGCCAATCAAACCAAGCGGAGGACAAGCCATGTCAGCATTTATTTTCAAATTTATTCTTCCCTTGTTCGTCCTGGCTTCAGCAGCCACCCTGACTGCCTGCGAAAAAAATGACGGGACATTCGAGGAAGCGGGCGAAGATGTTGATGAGGCCGTCGAGGATGCCAAGGACAAGATCAAGGATGCAACCAACTAGCATGCTGCCGGGCCCTGACAACGCCGTCAGGCAAGGTGCCTTGAAGATAACCCGGGCATTGCCTGCAACGAGGGAACCGTTAACACACTGCCCGGTAACCCGACAGCGCATGACCGCAGGGATGCGGTCTTTTGCGGGCGGCACAGGCCGCTGCGGCATGCCGCGGCGCAGCGCAACCGGACGGCACGGCAAGCCGTTGCCGCATGGATTGCTGCCATGTCCGGCAGGCGCCTGAATCTGGACAATGGCATGTTGCCCTGGATCTGGACATCTTTCCTGCTTTCGGTCATTTTCGGAGTCATTGGACTGGTCTCGACTGGCGGGGCGATGTCGGATATTGCCGAGGTCCTCTTCTTTGTCTTTCTGGCGATATTCGCTGCCTTGTTGCTGTTCGGACGACGTTCCCCGCACACCTGACCGACGTGGTCATGCAGGCAGTACGATCCGGTGGACATGAGTTTTCCGAAAAACTTTGGGGCATAATCAAATGACATCGGGGACGCAGAAGCCCGCCGCGCGCAGTGATAAAGCGGTGTGGTGCTACCATTGTGCTGCAGGCGCAGACGGGGGTCGCACCTGTACGGCAGCGAGTCAACGCTCACAGCCGGTGCTCCTGTGGTAACTGCAAGGGTCGAGGTGAAGCCTGGCCGCTGCACACTGACGCGCGAGCCATGCCGTGTTTCTGCTGGTCCGGACAACACCACCTTACCTGGTCATGACCCGGGGAAAATACAGGGCAACGCTCATATGCTGCGCAACACCGAGACACACAGCGCCAATTTTTTATTCAGACCCGTCTGGTTGCTGTCGGGCGTGGCGGCATTTTTGATCGTATTGAGCCTGGGGCTTTTCATCTTCAGCACCTGGCGTCATTACGACAGCATCAACATGACGCAGCTGCATATACACTACCTGAAGAATATCGAAACCGCCGATTTCGAGGCGCGCACGAAGCTGATCAGGTTGCTCGAATCCGAACGCGGCCATCTCAATCCGGGCGATCTCTCCACCCTTGACGCGCAACTACAGGAACTGCTCGGTTCGGCTGCCAACCTGGAACAGACCACGCCGAACGTTATCAGGCATGCCCTGGACAGGGTGCGGGAGTTCGACGGGACCAGCCGGCACCGGCTTGACGAGACGCTGTACGATCTGCGCATTGCGCTGAACCAGGAACTGATGGCACACCAGCAGCTGGTCGCGGACCTGCAGTCCCAGGCGCAGCGGGGATGGCGCATCGCCCTGGGACTGGCCCTGGGCATACTGCTGACCTCCGCCCTGCTCTGGGCGATGGCCCGCCAGCGCATACTCAATCCGCTGGCCAAGCTTGCTGAACAAATGACGCTGCTGGCACGCAGCGACTACAGCGAGCTGCCGTCAGAGCAGGTCGATCCCCTGCTCTACCCGATCTATGAAAAATACAATGACACGGCGCAGCGGCTGAGGAAGCTGGAACAGCTCCAGCTGGAACGCCAGCAGAACCTGACCCGGGAAGTTCGCAGCGCCACGCACATGCTGCTGCAGCAGCAGTTCCGCCTTTCCCAGGCAGAGCGGCTCGGTGCGATTGGCGAGCTGGCCGCGGGCCTCGCCCACGAACTGCGCAACCCGATGACCAGTGTGCAGATGGCACTGGCAAACCTTCGCCAGGAGACCCGGGAAACGGAAACGGCAGAGCGCATCGACATGATCATAGACGAGGTAAAACGCGTTACCGGACTGCTCAACCAGCACCTTGAACAGGCCCGGCATCGACCGGAAACGCCGGTCAGGGTCGATGTCTGCGCAGACATAAAAACACTCATTGCACTGGCTTCCTACCAGTTGCGGGAGGACATCAGCATCCGTTTCGAGGGCGAGGAGAACCTGACCTGCCTGCTGCCGCGTTCCCGCCTGCGGCAGATACTGCTGAACCTGATCCTGAACGCAGGGCAGGCATTGAACGGCACTGCCGGTGATATCCTGGTGCAGACCCGCCACCGGGAGCAGACACTGGAACTCACCGTCAAGGACACCGGCCCCGGGTTTCCCCAGGCACAGCTGGACACGTGGGTACAACCGTTCCGCTCCACGCGGCCCGGCGGGACCGGCATCGGACTGGTGATGGTAAAGCGTTTCGTCGATGATCTCGGCGGCAAACTACAACTGACAAACAGACCCGAGGGAGGCGCCTGCGTAACCCTGTTGTTACCCTGCAGGCAGAACGATGGCTAGAACCCTGCTGATCATTGAAGACGAGGCCATGCTCGGGTCGGAACTGAAACGCCACTTTCAGCACGAAGGCTGGCGCGTGATGCTGACGGATTCTCTGGCAGCGACACGGCGTGAACTGTACGACAACGGTCTGGTGCCGCTCGTGGTGTTATCCGATATGAGCCTGCCGGACGGTAATGCCCTGGACCTGCTCGAGGAAATCCGCGAACAGAAGATCAGCGGTGAATGGCTGTTCCTCACGGGCTACGGCAGCGTTGCGGACTCTGTCCGCGCAATGCATCTGGGTGCATACGACTTTCTGGAAAAACCGGTGGATTTCGAGCGTCTGAATCTGGTCGTCAATGGCGCGGCGCGCAGCGCCATGGCGCAGCGCCGCCTGCACGACCAGCTGGCAGCCGGCAGCAGCAGCTATACCCCGGAAGGTTTTGTCGGGCAGAGCAATGCCGCCAGACAGATTCGCGAGATGCTCGGGAAGCTTGCAGCGATGCCAATTTCCTCGCTGATCATCACCGGCGAGACCGGCACAGGCAAGGGAGTCGTGGCGCGCATATTGCACCACAGCGGCCCGCGCAACGAGGCGCCGCTGATCGAGGTCAACTGCTCGGCACTGCCCAAGGACCTGCTGGAATCCGAGCTGTTCGGTCACGAGGCCGGCGCATTTACCGGCGCCAAAGGAAGACGTCGTGGCCTGTTCGAACAGGCGGACGGGGGGACGCTGTTTCTCGACGAAATCGGCGAAATGCCTGTTGAGCTCCAGGCAAAACTGCTGAAGGTGCTGGATGAGAAATATTTCCGCCGGGTGGGTGGCGACCGCGAAATTCATGTCGATGTACAGGTATTCGCTGCAACCAACCGGGATCTCCCGGCTTGCGTCCGGGACGGCAGCTTCCGCGAAGATCTCTATCATCGACTCAGCGTATTCGAACTGTCGCTGCCGCCGCTGCGCGACCGCATTCAGGATCTCGATGAACTGGTGCCGGTGTTCGTCGCCCAATACAACACCAATGCCGGCAAGCATGTCAGCCAGATCAGTACGGAATTCTGGGGCAAGCTGAAGGCGCATGCCTGGCCCGGTAATGTGCGCGAGTTGCGCAACGTGATCGAGCGTTGCGTGTTATTTGCAGACGGCAATGAGTTGCCGCTGCAGTGGCTGCAGTTGCACCCGAAGCGCTCCCCGTCGGGTCGCGGAGAGACGGGACGCGGCACGGGTGATGCGGCCGCGGTGCATGACGACAGCCCGATCGTGCAGCTGCCGCTTGACGGCAGCCTTGGACTGGATGAAATGAACCGGCGCATCCTTTGCGCGGCTCTGGAACGCAACCAGTACAATGTCACGGCCACCGCGCAGCTGTTGAACACCACCCGCGACACGCTGCGCTACCGGATCCGCAAGTACGAAATCGAATTGCCCGATAATGCTTGACCTCGATCCCGAATCCTGAGCACCCGTCCGCAGGCCGTTCCGGCTTGCGTCAGGTGTCCTGCCGGAATCGACGACAGGCGCGGCCCGTGCCGCAGTGATTCGGGTGATATGTCATTCAGCAGCGTGGGTTCTATCACCCGGCGGGGGATTTCACCACCTTTCCGGTATCCACAAGCCACTGTTATTGCTGAAAATCCCTGGTTGGCACTGTATCTGCAATACGGTTATCGAGGCCGTTGCATGCACGGTGTCAGGGACTTCAACCACTGGAGACGCAAGGCGTAGTGCAGCGCATCCATGGTTGAACTGACGGAACTGTCACCCGCAACTGCGCGACCGAGGAACCAACCGAGACTGAAAATCGAACGGAGGCAGACACCATGAAACGTATTCCCGTTAAGTCCATAGTAATCGCCTGTGCAGTGGCCCTGGCCGGCGCCAGCACCCCCCTGCTGGCCGGCTCCGGTGACGAGCAGTCATCCGACCTGTGGCAGAAGGCGTCACTGACAACGACCTATACCCTCAATCGCCAGCTCAATCCCTTCAAGATCGACACTGAAGTGGAAAACGGTGTGGCAACGCTGCGCGGCACGGTAGACAGCGAAGTTGAACGTGACCTTGCAGAGGAACTGGCGCTGGGTGTGGATGGTATCCGTAAAGTGAATAACGAACTGGTGGTCAACCCCGATGCCGCGGCGGCAAGCGGCGGCGTGGAGGCGGCCGCCGGCGAGAGAAGTTTCATGAGCAAGGTTGAAGACGCCACCCTGACAGCCAGGATCAAGTCCCAGTTGCTGTGGAACAGCAATACCAGCGGCATGAAAATCGATGTCGACACCAACAGCGGCATCGTCACGCTGACAGGCAACGTGAACTCCGAGGCCGAAGCCGAACTTGCCGGACAGATTGCAAGCAACACCCGGTATGTCAAGGGCGTGGAGAATCACCTGAAAGTCAGCGGCGATCAGGTGACCCTCGATGACAAGGTTGCAGAAAAGACCCGCGAGGCTGCGCAGGAGATCAGCGACGGCTGGATCACCGCCAAGGTGAAATCATCACTGATATACAGCCGGAACGTCGACGGCACCGATATCGACGTCGATACGAATGACGGTGTTGTCACGCTGCACGGTCACGTCGACAGCGAATTCGAACGTGAACGCGCGATTACGATCGCCCGCGGCATCAAGGGTGTGAAGGATGTCAGGGTGGAACTGGAGGGCGGCTGACCGTAACAGGGTCACTGAAAAGGGCTTCACGGAAACCGGTGCCAGGGACGGCGATTTTGATTACCGCAGGAACGAGAACCTGTATACAGGAGGCGCACTATGAGCACAGCCAGGACAACGAACAAACCGAACTCCGGCGGGGATAATGACAGTGTATCCCGGCGCGTGGCGGACGAACTGCACGAGCGTATCGACAAGGCCGCCGAAAAGGGCGAACAGTTCGAGAACACGCTCCACGACCGCGGTGCACGGGTGAACGAAAAGGCACACGAACTGAACAGCGACATCAGCCGCCTTGCACGCGACAACCCCTGGGCAGTGGTGGGCGGGTCGGTGGCTTTGGGCTTTCTGATCGGTGCGCTCACCTGTCGCCGCTGAGTCATGCAGCAGAAACAGGTAATGCCGGATTCCGCGCAGCCGGAGTCAGCGTCCCTGCATGCGGCAGCCACCGCCGTGGCAGACGCCGCCCGCCGGCAACTCGCTGCCCTGCTCGAGTTGTTCACCCTCGAGCTCCGCTACTCCGGCCTCATGCTGGGAACCGCCGTGGCGATGGCAGTGATTGCCGCACTCGCCGCGCTGAGCGTCTGGGGCCTGGCCCTGGCAAGCGCCCTGTCATGGCTGCATGCAGCAGGCTGGAGCTGGGCTGCGGCACTGCTTGCCATGGCCCTGGTCAACGGCAGCATCATGCTTCTGTCTCTGTGGCTGATGCAGCGTGCATTACTGCGCATCGGAATCGACAACACGCGCCGGGCGCTGCGGATGGGGGCACGGGATGCTGCTGACTGAATCGTGTATCCGTACCCGTGCCCGGGAACTGCACCTGGCGCAAGCAGATACCATCGAGGCATATGCACGCTTGCGCCGCTCGATCCGCGCCACCGCTACCTCGCCGGTGGGCGTATCCGCGGGGTTCCTTGTCGGCCTGGGTATGTCCCGGTTTCTCTGCTGCCGGCCGGCAGGTGCCCAGGGCAGCAGACGCCGCCTGCACAGGCTGAGTATCCTGCTGCCACTGCTGCGCCTTATCTGAGGACACCATCGCTTCCGGAAAGTGAGTACGGAGATCCTCATGTCAACTACCAGCCAAGAGTCCACAACCGCTGCAGAACGGCCGCCGGAGCATACCGCTGCGGCGCCATGCGAACCGGCAGGGGGACAGCGTGCACAGACATGGATGCTGGGTGTGCTGGTGGCACTGGCGGTCATTTACACACTGGCGCTCGCGCAGAAGTTCTTTGTACCGGTAACCCTGGCCTTTCTTCTCAGCCTGGTGCTGGCACCGATAGTACGCTGGCTGGTACGCCATCACGTGCCGCGCACACTCAGCGCAGGTATCGTTGTGCTGGCGCTTGTGTCCGGGCTCAGCTACGGCATCGCCGGGGCTATTGAACCCGTCAGTAACTGGGTGGAACAGGCACCTCGCATCCTGCGCCAGCTTGAACGCAAGGTCTATCCGATCAAGAAGACCGTCGAGGAAGTCGGCAAGACTGCGGAACAGGTCGACCGTATCGCATCGTTCAACTCCGAACATACCGTCGAGGTCAAGGGGCTCAGTTTCCGGGATATCCTGTATGCCAACGCCCGCGGCCTGATTACCAGTTCGGTCGTGGCGACCTTTCTGCTGTACTTCATACTTTCCTGGGGTCGCCAGATACTGATCCGGGTCAGTAAACTGCTCGATGAGCACGACCAGAAACACCGGCTACTGGAGTTGTCGCTGATACTCGAAGGCGAAGTCTCCAAATACCTGTTCACCATAACGGTGATCAATGTCGGCCTGGGCGCCGTCGTCGCCGCGGTGCTGTATGTTTTCGAGATGCCGAATCCACTGCTGTGGGGTGCCGTGGCCGGGCTGTTCAACTTCATCCCCTATATGGGCAGTCTTGTGACGCTGGTATTGCTGGGCGCGACCGCCCTGCTCACGTTCAACGACCTTGCCATACCGGCACTGATGGTTGCGGCTTTCACCGGCCTGACGGTTTTCGAGGGACAGGTCATCACACCCCTGGTGCTGGGCAGACGCCTGGCACTCAACCCGCTGGTGGTTTTCCTGAGTGTCGTGTTCTGGTTCTGGCTGTGGGGCGTGATGGGCGCCCTGATGGCCGTGCCCATGCTGATCACGCTCAAGCTGATCGGCGACCGGGTGGAAGCACTGCAACCGATTGCCGTTGTCGCCGGACGCTAGACCGCCATGAACGCATTCAATACCGGCATGCTGCAATACCGGCGCATCATGGCCGGCGCACTGATTTCCTGCGTCCTGTGCACACTCCTTGGCTGCAGTACACCCCCGAGGATAGACATGGATTCCACCGGCACACAACCTGGCAGCAACCCGGGCATCCTGGTAGACGATGGCAGTCGTACGGCAAGCCGCAAGGAATATCACGACCTGCTGGAGATGAATGCCCCGGAGGCCGCTACCCGTGCGATGCTGGACCAGTTACTGGGCATCACCCGCGAGATTACCGGCGATGGTTTCCTGTACAGCGGCAATGACGCCCGCCTGCTGATCGACGGCCCCGGTACCTTCAAGGCGATGTTCGAGGATATCGCCAATGCCAGGGACAGCATCCATCTGGAAACCTACATACTCGTGGATGATGAAGTCGGCCGCTCCCTGCTCGAGCGGCTGATCGAGGCACGGCAGCGGGGTGTGGAGGTCCGCATCCTCATAGACGCCTACGGCAGCATGGATCTGCCAGAGACCTACATCGCACAACTCCGCGTACACGGTATCGAGGTGTGCAAATTTCACCCCGTCGATCCCACCGAGGATATGCGTATCTGGCGCAGCAACATCCGTGACCATCGCAAACTCCTGATCATCGACGGGAAGATCGCCTATAGCGGCGGCATCAACTTCTCGAACGTCTACAGCAAGGGCTCCTTCTCGGCATCCGGCAGCGCAGAAGTCGACAACGCCGCATGGCGCGACACCCATGTGCGTATCGTCGGCCCGGTTGTTGAACAGTTCCAGCAGTTGTTCCTCGAAATGTGGAATAAGGACCGGTCTGAACACGAACGGCTTCACGGGACACGCTACTTCCCGGAACCGGATGCGCAGGGCGACATGCTGGCCGGGGTGATCGCCAGTTCAGGCGGGGACAACCGCGAATTCGACATCTACTCGGTCCTGGCTGCCGCAATCGGTCATGCACAACAGCGGGTATGGATCACACAGGCCTATTTCGCACCCGATGAGGCCCTGCTTGAAATCATCAAGGCGGCGGCGAAACGCGGGGTCGACGTGCGTCTGCTGCTGCCGGGTGTGAGTGATGCGCCGCTGGTGTTACAGGCCTCGCGATCCAGCTACCAGGAACTGCTTGAGTCCGGCGTGCGCATCTATGAACGCAGCGGTTCCATGCTGCACGCCAAAACGGTCGTTGTCGACGGGGTCTGGTCAACCATCGGGTCGGCGAATTTCGACTACCGCAGCTTTGTCTACAACTACGAACTCAATGCCATCGTGGTCAGCAGCGACTTCGGTCAGGCGATGGACAAGCTGTTCCTGGTAGACCTGCAGTACGCAGATGAAATCACCCTGAGTGAATGGCAGCAGCGCCCGCTGCTGCAACGCATGAAAGAGGGCATGGGCACCATGATTCGGCCATGGCTGTAGAAGTGACCGCAACCCCGGAATGGATGGCTGCCGCGCAGATGCCGTTTCCCGCGGTATTGGCAGCAGCATGCATCAGGGCTGCGCGTCGGCTTCCCGGGCCATGCCTGCCGGCGCACGTGTGAACGCGGCATCCTGTGCGCCACTCATACCAGGCTCGGGACATGTGGTTTCGCAGGAGCCTGTACTGCAACCATGCAACGTTCAACCTGCCGCACACTCTGTGGTACGCTGCACGGGCATGGCTGTACTGCATTACTCACGGCTAATCAGAAAACCCTTGCGTGACAGGAATTGATCATGACAGCGGATCTTGACTGGAGCACCATGCTGAGCAGCCTTTACCAGATCGGTGCGGCCTACCTGCTGGCCTTGCCGGTCGCCTGGGACCGCGAGCAGCAGGCACGCAGCGCCGGTCTCCGTACCTTTCCGCTGGTGTCGGTTGCGGCCTGCGGTTATATGCTCATCGGCATCCAGGTCCTGGATACCACCGATGCGGAGTCGCGCATTCTTTACGGCATCATCGCCGGCATGGGATTCATCGGCGGTGGCGCGATCCTCAAGGGAAAGAACGGCATCACCGGTACTGCAACCGCAGCCAGCCTGTGGAATACCGGCGCCATCGGCATCGCTGTTGCATTCCACCGCTATGAAATTGCCGTCGTCCTGTCGCTGATCAACTTCCTGACACTGAAATTCGTCACCCGGCTCAAAGACACCGCCGGGGACTAGCCGGGTATGAAGCAGACCCGGGGCAGTTGCGACAACAGCCAGTACAATCAGGATGACACGCCATGTCCACTCCTGCGTATTGCACCCCGGCTAGAGTGGTTCTCCTGACCGGCGCCGGCATGTAAGTGATTGGCATCAATGGCGGCTGTAAAGTCATCACCGGGCAACTGTGACTGCCAGAATTCTGCCATCTACAGGAACGCATACGGTAGACTAGACCACATGGAAAAGACGCCGCAACGCATCTACTGCACCGACACCACCTGGCAGGGACGCGCCGACTGCCGCCACTGCAATATCCGCCACCTGATGATGTTTTCCGGCTTGCCGGAGAGCGCCTTCGATGACATCCTGAGCCCGATAGACAACTACTGCTACCCGGGCGGCACAGTGCTCTTCGACGAAGGCAAGTGCGACAGGGGCATCTTCAGCATCCGTCGCGGCATCATCAAGATGCAGTCGCTGACCACCGATGGAACCCAGCATATCGTGCGCCTGCTGGGAGCCGGCTCCGCCATCGGCCTGGAGTTGCTGGCAAGCGAAAAGTGCTACCGGCATACCGCAATCGCCCTCACCACCGTGGATGCCTGCCAGATCCCGCTCGAAACCATGCTGCAACTGGACGCAACCTATCCACAGCTTTGCCAGCAGGTTCGAGCGCGGCTGCAGGAAGACCTCGACAGGACAGACCGGTGGGTGATCATCCTGAGCAGCGGTGCCGCGCGTACGCGGGTCGCGCACCTGCTGCTGCTCATCCTAGAATACAGCAGCATTCCCGACCACAGCATAGATCTGCCAGGGCTCAGGGACATAGCGGCCATCATCGGCACGTCCGTGGAGACGGCCAGTCGCATTATCGCGGATCTGAAACGACGTGGCATCCTGCACAAGACCGGCGCGCACTGCTACCAGTGTGACGTCGCTGCCCTGGAGGCGATAACCCGGGAAACCGGTTAACCCGCCAAACGTGCAACACGCATTTCGCAAGGCGCTGGTTCCGACAGTTATTTTCGTGCTGCTGCTGTGGCTGGTCGAGGTACTCGACCGCGGCCTGCACCTGTCACTGCCAAGACTGGGTGTCTATCCGCGCACCGCAGCCGGTCTTGCAGGTGTGCTGTTCGCTCCGCTGATTCACGGCTCCTGGAGCCACCTGCTGTCAAACAGCTTCGCGCTGCTGATCCTCGGCACGGGGCTGCGCTATGGATATCCGCGTGCCGCAGGACCCGTGCTGGTCCTGGTCTACCTGCTGTCGGGCCTTGGTGTCTGGTGCCTGGGACGCGAGAGTTACCATATCGGGGCCAGCGGCCTGACCAACGGCATGATGTTTTTTATTTTCACCACCGGTATCCTGCGCCGCGACCGGCTGTCCATCGCCCTGTCACTGATCGTCTTTTTTCTCTTCGGCGGAATGGTCTGGAGCATCTTCCCGCAGGAACCGGACATTTCCTACGAAAGCCATTTCTTCGGCGCGGCCAGCGGTGTGCTGGCCGCCTTCCTGTTCCGGCGACTTGACCCGCTGCCGCCGGAAAAACACTATGACTGGGAAGATGAAGCGCTGGATGACACCGATAACGGACAGGAAGATACCCCGCCGGAGCACTGACCCGCGCAGACGACTGGCGCACGATTCCTCACCGGAAATTCTGGCAGGCCGGTTGTGATAAGATGATTCATGGCCACGGAAAAACACGGAAAAATTTCCAATGGTGTTATTTCATTTTATGTCCTTCGTGGATTCCTGCAATCCGTGTAAGAATACGCTATCCCGGGATCCGGGCAGACCTATCGGTTGGAAGTCATAGCGAGCAATAGAGAGTAACAATGTCACTTTCGAGGCGCAAGTCATCTGCGACGAGATGACATACTGCCGCTCTCCCGCGGCATGACCGGTCACAGCTCAGAGGCTGAATTCCTGGTGCAGCTGCGGCATCTCCACCCGGGTGTTGCGCAGCAGGCTGCCGAAGGTCGCCATGCTGTCCTTCTCGCCGTGCACCAGAAAGGTGGTCGCGGGATTGCCCGTGTGTCCATGCCATGCCAGCAGTTCCGCCTGACCGGCATGTGCCGAAAATCCGCCGATGGTATGGATCTGCGCACGCACGGCATACTCCTCACCGAAGATATCCACGTTCCTGGCGCCATCGACGATGCGTCGTGCCAGTGTGCCCTGGGCGGCATAACCGACGAAGATCACGCTGCTGTGTTCCCGACCCAGGTTATGCTTCAGGTGGTGGCGCACGCGCCCGCCCGTACACATACCGGAACCCGCCATGATCACCGCACCGCCCGCCACCTGGTTGATGGCCATGGATTCGGCGGTCTCGCGGGTAAAGTGCAGGCCATTGAACTGGAACGGATCCTGCCCGGAGCGGAACAGCTGCGCAGTTTCCTCGTCATAGCATTCGGGATGGCGCCTGAAGATCTCCGTGGCGGAAATGGCCATGGGCGAATCCAGAAAGACCTGCAAAAATTCCGGCAATTCCCCCTGCTTCTTGCCCGCTTGCAGGTAAAACAGGATTTCCTGGGCGCGCTCCAGTGCAAAAGTCGGGATCACCACGTTGCCGCCCCGCTTCACGGTGGCGTTGATAGCGGCGTAAAGCTCAGCCACGGATGGTTGCAGTTCCTTGTGTGCCCGGTCCCCGTAGGTCGTCTCCATGACCACCACGTCGGCCTGCGGCGGCATTACCGGGTCGCGCAGGATGGGGCGGTCGCGCATGCCCAGGTCCCCGGAAAACACCACGCGACGCCTGCTCCCCTCCTCCTCCAGTTCCAGCAGGATGCTGGCCGAACCGAGGATATGGCCGGCATCGAAGAAGGTGGCGCGAATACCGGGGGCCAGCTGCAGCGGCGTGTCATGCTGCGCCTTGCGGCCGAAATTTTCCATGGCATTGAAGGTATCCAGTGTGGTGTAGAGGGGCTGGAACTCTTCCTCCCTGCCGCGGCGCCGGGCGCGGCGGTTGCGATAGCGTGCCTCTTCCTCCTGCAGTCCTGCGGAATCCATCATCACCAGGCGGGCAAGCTCGCGGCTGGCAGCGGTTGTAATAATCTCTCCGCGGAAGCCGCGGTTTGCCAGCAGCGGAATACGCCCGCAGTGATCGAGATGCGCATGCGTCAGCAGCAGGAAGTCGATCCCTGCCGGATCGAAACCAAAGTCGTTGGCATTCTCCTCGACCAGCTCCCTGCCGCCCTGGTACAGACCGCAGTCGATCAGGATCCGCTTGCCGGCGCAGTCAAGCAGGTGGCAGGAGCCCGTCACGCCCTGCGCAGCACCATGGAATGCAATCTTCATTGCCCGGCCTCCCCTGTAATAATCGGCTCCCCGCTCTGCCGGTACCAGTCGATGATACCCTGCCAGGCGTCCTCCGCAGTCTCTGCATACCAGAAAATATCCCGGTCCTCGATATCGATCGCGCCTTCATCCATGAGATACGCGAAGTCAATCAGCCGCTCCCAGTAGGTGCGGCCAATAAGAACCACCGGTAGTGGCCGTATAGTGCGGGTCTGGATCAGCGTCAGCGCCTCGAACAGTTCGTCCAGGGTGCCAAAGCCGCCCGGGAACGCCACCAGCGCCCTGGCGCGCTGCATGAAATGCATCTTGCGAAGTGCGAAGTAACGGAACCGGAAACACAACTCGGGCGAAATATAGGGATTCGGAAACTGCTCGTGCGGCAGATCGATATTCAGCCCTATGGTCTTGGCGCCAAGCTCAAAGGCACCCCGGTTGGCTGCTTCCATGATGCCGGGGCCACCGCCGGTCATGATGACCAGATCGCAATCCAGCGGGCCCTTGCCGGACTCGGCCACCAGCCGCCCGAATTCTCGCGCGATTGAATAGTAATGGCTGTTCTCCAGGACCCGCAGGGCAACTCCCAGCCGGCGCTGCAGCTCGAGATCCCGGGGGTCCTCCTGCAATTTCGCCTCCAGCTGCTGCACCCGGCGCTGCGCGGCCGCCGGTTCGCTGAAGCGGGTACTCCCGAATACGACGATGGTGTTGCGTACGGCATGCTCCCTGAGCAACAGGTCCGGTTTCAGGTACTCCAGGTTGAGTCGCAGACCGCGCGCCTCATCCCGTTCGAGGAAGTTCACATCCTGGTCGGCACGCCGGTAGCTGGGCGCCTTCAGCAGGGTCCGGATACGGTCCGGTGCCCCCGGGTCTTCCTCGCCTGCCTTGGGCTGGCACTCGGGCAGCGGCTCCCGCCGGTGGTGCGGGTGCGGCGGTTGCGGGATACCCGGTCGGGGCGGTTTGTCGGCAGTGCTCATGGGTGCTGTTACTCCTGATCGCCAGCGGCGGGCTCAGCGACCAGATCCCGGCGCTTGTCCTGCAGTTTCTCGCGCCAGGAGACCGCATCGCCGCAGGGGAAAAATTGCGGATACCGCTTGTGGGCATCCGGAACCTGCCGCGCATGGCGAATGGGGCACCAGTGCTGCTCGGTTCGCGAGATGATTTCCCTGGCATAGGCCATGACCCCGTTGGCGTAGCCGCAATAACCGCAGTTCGCCTTTTCGATGATGTTCAGATAAGCCAGCCTGTGGCGGTCGTTCACCATGTAGCGGAAGGTTTCACGCGCGCTGTCAAGGCTGCGCTCCAGTTGTTCCTGGATACCGCGCATCTCATCGAGCAACCTGCTGATATTCGTGTTCATGGACCGGAACTCCCGCCTGCGTGAAAATATCACGCCTGGAAGGCACTATATCGTAAAAGTGACCATAGCCATGGCCCGGTCGAACCTAAAAAGCTGCCGGACTGGCTTTGTGCCTGTATTTTGTGTATCTAATAAGTTACGCGTTGCCTTTGCGGCAATGCCCTGCCATCCAGGACAATAACAACCGCAACCGCGGTAACCAGGAGCAAGGAAATGAAGATACTGACCTTACTGTTTATCAGCCTGCCTCTTATTTGCACCCCGTTGGCGGCAAATGCCGACAAGGGTGGCAACCAGGGACCAAACGACCAGGCATGGGAACATGCCAACGACAATGCCCGCTTCAAGCGTGAATACGACGACAGATACGGGCATAACGACACGTGGAAAAGGAAAGACGGCGACCGGGATAGCCGCTACAGGGACCGGGACTACCGTGACCGGGACGGCCGCTATGGTTACCGGGATGGAGAAAGCCGCGACCCGAATCGGGACTGGGACTACCGCTACGGGGACCGGAATCGCGACTACCGCGATCGGGACGGCCGCTACGGAGACCGGAATCGTGACTACCGTGACCGGGACGGCCGCTACGGGGACCGGGATGGCCGCTACGGGGACCGGAACAATGATGGTCGGTACAGCCGGGACCCGAACCGGGATCAAGACCGGGAACAGTATCGGAACCGCGAAAGAAACCGTGACAATAGCGGTGACGACAACCAGGACAACCGCGTGTTGAAGAGTATCAAGAGCGGCAACGCGGATCGCTGACCACCTTGCCGGGATGCGGCCATGTCCATGACGTGGCCGTTTTACCCCTGACCGGTCGGATGCAGCATGCGGACTAGAGATACTGCATCATGCCTCGCAGCACCAGCACGTGGTAACTCACCATGCCCAGCACCTCGCCGTTCTCCACCACCGGCGCCCGCTCCAGGCCGAAGCGCTCGAACAGCCGGGCGCAATAGCGAATATCCATATTCGGTGAAACCTGGATCACCGGTTTGGACATAATTTCATAGACATTAACCCGGTCCGGTGACTTGTCAGTGGCAAGCACCTGCTTGGCGATATCCGCCAGGACGACAATACCCAGTTCATCGTTTTCATCGCGCTTGTTTACGATCAGGGCACGCGCATTGGAATCGGCCATCAAGGCAAGGGCCGTTCTCACGGTTTCCGTGTGGTCTATCCGGCCGAAGCTCGTCCGCATAATGTCCTTGACCAGAATCGTCTTCTTTTCCATCAGAGTGCCTCCTCTACCTTTTCTGTCAATTCAGCCACCTGGTGCAGAACACCGACTGCATCCTCGACATCAATCTGGAAGGCAATCCCGGTGCCTGGCGCGGTCTCGAACTCGCCGACCGCGCTGATGGTTTCCAGGATCTGCCGGCTCAGGTGTTGTTCGACCAGAAGCAGCAGCATATCCCGCTGGGTCTCCAGTGTCAGGCCGAAGAAGGTCCTGCTCTTTTCCAGACCTTCGCCGCGGGCATTGTTGATTACGGTGGTGCCGGTGGCACCCGCCTCCCTGGCGGCGGTGATTACCTGGTCGGTCTTGTTGTCCTTGACCAGTGCAATAATCAGTTTAAAGCGCATATCAATGTTCCCCCGATTTGCAGGCAGTTACACTTTTTTCCGGGCATCGAGTTTTGCCCGGTATTCAGAAATTTGCGCATAGGCCATGACCGACATGATCGGAAACAGGCTGGCAAAGGCGATCAGTCCGAAGCCGTCCAGCAGCGTACTGCGGCCCGGAACCGATTCAGCCAGTCCCAGCCCCAGTGCTGCCACCAGCGGCACAGTTACCGTCGAGGTCGTGACACCGCCCGAATCGTAGGCCAGCGGCACAATAAGCCTGGGTGCATAATAGGTCTGGATAATGACCAGGACATAGCCGGTAATGATGAAATACTGCAGCGGGTAACCGGTCACGATGCGCCATGTTCCCAGCGAGATGCCGACCGCCACACCGATCGCCACCGCGATACGCAGCCCCCAGACTCCAATCGCCCCGGCCGAAACCTTGTTGGCCTTGATGGCGACAGCAATCAGGGAAGGCTCCGCTACCGTGGTACTGAAACCGATGGCGAATGCGAAGATATATACCCAGTAATAATCAGTCCAGTTCAGAACATGCTGCAGCCCGGCGCCGCCGTTGTGCATGAAATCCGGGTGCGTCAACTGCTCGGCCATCACCCGCCCGAGCGGAAACAGCGCCTGCTCGAGGCCCTCTAAAAACAGCGACAGCCCCAGCAACACATAGAAGAATCCGAACAGTACACGCCGCAGGTTGGGGACCGGCCGGCGCAGGATAAACAGCTGAAAGCCGAATATCACGACGGCGATGGGAAGCACGTCCCGCAAGGTTGCGAGCAGGCTGTGAAACAGGCCGGCAAGCCAGTCCATCAGATGAGCATCCCGTAACCCATGACGAAGATCATCGGCGTCAGTGACGCAAATGCGATCAGACCAAATCCGTCGACCATGGGATTGCGTCCCCTGATGCTGGATGCCAGCCCGACACCCAGGGCGGTGACCAGGGGGACGGTGATTGTCGATGTCGTGACGCCGCCCGAGTCATAGGCAATCCCTATGATCGAACTGGGTGCGAACGCCGTCATGATGACGATGCCTGCATAACCGCCGATGATCAGATAGTGGATGGGCCAGCCCTTGAGAATACGCAGTACGCCGATGACGATCGCAATACCCACGGAAATCGCCACTGTGAGGCGCAGGCCCGTTGCATAGCTTTGCATGGCCTGCTTGCTGGACTCGATCATGCCGCCGTTGGCCGCGACCTTGGCCGCCTCTGCCGCCACCGCAATCAATGCGGGTTCGGCAACCGTGGTACTGAAGCCGAGAGTGAAAGCGAATAGCAGCAGCCAGAAGACGCTGCCCTTTTGCGAGAAGGCCTGTGCCATGGACTCGCCGATCGGAAACAGGCCCATCTCGAGGCCATTGATGAAAAAGGTCAGTCCCAGCGTCACCAGCAGGGTGCCGCCCAGCAAGCCTGCCAGATCGGGAATCGGCTGCTGCAGTACCACGAGCTGGAAAAAAGCGATAACAAGGATGATAGGCGCAAGATCCCGCAGGCTGTCCAGCAATGATTTACCAAGAGCCAGGATTGAGCGCCACATCAGGAAGGGCAGACCTTTCGTCTTGTTCGCAAGGGCGGGACTATAGCATGTTAGGAAACCCGGGCTATACCATGGCGCAAGCGTCAAGCCGCTGATTGTCAGACAACATTTCCGGGCAGCCCGTCAATGCGTGGTCGCAGCAGCATCGGCAGAAAGCTCACCAGGAACATGCCGAAGGGAAGCATCCAGAAGATCCCTGCGAGTGCAATCCAGAATTGATAATGCACCGGATCCAGCAATGGCAGCAGCACCCGCAGCAGTGTGCCACCTGCCAGCAGGGCAAACATCACCTTCACGGTCGCCGGCGGCTCCCGGATATCGCGACCGGTATGCCCCAGGGTGACGCGCACCATCATGCCGAGGGTGAACAGCCCGATGCCGCCGTAGGTAAACGCGTGCAAGGCAAACATGGGGGACAGGCCGAATAGATACACCGCGGCCTTCAGCGCAAACCCCAGGACCAGTGCCGCATAGGCCAGAAACAGCACCCACAGCATGGGGGCGCGCAGCAGGCCGGGCCGGTACCAGCCGGCAAGCCGCACGCCATGCAGCAGACACAGCAGACCTGCCAGCAATGCCACCGGCGCGGAATCCGGCCGCCACACATCCACGATCCAGAACACCAGGAACAGCACCAGGCTGGCGACGTCCAGCCATGCCCGGTTCCCCAGCGCCGGCACGTCCAGCCCCTTTTCGATGAAAAACGGCAACACCCGGCGCGCCATGACCAGGATGAGCGCCATGAGCATGTAGACGCCGGTATACAGGCCGGCTCGCTCACCCTGCGGGAACAGGCCCAGCATCCCCGCGTAGAACAGCAGGTTGGCGATCAGCAGCAGCGCGACCTTGGAGAGAATTCCGATCTGGCGGTACTGGCGGACCCGGATCACGGGACAGGCGACCGCGGCAAGCAGCAGGGTATTGAACAGGCAATCCGTGCCAGCGGCCCATATCAACGGCACCGTGCCAGCGAGGACCAGCAGAACGCGGGCGGCCAGCCAGCAGATCACCAGCAACAACAGGGGCACACCCCGCAGCGTCTGCATGCCGGTCCAGTTGCTGACGGCGGTCAGCAGGAATCCTGCCACCACAGCCATGGCGTAACCGAAAATCATTTCATGGGCATGCCACGTCATCGCCGCCATGCTGCCGCCCGGCCATTCCCGGCCCGGCAGCCAGGCGCCCAGCCAGACGGCAGTCGCCAGGATTGAAAAGATCGCGGCAACAGCGAAGAACGGCCGAAAGCCCAGACTCAGCGCCGCACTGTTTTTCCAGCTCACGGATTCCCCTCCGGCAGAAACGCGCTTGCCAGTATGCCTGAAGACGTGGTACCGGCGGGGATATACACCGTGGCGGTCAGGAGCCCCCGTGCAGCCCTGCGCATTGCCCCGGGTTTTCTGGCGGAGCGCTGTCCGCAGACAGGCCGGTATCGTCGGTAACGCGCAACCCGGGCAGGGAGGTGACGGCAAAAATCTCACATGTGTCGCGGGGAACCGGTTGAAATATCGCATGCAGCCCACCGTCCTGTTTCGCGCGCGCTAACAGGAACGTAACAATGCACCGCTATGCTCTGCAGCCGCACCTCCTGTACCGGTCAGTGAACGGTGCATTACCGGATTTTGGTGCTACATTACCCGCCGCGAGCGGGACGACCGGCGAACGGGCTGCCCGCAACGATTCAGACAAGCCAGGAAACCAGCACATGACCAAACATATCGGGATTCTTACGGCGGGTGGTGACAGCCCCGGGCTGAATGCAGCCATTCGCGGCGTGGGCAAGGCCGCGCAAAATTTCTATGGCATGCATGTCATCGGCTTTCGAGACGGGTTTCGCGGCCTGGTGGAAAACCGTGTCATTCGTCTTGACGGCGAATTCCTCTCCGGCATCCTGACCACCGGCGGCACCGTGCTCGGCACCAGCCGCGACAAGCCGCACAGGATGCAGGTCGGCGAGAAGATCCTCGACATGACCGATGTCATCGTGAAGAACTATGCCGACAACCATCTCGACGTGCTGGTTTGCCTGGGCGGCGGCGGCACCCAGAAGAATTCACTGCGCCTGAAGGAAAAGGGGCTGAATATCATTACGCTCCCGAAAACCATCGATAACGATATCGCCCTGACCGATACGTCCATCGGCTTCGATACCGCGCTGGGCATAGCAACCGAGGCCATCGACCGTCTGCACAGCACAGCCCACAGCCATCACCGCATCATTGTCGTGGAGATCATGGGACACCGCGCCGGCTGGTTGGCGCTGGGTGCCGGAATCTCGGGCGGCGCCGACGTCATCCTGATTCCGGAAATCCCCTACCAGCTCGATATCGTGTCCGACGCCATCCGCAAGCGGGTTCGCAGCGGCAAGAAATTCAGCATCGTTGCGATTGCCGAGGGTGCCATGTCTCGCGAGCACGCCAAAAGCATGCGGGCCGCGACGGCTTCGAAACACAAGGCCAAGGACAAGTCGCAGAAGAAGGATGCCCTGCAGGGCATGGCCCGTCTGGAAGCCGCGCACGGAAATCATGCGCAGCAACTGGCAGTGCAACTGGAGGAACTCACTGGCCTGGAGGCCCGTGTCACTATCCTGGGTCACTTGCAACGGGGCGGAGCGCCGTCTGCAGCAGATCGCATTCTCGCCACCCGTCTGGGTTCGGCCTGCGTCGACCTGATTAACAATGGTAAATACGGCGTGCTCGTCGCCGCACGCGGCGACGACGTGAAGACCGTACCGCTGGAGGAAGTTGCAGGCAACCGCAAGCTGGTGCCCATGGAACATGCCTGGATCGCCACCGCGCGGCATGTCGGTGTCAATCTGGGGGACGAGTTTTCCCGGGAGTAAACCGGCCAGGGTCATGTGGGGACAGGTTTAAACCTGTCCCCGGGCATCACTAGTAACGGCCGTGCTGCTTGGCGATATAGTTGGTGAGCTCAACGTACTGCAGGTTCATGCTGCGCAGGATCCTGTGCACGGTGCGCATGATGGCGCGCATCACCTTGTAGACCAGATCGGGGTCCTTGTGCAACAGCCCCTCGAAGCTGGTACGGTCCAGGCGCAGCAACTCGCAGTTGCCCATGGCACGCAGGCCGGCGGAATGCTCGACGCCGTCGATGAAGCCCATTTCGCCGATCATGTCGCCTTCACGCAGGACCTGTAGCGTCACCATGGCGCCGCCGCCGGTCTGGGAAACCGCCTCCATCATGCCGCTGGTAATGATATGGATGGCATCGTCTTTCTGGCCTTCCTCGATGAGAAATGCCCCATCCCTGATACCGCACGCGGAGGTCACTTCGGCAAGCGTCTCGCACTGTTCGTCCGACAACTCCGTGCCCAGCGGGGATGCCTTGATGGTCTCCTTGCTGACAACGAATTCTTCCACGCATTTATCGGTCATTATTCCATGCCCTTGTTCTGAATGGTTTGACAAGTACAGTCAGTTACCGGCTCAACCGCCGGCATGCGGCTTGCGGGTTATGACGACATGCCGCAACAGGCTGCCCAGTGCCAGCAACAGTCCGGTGGAGATTAACAGGCCGGTCATGTAGCCCGCAAGCATCACCTGGTGCGGCATTTCCAGCACATGGGTAAGCCCGTGATAAAGGGCAAAACCACCAAAGAATACGTAGACGAATTTCTCCGGCATGGCGATCACCACGGCGATCACGGCCACCGTCAGCAGGAAGGCCAGCAGCGTCGCAAGCCCGAGTGCCGGAAACGCCATCGAGGCAACACCAAGCAACATCCCGGACAGCATCAAGCCCAGGAACAGCGCCATATCCTTGACACCGTGATTTCCCGCACGCGCCGCCCAGTAACCCGCTGCGATGGCAACCAGCAGGTGATCCAGCCCGGTCAGCGGGTGGATGAAGCCCTCCGTCAGTCCGGCCGCTGCCTGCGTCCCGGGGTGAGCCTGGGCAAGCGGCGCAAGCAGCAGGGTCGTGAATGTCAGTATGCTGGTTAAAAGGGCTTTCTGTGACATGGTGTACTCCGGGGGTGTGTTTACAGTTGCCGACCCGGGCCCGCTTGTGCGGAACCCGGGCCGGAATATTTACAGCCGCTATCCTAGGTCACTTTGACCTTGATCAGCTCCTCACCATCCGGGTCCGTAACATGCACCGCGCAGGCAATGCAGGGATCAAAGCTGTGGATGGTCCGCAGGATCTCGATGGGCTGGGTTACGTCATACAGGGTATGGTTGTCCTGCAGGGCCGCCTCGTATGCGCCCGGCTGGCCGCTCTGCATCACGTGGTCCCGCATTCCAGGTACTCGGCACCACGGCCTGGTAATTCTTGATGATTTCGTCCTCGATGACGATCCAGTGCGCCAGTCGCGCCACGCGGTGCTTCCATGAAGCCCACGCCGCGTGCCTGTTTCGGCCAGGAAGACGGCTCCCAGAGGGCCTCGTTGAAGGTCTTGGTGTCGCCAGCCTTGATGTTGGCGATGAGGTTGTTGTACCAGGTCTGCATCATTGTCTGCGACAATCTTGGTTTCCAGGCCGCGGGCGGCGGTGCGCCCAAGGGTGGAGAACAGCGCATCCACCGGGCACATCGAGCGTGGTGAGTGTCATGTTGACCAGCTCCTTCGTCTGCTCGTGCCCGGTGGCATACAGCATCAGCACCCGCGCCAGCGGCCCGACCTCCATGGCATGACCTTTCCAGCGCGGTGACTTCAGCCAGGAGTAGGACTGGTCCACATCAAGAAGGTCATATGGCGGTGTTGGACCGTCATAATTCAGACTGGTCTCGCCGTCATAGGGATGCAGTCCCGTCTGCTTGCCGCCCTGGTAGTCGTACCAGGAATGCGACACGTACTCCTGGATCTCGTCGGCGGCGTTCATGTCCACGTCGTGGATGGTGGTCAGGTCGCGGTTCAGGATTGCACCGGCCGGGATCATGAAGCTGGCCGGGTCGTCCATGCCCTTCTCCGGGAAGTCGCCATAGGTGAGGAAATTCCCCAGCCCCTCGCCGCGCGAGCCCCAGTCCTTGTAGAAACCGGCAATGGCCAGCAGGTCTGGAATGTACACCTGGTCCACGAAGGCGTTCATCTTGTCGATGATTTCCTGTACCTGCGCCAGCTTCTTGGAATTGATGGCGGAGTCGGAATTCAGGTCGATCGGGCAGGCGACGCCGCCGACCAGGAAATTCGGATGCGGGTTCTTGCCGCCGAAGATGGTGTGCAACTTGGCGACATCACGCTGCCAGGCCAGTGCTTCCAGGTAGTGTGCGACCGCCATCAGGTTGGCCTCCGGCGGCAGCTTGTAGGCCGGATGCCCCCAGTAGCCCTGCGCGAAGATACCCAGCTGGCCGGCTTCGACGAAGTCCTTCAGCTTTTTCTTCATGTCGGCGAAATAGCCGGGAGACGACTTGGGGTAGCTGCTGATCGACTGCGCCAGTTCCGAGGTCGCCTTGGGGTCGGCGCTCAGCGCGGAAACCACGTCCACCCAGTCCAGCGCATGCAGGTGATAGAAATGCATCACGTGATCGTGGATATACTGCGCGCCGTTCATGAGGTTGCGGATCAGCTGTGCATTGGGCGGTATGCTGTAGTCGAGCGCGTTTTCGACCGCGCGGATCGACGCCAGCCCGTGTACCAGGGTGCAAACACCGCAGATGCGCTGCGCAAATGCCCAGGCATCGCGCGGATCCCGGCCCCGCAGGATGATCTCGATGCCGCGCACCATGGTGCCGGCCGAGTACGCCTGTGCAATACGATTGCCATCCATCTGCGCCTCGATGCGCAGATGGCCCTCGATACGAGTGATCGGATCAACAACAATGCGTTCAGTCATGAGTGCGTAGTCTCTGTTATGAATTGAGGAACCCGGCCAAAAGGCGGTACTGGTTCTCGCTTTCCTGCCCGGCTGTGTTTTCACCGGTTACTATCGATTTTGACGTCTGCGCCATGCGCGCGCTCATGGCTGCCTGCCAGGCGATACCGCCGGGCATCTGCCCCAGCGGCGTCAGCGCCGCGACTGCCGACCGCGCCACAAAATAGCCCGCCTGCTCCAGCCAGTCGCCCTCGGACCCGCAGCGGGTATGGCAGTCGAAGGTGGTCGCCCTGGCGGTCTTCAGCGCCTCGGCAAGTGCGGCATCGGAAGCCCCCGGATCCGCGGCAATCTCCAGCACCCGCGCAATGCGCTCATCCGTGCACAGGTGCAGCACGCTGCTCCGCAAACCCGGCGGCAACCAGCACGCTGCTGACCGCCATCCAGACCATCCAGTGCCATCCGGAATTCTCTGTCGTTGCTAATCTCTGTCATGGTTGTTGGCCTTCTTTCTGTTCCCTGTCGACCAGGTGCTCGGCAATGGTTTCCGTCAGGCTGAGCACCGGGATGTCCATCTCGTATTCCTCCAGCCCGTCCTCCAGGTGGATGCGGCAGTTGGAACAGGCGGACACGATGGCATCCGGATGGATCTGCGTCCAGCTGCTTTTTCTTGCGGTTGAATACCTTGAGCCGGAGTTCGTCGGCACGTTCGTTGCTGCTGACACCGCCGCCGGCACCGCAGCACCAGTTCATGGTGCCGGTTTCCGGCATCTCGACGAAGTCCGCTGCGACCTGTTCAGCAGGTTCCGCGGCTGCTGCACCACGCCGCCGCGCCGGGAAACCTGGCAGGGATCGTGGTAGGTCAGGCGCTGGGTCTCCTTGCCGCTGGTCTGCAGGCGGCCCTGACTTGCGCAGCTCATCCAGCAGCTCCAGGATATGCACGACCTTGAAATCGTAGCGCCGCCCGATCAGGTTCGGCCCTTCCCAGCGAATCGCCATGTAGGCGTGACCGCACTCGGGGCTGATGACATATTTCACCTTGAGTTTGGCGGCGGCCGCGACGATGCGTTCCACCAGTTCGGCGGCGATTTCAGACACCCCGATCTGGATACCGCTGTTGGTCGCCTCAAACGCCTGGCTGGAAATCGTCCAGCGAGACACCGGCGTGCCTGAATATCCGGGCTATCGCACCGATGAATTCCGGGAAGTTCATGATTTCCATGGAAGACAGCAGCAGCATGTAATCGACGCCCTCGACATCCACGGGGATGGAAAAGCCCAGCTCCTTTTCTGCGTGCCGTATCTGCGCCTCCAGCGCGGGAAGTTTCACACCCATCGGACTGCCGATGGTGATGGCGCGCCGGGTCGCACCGATCAGGCCTTCCGGGGCATGCCCGGAAGCTGCCATGCCCTCGCGCATCTTGCGGATCATGTAGGCGATGTCATTGCCGACCGGGCAAACCATGGAACAGCGCCCGCACATCGTGCAGCTGTCATACACCAGCGTTTCCCACTCGGTCAGTTCCGCGTCGGTAACCGGCTTGCTCAGGCCCAGTGCGCTGGCAAGCTTGCCCCAGAAGCTGTATTCCTGCTTCCAGATGCGGCGCATCGGTTCCAGCTTGTTGATGGGGGTGTATTTCGGATCGCGCGTCTCGGTAAAGAACAGGCAGGCCTCGGCACACAGCCCGCAGCGCACGCAGCTGCTGAAGAAGGCGGCGACCGGCGCATCGATCTGTTCCTTGAAGGCATTGATGCCGCGTTTGAACGAGGCGCTCATGAGTTCACCCCCCTGTAGCCGGCAATCGCGCCATTGTAGTAGCGCGCCATGAACAGTGTGATTGCATGCATCAGCTTGGTGAATGGAAACACCACCATCAGCAGCTCAACGCTGAGAATATGAATGGCAATCAGGGTGGTCGGCGTCAACCCGATGCGGTGGAAGGCCAGGTAGCCGGTGATCAGCGGCAGAATGGTCACGAACCAGGCCAGGTAGTCCTCGAACCGCGACAGGAATCGCATCACCTTGTGTTGCAGGCGGTGCGCCAGTACGGCCAGCAGCGCAATGATGGTGACGAGGGTGGTCGCATCGATAATCGGCGTCGGGATCGACGGCCAGCTGAAGCCCAGCACTTCCCGGAACACCAGGATATGCGGTGCGAACAGCAACAGCACCACGAAGAAGCCTACATGGAACACGTAACCCGCCACAATATTAAAGGTGGAGCGCCGCAGCGTGCCGCGATCCGGGAAGGACCGCGTGACGATGGTGCGCAGCCCGCCGGCCACGAGCCGAGCCACGCGCCTCTGCCAGGTTGGCCTTGCGGCCCAGCACCAGAATCTCCAGGATGCGAACCAGGATACCCAGCAGGAAGATGACCGTGGCAACCTGCAGGGCAGGCCCGCGCGCCCACATCAACAGCTCTGTCTCAGTCATGTTCAGCTGTCCTTTTCGAGGTCATCGATGGTGACTTTCTCGTGCGCCTTTATCTGCCCGTGCCTTGCGCGCGCGGTTCACGGCACCCAGGGCGACACCTGCCGCGGCACCCGCTCCAATGGCATACACGGCCGTGCGGGCAAGATTCCCGGTCGGCATCGAGATTGCCTTGTAGAAACCGCCGCCATCCCAGAAATCCGGTTCCGAACAACCGAGGCAGGGGTGGCCGGACTCGATGGGGAAACTGGTGCCTTCATTCCACTTGGTGGTGGCACAGGCGTTGTAGGTAGTAGGTCCCTTGCAGCCCAGCTTGTAGAGGCACCAGCCCAGCTTCGCGCCTTCGTCGTCAAAGGTTTCCGCAAACAGCCCCTTGTCATAGAACGGCCGCCGGTAGCAGCGGTCGTGAATGCTCTTGCCGTAGAACGCCAGCGGCCGGCCCAGTGCATCCAGTTCCGGAATGACGCCGAAAGTAAGATACTGGGCAAGCACACCGGTAATCACCACCGGGATGGGCGGACATCCCGGGACGTTGATAATCGGCTTGTCCTTGATGATATCCGACACTGCCACGGCCCCGGTCGGATTCGGGTTGGCATGGGGAATTCCGCCGAACGCTGCGCAGGTGCCGACGGACACGATGGCGGCCGCGCCCTTGGCCGTTTCCTCCAGCATGGCCAGGTTGCTGATGCCGGCAATGGTGGAGAATCCCGAATTCGCCGGTGGGAATCGAGCCGTCGACCACGAGGATGTAATTGCCGTAGTTCTCCTCCATCGCCTGTGTCCGTGCCAGCTCCGCATGCGGTGCCGGCCGCGGCCTGCAGGGTGTGGTGGTAGTCCAGGGAAATGGCGTTGAAGATCAGCCCCTCGATCGTCGGCGAATGCGAGCGGGTCAGCGACTCGGTACAGCCGGTGCATTCCTGGAAAGACAGCCAGATCACCGACGGCCTGCGTGCCTTTTCCAGGGCCTCGGCTATCCTCGGCACCATGCTTGGCGGCAAGGCCATCATCGATGCGGTTGCCGCGCAGAATTTCAGAAAGCCGCGCCGGGTAATACCCTGCTGCCGCAGCACTTCACCCAGTGTCTTTTCGTTCGACATGTCGTCGTCTCCTGTCTACCCGTTGCGTTCCCGTGTCAGGCAAGTTGCGCTGTCAGCTGTGCCAGGCCCTCGCGGATATCCTCTGCCTGTGCCTTGAGTATCTGCGGTATGTCACAGACCTCTATGAACTTGCCGATCACTTCGTTCTCGCTGTTGTAGTGCGTCACCAGCCACACACCGGGAAACCGCGTTTCTATGATTTCGCTGGGACCCAGCGCGGACATGCGCGCCTGGACCTCGCCTGTGCCGAGTTCACCTGATGATCCGCTCTTCCTCTCCCGGCGCCATCGGTATGCTGCGCAGGTCGATGATAGTGGCCGCACCGGTTTCCAGCAACCGCGCCAGACCATGGCGAATTTCGTGCAGTAGCGGGGCGACGTTGTGCGTCAGTGCCTCACCCGCCTCCACCCTGAATTCCGTTGCGCCGCTATCGTTCATGGCGTGATCTTCAGCGCTCGTCTGCCGGGTGGCAGGTCGGGTCCGCCGACCATACCAGCAGCGGACAGTTGGCATGCCGGATGACCTCCGCGGTAACCGATTCGTCCAGCGCCCGCCGCTCGCCGGTTTCACCGTGGGTGGCCATGGCCACCAGGCTGATATCCAGCTCATCGATCCGGTTGAGTATTTCCCGGATGGGACGGCGATAGGTGGACATGTCCAGCGATACACTCAGGCCGGTATTTGCCAGCACCACGCTCTGTTCATCCAGTGCGGCCCTGATGGCTGCCTTCTGCTCTGCGCCGGCGGAGCTGTCCAGCTCGTCGTGAAACAGGATGACATCCGAGTCATGGTACCTGGCAAAGCGCTCCACGCATTTCAGAATGGCCGCGGATGTCTGTGTCCCGTCGAGCGGCACCAGGATGCGTCTGAACAGCTCATCGGCTGGCCGGTCCACCGGTCCCGGCCGGGTTGTGTGGAGGATGAAGACCGGGCAGGGTGACTGCTTCACCACCTGCTCGGTTACGCTGCCTTCGCGAATCCGCTCCAGGCCGGAACGGCCGTGTGTCGACATGACCAGCATGGTCGCGGGCAGCAGCAACGCCAGCTTGATGATTTCCTCTACCGGGTCGCCCATGCGCAATTCGCGGCTGACCTTCCAGCCACTGGATGCCAGTGCATCATGGATTTCATCCGCACGGGTATTGCCGCTGCTCACTTCGCGTGACGGCGGCAACACATGCAACAGGGTGATCAGGGTGTCGGAACGCGGGGTAATCGAGGTCACATAAAGCAGTACTTCCTCGACCGACTCACTGCCGTCGACCGGTATGAGTATCCTGTTCTGCATCATCCCGCCCCCGAACGGCTGTCTAGCCGTGTTTCGTTTGCAACGTGGACGCGCCCTGTCCTGTTCTTCCTGTCTGCCACTGCATGATCAGGTCCACCGCCTGCTGCGCGGCGCCCGGCAAGGCCTTCGCCACGGCATCGCTCAGGCTGGAACCCCACTCGATTATCTCCGGTTGTATGGCGATCAGGGCCCGGTTTGCCGGAAGTGTTCCTGTCAGATGCGCGATCGAGCAGCAGATCACCGAGACTGACCTCGTGCACGCTGCGCTTGGTCTTGCCGGCAAAGCGATCCATGTCCTCGCCCCGGAAGACCTGCACCGTACCCGGCGCAGCCAGGAGTTCCGCGGCATCCACCACGATCAGGTTGGTGGCATCCTCGATCCACGCCGCCAGGGTAAAACTCAACGTACCGCCATCAAGGTATTCGACGCAGGGTAAATCCGGAAAGTGGTCGCGCAGGTAGTCAAGCATATGGATGCCGGTACCCTCGTCCGACAGCAAGGTGTTTCCGATACCCAGAACCAGCGTATGATTATTCAAGTCTGCTCTCCCCCACTTGATTCCAGTTGACATTACAGCAATGACAAACGCCCGCTATTGATCTCTGTCAATTCCCCGAACGATTGGCTACGCTTAAATAAAGACGGTTTTTTTGGAAAAATCAAGTTAATACAAACATTGAGGCAAAATCGACATGTGTCTGGGCATACCGATGCAGATCAAATCCATCGAGGGCTTCGTGGCGAACTGCGAAGCCAAGGGCGTGCACCGCGATGTCAGCCTGTTCTTGCTGCAGGATGAAGACTTCCAGGTTGACGACTACGTGGTCGTCCACATCGGTTATGCTATACAGAAGATAACCCCGCAGGAGGCGCGTACCGCCTGGGAACTCTACGACCAGATGCTGGCGGGGGACAGCGGTGCATGAACTGTCGATCTGCCAGGCCCTGATCGAACAGGTCGAGTCGGTCGCCCGCGAGCAAGGCGCAGAGCAGGTCGTCCAGGTCCGGATCGGCGTCGGCCCCCTGTCGGGGGTGGAGCCGCAATTGCTGGAACAGGCCTTCCAGCTGGCCCGGGCCGGCAGCATCGCGGCAACGGCCAGCCTGCTGATCGATCATCTCCCGATCAGGGTCAGCTGCCGCCGGTGCGGTCAGGAGAGCGAGGCGAAAGTCACAAACCTGGCCTGCTGCAACTGCGGCGACTGGCACACACAACTGGTCAGCGGCGATGAAATGCTGCTGATGCAGGTGGAACTGGTCAGGAGGGCGCCCGCCGGGGAAATGGTGGACGCAACTATCAATTGATTGGCACGGGCCTGCAGATAACGGTATTAACCGGCCCCGGGAGACAACCCTGATGTGTGATACCTGTGGATGCAACGTGACCCATGGCAATGCCCACCTGGTGGCACCGGGCGGCAAGTTCTCGAAAACAGGGAGCGGCCACGAGGCCGTTTCGGTACTGCGCAATCTGCTGCATGCCAATGACCATACCGCCCTCCACAACCGTCAGCACTTCGACCGCCACGGGGTGCTGGCCATCAACCTGATGTCCTCGCCCGGGGCCGGCAAGACATCCCTGCTGGAATCCAGCATCACGGCCCTGCGGGATGACTTCTCCATCGCCGTCATAGAGGGCGACCTGGAGACCGAGAACGATGCCAGCCGCATCCGCCGCCACGGCGTGACAGCCATCCAGATCACCACCGGCAGTGCCTGCCACCTGGACGCGCACATGGTGCACGATGCCCTGCATGAACTGGACCTGTCCGGCCTGGACCTGGTCTTCATCGAAAACGTCGGCAACCTCGTTTGCCCGGCCAGCTTCGACCTGGGCCAGCACCGCGACGTGGTGCTGTTGTCCGTCCCGGAAGGTGATGACAAACCCGCCAAGTACCCGGTGATGTTCCGGGCGGCTGAACTGCTGCTGCTCAGCAAGTGCGACCTGCTGCCGGTGCTGGATGATTTCCACCCGGAAAACGCCCGCCGCCACCTGCAGGCACTCGCCAACCCGGCGCCGGTAATCGAACTTTCGGCGAAAACCGGTGCCGGCATGGAACAGTGGCTGCAATGGCTGCGTGCGGAGCACGCAGCGCTGCAGCAACAGCAGGCGAGTGTGCGGGTAGCAGCCGCGGCAGCCGCGACCACCGGGGCTCCATGATCCTTGACACGGCCGGGAACAGCGTTAGTCCCGGATAACCGGGATACCTGCTCGCAACCCTGCTGAAAAACGGCTACCCCGGGAAGGGCTCCGCCGCGGGCCTGCGAGGCGGCAAAGGCAAAAGCGAAATCCTGCGTCAGCTGCGCCATCGGCAAGCCCGGCTGATCACAGTCACAGCAACCTCAAGCAAGGACTACACCCGATCCCGCTGGCAACGGCGAGCGCCTCCCGGAAGAACTCGGGGATGAGCCGCTGCCTGTGGCCGCGCCTGACCGCCTTGCTGCTGCCGGAGCATATCCGTTTATTCTACCCCGCCGGCTTTACTGGTAACCTTGCCCGAAGCACAGCCGGCTACAGCGACCGAGGCAGAACACATGAAACTGGAGCACCTCTCCATCGCCACAGGCGTTATGCGCAAGGGGATGACCCTGCGTGATTTCTTTGAGGAGTGCGTGCGTTGCAACGTGCCTGGCCTGCCGTATGTCGACGATCAGGACAGGATCGCCGGCAGAATTTCCATCCGGGATGTCTACAAACACATGGCAATCCCCGACCATCTCATCAAGGTCGCGCACCTGCTGGGTGACCGGACCGACCAGCTGGACCTGCCGGAGGTGAAGCTCAACAAAATCCTGGAACTGCCCGTTGAGACCTTTCTGCTGGAAAACATTCCCGGCGTCTCGCCGCAGTCATCGATCGTGAAGGCACTGGCGATCATGGAAATGTACAACACCAGTTATATCTTTCTTATCGAAGACGGCGAGTACCGGGGACTGGTGACGCGCATGGTGATCGCACATCGCATGCTGCTGTGCATTCAGGAGGAGGAGTCCACGGCTGCATCGACGCCGTCCGGCGATAAACGGCACGATTCCTGCTTTCCACGTGATGAATGAAGCATCCACAACGCACTGATTGCACGCATCAAGGGATACCGGGGGCCCTGATGACCTGCCCCCGCCGCCACTGGCCAGTACCCCGCATAAACCCCGTCACAGGAAACGCCGGAAATGGAGACTGTACCGACGAGCATCACCCCGGGCATGTGGCTGGCGGGCTCGATCCTGGTCGCTGCCTATATCCTGATATTCAGTGAAGTCATCCACAGGACCCTGGCCGGCATCATCGGGGCCGTGGTGATGGTCCTTGCCGGCATGGCCGGCGGCTTCTATTCCCAGGCCGAGGCGGTGCACGCCATCGACGCCAACACCATGTTCCTGCTGGCCGGCATGATGATACTCGTCGTGCTGCTGCGACCCACCGGCGGCTTCGAGTACCTGGCAATACGCATGGCGAAACTCTCCAGGGGCAGCCCGCAGCGACTGCTGGTGTACCTGTCGGCCGTGGTCACCGTCATCAGCCTGTTTCTCGACAACGTTACGACCGTGCTGGTGTTTGCACCCCTTACCGTCGTCATCTGCCGCATGCTCGGGCTCAACCCCATCCCGTTTCTCATGTCCGAGGCCCTGCTTTCCGATACCGGCGGCGTGGCGACGCTGGTCGGTGATCCACCCAATATCATGATCGGCAGCGCCGCCGGCATCGACTTCAACCAGTTCCTGTTTCACATGGGACCGATCATCCTGGTCGCCTGGCTGGCAACCGTGTTTCTGATGCTGTTCCTGTTTCGCGGCTACCTGACGCAGCCGATGCAGGAGGTCCTTGACCTCGACGAAACCAGGGCGCTGAAAGACCGCAAGAGCCTGCTGGCCATCCTGGTCTCGATGGCCGTGGTTATCCTGCTGTTTTTCATCCACCACCATTTCGGCCTGTTTCCGGGGTATGTTGCCTGGATCGGCGTTGCGCTGGCGCTGGCGCTGGTACGACCGGACCCGGACGAATTCCTGCGCCAGATCGACTGGTCCGTGCTGGTGTTTTTTGCCGGACTGTTCATCCTCGTCGGCGGCGTGGAAGGTTCCGGCCTGCTGGATCTGCTTGGCCAGCAACTCGTCGTCATCGCCCGGGACCCTGAAAGGCTGCTCCAGACCGCGCTTATTCTGCTGTGGGTTTCCGCTTTCCTGAGCGCCGCGGTCGACAACATCCCGTTCACGGTGACCATGATTCCCATCATCTCGCACCTCGAAACCCAGGGCGTGGACGTAATGCCACTGTGGTGGGCACTGGCAATGGGAGTCGGCCTTGGCGGCAACGGCACCCATATCGGTTCCACCGCCAACGTTATCTGCGTGGCGGAAGCCGAACGCGCCGGTGATCCCGCGTTTCGCATTTCACCCCTGCTCTGGCTGAAAAAGGGAACACCGGTGATGCTGGCGACACTGGTCATTTCCAGTTTGCTGCTGGCCATCTTTTTCGATTACTACCGGGGCAGCTGACGGCGGCAACCACACGCTGCCCGACCTGCACACGCAAACCGGCCATGGCTGTGCCAGGGCCGACGCGCCACGTTCACGACAGCGATCTGCCCGACACGCATGGCTTTCCCCCTGCAGTTCAGGGTGATTGCGGGTTCTTGCCGATTCAGCGGACCCAATGTGGCCTTGCCTTGATCCATGTCAATTCGAACTGCGGCAATTCGGATAAGAATAAAGCCGCTGCAAGCCCGCGGATCCCGGCAATGCATACCAACCAACAGGGAAGTGACTCCGTTCAGGCAACAGCAACGAGGAACGTGGCAAGCACCTGGGCAAACTCATGAGTTCACGACTTGTATTCGATGCTGATTTGATCCGGCGCTATAACCAGAGCGGCCCGCGCTACACTTCCTATCCCACGGTTGCACAGTTTCACGACAATATCACCGAAGACGATTATCGCAAGTGGGTCCGGCACAGCAACGAGGACCCGATACCGCGTCCGCTGTCACTGTATTTTCACATCCCGTTCTGCGACACGGTTTGCTTTTACTGCGCATGCACCAAAGTAGTCACCAAGCACCATGATCGCGCAACAGACTACCTGGACCACCTCTGCAAGGAGATCGAACTGCAGGCCAGCCTGTTCGATCGCGACCGCCAGGTCGAGCAACTGCACTGGGGCGGCGGCACGCCGACCTTTCTGGACAACGCCGGCATTTGCCGCCTGATGAACCGGATTCGTAATAACTTTTCCCTGCGCAGCGATGACAAGGGCGAGTACTCGATCGAGATCGATCCCCGTTCTGTAGACCATAAAAAACTGCAGGTCCTGCGCGAGGTCGGGTTCAACCGCATCAGCCTGGGCGTGCAGGACTTCGATCCGGATATCCAGAAGGCGGTGAACCGCATACAAAGCTGGGAAATGACCAAGGCGGTAACCGACTCCGCACGACAACTGGGTTTCGGTTCCCTGAATATCGACCTGATGTACGGACTTCCGCTGCAGTCGGTAAAGACCTTTGCCGAGACCCTGCAGGCAACCGTCTCCATCGACCCCGACCGGATCGCGGTCTACAACTACGCCCACCTGCCGGCACGCTTCAAACCGCAACGGCGCATCAACGACGCCGACCTGCCTTCCCCGGATGAAAAGCTCGATATTTTGCAGCACACCATCGAGTACCTGACCGGTGCGGGCTACGTCTACATCGGCATGGATCACTTTGCCAGGCCCGATGACGAACTGGCCATTGCGCAGCGCAATGGTACCCTGCACCGGAACTTCCAGGGCTATTCAACCCATATCGATTGCGACCTCGTCAGCATGGGCATGTCCGCGATTGGCCGCGTCTGCGACAATTACTGCCAGAACGTGCGTGACCTGGAGCAGTACTACAGCTTGCTCGAGGCCGGCAAGCTGCCACTGGAACGCGGCATCGAGCTGGAACCCGACGACCTGCTGAGGCGCGAGATCATCACCCTGCTGATGTGCCATTTCAGGCTCGACATCAGGGCGCTGGAGTCGAAATGGAATTTCCACTTCAGCGAACACTTCGAGAGCGAACTGGCGCAGCTCGCGCTCATGCAGGAAGATGGCCTGCTGGAAATTTCCCCTGACTGTCTGGAGGTACAACCGGCAGGCCGGCTGCTGGTGAGAAATATCTGCATGGTATTTGACCGCTACCTGAAAGAGAGCGGCACCAGCTTCTCAAGGGTGATCTGAAAAGCCGGCTTCGGCCTCAGCGCTCGGCCTGTGGCCGCCAGCCGACACAACCCTCGACCATGGCCTTGAGCATCAACAGGTCCAGGATCGTGATCTGTTTCCTGTTGACATGCAGCAGGCCCTGCTCCTGGAAGTGCGCAAACAGGCGACTCACCGTCTCGATGGCAAGACCCAGGTAATTCCCGATGTCCTGGCGCGACATCGGCAGGTTGTACTCAGTTGCGGACAGACCCCGCTGCTTGAAGCGTGATGACAGACTGAGCAGGAACGATGCCAGTCGCTCCTCCGCGGTGCGCTTGCCGAGCTGCATCAGCATCTGCTGGTTGGCACTGATTTCCCTGGCGGCGACCCGCATGATCTGCCGGTTCAAACCCGGCAGGGTTTTGCACAGTCCCTCGAGCCCGTCGTAGGGCATCTCGCAAACACTGGAGGTCTCCAGCACGATGGAAGAACTGCTGTAAAAACCGTCGCTCAACCCGTCCAGGCCCACCAGTTCGCCCGGCAGGGTGAATCCCAGCACCTGTTCGTCGCCGCTTTCGGTGATGCAGTAGGACTTGGCGGCACCAGACCTTACCGCAAACAGCGACCGCCCCCTGTCGCCGGCACGATAGAGATGCTGCCCGGACTGCATGGGAGGCAGGTGCCTGACGATCTTGTCGAGTTCGGTGATTTCGGTCTCGCTCATGCCATGCGGCAGGCACAGCTCCGAGAGACTGCAATTCTTGCAGGAAACCTTGATCTCGTCGAGATTCAGCGTTTTATTGCTGCGCGACATAACGGTTTACTACTGACATGGCAGTGGACTCTGCTTATTATCACGTTTCAATCACTTATCACGTTTCAATGGCGCCCGTACCCCACTGGCAACCCATAAACCCGTGTCAATACAAATTGTTATAGATACCGCACGCCTGTCTGCGTGAAGATTTCTCTATCCGGGACATTCGCTATAAACTACCACACCCGCCACCGGACCGGCACACTTTCATCCCGGGTTAATACCCAGCAAGGATAACCTAATTGTCTGCAAATGCTGAAAAAAAATTGGCTGCCCTCGCCAGGACAGGTCAGCTCGGGTTGCTTGGCACCGGCCTGACCGGGCTGGAGAAGGAAAGCCTGCGCGTTGCACCTGATGGCGGTATCGCGCAAACGCCCCACCCGGTTGCGCTGGGCTCCGCGCTCACGCACCCCTGGATCACCACGGACTATTCCGAGGCCCTGCTGGAATTCATCACCCCGCCGTTACGCGACCCGGACAACGCCATCGCCTGCCTGCGCGACCTGCAGCACTATGCCTACCTGAAACTCGACAACGAACTACTGTGGTGCTCCAGCATGCCCTGCGTGCTGGCCGGTGACGCCAGCATCCCGATTGCGCAATACGGCAAGTCCAATCTCGGCCTCATGAAGACCGTCTACCGGCGCGGCCTCGGCTATCGTTACGGCCGGGTCATGCAGGTGATCGCCGGGGCGCACTACAACTACTCCTTCGGGGAGGCGCTGTGGCCTGTCCTGCAGGATCTGGAGGGGGACAAGCGACCCCTGCAGGATTATGTCTCCGACCGTTATTTCCATGTGATCCGCAACCTGCAGCGCATCGGCTGGCTGGTCCCCTACCTGTTCGGGTCCTCGCCGGCGGTCTGCATGTCATTCATCGGGGGCAAACCGACCATCCTCGAGGAATTCAACGACAACACCTATTACGGGCCGCATGCCACCTCGCTGCGCATCTGCGATATCGGCTACCAGAACTCGCACGAGGCCGAGGCCGGCTTCAAGGCCACCTACGACAGTCTCGAGGCCTATACCGAAAGTCTGCTGCGAGCCACCGAGACCCCCTGCCCGACCTACGAGGAATTCGGGGTGAAGGTCGCCGGCGACTACCGCCAGCTGAACGCCAATATCCTGCAGATCGAAAACGAGTATTACAGCTCGGTGCGGCCCAAGCAGATCCCCGGAGAGAACGAAAAACCGGCGCTGGCCTTGCGGCGCCGGGGGGTGCGCTACGTGGAACTGCGTTCTCTGGACATTAACGTCTTCGAACCGCAGGGCATCAGCACCGTGCAGTGCCGCTTCCTGGAAACCCTGATGGCATATTGCCTGTTCGCGAGCAGCCCGCTCATCAATGACCAGGCACGCAGCGAAATCGATCACAACCTCGATGCGGTCGGCTACCGCGGCAGGCAGCCGGGTCTGCAGCTGCAACGCGCCGGCACTTCCGTCACCCTGCAGCAATGGGCAGCGGAAATCTGCGACGCCATGCAGGCCTTTGCCGGGGCGCTCGATGCGGGTGACAGCAACGGCCCCTACAGCCACGCCCTGCAGGAGCAGGTCGAGGCCGTCAGAGACCCGGACCGCACGCCTTCGGCGCGTATTCTGGCGGCCATGTGCGAACACGAGGAGGGTTTCTACCAGTTCACACAGCGCATCTCACTGCAGCACCAGCGTTATTTCCTCGACCTGCCACTGGATGTCGCGCAGGTAACGGCCTTTGACGCCAGTGCCAGCAGTTCGCTGGAAAGGCAGCGTGACATAGAGGCAGCGGACCGGATCCCGTTCGATACATTCCTGAAGAATTACTTCGCCCAGTAGCCGGCAGAGATACACCGGATAAGCCGCGGACGCTCAGCCCGCCAGCACGAAGCCGAGTCCGGCCAGATAGATACCCAGGGGATAATGCCAGCAGCGCGGCCGCTGCAGCAGTCGGTCAAGCACCAGCGACAGGATCACCCCCATGACCATATACAGCGGAACTACCTGTATGGAGGTGAAATGCCGCAGATCACCGGGCAGGTAGTAGAAATAGAAGGTGCCGTAGCACAACAGGTAAAAACCGTTGGCAAGAATCTCCAGCAGCGGCCCGTCTATGCCCGAGGCCAGCCCCCGCAGCCAGGCCGGCCTGATTGTGACACGCTTCGCCGCCAGCACCCGGTGCACGAAATAGACGTAATAGCCGTACACGGGCCAGATGATGAAATTCAGCGCCGAAGTGTAACCGTCGTGGATCGGCCAGACCCGGTACTGCCACAGCGGCCTGCCGACCAGCAGGTAATACAGCTTGCCCAGGAAGACCTCGCAGACGATGGCAACCAGAAAAGCCACGGACATCGACAGCAGCAGGGGATAAAGCTCGATGCGAATCCAGCGCCGCAGCAGCAGCGAGCCCAGCAGGTAAAACAGCACCGCGCCGACCAGCGCGCCGGACAATCCCTGCAGGATCAGGAGAGCGGAATGCGACAGTATCATGCCGGGAGCAACCGGCACGTGCACGCCGGACGCATGCCGCATGACACTACAAGCATTGTTTCCCCCTGGCGGCCGGCACGCGACCGCGCTGCATTCAGATATGCGACACGAGCCGCGCTTCCGGGACCTGCTGCTGGATGGCGCCGGTGATCTCGAAGCGGATGCCCTGAATCGGCTTGATCGACACCCACAGCAGATTCAGCCTGACATTGAATTCCGCAAACACCACGGCATGCCGGAAGTGTGTCAGGATGAGATGCACGTCCTGAATGGTGGCGTCGACGAGGTGCCTGGGCTTGTCGCGCAACCCGGGGATCAGCACCATGAAATCACTGAGCGTCCGGCCATTCTCGTCGTGTGTGGGCACCCGCAGCCGCAGCGGCTCCGTGGGATCTTCAAAACGGATTGACATTTTTGGCAATTGCATGGCGCTCTACTATGCCGTGATTTTGCACTGATAATAGCCTAAAACTGCTGCGGCAACATGACCACAACCACACCGGACACCGGCACCGCTTGTCAAACAACAGCCAGGGAACCCGCCCTGCCGCGACCAAGGCAAGCAGTGCCGGCAGGTTCAACCGGCAAGTGCGTCCCGGACCCGTTCCAGGCGGCTGCGCACCTCCGCCGCCAGCGCCTCGACACCTTCCTTGTCGACCAGGCTGAGCACGGCGGCCGGATCCATGAAGGCAACCGTGATAGCCCCGTCATCCTCTTCACGCAACACCACGTTACACGGCAGCAACAGGCCGATATCGGGGTCTGCGTTCAGCGCCTGGTTGGCAAGCACCGGGTTGCAGGCCCCGAGTATCAGGTAGGGCTTGCGATCGACATCCAGTTTTTTCTTGAGCGTTGCCGCGACATCGATTTCGGTCAGCACACCGAAACCTTCCTGCTGCAGCGCGGCGGTCACCCGCTCGCGCACCGCGCCCATGTCGCCGCTTAACTTGATATTGAAGCCGTACATCGTCTGTCTCCCTGTTTCATGCAGTCAGGCGCGCCTGCGCCTCACGGTATTTTGCCGCGGTTTTCTCAAGCACCTCGGCCGGCAGGCGGGGCCCGGGCGGTGTCTTGTCCCAGTCCAGCGTCTCCAGGTAATCGCGCACGTACTGCTTGTCGAAGCTTGGCGGGCTGTGACCCGGCATATAGGAATCCGCCGGCCAGAAGCGCGAGGAATCCGGCGTCAGGATTTCATCGATCAGCACCAGCCCGCCATCCGGGTCCAGCCCGAACTCGAACTTGGTGTCCGCGATAATGATCCCGCGCTCGCGCGCATAGGACGCGCAACTGGCATAGATTTCCAGGCTGACATCCCGCACCTGCGCGGCCATGGCATCACCCAGCAGCACGCGGGTCCTCTCGAAGTCGATGTTTTCGTCATGTGATCCAAGCGCGGCCTTGGTTGACGGGGTATAGATTGCCTCGGGCAGCCTGTCGGCCATGCGCAGCCCGGCGGGCAGGTCGATGCCGCATACCCTGCCGCTAAGCTGGTAGTCCTTCCAGCCGGAGCCGATCAGGTAGCCGCGCACCACGGCTTCCACGGGCAACGCCCTGAGCTTCCTGACCACGATGGCGCGGCCCTCGACCTGTGCCCGTTCCTGCGAATCCGGCAGTACCTCGGCCAGGGACAGGGCCGCCAGGTGGTTGGGTACGATATCGCGGGTCCGCCCGAACCAGAAATTCGAGACCGCCGTGAGCACGGCACCCTTGCCCGGGACCGGGTCCGGCAGCACGACGTCGAAAGCCGACAGCCGGTCCGTGGTGACGATCAGCAGGTGGTCGTCACCCACACCATAGATATCGCGAACCTTTCCCCGGGCCACCAGCGGCAGGCTTGTCAGGGTGGATTCAAACAGGGTTTCCAGCATGCACGGGGCTCCGGCGTAAAATATGGCGGCATTGTACAGGAATCACCATCCGCCTGAACGGGGATTCAGGAAGGCTTCCCGCCGGCCGGGCACAGCGACATTGAGTACGACATCGGGATAAATGCTAGAATTCGCCGCTTGTATTTCAAAAATTCACGGACAGCACGCATGAGTGAAACACCCCGGGTCGGACTGGTCATGGGCAGCAGCAGCGATTGGGACGTGATGCAGCACGCCGCGGCGATGCTGGAAAGTCTCGGCATACCCTTTGAAGCCCGCGTGGTATCCGCCCACCGCACCCCCGACCTGCTGTTCGAGTATGCCGGCACGGCTCGCGAGCGCGGCCTGGCCTGCATCATTGCCGGCGCTGGTGGTGCCGCCCACCTGCCGGGCATGCTGGCAGCCAAGACCACGCTCCCGGTGCTGGGCGTCCCGGTGCCGTCACGCTACCTGAAAGGCATGGACTCGCTGCTGTCCATTGTCCAGATGCCGAAAGGGGTCCCGGTTGCCACCTTTGCGATTGGCGAGGCCGGCGCTGCCAATGCCGCCCTGTATGCCGCAGGGATGCTGGCCATCGGGGACGTCGAGCTCGCGACAAGGCTTGACCGGTTCCGCAAAGAGCAGGAACATAGCGTCTTTCAAATGGAACTCCCCCCGCAGTCGTGATCCTTCCAGACTCAACACTCGGTGTCCTCGGTGGCGGACAACTGGGCCGCATGTTCACCCTCGCGGCACTCAGCATGGGGTACCGGGTTGTGGTGCTCGATCCCGATCCGCACAGTCCAGCCGGTATCATCGCCACCCGGCACATCAAGGCCGACTACCGTGACCACGCCGCATTGCAAATCCTGGGCGACGAGTGCGCGGCGGTCACCACGGAATTCGAGAACATCCCGTCGGACACCCTGGAATACCTCGAAACGCTATGCCCGGTGCGGCCTGCACCCGCCGCCGTGCGCATTGCGCAGGACCGGATTCTCGAGAAACGCTTCATCCGGGACCATGGCCTGGATACGGCGAAGTTCGTCACGATAGAGGAGAAAGGAGATCTCGAAGCAGCGTTGCACGGGTTGCAAACGCCGCTGCTGCTGAAGACCGCCTCCCTGGGCTATGACGGCAAGGGGCAAATCCCGGTCAACACGCCGGGCGAAGCCAGTGCCGCCTTCGAGCAACTTGGCGGCAGGCCATGCATCCTGGAAGAGATGCTGGATCTGGAATGCGAGATATCGGTGATACTGGCGCGCAGCATAGACGGCCAGACCGCCATCTACCCGGTCGGTGAAAACCAGCATGTCAACGGCATCCTGGACACCACGATCGTCCCGGCACGGGTAGACGACACACTCACGGAAAGCGCCGTCGGCATGGCCACGCGCCTTGCGGAGTCGCTGGATTATTGCGGCGTGCTGGCGGTGGAATTTTTCGTCACCAGGGACGGCGGGCTGCTGATCAACGAGATGGCCCCGCGCCCGCACAACAGCGGCCACTACACGGTTGATGCCTGTGTGACCTCGCAGTTCGAACAGCAGGTGCGCATGATGTGCGGCCTGCCCCCCGGCGACACCTTCCTGTTGTCACCGGTGGTCATGGTCAACCTGCTGGGTGATATCTGGGCAAAGGGGGAACCCGCCTGGGAAGCCGTGCTCAGGGAACCGCAGGCCTGCCTGCACCTGTACGGCAAACACGAAGCCCGCAAGGGCCGCAAGATGGGCCACGTCAACTGCCTCGCCGATGATACCGACAGCGCACTGAAGATCGCCGGGAACATCCGCAGCTCACTGTCATCCTGACCGCTCCCCGGGCTGAATCCCGGGCAAACCCAGCAGGTTCGCCGATTCCTCCTTGACGAACTTCTCGAAACTTTGCGCCACCAGCGACAGGCGCTTGCCCTCGCGAAACACGATGAACCAGTAGCGCATGATGGGGAACTTCACCACATCCAGCACCACCAGGCGCCGCAGCGCCAGTTCCATGGACAGGGTGTGCAGCGACACGATTCCCAGCCCCAGACCGGCCTCGACCCCCTGCTTGATCGCCTCGTTGCTGCTCATCTCCATCGGCGTCGACAATGCCAGCTCGTTCGCGCCGAAGAATCGCTCCACCGCGGAGCGCGTGCCGGAACCCTGCTCCCGCACCAGGAAGGTCTCCTCCCGGAGACGCTGCAGCGGAATCCGCCGTTCACTCGCCAGCGGGTGTGCGGGCGGCGCAACGACAACCAGCGGGTTTTCCATGAAGCGTTCCGCCACCAGGTCCATCTCATCGGGCGGCTGGCCCATGATCACCAGGTCGGTGCGGTTCTCCACCAGTCCCTTCAGCAACTGTTCGCGGTTGGTGACCTCCAGGCTGACCGTGACATCGCCGTGCCGTTGAATAAAGGTTGCCAGCAGGCGGGGTACGAAATAGTTGGCGGTTGTGGCCACCGCGATCGTCAGGCGACCGCGTTTCAGCCCCTTCATCTCGTCCACAACCTGGTCAAGCTCATCCAGTTGCGTGGTGATGGCAGCCGCGTAACGCCTGAACTCATGGCCGAATTCGGTCAGAAACACCTTTTTTCCCAGCTGCTCGAACAGGGGCAGGCCAATGGCATGCTCCAGCTGCTTGACCTGCATCGACACGGCCGGCTGGGTCAGGTGCAGTTCCAGGGAGGCGCGGGTGAAGCTCAGGTGCCGTGCTACAGCCTCGAAGATCTTGAGCTGGCGGAAAGTAATATTCATAGTGGCAACGACTCCCTCAGGTGCATAAATTTTAGCTTATTCTGTACAGCCGCTCCTGGATATATCGTTTATGATTCTGCCATTACCCCGCCTGTTGGCCATATCCCTGCGCGGGTTTGCCCATTCGATCGCTGTATCCGGCTGCTTGACATGTGTCAGGTTGCGCGCCTTCCGCCGGCGTTATGATGGAAGACCAGCCGTACGGAGAAGGGTCCTGACTCACCTGACAGGAGGCTCGCTGCAGCCATGCTGACACGCATCTTCAATTCACTGGGCATTGAAGCCGGCATGACCAGCCACACCGAGCGGGTCGTGTCGGCAATCGGCGGATTCATCGTTATTCTGCTGATCTTCCATATCAGCCGTTTCTTCCTCGGCGCGGGCGACCTGCTCCTGATCGTGCCCTCGATGGGCGCCTCGGCGGTGCTGCTGTTCGCCGTCCCCCACGGCGCCCTGTCGCAGCCCTGGAATGTCCTTGGCGGGCATGTCATTTCCGCCATCATCGGGGTGAGCTGTGCCCTGCTGCTCCCCGAGCCGTTCATCGCCGCGAGCCTAGCCGTCGGCCTTGCGATCGGCGCCATGTACTACCTGCGCTGCATCCACCCGCCCGGCGGAGCCACCGCGCTGACCGCGGTGATCGGCGGCGACGCCACGCACGCACTCGGCTACCAGTTTGTCCTCACGCCCGTGCTGCTGAATGCCCTGGTGATGGTCCTGGTCGCGGTCCTGTTCAACTTTTTCTTTCGCTGGCGCCGCTACCCGGCCCGGCTGGCGGAACGGGGCAAACCGCTGGCCGCCACTACCGAAAGCGCCACGACCGGACCAATCCGGCACGAAGACCTGGTGGTGGCGCTCAGCGAGATCGACTCCTTCATCGACGTCTCGGAAAACGATCTGCTGCGCATCTACAAAATCGCCACCGGACAGGCGGAACAACGCCAGCTAGCCCCCGCAGACATCATCCTCGGTCATTATTACAGCAACGACGCCTTCGGCGACGACTGGTCTGTACGCCAGGTGGTGGACGAATCACCGCACCCGTCTCCCGACCGGGACATGGTCGTCTACAAGGTGATCGCCGGGCCCGGCAAGCGCAAATCGGAAGTCCTCACCCGCGGGGAATTCGCCCGCTGGGCGCGGCACGAAGTCTGCCGTGACGGTGAAAACTGGAAACACATCAACCGCACAGGCGCCTGACCGTGGCCGCCGTCAGCCGGCTGGATAGCCGGGTCCGGCTCGCATACAATCACTGTACCAGGGATACCCGAGCAGACGGATTTTCATGCCAGTGCAGACAATAAAGGACTTCTTGCGGCAGGAATCCACCGGCGGCCTGCTGATCATCACTGCCGCTATCCTCGCCATGGGGATCGAGAATTCCCCCCTGAAGTTACTCTACGATGCCCTGCTGGGAACCCCGCTCGGCATCCAGCTCGGCGCACTCATCATTCACAAGCCGCTGCTGCTGTGGATCAATGATGGCCTGATGGCCGTTTTCTTTTTTCTTGTCGGCCTCGAGATCAAGCGCGAATTCATCGAGGGGGAGTTGTCGGACCCGGCACGGATCATTCTTCCCGCCATCGCCGCCATCGGCGGCATGCTCGTGCCCGCCCTGATCTACATCGCCATGAACCATGGGGATGCGGACGCCCTCGCCGGCTGGGCCATCCCCACCGCCACGGATATCGCCTTTGCCCTGGGTGTGCTGTCCCTGTTCGGCAACCGGGTACCCCACACGCTCAAGCTGTTCCTGCTGACGCTGGCAGTACTGGACGATCTCGGCGCCATCATTATTATCGCGGTGTTTTATTCCGCCGACCTGTCGCTGCTCTCGCTGGGCGTCGCCGCGACGGCAATCGGGGCCCTGCTGCTGCTGAACCTCGGCGGTATCACCCGCATAACGCCCTATATCCTCGTCGGCATCGTGCTCTGGGTTGCGGTGCTCAAGTCCGGCGTGCACGCCACGCTTGCCGGGGTCGTGCTGGCCATGTTCATTCCACTGCACGACAAACAGGGCGGGGAATCGCCGCTGCAGTCCCTGGAACACACCCTGCATCCCTACGTGGTCCTGCTGATCTTGCCGCTGTTTGCCTTCGCCAACACCGGCATTAACCTCTCCGGGCTGACACTGGCGTCCCTGCTGCACCCGATACCGCTCGGCATTGCCCTGGCCCTGATAGTCGGCAAGCAGGCCGGCGTATTCGGCCTTTCCTGGCTGGCCATCAGGCTGCGCATCAGCCAGCTGCCGGCAGGCTCCAGCTGGCTGGAACTGTACGGGGTGTCGGCTTTGTGCGGCATCGGTTTCACCATGAGCCTGTTCATCAGCGGCCTGGCCGCCGAGCGGATCGGTCTCGGCGCAATGGCCGATGACCGCCTGGGTATCCTGCTGGGGTCTCTGGTATCGGCCGGCATCGGCTACTTCGCGCTGTCCCTGGCGCTGCGCCGCCGGCGCGACTGATTCGGAAACGGCGGAACACCGGCAGCCATGACCGTGAGCCCGCCGCTGCAACTCCCCTGGCGACTGCTGCTGCTCGACCTGACCGGGACCCTGCTGATCGCCCCGGGCCTGTACGAACTGTTCGACCCGGGCGCGGGCCTGCTGCCGGGGTCCCTGTCCTTTCCCTGCCACGAACGGGCGCTGATCGCTGCCGGACTGGCCATTTTGCTCCCCGCAGTCAGCGGACTGCCTGGCTTCCTCGCACAGGCGCGCCGGCGCTGAGGGAACAGTCACCTGCCTGCCCCGCCCGCAGCCTGGTCCCTGCCGCAGCTCGCCCTGCTGCTGGCCAACCTCGTTCCCGTCTTTGGCGTGCTGTTCCTGGGCTGGGATGTCAGCTCGATTATCGTGCTCTACTGGGCGGAAAACCTCATCATCGGCGGCTTCACCCTGCTCAAGATGCTGGTTGCAGGGAAGGCCGGAGCCCTGTTGCGGATGCTGTTTTTCTGCGTCCATTACGGAGGATTTTGTGCCATCCACGGCATCTTCGTCCTGGAGCTGACCCGGTTTGCCGGTCAACGGTTCACGCCTGCCGCAGCCACCAGCTGGCCGGGGCCGCTGGCCCTGCTGCAGATGTTCATTAACCTGGTGCGGCAGGTGCTGGCGGCAGCGCCGGAGGCCTTTCTCTGGGGCTGCCTCGCACTGCTGCTCAGTCACGGAGTTTCCTTCCTGCTGCTGTTCATCGGGCAGGGGGAATACCGGCACACCACGGTCAATGACCTGATGCGGGCGCCCTACCGGCGAATCGTCGTCATGCATATCGCCGTCATCGCCGGCGGATTCCTGGTGGCCCGGCTGGGTTCACCGCTGGGACTGCTGTTTGCGCTGGTTGCACTCAAGACCGGCATGGATATCATGCTGCATAACCGCGCCCACCACCCGGCTGCAGCAACGGGGGTCGCGGCCGCCGGCAGGGATTAATCACAGAAGGAGTATTTCATGGAAGTCAGCGGAATCCTGGGTGTGCTGGTTCTGATCGCGGACGTGTGGGCCATCCTGAACATCTTTCAGAGTGCATCCTCCACCGGCAGCAAGGCGCTGTGGATCGTGCTCGTGCTGGTACTGCCACTGCTGGGGATCATTGTCTGGTATTTCGCCGGCCCGCGGGAAAACAGCTAACATTCTTTCAACATGAGAATCTCCGGTGCTGGCAAGTCAAGCCAGGCGGCATTCTCTCTACACATCAGGTTGGAAAAAGCGCTGCTGATGGACAGAAGGCACGGCAACTGGCTGCGCGACTACTATTTCAGCACCCCCCTGTTCGTGCTGGCGGACAGCCTGCCGGGGCTGGATTTCCGCGTTTCCGGTCTGCATACCCCTGGCTACCGGCTTGTGTACTACGGATTCTGCCTGCTCTGCGCCCTGTTGCTCTGGTTCCGGCCACGGCTGTCCCCGCTGCTCGGCATGGGCGAGCGCAGCGTCAATCCGGCAATCCTCATGGCAAGCGTCATGCTGCCGATCCTGCGGCCGGGCCTGGACGGGTCCGGCGCTTACATCGACCTGCAGGGTGAGAATATAATCAACTTCATCCTGACCGGCGGCGTGCTGCTGGCTGCCTTCTACTCGGCCCAGCGCAGACTGCTGCTGCAGCGCTGAGAGCCACACCCGTATGCATGACACAAACACCGGCACCCCGCAAGCCGACCCGCACGGCCCCGGAGTGCGTATCCACCCGCCGGTGATCTATGCCGGCAGCATCCTCGGCGGCATGGGAATTGACCGTATCTGGCCGCTGGCCATGCCGTTCGGCCTGCATGGACCGGTGTATTCCGGGCTCCTCCTGGTGCTGGTAATGGTGCTCGGTGGTCTTTGCATCTATGAGTTTTACAAGGCCGGTACCGATGTGCGCCCCGACAGGCCGGATAGCGCACTGATTACCAGCGGCCCCTACTGCCATTCCCGCAACCCGCTGTATATCGGCCTGACCCTGGTGCAGGTCGCCACCGCCACGTGGTTTGACAATGCCTGGATTCTGCTCATGACACCAATCTCGGTGATCGTGATTTCCCGCTATGCCATCCGGCGCGAGGAGCACTACCTGGAAAAACGTTTCGGTGCGGCCTACCTCGACTACAAGCAGCACGTACGGCGCTGGATTTAGCCCGGATTACCCGCCGGCGTTGGCAAATCCTGTTCTGTTGAAGGAGTTTTAACAGTGGCACGTACTCAGAAAACCGTGTGTTTCCCGGGGCCGGGATCCCGGTGAGAAATCCGGGCTGGTTGATGCACCAGTTTACCCGCCTGTTTGGCAAGCGATCGAAACCGCCCTCACCGGGCGAACAGGCCGCAGCCGTCCTGCACCGCTTCACCACGGCGACCATCGTCGGTGTGGACCGGGAAGACCTCGGCCGCTACCCGGCCAAGCAGCGCAAGGTCATGGCGTTTCACTACGGCGCCATCCGCTGCCTGGCAAGGGAATTTGAACTGGACGAGACCGAAACCCTCGCCGTATTCGTGATGTTCATCAACAAGTACTTCAACCTGCCCGTCTCCGAGACCGGCAGCATCAGCGAGCGCCTGCAGGGCTTTGAGGAAAACCCGGAGGAGCGCCGCTACCTCGCGGCCGGTGAGGACGTTTTCAGGCGCTGGCACGAACAGGGTGAACGCCGGGCGCCACTGGAACTGGGTGAAATGCTGCAGGCGTGAGCACGCTGGAAGAGCTGCTGCGCGAGGTGCGCGCCTGCATGACCTGCGCGGCGCATCTGCCACTGGGACCGAATCCCGTCCTGCGCGCAGGGCCGACGGCACGCATCCTGATCGTCGGCCAGGCACCCGGAACGCGTGTCCATCACAGCGGCATTCCCTGGAACGACCCCAGCGGCGACCGGCTGCGCGACTGGTTGCAGTTCGACCGTGCGCTGTTCTACAACAGCGACCGCATCGCGATCATTCCCATGGGCTTCTGCTACCCGGGCAAGGGACCCTCGGGCGACCTGCCGCCACGCCCGGAATGCGCGCCCCTGTGGCACCCGCGCCTGCTGGACAAGCTGCCCGATCTGCAGTTGAAGCTGCTGGTCGGCAAGTATGCGCAGGATTTCTACCTCGGGACCCGGCGCCAGTCACTGGCCGCCACCGTCAGGCAGTTCGGGCAGTACCTGCCGGAGTTCTTTCCCCTGCCGCACCCCTCGCCGCGCAATATTCGCTGGTTTCGCAACCATCCCTGGTTCGAGACCGAGGTCCTGCCGGCCCTGCAGGTCCGGGTCGGCGCCATCATCGGCCGGACACACCCCGGGTAGCGCGCCCTGTTCCCGGCGCCCGGGGCGGGTATTCGCAGCCGGGGAACGCATGGACGGGCGGACTCTGCTAAAATCGTCTACCCGGTCAACGAACATGCCTGAAAACACATACCCACTGCTCACAACGATTGATTCACCCGCCGATCTGCGCGGCCTGGAAACCGGCCAGCTGCTGCAGCTGGCCGGTGAATTGCGCGAGTTCCTGATTGAGTCTGTCGCCAACACCGGCGGTCACCTCTCCGCCGGGCTGGGCACGGTGGAGCTGACGATCGCCCTGCACACCGTCTACAACACCCCCCATGACCGGCTGGTCTGGGATATCGGGCACCAGGCCTACCCGCACAAGATACTGACCGGGCGCCGGGATGCCATGCACACCATTCGCCGCCAGGGCGGGCTGAGCGGTTTCCTGAGCCGCAGCGAAAGTCGAATACGACGCCTTTGGTGCCGGCCATTCGAGCACCTCGATCAGCGCCGCACTGGGGATGGCCGTGGCGCACACGCTGCAGCATTCCGACCGCCAGACGGTGGCCGTCATCGGCGACGGTGCACTGACCGCCGGCATGGCCTTCGAGGCGCTCAACAATGCCGGTGATATCGACTGCGACCTGCTGGTGGTCCTGAACGACAACGAGATGTCGATCTCGCGCAACCGCGGTGCATTGCACAACTACCTGGCCCGGCTCCTCTCCGGCAGCCTCTACACCGGCGTGCGGGAACGCAGCAAGAGCATCCTCAGCAACCTGCCGGGCGCGAAGAAATTCCTGCGGCGCTGGGAAGAGCACATGAAAGGCATGTTCATGCCCGGCACCCTGTTCGAGGAACTGGGCTTCAACTACATCGGCCCGATAGACGGCCACGACCTGCCGACCCTGATTACCACCCTGCGCAACCTGCAGGGACTCAAGGGGCCGCAGTTCCTGCACGTGGTGACGCAGAAGGGCAAGGGCTATCATCCGGCCGAGCGCGACCCCTGCAATTTCCACGGGGTCACGCCCTTCAACCGCGAGACCGGCGAGCAGCACGGTTCGGGCACGACCCGGACCTACACCCAGGTATTCGGTGACTGGCTCTGCGACATGGCCGACGCCGACCCCCGGCTGGCGGCCATCACGCCCGCCATGTGCGAGGGTTCCGGCATGGTCGAATTTTCCGGGCGCTTCCCGCAGCGCTACTTCGACGTCGGCATTGCCGAACAGCATGCCCTGACATTTGCCGCCGGCCTGGCCTGCGAGGGCATCAAGCCGGTGGTGGCGATCTACTCCACTTTCCTGCAGCGCGCCTATGACCAGCTGATTCACGATATCGCCCTGCAGGACCTGGACGTCACCCTGGCCATCGACCGCGCCGGGCTGGTCGGCGCCGACGGCGCCACCCATGCCGGCGTGTTCGACGTGAGTTTCCTGCGCTGTGTTCCGAACATGGTCGTCATGGCACCGGCCGATGAAAACGAGTGCCGTTGCATGCTGACGACCGCCTATCTCTATGCAGGCCCGGCAGCGGTACGCTATCCGCGCGGCAGCGGCCCGGGTGCGACGATCACCCGTGAACTGGACACCCTGCCCATCGGCAAGGCCGAAATCCGGCGCACCGGCAAGCGCGTCGCCATCCTGGCCTTCGGCAGCCGCGTCGCGGCCGCACTCGAGGTCGGCGAACAGCTCAATGCCACGGTGGTGAACATGCGCTTCATCAAACCGCTGGACACGGCGACGATTACCGCGGTCGCGGCGGAGCATGAATTGATCGTGACCGTGGAGGAAAACGTGCTGCAGGGCGGTGCCGGCGCCGCCATCAACAAGGCGCTGCTGGCGCACGGCAGCAGCGTGCAAATCCTGAACCTGGGCATACCGGATCGTTTCATCGGCCAGGGCACGCACGCCCAGCAACTGGCGGAATGCGGCCTGGATGCCAGCGGCATTCGCAGCGCGATCGAGAACCGCGGCAGCAGCGCGGCAGCAACCGGCACGCTGGCCGTATCACACCCCGTAACACGCAATCATGGATAACCCGAAACGCTACCAGGGCATCGACAGGGATCCGTATGGCGCCATGAATCCAACGGGTAATATCATTCGCGATGCCTGGGTGTTCGGTATTATTCCGGAAGCCGAAACCTGCGCCGGCTGGACCGTGCAGCGCATCGACGCCCTGTACGACAAGGTCAGCCTCGCCTGGGAACCCTATGGCAACATGGTATCCAAGCTGCCGCAGGAGCTCCGGGAGCGTCACCACCGGATCTACACGACCGCCGTAAAACAGGCGCGCAGACTTGGCTGGGACCCGGAACTCGGAGACGACGGCTGAGCCGCGCAGGCAGCGCTCATGGGCGTTACCACCGAAACATTTTTCCGCCCCCCCGAAACGGCCCGTGAACGGGTCAACCTCCCGGCCGCCCTGTTCAACCGCTGCCAGCTCCTGCTGAATCGTGCAGGCAGCAGGCATCTCTTCATCCCGATTCGCAGCATGCAGTACCAGGCGATCATCGACGAATCCGAGATCATCTTCGTCGACAACCAGGGCTACGCCGTCAGCGAGGGGCACGGCGGACGCCTCATCGTGCTCGCCTGGGATGTTGCGCTGCGCAGCACCCGGGACTCCCTGGCCACACCGGTGCCCATCGAAATCGTCTATTACAACAGCGATGGCCACGAGATCCATCGCCGCCTGATGGGCGACTTCCCGAAGGCGCTGGACCGCTACGAGGCGAGACAGAGAGATGCCCGCGGCGCAAGCGTCACTGCCAGCGTGCTGCCCTTCCGGCCGGGTTGATTGACGTCCCGCTCAATTTTCCGGGTACAGAAAAGGTGTCAGGAACCTTTTTCTTTTCGTACTTCTTTTGCTGATAAACATGCAGGAAAAGGTTCCTGACACCTTTTCAGTCCAGGCGCTTGTGGAAACGGATGACGGCAAGCGTCAGGGTAACCAGCGTGAAAATCAGCAGCGCCCGCAGTTCGCCGGAGAGCATGCCCAGCCCGGCGCCCCGCAGCATGATGCCGCGGATCAGGCGTACGAAATGCGTAAGCGGCAGGATCTCGGCAATGTATTGCGCGGCGCGCGGCATGCCGTCAAAGGGAAACATGAAGCCGGACAGCAGGATCGAGGGCAGGAAGAAGAAAAAGGTCATCTGCATGGCCTGGAACTGCGTCTGCACCAGGGTCGATATCAAAAGCCCCATGGTCAGGTTCGCCGCGATGAATACCAGCGCGGCGAGATAGACATCCCGCACCAGGCCGTTGACCGGCACGTGAAACAGCAGCATCCCCAGCAGCATGATGAGCGTCACCTGCACCAGCCCGATGAAGACATAGGGCAGCACCTTGCCGACCATCAGCTCCACGGGCCTGACCGGCGTATTGATCAGCATCTCCAGGTTGCCGCGCTCGCGTTCGCGCACGATCGCCACCGCGGTGAACATCGCCATGGTCATGGTCAGTATGACGCCGATCAGTCCCGGCACCACGAATACCGCCGAACGCCGCTCGGGATTATAGAAATTGCGCACCTCGAACAGGGGCGGTGCGGCGGGTTCGCGGTGCGCGGTGTCCTGCTGCAGCTGCAGGCCGGTCAGGCCGCGGGCGGCGGCCAGCACGATCGGATCACTGCCATCCACCAGCAGCTGCGCGGCGCGGCGCCCGTCAGGTTGACGGCTTTCCTGCAGGCGCTGCTCGAAGTCCCGGGGAATCACGATGCCTACGGAAATCTCGCCCCGGTCCAGCAGGGCCTCGATCCGCTCCCCGCTCTCGACCTGCAGGATCACATCCACGACCTGCGAGGCCTGCACGTCGGCGACCAGCTGCCGCGACAGTTGTGTCTGTGCCGCATCGGCCACCGCGGCATGCAGGTGCCGGACATCGGTGTTGATCGCAAATCCGAACAGCATGATCTGCAGCATCGGGATGCCGATGATCATGCCGAACGTCAGCCGGTCGCGCGACAGCTGCTGGACCTCCTTGCGCATAATGGCGAACAGCCGACCATAACACTGGATCATCCGGTCGCCTCCTGCAGCTTGCCGCTGCCGCCCACGGGTATTGACGTCGCGGTAACGAAGACATCCTCGAGGCTGGGCGGAATGATGCGTGCCTGTGCATCGATGCCGGCCTGGTCGAGCACCGCCTGAACGACCGCAACCGGTTCGGCAAGTTCGCGGCTCACCAGCACCCGCAGCAGCGTCCCTAACTGGGCCACGCTCAACACCTCCGGCAGGGCGTTCAGCGCCGCGCGCACCTGCCGTGATTGCTGTGCACGCACCTCGACCACCAGGGCGTTCATGTTGTCAAGCAATGCCTGCGGCGTCCCTTCCGCGCGGATCACGCCGTGATCAAGAATGGCCAGCCGGTGACAGCGTTCGGCCTCGTCCATGTAATGCGTCGATACCAGAATGGTGGTGCCGGCATCGACCAGTTCAAACAGGGTTTCCCAGAAATCCCGCCGGGTCTGCGGGTCGACGGCACTGGTGGGCTCGTCCAGGAACAGCAGTTCCGGCTGGTGCAGGGTCGCGGCGGCCAGCGCCAGCCGCTGCTTCTCGCCGCCGCTGAGCGTGCCGGCATACTGGTGTGCGCGCCCGCCCAGATGGTAGGTTTCCAGCAGTTCGGTGATACGCCTGGCGCGCTGCGCCGCAGGCAGGCAATAGATACGCGACACGAAGTCCAGGTTCTCGCGTATGGTCAGGTCTTCATACAGCGAGAAGCGCTGGGTCATGTAGCCGATCTTCTGCTTCAGGGCCTCCGCTTCACCCGGCACCCTGAGCCCGAGCACCTCGGCCTCTCCCGAACTCGGCATGAGCAGGCCGCACAGCATGCGGATGGTGGTGGACTTGCCGGAACCGTTCGGCCCGAGAAAGCCGTATATGACATTGCGCGGAATCGCCAGATCGATGCGGTCCACCGCGACCAGCTTGCCAAAGCGGCGTGTCAATCCATGGGTCTGTATCGCGAGACCGTCAGACATGCGCCCGTGTTACTCCGGGCCGGCCTGTTCCAGGAAGACTGCCCGCAGCGGAACTCCCGCAGGCAGCTTGCGTGCCGCCGCGCCCACAAGCTCGACCTCGGTGAGATAGCTGAGGCGGGAGCGGTCACGTTCGGTGAGCGAGTAATAGGGGGTAAAGGCGGGGTCGGCGCTGACACGCCGCACCCGGCCGTGAAACGGCTGCTCGATACCATCTACATAGACACTCGCCGGATCACCCGCACTGACGCGGGTGCGCAGCGGTTCTGGCAGGTAGATGCGGGCATGCGGTGCCTCACCGGCCAGCAGCACGGCAACCACCGCACCCAGCGCCGGCCGTTCACCCGGTTCCAGCGGCAGATCATCGACGACACCCGGGACAGGTGCGCGCACCGTGAGTTGTTCCAGACTGATTTCCAGCCCGCGCACCGCTGCCGCCGCGGCGGCGCGCGCCGCCACGGCCTGGTCAAGTTCTTCCCGGGTAGTACCGTGCTCGAGTTCCGCCAGTGCCGCCTGTGCGGTATCCCGCGCGGCGCGCGCCATATCGTAGGCCGACTGCGCATTATCCAGATCCTGCGGGGTCAGCAATTTCTGCTTGACGAGAGGCTGCACGCGCTTGAGTTCATGGCTTGCGGCATCGAGTGTGCCTTCGGCACCTGCCAGCGTCGCGCGCGCCTGCGTGAGGTGTTCAAACCGCGGCCCCCGCTGCAACTCGGCAAGCCGCGCAGCGTGCTGCGCCAGCAGTGCCCGGGACTCGTCCAGCCGGGCCTGCACGCGCCTGGCATCGAGCTGCAGCAGCGTCTGGCCCGCCGCTACCGCATCGCCTTCACGCACCTCGATCGCGACGATGGATTCGGCGGCATCCGCTGTCAGCTCGACCCGGTCCCATTCCAGGGTACCGACCACGCCGACGGGGTCGTTGCGCTGGCACGCCGCCAGCGCGCCGGCCGCGAGCAGCACCCATGAGAGGTACCCCACTGGCCTGTAGCGTAATTTAGGCTGCTTCACTTGCCGCACGGGATGTCATTGATTGCCACGAGTAGATTCCCGCAGAGGGTAGCACGCACTTTGCCGATACTGAAAAATATCCCTGTGGATCAGATGCAGCGCCAGTCTTCTGACCGCAATGCCGTATTCAGGCAATCGCGCCGGAGGACGGCGCGCCTGCACTCACTAGCGACACTTGCAGGAGCGGTCACCTGACCGCGATCCGGTGGTTGTGATCGGTCACGTAGAATACGTTTCGCTGTCAGCCTGTCAGACTGGCAAACAGTGTCGGCAGCTTTTCAGGCAATCTGTCGACGTTGTCAATGATCGTGTAATTATTCGCGCCAAAGATTCGTTTCACGTAATCATCGGCATTGGGATCCAGCGTCAGGCAATAACTGAGCACACCCTTGCTATAGAGTTCTTCCACGGCCTTCTTGGTGTCATGACGAAGATGCTGCGGATCACGTTCATCGATATCGGCCGGTTCGCCATCGGTCACCAGCAGGATCAGTTTGCGTTTTTCCGGCTGCTTTAACAAGTGATGACCCGCATGCCGCAGTGCCGCGCCCATGCGCGTTGAAAGCCCACCCTTCATGCCGGACAGGCGCGCCTTGGCCTCATCGTCAAAATGCTGGTTGAAATCCTTGAATCGATAGTACTGCACATCGTGACGTCCATCCGAGGCGAAACCGTGAATGGCAAAGGGATCGCCGATGCCCTCGATTGCGGTGGATACCAGCGTCGCCGCCTCGCGCGTCAGTTGCAGCACGGTTTTATCCGAACCGCTCAATGTCTCGTTGGTGGATTCGGACAGGTCAATCAGCAGCACGACGGACAGGTCACGGTCTTCAGAACATTGCGCATGGTGATGCGTGTATTGGGCTGTGCACCCATGCGAATCGCAACCATGGCGTCAATGGCTGCATTGATATCGATTTCATCACCGTCTTCCATATTGCGTATCCGCTGCACGCCCGCGGGTGTCAGCAGATCAATGATCTGCTTGATGCGGTGCGCAACCGGCCGGTATTCGGTGATGATGTCCCGGATATCATCCGGGTCACCCATTGGCTGGCGACGTTCGTATACGGTGACCCAGTCCGGTCGCGCGAGCTGGATGTGATAATCCCATTCGGGATAGTGGAACGGATCTGACACCGGCTCCTTGCCCCACATTTCATTGAAGCTTTTGGTGTTTTCCAGGTCATCCTCGTAGGGATACATTTCGGTTGCACAGGTCCAGATCTCCTGCGCATCGTCACCGGCAAGCTCGCAGTCGACTTCGTTCGCCATCTCCATGACACTGACCTGACGACGCACCTGCCGCTGACTGGCGGGCACATATTCGTTGCTCGACATTCCAGCTCAGTTCCTCGAACTCCCAGACGAACCGGTTGTCATCCCGGTACGGAATGCGGATGCGTTCCAGAATACGCAGGCTCGGTACTTCCTTGCGGGCGGCAAAGTAATTGAACAGTTCCAGCCCCATGTGCCAGGAGAATTGCGGATCGTCCTGGCGTGCAGCGATCTGCTGGTGGAAGCGTTCAGCGAAGCCGTTGAGCTCCGGCTGCTCACAGCGCACTTCTGCATCAAGCAGCATCAGGGCCATTTTTTCCAGCACCACCATGCTCGGGTGTTCAGGTGCCTCCTCGTACTGCAGGGACAGCAGCGAGCGCCACAGTTTCTTCAGACCGGGAAATTCCTGGATGGCCTTGTATTCGATGCGGGCATCCTCGAGCAGCCCGATAAAGTTGATTTGTGCAGGCGAGAGCTCTTCTGCCGAAATCGCGGCACGGGTATACATCATGTGCGCAGCCATATGCGCCGCGGTAGCACGATAGACCTCGAGCCCGGGAATATCACCGATGTCATCAACGGCGTCAGGCATGTGCAGCACGTGCGTTTCGATATAGGGGCGAAAATCGGCAAAGTCGGCACCCGTGGGACGCAGGAAGAAATCCCGCCCCCATAACGCGCGCAGGTAGAAATTGAGTTTGCGCTGGGTATTCACAAACAGGATGCCGCGACGCTCTTTCTGCAACATGGCCCGACTGTCTTTGGATTCCAGATTGAAGTAGGCAGTCAGGTTGTTGTAGTCACGCCGGTAGGCCTGTGCGCCGAAGTTACACCAGCGGCGCAGACCGCTCAGCGTAAGCTTTGAGAGCAGATCATCAATGTGGTTCAGCATCGGCCGGACACCGCGTGAAGCGGTCGATGCTAGCTGGTGTATCAGTGTCAGATAGCCGCGAAACAGTTCCGCATCGCCGAGGCGGCGTGCGGCTGTCGGCATGCTGTTGAAGAACAGCTCAATGACCTCGCCCGAGGTCATTGAAGAAAGTTTCATCGCAGCGGTCAGGCAATCCGTAATGATGTCCTCACCGCACTCCTTCGCCACCAGCGGGATTTCCTGCAGATACGTGGTTACGACGCCGCTGCCGCGGCCGAGATTGGAGAGTGCCTTGGCACCGTCCAGGTATTCCTCGAGGCCGGCAGGTGACATCACCCGCGAGGCTTCCTGAAACGTCGACTTCAGCACGTTCACGGATTTCAGGTGCCGCGTCCCTGAGTGCCTCGTCGTAGTCTTCGAGTTTTACTGACATGTCAGCGTTCTGACGATGACCCGGTCAGATCATCAACCGAAAAATGTTTGCACGGCCGCATTCAGGGTATCGCGCATGTCCGGATCATCCGTCAGCGGTGTCACCATGGTCATGCTGCATGCCGCCTCGGCATCGACACCCTTGGATGATCAACTGCCCGGCATACACCAGCAGGCGCGTTGAGATACCTTCATCGAGTCCATGCCCCTTGAGGTTGCGCGCACGGTGCGCGATCTGCACCAGTTTCTTGCGGTCGCCTCATCCACGCCGGATTCCTTTGCCACGATCTGTATTTCCATCTTTTCTTCCGGATAGTCGAAGTCGAGACCGCCGAAACGCTGCTTGGTGGACTGCTTCAGGTCTTTCATCAGACTCTGGTAACCCGGGTTATAGGAAATGACCAGCTGGAAATCCGGATGGGCCGAGATCAATTCGCCCTTCTTGTCCAGCGGCAGGGTGCGGCGATGGTCAGTCAACGGATGAATCACGACGGTGGTGTCCTGGCGTGCCTCTACCACCTCATCCAGGTAGCAGATCGCACCAAAGCGCGCCGCCGTGGTCAATGGTCCGTCCTGCCACTTGGTGCCTTCCTTGTCGAGCAGAAACCGGCCGACCAGATCGGATGCCGTCATGTCTTCATTACAGGCAACCGTAATCAGTGGTTTGCCCAGTTTCCAGGCCATGTATTCAACAAAGCGTGATTTTCCGCAACCGGTCGGGCCCTTGATCATCATCGGCATGCGCACTTCGTACGCGGAAGTGTAGAGCTCCAGTTCATTGCCAACGGGCTGGTAATACGGCTCGGTTTTGATCTTGTACTGTTCGATATCCACTGATTCAGACATAACGCACCTTATTTACAGTCGTTGTTACTTGTCATCGATGGTCTCCTGTTCACCTGACCAGCCTGCTGCCTTTGCCCTGGAAATGGCTGCATCATGTATACGCCGGTGGCGCTCACGCAAGGTCATCGGGCAAGCGGCTGACCATGCAGCCATATTTGTCCCATTCAACATTAACCCTGTCCAGCAGGTTATCGATCTGGCCCAGATTCCAGCCCTTGCAGGTTTCCGTCTCCGGCAGCAGTTCGAACACCCAGGCGTCACGAATGATCTTGCCGATGGTGGTCATCGCACCATTGACGTCGTCATCGACACCTGCATATGTACGTGGTTTTGTCACCATAATAAAAAAGCCCCTGACCGTAACGGTTGCCGGGCAGGGGCCTCTATGAATAGCTCCTGACCGGAGGAACTAGACAGACACTCCGCGGTAAACCACCATGGCAGCACCTGCAGACTGTGCGAAGTTATCGAAGCCCAGCAAGCGAATATGGTTTTTCGGGTGCGCCTTGTGGCAGGCTTCCAGCTCGGCCAGGATGGTGTCGACATTGGTCTCGCCAAACATGGGCAGCTTCCACATGTACCAGTAGTGGCTCGAGCGCATTTTCTGGTTCAGTATGTTCGATACCCGGGTTCCAGCCCTTGTCAACAATGTACTGGATCTGGGCACGTGTTGATTCCTTGCTTAATGCCGGCAGGTAGGAAAAGGTTTCAAACTTGCGGCTTTGGGCGGCATCGCTCAGGCTCGAGTTGTAATCTTGTACGTCAGTCATTTTAGATTCTCCAATTAATTCATTGAATTTGATTGCCCGGGCGAGGCTCTCGGTGCCTCGCCCGGGCCGTATCAGGCGAAAGCGCGCTTACTTGTGCGCGACGTCGATCTTGTCAACGGTATCAAATTCGAACTTGATCTCTTTCCAGGTATCCATGGCAGCAGCCAGTTCAGGGCTGTGCTTGGCAGCTGCAGTAAGAATATCCTTGCCTTCTTTCTCCAGCTCACGGCCCTGGTTGCGCGCTTCAACACAGCACTCAACCGCAACACGGTTGGCTGCAGCACCTGCTGCATTACCCCAGGGGTGACCCAGCGTGCCACCGCCGAACTGCAGCACGGAATCGTCACCGAAGATGCTGACCAGCGCCGGCATGTGCCAGACATGGATACCACCGGATGCCACCGGCAGCACACCAGGCATGGAACCCCAGTCCTGATCGAAGAAGATGCCGCGGGTACGGTCTTCCTTGATGTAGGAATCACGCATGATGTCGATCCAGCCCAGCGTCGCATCGCGGTCGCCTTCCAGCTTGCCAACAACCGTACCCGAGTGCAGGTGATCACCACCCGAGAGACGCAGGATTTTGGTCAGCACGCGGAAGTGGATGCCGTGGTGCGGGTTGCGGTCGAGCACCGCATGCATTGCACGGTGGATGTGCAGCAGCATGCCGTTGTTCTGGCACCACTGAGCCAGCTGGGTATTCGCGGACAGACCACCGGTCAGGTAATCGTGCATGATGATCGGTGCGCCGATTTCCTTGGCATACTCGGCACGACGCATCATTTCGTCAGCAGTCGGTGCGGTAACGTTCAGGTAGTGGCCCTTGCGCTCGCCGGTCTCGGCTTCGGCCTTGTGAATGGCCTCCATGACGAAGTCGAAACGATGACGCCAGCGCATGAACGGCTGGGAGTTGACGTTCTCGTCGTCCTTGGTGAAGTCCAGACCACCGCGCAGGCCTTCGTAGCAGGCACGGCCATAGTTCTTCGCAGACAGGCCCAGTTTCGGCTTGATGGTGCAACCCAGCAACGGACGACCATACTTGCTCAGCAGGTCACGCTCGACCTGGATACCCTGTGGTGGCCCGTTACAGGTCATCACGTAGGCAACCGGGAAGCGGATGTCTTCCAGACGCAGCGCGCGCAGCGCCTTGAAACCGAACACGTTACCGACCAGTGAGGTCAGCACGTTTACAACAGAACCTTCCTCGAACAGGTCGATCGGGTAGGCGACAAAGGCGTAGAAACAGGTGTCATCACCCGGTACGTCTTCGATCGCGTAGGCACGGCCCTTGTAGTAGTCCAGGTCGGTCAGCAGGTCGGTCCAGACCGTCGTCCAGGTACCGGTTGAAGACTCGGCAGCAACAGCGGCTGCAACTTCTTCACGCGGCACGCCTTCCTGAGGCGTAATTTTGAAACAGGCCAGAAGATCGGTGTCTTTTGGCGTGTATTCGGGCATCCAGTAGGTTTCGCGGTACTCTTTTACACCCGCATCATATTTTTTAGCCATAGTTAAGATTCTCCTGATTGGATTTGGCTTGCTTGCAGAACCCGTGGGACCGGCAATTATACACCTGCAGAATCACCGCTTCGGTGAATCCGAGGAGCGTATACTTACAAGTCTAGAACCATAAATGATATTAAATATTAATGATAATAATCATAAATGATATATTTATGATAATAACTTTCTATTTAATCAGACTTTTTTTCGTCATCGCCATCCAGCGGCATCTCGTAGGCCGCCATGCTCGGCCGTGCCATCTCGTCATGCTCCGTTGATTTGCGCTCGCCGCGGCGTGCCAGGTGCTTGTCCAGCGCATCACTCTTCAGGGCGATGGTTTCCTCGCCGTACATGATCTGGCGGATCATCCGGTCACCAAAACGCAGCAGTGCCATGTCATCGGTCAGCAATTCATCCCGGGTCGCCTGGTCGATATCGTAGGTAGTACTGAAGCCCGTGCTCCTGACGAATTCGCGAAAGCGGTCCAGGTCGTAACAGGCCATGAAGAAAAATCTCAGGCTGGTCTTCGACATATTGCCGATCGCCGGACCGGCCGACTTCACCTTGAGGATCAGCTGCCGCCAGGCGCGGCCATGCTCATCATATTCCTCCAGCCCCTGCTCCTTGCGGTATTCGTCAATGGTGAGCTTGCGGTCCTCGAAATGGCCATGACAATGATCCTCCCTGACGAGCGCATAGGAGGCACGATCGAAGTTCTCGTCCTGGCGGCGGGTTGAGAGCAGGCCGACGGGGTAATACCGGCACGCCGTGGGCCGGTCCTCGTAGACGCTGCAGCCCTCATCCGTGACGAACTGGCACTCGCTTGTGCCTTCCTTCGGTTTGTACTTGACGCCGGCAACGCTGTTCCTGCCGAACTCGAAGGGTTCCGTGTACAGCCGCAGGAACTCTGTCGAGGTGATACCCAGACGCTGCTTCAGGCGCAGGATGTCATACGGGGTCAGCATGATATCGATGTTCTTGCAGCAGGCATTGAAGCAGTCGATGCCCTTGTGACAGCGGAACTGTATGACGGCATCTCCGGGCAACTGGTTGGGAATGACCGGGCTGACCGGGATCGGGGATTCTTTATCAAGATTCTTGAATTCGGGCATCGTCATACACCTCAATTAATTTCATTCATTTCTCTTCAACCACAGGTTGGGCAAAGAGCCTTCCAAAAAGTTCTCTAAAAGGGGTCAGTACCCTTTTCCAAATCATATCTGCTATTAACACCGAGCCTGCACGGAAAAGGGTACTGACCCCTTTTTATTCTTTTAATTTTACTGTCCCCTAAAAAAGAAAAAGTCCGGGCGCCACAAGGCAACCCGGACTTTGATCATTGGGACGGATCGGAAATCCGTCCCCGACAGCCCTTACTTGAACAGCTTGGACTTGTCGACCAGGTCAACATGGGCACGCTTGAAGCAGGTCCACTTCTGGGTCTTTTTGTCATAGATGGAGTTGACAAAGCACTTCCAGTTTTCCTCATCCACAAAGTTCTTGTCCATGCGGTAGTAGAAACCCGGATAACGGGACTCCTGACGGAACTCGATGTGCTTCATGTGGGCTTCAGCCGTGATGATGCGGTGGTAGTTCTCCCAGGCACGCAGCAGTTCATGCAGGTCCTTGGCGCGCATCTTCTCGGCATCTTCCTTCAGCATGTCGATCTTCTCACCGGCAACTTCCAGCATGTGGGCGTTGGTGGTGTAGTAGGTCGCAACACCGGCCACATACTCGTCCATGATCTTCTGCAGACGGAACTGCAGCATCTTCGGCGTGATGTAGTGCGGGTTGATATCGATGGCTGTGGTGTAGTCCTTGAACTCCAGGTAATTTCTGACCGGCTTGTAGATCTCGGCAACCAGGTCTTCAACGGAGGTGTCCAGCTCGGGCTTCAGGTCCTTGTTGTCCAGGCAGTACTTGACCATTGCCTTGGCGGCGATACGGCCTTCTGCATGGGAACCGGAAGAGAACTTGTGACCGGAAGCACCCACGCCGTCGCCGGCAGTCCACAGACCCGTAACGGTGGTCATGGCACGGTAGCCCCAGTTCCAGCCCTTCGGCAGGTGCTGCAGGAACACCGTCCATGGTCTCGTCAGTCGGCGCACCGACGTCGGTCGGACCGGACACCCAGATGCCGCAGCAACCGGAGTGCGAGCCCAGCAGGTAGGGTTCGGTCGGCATCAGCTCGGAATTCTTCTTCTCCGGCTCGATGTTCTCACCGACCCAGATACCGCACTGACCGATACACATGTCGAGGAAGTCTTCCCAGGCTTCTGCCTCAAGGTGCTTCACTTCGCGCGGGGTCAGCGTTTCACGCAGGTTGGCAAGGGCCGTCACCGTATCCATCCAGATAGGACCGCGACCTTCCTTCATCTCTTTCAGCATGAGGTGGTTGCGCAGGCAGGAAGCCGGTACGGCAGCCTGGCCATAGGGAGGATAGTCGTCCAGCATATCCTTGTTGCGGTCCATGTAGATTTCACCGTCCGCATTGGTGGCCTTGGACTTGAACAGCAGGAACCAGGCGCCAACCGGGCCGTAACCGTCCTTGAAGCGGGTCGGTACGAAGCGATTTTCCATCAGCGTCATCTCGGCGCCGGCCTCGGCTGCCATGGCGTAGGTGGAACCGGCATTCCAGACCGGGTACCAGGCACGACCCGTGCCTTCACCCACGGAACGCGGACGGAAGATATTCACGCAACCGCCGGCTGCCAGCAGAATGGCCTTGGCCTTGTAGATGTATACCTTGTCATCGCGAACCGAGAAACCGACCGCACCGGCAATCCGGTTGGGCTCGTTCTTGTCGTTGACCAGCTTGACGATGAAGATACGCTCCTGGATGTTGTCGGTACCCAGCGCCTTCTTGGCCGCTTCGGCGACGATCCACTTGTAGGACTCACCGTTGATCATGATCTGCCACTTGCCGGAACGAACCGGCTTGCCGCCGTCCTTCAGCGGGGTCATGCCCTTGGAACCGTCAAAACGCTCACCGTTCTCGTCTGTCTTCCAGATCGGCAGGCCCCATTCCTCGAACAGGTGCACTGACTCGTCCACATGACGGCCAACGTCATAGGCCAGGTCGTCACGGGTGATACCCATCAGGTCGTTGGAGACCATGCGGGTATAGTCGGCCGGGTCCTGCGTGTTGCCGATGTAGGTGTTGATTGCAGACAGACCCATGGCCACGGCGCCGGAACGGTCCATGGCGGCCTTGTCCACCAGTCTGATTTTCAGGTCTGTGCCCTCTGCCCAGCGCATGACTTCATAGGCAGCACCGCAACAGGCCATACCACCGCCGATAAGAAGAATATCAACTTCTTCTTCGACGACTTCAGGATTACCAAATTCACCTGCCATTTTGATTACCTCTTTCCTTGATACTTGATGTTTGTGTTGCGGCTGATTCAGACATTGATCAGTTCGCTGCGATCGCCTGCACGGAAACCGTTGCACTGAACGAAGAAACCAGGCTCTTCGATCCTGGACAGATCGGCTTGCGGCTTGCCGCCGTAAGGGTCAATAGAACCTTCAGGTGTGGTACGGATCGGGAACTTGAAGCGCTTCAGGGTGCCATTGCGGAACTTGATGGTCCACATAATGGAGTCAGAACCACGCAGCGGCTGCACGGAGCCGCCCAAGGGCACGATATCAGCATAGTGGCGTGCCTCGATGGCCTGCTGCGGGCAGATCTTCACGCAGGAATAGCATTCCCAGCACTGCTCCGGCTCCTGGTTGAAGGCCTTCATGGCATGGCCGGTTTCAGAACCGTCCTTGTCAAGCTTCATGAGGTCGTGCGGGCAAATGTACATGCAAGCAGTCTTGTCCTGACCCTTGCAGCCATCGCACTTTTCTGTACGTACAAATGTTGGCATGTTATGTCTCCATCTCTTATATATGGTTACTGCAGTTAATACTCCGTTACCCCGATCCGGCGGCAGCGGTCTCTCTAGAGCCGTTACTTGGCGGAATGTCCGCTCATCTTGATCTCGACCTTGTCCTCTTCCCTGATGCTGCCGTAGTACTCGCGCAGGATGGTCAGCACCTCGGGGCGCGAGAACTTGTCGGAGACCTCCTCGCCTTCGGACAGAGCCTTGCGCAGCTTGGTGCCGGACAGCAGGATGCGGTCGGAACCCTCGTGCGGACAGGTCTTCATGGAAGCCATGCCGTCACACTTGTTGCACCAGAAGGTCCAGTCGATCTTCAGCGGCCGGGTCTCCAGGGCGCCTTCCGGGATCTCGTCGAAAATGTGATGGGCGTCGAACGGACCATAGTAGTCACCAACGCCGGCATGGTCACGACCCACGATCTGGTGCGAGCAACCGTAGTTCTGGCGGAACACCGCGTGCAGCAGGGCCTCGCGCGGACCGGCATAGCGCATGTCCAGCGGGTAGCCGGCCTGGATCACGGTATTGTCGGAAAAGTAATTCTCGATAAGGGTGCCGATGGCCTTGCTGCGCACGGCGGCGGGAATATCGCCGGGCTTCAGCTTGCCGAGCAGGGAGTGGATCAGTACGCCGTCCAGGGTTTCGATGGCGATCTTTGCCAGGTATTCATGGGAGCGATGCATCGGGTTGCGGGTCTGGAAGCAGGCAATGGTGTTCCAGCCGCGCTTTTCGAACTCGGCGCGGGTCTGCGCGGGAGTCATGAACTGATCGCCGTAGGTTTCCGGGAACCCGCCCTGCGACAGCACCTTGATCGGGCCGGCCAGGTTGACTGAACCCTGAGCCATCACCATCTTCACACCCGGATGCTCTTCGTCGGTGGTCTTGTAGACCATCATGCACTCGTGCTTCTTGTCGATGCTGTACTTCTCGGTGACCTGCATGGTGGCCAGAATTTCACCGGACTCGGAGTCGACCAGCGCGACAGAATCGCCTTCGCTGATGCCGTTGGCAGTCGCTTCATCGGTTGACAGGGTGATCGGAATCGGCCAGAACAGTCCGCTGGCCATCTTCATGCCATCACAGACGCCTTCCCAGTCCGCGTGCGTCATAAAACCGGTCAGGGGCGTGAAACCACCAATGCCCAGCATAATGATGTCTCCGGCTTCGCGGGATGAAACCGTGACTTTCGGCAGGCTAGCAGCACGGGCCTGTTCGGCCGCCAGCGCATCGCCCTCGAGTAGCAACGGTTTCAGTTCACCGCCGCCGTGTGGCTTGACTAAAGTAGACATGAGACTCCTTCCGGTGCTGCGATCTTGAGTTCTGTTTTTGTCGAACCGCGTCGCGTCCTGCAGGCCAGCGGTACGGACATGCATAACCCACCTCGGTGGGGGAAGCTACTCTACTGATTTAGCCCCGAAAATCCAACCAGAATAATCTTGCCAATAATAAACCCAGCTTATTAACCGCGCCGGAATGGGATGCCCATGCAAATATTTGTATTTAGTGAGAATTATTCTCAATACAATTTCCGAATACGGTAATGTAGTAATGCTCTTTCCCCGGTCGACGCGGGGCACTTCACCAGCCTCTCGACTACCCCGAAGTGGCCGCGAAGATCATCTTCAATCCGATCAGGGCAAGCAGCACGGCAAAGCCGCGCTGCAGCAGCGGGCGAGGCAGGTAATGCGCCAGCCAGGCACCCGCGGGCGCCAGCGGCACGCTGCCCAGGACTATCCCGAAAACAGCCGGCCAGTAGATAAAACCGGTGCTGTAGCCAGGCCGCTCCGCCGTCTGCGACCCGCCAAGCGCAAAACCCAGGGCACCGGCAAGTGCGATCGGCAGGCCGATGGTGGCCGCCGTCCCCACGGCCATCCGGATATCGACGCGGTGCCATAACAGCCAGGGCACCGTCAGGGTGCCGCCACCAATACCCAGCAGCGCCGACACAGCGCCGATCACGGCGCCCGCCAGGCCCTGCAGGCCGGCACCCGGCAGCCTGCGCTGCGGCGACGGACTTGCCCCGAACAGAAGTTGCAGCGCAACCAGGATTTCAAAAACACCGAAGCACAGACCCAGACCCGGGCTGCTGATCTGCCGCGCCAGCCAGGCGCCGCCCAGCGCCCCGAGCAGGATACCCGGCAGCAGTCCTCGCACCGACTGCCAGTGCACGCTGCCGCGACGCTGGTGCGCGAGCATGGAAGACGCCGAGGTCGCAACAATCGTCGCCAGCGAGGTGCCTACCGAGAAGTGCATCAGGTTCGCTGCTCCGAACCCGTGACCGGAAAACAGGATGGCGAGCGCCGGCACGATCACCAGCCCGCCCCCGATACCCAGCAGACCGGCGAGCACGCCCGCCACCGCGCCGGTCAACATGTAGGCCAGTAATTCCATGGGCGGGCATTGTAGCCGAACTCCGCGGGATCCCGGCCTGCGCCGGCAGATGCGGCTTCCCTGCGGCCGGAGCATCCGCTTCGCCGCCCGCGCCTGCGCACGCCGCGTCCGGCGGCTCCAGCAGCAGCGATAAAACACGCTGATGACCCGCTATTGCAGGCCGGCCAGTTTCAGGGCGGAGAGGAAATGCTCCAGGTCGTCGGGATTGTTGAAGGGAAAGGCCTGTGCCATGCGCTGCAGGGAAAAGTCCGGATCCGTTGCCCTGATCTGCTCTACCTCCCACCTGGCCGCCTCGATATCACCTGACCTGGCCAGGGTTGCTGCCAGCCAGACGCGCATCCGCTCCGATGTCGGGTTACTGGAGAGGCCAAGGTTCAGGGCATCAATCGCCTCCTGGTAACGGTGCAGCACAAAAAGGGCCTGGCCCAGGTGGAAGTGATAGTTATACGGATGATGCGGGTTGAGCTGCATCGCCTTGCGGATGAGCGCCAGTCCCTCTTCCGGGCGGCCGGCGTAGTACAGCAAGGTCGCCAGGAGTACGTGCCCCTTGGCGTCATTGGGATCATACTCGATGCCCTTTTGTGCCTCGACCAGGGCCTTCACGTATTCGTGCTGCTCCCGGTAGGACAGGCCGCGTACGAAATAGGCCAGGGAAAGATCGGGCTGGATCTCGATGGCCCGGGTGGCGAAATGCTCGGCCTGCTGCAGCGCGGCATCCCGGCCGTCCGCCCAGCCGTTCATAACCTCGAATGCATAGGTCCAGGCCAGCATGGCGTAGGCCGTGGCATAGCCGGAATCCAGGCGCACCGCCTCCTCGAAACTGGCCCGTGCCTTGAGGTTCTCCCCGGCACTCTCGAACTTGTAGAAGTGCTGTCTCCCCAGCAGCAGATTGTCATAGGCAAGTGGATCAGCAGTCTCCCCGATGCCTTCCGGCTGACCCCTGGTATCCACGCCAAGGGCCCTGGTGATGTTGTGCGTTATCTCGTTCTGGACTTCGAATACCCTGTCAGCCTTGCGCTCATAATGCTCTGCCCACACATGGGCTCCGGACGCGACATCGATCAGCCAGACATTGAGCTTCAGTATGTCGCCCTCGCGTCGTATGCTGCCGCGCAGCACGTAACCGACGCCGAGCCTCCCGGCAATCTCCCGCGGGTCCAGTGATTTGCGCTTGTAATAAAAGGTCGAGTCCCGCGCAATAACCATCAGCCCCGGATTCTTTGCGAGGCGGGTGATCACGTCATCGGTTATCCCATCCGCAAAATACTCCCCGGCGGGTTCCGCGCCGAGGTTGTCGAACGGCAACACCGCAAGCACGGGCCGCGTCTCTGCGGTAGCGGTGACATCCTGCAGGGGCGGCGCGCCGTCAACGGATTCCGTGACCACCGGCTGCTGCATGACGAACACTGTTATCAAGCCCGCAAGCATTACCACTGCCGCAGCAGGCAGCAGCCAGCGTGGCCGTTTCCTGGCAGCGGCAACACTGCGGCTGTCATCCGGCAGCGAGGGTGCGGGCGAGCGCGTCAGTGACTGCACAGGCGCAATCAGGCGGTAGCCCGCCTTCGGAATGGTCTCGATCACCCGGGGATTGGCGCGATCATCTCCGAAGGCCCTGCGCAGCTTGTTAACGGCATTCGTCAAGACCTCGTCGCTGACCACCACACCCGGCCAGAGTGCTTCCAGCAGCGCCGCCCGGCTGACGGGCTGCCCGGCCCGTGTGGCGAGATACAGCAGCAGGCCGGCGGCACGGGGCTCTAGCCTGACGGTTTCGCCGTTACGTTCCAGCTCGTGTGCAGTGACGTGAAACCGCCACTCACCGATCTGCAGGGACTCCGCTACGGCTTCCGGTGTCTGGCCCATGGCTTTCGGCATGCTCCGGGTAACCTCGTAACCCACTGTTTCCACGCACCGTTAGCTTACCGTTTGGTGAATGTGGGCAATTCATTTGGAAAGCGTCCGGTATCTCACCCGGCCTGGCACTAAAACAACTCCCAGAGGCAATGGAAATACACGGGACAACGGCAAGCCTGAACTGAGAATAGCACGCCGTATTCCGCCTTTCCGGTCTCGCCAATCACCACTTGCATGAGGAGTTGACACCATGAACACATCCACACAGAAGTGCCTGTCCGGGAAAACCCGCGCCATCCATCGGGTACTCGTCGGACTGCTGGCCGGCGTGCTGCTGACACCGGTTTCGATGACAGCCGGCGCGGAAGATGACTTTCAGCACAAGGTCTTGTTCAACCCGAGCAGCAGCCAGTTGCAGGCAGAGGCGCGAGGACGCGTCATGATCTACGACGGCCTGGAAGATGCCGAGGTCGAGCGAGCATTCGATGAGCAGTTCGGTCGCGTTGAACATATGATGTTCGTCCGCACCCGCCATACGGAGCCGGACGGTGATGTCAGTTACGAAGATGATGGTTGTGACTGATATCCCTGCCCGCTTGCAGGGAAGCGCCAGAACGCCTGCAATCTGTCGCAGCTTGCCGAACCGGCAACGGTAACTTTCCGGCGGTCGCTGGCTAGGGAGACTGCGGTGATAGGGTTGATCTCAACTCCAGCCACACCGGCCCGACTGGTGTGATTGCAGCCGGCCCGGTCATGCTTCCGCTAAAATGCGTCTGCCGTGGCCGGGAACATCGCCGCCGCGCGACACAGGATCACCGGGGACGTGGCCGCCTGACGGAACAGTCCGGTCATTACGCATACCTCACGCGCGCGTCCTGCACGCAACCCGGCGCTGCAGGCTACGCCCTCATCCGTTCCGCTTACCCGGCTTGCCGGACCCAGGCGCTCAACAGGCTGTGGTAACGGGCTGACCATTTGCAGACTGCCCGGTTCTTCTCCCGGCCAGCCCGGCCAGGCCGATCAAACCCGTAGCGAAAAACCAGACCGCGGCGGGCAACGGCACGACTGTGAACACCAGCCGGTCGACAGACGTCGGCTCACTGTAACCGCCGATGATGATCTTGCCGATGATGTTTCCCGAATAGGCGAATTGCCAGTACGGCCAGATTGGCGTGATTTGATCATTTGGATCAATGCCAAGATAGCCGGTCGGAGGGAAAAAATCCGCGTCCACGGTCTCGATCAGCGAGTTATCCGGTGCATAAATGAAGATGCGTGTCGGATCATCTGTACAGCAACCTGCATCCTGAAACAATTCTGCGAATAACAGGGAGAATGACGTGACAGGCTGGCTGAAGGTGAATGCGAGCCCATTCTGGTCATCACCCAGTTCCGGCCAGTAGAACCATTCACTGTTGCTGTCTGCGGTCCGCGAAAACACCGCGTCGCCAAGTGGACCCGTATTGGCCCCCCCGGCTGCCGACGTGCCTGTCTTGTCTATCGTCGAGGCATAGACCGGATTGCCCCCGGTGGTACTCACAGTGACATAAGGGGAGATAGTGGAAAGATCGGTTCCGAGTGCATAACTGTCGGGCTCGAGGGTTATCGTGGTGGCGGCGGTTGCCGACAGGGGGAGAAGCAGAAAACCGGCGCAGATATGCTGAAGCCGGCGCATTATTTGTGCCGCATGGAAACTTGAGACAGCGGCGCAGCACACAACGAGGTTGCGATGTATCTTCATGACAGGATCTCCGTAAATTCACATACCACTTGTTATATCCATCGTGCCGGGACTAATCGGCAACTATACTATCTGCAATTTCAAGGCCATTAAATGAGGTGAGTAATCTAAACAGATGCATAGAGCGCCTAATACGTAACTATACGTAATAACAAAAACGTAAAGCGTACCGACAGAATTTTGGCATTTCTTACAAAAAAGCAAATCAGTGGGCAGGGAGATGTAGACTGCTTGCCAGACTCCTGTCCGGGAGCGACGGCTTGCATGTGTGTCACAACTGCGAACCGGAATTCCGCACATCCTCACGGTCAGGAAATTTCTGTAAATTTGTTATTGCGACGACAGCAGGAATGTATGACTGCAGGGGGAAGGTAAAACCGGGAACCGGTCGAGAGACTGGCCTTGGCCATGCACGACTGCAGGGATGCAGTAGATAGGGTAACGCAGGGAGCAATTACCGGGGAGGCAGGGCAGCAAAAGCAGGCGCTTTAGGCGATGCAGGCTGCAGTTGCCGGGGAACGCCGTGACAAAGCAATCTGCAAGTCGTTGCTTCACAGCTTGTGAGATTGCTTCGCCAGGTTCGCCACGACGGGATACCTGAATGGGTCAGACCTACCCCTGATCTGTTTTGTCGTTGATCCAGCAACTATCGGCAGCGGCGGGTTCAACTAATCGCTGCGACACCAGGCGCCGGCACCTGCCTCGGGCAACTACCGGTTGCAACCGGCAGCCTGTCGATCCGGATACCATGGAAGCCTGGTGCTGCTGCAGTCAACACCGGGAACCACCGTCCGCGACAGGATCTTTACAGCCAGTGGCCAGCCGTTGCACCCGGTACCGGCATGCCTCGCAGGACGGTTTTTTTACCGGATCCAGATCGTCTTGGCATTGACGAACTCGTGGATGCCGAGGCGGGACAATTCCCGCCCGTAGCCGGAATTCTTGATGCCGCCAAAGGGCAGTCGCGGATCGCTCTTGACCAGGCCGTTGACAAAGGCAGAGCCGCATTCCAGTTGCCTTGCGACGCGCTCGCCGCGCGCACTGTCCCGTGTCCAGACACTGCCGCCCAGTCCAAAGACCGTATCGTTGGCAATACGCACGGCGTCCTCCTCGTCCAGCGCGCGAATGACGCTGGCGACCGGCCCGAACAGTTCCTCGTGGTAGGCCCGGATACCCGGCCTTACCCGATCCAGAATCGATGCCTGGTAATACGCCCCTGCACCCGCCTCGGGGTTGCAGCCGGTCACGGCGACCGCACCCTGGGTAATGCTCTCGACCACCTGCTGGTGCAGTTCATCGCGCAGATCCACCCGCGCCAGCGGCCCGAGCTGCGTGCTTTCCTGCAGCGGGTCACCGACCACCAGCGCCTCCACCGCGGTCTTGATGCCTGCGACAAATTCCCGGGCCACGGCCTCCACCACGATAAAGCGCTTGGCGGCGATACAGCTCTGGCCGGCATTGAGGAAGCGCGAGGTCACGGCCGTGGGCACCGCCTGCTCCAGATCGGCGTCCTCCAGCACGACGAAGGCGTCCGAGCCTCCCAGTTCCAGCACGCTCTTCTTGATATGCGCACCGGCCGTCGCGGCCACCTGGCGGCCCGCCGGCTCGCTGCCGGTCAGGGTGACGGCGTGGACACGCCGGTCCTCGATGACGTGCGCAACCATTGCCGACGGGATCATCAGGGAGGTGAACACGCCATCGGGAAACCCCGCCTCGCTGAACACACTCTCGATCGCGAGCGCACACTGCGGGACATTGGAGGCATGCTTCAGCAGGCCGGTATTGCCCGCGGCCAGCGCTGGCGCCGCGAAGCGAAACACCTGCCAGAACGGGAAGTTCCACGGCATGATTGCCAGCACAGTACCCAGCGGCTGGTATACCACCAGGCTGCGCCCGGCATCCGACTCGATTACCTCGTCGGCGAGAAAAACCGGCGCCGCATCGGCATAGTAGTCGCAGCCCAGGGCGGATTTCTCGATTTCCGCACGCGCCTCCGAAATCGGCTTGCCCATTTCCAGGGTAATAATACGGGCCAGTTCCCCGGCACGCTGGCGCAGCACGGCTGCGGCCGATTGCAGCAAGCGGCAGCGTTCCGGGATGGGCAACGCCCGCCAGTGCGGGGCCGCAGCGGCCGCCGCATTCAGTGCGGCCTCGAGCTGCGTCGCCGTGAATGACGCGGTCTCCCCAAGTGTATTACCATTCGCCGGGTTGATGGACCTGAATGCCACGCGGAACCTCCTGTGTTGTTACCAGCATCGAATAACCTAACTATAGTTGAATATGCACCTGCATCTTAGAACCCTGCTCGCGGCCGCCGCCCTGCTCTGCATCGTCGCTGGCTTCGCGGACAGCGATCCGCTCGCGGAGCAGCGTGAACAGTTTCTCGATGCACGCAAGGCCCTGCAGGAAAGCCGCCTCAGTGATTACCGGCGAATCGCCGCCGGGCTGACCAACTACCCGCTGTATCGCTACCTGGAGTTCGATGAACTGCGCGACCGCCTGAGCCGTGCAGATGCAAGCGAGATCAGTGACTTCATCGAGCGCTACGAGGGCGAGTCGCTCAGCTGGCGGCTGCGCCGTGCCTGGCTGTACAACCTGGCACGCTACAAGCAGTGGGCGCAGTTCCTGCAAGCCTACCGTGAGCCGCAACCGGTCGAGCTGCAGTGCTACCGGCTGCAGGCGCTGCTGGCGCAGCGGCCAGTGCAAACCGACGCCCTGGTGGCGGACGCAATCAAGCTCTGGGTGGTGGGCAAGTCGCAGGACGAAGCCTGTGACCCCGCCTTTGACTACCTGTACGAGAACAAGCACATCACGCATGAACTGGTATGGCAGCGCATCCGGCTGGCGATGGAAAACGGCAATGCCAGCCTCGCAGGCTACCTGGCAAAACGCCTGCCGGAGGCAGACCGCGCCTGGGTAGCACTGTGGCGCGAGGCACGCACACGCCCGGCGCAAACGCTGGAAGCCGGCGAACTGCGGAAGGACTCGCCGCACGCACGCGAAATCGTTCTCTACGCCATCCAGCGGCTGGCCGGCAGCGATGCCGGCCAGGCGCATCGCCGCTGGCAGAAGCTGCAGGAGAAGTATGCATTCACGCCGGAAGAGCTCATGCCGGTGGAGCGGAAAATCGCCATGTCGGCTGTCTGGCAGGACCTGCCGACGGCGCACGACTGGCTGGTCGAGGTGCCGGATGCGGCCGTCGACGAGACCGTGCGGGCCTGGCGCATCCGCACCGCGCTGGCCGATGCCGACTGGGCTGCCGTGGCGACACACATTGAGGCGCTCCCGCAGGACGAGGCCCGGCAGGAGGAATGGCGCTACTGGCACGCAGTGGCACTGGAAAAGTCAGGCCGGCGCATCCCGGCCATGGATGAATTCGCGCAGCTGGCCAAGCTGCGTGACTATCACGGCTTTCTGGCGGCGGACTACCTGCGCTGGCCGTACGAAATGTCCAACCAGCCGATCGAATACACGGAGGAAGCCCTGCAGAGCCTCGCGCAGCAGCCCGGCTTTGTCCGCGCCCGCGAACTCTTCCGGGCGGAACTGCTGACCGATGCGCGGCGCGAATGGGAACAGGCAACCCAGGGGCTTTCCGACACGGAGCTCAAGCTGGCCGCCGTGCTGGCACAACAGTGGGGCTGGCATGACCGCGCCATTCTGACGGTCGCGCGCAGCGGTGACTACGATGACCTGGCATTGCGGTTCCCGCTGAGTTTCTCGGAAGCCGTACAGGACCAGGCAAGCAAGCATCAGCTCGACCCCGCGCATGTCTATGCCGTAATTCGCCAGGAGAGCGCCTTCAACAAGGATGCCCGCTCCAGTGCCGGCGCCATGGGCCTGATGCAGCTGATGCCGAACACCGGCAGCATCACCGCGCGCAAGTACGATATCCCACTGGCCAGCACGCGCAACCTGTTCGACCCGGACAAGAACATCAGCATCGGCTCCGCCTACCTGCGGCAGGTGATGGCACAATACGACAACAGCATCGTGCTGGCCTCTGCGGCCTATAATGCGGGACCCCACCGGGTAGAGCGCTGGCTGCCGGAAACCGGCAGCCGGAGTGCCGCCACCTGGATTGCGCTGATACCCTTCAAGGAGACCCGCAAGTACGTGCAGCGCGTACTGGCCTATGCCGCGATCTACGACTGGCGCATGCAGCGCCGAATAACGCCCCTGCAGAAGCACATGCCGGCGGTCATGCCACGCTCGCATTACGCGAATTCCGCGTCATAGCGCCTGTCCGGCAACGACGCCCTGCAACACAAGCAACCCGGGAAAACACATGAATCAGGAAACCATCTGCATACTCGGCGGCAGCGGCTTCGTCGGCACCCATCTGGCCCACCGGCTGACCCGCGACGGATACCGGGTGCGCGTACTGACGCGCCGGCCGCAGCGGCACCGCGCGCTCGGCGTCAATCCGGACATCACGCTGGCTGAGGCCGACGTCCACGACAGCGCGGAGCTGCGCCGGCAGTTTGCCGGCTGCACCACGGTCATCAACCTGGTGGGCATCCTGAATGAAACCGGCAGGCGCGAAACCGGCTTCCGGCGGGCACACGTGGAGCTGCCGCAGCAGGTTGTCGATGCCGCCGTTGCCAGCGGTGTCGGCCGGCTGCTGCACATGAGTGCGCTGAATGCCGATGCCGGCGAACGCGACAGCCTCTACCTCAAGACCAAGGGCGAAGGCGAAGATCTGGTGCATGCCGCCGCTGAACAGGGGCTGGTCGTCACCAGTTTTCGGCCGTCGGTGATCTTTGGCCCGGGTGACAGCTTCTTCAACCGCTTCGCCGGCCTGCTGCGACTCGCGGGCCCGGTGTTTCCGCTGGCCTGCCCCGACAGCCGCTTTGCGCCGGTCTGCGTCACGGATGTCGCCGAGGCCATGTGCCGCTCGCTGGATAACGCCACCGGCGGTGAACGCCTGGAACTCTGCGGCCCCGGGGTCTACACGCTGCGGGAACTGGTGGAATTACACGCGCGACCAGCTGGGTCTGCGCTGCCGCATCGTCGGCCTGGGAGACACCCTGTCACGGCTGCAGGCACGGGCGCTGGGCCTCCTCCCCGGCAAGCCGTTCAGCATGGACAATTACCATTCCCTGCAGAAAGACAGCGTCTGCAGCCGCAACGCACTGCCAACGCTGGGGATCAACCCCGCCCCGATCGCGGCCGTGGTGCCGGGCTATCTCGCCGGCAGGAACAGCCGCGGCCGCTACCAGTCGCTGCGCCGGCAGGCCCGGCGCGGCTGAGCGGCCCGGCTTGCGGGCGATGTCCATGCAGGTCTATCTCGTCGGTGGCGCGGTGCGTGACAGGCTGCTCGGACTGCCGGTCAGGGAGCGCGACTGGGTGGTGGTCGGCGCCACGCCGCAGGAGATGCTGGCGCTCGGCTATACGCCGGTGGGCAAGGACTTCCCCGTGTTTCTGCATCCCGAAACGAAAGAGGAATACGCGCTGGCGCGCACCGAGCGCAAGACCGGTCCCGGCTACACCGGTTTCGCGGTCCATGCCGACCCCGACGTCACCCTGGAAGAAGACCTGCTGCGGCGCGACCTGACCATCAATGCCATGGCGGAAACCCCGGACGGCAGGTTGATCGACCCCTACGGCGGCAGGGACGACCTCGACAAGGGCATTCTGCGGCACGTCTCTCCCGCTTTTGCCGAGGACCCGGTCCGCATCCTGCGCATCGCGCGCTTCGCGGCGCGCTTTTCCCGCCAGGGCTTCCACGTCGCACACGAGACCAACAGGCTGCTGCGGACCATGGTCACCAGCGGGGAAGTCGACCAGCTGGTCCCGGAACGTGTCTGGGCGGAGTTCGTGAAGGCGCTGGCCGAACCGGTGCCGGTGCGTTTTTTCGAGGTACTGCACGGTTGTGGTGCGCTGGCGCGCCTGTTTCCCGAACTGGAACCCCTGTACCCGGCCGCAGGCCATGCCGCCAAGACCCCGATTCATACCATCCTGCCGGTGCTGCAGGCAGCCGTCAGGCTCAGCGAGGAAGCGGCCGTTCGCTGGGCAGCGCTCATCTGCGACATTGACAATACCGCTCCGGGCACCCTGGACAAGCCGCGCCTGATCGCCCTTTGTGAACGCCTGCGCAGCCCGAATGCCAGCCGCGAACTGGCGCTGCTGGCGCTGCAATTTCGCCGCCAGGTCCATGATATAGCAGGCCTTGCGCCCAGTGCCGTGCTGGAGCTGCTGACAGCGCTGGATGCCCTGCGCCGCGGGGACCGCCTCGATGACTTCCTGCTGGTCTGCGAAGCCGAAGCCCGCAGCCGGGATGCCGGGATGCTGGATTACCTGCCGGCCCGCCTGGTACTGCAGGCGCGCCAGGCCTGTCTGCAGGTCAAGGCCCCCGCCGGCAAGCACGGCCCGGAAATTGCTGCAATAATGCGTGCCCGCCGCATCGAGGCGCTCAAACGCATGCTGGCATGAGCCTGCGCCCCTAATCATTTTCTAACAGGGCATGGTTAACGTAGCGTGACTTCACTATCATGGCCCGATAATTACTCAAGCCAGCGATGCGCTGAAAGGCCGCCATGCCGACCCGTCAGCAGTTACCGGCTGACAGCATCTCCAGCTGCTTGCCTTGGTCCATTCACACACGAACAGGAAAACTTTGCTCCCTATGGATACCACGACTACCTCGACTCAATATGTCTTTTCTTTTCAGGAAGGCGATGGCCACAACAAGAAACTGCTGGGGGGCAAGGGCGCAAACCTGTGCGAAATGACCCAGATCGGCCTCAACGTACCGCCCGGCTTCGTCATCAGCACCGAGGCCTGCCTGGCCTACCTCGCCTCGACCGAGCGCGCTATTCCCGCCGGCCTGCTCGAAAGCGTGCGCACGCAGATCAGCCAGCTGGAAACAAGCACCGGCAAGGGCTTCGGTGATCCCGACGACCCCCTGCTGCTGTCGGTACGCTCCGGCTCGGCACTCTCGATGCCCGGCATGATGGACACCATTCTCAACCTTGGCCTGAACTCGGAAACCCTTGCAGGACTGATCCGGCAAACGGACAACGAGCGGTTTGGCTACGATGCCTACCGGCGTTTCATCCAGCTGTTCGGCAAGGTGGCGCTTGGCATCACCGACGAGAAATTCGACAAACCCTTCGAGGAGCTCAAGAAGCGCGAGGGCGTCAAGGTCGACGTCGGCCTGAGTGCGGATAACCTGCGCGAGATCAGCGAGGTCTTTCTGGAGGTTGTGCGCCAGGAAACCGGGCGCCCCTTCCCGGCTGACGTTTTCGAACAGCTGGAAATCGCGATCAAGGCGGTATTCAACTCCTGGATGGGCAAGCGCGCCATCGACTACCGCCATGAATTCAACATTACCGCCAGCATGGCGAACGGTACCGCCGTCAACGTCATGACCATGGTGTTCGGCAACATGGGTACCGATAGCGCCACCGGCGTCGGCTTCACCCGCAATCCGGGAACCGGCGAAAACATCATGTACGGCGAGTACCTTGTCAATGCCCAGGGCGAGGATGTGGTCGCCGGCATTCGCACGCCGAAGCCCGCGCAGGAGATGGAACAGGAAATGCCGGAGATGTACCGGCAGCTGGCCGACCTGCGCAACCGTCTGGAATCGCATTACCGCGAAGTCCAGGACTTCGAATACACCATCGAGAAAGGCACGCTCTACTGCCTGCAGACCCGCAACGGCAAGATGAACGCCGTGGCGCGGGTGCGCACCTCTGTGGAGATGGTCGCAGAAGGCCTGATAAGCCGCAACGAGGCCCTGCTGCGTGTCGACCCCGAGGAACTGGAACAGCTGCTGCACCCCATGCTCGACCCTGCCCACACCGTCCAGCCGGTGGCACAGGGCCTGCCCGCCTCGCCAGGCGGCGCCTCCGGTGCCGTGGCCTTTGACGCCGACCGTGCGGAACTGCTGGGCCGTGCCGGCGAAAAGATCATCCTGGTGCGCGAGGAAACCAAGCCCGAGGACATCCACGGCTTTTTCGCATCCCAGGGCATCCTCACCAGCCGCGGCGGCAAGACCTCGCATGCCGCCGTCGTTGCCCGCGGCATGGGCAAGCCCTGCGTGGCCGGCGCGGAAGGCATCACCGTCAATATCCGCAACCGCCAGGCACAGGTCGGCGACAAGGTACTGCACGAAGGCGACATCATCACCATCGACGGCGGCACCGGCAACGTCTACCTGGGAGAGATTCCGACGGTCGAACCGGAATTCTCCGCGGAACTGAACACCCTCCTCGAATGGGCGGACGAGGTTGCCGTGCTGAAGGTCATGGCCAATGCGGACACGGCGGAATCCGCGCAGCAGGCCCGTGACTACGGCGCGGTTGGTATCGGCCTGTGCCGCACCGAACGCATGTTCAACGCTTCCGAGCGGCTTCCCATGGTGGTGAAGATGATCCTCGCCAACACGACCGAGGACCGGAAGGCTGCCCTGGACCGGCTGCTGCCGATACAGCGCGGCGACTTCAAGGACCTGCTCAAGGTGATGGCGCCGGGTCCGGTCACGGTGCGCCTGCTGGATCCGCCTATCCACGAGTTCCTGCCCAGCGAACGCCAGCTCGAAGACGAGCTGGGACATCTGCAACAGCTGCGCAGCACGATTGCAGGCATGCATGATCTGGTCGGCGCCATGCGCCTGATGCAGGATGCGAACACCACCAGCCAGCCAGCACCGTCCGGTTTCGGTGAGGTCGGTGTGGAACTGGTGGATGCCGCCATCGCCAAGAAGCAACAGATGCTATACAAGGTGCGCGAGCTGTCCGAGGTCAACCCCATGCTGGGTCACCGCGGTGTGCGCCTCGGCATCACTTACCCGGAAATTTACACCATGCAGATCCAGGCGGTGCTCGAGGCCCTGGCGGAATGTCAGCAGGAAGGAATCGAGGCACACGCAGAAATCATGGTCCCGCAGGTCTGCACCTCCGAGGAACTGCTGCATGTCAAGGCAATGGTGAACACTGCCCGCCAGAAGGTCGAGGCCGCCTACAACCTGACGCTGGACTTCAAGTTCGGCACCATGATCGAGGTAGTGCGCGCCTGCATGCGCGCCACCCGCCTCGCCGAGGTCGCCGAGTTCTTCTCCTTCGGCACCAATGACCTGACGCAGGCGTGCTTTTCATTCTCGCGCGAGGACGCGGAGAACAAGTTCCTGCCGTTCTACAATGAACTCGGTATTCTCCAGGACAACCCGTTTGAGGTCCTGGATGTGAACGGGGTGGGTCAGCTGATGCGTGTCACGGTGAACTGGGGCCGCAAGCAGCGGCCTGACCTGAAGGTCGGGATCTGCGGCGAACAGGGGGGGCATCCTGCCTCGATCCGCTTCTGCCACCACATCGGCCTCAACTATGTCTCCTGTTCCGCGCCGCGGGTACCGGTTGCGCGGCTTGCAGCTGCACATGCGCACCTGACCGAAGCGGGGTACAGCATCGAGAGTGAGATGGGCGGCACTGCGGCATCCCTGTAAGGTCACGGCAGCTCTGCCGGCGCAAAAGCCGGAAACTGGCAGAAAAATGAAAAGGCCTGCCCTGTATTCAGGGCAGGCCTTTTATCTTTACGCCCGTCCACCGGGGTATGGAGCACTTGCCGGTGAGTTACTCGAACAGGCGGTTGACAGCCTCGATACCGCTGTTCAGAACCTCGCGCAGTTCCTCCGGGTGTTCTTCATCTCCACACACTGAGTAGAAGTAGAAGCCAATAGAACGCAAGGCACACGCCATGTCAGACGCATCCTTTTCGCTCAGAACGACCCCCTCTTTCAGTTTCATGTCCACGTTGTCCATCGTCGCACCTCCAAAGCATAGCCAGAATCGATGTGCATATTAGTATATTATCTTTTTCTGAATTACAAGTTATTTCTCCCACGCACATGAGAACCCGGCACCGCTCAGGAACCGGCAATCAAACGAAGAAAAACACTTTTACCCTTTTACTACAATGAGTTGAATAATAGCGGCTGTAGTTTCAGGCAAACAGCCAAAGCAGCAAGCATCCCAGCAGCAGCCGGTAGACAACAAAAGGCAGCATCCCGATGCGCTCTATCAGGCTCAGGAAAAGGTGGATACAGAGGTAGGCACTGGCTGCCGCGACCGACGTTCCCAGTAACAGGGTACCCCAGGCAACCGGCTCGGCCTGCTCGAACAGCTGCAGGGCTTCGTAGCCGCCGGCAAGGATGATCAGCGGAACGGACAGCAAGAAGGAAAACCGTGCCGCCGCGGAGCGCGTCAGCCCCAGCGCAAGTCCCGCAGTCATGGTAATACCGGAGCGCGAGGTACCGGGAACCAGCGCCACCGCCTGGGCCAGTCCGATCCACACGACATCCACGACACGCAGACCGGTCTCGCTGCGCTGCTGGCGGCCGCCCCGGTCAGCCGCCCACAGCAGCAGGCCGAACCCGATCGTCGCCAGCGCGATCACCAGCGGCGAGCGCAGCCAGGTCTCGACGACATGATGCAACAGCAGGCCCGCCAGCGCCGCAGGCAGTGTACCCAGCAGCACGAACCAGGCCAGCCGGGCATCGCCGGACAGCCGCCGCTGCAGACAGGATTGCAGCCAGGCCAGCAGCAAGCGGGTAATGTCATGCCGGAAGTAGGCAACCACGGCCACCAGCGTCCCGACATGAACCGCCACATCGAAGGCAAGCCCCTGGTCCGGCCAGCCCAGCAGTCGCGGCATGAGGATCAGGTGCGCCGAACTGGAGATCGGCAGGAACTCGGTCAGCCCCTGCAGCAGGGCGAGCATCAGGGTATGCATGGTATCCATGTTGGTATCCTATATCCCGGTTACAGCCGGCAACGAAAATCCTGCATGCGGAAGCCTGGCAGGGGCTGTTCCATGCCACGCGTCAGGGCGATGCACTTGAACCGTTCACCCATTTCACCGGGCAATATCAGCGTCCTGGCCTGCTGCGCCAGTTGCAGGAAGGCCATGCTGTCAGTGGGCCCGGCATCCTGCAACAGTTGCTCCAGGCCACAGTCCAGCAGAAACCAGGCCTGGTTCGTGTAGCCGCCCACCGCCAGGCCGGCAGCTGCCGCCGCCTCCGCCACCGCGGTAAAGTCCACATGCGCGGTGATGTCCTGCAGGCCCGGCCACAGGAACGGATCCTCATGGGCTCGGTGCCGGTAGTGACACATCAGGGTGCCGCTGCTGCGCTGCGGGTGATAATACTCGTTCCGTGCATAGCCGTAATCAAGCAGCAGCAACAATCCTTCCCCGAGCCGCCCGGCGACGCTGTTCAACCAGGGACCCAGTGACAGGTTGATCTCCGAGACGTACTCCGCAGGCAGCTCGCAGGCTTTCACCAAACCGTCAATAGCCGCCTGCAGCCCGGGAGACTCGACCGGTCGCTCCTGCCATTCGAATCCCGCTGCACGCTGCGTCACGAAATACTGCTTCGCCGCAGCACCATGCCAGTGAAAGCGCTCCACCGCCATGGCATCCAGCACCTCGTTTGCCAGCATCACCCCGCGGAAACCGGCTGTTGGCAGGCGCTCCAGCCAGACCACCCGTTCAAGCAGCTGCGGCAACTCCCGGCGCAGCAACTGCTGCTGCCGCTGCTGCAGGTCGGCACTGCGCTCCAGGATAAAATACTGCCGTGGCGGGCAGCCCAGTGCATTCAGCTCACCCAGCAGGTCGACGGCCAGGCGGCCGCTGCCGGCACCGAACTCAAGCACGTCGCCGCCCGTCTGCTGCAGGACCTCCGCGCAGCACCGCGCCAGGCAGCGACCGAACAGGGAAGAGACTTCCGGGGCGGTGACGAAATCACCGCCGGCACCGAACTTGCGCTGGCCCGCGCTGTAATACCCGAGGCCCGGCGCATACAGGCACAACTCCATGTATCGCGAAAACGGAACCGCACCGCCGGCTGCCCCGATCTCTCGGGTAATCAGCGCAGCAAGCGCCTCGCTCAGGGCAGCGGCATCGGCTGCCGGCTGCGGCAGATCGGCAGGGCTGTGCATGCGGCAGGGGCTGTGAATGCGGCGCAGCCGGGCTTCAGCTGCCTGCCGGTGGCCAGTCGATACGCCGCAGTTCCTGGCCGGCGGTGTCAAAGGCTGACCACATATCTGCGAATCGCATGCCACTCACCGGGTGATGCCGCTCGCCGGCGATCTCGGCGAGCGGCCCGAGCACAAAGGCGTAGTGGTCGATGTCGACCCGGGGCAAAACCAGCTTGCCCGCCTCAATGACAAGGTCGTCGTAAAGCAGCAGGTCCAGGTCCAGGGTGCGCGCGGCGAGTTCCCCGGCGCGCAACCGTCCCTGGCTGTCCTCGATGTGATGCAGGGTTTCCTGCACGGACTGCGGTGACGCGTCGGTCTGAAAGGCGACGACGAGGTTGTAGAACGGCGCACTCTCAAACCCCACCGCGGCGCTTTCGTATACCGACGACTGCTGCAGCTCGCCGTATACCGTTGCCAGTGCCTGTAGTGCACTGTCGATATTGCGCTCGCGCTCGATATTGCTGCCGATGCTGACGTAGACCTGCGCCATTCAGCCCGGCTCCCGGCTGCCGCGCTCGATCACCACGCCGACATCCCGCGAACCGCGCACGGCGCCGGGCTTGTGCACGGTCAGCTTCAGCCAGGGTACGGCAAATTCAGCCAGCACGATGGCGGCAATTTCCTCGGCCAGGGTCTCGACCAGCTGGTACTCGCTGCTGCCGACGAAGTCGATCAGGCGCTTCGCCACGGCCTTGTAGTTGAGGGTGTCTGCAATGGCGTCGGTCGCCGCGGCCCTGCGAATATCCGCGCCCATTTCCAGATCCAGGCTGATGGTCTGCCGGACCCGCCGCTCCCAGTCGTAGATGCCGATGAGCGTGTCGATGCGCAAGTCGCTGATAAAAACGATATCCATGGTCGTACCCCGGTTGAAGGCGGTCCAATATAGAACCTCGCCGTGCCCTTGGCCAGCCTGCCGGACGGGCCCTTGACGTTCCGGCTAATAACGCTTCCAATGTGCCGCCATGGACATCACCTACCTGATGGTGCCGGGCGGCTACCTCTTCGGCTCGATCTCAACGGCCATTATCGTCTGCAAGCTCATGGGGCTGCCCGATCCCCGCACCACCGGTTCGCGCAATCCCGGCGCCACCAACGTCGCGCGCATCGGCGGAAAGAAGGCCGCCGCCCTGACCCTGGCCGGTGACCTGCTGAAGGGCCTGATACCGGTATTGATCGCACACGCCCTGCAGGCCGACGCCACAGTGCTCGCAGGCACCGCGCTGGCCGCCTTTCTTGGCCACCTGTACCCGGTCTTCTTCGGTTTCCAGGGAGGCAAGGGTGTTGCCACGGCGCTCGGCGTCATCTACGGACTGTACTGGCCGGTCGGACTGCTCACCACCGCGGTGTGGCTGGCAATGGCGCTGCTATTCCGTATCTCGTCACTGGCGGCACTGACGGCGATGCTGGTGATGCCGGCCGGCTTCTACTGGCTGCAGCCGCAGACCCCGGTTATCGCCGCCATGATCTTGCTGACCTTACTGCTCTTCTGGCGGCATCGCAGCAATATCGCCAACCTCGTCAACGGTACGGAAAGCAGAATCTCGTTCGGGAAAAAACAGGGAAGCCCTGATTAAACAGTTACTGAAACCACTGCAGGGATGCAGGAGATAGTGTACCGACAGCAGGCGCTTCAGGCGACGCATGGAGCAGTTACCGGGGAAGCAGCTAACGCATTACATAAAGCAGGCAGGGTTCACCAGCCGGGATTCCGCCTGTTCCAGGGTATTACGCAGCCCCCGCCCCGGCCAGTTCCTCCAGTGACCAGCGCGGCTGGACCTTGATGGAGAGGCTTTCGGCCTGGCCGGCCTGCAGGCGCCGGTAACCGGCATAGGCGATCATGGCACCGTTGTCGGTACAAAAGGCGGGGCGTGGATAACAGACCCGGCCACCCTCGTCACGCATGAGCTCGGCAAGTCGCTCCCGCAACTGCTGGTTGGCGCCAACACCACCGGCAACCACCAGTGTCTTCAGCCCGGTCAAGGCAACCGCGCGCCGGCACTTGATGCGCAGGGTATCAACGACGGCATCCTCAAAGGCGCGCGCGATGTCCGCACGGTCCTGGTCAGTCCGGCCGGAATCGCGCCAGGTATTCAGTGCGAAAGTCTTCAGCCCGCTGAAACTGAAATCCAGCCCCGGCCGATCGGTCATGGGGCGCGGGAAAGCGATAACGCCCGGAATCACCCTGCAATGCCAGCGCCGCCAGCGCCGGCCCGCCCGGGTAGGACAGCCCCAGCAGGGTGGCGGTCTTGTCAAAGGCCTCGCCGACGGCGTCATCGACGGAATCGCCCAGCACCCGGTAATCGCCGACACCGCCGACCGCCACCAGCAGGGTATGCCCGCCGGAGACCAGCAGCGCAAGAAACGGAAATGCCGGCGGGTCCGGCTCCAGCATCGGCGCCAGCAGGTGCCCTTCCATGTGATGCACCGCCACCGCGGGGACTCCCCAGGTCCATGCCAGGGCGCGGCCAAGGGTCGCACCAACCAGCAGCGCACCGACCAGCCCGGGCCCGGCAGTGTATGCAACACCGCCGATATCTCCGGCCTTTATTCCTGCTTCATCAATAACTTGCAGAATCAGCGGCAGCAGCTTGCGGACATGGTCGCGCGAGGCAAGCTCGGGCACCACACCCCCGTAGCGGGCATGCAGGTCAATCTGGCTGAAAAGGGCGTGGCCCAGCAGGCCGCGCTCGCCGCTGTAGAGCGCAACGCCGGTCTCGTCACAGGAAGTTTCCATGCCCAGTACGACCATGGCGACTATGGTAAACGCCGGTTCTTGTTACACAAGGTTATTTTGCCTTTTTCCCGAGAGATGTTTAGAATGCGCGTCCCTTAACAGAAACGAGTTGTGACGCTGGAACCTGTATGCCAAATGTACGAGTAAAAGATAACGAACCCTTCGAGATCGCCCTGCGCCGTTTCAAGCGCTCCTGTGAAAAGGCCGGTATCCTCGCCGAAGTACGCCGTCGCGAGTTCTACGAAAAGCCCACGCAGGAACGCAAGCGCAAGATGGCTGCCGCTGTAAAGCGCACCCAGAAAAAGGTCTCCCGCGAACTCGCGCGTCGCGTGCGTCTCTACTGACGCCACGCCCCCCTTCAGGTATGTCCCTCAAGGACCGCATCCAGCAGGACGTCAAGGATGCCATGCGGGCCAGGGATAAGCCGCGCCTGGCCGCCATCCGCCTGATCACGGCCGCAATCAAGCAGCGCGAGGTGGACGAGCGCATCGAACTGGATGACGCCCAGGTCACCACCGTGCTCGACAAGATGGCCAAGCAACGGCGCGAATCCATCAGCCAGTTCGAGAAAGCAGGCCGCGACGACCTGATCGCACAGGAAGTCATGGAACTGGAAATCATCCAGTCCTACCTCCCGGAACAACTCGGCGAGGATGAAATCAACGCCCTCATCGACAGCGCCATGCAGGCCACCGGCGCGACCAGTATCAAGGATATGGGCAAGGTGATGGGTCAGCTGAAGCCGAAGCTGCAGGGTCGCGCCGATATGGCCGCCGTCAGCGCCCTGATCAAGGCCCGGCTGGGCTGATAACCTTTCCGGCTCAGGGCCGGAACCTGCGACAAATTTTTTCCTGACACTCACTTCAGATGTATCCGGCACCGATTACCGGTGTCTTGCCCCATGAATTATGGTTTCGCGTTCATGGGCGAAGTCAGGTGTCCATTAAGGTTGGTGCAGTTTTATCATCCCACCCGGGAAGTAAACCCGCACCTATCCTGAAAGGACCCAGGAAAAACCATGCCACGGGAGATGACTCCTTCCCTTTCCCGGGTTTCCCTTTTACCCTAATCCGCATGGCAAGCCGTATCCCACAATCCTTTATTGATGAACTCCTGACCCGCACCGATATCGTCGAGGTCATCGACGAGCGCGTCCCCCTGAAAAAGGCCGGCCGGGAATACAAGGCCTGCTGCCCGTTCCACACCGAGAAGACACCTTCTTTCACCGTCAGCCAGAGCAAGCAGTTCTATCATTGCTTCGGTTGCGGCGAGCATGGCACCGTGATCAGTTTTCTGATGGATTACGAGCACATGGAATTCGTGGAGGCAATCGAGGAACTGGCGCGCCGCGCTGGCCTTGAAGTCCCGCGCGAGGCACGCGCTGACAAGGACACGGTCCCGGCGGCACGGTCATACTACGATCTGCTGGAAAAGGTCTCCGCATACTACCAGGAACAACTGCGCAGCCACCCGCAGGCCGGTCGCGCCATCGACTACCTGAAAAACCGCGGTCTCAGCGGCGAGGTGGCTGCACGGTTCAATATTGGATTTGCGCCGCCCGGCTGGGAAAACCTGGCTGCCGCGCTGCACGCGGACAGCGCTATGCACAAGGCCCTGCTGGAACTTGGCCTGACCATCCAGCGCGAAGACGGCAAGAGTGCCTATGACCGTTTTCGCGAGCGCGTCCAGTTCCCGATCCATGACCGCAGCGGCCGCACGATCGGCTTTGGCGGCCGCGTCCTGGACAACAGCACACCCAAGTACCTCAACAGCCCGGAGTCGCCGGTGTTCCACAAGGGCCGGGAACTCTACGGCCTGTTCGAGGCGCGCAAGGCGGTGCGGCAATCTCGAGCGCATCCTCGTGGTCGAGGGATACATGGACGTGGTGGCGCTGGCCCAGTTCGACATCAATTATGTCGTGGCCACCCTTGGCACCGCGACCACGCACGAACACCTGGAACGCCTGTTCCGCACCGTCCCGGAAGTCGTGTTCTGTTTCGATGGCGATCGGGCCGGGCGCGAGGCTGCCTGGCGGGCACTGGACAATACCCTGCCCGTGCTGCGCGACGGTCGCGAGGCACGCTTCCTGTTTTTACCGGATGGTGAGGATCCGGACTCACTGGTGCGCAAGATCGGCAGCGAGGCCTTTGAACAGCGCATCGCGGGCGCCGTACACCTGTCGGATTTTTTCTTCGAGCGTCTCTCAGGACAGCTCGATCTGGACAGCATCGATGGCCGGGCGCGGCTGGTGGATCTGGCAAGGCCTCTGCTTGCGAAGCTGCCTGACTGCATGTTCCACCAGCTCATGGTGGAGCGACTCGCGGAGCTGGCGCACACCGCACCCGGGCGCCTCGCGGGGCACCTTGAACCGCGCACGGCACGTCCTGACAACGCCCTGAAAACACCGGCACGCAAACCGCGCATGGATAAAAAAAGCGCTGTCAGGCAAGTAGTTGAATTACTGCTGCACCAGCCCTCGCTGGCTGCAAAAGTGCAGCAACCACCATTCCTGGAACAATGCGACCTCCCCGGCATCCCGGTACTCCTCGAACTGCTGGACCTGCTGGGCCGTCAACCGGAACTGAACACGGCCGCCATCCTGGAACACTGGCGCGGCCGCGAGGAATCCCGCTATCTGAGCCGGCTGGCAAGCTGGGCACCGGAGCTGGATAACCCCGATCTGGAACATGACCTGCAGGGTCTTATGCTGGATATGCAGCGCCAACATATTGAAAAAAGACTGGAATTTCTCAACCAGGAACAAACCCACCGCAAACTCAGCGACGCAGAAATCCGGGAGTACTGGGAACTGCATCAGCAAAACCACGCGACGCGCCAGCGGGGTTAGTTTCACGATCGGCGTGCCGATAATCTTCTTGCTTTACCCTTGGCGCACCCCTATATAGTGACTATACTGTCCGATTAATTTTGCCCACCTAGTGAATGGCTGATTAACGGATTTCAAAGACCTGACGGACGGGCATATTGCGTGCCTGCGGATGACTATGGATAAAGACCAACAATCACGACTGAAACTGCTGATCGAGAAGGGCAAGGACCAGGGGTTCCTCACCTATGCCGAAGTCAACGACCACCTTCCGGAGGATATCGTAGACCCGCAGCAGATTGAAGACATTATCGGCATGATCAATGACATGGGCATTCTGGTCCATGAGGTTGCCCCTGACACCGACTCGCTGCTGCTCGCCAGTGCGAAGAATTCGGCAGACGAGGATGCCGCCGAGGAGGCAGCTGCCAACCTGGTCACGGTCGACAGTGAATTCGGCAGGACAACCGACCCGGTTCGCATGTATATGCGTGAAATGGGCACGGTCGAGCTGCTGACCCGCGAGGGCGAAATCGTGATCGCCAAGCGCATCGAGGACGGCCTGAACCAGGTACTGCATGCGCTGGCATCCTACCCGGGATCGGCTGCAACCCTGCTGCAGGGCTACGAGCGGGTGCAGGCTGAAGAAATGCGTCTTAATGACCTCATCTCCGGATTCATCGATCCGAATGCGGTCGAGGAAAATATCCCGGAACCACAGGCAGCCGCCACCAGCACTACCGATATCAAATCCTCCTCCGACGAGGATGATGATGAAGACGATGACACGGTCGCACCGGTGGATACGGGCCCCGACCCGGTAGAGGCGGCACAGCGTTTCGCCGACATTGAAAAGTCCTACAACCTGCTGGTTTCAGCGCTTGCCAAGAGCGGTGGAAACAGTGCACGTATCCAGAAACTCCGCGAACAACTCACCGAACAGATCCTGCAGCTCAAGCTGGTGCCGCGCATTATTGATATCATGACCACCGACCTGCGCAAGGCCATTGACCGCATACGCACGTATGAACGCAACATCATGGATATCTGCGTAACACGCGCCGGCATGCCACGACGTGACTTCATTACCTCCTTTCCCAGCAACGAGACCGACCTTGCCTGGGTAGACGGGAAGGCGAACGACGGCCACAAGTATTCCGCCTCGCTGGCGCAGTACCGTGACGAAATCCTGCGCAACCAGAACAAGCTGCTCGCACTGCAGGAAACCAACCACCTGGATATCGCCGATATCAAGGACATCAACCGCCGCATGTCTATCGGCGAGGCCAAGGCGCGGCGCGCCAAGAAGGAAATGGTCGAGGCCAACCTGCGACTGGTGATATCTATCGCCAAGAAATACACCAACCGCGGACTGCAGTTCCTCGACCTGATTCAGGAAGGCAACATCGGCCTGATGAAAGCCGTGGACAAGTTCGAATACCGCCGCGGTTACAAGTTCTCGACCTATGCGACCTGGTGGATCCGCCAGGCGATCACCCGTTCCATCGCCGACCAGGCGCGCACCATCCGCATACCGGTGCACATGATCGAGACCATCAACAAGCTCAACCGCATCTCGCGGCAGATGTTGCAGGAGATCGGCCGGGAACCGACGCCGGAAGAACTGGCCGAGCGCATGGATATGCCCGAGGACAAGGTCCGCAAGGTGCTCAAGATCGCCAAGGAACCGATCTCCATGGAAACCCCGATCGGTGATGATGAAGACTCCCACCTCGGCGACTTCATCGAGGACCAGAACATCGACTCGCCGATCGATTCGGCCTCGATGGAAGGACTCAAGGAAGCGACCCAGGGCGTACTGGCCGGACTCACCCCGCGCGAGGCGAAGGTACTGCGCATGCGTTTCGGCATCGACATGAACACCGACCACACGCTGGAAGAAGTCGGCAAGCAGTTCGATGTCACACGCGAACGCATTCGCCAGATAGAAGCCAAGGCACTGCGCAAGCTGCGGCACCCGACCCGCTCGGAACCCCTGCGCAGCTTCCTGGAAATAGACTAGTGCACCCAGCGGTGTTGGTCACCCCGACCAACACCGCTATACTCACCACGCTGTTTGCAGGGCCTGTAGCTCAGTTGGTTAGAGCAGGGGACTCATAATCCCTTGGTCCCAGGTTCGAGTCCTGGCGGGCCCACCATTAAATCAATTAGTTACATTACGATTTCTTTGGTTAGCAGTGTTTTGTAGTCAAATTGTAGGCAATTGAAATTATTTCACACAGATATGAAGAAGCACCCAACAATCGGCTGTAACTTTTAAGACTGGGAAGATCATGACTTGCGAAATTGCCATCATGAACATGCACGCTGTGGCACTAGCCGCTGATAGCGCCACCACGGTCACGCAGTTTATAAACGGCACTGAAGAGAAAAGATTCTTTAAGGGCGCAAACAAGATTTTTCAGCTATCAAACCATCATCCTGTTGGCTTAATGATATTTGGTACAGCAAATCTTCAAAAGATCCCCTGGGAAATCTTAGTAAAGGACTTCCGAAAAAACCTTGGTGAAAAATCATTCAATAAGCTTAATGATTACGCCAAGGAATTTTTTGACTACATCACAAATCACCGACAACTCTTAACACAAGATTATCAAGAAGAAGTATTTATAGATGTATGTGTAAGAGCTGCATTTCTCATAACTTCATACTTCATAGTAAACAATGAGGAGATTAAATCTGCTGAAACCAATGAAATTCGATCAGCCTTAATCAACCAGAATATAGACTCGCAGATTGAGTCACTAGAAGGCGAAGATCTACCCGTTCATTTCACTCAAGATGACATCGACCACGCTCTTGGCTCTCACCAAGCAGAGATCACCAGAATCCTCCAAGAACGATTCCAGCATATTGAATTTGAATATACCGAACTAATCCCGTTTGAAAAGCTAGCAGACCTCGCAATTACGTCAATATTCAAAAACTACTATCTATATTTAAGTAATACGGGCGTCGTGATCGCTGGATATGGAGACACGGAATATTTCCCATCGTATTACCAATATAATTGTTATGGCCTAGTACTAGGCAAGTTCATCTATGACACACAAGAAGAAAAACATATTGATGTACAAAACCAATCAAACATAAAACCATTTGCAACGACATCGATGGTACATACGTTTGAAACCGGGATAAGCCCAGATTTATTCGATTACATTCGAGATGAACTGAAAAACTCACTTCAAGAGCTTTGCGAAAGTATCAAAAGAGAACTCAACATCGAGGAAATACCGAATAATGACGCATTAATAAATAATACAATCACCACCCACACGGAGCAAATGGGTACAGCACGCGGTTGCCAAACACTCTCTCCCATTACAAAGAGTCGTAGGGTCTCTACCTATAGAAGAAATGGCAGAACTCGCCGAGACCCTTATAATGCTCCAATCCTTAAAGGAAAAAGTAACCCAACCGACTGAATCTGTGGGTGGACCTGTTGATGTTGCTATAATTTCTAAAGGTGATGGCTTTATTTGGATCAAGAGGAAACATTATTTCGATACAAAATATAACCAAAGGTATTTGGCCAAATTGAAATAATTCATTTTTAGATTATTTTCTTGAGTGAATGAGGCAATCAGAGAATGGAAATGTCGTATAAAGAATTATTGGAAAGAATAAGCAAATCTTCGGAAGCATCCGAAGGTTTTATTGTTCCGGATAATTTTCTGAAGTATATCGAGAAAAAAACTATACATCATAAATCTGATAATTCTTTTGAAGAAAATGCCTCACGTAGTCAACCCCCCTCAATGATTGATGCATTTTCTAAATATATTTCTATTTAGTAGAACATCCAATTTAATGGATAGCACAGCAACTATTTCCACGTACATGCCCATCCAAAATGCTCCCTGATCCCAGGCGACTCCCACCAATAGGCAGGATCAATACCAGCAACCTTGCTTATTAACTTCCGAATTAAAAAGGCTTCCATGCCATCTGCATAAGGCAGATAGAAAATACGCTTGATTATTTCAATATGCCTTGAACATCTATACCGATGACGGCCTGTAAAGCCATCCAAGTCGAATGTCTTGCTGATGTATTTAGACAGATAACCCGCCAGTCGATTTCTCTTCCATTGAACTCCTTTCTTTCCTCCTCTATGCTGAACATCGATATTTCCATCACCAACGACCGACAGCCAGAGGGTGTTCAAAACTCTGTGTCAGCCGAGTCATCATAAGCTGATGTAAGCATCCAGTCTGCCGGGGAAGTGGATCGTCAGCTGTGATAGCGTCAGGTTCCAGTTCTGTATCGGATGCGTCCAGCGCTCTGAGGCCTTCAATATACCGGCGTAGAGCAGTTTGAGTAAACTGTTCTCGTTCGCGAAGCCGCCCTTGGTCTTGGTCAGTTTACGGAACTGGCGATGCACCGCCTCGACGGCGTTGGTCGTGTAAATGGCGGTGCGGACGTACTCCGGGTATTTGAAGTAGGCCGACAGCGTCGGCCACTTGCTGCGCCAGGACTGGATGACCATCGGGTATTTGTCGCCCCATTTGGTGTCCAGTTCATCGAGAGCCGTCTCGGCGGCGTTAAGTGTAGCGGCCTTGTACACACACTTCAGATCGGCCATGAAGGCCTTCTGGTTCTTCGAGGCCACGTACTTCATCGAGTTGCGGATCTGATGGATGATGCAGTGCTGGATTTCGGTGTTGGGGTAGATGCTCTCGATGGCCTCAGGGAAGCCTTCAGGCCATCGACACAGGCGATCAGGATGTCCTGGACGCCCCGGTTGTGCAGGTCGGTGAGCACGCTCAGCCAGTGGTGCGCGCCTTCCTGGTCAGACAGGTACAGGCCGAGCAGCTCCTTCTTGCCCTCGATGTTCAGCCCGAGCAGGGTGTAGATGGCCTTGCTGACGTAGCGTCCGTGTTCCCTGATCTTGTAGTGAATGGCATCGAGCCAGACGATGGGTAGATCGCATCGAGGTCGCGTTCCCGCCAGGTGTCAATGATCACCACTATGGAGCCATTCCGGGATCGGGTTAATGGCGCCACCTCAGGATCGGGTTAATGGAGCCACTTCAGGATCGCCTTAAAGGCGCCACCTGAGGATCGCCCTAATGGCGCCAGTCGGCGCCGGTTTCACGTTTCAGACTTTCTGATCTATTGCCGTATCGTCGCGGATTTTGCGAGGAGACCGGCATGGCCAACAGGAGGTTTGAGATGTATCACTACCGTCAGGCACTGGTGCGAATGCGCCAGGGCGAGTCAGACCGGCAGATCCATGCCACTGGGCTGATGGGGCGGCGTACCCTCGGGACGCTGCGCAAGCAGGCACAGCAGCGGGGCTGGCTTGATCCCGCCCGGGCCCTGCCATCAGACCAGGATCTGGCGGCCGTCCTTCAGCGTCCAAAGCCAGGACAGATCCGCGTACGCTCGAGCCTGGAGCCGTACCGCCAGCTGATCGAACAGTGGTGCATCGATGGCATCGATGGCACCACCATCCACGCCGCGCTCACGCGCCGCCATGGGTATACCGGCAGTTATTCCTCGGTACGACGGTTTTTGCAGTCGCTGGCCAAGACCACACCCCGGGTGACCTCGGTGCTGGAGTTCGCGCCGGGCGAGGCGGCGCAGGTGGATTTTGGCAAGGGTCCCGAGATCGTCGATGTGCATACCGGCGAGGCGTTCAAGACCTGGGTGTTCGTCATGCTGCTGGCCTGGAGCCGCCACCAGTATGCCGAGCTGGTGCGGGATCAGAGCATCGAGACCTGGCTGGGTTGTCACCGGCGCGCCTTCGAGCACTTCAACGGCGTGCCGTCAAAAGTCATTATCGACAACCCCAAGTGCGCCATCACCGAAGCCTGCTACCACGATCCGCAGGTACAGCGCTCCTACGCCGACTATGCCGAAGGCTACGGGTTCCTTAT
>CAWGNW010000010.1:0-338504 GCA_963824045.1 uncultured Gammaproteobacteria bacterium | reverse complement strand
CTGGACCCTCACCTACCGCGACTACGTGCTCGACCTGTTCGAGGAAATGACGGGCGCGCGCATCTACCATATGTACATGGTCCCCGGCGGCGTGCGCGCCGGACTGCCGGCAGGATTCGAGAAACGCATCCTCAAGCTGATGGATGACACCGACAAGCTGCTCGACCAGATCGAGCGGGTGATGTACAACAACGTGGTATTCAAGATGCGTTCCAAAGGCCTTGGCGTCATAGCGCCGGAGCTGGTCGACCCCTACGGCGTGGTCGGCCCGAACGCGCGCGCCAGCGGTTTCCGGCGCGACCTGCGCAAGGACGAACCCTACCTGGTGTACGACCAGCTCGATTTCAATGTCATCAGCGGCAGCGCCGGCGATGCCTATGAGCGCGCCTACCTGCGCTTGCAGGAAACGCGCCAGAGCGTCAAGCTGATACGCCAGATCATCGCCGGCGCACCCTCGCAAGGCCCGTTCCAGGCGGACATGCCGAACCTGCTGCACTGGAAGGTTCCGGCCGGCGAAACCTACGTCAAGGCCGAGTGCACCCGCGGCGAATACGGCTACTATATGGTCACCGACGGCACCGAGATCGTGCGCCGCGTGCACGTGCGCGGTCCGAGCTACACCCATGCCATCGCCTTGATGGAGCGCCTCGCGGTCGGCACCAACATCGCAGACATCGCCGGCCTGATGGTGTCGCTGCATACGTACCCGCCGGAGATCGAGCGCTGAAAAACCTGACCGCAAAGACGCAAAGGACGCAAAGAAAAGCGACTGCAAAATTGATGAAAGACAAACATGCAATGCAAAGACGAGCAGACAGCAAATACTCGAATATCTCGCGTGAAGGCCGATTGATATCGGCTTCACCAATTAAAGCTTTGCGTCCTTTGCGCCTTTGCGGTGAATTTGTACGCCCACAACTGTAGTGGCATAACGCTATGAGCCTGAAAGACCTGTTATCACCGTTCTACGTCTGGCAACGCGCCTTCGAGAAGCCCTATACCTCCATGCGGCCGATCCAGGATCGCCCCGGCTCGGCCGCCTATCGCGGCTTCCATATCAATATCAGCGAGGAATGCATCGGCTGCGGCACCTGTCACAAGATCTGCCAGAACGACGCGATCGACATGGTCAGGGTAGAGGCCTACGAAGGTCGCAGCGGCGACAGCGGCTTGCGCCCGCGTTTCGACTACGGCCGCTGCTGCTGGTGCGCCCTGTGCGTGGACATGTGCCCCGCCGGTTCCCTGCGCATGAGCAACGAGTACACCTGGATCACCAGCGATCCGACCGAATATCACTTCACTGCGGGCGTTGAACACACCACCTGGCAGGAGAATCCGCTCGGCTACCGCCGCGCGGAAGGCTACCACCTCTACCCGCCCAAACGCATCGGCATGGAGATGCGGCCGCCGGAAGAGAGCGTGCAGTCCTTCGATGAAGTGGTGCTGGGCTACAGCGAGTCACAGGCGCTGCTGGAGGCCGACCGCTGCATCGAGTGCGGCATCTGCGTCGCCACCTGTCCGGCGCACATGGACGTTCCCGACTACATCCGCAGCATCCGTGAGCGCGATTACGAGAAGGGCCTGCAGCTGATGTACCGCACCAACCCCTTCCCGGCCACCTGCGGGCGCATCTGCACGCGCCGCTGCGAATCGGTCTGCCCGGTCGGCATTCAGGGTGAACCCATTGCCATCCGCTGGCTGAAACGCTTCATCGTCGACCAGATTGCGCCGCAGGACTACGCGCGCATCCTGGCCGACCAGACCGGCGACAGCGGCCGTCGCGTCGCCATCATCGGCGCCGGGCCCGGCGGCCTGAGTGCGGCCTACTACCTGCGCCGCAAGGGGCACGCGGTCACGGTGTTCGAGTCGCAGGCGATGGCCGGCGGCATGCTGCGCTACGGCGTCCCCAGTTACCGCCTGCCCGACCCGGCACTGGACAAGGATATCGATTACATCCGGTCTCTCGGCGTCGAGATCCGCTTCAACACCCGCGTCGGGCGCGACATCCCGTTCAGTGAACTGCTGGATGGCTACGATGCGGTATTCATTTCCACCGGGCTGTCGCTGCCGTCCAGCATGCGCATCCAGGGCGAGGATCACCCGCGCGTGCTGTCGGGACTGAAGGTGCTGGATGACGTCGCCAGCGGCCGCGACCCGGGCATCGGCCGGCAGGTCGCCGTAATCGGCGGCGGCAACGTCGCCATGGATGCCGCCCGGGTCTCGCGCCGCCTGGGCGCCGAGGTGACCATCCTCTACCGCCGGCGCATCGCCGACATGCCGGCGGATGACGAGGAGATCCACGAGTCACAGGAGGAGGGCTGCCGCATCGTCACCCAGGCCATCCCGGTCGAGGTGCTGAACGCCGCCGGGCCCGGACAGGTCGCGCTGCAGTGGGGCGAGGCCGAGATGGTGCAGGACCCCAAGGGCGGCCGGCCGCGCCCGGTGCTGCAGGAAGATCGCATGCACACGGACACCTTCGACTGCATCATTTCCGCCATCGGCCAGGGCGGCGACCTGGGCTTCCTTCCCGGCAACCTGCAGGAGCAGCTGGCCATCGAGTGGGGCAAGTTCATTCCCGGCGAATACCAGCACACCGCGCTGGCCAAGGTGTTTGTCGGCGGCGACGTCGCCAACCGCACGGCCGACGCCATCAGCGCCATCGAGGACGGCCACCATGCCGCGCGCGGCATCGAGCGTTTCCTGAACCCGGATGCCTCTGCAGGCAGCGATCAAAAGGTGAACTGATATGAATACCGTTGATGAAATACTGGACTATGCCATCGACCAGGAACAGCAGGCCGCCGACTTCTACGCGGATCTCGCAACACGCGCGGAAAAGGCCGGCATGAAGAACATCCTGCTGGATTTCTCCGCCGAGGAAAAAAGCCACAAGGAGCGGCTGCTGGCGGTAAAGGCCGGAGACCGCGAACTGACGCCGCAACAGGAAGTGCTGGACCTGAAAATCTCGGACTACCTGGTCGAGGTCGACGCCAGCGACAAGATTTCCTACCAGGACGCCCTGATCGTTGCCATGAAACGCGAACGCGCCGCCTTCCAGCTCTATACGGACATGGCCGCCCGGGTGCCGGACGGCAAGCTCAGGGAAGTCCTGCAGGGCCTCGCCAAGGAAGAAGCCAAGCACAAGCTGTTCTTTGAATCCGAATACGACGACCGCGTGCTGCAGGACAACTAGACAGACTCCTGTCGAGTTCTCCAGTACCAAGAGAGTACGCGAGAGTAGCTGTCCACAGGCCACCGTCAGTGTATTGGGAAAGCGACCTTCTTCGAGTCGAAAGACTCATGCACCACCGTATCCCTCCTCCAGATCTCTGAAAAGGTCAGTCCCCGAAAGGAAACAGACATGTGTGTGCAGATGAAGTCTGCAAGGGACAGGCCAAGCTTATAATACGCGCATGATTCCTGCCCTGATCGACATCGAAGCACACATCACCCCCGAACGCCTGAACCAGGGCCGGCAATTGTTCGCCGACGGCAGGGTGACGGCGCCCACTATCCAACGCGGCGGGGAGCTCATTACGGCCGTCATCCCCCGGGCTGGCAGCCGTCCGTTGCGGGTGTATGTGCGCACGGTCGATAACGGCAACGGAGTAACCATCGCAGGGGAATGCAGTTGTCCGAAAAAGAAGAATTGCGAGCACGTGGCCGCGGTGCTGCTGCAGGCCCTGGCGGATCGTCACGCACTGCCCGACGACGGGAATGCCGGACCACCCGCATCCCGTGACAAGATCCGGGGTCAATTCCGCGACACGGTAAAAACCAACGCCCCACAGGCTCTGCTCTATACCCTGCACCTCGACGCGCTCCATTTGCTGGTGGAGACCAGCGTGGCGCGCCGCTTGAAGCACGGCGGTTATTCCCTGACGCGCCACTTTGAGCCCGGCCGTGTTAACTGCCTGACCCCGGCGCGATTCCTGCAGCCTGTCGATCTGGAGCTGCTCGGCGCCCTCGACCGTTTACCGCGCGCGTCCGGCGCCGGCATCCCCCTGCTCGACGGCCCGCAGTCGGCCTGCCTCCTGGAGGCCCTGCTTGCCACCGGACGTTGTTATCTTGAGCAGGCGCAACACCAGGCGCCACTCGGTCCGGGCCCGGCGCGCCGGATCGCGTTTCACTGGCAAATGGACGAATTCGGTTATCAACGCCCTGCCTGGCGGATCACTCCCGCCGCCGATCTGCTGCTGCCGCTTTCACCCCCCTGGTATATCGACAGCAAAAACGCCGTATGCGGCCCTCTGGAGAGCGGTCTGCCAACAGCGCTGGCCTATAATCTCGCGATCCACCCACCCGTTGCACCAGAACAACGCGATCAGGTACACCAGACCCTGGTCGAGTCCTGGCCGGACGCCTCGCTCCCCCCTTGCAATGGCCCGATCTGGAAACCGCGCCGCGGGTCAGACCTGTGCCCTGCCTGCGACTGACCACAGTTGAAGCATCCATGCCAGGCGGCTGGAAGGACACATACGACTTCGCCTGCCTGCGGTTTGACTACGGCGGCAACGAAATCAGCCGCCGCGGTCCTGACACGCGTCGGGTTGACGGGCGCGTCATCCGCGTGCAGCGCGACAACAAGGCGGAAGCCGCGGCGGCGAAGCAGTTGCGCGTGCTGGGGTTCGAAATGGACGAGTATTGGAGCGAACACACCGGCGAGGACTGTTTCTTCCCCGACTCCGATGTTATGGACGCCGCCGCCGAGGCCTGGCTGGACTTCCAGGTGGAAGCCCTGCCCCGCCTGCGCGCCCGGGGCTGGCGCATCACGTATGACAACTTCCGCTATCGGCTGGTCGAGGCTGAGCAATGGGTTTGTGACGTGCACAAGCGGGAACAACAGGACTGGTTCAGCATCGGCCTGGGCGTGGAAGTGGACGGCCGACGCCTCGACCTGTTGCCCGTCCTGCTGAATTTTTTACGCCGCTTCCCCAGCGGCATGCCGCAGAGGGAGACCACCGCCCCCGAGCATTTTATCGTTCCCCTGGACGCTGAAGGCGACGAACAAGGCCTGCTGCATCTGCCCGCCGAACGGGTATTGCCGCTGCTGGAAACCCTGCTGGAAGTCTACGACGGCGCTGCCCGGACCGATCGGCAGGACCTGCGCTGCAACCGCGCGCAACTGGCGCGCCTGATGGCGCTGGATCAGGCAAACGATGGCCCCCGCCTGCGATGGCAGGCCGACGATGACATCCGGCAACTGGCCCGGCGCCTGCAGGACATGGACGGCATCCCCGAGGTCAGTCCACCGGCGGGATTGGCGGCGGATCTGCGGCCCTATCAGCAACAGGGGCTGAACTGGCTGCAATTCCTGCGCGAATTCCAACTGGCCGGCATCCTCGCCGATGACATGGGACTGGGCAAGACTGTCCAGGCCCTGGCCCACCTGCTAGTGGAAAAGGAAGCCGGCCGCGCCGACCGCCCCAGTCTGGTCATCGCCCCCACCAGCCTGATGTTCAACTGGCGCCACGAGGCCGGACGTTTCGCGCCGCGGCTCAAGGTGCTGGTAGTGCACGGAGCGCAACGCAAGGAGCACTTTCCGGCCATCGCCGACCACGACCTGGTTATCACCACGTATCCCCTGTTGGCGCGTGACAAGGACGCAACTCAATAACTTAGGTTTAGTACAACCCAAAAACCGATGTAGAGAGCGTAGAATACGGCGACACCCCCGCAAAAACTGGCCCTGTCTCTTGAAGCCTTGAAGTCGCTTCAGGATCGCGGCGTAGTGGCTATCCGTTCAATCGGCCTCGAACGTATTGACCGGGAACGGCTAGTCAAGAACGGTTTTCTGCAACCCGTGATGAAGGGATGGTGCATCCCGACACGCCCCGATGCGGTGGCAGGTGAAAGCACGGCCTGGTACGCCTCATACTGGGATTTTTGCACATCCTATCTGAACGAGCGTTTTAGTATGGACTGGAGCCTGTCACCAGAGCAGTCCTTGCTATTGCACGCTGGAAATCGAACCGTGCCACACTAGCTACTGTCCGTTCATGGAACTCCACCAAAACGTGCACGGCCGCTGCCGAAACCTCCGGAAAAGAAGCGTCGCAAGCAACATAAAACTCGCACACCGCTCCCGGATCGACATCCGCTGACCGCCGACGCGAAACCGCTGTTCGAGGTAGGTCGGCTGTCATATAGCACAGGCTACTTGAAGCCCGCCAAAAGGCTACTCGTCGATATGGAGGTAATTCGCTGTAACTATCTGATTTAATGGTGGGTCGTGAAGGATTCGAACCTTCGACCATCGGATTAAAAGTACAGAAAGGCAGTTTTTAAGCCTTTCTATTCAAAAACTTACCGTGGCGCCCGTTGCGAACTGTGCATCACAATGCAGGACGATGCATAACCGTGTCCCGCAAAATCCCCACAGAGGAATGACGACAGCAATACAAACAAAAAGCTGGAAAATCCACGCAGGGCCAAGCTCTTCTTCCTGTACCCTCAAATATTGTCCATGCTGGAATTCCGATTTTGAGATAGCAATAACGTCAGTGCATTCTCGACCCAGCCGAATCCGATTCGTTCCTGCTCCAGGCGCAGATTCGTGCGCAGACGGTTGTCTCTCAGGTCATCGTACAGTGCCTGCTCCTCAGCGTTCAGGCGAGGCAAGTCCCGAAGTGTCTGTTTTTCCTCCCTACCCCATTGGGCCTCGAATGCCAGCAATGTGTCACGGATCCATTAAAAGGGAATGCGCATGGGGCAGATAAGCGCGCAGCCGATCCAGGATCGCGAAGCCGTGGGTATCGATGTCACCCCAGTAATACACCTGGCAGCAGCGCAGCCATGCAGCCTGCGCCAGCACGTCGAAACCGTAACCGGCGCCGAAGATCAGCAGACTGTCCGGCATCGGCGGAAAAGCCAGGTAATTGATCTCGTTCTCCGTGATGAATACCCGGGAGACCTGCAGGTGACAGAGCGGCAAAGCTTTCGAGCATCCAGCGTGATGTCCGCATCCGCCGCCCGCGGCAACAGCGCATGCGCAGGTCCAGCTGCGCGCAGACGAATACGCTGGGGCTTGTCACGAAATCCGTAACGGCTGGCGAACCCGGAAACACCAGCTGGCACTGCCGTATCGACAGCCTCCGGCGGCAAGAGCCGATCCAGCCACTGAAGCAGAACACCCCGGTGTGCCTCGATGAATTTGCTGTGCGACTCCGGGGATGTCGATCTGTCGCAGGTATATGCCCGGGCGGGGATGCTGCCTGATCCAGTCGATCACATCCAGCAGCTGATCCCAGACCTCAGCCAGCTCCAGCGCCTTGAGCGGCTTGCGGGCAAGCCATTCGAGCAACAGCAGGCTGCCGCTGTCGGGTACGCTCGACCATATTCGCGAAACGTTTGGCCTCACGGGATTTACCCAGTATGGCCAGGGCATCGTCCAGGGTATCCACCCAGACCGCCGCGGGCACCTCGTTTGCGCCGAGCACCCGGTGACGCAACTCGCGCATCTCGATCCGGTAGTGTGGCAGCGCAGCGTAAGTTCGGCGATCCAGTCGCGCACCTTGTCGAAGTCATCCGGCCATCTGCGCGGATGTCGGGTGCTTTCAACGTCAATCGCCGGGGGAATGTCGACTCGCCGGAAACCATTCCGGTCAGCAGCTCACCGCGATCCCAACAGCGCTGTAACTGCGCGCGCAACTCGCGGGGACCGGTCCAGTTCACTGGGCGGCCCTCGCCTTCTCCTCCCGGTACTCCTCGATGGTGAGGTTGCGCAGCATGGAGGCACGGCCGTCCTCATTGTGAACAAAGCCGACGCTGTTGACGAAGGGCTCTATGATGTGGATCTTCTGCAGGGGCGTGACGATCAACAGTTGCAGATTGAGCTGCGCGAACAGCCGCAGGCCGTATTGCGCGGACTCATCCGAACCACGCCCGAATGCCTCGTCAATCACCACGAAGCGGAACGACCGCGAGCGCACCGCTCCCCATTCCAGTCCGAACTGATAGGCCAGACTGGCGGCCAGGATGGTGTAGGCGAGCTTCTCCTTCTGACCGCCTGACTTACCGCCCGAGTCGGAATAGTGTTCGTGCTCGCTATCATCCTCGCGCCAGCGCTCGCTGGCGGCGAATGTAAAGCCATTGCGTACATCGGTTACCTTGGCAGTCCAGCGGCGATCCGACTCGGTCTGGCCCTCGCGCCCGCGAAAACGCTCGATGATATGCTTGACCTGCAGAAACTTGGCTTCTGAATACTGGGCATCTTCGGAACCGGTTAGCGCGCCCTCGGTACAGGCGCGCAACTCGTTCTGGAAGTCCCGAATCTCGGCATCCGTACTCGGCCGGGGTTCGATCTTGATGTAGCGCGCCGGGTTGTAGTCGATCTGCGCCAGCGACTCGTTGATGCGCGTGATGCGCTCCTTGATTTCCTCACGCTCGCGGGCGAGCTGCGACTGGAAGTTGGCCACCTCGCGGATGGTGTTCTCGTTGAGCAGTTCCTTGAAGCGCGCCTCGAAACGCGGCAGATCATCAGCCTCCAGTGCATCCAGCATGGCGCTGTACTCAGGTGCCGCCTCGATACTGGCATCCACCTCCGCCGTTTCCAGCCGGAAGGCCTCCTTGTATTCGGTCATTGCGCGAACGATCTTCTCACCCAGTCGTTTAAGGCGTGATTCCTCTGCGTCGATCCGCGCCTGCAACCATTCGCGCATGTCGCGCTCGCGGTTGTCGCAGGACTCCACGCTGAGGTGATGCTCCCCCAGGGCCTCGCTGCGCAGTTCGTCCAGGCGCGGGAAATCGTGCCGCATGGCGCTCAGGGGCGGAGTGTATCCAGCAAGGTCCTGGTCTGCTGTCGCAGGACCTCGGCATCCTCCCGTTTCTGCTCCGTCTTGGCCCGTTCGGTCTGCTTCGACTCGAGCCGTGCTTCGGTCTCCGCCAGATCTGTTCCAGGACCTTGAGCTGATCGGTCAGCTCCCTGAGCAGGTCCGATGCACGCTCCAGCTGCTGCCGCTCCTCTTCCAGTCGGGCAACCTCGGCGGCCAGTGAATCGCCAGTCCAGTTCCCGGAAGTCACGGTATTCGTCGAGCTTGACCAGCACATCTGCGCCGTTCATCAGTGCCTTCTGCTCGGATCTGCAGTTCGCGATACGCGCGCCCAGCTCGCCCAGCCGGCCCTCCAGTTGACGCTGCTCGGCCTCCAGGGCGGCGATCTTCTCGGCATTGGTCCAGCCCAGCACAAACCGGCGGCGATCATCGATGCGATGGCGGTCATCCTTTTCGTGTCGTTCGCCGGGAGACTTGATCTGGCCCATGCGGGTAATGGCGCGGGTCTCGCGCCGAAACTGCTCGCCGGTTGCACAGCAGGCAACGTCGAAGCGGCGCGCAAGCTCCCTGTTCCAGCCACTCGTAAAACGATGTATCGGGCTTGATCGCAAGTTTGCGCACCAGGGAGTCAGGGTGCAGTGCCCGCGATTCGGCACGGGCGGCGGCGCGCACCCGGAAATATACCAGGCGGCCGCGCAGATGGGTACGATCGACCCACTCCGAGACCTGTGGATAGTGGGCATCCGGCACCAGCAGTGAAAGACCGAAGTTGCGCAGCAGCCGTTCGGCCGCCCCTTCCCAGTCCCGCTCATCCTCGCGCACCTGCAACAGCTCACCCGCGAAGGGTATCTCGGCATCGGACAGATCGAGGGCCTGGCACAGCATCTCGCGCATACGGATCTGTTCAGCGGGGATATTGCTGCGCCGAGCCTTCAGACTGTCGAGTTCACCACGCACCTGAGCGTGTTGCTGTCGGCCCTGATGCAGTTCAACTTCGTGTTCGGTTCGAGCATTCTGCATCCGCGCCTCCTCTGCAGCGACCTGCTCAAGTTGGCTGATGGATTCCTTGCGTTGTGCCTGGAAGGTTTCCTCATCCTCCCCCGGCCGGCCACCGGCGGCACGCACCAGTTCTGCGTAGCGCCCTGCCTTGGTCTTGCGCGCATCCCGCTCCACACCCTTGATACGGATCTCCTCCGCGAGTCGCTCCAGCCGATCGCCCCCGTTCTGCGGCGATGCTCTGCTTGATCTCGATGACCTCCGCCCGTTGCGCATTACGCAGCCCGGTGAGTTCCTGGATACGGCTGGTCTGACGTGTCCATTCCTCACCCAACAGGGCGATCCGTCTTCTCCAGCAGTTCGAGTTTGAACCCTGCAAAATACGGCCGCAAGGCCTCGCGGCAACCGCGCAGGTCCTCTGTGTCAGCCGGTCACTTCCCGGTGGCGATCACAATCAGCCACCAGTGGTGTCAACAACTCAATCTGCCGCTTGGCCTTGAGGACCGCCTCATGGGCACGATTCAGATCATCGAAATGTGCGATCAGCGCCGTGATGCGCGGCATCACATCAAACGGCTCGAGCATATGGTTGCGCACGAACTCGGTCAGATTACCCACCGATTTCATGGAAACGGTCTGATGAAACAACTCCATTGCCTGCTCGTTTTCGATGCCGAAACGTCTCCGGAACCAGGCCCCGTAGGGCGGGAAGCTGTCGAACACTTCGACATCCTCTCCACGCAAGCGCTTGCGTAACGAGACTATCTCTGTACCGAAACCGGCAAAGTCGCCGCGCGATGGCAAGATCCCGCTCGGCACTCACATAAAAGCGCGCGGGTTGTCCCTGCGCGTCCTTGATCCAGAATACCTGCGCCAGGGTCACCGTCTGATCGTACCCGGCATTATGAAACACACCGAGGATCACTGAATAGCTGCTGTTATCACGCAGGGCGACGGGCTTTGCCGCGGCACTGACTTCACTGCGTTCCGTCTTGTAATAGCCCAGGACGTAGGATTTGAGCGTACGCTCCCTGCTGTCGGCACCGGCGGCTTTGTTATAGGCCACCCGATGCGCCGGCACCAGCAGGGTCGTAACGGCATCGACCAGGGTCGATTTGCCCGAGCCGATATCACCCGTCAGCAGCGCATTATTGCCGTCGGCCTGCAAGGTCCAGACCCGTCCATCAAAGGTGCCCCAGTTATAGACCTCCAGCCGCTGCAGGCGAAAACCCGCCAGGGTGTCGTCGGCAACAAAGTCCAGTCCGGGTGTGTGCGGGGAATCAGACATCTTGTTTAGCGGGTTCCGGCTCGCCAAGTTGCGCCTGATAGGCAGCCAGGCGTGTATCGAATTCGGCCAGCCATTGCGCATCGACGAAGGACTTCAGGATGCGGCGCACCTCGAATTCCGGAGCCTGTCCCTGCTGTGGCTTCATCCGGCGCAGAAATCCCAGCTCGACGACCTTGTTGATATCGCCATCCACACGGTCCATCAAACGGGCTTCGTTGCTGGTGTCGGGCAGGAAAACGCGTACCAGTTCGACGATGTCATCACGTGACAGTACCAGCCTGCCCGCCTCTACGTCATGGCCACCACCGGCATCGAACTCAGCCAGCTTCTTGCGCAACAGGGCCAGCATCAGGCTGACCGGAAACGAAAGTGACCGGCGCGCCACCAGGCGTGGCAATTTTTTCGTACTTTCGTCATCCTCATGACCACGCGCACGCAGGAAGGCATAACCTTCGGCCTCGTCCAGCACCAGCTCCAGACCCATCACGGCCACATAGTCGCGCACCCGCGCCTGCAGATCGAGAAGAGCGCTCCATTGGCCGACTGCTCCGCGCGCTTGTTTCATCACGATAGATCACGCCCTTGAGCAAGGGAATGACCAGTGAAGACAGGTCCTGTTCCGCAGCCGGCAGCCCGGTTTCCTGTTCGCTATTCATCGTACAAATATCACCCGCGGAAGCTGCGCCTGTTTCTGCTGTTTCACTCCATCGCGACTCGTGCCCCACCAAACGATACTGTCCTGCTCTGCCTCGTCAATCGTGTATCTGAAATCTTCACACGATAACTCGAGATAGGCGACCAGTTCAGCCAGTCCGTGCTGGAGAGGCCGGCGTTCACACAGTTCTCGCAGAGTAATTTGCTGAACTTCCTGAAGGGCGCGGTGGATATGCTTCGACAATTCCGCCTTGTCGATTGCAACCTGGGAAAAAAGCACTGCAGCATCCACCTCCGCCTCCTCTGCATCAAGGATGAGATCGGCGATTCGCGTCTTCGTCGCCGGTGTATACAGCGGTCGTTCCATCGGCAGCTCGATATCAACGCCAATGGCCGGAATTGCGGCAACCTCACCATCCGGGGGCCCTGCGCGCACGCTCAGCGCCTTGCTTTCGATGCTTCTAAGTATTTCCATGATGCGGCGATTCTCCAGCCATGCCTGGTCATCGAGAAAACGGCGCAGCTGCTGCGAGAGTTGGGCCACGGTTCGCTGGGTATGCTCACCGGCCTCAAGCCAGTCATAGTGTGCGTGCCGGGTACGGGTATCCGGGTTGAGTTCGGCAACCGCCGGCAGGGTCAATACCCGATCCAGCAAACGACTGAATTCTTCCTGTCGTGCGCTGGACATCAGGAAGTCCCAGAATGCGCGAAAGCTGCGTCCCTGGTCGGAATCAGCTATGGCGTCGCGCTCACCCAGGATTTCCTCCAGCAATTCACCTTTACCTCCTTCCCACAGTGCGATCCGTTCTCGCACGCCCCGGTCCAGCACCCGGAAATTCTGCTCCACTTCACGAAAATCAGAAAGTAATTCCCGCGAAATCATCATGAACTGCTGAAAGCGGTCCTTCAACGCCGTATTGTCCAGCAGCGGGATATCACCCTCGAGCACACGAGCCATCTCGGCATCGATTTCATCACGGCGCTTTTGCAACTCGGCAATCCGCACCAGCCGGATCGGTCTCACTGCCGGCATTGATCTGCTTGAGCAATTCAAACAGCGTCAAGAGGCGCGACTCGGTACCGATAAAGGTGCGTTCGGTCAGGGTACCAAGCCAGGCGATGGCTTTTTCTGTGGCCGGCATCAGGTCAAAATACGGCTCATCCGATCCCTGGCGATAGAATTTTCTCAACCAGCCCTTGTCATGACCGGCCCAGTCATTCAGATATTCCAGCGCTGCCTTTGGAAAGATCTCATCACCTGACTGTTCACGTAGTGTAAACAGCTCGTCTTCCAGTTTTTCCACCAGGTCTGCCTGCGCGATCACCCTCTCATTGGGAACAATGAAGGCACGATGCAGAAAACTCACAACCAGTGGTGCGTGAGGTGAATTCAGCAGCCGCCACGCCGGATGAGTCTGGCGCAGCAAATCCAGCGTGTTGAAGTCCAGACTCATGATCAGCCCAAAGCCCTCAACGGATTTTTGTAAGTTGGCATACTTGTTGTTATTCCGGCCACCAGGAACTTACGATCATCGCAACTTCATAAACTGTGATAAACATAAGCTCCGGCATGAGAAAGCACACATCCGGTTCATCGAATTGTCATACCAAAGTAAATTCGGCCAGATTCCCTCACGCAATTCAATGATCACCTGACCAGAAAATTTCCATGAATCGCCTTTGGTTCACGTAATTTGCTTTCTCCAGATATTACCGTGAGTTCACTCAGCCCACAGCGCGGGCTTCATACACTGATTGGACACAGATCGATGTTACGATACCTCGGGGTATTTTCATATTCCCCGAGGTAATGTAACACTCCACCCATGTCCGACCAAGCAAACAGGGTGCTCGAACTCGTCCGGAAAGCCGGGATGCTGCGTCCGCGCGACCTCGAGCCGCTGGGCATCCCCCGAACGTACCTGAGCCGTCTCTACAAAGCCGGGCGCCTGGAGCGTATCGGATGGGGTCTGTACGTACTTCCCTCCGCAAATGCCACAGAACACCGCACGCTTGCCGAGGCCGCGAAGCGCGTTCCCAACGGCGTGATTTGCCTGCTGTCCGCACTCCGGTACCACGAGCTGACCACCCAGGCACCTTTTGAAGTATGGATCGCGATCGGCGAGAAGGCCTGGCGCCCTCGGGTCGAGCATCCCCGCCTGCACATCGTGCATTTTTCGGAGACGGCACTCAATGAAGGGGTGGAGGTGAAGAAGCTGGAGGGCGTGCCCGTGCGCATCTTCAATCCGGCCAAAACGGTTGCCGACTGCTTCAAGTACAGAAACAAGATCGGTCTCGACGTGGCGATCGAAGCCCTTCGGGAGTGCTGGAAAGCACGTCGCTGCAAAATGGACGACCTCTGGCACTATGCCGATGTCTGTCGCGTTCGCAACGTCATGCGGCCGTTTCTGGAAGCCTTGGCTGCGTGAGCCCCTCCGGAAAGAAGAAACCGGCGGCCTCCGCCCGGGACCGGCTACTGGCCCTCGCTCGGGAACAGGGCGAGGATTTCCAGCTGGTGCTGACCCGCTACGGTCTGGAACGCCTCCTCTACCGCCTGAGTCATTCGCCACATCATGACCGCTTCGTTCTGAAAGGGGCAATGCTGTTCATTCTGTGGAGTCGCAATCCGCACCGGCCGACCCGGGATGTCGACTTTCTTGGCTTCGGTGATAGCAGCGAAGCGGGATTGCTCGCTGTCTTCCGTGATCTGTGCGCCATGCCAGATCAGGGAGACGGCGTCACGTTCGACCCGGAAAGCGTCCGTGTCGAGCCCATCCGGGACGACACCGAGTACGGTGGCATGCGGGTGACGCTGACAGGACAGCTCGCCGGCGCACGGATCCCGATCCAGGCGGACATCGGATTCGGTGATGCCGTGACCCCGGAAACGGTCGTGATAGGGTATCCAACGCTACTGGATGACCCTGCCCCAACGCTAAGGGCCTATCCGCGCGAGACCGTGATTGCCGAGAAATACCAGGCACTCGTCGCACTTGGCATGGCCAACAGCCGAATGAAGGATTTTTACGATCTTTGGGTGATGGCTCGGGATTTTGATTATCAAGGCGACACACATGCCCAAGCGACTGGCAATACATTCGCACGCCGACGTACCGAGCTCCCGGAAGGCACCCCATCCGGTCTTGGTCCCGATATTGCTGGGGTGAGCAGAAGAATATCCAGTGGAAGGCATTCCTGTCGAGACTGTCCACGGACAGTGGCGGGCCGATGCTTCCGGACGTGTGCGAGCGCCTGGCAGAGTTTCTGCGACCACCGACAGAAGCAACCCGAGAGGCCCTGTACGGGCTCGTTTGGTCCGACCCCATGTTCAAGGTGGCGGCTCGGTTCGGTGTTTCATCGAGCTACATGGCACGGATCTGTGCCCTGCTCAACGTGCCCAGGCCTGCACGTGGCTATTGGGCAAAGCTGGCTGTTGGCAAAGCACCCAAGCAGCCAGCCTTGCCAGAGCCACGTCCCGGCGGCGACCTGCTCGAGTGGTCGCGTGATGGCACACCACCCAGGCGCGCACGGCCGCTGCCGAAACCGCCGGACAAGATACGTCGCAGGCCACATAAACACTCGCCAGCCTCTCCCGGATCGACATCCGCTTACCACCGACGCGAAATCACACTTCGAGGCAGGCCGGCTGTCCTATTCCGCAGGGTATCTTAAACCTGCGAAAAGGCTGCTCATCGATCTGGCCGTGACGAAAACTGCTCTGGACAAGGCCTTGTCATTTGCTAATCAACTCTTTCTCGCGCTGGAGGCCCGCGGGCACCGGGTACCCATCGCCCCTAATTCAGAGCGATTTCGCAGGGCAGAGGTCGATGAACGGGAGCACACGGAAAAGCATCATCACTATAACAACCTCTGGTCACCGCAGCGCTGCACGGTCGTCTATATCGGGACCGTAGCCATCGGCCTCACCATTATCGAGTTATCCGAGAACGTCGAGGCTCGCTATGTCAACGGTGAGTATGTGAGCCTGAGTGACTACGTCCCGAAACGGCGTGACCGTTACGTAGCGGATAGAGGCTGGACCAGCACACACGATTTCCCGACCGGCCGACTGTGTCTGCAGGCCTATTCGCCCTACCCGCGCGCCCAGTGGACCCGGCAATGGCGGGAAACGAAAAAGCGCGACCTCTCGACCCGAATCCCGGCGATCGTACGCGAGCTGACAAAGGCGACCGTTGACATAGCGCGCATGGTCGAAGAAGGCGAACGCCAGGCAGAACTGGAGCGCCAACGCTGGGCTGCTCAGATGGAGCAATGGGAACGCGAAGAGGCGGAGAGACGCGCCGCAGAGGCCCTTAAAGACAGCAAAGAAGAACTGCTCGAGATCATCGAGATGTGGGCGACGTCAAAACGACTCGAGGAGTTCTTTGCTGATGCCGAACGCAAATTGAAGACCTTACCAGAAGATCAGCGAGTACGCACAATGGAACGGCTGCAACGTGCTCGCAAGCTGATCGGCAACACCGATGCGCTCGAGCGCTTCCAATCCTGGAAGGCGCCTGAAGAACGGTAATGGTTAGCCAGTAAATAGTAAAATATTCGTATCTGGTACCACAGTCCTTGCAACATACATGTCATGAATGCTCGAGATGAAACCCAAAAATTATTTGTTATCACATCAACTAAGTGTGATTTCGAGCACCGGATTTTTGTCCGGATAATCACGGTTCGAATCGATTACTGGCGCGTAACCATTTGAATTTCATACAGGCAAGATTGAGTCAACGAGGAAAATTTGCAGTTAATCCCCGCAAAAACTCCCGCAATCCGCATTTGTTAATGCAGCAAATAAAAGATAAGCTGATTGATTTATATGGTGGGTCGTGAAGGATTCGAACCTTCGACCATCGGATTAAAAGTCCGGTGCTCTACCAACTGAGCTAACGACCCATGAGGGGAAATCCGCCGTCCCGGGCGGGACGGTGGAATCATACTGGCCTGACCCGAAATGGCAAGTCCTGGCCGCCATTTTCGGGCCTGCGGCTAAACCTTGTCCAGCTGGCGCAGGCCGTTGGGCAGCAGGTGCAGGTCGGCGAGCGCGGCGACCAGGGCCTTTGCGAAGCTGGCCTCTTCCTCGTAGACCAGCCTGTAGTACTGCACCTTCATGGTCAGGGCGCTGCCCAGCACGATGGCGATGAAGGTGATGAAGGAACCGACGGCCAGCGCAGAGATGCCGGTGATGGCCTGGCCGATGGTGCAGCCCATGGCCAGCACGCCGCCGAAGCCCATCAGTACCGCGCCCGCGAAATGCATGGCGAAGTCGCTGAAGGAGCTGAACCACTCGAAGCGGAAGCTGCGGCTTCAGCAGCGACCACAGCAGGGAACCGGCGATCACGCCGAGGAAGGCCATGACGCCGAAGGTCAGCAGCTTGCGGTCAAAACCGCCGGCGGTGTAGCCCAGCGCCTGCCCCATCGGATTGATGAAGGTGAAGGACTGCGGGCTGAGCTGGCGTGACTCGGCGGGCTTGCCCTCCGGGGAGTCGGCCAGCATTTCCCATTCCGTGTAATAGCCACTGAGCGAATACAACTCGCCGTCGGCGTCGATCTGCACGTTGCTGGTGACGTACCAGGCGGCAAGAACGGCGAGGCCGACGGCCAGGCCACCGAGGATATTGTCGAAGCTGCCGCGGAATTCCGCAGACTTGAAGGCGTACACCAGCAGCAGCAGGCTGAGGCCCCCGCCGATGATCAGCCGCGCGATGCCGGGCGATTCGTTGCTGAGCAGCGCCCCCAGATCCTGGCTGGCTCCGAGGTTCACGGCCAGCGGCCGGATCCAGTCGTAGAACAGCAGGGTGAACAGGGTCTGGTCGCTGCCCGGGAAGGGGTAGATCATGTAGTAGGCGATCACGGCGATGACCAGCATTACCATAACGGACTTGAGGTTGCCGCCGCCGATGCGCACCAGGCACTTGTTGCCGCAGCCGCTTGCCAGCGTCATGCCGACGCCGAACATCAGCCCGCCGAGCAGGTTCTCCGCCCAGATCAGCTGACCCGCGCGGTACGGGGGAAAGGCGTTGTACGGCTGCGCCAGCCCGATGTATTCCAGCACCACGACGCCCGTGATCGCCACCGCGATCGCCAGCAGCCAGGCACGGAAGCGGCCGAGATCGCCCATGTTGACCATGTCGGACACGGCGCCCATGGTGCAGAAGTTGGTCTTGTTGACGATGGCACCCATGAGCAGCGCGATGCCGAAGGTCGCCCATAGAAAGAAGGATTGTGCCTCGGAAAAGCTCTCGAATGTCATGCTGGTTCTCCCCGTCATCCCGGTCTGTGAATCGGCCGGTTCTTGTTGAATGCAGGAAGTCTAGCGAGTTGCCGCCCGGCTTGCCAGCGCACCCGGACGGCGGATTCCAGCGTATCGCCGGGGTGGCCCGGGGGGTTATTCCGTGGCAAGCGTCGGCCGGTAGCGCGTCGGGTCGGGCACGCCCGCCTCCCGGAAGCCCGCGGCGCGCAGGCGGCAGGCATCGCAGATGCCGCAGGCACGGCCTTCCACATCGGCGGAATAACAGGACACCGTCCGGGCGTAGTCCACACCGAGACGCATGCCCTCGCGGATGATCTCCGCCTTGCCGAGGTTTATCAGCGGCGCATGGATATGAAACTCGCCGCCCTCGACACCACCCTTCGTCGCCAGCCGCGCGAGTCTTTCAAAGGCCGCGATGAATTCCGGGCGGCAGTCCGGGTAGCCGGAATAGTCCACCGCGTTGACGCCGATGAACAGGTCCCAGGCGCCCAGCACCTCGGCCCAGCCCAGCGCCAGCGAGAGGAAGATGGTGTTGCGTGCCGGGACGTAGGTGACCGGGATGCCCGTGCCCGGCCGGTCGGGTACGGCGATGCTGGCGTCGGTCAGTGCTGAACCGCCGACCGCGTCGAGGCCAAGGTGAATGACCTTGTGTTCCCGCACACCCGCGGCGGCGGCGATGCGCTCGCGCCGCCGCAAGCTCGGCGTTGTGGCGCTGGCCGTAATCCAGGCTGAGCGCATGGCAGTCGTAGCCCTGCTCGCGGGCAATGGCCAGCGTAGTGGCGGAGTCGAGACCACCGGAGAGCAGGATGACGGCGTCAGGCACGGGATGCGGTTTGACGTGATGGGTGGCGATTCATGACGGTGAATTCTAGCAGGCCCGGGGCGGCACAATACAGGTCGGCACAAGCATCGAGTCTGGGCGCGATTTACGGAAGACCACATCGCGGTCAGGAGACCGCTTGGTAGAACCACCTGTAGGAGCACCCCAATGGGCATAAATACCCCAATGGGCACAAGCGCCGTCCTTCGGCGCGATTGACAGGCACCACATCGCGGCCAGTACCCGGAAAACGGGCATAAAGAGGCCGCTCCTGCACTTCAATCGGGACATGCCGCCGTCAGCGTCCCGGCTCATTGCCCCAGAGGATCTTGTGCAACTGGACCTGGAAGCGGACCGGCAGACGGTCCGCGAGGATCCAGCCGGCCAGTTCGGCGGCATCCTGCTGTTCGAAGCCCGGCGAGAACAGCACCTCGCAGCGCGCGGCCAGCCGGTATTTCGCCAGCTGTTCGCGACTCCACTCGTAGTCACCGCGATCGCAGATGACGAACTTGACCTGGTCCTGCGGCTGCAGGCAGTCCAGGTTCTCGTAGCGGTTGCGACCGAGCTCGCCGGAAGCAGGCGTCTTCAGATCCATCACCCGGACAACGCGGGGGTCGACCCGGCAGATATCCAGGGCGCCGCTGGTCTCCAGCGAAACACGATAACCCGCATCGCACAGGGCCGCGAGCAGTGGCAGGCAGCCCTTCTGCGCCAGCGGTTCGCCGCCGGTTACGGTGACATACGGCGTCTCGAAGTCACCGACCCGGGCAAGGATTGCATCCAGCGTCATCCACTCCCCGCCGCTGAACGCATACGTGGTATCGCAGTAACCGCAGCGCAGGGGACAGCCGGTCAGGCGCACGAATACCGTCGGGCAGCCGGCCGAGGCCGATTCGCCCTGCAGGGAATGAAAGATTTCCGTGATGCGCAAGCGGACGGGTTCGGACATGGTGGTAACGGGTATTACGTGCTGAAAGATGAGGCATCAACACAGCCCCGGGCTGCGGCTCGTAAGTTGTGTTATCTATTACCTGTCAACGGCATCGCGGTCAGGGGACCGCTCCTGCAGGCACTGGTTGCACCTGTGCAGGAGCACCCCAATGGGCACAAGCGCCGACCGTCGGCGCGATGTATTGCTTATCGCGGTCAGGGGACCGCTCCTACACACACTGGTTGCACCTCCAGGAGCGCCGACCTTCGGCGCGATGTATAAGCTTATCGCGGTCAGGAGACCGCTCCTACAGGTAACAGACACGCCTGCGGTAGCCCTGCTGTTCGGGCATCAATGCCCCTCATGCTTCATGCGCTGCAGGCGGTCGGCGGCGAGCCGGGCGGTCGTGGTGCCGGGGTACTGGTTCACCACCAGCTCCAGGTTCTCGCGAGCCGCTTTCCAGTCTTTTTTCTCATAATAGATGTAGCCCATCTTGAGATGACTGTCGGATACCTTCGAACTCTGTGGATAGCGGTTTACCAGCCCCTCGAAGGTTTCCAGCGCCTGGTCGAAATCCCGGGTCACATAGTAGGTCTCGCCCAGCCAGTAGCTGGCGTTGTCCGCGTAGACACTGCCCGGATTCGCCGCAAGGAAGCGGTTGAATGCCTGTGCCGCCTCGGCATAGCGACCCTCGCGCAGGATCGCAAGTGCGTTGTCATACTGGGCCTGCTCGGCTTCCGTATTGGATGCCGCGGCGCCCGGCGGTGCTGCCAGCGGTTCTGGCCGTTGCGCTACAGGCGGTTGCTCTGCCGGCGCTGGCGGCGCAACCACAATCGGTGTCTCCGGTTGCACAGGCGGCTGCGCCGGTTGCGATGCCGTCTCCGGCAGCATGCCAGGTGTGGAAGGCATGCCGCCCGGCGCGCCGCCGGGCAGACCCGTTTCCAGTTGCTGCAGGCGCCGGTCGGTATCGAGGTACTGTTCCCGCTGCTGCCGCTGCAGGTCTTCCAGCCGGTGCGTCTGCAGTTCCACATCGCCGCGCAGCTGCTGCACATCGCCCTGCAGCTGTTCGATCCGGTTCAGCATTTCGAGCAGGCTGCGCGAATCCAGCTTGCGCTCCAGCGCGTCGAGACGCTCCTTGGTCGATTCCGCCAGCGCAAGCGGCGTGCTTGCCATGGCGGCGCTCAGCAAGACCGCCGCCATGGCGACTTTGGTGCATTTCATCATTTACTGCCCCTGGTAGACGATCTCGACGCGGCGATTGAGGCGCCATACGGCATCGCCATGCCCCTCGGCAGCCGGCTTTTCCTCGCCGTAGCTGACCACGCTGATCTGCTCCGGCAACACACCGTTCAATTCCATGATCCGCTCCACCGACTGCGCGCGCCGGTCACCCAGGGCGATGTTGTATTCCCGGGAGCCGCGCTCGTCGGTATGCCCCTCGAGGGTAATGTGCTGCCCCGGGTTGGCGACGAGATAACCGGAATGCTGTACCAGCAGCTCCTGGTCGCTGCTGGTGATTTCCGCACTGTCATATTCAAAGTAGATCACGCGGCGCGCCAGCGGGCTGTTGGGATCGGTCAGCGAGTAGCTGGAAAAATCACTGCTGCCATAGGCGCCGCTGGTGACCGCCCCGTCAGCGGAGGTACCGCGATCCTCGACGGCGACATCGTCCTTGGTACCACCCTTGGAACTGCAGCCGGCCAGTACCGCGATCAGCACCACCACGATCAACCTGCTTATATTGCATTTCATTGCCTTACTCCCGGGTATCAAACCCTGTGATGTTACAAAAGTTTCGCCGCCTATTTACTGAACGGGGACCATACCGGCTCGCGCACGTTGCCGGCCTGCAATGACAGCCGCTGCCGAAAACGACCGTCCACGGACACCGCCGACAGAACCTCCCGATTACCGGCGCCGGTGGCATAAATGATCATGCTGCCGTTGGGTGAAAAACTGGGTGACTCGTCCAGCGTCCCGTCGGTCAGCACCCGCAGGTTACCGCTGGCCAGGTCCAGCACCGCGATACGGTAACCGCCACCGGCGCCGTGCACCATAGCAATTTTGCGGCCGTCCGGCGAGAAGTCCGCGCCGGCATTGTAGTTGCCTTCAAAGGTCAGCCGCTGTGCCTGGCCGCCAGTGGCGGGTATCCGGTACAGCTGCGCCGAGCCGCCGCGATCGGAGGTGAAGACGATACTTTTGCCGTCGGGCGCCCAGACCGGTTCGGTATCAATACCCGCGCTGTTGGTCAGGCGTTTCAGGGTATTGCTTTTCAGGTCCAGCGTGTAGATCTCGGGATTGCCGTCCCGGGACAGCGTCACGGCGAGCGAGCGCCCGTCAGGTGACCATGACGGTGCGCCGTTGATGCCCTTGAAAGAGACCAGCTTGCGCCGGGTGCCGGTATTGAGTTCCTGGACATAGATCTGTGCAGTCTTGTTTTCAAATGACACGTAGGCAAGCTGCCTGGCATCCGGCGACCAGCTGGGTGACATCAGCGGCTCCTTCGATGTCAGGATGGTCTGCGGGTTATAGCCGTCGGAATCCGCGACCAGCAGGGTGTAGGTCTTGTTTGCGGTTGTGCCGCTGGTAGTCACGTAGGCGATCTGCGTATTGAAGGCACCGGGCTCGCCGGTGAGCTTCTCGTAGATCAGGTCGCTGATGTGGTGCGCGACCCGGCGCAGTTCCTGGCGGCCGACGCTGAAGCTGTAACCGGCAACCTGGTTGCCGCGAAACACGTCGAACAACTGGAACTGCACACTGTACTGCTGGCCGGCCTCGCTGATCTTGCCGATGACCAGATCGTCGACGTTCACCATGCGCCAGTTCTGGAACTGCACCTGGCTGCCTTCCGTCGGGTGTGCCACCAGGTCGCTGTCCGGCAGGGCCTCGAAGCGGCCGCTGCGGTTCAGGTCCGCGCTGACGATGGCACTGATATTTTCCGGCGCACCGCCGCCTGCCCCGCTCCAGCCGAAGGGCACGACCGCGATGGGTATCGCGCCCTCGACCCCCTGGGTGATTTCGATGGTCAGGGCACCGAAGGCCGGTCGCACGGCCGCCAGCAGCAGCAAGATGAGTCCTAATTTTCGCATTTATATACCAGTCCTTTACCGACCCGGATCGAAGTTGAAATTGATTTCCCGAAAATGATTGAACAGCGACGCGTCCGTCGGCAACGGCAGCGGTGACGCCTTCAGTACCGCTGTCTCCACCGAGCGGTCGAACAGTGGATCGCCGCTGCTGCGCACCACCGTCGCACTCACCACGTCACCGCCCGGAATCAGCCTGACCTTGATCAGACAGCTCAGCCCGGAAGCACTCCCGGGTGGACGCAGCCAGTTGCGCTGCACCTTGTCCTGAATGTACGGAATGTACTCGGACAGCGCCGAGCGTGCACGCGCTTCCTCCTGTTCCGCCGCAATCTGTGCCTGCATCTCGGCCTCGCGCCGGCGTTGCTCCGCCTCGGCCTTCGCCTTTGCCGCCGCTTCCGCCTTGCGCTTCTGCTCCGCCTCGGCCTTCGCCTTTGCCTCGGCCTTTGCCTTTGCCGCGGCTTCCGCCTTGCGCTTCTGCTCCGCCTCGGCCTTCGCCTTTGCCGCCGCTTCCGCCTTGCGCTTCTGCTCCGCCTCGGCCTGCGCCTTTGCCGCCACTTCCGTCTTGCGCTTCTGCTCCGCCTCGGCCTTTACCTTTGCCGCGGCTTCCGTCTTGCGCTTCTGCTCGGCTTCGGCCTTCGTCTTTGCCTCCGCCTTGCGCTTCTGCTCCGCCTCGGCCCTTGCCTCGGCTTCCGCGAGCCGCTGCTTCTCGGCATCTTCCTGGCGGCGCTGTTCCGCCAGTTTCTTCTCCTCGACCGCCTGCAGCTGCCGCTGGTCGACCAGCTCCGCCTCGATCGGCACCTTGATGCCGGGCGGATGGACGATCTTCGGCGTCCAGTCCAGGCTGAACACCAGCAGCGCCAGCAGCGCCAGGTGCATCAGCACTGCGTATGCCACGGCGCGGGGATTCTCGCGAACTGCCTGCCACATACCTGCAGTTATTCTTCCGGGGATTCCGTCACCAGGCCCACGTGCGGCACACCGGCCTGCTGCAGCAGCACCATGGCGGAAACCACCGTGCCGTAGTCCACCGCGTGGTCACCGCGCACCAGCACGCTCTTGCCCGGCTGGCGCTTCAGCACGATGCCGATATTGCGCACCAGGGTGTCGCCGTCGATCGGGCTTTCCGGGTCGTCTCCCACGTTCAGGTACAGGTTGCCGTTCGCGTCCACACTGACCACCACGGGCTCCTGGTCGGGGTCTTCCACCGGTTCGGCACTGGCCTCCGGCAGGTCCACCTTCACGCCCTGCGTCAGCAGCGGCGCCGTGATCATGAAGATCACCAGCATGACCAGCATCACGTCGATGTAGGGCACGACGTTGATCTCGGCCATGGGCTTCTTGCGTACGCGGTGACGGGCCATCTAGTCAGTCGCCCGGCGACCACCCTCCACAGCCGGCGAATGCACCTGGCGCTGCAGGATGGTGGAAAACTCTTCCAGGAAGTTGTCGTAGCGGTTGATCAGCCGTTCGACGTCATTGGAGTAGCGGTTGTAGGCGATCACCGCCGGAATCGCGGCGAACAGGCCCATGGCCGTCGCGATCAGTGCCTCGGCAATGCCGGGCGCCACCATCGACAGTGTCGCCTGCTGGGCGTTTCCCAGGCCGCGAAAGGAATTCATGATGCCCCACACCGTGCCGAACAGGCCGACGTAGGGACTGGTCGAGCCCACGGTGGCCAGGAACGACAGATGGGTTTCCAGGTCGTCGGTCTCGCGCGACAGGACCACACGCATCACCCGCTGCGCGCCTTCCACCACGCTGCGCGAGTCGCGTGCCCGACTGCTTGCGCAGGCGCGCGAATTCACTGAAGCCGGCCTGGAAGATGCCGGCCATGCCGATGGCATCCTCAGGCCTTGCGCTGACCTCGCGATACAGCTTGGCCAGGTCGCCACCGGACCAGAAGCGGTCCTCGAAGTTCATCCGCCGCCTCGCGCGCCGCCTGCAGGGCGCTGCGGCGGCGGAATATCATGGTCCAGGAGGCCACGGAGACCGCCAGCAGCAACAGCATGACCAGCTTCACGACCATGCTGGCACCGGCTATCAGGTGAAAAAAGGACATGTCAGTCGACATTCACAAGCTCCTTCAGAATGGTGTCCGGTATGGGTTGGGGGCGAAACGTTGCCGCTTCGAGGCAGGCGATCTTCATCACGCCGGTGCACAGTGGTACGGCGCTGTCGCCCTGCCGCAGCACGGCCTGCTCAAACGTGAGGCTGGCCCGACCGCGCCGGCGCAGGTCCACCGTCACGGTGAGCCTGTCATTGAAGCGCGCCGGTCGCAGGTAGTCGATACTGGCGGAACGCACGGCGAACAGGAGGCCCTGCTCCGCCAGCAGGCGGTCCTGTTCAAAACCCAGTGAGCGCATCCATTCGGTCCTCGCCCGCTCCATGAAACGCAGGTAATTGGCGTAGTACACCACACCGCCGCTGTCGGTATCCTCGTAGTAGACACGTACGTCCCATTGAAACAACGCCACCGGCTATCGCCCCCTTAGAACACACTAGTGACCGCAAGGCCAGCGCTAAATTCCCGGCGCACGGGTAATTGTCGCCTGCACGGTGACAGTCGGGATCGAAAACCCGGGAAGAACACTGACATGCCGTGACTCAGTGCGGAGCATCCTCGGCGGTCTCACCGGCGAACAGTTCCAGCGAGGCGCTGCTTGCCTGGGCACGGCGGCTTGAGTCCGCAGTGCAGCTAGGCGTTGCGCGTCGCCATGCGGCCGCGCGGCGTGCGCATGATGAATCCCTGCTGGATCAGGTACGGTTCCAGTACATCCTCGATGGTGCCGCGCTCCTCGCCGATGGCCGCCGACAGGTTGTCCACGCCCACCGGCCCGCCGGCGAATTTCTCGATAATCGTCAGCAACAGCTTGCGGTCCTGGGCATCGAAGCCCTGCTCATCCACTTTCAGCATCGCCATGGCGCGCGCGGCCACGTCGCGGTGTGACACGACCGTCCGCCTTGACCTCGGCATAGTCGCGCACCCGCCGCAGCAGGCGGTTGGCGATACGCGGGGTGCCGCGCGAGCGCCGCGCCAGTTCCGCAGCGCCCTCGACATCCATCGCGATACCGAGGATGCCGGCGGCACGCTGCAGGATCGACGCGAGATCCGCGGTATTGTAGAACTCCAGCCGCTGCACGATGCCGAAGCGGTCACGCAGCGGCGAGGTCAGCAGACCGGCGCGCGTGGTGGCGCCCACCAGGGTGAAGGGCGGCAGGTCCAGCTTGATGGAGCGCGCCGCCGGCCCCTCGCCGATCATGATATCCAGCTGGAAATCCTCCAGGGCGGGATACAGGATCTCCTCGACCACCGGGCTGAGGCGGTGGATCTCGTCGACGAACAGCACGTCGTGGGGCTCGAGGTTGGTCAGCAGCGCCGCCAGATCGCCGGGCCGCTCCAGCACCGGCCCGGAGGTATGGCGCAGGTTGACGCCGATCTCGTTGGCGATGATGTGCGCCAGCGTGGTCTTGCCCAGTCCCGGCGGACCGAAGATCAGGGTGTGGTCCAGGGCGTCGCCCCGGCCGTTGGCCGCCCGGATGAAGATCTCCATCTGCTCGGAGACCTGCGGCTGGCCCACGTAGTCGGCCAGGCGCTGCGGACGCACGGTGCGGTCAAGCACCTCGTCCTCGCGGGAACCCCGGGGCGTGACCAGTCGATCGGCTTCAATCATGGAACGGTAGTTTCAACGCAAGCGGCGGCCGAATCAAGGTAATCTCCGATTAATTCGTTATTGCGACGACTGTATGGATGTTCGACTGCAGGGAGAAGGTGAGACCGTAATCCGGAGTAGGGCTGACGCAGGGCAGAGCGTGGCTCGCAGTGGTGAGGCATAGCGAATAATCCTCTGGGTAAATCGGGCACCCCCGGCTTACGCTTCGGTTCGAATCCGGGTTACAAACTTCGTCATTCGATTTATGAAATTACCGATTATCAAGGGCCCGGGTTATTGCACCGTGCGGCTGCAGGGCACGGCGAATGATGTCTTCGGAGGACAGCTCCGCGGCATCGATGGCGCGCACCATGCGGCTGGCCTCCTGCGGCTTGTAACCCAGTCCGACCAGGGCGCTGACCGCATCCTCGACGGGACTGGCGGCAGCCGCAGCGGACGAATCGCCGGTCGCGGCGCTCATCCAGCCCTGCCCGCTTTCCAGCCGGTCACGCAGTTCGATGATGAGCCGCTCCGCGGTTTTCTTGCCGATGCCGGGCAGGCGCACCAGCGCTGCGGTATCGCCTTCCTGCACGCAGGCGATAAAGCGCGAGGTTTCCATGCCGGAGAGTATCGCCAGCGCCAGCCGTGCGCCGACCCCGTTGACCTTGAGCAGGCGTGCGGAACAGGTCGCGGTCGCTGAGTTTCAGGAAACCGTACAGCGTATGCGCATCCTCGCGCACGGCAAGATGGGTATACAGGGTGACCTCCGCGCCGACGTCCGGCAGTTCGTAGAAGGTGGTCATCGGCGCATCGACCTCGTAGCCGACACCCTGCACGTCCAGCAACAGCGACGGCGGCTGTTTGGCGAGCAGGCGGCCGCGCAACAGGCCGATCATGATGCAGCCCCGCCAGGCACGCGCTGCAGCTCCGCCATGCGGGCGCCGGGTTTCCCGGTGGTGTCCGTGGCAGACCGCCACGCCCAGGGCATCGGCGGCATCGCCGGGCGGGGTTTTCTGCAGCGCCAGCAGCACGCAGATCATGTGCTGCACCTGCTCCTTGGTCGCGCCGCCCCGGCCGACCATGGCCTGCTTGATTTCACGCGCGGCATATTCATCCACCGGCAGACTGTGGTGCACGCCGGCGCAGATGGCCGCGCCGCGGGCCTGGCCGAGTTTCAGCGCGGAATCGGCGTTCTTGTTGAGAAACACCCGCTCCATCGCCATTTCCTGCGGCGTGTATTCGGCGATGATGGCGCTGACCCCGGCAAAGATGATGCCGAGGCGCTCCGCCAGCGTTTCCCCCTGCGTGCGGATGCAGCCGCTGGCGACATAGGTCGTCTGCCGGCCGGCATGGTCGATAATCCCGTAACCGGTGACCCGGGAGCCGGGATCAATGCCGAGGATGCGCGTCATGCAATCGCGCCGGTCATGGTCCCGAAGCTCGCGGCAGGGTCACCTGCTTACCCCAGCTGTTCAAGGATGTCTTCGGAGATATCCGCATTCGAATAGACGTTCTGCACGTCATCGAGATCCTCCAGCCGGTCCAGCATGCGGATCATTTTCTCGGCGTCCTCCAGTTCCAGTGTGATGGTATTGTCGGCGCGCATGGTGACCTCGGCGTTTTCCGGCTCCAGGCCCGCCGTCACCATGGCGGTCTTGATGTCGACGAACTGGTCGGGTTCCGTCAGCACGTCCACGGAGCCGTCATCATAGCTCACGCACATCCTCGGCACCCGCCTCCAGCGCCGCCTCCATGATCCGGTCCTCGTCGCTGCCCGTCGGGTAACTGAGGATGCCGGCCTTGGTGAACTGGTAGGCCACCGAGCCATCGGTGCCCAGGTTGCCGCCCGCCTTGGTGAAGGCATGCCGCACCTCGGCCACGGTGCGGTTGCGGTTGTCGGTCATGCAGTCGACCATCACCGCGACGCCGCCGGGGCCGTAACCCTCGTAGCGTATTTCCTCAAAATTTTCCCCGTCCATCGCCCCCGAGCCGCGCTTGATGGCACGCTCGATGGTGTCCTTGGTCATGTTGGCCGCCAGCGCCTTGTCGACCGCCAGCCGCAGGCGCGGATTGCACGCCGGGTCGGGGTCGCCCATGCGGGCGGCAACGGTGATCTCGCGGATCAGCTTGGTGAACAGCTTGCCGCGCCTGGCGTCCTGGGCATTTTTGCGGTGTTGTATGTTGGCCCATTTACTGTGTCCTGCCATGTTTGTTACCTCTTGCAACTCAATCGGCGCATTCTACCATTGCCCCCGCACTGTTATATAGCTTGCAAATCAGACTCATAATGACGCATCCGGCACCGGGAACCGGCCCGTACGCAGAAAGCCGCAAACCGCCCGGGCAACCGGCCGGGAAAACAGCAGACCGAAGTGCGTCTCGGGAAATGTGGTCGCCTCATGCTCGCCGGCAAGCTGTGTTTCGGACAGTGCAACCGTGCCGTCACTGGCCTCGCCAAAACCGCCCAGCAGCCGGCCGATGCCAACCGGACGGGTGCCGGCGATGACGCCGGGCGGCCGGGGGCCGTGCCAGCGCGGCCCGCCGCCCAGCAGCGCCCCGTCCCCGCTGCGACCGACCAGGCAGCGCGTGATGCGGTGTGCATGCAGGCGCTGCGCGATGACGCTGCCGTTGACCGGGCTGCCCAGCAACACGATGCGGCCCCGGATCAGGTCCGGGTGATCCTGCAACGCCTGCAGGATCACGAGGCCGCCCAGGCTGTGCCCGACCAGGTGCACGGTGGCATCACCCTGCTGCCCGACCCGTTCGACCAGACGTGCGGCGTTCTGCGCCAGCGTCCGGCGCAGCGAGGGATAGCGAAACACCAGGGTGCGGTAACCACAGTGACGCAGCCGCCAGGCCAGCAGCTGCAGCTCCAGACCGGTCATCCAGATCCCGTGTACCAGTATGACGGTTTCAGGCATGTGACTTCACCCAGAGACTCGACAGCGCATCCTGTACGACACACTACCGCTGACGCTGCCATGGCGGCATCGGGTACGCTGCAGCAGCGTTCTGACCGGTGCGCGTTACTGCGGGATACCGGCTGCGGAACTGCCGCATCGCGCCCTTTAAATCCTGCCGGACCGCGTATAGTCTACACGTTCGCAGGGCCGCTGATGGCCGGCTTGCAATCGAGGGAACGGATATCAAAAGGGAATGGTTGCTGACGGCAGGCAGCGTTTTGTTCACCGTGGTCGCCGCTGTTTCATTGCTGCGCTGGCTGGCGCCGCAGCTGCTGGGCATACCGGCGGATCTGCAGCTGGTACAGGCCAGTGAGACCGTTCCGCCTTTTTTCGAGAACATTTTCAGGGCGCAGGACTTCGACGGGGACGGCCTCCTGCTGCACGATCCCTGGACGAACACGCGTTTCAGACCGCTGCTGCCTGCCTCCGGCGAGTCGGGACCGCATGACATACTTGGTTTCCGCAACAGCGGCGTGCCAAACCGTGCAGCGACCGTCGTTATCGGTGACAGCCAGACCTACGGCTTCGGCGAACCCTTTGCCAACAACTGGCCCAGCCAGATGGCCGGACTGCTGCGGCAGAAGGATACACCGGTGTACAGCATGGCCGTCGGCGGCTGGGGCGCAGTGCAATATCTCGACATGTTCACCAAGGCCGTGTGGCTGAAACCGCACACCGTCATCATCGCATTTTACACCGGCAACGATCCGCTGGAGTCTTTCGCCACAGCCTACGGCAATCAACACTGGGAATCCCTGCAGGTTGACCCCGCCCTGGACAAGTCGGATGCCCCCGAAGTCGCATCCATGCTGTCGCTGGAAGATGCCTGGCAGGCGAGGTTCAGTGACGGGATTCGCATCGCCTTCACACCCCGGGGCAGGCTGACGGTCAACGACACCGACGAACCCGCGGTGCGGGCGGGCTATGCCATCATGGCGGAGGTCGCGCGCCGCGCAGGCGCGCTTGCCCGGCAGCATGACATCACCCTGATCTTCACCGTTATCCCGACGCGCGAACTGGTGTACGCGGAGAAGGTCGCGCAGGCGCAGCTGAACCCGCCCGAAACCTATCGCCGGCTGGTCGAAATGGAACGGGTGAACATTGAAACCCTGGCCGGGATCATCCGTAGCATTGCGGGTGTCCGCTACGTCGATCTGGTACGCCCCCTGCAAACGGCTGCCCTGTCCGACGCTCCGCTGTACCCGCGTATGTGGGACGGTCACCCGGGCAGGGCGGGCTACGCGGTCATCGCCGGGACCCTGGCGAGTGCACTCGACCAGGCGGACACGCTGGCGCGGGCGCAATAGGTCCGAAATCCGTACCCCGTCCGTGGCAACAGGCAATCCCGAATCCCGTCTGCGCCGTGTGCGTGCGCCAGCCGCTGTTGAAAGCAGGGATCGCGCCGCCCCCGCAAGGATGACACTTCCGGTCTTCACGGCACGAGGCCGGTCTCACGGGACATGCGCCAGGATGGCATCCCGATTCGTCCAGGAGCTCGCACGCCGGGCCGCCTCCTGCTTCGGCAGCCAGCAGCAGGCGGCATGCTCCCGCGGATCGAGGCGCACTTCGGGCCGGCCTGTACAGGCGGCGGTAAAGACGTGTTCCCGGTTTTTCTCCGTGTCCGGAGCGTAGCGAGCACGCCAGGCGGGCAGGATGGTAAATTCATTGACCGTGTGGCAGTCGACCACGGACGTGGTCAGGCCGGTTTCCTCGCGCAATTCCCGCCGCGCGGCGGCCAGCGGCGCCTCACCGTGTTCCAGTGATCCGGTAACCGACTGCCAGAAACCGGCTGGACGGGTACGCTCCAGCATGAGCACCTCGCCAGCGTGGTTATAGACAACCACCAGCACGGATTCGGGCCGTTTGTATTCCCGGGTATTCATTCACCCGGATTTCCCGCATAACAGTGTTGGGAAATCATACCTTGTTGTGGAAATTGTGGCAGTACGACACCCGCGCCGGCTCGTCCGCTACCCGGGCGTAAGGTGTCAGGAACCTTTTCGATCTACCGCGGAAAATTTCCTGTCCCGGGTATACGAAAAGTTCCTGACACCTTTTCTCAGAGCGACCCGGCGACCTCTCTCATTCCTCGATTTTGGGCGGTTTGCGCAGGTGGATGCCCAGCTCGATCAACTGACCGGTCGCGACTGCGGACGGTGCCGAGGTCAGGGGGCAGGCCGCCGTCTGCGTCTTCGGGAAGGCCATGACTTCGCGAATCGAGCTTGCGCCGGTCATCAGCATCACCAGCCGGTCGAGACCGAAGGCGAGACCGCCATGCGGTGGACAGCCGTATTTCAGGGCATCCAGCAGGAAACCGAACTTTTCGCGCGCTTCCTCGTCACCGATGCCCAGCAGTTGCAACACGGCCTGCTGCATCTCGGTACTGTGGATACGGATGGAGCCGCCGCCCAGTTCCGTGCCGTTCAGCACCATGTCATAGGCGCGTGACAGGCTGTTGCCGGGATCGGCCGCCAGCACCACCGGATCATCGATGTTCGGCGCAGTGAAGGGGTGATGCAGCGCCATCCAGCGATTGGTTTTCTCGTCGCGCTCGAACATGGGGAAATCCACTACCCACAGCGGTTCCCAGTCACCCTGCAGCATGCCGCGGTCATGCCCCAGCCTGACGCGCAGCGCGCCCAGCGACTCGTTCACCACCGTGGCACGGTCGGCACCGAAGAACACCAGATCGCCGGTCGCGGCCCCGGTGCGCTCGACTATGGCGCTGACCACGGCGTCCGGCAGAAACTTCAGGATCGGGGACTGCAGCCCGTCGCGCCCGGCGGCGAGATCGTTCACCTTGATATAGGCAAGACCGCGGGCACCGTACTTGCCGACGTAGGCGGTGTAGTCGTCGATGTCCTTGCGGCTGATCTCGTTGCCGCCCGGCACCCGCAGTGCCGCCACGCGTCCGTCCGGGTCCCTGGCCGGCCCGGCGAACACCTTGAACTCGACGTCCTGCATCAGGTCGCCCAGGTCGACCAGTTCCAGCGGGATGCGCAGGTCCGGCCGGTCGGTGCCGAAGCGCTGCATGGACTCGGCATAACTCATGCGCGGGAAGGGGTCAGGCAGGTTGACGCCGAGCACATCCAGGAACAGTTCGCGCACCATGGTCTCCATCAGCACCATGATGTCGTTCTCGGTCATGAACGAGGTCTCGATGTCCAGCTGGGTGAACTCCGGCTGGCGGTCGGCGCGCAGGTCCTCGTCACGGAAGCAGCGTGCAATCTGGTAGTAGCGGTCCATGCCGCTCATCATCAGCAGCTGCTTGAACAGCTGCGGCGACTGCGGCAGGGCGAAGAACTCGCCGGGATGGGTGCGGCTCGGCACCAGGTAGTCGCGCGCGCCTTCCGGTGTGGAGCGGGTCAATATCGGCGTTTCGATATCGATGAAGCCGTGACTGTCCAGGAAACTGCGCAGGGCGTGGGTGATGCGTGCCCGCAGGCGCAGCTTTTCCTGCATCTCCGGGCGGCGCAGGTCGATGTAGCGGTAGCGCAGCCGGGTTTCCTCGTGGATGTCCGTGTCTTCCAGCTGGAACGGCGGGGTCTCGGCGGCATTCAGGACATTCAGTTCCAGCCCCAGCACCTCCACCTGCCCGGTGGCCATGTCAGGGTTGACGGTGCCTTCCGGCCGGCGCCTGACCCGCCCATGCACCTGCAGCACATACTCGTTGCGAACGCGCTCGGCGGTCGCGAAGGTGGCTGCCGTATCCGGGTCGAATACCACCTGCACCAGCCCCTTGTGGTCACGCAGGTCGACGAAGATCACGCCGCCATGGTCGCGCCGGCGGTGTACCCAGCCGCACAGGGTAACCTCCTGGTCCAGGTGAGATTCATTGAGTTCACCACAATAAACGCTGCGCATGGCCGGAATTCCTTTGAAAGCGCGGGATGGTACGGACTCGGAGCAGGCGGCGCAACAATCAGTGCGCCCGACAGTCCGTCATATCATTCTGAACTGCCTGATTTTTTCGTCGCCGTCGGCGTCGGCGCGGCGCTGGCGGCAGCCGGTGCGGCTGGTTTTGCGCCGCTGTCGCCACTCTTGTCGGATTGCGCCACATTTTTCTTGCTGCCGGTCTTGAAATCGGTTTCGTACCAGCCACCGCCCTTGAGGCGGAACGCGGAAGCCGAGATCAGCTTTTTCAACGCCTCGGTGCCGCACGCAGGGCAGGTCGTCAGCGGCGCTTCGCTGATCTTCTGCAGGGTTTCGAGGGTATGCCCGCAGGCACCGCACTGGTATTCATAAATCGGCATAACACTAACCTTTAACCGCCCGGACGAGCAAAACGCACAGTGCTGCGCACTGACCTGATTTCGAGAAACGCCGTATTATACAGACCCCGGGGATGCGGTTGATAGCAATAGATCGCCCCCGGGAACGGGCCGCGCCGCCGCGGCACCTGCCGGCCCTGTATAGTGGATCTTCCCGAACCCGGGCAGACACGCAGCGACCCTGCAGGTATTAACAGGCCCCGAGACAGCATCATGATACACAGCCGCCCCACCACCCTGCCCGAGACACGCGGCAATGACATCAAGACATTACGCGCACTGGCACCGTTTCTCTGGACCTATCGTGGCCGGGTGCTGCTGGCGCTGGGGTTCCTGGTACTGGCGAAGATCGCCAACGTGGGCATACCGCTGCTGTTGAAGGGTATCGTCGACGAACTGGATACCGGCACCCATACCACGCTGGTGCTGCCGCTGTCCCTGCTCGTAATGTACGGCGTGCTGAAACTGGCCAGTTCGCTGTTTACCGAACTGCGTGATTCCATCTTCGCACGGGTGCGCCATGGCGCCATGCGCAGCGTTTCCCTGAAGGTGCTGGAGCACCTGCACAAGCTCTCGCTGCGCTACCACCTGGAACGCAAGACCGGCGGCCTGTCGCGCGACATCGACCGGGGCACCCGCAGCGTCAGTTCGCTGATGAACTACATGGTCTTCAGCATCCTGCCCACGCTGGTAGAGATCACGATGATCGCCGGCATCCTGCTGACCCGCTACAGCGTCTGGTTCGCGGTGATCACCTTTTCCTCCGTGGTCGTGTACGTGGCATTCACCATGCTGGTGACAGAATGGCGCATGAAATACCGGGTCACCATGAACGCCTTCGACTCGCGCGCCAACACCGAGGCCGTCGACAGCCTGCTGAACTACGAAACCGTGAAGTATTTCGGCAACGAGGACTACGAACTGCGGCGCTATGACGACAGCCTGCGGCAGTGGGAAACCGCTGCGGTCCAGAGCCAGACGTCCCTGTCCATGCTGAACACCGGGCAGGCCGCCATCATCGCCCTGGGTGTCACCTCGATCATGGTGCTTGCCGCACAGGGCGTGGTTGACGGCAGCATGACCCTGGGCGACCTGGTGCTGGTCAATGCCTTCCTGCTGCAGATGTTCATTCCGCTGAATTTCCTCGGCATCGTCTACAGCCAGCTGAAACATTCCATCGCCGACATGCAGCTGATGTTCGAAGTGCTGGAACGGCCACCGGAGATCGTCGACCGTCCCGGCGCCCGCGACCTCGACCCCGGCAATGCCGGGGTGCGCTTCGAAAACGTTTCCTTCGCCTACGATCCGGCGCGTCCCATCCTGCATGACGTCAGCTTCAGTATCGCCCCCGGGGAAAAGGTTGCCGTGGTCGGCCCGAGCGGCGCCGGCAAGTCCACCCTGGCCAGGCTGCTGTTCCGCTTCTACGACACTCCGCAGGGCCGCATCCTGATCAACGGCCAGGACATCAGCGAGGTCACCCAGCAAAGCCTGCGCCGTGCCATCGGCATCGTCCCGCAGGACACGGTGCTGTTCAACGACAGTCTGTACTACAACATCGCCTATGCCAGGCCGGAAGCGGACCGCGCCGAGATCGAGCAGGCGGCACGGCTTGCCAACATTCACAACTTCATCGCCGGTCTGCCGGATGGCTATGACACCGTGGTTGGCGAGCGCGGACTGAAACTGTCGGGCGGCGAGAAACAGCGCGTGGCCATCGCCCGCGCGGTACTGAAGAATCCGCCCGTGCTGGTTTTCGACGAGGCGACTTCCAGCCTGGATTCCCACTCGGAACAGTCCATTCTCGACGCCCTGCGGGATGTGGCTGAGCACCATACCACGCTTGTCATCGCGCACCGCCTCTCCACCATTGTCGACGCCGACCAGATCCTCGTCATGCACGCCGGGCGCATCATTGAAACCGGTGTCCACCAGACACTGCTGGAAAAGGACGGCGCCTACGCCAGGCTGTGGCGACTGCAGCAGGAGGAATCCCGGCGGGAACAAATCTCCGCACGCAGGCCGGTACTGGTGGAAAGCGGCGGCAGCTGAGCTGATCGCACCGGGGGGCGGCAGCGCCTCCCGATAGGGCGTTGCAAGACGGTCACGGCGGGAGCCTGTCGCGGCAGTTGTACGTCCACTCCGCGCTCTCACCTTTTCCCTCGGTAACTGCGTCCAGCGTCGCCTGAAGGCGCCTGCTTTTGGTACCCTATCTCCTGCATCCCAGCAGTCGCGCGCTCCGCGATGTACATCCGAAGTACAGGGATGTACGAGTGTCACGAGAGGGCAGGATGCTCGTAGCGACCGTCCCGGGGCGCAAAAAACCCGCCGGAAGGCGGGTTCTTGTGCAGGGAAAACTGCGGGATTACATATTCAGGCGCATACCCAGGAACAGGTTGGTGGTGCTGTCGTCACTGAAGCGGGTTGCCCTGAACCGGACGGCAAACTTGCTGGTCAGGTCATAAACCAGACCCAGGCCGAAACCGGTATCTGATCCATCGACATCGCGATGCACGACATGCGGTGTCAGCTCGAGTTTTTTCATCGCCTGGATGCGGCCATAGATGGTTGCCTCGTATCCTTCTTCAGATTGATTGATATTGGTCCTGTAGCCGAGACCATCGGGAACTGCATCACCCGTGTATTGATCATCGACATAGGTGATTGTGCCTGCCAGGTCGATTTTCTTCGTAATGGGGTAGTGCCCGCCGAAGCCGATCTTGAATTCGTCGAGGTCAACACTCACGTGGGAAGCGCCGTCGATGTCATTGATCCACATGCGCGAGTAATCGCCCACAACATGGATGTGATCGGTTGCCCCGTATGACAGCGAAACCCTGACGCCGTCACCATCCAGCGCGTCGGAATTGACATTCCGATAGCCGGCCTCGGCAAAGGTGTAGTTGAATCCGTCGGCAACGGACAGCTGCGAAAATGCTGCAAGGCAGGCGGTAGCGGCAATACCCAGGATATGTTTTTTTGTCATCGAACCCCTCCGGAACAGGCGTATTATGGTCGTGGTTATAACGCGTAATCCCGCGATACTATGTTATTAAAGCCTTGGTATTCAAGTCATTTACATCCATGCTCAATGCCCGGCGGACTCAACACGGATAACAGGACAAGAACCGGGGCAGTTTCGGCGCTGCCTTTTGGCGGGCAAGCAACAGTCATAACAAAGACTTATCCAGCATGACGGGCAAATCAATCCTCATAAGCGGCTGCTCTTCGGGCATCGGTCTGTGTGTCGCCCGCGGCCTGCGGTCGCGCGGCTGGCGGGTGTTTGCCAGCGCGCGCAAACCCGAGGACGTTGCACGACTGGCCGGGGAAGGCCTGGAAAGCCTGCAACTGGACCTGGATGACTCCACCTCGATCACGGCGGCTGTCGAGGAAGTACTGCTGCGCACACAGGGGACGCTCGACGCCCTGTTCAACAACGGTGCCTACGGACAGCCCGGCGCGGTTGAAGACCTGAGCCGCGAGGTTCTGCGTATGCAGTTCGAGACCAACCTGTTCGGCTGGCATGAACTGACCCGGCGGGTACTACCGGTGATGCGACGCCAGGGACACGGCCGCATCATCCAGCACAGCTCGGTGCTGGGTTTCGTCGCCCTGCGCTACCGCGGCGCCTACAATGCCAGCAAGTATGCCCTGGAAGGACTGACCGACACCCTGCGCCTGGAACTGCGCGGCAGCAATATCCACGTTTCACTGATCGATACCGGGCCTGTCATCAGCCGCTTCCGGGAAAACGCGCATGCCGCCTTTCTGCGCAACATCGACCGGGATAACAGTGTGCACCGGGAACACTATGCGCGCGTGCTGAAACGCCTGACCACGCAGGGTGCGGTGGTCCCGTTTACCCTGCCGCCGGAGGCCGTGCTGCAGAAAGTCATGCATGCCCTGGAAAGCCGCCATCCCAGGCCACGCTACTACGTCACCTTCCCGACTTATCTATTCGCATTGCTGAAACGCATCCTGCCGCAACGCACGCTGGACCGGATTCTTTACAAGGTCTAGCCGGGGGGTTTATTCAATGTGCAGGTTGGGTGAACAATTCCCCCTGCAGGAGCGCCGTCCTTTGGCGCGATTGCCTGTCTCAGGAATCGCGCCAAGGACGACGCTCCTACAGGGGGATTTATATACCACAAGGAGACTCAGGCTGCGGAGGCGCCAATGCCCTCCCCCTGCACAAACGCCAGCTTGCCGTCCTGCACATCGACCTGGATGGCATCGCCGGGGCCGAAGCGTCCGGCCAGGATCTCCTGCGCCAGCGGATTCTCCAGCTGGGTCTGGATCGCGCGCTTCAGCGGCCGCGCACCGTAAACCGGATCGAAGCCGGACTCACCCAGCAGGTCCAGCGCCGCATCGCTGAGCTGCAGGGAGATGTCGCGCTCCTGCAGGCGCCGCTGCAGTATGCTGACCTGCAGCCCGGCGATGGCACGGATCTGTTCGCGACCCAGCGGGTGAAACACGACCACGTCGTCGATGCGGTTGATGAACTCCGGCCGGAAATGACTGCCGACCACCTCCATCACCGCCGCCTTCATGCGCTCGTACTGCTCCTCGCCCGACATCTCCTGGATCATCTGGCTGCCCAGGTTCGACGTCATCACGATCACGGTATTACGGAAATCCACCGTACGCCCCTGACCGTCCGTGAGGCGGCCATCATCCAGCACCTGCAGCAGCACGTTGAACACGTCCGGATGCGCCTTCTCGACCTCGTCCAGCAGGATCACGGAATATGGCTTGCGGCGTACGGCCTCGGTCAGGTAACCGCCCTCCTCGTAACCGACATAGCCGGGCGGCGCACCGATGAGCCGGGCCACCGAGTGTTTTTCCATGAACTCGGACATGTCGATGCGCACCATCGCCTCCTCGGTATCGAACAGGAAATTCGCAAGCGCCTTGGTGAGTTCCGTCTTGCCCACGCCGGTGGGGCCGAGGAACAGGAAGGAACCGTTTGGCCGGTTGGGATCCGACAAGCCCGGCGCGCGAACGGCGGATGGCATCGGAGACCACCCGGACCGCCTCGCCCTGGCCGACGACCCGCTCGCTGCAGCGCCTCTTCCATGCGCAGCAGCTTGTCGCGTTCGCCTTCCAGCATCTTGGAGACCGGGATACCGGTCCACTTGGAGACCACCTCGGCGATCTCCTCTTCACTGACCTTGTTGCGCAGCAGCTGCATCTCCCGTGTTTCGGCCTCGCCGGCCTGTGCCATCTGCTTTTCCAGCTCCGGAATCCGCCCGTATTGCAGTTCCGAGGCGCGCGCGAGATCGCCGGCACGATGCGCCGTCTCGAGTTCCATGCGCATACGTTCCAGTTCCTCCTTGATATGGCTGGCGCCCTGCACGGCCGCCTTTTCGGATTTCCAGATCTCCTCCAGGTCGGAGAATTCCCGTTCCAGGGAATCGATCTCCTCCTGCAGCGCGTCCAGTCGTTTCTTCGAGGCCTCGTCGGTTTCCTTCTTCATGGCCTCGCGCTCGATCTTGAGCTGGATCAGGCGGCGTTCCAGGCGGTCCATCGACTCGGGCTTGGAATCGATCTCCATGCGGATGTCGGCTGGCGGCCTCGTCGATCAGGTCGATGGCCTTGTCCGGCAGCTGGCGGTCGGAAATGTAGCGGTGCGACAGGGTTGCGGCGGCGACGATCGCCGGGTCGGTGATCTCCACGCCGTGATGAATCTCGTAGCGCTCCTTGAGGCCGCGCAGGATGGCGATGGTATCTTCCACCGTGGGTTCGTCGACCAGCACCTTCTGGAAACGCCGCTCCAGCGCCGCATCCTTCTCCACGTACTTGCGGTACTCGTCCAGCGTCGTGGCGCCGACGCAATGCAATTCGCCCCGCGCCAGCGCCGGCTTCAGCATGTTGCCGGCATCCATGGCGCCCTCGGCCTTGCCGGCGCCGACCATGGTATGCAGCTCGTCGATGAACAGGATCACCTGGCCTTCCTGCTTGGCGAGGTCGTTGAGCACGCCCTTGAGGCGTTCCTCGAACTCGCCCCGGAATTTGGCACCAGCGATGAGCGCACCCATATCCAGGGATAACAGTCGCTTGTGTTTCAAACCTTCAGGAACTTCTCCATTGATGATGCGCTGCGCCAGACCTTCCACGATGGCGGTCTTGCCGACGCCGGGCTCGCCGATCAGCACCGGGTTGTTCTTGGTACGGCGCTGCAGTACCTGGATGGTGCGGCGTATTTCGTCGTCCCGCCCGATCACCGGATCCAGCTTGCCCTGCTCGGCGCGCTCGGTAACGTCGATGGTGAATTTTTCCAGCGCCTGGCGCTGGTCCTCGGCATTCGGGTCATTGACCTGCTGGCCGCCGCGCAGCTTGTCGATTGCCTGCTCCACGAGTTGCCTGCTGGCGCCGGCCTTGCGCAGCAGTTCGCCAAGCCGCCCCTTGTCCTCCAGGACCGCCAGGATGAACAGTTCGCTGGAGATATAGCTGTCCTTGCGTTGCTGGGCCAGTTTGTCGGTGACATTCAGCATTCGCGCCAGCTCGTTGGAAACATGTACCTCGCCGGCTGTGCCCTCTACCCTGGGCAGCTGGTCCAGCATCTCCCCGATCCGGGACCTGAACAGATTGACGTTGACGTCCGCCTGGGCCAATAGATGGCGTACCGTGCCACCTTCCTGGTCCAGCAGCGCCGTCATCAGGTGTGCCGGTTCGATAAACTGGTGGTCCCTCCCCACCGCAAGGCTCTGGGCCTCTGCAAGCGCCTGCTGGAACTTGCTGGTCATTTTGTCCATACGCATTGGTCGTGCCCCTGAAAAATTCGGATATACCCGAAAAGGTGGGGGTTATTCAGCGGCTTTCAAGTGATACCGGTTAAATAGCGTGGGTCAGCCTTGACTCGCACTGACTTAAGAACACGGCCACGGAAACCCGCAAAAGGAAATAATTCCGGTCAGGACTTTTATTCTTGCGTGTTTTTCCGTGTGCTTCCGTGTCTTCCTGGGTAGTTCTAGGATTGGAAGCCATCCGGGGCAGCCGGAACGCTCAGTGCAGGGTGGAGTGCGCGGCGTAGATGAGCAGGATGCCGATGGCGATGAGGATTATCTGCTGAAAGGCTTCCCTGCCCTCGACGCGCTGGTGCAGCGTCGGGATGAGATCGGCAACCGCGATATAGATGAAGCTGGAGGCCGCCACGGCGAGGACGTAGGGCAGAATCTGCTGCAGGTCCTGCAGGGCGACATAGGCCAGAATACCGCCGATCACCGTGGTCAGGCTGGAAAGGACGTTGTAGAAGAATGCCCGGCCGCGGCTGAAGCCGCTGTGCAGCAGGACGGCGAAATCGCCGACTTCCTGGGGAATCTCGTGCGCCGCCACGGCCAGGCTGGTGACCACGCCCAGATGGATATCCGTCAGAAAGGCGCCGGCAATGAGGATGCCGTCGAGGAAATTGTGCAGTCCGTCGCCGATCAGGATCAGGATGCCGGCACTGCTCTTGCGAGCCTTGCTGTCGGGGGCATGCACTTCGCAATGGTCTGCATGGCAGTGCCGCCACAGCACCAGCTTCTCCAGCAGGAAGAAACCCAGCAGGCCCAGCAACACGGCCATGGGGATGACATGGGTGTCCTGCGTGGGGACAGCGGCCATGGCATGCGGCAGCAGTCCCAGGAATGCCGCCCCCAGTAACGTCCCCGTGGCAAAGCTGATAAGGTGTGGCAACAGCTGGTTGCGTATCGACTCACTCAGCACCAGGAACAGCGCTGCGGCCAGCACACTCAACAGCCCGCCCATCAGGCAAAACAGGATAATCCAGACAATTAACGACATTAAGTTATCTATTTATCCTATTGAATGTAAATAATAATAACAAAGAAACACCGGGATGCCAGGGCGGATGCAGGCTATCATACGCTAGTTGTTCGGTCGGGAAATCCAGATCAGCGAAGCCATGCGTCCGCAGGACCCGTCGCGCCGATAGGAGAAAAACCGCCCCGCGTCCCCGTAGCTGCAATAGCCGCCGCCAAAGACTTGCGTGACGCCGCAAACACCCAGTCGCTGCCGCGCCAGCCGGTAAAGGTCAGCGTGCCAGCCGCCCGCGGTTGCCGGCCGGAAGGCTGCCGCCGCCTGGCGATCATGCACCATGAAAGTATCGCGCACCTCGTCACCCACCCGGTAGACCGCGGAACTGATTGCCGGACCCAGCCACGCCAGCAAGGTATCTCCCGGTCGGGCCAGGGCATGCACCGCCTGCTCGATGACACCGGCCGCGAGCCCGCGCCATCCCGCATGCACGGCAGCGACACATTCCCCCGCCCTGTCGCACAACAGCAGCGGCAGACAATCCGCCGTCAGCACGGCGCAGACCACGCCGGGACGACAGGCGTATGCCGCATCCGCCTGCGGCGCGCCGGACGCGGATGCGGCATCCACCACCGTCGTGCCGTGCACCTGCTGCAACCAGGCAGGACGGGCAGGCAGCGCCAGCCGCTGCTGCAGACGGTCGCGGTTGGCGACGACCGCCTCCGGGTCATCACCCACGTGGTCAGCGGGATTCATGCTGGCGAATGCCCCCAGACTAACTCCGCCCTGCCGGGTCGTGGTGGCGGCATGCACGCACGCCGGCGCCGGCCAATCCGGCACGATCCAGTCTTCAGGCATGCTCATGCAGCTGCGCGTCGGCCCGCAGCGCGTCCAGCAGCCGCGTCATGTCCCCGGGCAGCGGGGCAGACCAGCTGACGGTCTCGCCGCTGGACGGGTGTGTCAGTGTCAGACGCACCGCATGCAGAGCCTGACGCCGAAAGCCGGCCAGCTGTTCCTGCAGTTCACTGCTCGCGCCCGGCGGCAGCCGCAAGCGCCCCCCGTAGACCGGGTCGCCCACGATCGGGATATGCTGGTGCGCCAGGTGCACCCGTATCTGGTGGGTGCGCCCGGTTTCCAGCTGCACCCGCACCAGGGTGTGTGCGCGGAAGCGTTCCTCGACCCGGTAGTGCGTCAGCGACTCCTTGCCGCCCGGCACCACGGCCATGCGCTTGCGATCGACCGGATGCCGGCCGATGGGCGCATCGACACTGCCACCCGCAGTCAGCACCGTCTGCACGACGGCCAGGTATTCCCGCTTTACCAGGCGGGCCTGCAGTGCATCGACCAGGGACTTGTGCGCCGTCAGGTTGCGCGCCACGACCAGCAATCCGCTGGTCGCCTTGTCCAGCCGGTGCACAATCCCCGCCCGGGGCAGACCGGACAAAGCAGGGTCGTAGTGCAGCAGCGCATTCAGCAGCGTCCCCGCAGGATTGCCGGCCGCCGGGTGCACCACCAGGCCGGCCGGCTTGTCTATGACCAGCAGATCGGCGTCCGCGTGGACCAGCTGCAGCGGGATAGCCTCGGGGACACTGTGCGTTTGCGCCTCGATCGTGGCATCGATGCAGATGGTTTCGCCGCCGTGGAGCCGCTCGCGCACCTGCGGGATGCGCTCGTCCAGGCTGACCTGCCCGGCACGTATCCATTGTTGCAGGCGACTGCGGGAATACTCCCGCACCAGCTCCGCCAGGGCATGGTCAAGACGGCGGCCGCGCATCGCGTCGGGAACGGTCAGCCTGAGTCGAATGGTTTGCGTCATATTGCAGTCATCTTTGGGTTATACTTCCACGGTCGCCCCGGCGGCCCGTGCAACCCGACTGATTTTGACACAAAAACCAAGCCCATGCGTTTGTCGAGTTTCCTCCTGTTACTCCTGCTCCTGTTCGTCGGCGGCTGCTCACTGCTGCCGGAACAGGTTGATGAAACCAAGGACTGGTCGGCCAGCCAGCTGTACAGCGAGGCCAAGGATAAGCTGAACGATCAGAACTACGAGAAGGCTATCGAATATTTCGAGAAACTGGAGGCACGTTATCCTTTCGGCCGCTATGCCCAGCAGGCGCAGCTGGAAATTGCCTACGCCTACTACAAGTTTGATGAACCCGACCTCGCGATCGCCGCGGCCGATCGCTTCATCAAGATCTACCCGCGCCATGAAAACGTCGACTATGCGTGGTACCTGAAGGGTCTGGTCAATTACTACCGCGGCAAGACCATCACGGACAAACTCCTGCCCCAGGACCCTTCGGAGCGCGACACCGTCACCATGCGCGCAGCCTACGACGACTTCGATCAGCTGGTGCAGCGGTTCCCGTCCAGCATCTATGCAGCCGACGCGGCCCAGCGCATGATATACCTGCGCAACAACATGGCTGAATACGAAAATCACGTGGCTGACTTCTACATGCGTCGCAAGGCCTACGTGGCGGCTGCAAACCGGGGTGAATACGTGGTGGAGAACTTCCAGCGCACACCGGCGGTCGAGCCGGCGCTGGTCATCATGGCCCGCGCCTACCGCGCGCTCGATATGCGCGACCTGGAAACGGATACCATCCGGGTACTGCGTCTAAACTATCCTGACAGCCCGGAAATTGCCCTGCTGGAAGACCCGGGCGGCTACGAGCGAGCCCGGAGACGCCGCTCGTCCTTCTGGAAATTCTGGTAGCCTGAAGTCACCGGGTAGCGCCGGTCCCGGCCAAAGGCCCGTTGCGTGATCCGGACACCCGGCGGCGCCTGGCGACGCTTGTACTCATTGCGATCCACCAGCATGGCAACACGCGCCACCAGCGCCGGGTCATAACCCTCCGCCACGATACTTTCCACGCTGCGTTCCTGCTCGATGTAACGTTCCAGGATCGGGTCCAGAACGGCATACGGCGGCAGGCTGTCCTCGTCCTTCTGGTCCGGCGCCAGTTCGGCCGAGGGCGGCCGTTCCAGCACCCGCTGCGGTATCACCGGGCCCAGGCTGTTGCGGTAGTCACACAGACGGTATACCAGTAACTTGGGCACATCCTTGATGGGTGCGAAGCCACCCGCCATGTCGCCGTACAGGGTGGCGTAACCCACGGACATCTCGCTCTTGTTACCGGTGGTCAGCAGGATCCTGCCCTTTTTGTTCGAGATCGCCATGAGGATGATGCCGCGGCAGCGTGCCTGGATGTTTTCCTCGGTGGTATCCGCCGGCAGGCCGGCAAACATTTCCCCCAGCACCTCGAGGAAACTGCTGAACGGCCTTTCGATGGACAACTCATGGTGCGCCACGCCCAGCGCCGCGGCCTCGGCCCGCGCATCCTCGAGGCTCATGGGTGCGGTATAGCGCGACGGCATCAGCACGACCTCGACACGCTCCGCGCCGATGGCATCCACGGCGATCGCCAGCGTCAGCGCGGAGTCAACCCCCCCGGACAGGCCCAGTACCGCACCGTCAAAGCCGTTCTTGTTGATGTAATCGCGCACCCCGAGGACCAGCACGCGGTAAATCGCCGCTTCGGCTTCCGGGTGCGGCGGGCACTCCCCGGGTACCGGGGTAACAATATCACTCACCCGGAAATCAACCGGGTAGAGACCGGCCTCGCAGTCCGGTGCCCGCTGCGTGAGCACGCCATCGCGGTCCACCACGAATGACCCGCCATCGAACACCAGTTCGTCCTGGCCGCCAACCAGGTTGACATACATGACGGGCAGAACGGTCTCGCGCGCCCGCCGCGTGACCAGTTGTTCACGCTCGTTGCGCTTGCCGGCATGGAACGGCGAGGCATTGATATTGATCAGCAGCTGCGCCCCGGTATCGGCCGCCTGCTGCACCGGACCGGGCTGCCAGATGTCCTCGCAGATGGTGATACCCACGGGCACACCGCGGATGTCCACGACGCAGGGCGCCACGCCCGCCTTGAAATAGCGCTTTTCATCGAACACGCCGTAGTTGGGCAGGTGCTGTTTGCAATACACTGCCACCACGCCGCCATCCCGGATGACCGCGGCCGCATTGTACAGGCCGTCCACCTGCCGCAGCGGGTAGCCCACTATCGCGGTAATGCCGCGGATTCCCGCACACAGGCGTTCCATGGCATGTTCGACGTGCTCGATGAAGTGTGTGCGAAACAGCAGGTCCTCGGGCGGATAGCCGGTCAGCGCCAGCTCCGGAAACACGATGATGTCCGCCGCCATCTCGTCCCGTGCCTGTACGCAGGCAGCCAGTATCCGGTCGGCATTGGCGTCGATGGCGCCGACCAGGAAGTCCTGCTGCGCCATGACGATGCGGAGGTCTGTATTGATTTTTTTTGTCGGGGTCATGGCTTTGGAGTCGTGTCTTCAGGAGGGAGCCCGCAATTCTGATGGTGAAGTATTTTTACAGGTTTCGCCCGGACGGGCGAGGGACTTTTTTCTGCTTGCTGTGGAGCAAGGTGGCACGTTTTGCTGAAGAGTTTGGTTTGATGTCGGGTTTCGCCTGACGGCGAGATACTTTTCCTTGCTCCGCCAAAGAAAAGTACCCAAAAGAAAGGCGGACCCGGAGGCTTGCCCGCTGCGCGGGTTCCCTGCGCTTCTCACCGGTTTGGGCGCTCGCCGAACTCGCTGGATTTGCCGCGCCTTGCGGCTTGCAAATCCAGCTCAGACAGGGCGGCTCGCTCAATCCCAAACCGGCTGCGATGCTCGGCTGCACCAGACGGGCTGCAACCCGGTTGATTCATTTGTAGGAGCGCTCTCCTGAGCGCGATCTTATCTAGTCATCCCGGCGAATGCCGGGATCCATCGGTATTCGGCAATGACAGCGGATTCAGGGGCACCACCCCAAAACCCGTCTGGCGCAGCCGAGCATCGCAGGGAAAACCGGGGGAAGCTCGCGCCCTGTCTGAGCGTAATCGAGCGTAGCGAGATCGCGAGTTGCGCGAGCGCCGGGTTTCCCGAGAAGCGCAGGATATCCGGGCCTGAATCGCAGATTCAGGCCCGGACAAGCCATCGGGTGCCTTTCTCTTTGGGTACTTTCTCTTGGGCAAGCAAGAGAAAGTACCTCGCCCGAGGGGGCGAAACCCACACCATCAACTGCACTTATTCAAAAAACCGCAAAAGAACAGTCTCACCCGGACATTGCCCGCTGCATACCAGCCCCCATTTCCGCCGGGGATCTAACCACGGTAACACCCGCTGCTTCCAGCGCTGCAATCTTGGCCTCCGCCGTGCCCTGGCTGCCGCTGATGATGGCGCCGGCATGTCCCATGCGTTTGCCGGGCGGCGCCGTCACACCCGCGATATAGGCCACCACCGGCTTGCTGACATGCGCCCGGATATAATCGGCGGCCCGCTCTTCGTCGGTGCCGCCGATCTCGCCTATCATGACGATGCCCGTGGTCTGCGGATCCGCTTCGAACAGCTCCAGGCAGTCGATGAAATCCATGCCGTGAATCGGGTCGCCACCGATGCCGATGCAGGTGCTCTGGCCGAAACCCGCACGGCTGGTCTGGAAAACCGCCTCGTAGGTCAGCGTGCCGGAGCGTGAAACGATACCGATGCTGCCCGGCGTGTGGATAACTCCGGGCATGATGCCGATCTTGCAGGCACCCGGCGTGATGATGCCCGGGCAGTTCGGGCCGATCAGGATGGCGTCGGACTCCCGCAGCACCGCTTTCACGCGCAGCATATCGAGCACCGGAATGCCCTCGGTGATACAGACGATCAGCCGGATACCGGCCGCCGCTGCTTCGAGGATCGCGTCCGCGGCAAACGCCGCCGGTACGTAGATCATTGTGGCCCCGGCCCCGGTTGCCGCCACCGCATCGCGCACCGTATTGAAGACCGGCAAGTCCAGGTGGGTCTGCCCGCCCTTGCCTGGCGTCACACCACCGAGCAGGCGGGTGCCATACTCCAGCGCCTGGCGCGAATGGAAAGTCCCCTGGGCGCCGGTGAACCCCTGGCAGATAACCCGCGTCCCGCTGTCAATCAAGATACTCATGGGCCGGTCTTCGCAGCGGACACGGCCTTTTCGGCCGCCCCGGTGAGATCGCTGGCCGTCAGCACCGCGAGACTGGATTGCGCGATCAGCGCAAGGCCGGCTTCCGCGTTGGTACCTTCCAGCCGCACCACCACAGGCACCGTGACATGGACCTCCCTGATTGCCTGCAGGATCCCTTCGGCAATCAGGTCGCAACGCACAATGCCACCAAAAATATTGACCAGAATCGCGTTGACACGGGGATCTGACAGGATCAGCTTGAAGGCTTCGGCGACCTTGTCCGCCGTCGCGCCACCACCCACGTCCAGGAAGTTGGCCGGCTCGCCACCCTGCAGCTTGATCAGGTCCATGGTAGCCATGGCCAGTCCCGCCCCGTTGACCATGCAGGCAATATTGCCGTCCAGGCGAATGTAGTTCAGCCCATGCCGGCGGGCGGCGTGTTCGCGCGCGTCTTCCTGGCTGGCATCGTGCAGTGTGGCCAGCTCCGGATGCCGGAACAGGGCATTGTCATCAAGATCAACCTTGGCATCCAGCGCCAGCAGCTCGCCGCCGTCCGTCACCACCAGCGGGTTGATTTCCAGCAGGCTGGCATCGCACTCCAGCAGCAGCCGGGCGGCAGCCTGCAGCAACTTCGAAAATTCGCCAATCTGCTTTCCCTCCAGTTCGAGGGCAAAGGCCAGATTGCGGCACTGGTAGCCCTGCAGTCCCGCGGCCGGGTGCAGTGCCTCGGTGATTATTGACTGCGGATCCGTTGCCGCAACCGTTTCGATGTCCATCCCGCCGGCAGCGGACACCATCACGGTGACACGCTCCCTGGCGCGATCCACCAGCATGCCCAGATAGATCTCGCGCGCAATGGCTACGGTCTGCTCCACCAGCACGCTGTTGACGGGCAGCCCCGCAGGCCCCGTCTGGTGCGTCACCAGCCGGCTGCCAAGCATGGCGTTCACGGCAACGACGAGTTCGGCCTCGTCCTGCACCAGCCGGACGCCACCTCCCTTGCCGCGTCCACCGGCATGCACCTGCGCCTTGACCACCCGGGCCGGCGAGTCCGCCAGACCGGCAGACAGCGCCGCATCAGCCGCGTCCGTCAGCACGACACCGGCAGGCACCGGAATACCATACTTCGAGAACAGCTGTTTGGCCTGATGTTCGTGCAAATGCATGGCGCGAGTGTGGCAAACATGTCAGCCCGGAATCAAGTCATTCATTCGATGCATTACCTGCATGCAGAGTTAAGGTAGTATTGGCACACCATGAAAACGGACTGCCGCCCATTTCGAATTCTGCGGACCGCACTCCCACCCCGGAAAAAGCACCCATGCCGTTACGCACGCTTGTCATCCTGATAGCCGTCGCCCTGGTTGTCATTGCAGTCAGGGGCCTGTTGCGAGCTTCCCGTCCCGCCGGCAGGCGCGGACAAAAAACGGCGCGCATGGTGCAGTGCGCGCATTGCGGTGTGTACATCCCGGAACACGAGGCGCTTGCCAGTGGCGACCGCTTCTATTGTTCTGGTGACCACCTGAAAGACGCCGCCGGAACGAAAAGCTAGTCCTGCCTTAGCGGGACAGCAACCAGGCCAACCCTACAGCCGCCGGCAATGACTGCAAGCTATGAAGACAGTTTTCTGGAACTGCAGGAGCGCGATGCCCTGACGTGGAAGCCGCTGCGCCTGCTGACCTTCTACCGCCTGATTCTGGCTGGCCTGCTGACCACCCTGTTCCTCGGTATCCCTGACAGCACCACGCTGGGCATCAGCTACCCGGGCGTCTATGCGGCAGCCTGTTTCGGCTATCTGGCTTTCGGGCTGGTGGCCGGGTTCACCGCCCGCCTGCGACATCCCGGCTACGAACTGCAGGCGACGGTCCAGATCCTGGTCGATATCGTCGCGCTGACACTGCTGATGTTTGCCAGCAATGGCCCGGCAAGCGGTATCGGCATCCTGCTGCTGATCAGCGTTGCCGCCGGCAGTATTCTGATGCCGGGCCGCATGGCCTTCCTGTTCGCCGCCGTGGCAACCATCGCGGTCATGGGTGAACAACTCTACAGCACCCTGCTGGACACCGCCTCGCGCAGCAGCGACTACACCCAGAGCGGATTGCTGGGCCTGGCCCTGTTTGCAACCTCCGGGCTGACGTATCTGCTGGTGCGGCGCATCCATGAAAGCGAGGCGCTGGCACGCCGCCGCGGCATCGATCTCGAGAACCTGGCAAAGCTCAACGCGCTGATCGTACAGCGCCTGCAGGCCGGCATCATCGTCACCGATCATGAGGATCGAGTACGGCTGAGCAACGCTACCGCAAACAAGCTGCTGGGCATACCCGACACGGTGACAAACCAGCCGCTGGCGGTCCTGGCGCCGGCCCTGCATGAACAGCTGCAGTACTGGCGCCGGCATCCGGACAGTGAACCCAGCCTGCTGGAGAATATCGCGGAAACCACGAACCTGCTGCCGCACTTTACCCTGCTCGGCACGGGTGACGGGCCGGGTTCACTGATCTTTCTGGAGGACACGGCCAGCATGGCGAAGCAGGCACAGCAAATGAAGCTGGCATCACTTGGACGCCTGACCGCAAGTATCGCCCATGAAATTCGCAATCCGCTGGGTGCCATCAGCCACGCCACCCAGTTACTGAACGAATCGGACTCGCTCAATGACGGCGACCACAGGCTGGTCACCATCATCGGGGACCATACCCGCAGGGTGAATGCCGTTGTGGAAAACGTCCTGCAATTATCAAGACCGGGCGCTTCCCTGCCGAAGCAGATCCGCTTGCATGACTGGCTGCGGCAGTTTGTCGATGAATTTTCCCACAGCGGAATCTGCCGGCCGGAACAGATTGAATATTCCGTGACGGCACAAGACCTGGAGGTCTATATCGACCCCAGCCTGCTGCACCAGGTGGTCTGGAACCTGTGCCTGAACGCGGTCAACCATGCACGGGAAGACAGTGTCGCCGTGAAAATCCGCCTGGAGGGAAGCCGCACAGGTTCCGCTGCGACAGTACGCCTTGATATCATAGACAACGGACAGGGAATTCAGGCCGACATGACCGACAAGATATTTGAACCTTTCTTCACCACCCGCAGCAACGGGACAGGCCTCGGCCTGTACATCTCCCGCGAGATCTGCGAGAGCAACCAGGCACGGCTGGAATACCTCCCGGGGCCCGGTGGCGGCAGCTGTTTCAGGATCCAATTCCCACGGGTCGACGTCTTGTCTGCGACACTTGCCGACTAATGCCGGCGGCCTGAATCCATGAGCATGCATCTCGCACTGGTGGTTGATGATGAACCCGACATCCGGGAGTTACTCGAGCTGACACTCGGGCGCATGAATATCGACACCCGCAGCGCCGCTACCCTGCAGCAGGCGATGGACCTGCTGCAGACAGAAAAGTTTGACGTCTGCCTCACCGACATGCGGCTCCCTGACGGTGACGGAATCGACCTGGTCAGGCACATCCAGCAACGTGAGCTGAACATACCGGTAGCGGTCATCACGGCGTACGGCAACATGGAAACCGCGGTGGAAGCCCTCAAGGCAGGCGCTTTTGACTTCGTCTCCAAACCGGTAGACCTCAATGTGCTGCGCAACCTGATCAACAGCGTGCTGAAGCTGTCTGACGATTTTCACCAGCGGGACCGGCGCAGCCGCAACACCCTGCTGGGCAACTCGGAGGTGATGTGCGCAATACGCTCAACCATCGAGAAACTGTCGCGCAGCCAGGCCCCCATCTATATCAGTGGAGAATCCGGCACCGGCAAGGAACTGGTCGCCCGGCTGATTCACAGCAAGGGGCCAAGGGCAGACGGGGCATTCGTGCCCGTCAACTGCGGAGCCATTCCTTCCGAACTGATGGAAAGTGAATTCTTTGGCCACACCCGGGGCAGCTTCACCGGCGCGGTCAGCGACAAGGACGGCCTGTTCCAGGTCGCGGAAGGCGGCACCCTGTTCCTCGACGAGGTCGCCGAACTGCCGCTGCACATGCAGGTCAAGCTGCTGCGCAGCATCCAGGAAAAAGCTGTCAGACCGATCGGCGCCAGGCAGGAGATCCCGACGGACGTACGTATCCTGTCGGCGACCCACAAGGACCTCGGCAAGCTGGTGAAAAGCGGGCACTTCCGCCAGGACCTTTACTACCGTCTCAACGTCATACAGCTGCAGGTTCCACCGCTGCGTGAGCGCACCGAAGACATCCCGATGCTGACGCAGCATTACCTGAAAAAACTGGCCGCCCAGAATGGCCAGCCCGGGCTGCTGCTGGTGGATGATGCACTGCAGGCGCTGAGCCGTTATTCATTTCCAGGCAATGTGCGTGAACTTGAAAATATTCTGGAACGGGCCACCACACTGTGCGAAGCCGGCACTATCAACTGCGCCGACCTGCAGCTCCCGGCAACGGCGCAGGATGCGACTGTCAAGTCCCCGGAGGCAGCACCGGATATGGCGCCGGGTAACGTTTCACTGGATGCCTACATGGACACGATTGAGAAGGACGTCCTGATCAAGGCGCTGGAACATACCCGCTACAACAAGACCGCGGCCGCCAAGCGGCTCGGCATCACCTTTCGCGCATTACGCTATCGTCTGAAGAAACTCGGGCTCGAGTAAGCGCAGTCACAGTCTCCACCCCGGATCCAGGTCACAAAGTGACGCGGCGCGTCACATTCTGACATTCACTGTGACCTGCATCGCAGAATTCATCCCCGGGGTGCCTGCCTTCTGCCTGCAAAACACCGGAGTCGTACCGACACATGGACCGAAGTTATAACTTATCTTGCTGTTTTTAATTTGTTTATTTTACATACCATCCGAACAATTCGATTGTAGTTCAGGTTTTTTTGAAAGTTGGCACGGATTCTGTATCTTCCCAGACAGCCAAAGAATCCGGGCAAACACCCGATAGCAAAGGCTGAACAGGGAAGCTCGTCGTCGGGCTACCACAAGGATGTCAACCAGTCGTTCACAAACTGTTTTACACCAGAGAGGGAATCACCATGAAACTGCAAAAAGGTTTTACACTGATCGAACTGATGATCGTGATCGCCATTATCGGCATTCTGGCCGCTATCGCGATCCCGGCCTACCAGGACTACACCATTCGCTCCAAGGTCTCTGAAGGGCTGAATATGGCCGGTGCCGCCAAGCTGGCAGTCGCCGAGACATTTGACAGCCAGGGTACCTTCATGGGCAGCAATGCCAGCTACGGCCTGCCGGCCGCGGCCAGTATTTCGGCCACCTACGTCTCTTCGATCGATGCTGCCGGCAACGGTACCAATGGTCAGATCGTGATCGAATACAAGATGATCTCCACCGGCAAGGTCGACAGTGGCGATACTGTGGAACTGCAGCCGGATACTTCCCAGCCTGGCGCCATGGCATGGACTCTGCATCAGCCCGGCCGGTGGTACCCATATCGACGCCCGCTTCCTGCCGGCCAACTGCCGCAACTAAGCAGCACACCGCCTGAAGCAGGAGAAACGCCCCGGCAACGGGGCGTTTTTTTTCGTATACCCACCACGCTGCCACCGAAGTATGGTAAAAGAGTGCGCTGGCGCGAGCCGATCGCCGTTCCCGCGCCCCGCATGATCATGAAGCCCGACTTGAACAGACATCGCATACCAGGATGAAGTACTCGCTGTCACACTACAGGGATATCTGGGCATTTGTTCTGATCAGCCTGCTGACCGTGATCGTGTACTACCCCGGCCTGTCCGGCGACTACATGTTCGACGACCGCGCCAACCTGCTGGAGAACCGGCAGCTTGATCTTGGAACGCTCGATCTGGAAACACTGCAGAATGCCGCGTTTTCATCCGGCTCCGGCGCACTGCGGCGACCGGTCAGCATGGCAAGCTTTGCGCTGAACCGCTATTTTTTCGGAATCGCCCCCTTTTCCCACAAGGTCGTCAATCTCGGCATTCACCTGCTCACCGGTGCCGCCCTGTTGTTGCTGGGACGGATGCTGTTGCAGAGCTACCGGCAGTATCGCGACCCGGCGCTGTCCGACCGGATCGTGACCTGGCTGCCGCTCGTTGTCGCAGGGCTCTGGCTGGTTCATCCACTGAATCTCACCACGGTACTGTATATCGTGCAGCGCATGGCAAGCCTCGCAGCACTTTTTACTGTCTGCGGCCTGCTTGTCTACGTCACCGGCAGGCGCCGCATGCTGGCCGGGAAACACGGGCTGTCGATGATTCTGGCGGGGCTGCTGGTGTGCGGCAGCCTGGCAGTCCTCAGCAAGGAAAACGGGATACTCCTGCCGCTCTATATGCTGGTGCTGGAAATAGCCCTGTTCCGCTTTCGTGCCGGCAACGGACGCTTCGACGCCACCATCAGCGGGTTTTTTCTGTTGCTAGTGGCAATACCCGCGGTAGTCGCCACAATCTACCTCGCCGCCCACGCGGATGTTTACCTGAACTACGAAGGCCGCGACTTCAACCTGCAAGAGCGCCTGCTGTCCCAGGGGCGGGTGCTGCTGTTTTACCTGAAGATGATCCTGATGCCATCGATCCAGGAACTCGGACTGTATCACGACGATATCCCGGTATCACACGGGTTGCTGGATCCGCCGACCACACTCTATTCTCTGATGGTGCTTGCGGGGATGCTGCTGAGCGCCCTCGCGCTGCTGGGTAGGCGTCCGCTTGTCAGCCTCGGGATTCTCTGGTTTTTTGCCGGGCATGTGCTGGAATCAACTGTCATCCCGCTGGAATTGGCACATGAGCATCGCAACTACCTGGCCGACTATGGCATCCTGCTGGCACTGGGCAGCGCCATCGCCCAGGCGCCATTGCGCCGCGCGGGACCGTTGCTGAATACCGCCCTGCCCGCCCTGTTTCTCATCATGTTTTCCTACACGACCTGGCTGCGCAGCGAACAATGGTCCGATAATATCAACCAGGCAGTCTACGAAGCCCTGCATCATCCGGATTCGTTTCGTTCAGTCTTTGCCGCCGGACGCATCCATGCACGACTGGCCTTGCAGGGACAATCCGAAAGCGAAACCAGGGCATTTGAACTGCTGGAACGCGCGAGATCCCTCGACAAGACCGGGATCATGTCCGACATTACGCTTATCAAGTTCAGCTACCTGACCGGCAGACCTGTTGCTCCGGACAGGTACGAGAGTGTCATTTACAAGCTGGCGAATTTCCCGCTCTCGACTTCTGACATCAGCAGCCTGACGGTACTGGCAGAATGCGCCGGCGGCACCTGCGACATCCCGGAGGCGACCATGGACACCATTTTCCAGACAGCCTTGCGTACGGAACAACCCGAGGTCCTGACCATCTACGGTTTCTACCGCATCAACAAGCGCGGGGACTTCAACGGCGGACTGGCCCTGTTCGAGCGCGCACTCGAACTCGACCCGCAGGAAAACCAGCGCTGGAAAAACCTGATCAACCTGCTGACGGTCATGCAACGCTTCGATGATGCGGAGCGCAGACTGGAGCAGTACAGACTGGCGGATACGCATCAAAACAGCAGCAGTGACTATCGCATCCTGAAGCAGGATATCGATTCGGTTCGGGAACAGTACAGGAATCTGGAACACCCCGGTGAAACAGGAAACAGTTGACCCATGAAAAGTGACATCAGCATCATCCTGCCCGCAAAAAACGAAGCTGAAGGATTAAGCAGACTCTTGCCGGAATTGTGCCAGGACTTCCCCGAGGCGGAGATCATCGTCGTCAATGACGGTTCGACCGATGATACCGCGGAGGTCTGCGCCAGGCACCGGGTAAGGGTTATCAGCCACGTCTATTCCATGGGTAACGGAGCCGCGGTCAAAACCGGCGCGCGGAACGCCGCAGGCAACATCCTGGTATTCATGGACGCCGACGGCCAGCACGTTCCCGGGGACATCCATCGTCTTGTGGAAAAGATCAACGAAGGATACGACATGGCAGTCGGCGCGCGCCAGCTGGATACACATGCATCTCTCACCCGGCGTATCGGCAACACCCTGTACAACACGCTTGCTTCCTGGATGACGGGATACCCCGTGGCGGACCTGACCTCCGGTTTCCGCGCAGCCCGCGCGCGTCACTTCAGAAAATTCCTGTACCTTCTGCCCAACAAGTTCTCCTATCCGACAACCAGCACCATGGCCTTCTTCAGGTCCGGCCTGCCCATCGCCTATGTCCCGATACGGGCACTGCAGCGATCCGGCAGCAGAAAAAGCCATATACGGCTGTTCCATGATGGTTTCAGGTTTCTGATCATTATCCTCAAGATCGGCGCCCTGTTTTCTCCAATGCGTTTCTTTCTGCCCATCAGCGGACTGCTCTTTATAACCGGAGTGGCATACTACGGCTATACATATTTCAGCTGGGGACGCCTGACAAACATGACCGTGCTTATGCTTATGGCATCCCTGTTTACGTTCCTGATCGGAATCGTGTCAGAACAGATATCAGCATTGCATTACAAGGATATTGAAGAATCAAAACGCCGTACGATCAGATAACCGGATGCCAGTGAAACCACCTGTCATAAACTACACCTGCATGCCATCGTCGCTCTTTTCAAATCAGGATCTCGCAAAGGGAGCGGATACAACAGCATTATTCCCGGGGGCCTGGCAGGCCATGCACGGACAGGAACGCCTGTCAGCAACACGGCGCCGGAAAGCAACCGGAGTACTGCTCCTGATTAATCTGAATTACACCGGGCATCGCCCGCAACAAGTACCTGCATCGGGAAATCCATACTCTGGTGATTTTTCTGTTTCAGGTGGATAATGCGCGGGCGTCCAGGCACATGCTTGCCGGCGAACAACTGAAATATTCTGAAATGTACAGCCTATGAAAGCAGTCATTCTGGCAGGCGGGTTGGGAACACGACTTGCCGAGGAAACATCCACGCGTCCGAAGCCCATGATAGAGATCGGCGGCAAACCGGTGCTATGGCACATAATGAAAATCTACTCCTTTCATGGCATCAATGAATTCATAATTTGCCTTGGTTATAAGGGCTATATAATCAAGGAATATTTTGCCAATTATTTCCTGCACATGTCGGACGTGACATTCAACATGAGTAACAACAGGATGGAGGTACACCAGAACAGTGCAGAGCCATGGACGGTAACACTTGTGGATACGGGTAATGACACAATGACCGGTGGACGCCTGAAGCGTGTCTCCGGCTATATCGGCGCGGAGGATTTCTGTTTCACCTATGGCGACGGATTAAGCGATGTCGATATTGGAAAGCTTCTTGAATTTCATCATTCGAACGATAGCCTGGCAACCATGACAGCGGTACAGCCACCAGGACGATTTGGTTCGCTGGACGTAAAACACAGCAAAATCGTCGGTTTCAAGGAGAAGCCTCAAGGAGATGGCGCGTGGGTTAACGGGGGGTTTTTTGTCCTCTCCCCGGAGGTAATCGATTATATCGAGGGAGACCAGACAATCTGGGAGCGTGGGCCGATAGAGCGGCTGGCGCAAGAAGGGCTGTTGTCCGCATTCAATCATCAGGGTTTCTGGCAGCCCATGGATACGCTGCGTGACAAGATCCACCTTGAAAAGTTATGGGATTCCGGCAACGCGCCATGGAAGGTGTGGGAATGATTTCGGAGGAATTCTGGCGTGGCAAACGTGTCTTCCTGACGGGTCATACCGGCTTCAAGGGCAGCTGGCTCGCACTCTGGTTAAAAAGACTGGGCGCAGATGTCACTGGTTACGCCCTGGAACCACCGACAGAACCCAGTCTGTTCAGTCTTGCAAACGTGAGTAACAGCCTGCAGGACGTACGCGGTAATGTGTGCGATGCGGAAAAGTTGCAAAATGCAGTGGGCAGGTCAAAACCGGAGATTGTGATTCACATGGCAGCGCAATCCCTTGTGCGCAGGTCCTATCAGGAGCCGGTTGAAAGCTATGCAACCAATGTTATGGGGACGGTGCACCTGCTTGAAGCAGTTCGACATGCCGGAAGCGTGCACGCAGTGCTGATTATCACCAGCGACAAGTGCTACGAAAATCGTGAGTGGCTCTGGGGTTACCGCGAAATCGAGCCCATGGGAGGATTTGACCCCTATTCAAGCAGCAAAGGCTGTGCAGAACTGGCTACAGCTGCATACCGTAATTCCTATTTTGGCAACACAGAAACCGCAGTGGCGAGCGCACGCGCGGGCAATGTGATAGGTGGTGGTGACTGGGCGGCGGACCGGTTGTTGCCTGACATGATGCACGCAGCACTGGAAGGGCGGACATCGAAGCTGCGCAACCCGGGCGCCGTCCGGCCCTGGCAGCATGTGCTGGAGCCCCTTTCGGGTTACCTGATTCTGGCCGAACGCCTCTGTCTCGAAGGACAGACATTCGCAGAAGGGTGGAACTTCGGACCATCCGACGAGGACGCAAAACCCGTAGACTGGATCGCGTCGGAACTGGCTTCGCTGTGGGAGGACGTACAGTGGGAAAATGACGGCGCATCCCATCCGCATGAGGCACACCACCTGAAACTCGACTGTTCAAAAGCGCACGAACGCCTGGGGTGGACTCCCCTCCTCCCGCTCGGACAGGCATTATCGTGGACAATCGACTGGTACAAGACATACGCCCGCGGTTCGGATGTGCGGCAGTTTACCGAGGAACAGATCGAAAATTACAGTGAACTGAGGAAGGCTCGCGCGTGACGCATTGCTGTCGATTTTGTGGTACTGAATTACACCAGTCTTTTTGCGACCTCGGCATGTCTCCGCTGTCAAATGCCTTTATCGAAGCGGAATCAATGCAGCAACCGGAACCATTTTACCCGCTGCACGCATATGTATGCGGTAAATGTTTTCTTGTCCAGTTGCCCGAATTCGAAACCCCCCGGCACATATTCAGTGACTATGCCTACTTCTCGTCCTATTCAGACAGCTGGCTGACCCACGCCAGCCGCTATGCAGACACTATGGTGGAACGCATCGGCCTTGGCGCATCAAGCCGGGTAATAGAAATCGCCAGCAATGACGGGTACCTGCTGCAATTTTTCAATAACAGGGGCATACCGGTCCTGGGCGTTGAGCCCGCAGAAAATGTTGCCGCCGCAGCAGTGAAAAAGGGCATTCCCACACGGGTCACTTTTTTTGGCGTTGCGGCCGCCACACAACTGGCGGCAGAAGGCCTGCACGCCGACCTGCTTCTGGGCAATAACGTGCTTGCCCATGTCCCTGATCTGAACGACTTCGTCGCCGGCATGAAAATCATACTCAAGCCAGGCGGCGTGATTACCATGGAGTTTCCCCACCTGCTGCGGCTGATGCAGGAAAGCCAGTTTGACACCATCTACCATGAGCATTTCTCGTACTTCTCCTTTACTACCGTTGAGAAGGTATTCGACAACCATGGACTGAGCCTGTTCGACGTCGAGGAACTGCCGACACATGGTGGATCACTGCGCATCTACGGACGTCATGCGGAGAACATGACGGGTACTGTTGAAAACCGGGTAACAGAACTCAGGCAGCGTGAGACGTCAGCTGGCCTGACAACACCAGCTGCATACTCCAGCTTCGCGGAACAGGTCCGTGAAACCAAGCGTGCACTGCTCGAGTTCCTCATTGCCGCAAAGCGTCAGGGCAAGCAAATCGTCGGCTACGGAGCGCCTGCGAAGGGAAACACGCTGCTCAACTATTGCGGTATACGACAGGATTTTCTGGATTACACCGTGGATCGAAGTCCGCACAAACAGGGGCGTTTTCTCCCCGGCACACATATTCCCGTATACGCACCCGGAAAGATTGATGAGACAAGACCGGATTATGTACTCATCCTGCCATGGAATCTCAGGGAAGAAATCTCGGACCAGATGGGACACATTCGCGGCTGGGGCGGAAAGTTCGTGATACCCGTTCCACGCGTCGAGGTGCTTGAATGAAATTTATTCCCTTGCCGCTGGAGGGTGCCTTCATCATAGAACCGGAGCCCGTAACTGATGAACGCGGGTTCTTCGCACGCACCTTCTGCCGCAGGGAATTCACTGCCCATGGGCTCAAGCCGGATCTTGAGCAATGCAGCATCTCCTTCAATTTGCTCAAAAACACCCTGCGCGGGATGCACTACCAGACAGAACCACACCAGGAAGCCAAGCTGGTGCGCTGCACAATGGGCAGCATATTCGACGTGATTATTGATCTGCGGCCGGATTCAGCCACATACAGGCAATGGACAAGCGTCGAACTGAGTGCCCTGAACCGCAAATCGGTATATATCCCGGAAGGTTTTGCGCATGGTTTTTTCACGCAAGCTGATAATTGCGAGGTGCTCTACCAGATGTCGGAAATCTTCCATCCCGAGAGTGTTGCCGGGGTGCGATGGAATGATCCGGCATTTTCCATAAGCTGGCCCGGGGATGTCAGCATCATGTCCGATCGTGATCGGGACTACCCGGATTACGGTGACTAAAACACAAAACGCGACTCAACTACCGCATTGAGAGTACATACGTGTCGAGAATTTATTACACCAGGCCATCAATCACCGAGCTTGAAATTCGTTACGCAGCTGATGCCGCCGTAAATGGCTGGGGCGAGCATTGCTATGAATATATATCACGCTTCGAACTCCTGTTTGGCAAACATCTGGGCACAAGGCACGCGATTGCCACCTCGAGCTGTACCGGCGCCATGCACATGGGCCTGGCCGCCCTTGATCTGAAACCGGGTGATGAAGTGATTCTGGGCGACATTAACTGGGTCGCCTCTGCAGCACCGATAACCTATCTGGGGGCAAAACCCGTATGCGTCGATGTATTGCCCGATACCTGGTGTATAGACCCGGGCAAGGCAGAAGCTGCCATTACACCCCGGACCAGGGCTATTGTTGCCGTCCATCTCTACGGCAACATGTGCGACATGGATGCGTTACAGGCCATTGGCAGGCAGCATGGCATACCCGTCATCGAAGATGCGGCAGAGGCGATTGGCTCCGCCTGGCATGGCAAGAGCGCCGGTTCGATGGGTGCCTTTGGCACATTTTCATTTCATGGAACCAAGACGGTGACGACCGGTGAAGGAGGAATGTTTGTTACCAGTGACGACGCCTTGTATGAAAAGGTGCTCACACTCAGCAACCACGGCCGCGCACGCGGGCAGACGAAACAGTTCTGGCCTGACATGACGGGATTCAAGTACAAGATGTCCAATTTACAGGCGGCGATTGGTTGCGCGCAGATGGAACGGATCGATGATCTCCTTACCGCAAAGCGGCGAATTTTCAGTTATTACGCCGAACACATGCACATGCTGCCGCTGAAAATGAACCCGGAGCCGGTAAACACAAGAAACGGCTTCTGGATGCCAACGATCCTGGTAGACGAAGACGTGCCTTTCGACCGCGATGCTTTAATTGCAACATTCAGGACGAATGACATTGATGGACGTGTTTTTTTCTGGCCACTTAGCATGCTGCCCATGTTTGAATCAAGGCCAGAGAATACAGTGAGCCATGATTTGTATAAACGCGCCATCAATCTGCCCTCTTACCATGACATCACCGAACAGGATATGGACAGGGTAATAAGTCATGTGCGCGATTATCTACCGGGATAAGGCATGCCGGCTGAATTTCAAGTCCTGATTCGGCACATGATTCTGTGAGCAGGATGGAAGACAAACGCAGCAATATCATTGCCCTGTTTGCCGACCAGGATGTCGGCTACAGTGCTGCGCATTACATTCTTGAAAATTACCCGGCACACATCAGGTGCGTGGTTACAACAGGTAACAATGAAATAGCGGAACTTGCGAGATCATATGGATGCGAGACACTTTCCGGAGACGCTATCAACAAAGAGAACGCCACAACGCTCTTTGGCGAAACAGAATTCATCTTCCTTGCATGGTGGCCAAGGATCATACCCGATTACATCATTAACGCACCCGGAACCGGGGTCATCAACTTCCACCCGAGCCTGCTGCCCTACAACAGGGGTAAAAATTACAACTTCTGGACGATCGTTGAAAATACGCCCTTCGGCGTAACCCTGCACTTTATTGATGAGGGTATAGATTCCGGGGACATCCTGTTCCAGTCCCGTATAGAGAAACACTGGGAAGACACCGGAGAAACCCTTTACCTGAAGGCGAAGGGGGAAATCATTTCACTCTTCAAGGCCCGGTATCCGGACATTATCGAGGGCAAATATACAAGAACCCCGCAAAACCCGGAGCATGGTCAAATACATTACTTTAAAGAGCTTGATCCGGCCAGCCGTATATATCTCGACAGAACATACAAGGCAGCGGATCTGCTGAATCTGCTAAGAGCAAGGACCTTCACCGGAAAGCCCTCATGCTATTTTTACGACGGCGAAAAAAAGTATGAAGTGCGCATTTCAATCAAAGAGGCAACAGATGAATCAAACTGAGGAATTTCATAAAAGAAATCAGGAATTGATTGCCAGGGGTGCGGCTGACCTCCCTTTTCTCAAGCTAACCAGGCAGTGGTTTGAACTGGCAAACAGCTATGAATATTCATACCACTATACATGGCTGTCACGCCCGATCATTCAGTATCCCCAGGACATTGTCGCAGTCCAGGAACTGGTCTGGAAGGTAAAGCCTGACCTGATCATCGAAACAGGCATTGCACATGGTGGATCACTCATCATGAGCGCTTCGATGCTGGCGATGCTTGATTACTGCGACGCGGTTGAAGCCGGGATACCCCTCATTCCCAAGGCTACACACCGCAAGGTTCTCGGCATCGATATCGATATTCGCGCCCACAACCGCAGTGCGATTGAATCACACCCGATGTCGCATCACATCGACATGATCCAGGGCTCCTCAATCGACCCGGATATCGTGGCACAGGTACTAAAATACGCGGACGACCACGAATGCATTCTGGTCATGCTGGACTCAAACCATACACACGATCATGTGCTGGCAGAACTTGAGGCCTACGCCCCGCTCACCAGCAGGAACAGTTACTGCATTGTATTTGACACAATTGTGGAGGACATGCCGGAAAACAATTTCCCGGACCGTCCCTGGGGAAAGGGAAATAATCCGAAGACAGCAGTCCGTGAATACTTGCGGCGCCTGCAGGTTGATGGTCGTACGGCGTCAGACGGAACTCCACTGACCTTCGCGATAGAAGAGTACATCACCAACAAACTGCTTATCACGGTTGCACCTGACGGCTATCTAAGGCGAACTTGACGGTAACAGCAGCGACAGCAGATGTAATGCGCAGCGTGAAACGCAACATAATCGCCAACTACCTCGGCAGCGGCTGGGTCGCGCTGATGGGCCTGGCTTTTATCCCTTTTTATATCCGGCTGATGGGCGCAGAGGCCTATGGCATTGTGGGTGTCTTTATATCGCTACAGGCAATGTTTGCTGTACTCGATCTCGGTCTGTCCCAGACCCTGAACAGGGAGATGGCACGGCTGTCAGTAGACAGAAATAACACGGCGCTTATGGCCGATACTGCACGAACCCTGGAGATTATTTATTGGGGAATCGCACTGGTACTTGCAGCAGCCATCGTCCTGTTATCAAGGTTCATAGCCCTTGACTGGCTGAACCCGGAGCAATTGTCCAAAGATGTCCTGATCGAGGCGCTGTATGTTATTGCCGTTGTTATCGGTCTGCGCTGGCCAGTCGCACTCTATATGGGTGGCTTGAATGGCCTCCAGCGCCAGATATCCGTTAATGCCCTATTTGCCTTCTTTGCAACACTGCAGGGCGTTGGTGCACTGAGTGTTTTATTGCTGGTTGAACCCACATTGCGGGCCTTTCTCTCCTGGCAGGCACTGGTTGCGTTATTGCAGGTAATCGCATTCAGAACCGTATTCTGGCGGCATTTTGCTTCTGGAGTGCACGGCTCATTCCAGAGAGATGCACTGAAACGAATCTGGCGTTTTGCTGCCGGGGTAGGTGGGATTTCCGTATTGGCGACAATACTTACTCAGCTTGACAAGGTCATTCTCAGCAAGTTACTTACCCTGTCACAATTTGGTTATTACGTATTCGCAGCAACCGTGGCCGGTGTACTCTACAGACTGATAGGTCCTGTTTTCACCGCTTATTACCCGCGTCTGACTGAGCTTGCTTCAGTGGATTCGCAGGCTGAAACGAAGAGGACTTACCACCAGGGCAGCCAATTGATGGCTGCAGTCCTCCTCCCTCTGGCTTTCACGCTTGTATTCTTCTCCAGGGAGATTCTTCAATTGTGGACCGGCAACCCGGAGATTGTCGCGCATACATATATTGTTGTCAGCGTCCTCGTGATTGGGAACACGCTCAATGGACTGATGCATATGCCTTACGCCCTGCAACTTGCGCACGGCTGGACAAGACTCGCATTTTATTCGAACCTGGCTGCAGTCATTGTATTGGCACCGACCATTATTTATGCGACCTCCGTGTGGGGCCCTGTCGGCGCAGCTGGCGTATGGGTTCTGTTAAATGGCGGCTACCTCCTGATCAGCGTGCAGTTCATGCACAGCCGCCTGCTTAAAACCGAGAAATGGAAATGGTATATAAATGACCTGGGAATCCCATTAATTACCGTCCTGATTGTTACCGGTGCCGGGCGGGTCGTTATATCAGGGAATCTGGAAGGCTATCAGGCGATTGCAAGCCTGCTGGTGGTTCTGATACTTGCCACTGCAGCCACGATCAGTTGCTCCGGGTCCATTCGCAGGGACGTCATAAGACTGGTTAGATAGCGCACTGCCTACCATGAAAATTACTGTAGCAATTCCCACCATTGCCGGGCGAGAAAAATACCTGGCCTCATGCCTGGAAACATGCATCTCGCAGGATGATGAAAATATGGAAATATTAGTGTCTGACAATTCCGTCAGTCACGCCGCCAGGGAACTTGTCAACGGCTGCAATGACAGCAGAATAAGATACATATCACCCGACAGGCACCTCCCCATGTCAATGCACTGGGATTTCATAATTCCCCACATTGATGGCGATGCATTCACAATCATCGGTGATGATGACGGGCTTATGCCTGGTAGCATCCACCGTGTCCGGGAACTGTATGAGGAATACGGACTGAATATTGTTCACCATACCTTATGCAATTACAGATGGCCCGACTTTCCAGGCGATAAGGACAGGAACACAATACAATTTTTTCATGACCTGGATCACTCTGCATCCATAATAAACTGTGTCGATGCATTCAAGGGCTTATGCGCAGGGTCTTTGAGGTACGTTGACGGCCCGATGGCTTACCACAATTTCATCCCGACAAACATTGTCCTGAAAGCGATGAAAGACAATAAATATTTCAACCGGTCCTCGCCCGATGTCTACTCTGCAGTTGCAATCAGCTCAAGCTGCAAAAGTTTCCTGTCTGTTGGTGAATGCCTGACAATCTCCGGGCAAGGCTCCATGGCCAATGGCGTATCAGTGAAACAATCAGGCGTTACCGGTAATAACTTTATTACCGAAATGCAGGAAATGTACAAACCCAGATTCAATTCACGAACAGTCCAGCTTGCATTGCTGGACTGTATATACGAGGTTTGTGAACTGAATAACAGGACGGATTTACTGTGTGATGTCAATATTCCCAATCATCTTGCGAGGGCAATATTTGAATTAAAATCAATAAGAGGCGCAAAAACCAGACTCTCGGAGATTCGTGAAATATTTAATATAGCAGCGCAGAATCGCGCAACATCAAGACTACTTGCATTATTGGCACAACACGTGATTTCAGGTATCAAAGCAGCAGGCAATAAGGTACACCCCGGCTACACAAGTCAAACTACAGAAGAGAAATATCTCTTCAGCAGGGGCAATACTATCAGGTGTGACGAATCGGTAACCAACATCTACCAGGCATCGTTATTCCTGTCGAGAATACAGCAGGCATCATGAGGATTCACAGTTATATCGGTATGACAAAATTGAGCTGGAAATACAGGATATCTTCCACGTGATCCCATTCCTGTTCATGCCACTTGACACTGAGAATATATATACACAGTTGTTACCGCCCGCGATACGATTCCCGCCAGCCGAACGGAGCCTGCATAAAATCGAACATTATCCAGTAGTGAATTATCCTTTGGAAATAACGAACACTTGATATCAGTCTCTGTGTATAAACCTGATCGTTCACCAGATATTCCAGATACAGGATAGTTACGGGCAATCACCCACAAGATTCAAAATCATGCGTGTACTATATGACTACCATGCATTTTCGCGCCAGTTCTATGGCGGGGTATCCCGATATTTTGTGGAACTGGCCAGACTGCTTTCCAGGCGCGGGGACACGGATGTAAAAATTCTCGCGCCACTCCATATAAACCACTACCTGAAGGAACTTAAGCCCGGTATCGTGTCCGGACGGCAGCTTACCAGGGTGCCAAAGGCGGCAGGCAAACTGTTCAATATCTACAACCGGGCCGTAATGCGCCTCCAGGCAGCCAGCTACCGGCCAGACATCCTGCATGAAACCTATTATGCATCCCGGCCAATGCCGCTGCGCGGCAGCACCGCACGGGTCGTTACGGTGTATGACATGATTCACGAGCGGTTCCCGGATTATTTCCCGGCATGGGACAAGACCGCCGCAAACAAGCGGCTGGCGGTGGCTCGGGCAGATCACGTGCTCTGTATATCCGAGACCACGCGCCGCGACCTGCTGGAAATCGACAATGTCAGGCCCGACAAGGTCTCGGTGGTACACCTCGGCTTCGACTCACCGCAGACACAGGGCGGCGGCACTGAACCGCTGGTTGACGGTCCGTATTTACTGCACGTCGGCATACGCAGCGGCTACAAGAATTTCCAGCGGCTGCTGGAGGCCTATGCCGGCAATCCGGTACTGCACGGACAATTCCGGCTGGTGTGCTTCGGTGGCGGCAAATTCAGCCATGCGGAGGAGCGGCAGCGGGAGAGACTGGGCCTGGCGGATGACCGGCTGGTCTGGACCGGCGGCAGTGACAGCGTGCTGATGCAGCTCTACCGCCATGCAGCGGCATTTGTCTACCCCTCGTTGTACGAGGGCTTCGGCATTCCGCCGCTTGAGGCAATGGCACTCGGGTGTCCTGTCGTATGCAGCACCGGTGGTTCAATACCCGAGGTGGTCGGCAATGCCGGCGAGTTTTTTGACCCCTGTGACACTGCAGCAATCGCACAGGCGCTGGAGAACGTTGTCTGCTCGCAGCAGCGCGCAGCAGACCTGCGCGCAAGCGGCCGGCAACATGTCACCTGCTTCACCTGGGAAAAATGCGCCAGTGGCACACATGCAGTATATTCGGCACTATCCTGAGGGACCGTTACAATCAGGGACATTGCAGACACTCCAACCGACCCGACACCAAGCACCGACATCATGAAGAAAGCTCTCATTTGCGGCGTATCCGGACAGGATGGCGCGTTCCTCGCCAAACTGCTGCTGGAAAAGGGCTACAACGTCTACGGGGCATCCCGCGACGCGCAGGTCAATTCGTTCAGCAGGCTGACACGCCTGGGGCTGTTCGACCGCGTTAGCCTGATTTCGGTCACGCTGAACGACTTCCGCAGTGTCCTGCAGGCACTGATGAAAATTCAGCCGGACGAGGTATACAACCTCGCCGGCCAGAGCTCGGTTGGGCTGTCCTTCGAACAGCCCGTCGAGACCATGGAAAGTGTCAGCATCGGCACCCTGAATCTGCTGGAGGCTATCCGCTTCTCGGGTCAGCCGATCAAGCTCTACAACGCCGGCTCCAGTGAGTGCTTCGGGGACACCAACGGCGCAGCCGCCAACGAGGAAACCCCGTTTGCGCCGCGCAGCCCGTATGCAGTCGCCAAGTCCGCCGCATTCTGGCAGGTGACCAACTACCGTGAGGCATACGGGCTGTTCGCCTGCACCGGAATTCTTTTCAACCACGAGTCCTGTCTGCGGCCAGCGCGTTTTGTAACGAAAAAGATTGTCTCCGCCGCCTGCCGCATTGCGGCCGGCAGCACTGAAAAACTGCATCTCGGCAATATCGACATCAAGCGTGACTGGGGCTGGGCCCCTGAATATGTCGAGGCAATGTGGTTGATGCTGCAGCAGGACCGGGCGGATGATTTTGTCATCGCCACGGGTGTGGCCAACAGCCTGCGTGACTTCGTTGCGAGCACCTTCGAGGCTGCCGGGCTGGACTGGCAGGCGCACGTGGTCATCGACCCGCAACTGATACGCCCGGCGGAAATTGCCGCCAACCGGGGGAATCCTGCCAAGGCGGAGAGACTGCTTGGCTGGAAACCCAGGTACTTCATGCCCGACGTGGTGCAGCTCATGGTGGAGGCAGAACGCAACAACACCGCCTGCTGAAGCGGGTGCCAGTTACCCGGTACGGCATTATGGCTGCACCTGCTCCAGCAACGCACGTTCAAACAAGTCACAGGAAGACTGCCAGTCAGGCACGTCGCGGTAGGCTATCCGCCCCCGCTTCAGTGCCGCAGCAAGGGAAATGGCCAGTGCGCCGGGATCTGCCGGCGGGACCAGCAGTTCAGGATAGTCATGCAGGATCCACTCGGTAGCCGCTGTCGCCGTCACTACCACCGGCACCTGGCAGCCCATCGCCTCATACAGTTTTACCGGGTGGCTGTAACGCCCGAAGGCGCTGTCCCGGTTGATGACTGCCAGTGTATCCATGCAGTTCAGCAGCAGTGGCATCCTGTCGTCCTTGATATAGCCGAGTGAACGTGCCGATTCCGGCACCGCCACGTTACGCCAGCGCCTGCCGGACAGCACCAGGCCAACATCCGGACTGCTTTCCCGGAGCAATGTATAGGCCTCGAACAGCAACTCGACGCCACGGCTTCTGTGCAGTGATCCGCAGTAGCCGATCAGGCGCCCGTCAACGGGCAATCCCATACGGGCCCTGCACTCCGCCTGGTTCATGGGTCTGAATCCGATCGGGTCCGCCGCCATAGGCACCACCATCGCGGGACGGCCATGGCGCTGCCGCGACAGGTACTGCAGCAGATCCGGTCCGGCCGCAGTGACCAGGTCTGCGCGCGACAGTGCGCGGCGCCAGAGGCTGTGCAGCGGCGTCAGCCAGGGGATATAGCTTTCATAATTGTCGTAGGCATCGATGCACGAGCGTATGCCGAACTTATGTCCGTAGTACTGCGCGAGGATGCCGAAATAGGTGTCAGACAGACCGATCACCCAGTCAGGTCGTTCTGCATCGAGCATCCTTCGCAGCCGGGACAAATAGCGGACCGGGTTACCCGGACTCAGCGGCTCGGAGATCCAGCGGATACCGTCGCGCTGCATCTCAACCGATGCTTGCCTGCGATAATCCAGCAGCAGGAGAGTGACGTCGTGACCGCGCCCGGCGAGCTGGCGTGGCAGGTAGTAGAAACGACCGTACGGACGCGTGACAAGATCCCGCCCCATAGGACAGCGCTTGCTGAGGAACAATAGTTTCAATGGTTTTGAACCGGCTCGATTAAAATGACACACACCCGCTACATTTCACCATGCAAGGAAGGCAAAGCATAACGCACAACACAGCTGCCGGCGGCAAAGATTGCCCTGAAACCTGCAGCAACATAATATGCATTGGTTATCCAGCCAGAACCCGCTGGGCACCACGCAGGACCCGGCCGGTACCGCTCCCGGGTGCAGCTATTACACTTCAGGAGGCAGCCACCGTGGGCAGAGGTTATCAATATGATTTCTCGATTAACAGCCCCTATGTCTACGACGTCGAGAACCGGGAGCGCAAGGCTCGCACCATGGCGGCGGTACTGGCAGACTACCTGCCTGAACCCCTGGACCGCTATGACCTGCTGAATGTCGGCGGTTCCGCCGGCATCATCGACAACTACCTGGCCGACCACTTCCATAGGGTTGTCGGTATCGACATCGACGAGCCGGCAATCAGCCACGCGCAGGCGACGTTTCAGCGGGACAACCTCGAATTCAGACTGGCCGATGCACTCAATCTGCCGTTTGCGGATGACAGCTTCGACGTCGTGGTGTGCTCCCATGTTTACGAGCATGTACCTGACCCGTATAAAATGTTCCGCGAGATCCGGCGGGTAATGAAGCAGCAGGGAATCTGCTATTTCTCTGCCGGGAATCGCCTGATGTGGAACGAACCGCATTACAACCTGCCATTGCTGTCGGTTCTGCCGCGCCCCCTGGCCCACGTCTACATCCGCCTCGCCGGCAGGGCGCGCCATTATCACGAAAAGCATCTCAGCTACTGGGGCCTGAAAACGCTGGTCAGGGACTTCTCCTGCACGGACTACACGGTCAGACTGGTGACCGAGCCGGGCAAGTACTTCACTGACTATATGATCTCTCCCGGCAGCTTCAAGGCCAAAGCTGCCGCCACTTTACTCAAGCTTGCATACTGGGCATGTCCGGGATATATCTGGATCCTGCAGAAGCAGTAGTGCAGTTGATGCCCGCACACATTACCACCAGGCCGGTGCCTGCCTGCCAGCTGGCAACAGATCGACATTACGCAATATGAATATCCTGTTCATATCCAGGGCTTATCCGCCGGTCATCGGGGGGATCGAGAAGCAGAACTACGAGATCGGCAAAGCGCTCGCTGCAATCACCCGGACCGACGTTATTGCCAACACCTGGGGCAAATGGCTTCTGCCACTATTCCTTCCCTATGCACTGCTCAGGGCGCTGCTCGGCATCCGCAAGTATGATGTGGTGTTGCTGGGAGACGGGGTACTCGGCGTTGTCGGCTTTCTGCTGAAAATGGTAACCGCAAAACCTGTGGCCTGCATCGTGCACGGCCTGGACCTGACCTACAGAAGCGCGCTCTACCAGATGCTCTGGATCCATGTCTTTCTGCCGCGTCTGGACAGACTGATCGCCGTCGGCAATGCCACCATCGACCAGGGCATGCTACGCGGGTTGCCCGCATCAAAATTCATTTTCATACCCAACGGGGTAGCAGCCCCGGCAACTCCGGCGACCTGCTCTCGTCACGACCTGGAGGCCTTCCTCGGCAGAAAACTTTGCGGCCCCGTCATCCTTACGCTCGGGCGACTGGTGCAACGCAAGGGGGTAGTCTGGTTCATAGAGAACGTCATAAACCGGCTGGATGCAGACATCACCTACATCATCGCCGGTGAAGGCCGGGAACATTCGGCTATTCTGAACGCAATTCGTGCAAACAACCTCCAGAACCGCGTACTGTATGTTGGCGGCGTCTCCGACAGGGACAAGGAGCTGTTATTCTGCACAGTTGATATCTTTGTCCAGCCCAACATTAAAGTAGCCGGGGATATGGAGGGATTCGGACTGGTCGTACTGGAAGCAGCCATGCACGGCCTGGTGGTGGTCGCTTCCGATATCGAGGGTTTGAAAGATGCGATCCATGACGGCCAGAACGGATTTCTGGTAGCAGCGGGCAATGCAGACGCATACGTGCGGAAAATCCAGGAAGTCCTGCAAAATCCTGAAAAAAAGGATGCCCTTGGCAAGCAAGCAAGAGATTACGTCAGCAAAAACCACGTCTGGCCACTGATCGCGGGAAAATATCTGGAAGTCATGAGCAGCTTGTGACGCGAGCGGCAAATATCATTGTCACCAGCAGTCCGCATCAGCCTGGAATCGAGAACCCCCGCGCTTTTTGGCCAACCTCCATCCGGATTCACGGTCCGATATATTTTTGACGGAAATCAGAAAGATCCCACGCAGATCAGATCGTTAAAGAATACCTGATCGGGGACGAAACAAAGTTAGCTGGACTGTCCTACAATATGCGCCATGACTCGTCATTACTGCCAGTCGGTTTCAGGGTTTTTCACTCATAACTGATTGACAAAACGTGTAATTACTGTAATTTCAGCGGGATGATAGCATGCCCGGAACTTTCGAAAATCTGGAAACCGAACCGGAATCACAGAGATACAACGAGCACTAGACTGAAATATAACTAAGTTATGGCCAATACCAATCCTACAGTACACCTCAGCGGACTGGCGCGCAGATTGGTCATGGACGGACTGATCGGCGAAGCGGAAGCCATCAAGGCACATGAAACGGCTCTGAAAAAGCGTGTGCACTTCGTCACCCACCTGGTCGAAAACAAGATACTCAAAAGCAGCGATATTGCATGGTCCGGCTCTCAGGAGTTTGGCGTTCCCCTGATTGATCTGAAGTCCATGGACATGGAAACCGCGCCCCTCAAGATGGTCAGCGAAAAGCTGATCCAGCAGCATAACGCCCTGCCACTCTTCAAGCGTGGCAATCGGTTGTATATCGCGGTATCCGACCCAACCAACCTCGGCGCCATTGACGAATTCAAGTTTCACACCGGCATTAACACAGAAGCCATCCTGGTTGAAGAGGTACAGCTGCGCAAGGCGATCGAGAAGGCGCTCGAGGCGCTCGACACAACCATGTCCGCACTCATGGATGCTGACCTCGACAATCTCGATATTGGTAGCGGCGATGACGACAACAAGGATGGTGATGTCAGCGAATCCGATATCGATGACACCCCCGTCGTTCGCTTTGTCAACAAGGTACTGCTGGATGCCATTAACTCCGGCGCATCCGATATCCACCTGGAACCCTATGAAAAGGAATTTCGTGTCCGTTTCCGGCAGGACGGCGTGCTTCACGAAATCACGTCCCCACCCCGATCACTGGCCATGCGCATCATTGCCCGCCTCAAGGTCATGAGCCGCATGAATATCGCGGAGCGGCGCGTCCCCCAGGATGGCCGCATCAAGATGAACCTGTCGCGCAATCGTTCCATTGACTTCCGCGTCAACACCTTGCCGACCCTTTACGGGGAAAAGGTGGTGTTGCGTATTCTGGACGGGGGTGCAGCAACAATTGGTATTGACATGCTGGGCTTCGAAGAGGACCAGAAAGAACTCTTCATCAAGGCAATCAACAAGCCTTATGGCATGGTGCTGGTCACCGGCCCGACCGGCAGCGGCAAGACGGTCTCGCTCTATACCGGCCTTAGCATGCTGAACACCCCGGACCGCAATATTTCCACCTGTGAGGATCCTGTTGAAATCAACATGATGGGTGTCAACCAGGTCAACGTAAACAACAAGGCTGGGCTGGATTTCTCGGTCGCACTGCGCGCATTCCTGCGCCAGGACCCGGACATCATCATGGTTGGTGAGATTCGCGACCTGGAGACGGCGGAAATCGCCGTGAAGGCAGCGCAGACCGGCCACCTGGTGCTGTCCACCCTGCATACCAACGACGCCCCACAAACACTATCCCGCCTCGCAAACATGGGTGTGCCGCCCTACAACATTGCTTCAGCGGTTCACTTGATTATGGCCCAGCGTCTGGCAAGGCGTCTCTGCAACAAGTGCAAGAAGGAACTCGACATCCCCGAAGAAGCGCTGCTCAGTGCCGGGTTCAGGGAAGACCAGGTCAAGGGGCTCAAGATCTTTGGCCCCGTTGGGTGCGAAAACTGCACCGGTGGTTACAAGGGCCGGACCGGCATCTACCAGGTCATGCCGGTATCAGAAGAAATGGGGCGCCTGATCATGGAAGGAGGCAACTCCATGCAACTCGAGGAACAGGCCCGCAGGGAAGGTGTTGCGGATCTCAGGGAGTCGGGGCTGAAGAAAGTCGCGGCGGGACTCATCAGTCTGGAAGAAGTGGATCGCGTTACCAAGGACTAAATCATGGCGGAAAAAGCACTCAAGCAACCGGAAGTTTTCATCTGGACAGGCACCGACAAGCGCGGTGTTCGTGTCAAGGGTCAGACCCGGGGAACCAACCCCACGCTGATCAAGGCCGATTTACGCAAGCAGGGCATCAAGCCCCTTAAGGTGAAGAAGCAAAGCGCCCTCTTCAAGAAAACAGCCAAAAGGAAGATCATCCCGAAAGATATCGCTGTATTCTTCCGCCAGCTGGCAACCATGATGTCAGCAGGCGTACCGCTCGTGCAGGCATTCGAGATTATCGGGCGCGGCCATGAAAATGAAGGTATGCGCAATCTGATCCTCAAGATCAAGGCCGAGGTTGAATCGGGCACCAGCCTGTCGGAATCCCTGGCCAAGCATCCACTGTACTTTGATAATCTTGTCATCAGCCTGGTGGGTGCAGGTGAGCATGCCGGTGTCCTCGAGGTGCTGCTGGACAAGATCGCCACCTACAAGGAAAAGACTGAATATCTGAAGTCCAAGATCAAGAAGGCGATGTTCTATCCGACAGCGGTGATCATTGTTGCCATCATTGTAACCTCGATCCTGCTCATTTTCGTGGTACCACAGTTCGAGGAACTGTTCAGCAATTTTGGTGCCGACCTGCCTGCATTTACCCGGGTTGTGGTCAATCTGTCGGAGTTCATGCAATCATACTGGTGGTTGATATTCGGCATTATCGGCGGCACTTTCGTTGGTTTCATGCAGGCGAAAAAACGCTCACGCAGCTTCGGTCGTGCACTCGACAGACTGATACTCAAGTTACCTATTATCGGCAATATCATGCACAAGGCCGCGATTGCCCGCTATGCACGTACTCTGGCAACCATGTTCGCGGCAGGTGTGCCCCTGGTTGAGGCCCTGGAATCGGTCTCCGGTGCAACAGGCAACGTTGTTTATTCCGACGCTGTTCTCATGATCCGTGACAGTGTTGCCACCGGTCAACAGCTGACATTCGCCATGAACCAAACGGGGTTGTTTCCGAACATGGTGGAGCAGATGGTTGCAATCGGGGAAGAATCCGGCTCACTGGATTCAATGCTGAGCAAGGTCGCGGACTTTTACGAGCAGGAAGTGGATGACGCTGTGGATGCGCTGAGCAGCCTGCTCGAGCCACTGATTATGTCTATACTTGGCATCCTGATCGGCGGTCTCGTTGTCGCGATGTATCTCCCGATATTCAAGATGGGCGCAGCAATCTAGACACAACGGTGCCCGCGGCGCGGTGACCGGCTGCGGGCACCGGGATGTTACCGGTGGCTTCTTGGGACTGAACCTCGCTGGCAGGAATGCGTGCAAGGGCTGACGCGACTGTCATGGTCCGGAACAGAGAGCACCCGGACAGGTCGCAGAAAACCTCATGAAACCATACCACGATCCAGTGATCAGCCAGGCACCCGGGATAATCCTGCGAAAAATGAAAATCCCGTTTATCCATCACAAACTCGTTCCGCCCCGCTACCGGCATCAAAAATAGCTCATGGAAGCCCTGCAACTGCTTGAAACCTCGTTTCCTTTCCTGCTGCTTGCCTCCGGGTTGCTGGGCCTTGTGGTCGGCAGTTTCCTGAATGTTGTCATTCACCGGCTACCGCTGATGATGGAGCAGGCCCTTTCCCGGGAATGCCACGAATATCTTGGAACACCTGCCACTGACACCGGCATCCCGGAGCACTTCAACCTGCTCACCCCCGCATCCCGCTGCCCGGCTTGCGGTCATCGTATCCGCTGGATGGAAAACATCCCGATAATCAGCTTCCTGTTTCTTCGTGGCAAGTGTGCTGAATGCGACACAGCAATATCCTGGCGTTATCCAACAGTGGAAACTGTCACCGCGATAGTTTCCATAGCCACCGCACTGCATTTTGGCTACTGCATGCAATTGCCAGCAGCGCTGGTGTTCACCTGGACGATGGTACCCCTGTTCCTCATTGACTTTGACCGGCAGATACTACCGGATGCGATTACGCTGCCACTACTGTGGCTGGGACTGCTTTGCAGCCTGGTCGGTATTTTCATAGACAGCCATGCAAGCATTATCGGGGCCGTCGCCGGATATTTGTCTCTATGGCTGATTTACCACCTGTTCAGGTTTGCCACCGGGAAGGAAGGTATGGGATACGGGGATTTCAAACTGCTTGGTGCCATCGGGGCATGGGTCGGATGGCAGTCTCTGCCGCTGGTGATCCTGTTTTCATCCGTTGTCGGCGCTGCTATCGGCATAACGCTTGTTCTTGTGAAAGGGCGTGACCATAACCAGCCCATGCCATTCGGCCCCTTCCTGGCTGCAGCAGGCTGGATTACCCTCCTGTGGGGCAATGACATCATGGTCCTGTATCTCGATTAAACGGTTTGTGAAAAACGCCCGCAGCAAAGCAACCACGCGTCATGGAAGCTGCAGACGCCCTCTGGTTGTAGGATTGACTGGCGGAATCGGCAGCGGCAAATCAACCGTATCCGCCGTATTCGAGTCGCTGGGTATCCCGGTCCTGGATGCGGATCAGCTGGCTCACCAGCTGGTGGAGCCCGGGCAACCCGCCCTGGATGAAATCAGGGACGTCTTTGGAGAAACCTGTATCACGCCTGACGGCCACCTCGATCGTACCTTCATCCGCCAGAGGGTGTTTTCTAATAACGAAGAAAAACATAAGCTTGAGGCCATACTCCACCCGCAAATCCGCAGCAGGATCCTGACCTGGATCACTGCCCTGGATTCACCCTATTGCATCGTCGTCATTCCGCTGCTGCTGGAAACCGGACAAACCGATCTGGTCGACAGGATACTCGTTGTTGATACAAGCGAAAATGAACAGCTCAAACGGGTTGCCGCCAGAGACAGGCTGACAGACAATGTCATCCTCGCAATTATGGATACACAGTCAGACCGCAAGACCCGCCTGGCGGCGGCTGATGATATTATTGAAAACAGCAGCGACACTGCGTCACTCGAGTCAAAGGTCAAGGCATTGCACAGCTACTATCTGGATATATCACATGACAACTAGACCAGGCGGCTCATTTGTGAACCCGCAGCAGCCGGGTGACAATGATGACTACATGTTAACAACCACAGACAAGTCGCCGCTGGCCGTGCCGAAAAAAATACTCTATGAACAGCCATTGAATGAGCGCGTCAGGACTTTCCTGCGGCTTGAATACCTGTTCAAACAGGCTGCGCATCACCTGAGCTGCGATACCGAGTGGGACAGCCGCGCAACGCTCACCTGCATACTCGAGATCCTGGCGATTTTCGGCAATACCAACCTGAAATCAGAAGTACTCAAGGAACTGGAACGCCATGCCACAAATCTGAAACGCCACGAGCAGACCCCGAATATTGATCTTACTCACCTGCATCGCCTGCTGGACAGGATTACGGCGCACATGGACAGTATGCACCAGATAAACGGGCAGATTGCGGGCGAGCTGAAAAGCAGTGAATTTCTCCTGAGTATTCGCCAGCGCACCGCCATACCCGGAGGCACCTGCGATTTCGACCTGCCGGCGTTTCACTACTGGCTGCAACAACCCGCCAAGGACCGCACCCACGACCTCGCCTGCTGGCTGGGCAACTTCGACGAAATCGGCCAGTCGATCCAGCTGATCCTGTCATTGACACGCGACAGCACCCCCATGAAACCGACACTGGCACAGGGGGGGGTTTTTCAACGCAGCCTGGACCCTAACCTGCCCTTTCAGCTGGTCAGGATTGCATTGCCTGCCGGGCTGCCCTACTACGCCGAACTGAGCGGCGGCAGACATCGGTTCACAGCACGTTTCCTGCAATTCTCAATCGCGGGCGACCGCTCGCAGCAAACAGATAAGGACGTTGAATTCGACCTTGCCTGCTGCGTGATCTAGCCCCTACTCCATCGATGAATAGCAGGAAAGCCGAACCGACCTGTGTCGCATGCCCGACCTGCGCAAAATCCGTCGAATGGACTGAAGAGCAGCACTGGCGCCCGTTCTGCAGTGAGCGCTGCAAGCTGGTCGACCTGGGCAGCTGGCTTGACGAAAGCCACCGTATACCAGGGGAAGATCCTGCCGCGTTACGGGACAATGAGGATGCCGAGAACCTGTAAAACAGGGACACGGTTGTTGTAAAGACAAGGGCTGGACACGACAAGGCATCCTGAAACTGACTGCCCCGGTTCACACCCACAGCCCGCGAATCGCCGCAATACCCTGGGCCCCGCATTGCCAGACAGACCCGATGTCAGCTTCCCGCATACCGCCCAGCGCATACACCGGCATAGCGGCAACCTCACACAGCGAGCGTAACCCCCCCAGTCCTATCGCAGGGGTACCGGGATGACTTGCTGTCTCCCGCACCGGCGATACAACAATGAAGTCCAGACCAAGCTTGCCCGCATGGATCACTTCCTCGCGGTTGTGGCAGGAAGCGGCAACCAGGTACCCGGTATCCAGTGGCCGCTGCTCCAGTTCCATCAGGCCGCTTCCTGTCAGGTGTACACCGTGCGCATCCAGCCCGGGCACAAGGTGCGGTGCACAATTCAGCAAAAGCCGGACGTTCAGCGACCGGCACAATTCCGCTGCAGCAACTGCCAGTTGCCGGTAGTTTTCCTCCGCCAGCCGCTTTGCCCTGAGCTGTACCAGTGAAATACCGCGGTCTATCGCACGTTCCAGCAGGTCGAGATAGCCGGGTATATCGCTATCAGGTTCGGGGGTTATCAGATACCTGTCCGGTAATTGCAATGCCAGAATGATCGGAATATTTGCGGCGGGGAAGGCAAATTTGTCCAGGTCGCCGGGCATCACCCATTCCAGTGGCTGGCCCTCACGCCCGGCCGGGGTACCCGCATAGTCCTCGACACGCCAGACATCCAGCAAGACGGACTTGTCAGGGTAATCATGCCGCACCCGAATCAGCTGGCGAGCGGAACCGACCTTGATGCCAAGTTCCTCCAGCAACTCGCGCGCCAGAGCCTGACCTGGTGTCTCGCCCTGCTCCAGTTTGCCGCCCGGGAACTCCCACAGCCCGCCCTGATGCACATGAGCAGGTCTTTTCGCGATCAGGATCCTGCCGCGGGCATCAGATACCGCTGCCGCAGCAACATGTATCCGTTTCATTTCAGACATAAGCGGGAAACCGGGGAGACTGGCCAGCCATCAGGACAGTCATGCTGTCACTATTTGAAGTTCCCGGTTCGACCGGCGTCCGGGGCGACGATACCCGACCTCAGGTGCGGTACTCGGCATTGATTCTGACGTAGTCATAGGACAGGTCACAGGTCCATACCCTCTCGCAACTGGTGCCGCGGCCGAGTTTGACCCGAATGGTCAACTCGTCACTTTCCATGACTTGCCGGCCCGCTGCCTCGGTATAGTCGGCTGCACGCGCACCCCTGCGAACAATGCAGACATTATCAAGATATATCTCGACTGCCTCGAGGTCGAGGTCAGGCAGTCCGGCACGGCCTACGGCCGCCAGGATCCGTCCCCAGTTGGGATCTCCGGCAAACAGGGCTGTTTTTACCAGCGGGGAATGTGCAATGGTATACGCAACCTGCAGGCACTCTGCGGAACTTGCGCCGCCCTCGACAGCGACCGTCACAAAACGGGTTGCGCCTTCACCATCGCGGACGATCGCCTGCGCCAGTTCGATACAGACAGCGGCCACGGCCTCGCAAAAGGCAGTATAGTCCGCGCCGCCGGACTGCAGAACGGGCGCCGGGCTGGCAGCGGTTGCCACCAGCATGCAGGCATCGTTGGTCGAGGTATCACCATCCACGGTGATTCGGTTAAACGACTGATCGACGGCGGCAGACAGGCATTGCTGCAGCGCGTCTGCCTCGATGCACGCGTCTGTGGCGATGAACGCCAGCATGGTTGCCATGTCCGGCCGAATCATGCCGGAACCCTTGGCAATGCCGGTTATCGTGATGATTCCGTCGCCGATCCTGATCTGTCTTGATGCACCCTTGGGCACGGTATCGGTGGTGAGTATGCCGTCTGCTGCCGCGGCCCAGCCATGTTCATCGAGACTTGCCAGGGCCGTCGGTATGGCTGCACAAATCTTTTCCACCGGCAGGGGTTCTCCGATGACACCGGTGGAAAATGGCAGCACCGCAGCGGATGGACAACCGGCATGTCGCGCGAGGCTTTCGCAGCACTGCCTGGCATCACGGATCCCCTGCTCCCCGGTACCGGCATTGGCATTACCGGTATTTATCACGAAGTAGGCTGGCTGCACCCGCGACAGAGATTCGCGCGCGACCGTAACGGGTGCGGCGCAAAATGCATTGCGGGTGAAAACCGCCGCGCAGCGGGCGCCCCCGGCAAGCGCCATAATAACCAGATCCGTCCTGCCCGGACGCTTGATGCCTGCAGATGCCGTGCCGAGACGCAAGCCCCGCACCGCAAACATTTCAGGCAGGTTCTGCTTTTGTAACGTCATTGGAAACTACCGGTCACACGCGCCCGCTCAGGACGCACCACGAGGCCAGGTCTGCATTCAGTTCAGCTTGCCGTGGCAATGCTTGTATTTCTTGCCGGAACCGCAGGGACAGGGCTCGTTGCGACCGACCTTGCGGCCCTGACGCGTAAAGGGCGTATGCTGTGACTCATCCCCGGCTGCTGCATCCGCGACTTCCTCGCCCATGGCATTCGCGTCGGCATGCTGGTATTTCACCTGGGTACTGCTGCGGCGTTGCTGTTCAACAGCCTCGACATCCGATTCCGCGCGCACCTGGACCCTGCAGATCACACTGACAACTTCATGCTTGATCCGGTCAAGCATGGCTTCAAACATCTGGAAGGCTTCCTTCTTGTACTCCTGTTTCGGGTCCTTCTGTGCGTAGCCACGCAGCCCGATGCCCTGCCGCAGGTAATCCATTGCGCCGAGATGCTCCTTCCACGCGGCGTCCAGAACCTGCAGCATGACGGCCTTCTCAAAGTGCCTGACAACCTCGGTTCCCGCCTGCACCTCTTTTTCCCGGTACGCGGCAACCATGCTTTCCAGGATACGTTCCCGCAGCGTCTCCTCGTGCAGGTCATGATCCGCTTCCAGCCAGCCGGCGATCGGCAACTCCATGGCGTATTCCATGGCAAGTGACTCTTCCAGACCCGGCACATTCCATTGTTCTTCCAGTGTCCCCGGCGGAATGTAGTGGCTGATATGGGCATTGATCACATCGTCACGGATGGCTTCGATAGTGTCGGATATATCATCCGTTTCCATCAGCTCGTTACGCTGCTCGTACACCACCCTGCGCTGGTCATTGGCAACGTCATCAAACTCAAGCAGCGTTTTGCGAATGTTGTAGTTATGCGCCTCGACCTTGCGTTGCGCATTTTCGATGGCCTTGGTAACCCAGGGGTGCTCAATGGCCTCACCCTTTTCCATGCCCAGCTTCTGCATCAGTCCTGCCACACGGTCGGATGCGAAGATGCGCATCAGGTTGTCCTTGAGCGACAGGTAAAAGCGGCTTGAGCCCGGATCGCCCTGGCGACCGGCACGTCCGCGCAACTGATTGTCGACTCGCCGCGATTCATGTCGTTCAGTTCCGATAATATGCAGTCCGCCAGCCGCAATCACATCTGCGTGGCGCCGGTTCCAGTCAGCCCGGACATTCTCCAGGACTTCCCCGGCAGGATTTTCGAGGCCTTCGATTTCTGCCTGCAGGCTGCCGCCCAGCACGATATCGGTGCCGCGACCGGCCATATTGGTCGCAATGGTGACATGCCCCGGACGCCCGGCCTGTGCAACGATATGCGCCTCTTTCTCATGCTGCTTGGCATTAAGAACGGCGTGCTTGATGCCGGCATTCTTCAGCAGTTTTGACAGGTACTCCGAGGTTTCCACGGATGCCGTTCCGACCAGTACCGGCTGGCCACGCTGCTGGCACTGCCGCACATCCTCCATGATGGCTGCAAACTTCTCTTCCTGGCTCAGATATACCAGGTCACCCATGTCATTCCTGATCATCGGGTTGTGGGTCGGTATGACAACCACTTCCAGCCCGTAGATCTGCTGCAGTTCGAACGCCTCGGTATCGGCCGTTCCGGTCATACCGGAGAGCTTCTCATAGGTCCGGAAATAATTCTGGAAGGTAATGGACGCAAGAGTCTGGTTCTCATTCTGGATCGGCACACCCTCTTTCGCCTCGACTGCCTGATGCAGGCCTTCAGACCAGCGCCGCCCCGGCATGGTACGACCGGTGAACTCATCGACGATCACGATCTTGCCGTCCTGAACAATGTAATCCACATCCTTCTGGAACAGCAGGTGCGCTCGCATGGCAGCATTGAGATGATGCATGAGGTTGAGGTTGCCCGCATCGTACAGGCTCTCGCCTTCTTTCAGGAGCCCGGTGCGCGTAAGCAGGTCCTCGACATGCTCATGGCCAGCCTCGGTAAGAAATATCTGTTTGTGCTTTTCCTCGAGAGTGTAATCACCCGGACCTTCTTCTTCTTCCTGGAGGCTGAGCTCGGGTATCAATGCATTGATCTTCAGGTACAGGTCGGAGCGTTCATCACTCGGGCCGGAGATGATCAGCGGAGTCCGCGCCTCGTCGATGAGAATGGAATCGACTTCGTCGATAACGGCAAAGCAGCGTCCCCGCTGGACCCTCTCCCTTGCAGTGAACGCCATGTTGTCGCGCAGGTAGTCAAAGCCGAACTCGTTGTTGGTACCGTAGGTGATATCCGCCCGGTATGCCGCCTGCTTTTCGTCGTAGGGCTGACCGGAGACTGTAACGCCGGTCGTCATCCCCAGAAATTCAAATACCTTGCCCATCCAGCCGGCATCACGCCTCGCGAGGTAATCGTTCACCGTGATGATATGCACGCTCTTGCCGGTCAGTGCATTCAGGTAGGCCGGCAGGGTTGCGACCAGGGTCTTGCCCTCGCCGGTGCGCATCTCGGCAATCTTGCCTTCATGCAGCACCATACCGCCAATGAGCTGTACGTCGAAATGACGCAGGCCGAGCACCCGGCGCGCCGCCTCGCGCACGGTTGCGAAGACCTCGGGCAGAATATCATCCAGTGTCTTACCGTCTGCAAGGTCGCTTGCGGAATTCACCGGTCCGGGCACGCAGTTCATCATCAGACAGGGCCCTGGCCGCATCTTCCAGTTCATTGATGCGTGTCACCACCCGGGACATGCGTTTCAGCTGGCGGTCATTGCGACTGCCAAACATCTTGCGAATAATATTAAGCGCCATGAATTTCCTGAAGGGGTATAGAAAAAGTAAGGGGGGGATAATACCGCATGTGCCTGCAAATTAGCAGGTACCACAGGGTCCTGCCAGGCCGGAGCAACCGGGATGTGCTGTCAAAGCCCGGCCGCAGACCGGATGCCAGGAGCCTGTCGGACTTAGGATGATTCTACTGCGGCGGTGGGAGAGCGGCCCTAATCGCCCCGATTTCTCGTTGCGCAGGATCCACTATGCGACTCGAAATCGTGACAATTTGTTCTCACTCTCCCATCCGCCTCGCTATGAACCCCCTAGTCACCGATATACTTCACCGGATTGACAGTCTTGCCGTCACGCATAACCTCAAAATGCACGTGCGGCCCTGTCGAGCGGCCGGTCGATCCCATCGACGCGATCTGCTGCCCCTTCCTGACGGTATCACCGACATTGACCAGATTCTTCTGGTTGTGCCCATAGCGGGTCACATAACCGTTCCCGTGGCTTACCTCGACCGTGTTTCCGTAGCCGGAGCGCTCTCCCACCCAGGTGACCACACCATCGCCCACCACGACCACCTCGGACCCTTTCTTGCCGGCAAAGTCCAGACCCTTGTGGAATTCCTGCTTGCCGGTGAACGGATCGTTGCGTTTGCCGTATTTTGAAGACAACCAGCCGTCTTCGACAGGCCGGCCTGACGGCATGACACGTTCGCTGAGGCTCCGGCTCATCAGCAGGGTTTCCAGAACCGACAGCTTCTGCTCCCGGTCGTTTATCCCCGCGCCCAGTTCGTCCAGCATGGCGATGAAATCCGGATAGGACACGGACTCGGTAACTGCGGCACTGCCGGGACCGCCAACCGCGGGCTCTGCATCAAAATCAAACTCGTCCTTGTCCAGATTTCCCTGAATGACGAGACGTTCGCCGAGTGCATTCAGGCGCAGCATCTGTGCCTGCATTTGCCCCAGACGCAGCGCAAGCGCGTCCAGGTCCGCCTGCGCGCTGCGTTGCGCCTCGGCGATTTCCGTCTGCTGTCCGCGGACGCTATCCTGCCAATTGGCAAGATAGTCTGTTCCCGTCTGTCCAAACCGGGTGCCGGCGTAAACTGCAATTGCCAGCATGATGAGGAGGCCAGCCAGCAGCTGGAGGACAAAATGCAGCGGATTGATCTCGAAGCTCCAGACCTGTCCACGCTGGTTTGTGAATAGTATGATGTTCATAGCCAGGACCGCTCTTATGTCATGAACCAACCCTTGAAAATCAATAAACTGCCTGGCACGGGGCGCCTTTCCGAACTGCTTGCCCGTTCCAGGGACCTGAGGAAAATGGACATCCTGCTGACTGAATTGCTGCCAGCCCCGTTGAATGCACACTGCCGGATACTCAACATCAGGAATACCGTACTGGTACTGGCCGCTGATTCACCCGTCTGGGCGGCGCGCCTGCGCTTCCAGGCTCCGCAACTGGTCAGACATCTTGCGCCGCACCTGTCTGCTAAACGCTACACAATCCATGTGCGTGTTCGCCCGCCGGAATCAGCCCCTCCGCCGGTACCTCACAAAACGGTCATTCGACCGGGCAGACAAGGCATTGCTGCACTGCTGCAGGCAGCACAGACTGTATCGGACCCGGAGCTGAAAACTGCACTGCTGAGGCTTGCCAACCGGAACTACAACCGCTGAGTCCGAAGACACAGCACCGCTGAAGGAGTCAGTTCAGTTGACGGGAACTGGCTGCAGAAATGAAATCGGCGCATCCTTGACGTCCTCGAACGTCACTTCTTCCCAGGCCGACTCATCTGCCACCAGTGCGCGCAACAACTTGTTGTTAAGCGCATGCCCCGACTTGAACCCGGTGAAGGCACCGATCAAACTATGACCCAGAAGGTAGAGGTCACCGATTGCATCAAGAATCTTGTGCTTCACGAATTCATCCCGGTAACGCAGTCCATCTTCATTCAGTACCCGGTAATCATCCAGCACCACGGCGTTATCCAGGCTCCCGCCGAGCGCCAGGTGGTGCTCGCGCAGCTGCTCGATCTCGCGCATAAAACCGAAGGTGCGCGCCCGACTGACTTCCTTGACGAAGGACGTGGTCGAAAAGTCGATCTCGGAATGCTGGGTATTTGACTTGAAAATCGGGTGGTTGAATTCGATAGTGAATCCAACCTTGAAACCGTCGAACGGCTCGAAACGGGCTATCTTGTCACCATCCTGGACCTGGACCGGGACGTTTGATGCGGATAAACCGCTTGGGGGCGTTCTGTTCCTCGATCCCGGCTGACTGTATCAGAAACACGAAGGGACCGGCGCTGCCATCCATGATAGGCACTTCAGCCGCACTCAGGTCGATGTAGGCATTATCGATGCCCAGACCGGCCATGGCCGACAGCAGGTGCTCCACCGTGGAAATCCGGACCCCCTCACTGACCAGGGTAGTGGAAAGCCGGGTATCACCGACATTCTCGGGGCGTGCAGCTATCTGTACGACATGCTCCAGATCGACACGACAGAAGACAATACCGGTATCGACCGGTGCCGGTCGCAGTGTCAGGTAGATCTTCTCGCCGGTGTGCAAACCCACACCGGTGGCGCGAATCACATTCTTAAGAGTACGTTGCCGAATCATGGCCTCATTGATCCTCTCATAGCAGCCGATATTTTTCAGACAAGTACCAGAAAAGCCGCTGGGAGAGTAGCATACCAGCACCTGACTGTATAGCATAAACAACACATGCGGCATAAATACGACAAAAGCGTATTCAGCCTTATTTAAACTGCTAATCGAAGCATAAGAATGATATATCCCTTGTGCGTAACTAAGCCACTCCTGGCTGCGAGGCAGCCAGGATTGTCAGCTTCATGCCAGGTAGCCGCAAGGGCTAGTCAGCCTGCCGCCGCAGAAACGCAGGGATATCCAGATAGTCCATATCCTCCGCGGAATTTCCGCCGTTCGCCTGTGCCCGTTGCGCTGCCTTGCTCTTGTTGCGCAGGATGGTAGGACGATCGTAGTCTTCGGAACCGGCCGCGGTGGTTTTGACCTGTACCAGTGACGGCTTCTCACCGGTTCCCTGCCTGGGTGCATTTCCAAGACCGGTGGCAACGACGGTAACACGCAATTCATCCCGCATATCCGGATCGATCACGGTGCCCACCACCACCGTGGCATTCTCGGAAGCGAATGCCTTGATGGTGTTGCCGACCTCCTCAAACTCCCCGATCGCCATATCCATACCCGCGGTCACGTTGACCAGGATACCGTTGGCTCCCATCAGGTCGATGTCTTCCAGTAACGGACTGGCGACGGCCGCCTCGGCCGCCTCGCGGGCACGATCCTCGCCCTTGGCTGTACCGGAACCCATCATCGCCATACCCATCTCCGACATCACCGTTCTGACATCCGCGAAGTCGACATTGATCAGGCCCGGACGGGTAATCAGTTCCGCGATGCCCTGCACCGCACCCAGCAGCACGTCGTTTGCGGAGCGGAAGGCGTCCAGCAGGCTGATCTGCTTGCCGAGAACCAGCTGCAGCTTTTCATTCGGGATCGTGATCAGCGAATCCACGTACTGGCTCAACTCCTTGATGCCGTTATGCGCAACATGCAGACGCCGGCTGCCCTCGAAGGTAAAAGGCTTGGTCACGACGGCAACCGTCAGGATCCCCAGTTCCTTGGCAATCTGGGCGACAACCGGCGCAGCACCGGTACCGGTACCGCCACCCATGCCCGCGGTGATAAACAGCATATCCGCACCCTCGATGACTTCGGCTATGCGATCCCGGTCGTCATGCGCCGCCTGCCGCCCGATATCGGGATTGGCCCCGGCGCCCAGCCCCTTGGTGATGGAACTGCCGATTTGCAGGGTGGTACGCGCTGACATGCTCTTCAGCGCCTGTGAATCGGTATTGGCACAGATGAAATCCACACCGTCGATATTCGCCTCAACCATGTGCTGTACGGCGTTGCCGCCGCCGCCACCAACGCCTATAACCTTGATGACAGCGCTTTGTCCACACGAATCCAGTAATTCAAACATGATGTCTCCTCCTAGTCAGAAACAGCAGTACAGCCATGAAATTTTGTAAAAAAGGTGCTGCCGCACGAACCTCGCCGAACACGACCACACCGCCATATTGAGTACCCACATCCTAGAAATTTCCCTGAAACCAGCCTTTCATTCTGTCCCATACACCCCGCAAGCCCTTGCCCAGCCCGATATCCAGCGACCGCTGGTCACGATTGTGATGACCAAACAACAGCAACCCGACACCGGTCGCGTATATCGGGTTGCGTACCACATCAACCAGCCCGGTGACGTACTGGGGTATTCCCAGCCGCACCGGCATGTGAAAGATCTCCTCCGCCAGATCGATCAGGCCCTCGATCTTGGCACTGCCGCCGGTCAGGACGATGCCTGCGGCAACCAGGTCCTCAAAACCACTGCGACGCAGTTCCGCCTGGATCAGCGTCAGTAATTCCTCGTAGCGCGGTTCCACCACCTCGGCCAGCGTATGGCGCGCCAGTTTGCGCGGAGCACGGTCACCGACACTTGGCACCTCGATGCTTTCCTCGACAGTGGCCATCTGGGTCAATGCGCAGGCGTACTTGATCTTGATTTCCTCGGCATTCTGCGTCGGTGTGCGCAGCGCCACCGCGATGTCGTTGGTCACCTGGTCGCCGGCAATCGGGATGACCGCGGTATGCCGGATGGAGCCCTCGGTAAACACCGCGATGTCGGTCGTGCCGCCACCAATGTCGACGAGGCACACGCCCAGCTCCTTTTCATCCTCGGTCAGCACCGAGTAGCTCGACGCCAGTTGCTCAAGAATGATGTCGTCCACCTCCAGCCCGCAGCGTCGCACGCACTTGATAATGTTCTGGGCCGCGCTGACGGCACCGGTGACCATGTGCACCTTGGCCTCCAGGCGTACGCCGCACATGCCAACCGGTTCCTTGATGCCCTCCTGGCTGTCGATCACAAATTCCTGCGGCAGGATATGCAGGATCTTCTGGTCCGCCGGAATGGCGACCGCACGCGCGGCATCGATAACCCGCTCAACATCCCCCGGCGCAACCTCCTTGTCGCGGATCGGAACAATGCCGTGCGAGTTCAGACTGCGTATGTGGCTGCCGGCAATACCGGCATATACCGAATGGATCTGGCAGCCCGCCATCAACTCGGCCTCTTCCACGGCGCGCTGGATGGAGTGCACCGTTGACTCGATATTGACGACCACGCCCTTCTTCAGTCCGCGGGAAGGATGCGAGCCGATACCGATCACCTCGAGTTCGCCCTCGGGCGTCAGTTCGCCCACAATGGCAACCACCTTGGAGGTGCCGATATCCAGCCCTACGATCAGATTCTTTTCGGTTTTCTTCGACATCCTGTGGTATCCCTGACTTGCCTCAACCTTTCCCGCCGGCAGAGTCCTCTGCCGCCGCCTGCTGCCAGTAAACGGAAAATCCATTGCTGTAACGCAGATCGACCCGCTGCAACTCCGCCAGCCGGCCGGCGAACACACTCGGGTATGCCACCACGAAGCGCTGCAATCGTTTCCAGGCGTCGGCACGCCCCAGTTCCAGCTGCACGCCACTGGCCAGCTGCAGGTGCCAGGCCCGGCGATTGTCGAGTTCCAGCCGATCGGTACGCACACCGATACGCGCCAGCGACTTTGCAATCCGCTGGTAGTTTTCCAGCACCCGTCGCTCCTGGCCCTCCGGCCCGGCCAGCCACGGCAATTCGGTGACGACACCGGCCTGCTCAGGGTAAAACGGTTCGCCAAAACGGTTGAGGTAACCCTGTTCCCCCCAGTGCGCGATCGGCTGCTGCTCTTCTACCCGCAGGTGCAGGGTCGCCGGCCAGATACGCTGCACCGAGGCCTTGTAAACCCATGGCAGGGCCTCGGCTGCATTGCGCACCGCCACCACATCCACCGTGAAGAAACCGCCCTGGGCATGCGGCGACACCGCCTCCTGCAACTGCTGCTTCTGCAGGAACCTGAAGTCACCGGTGACTTTTACCACGCTAAGCGGAAACCGGTAGGGATCGGACAGCCACTGCATGCCGAACATGACTGTGGTCGCCAGCACCAGCAGCAGCGCCAGGCCGGACAGCGTCCGGATGTGTCTGCGCAGCAAATCGGCCAGCGGCTGCCAGCTCAGGACAGGCCCGGACCTAGACATGCCGTCCTCCCGCAACACGGGCGACCACTGCGGCATCCATGCAGGTATCCAGGATGCGGCAGACCAGTGCCGCGAAATCGGTTCCGGCAGCCTTTGCCGCCATGGGCACCAGGCTGTGGTCCGTCAGGCCGGGTACCGTATTCACCTCGATAAACCACGGCTGACCGGTAGCATCGAGCATGAAGTCGACGCGACCCCAGCCGCTGGCCCCGACCGCGCGAAACGCAGCCAGCGCAAGTGACTGCAGCTGTGCTTCGCGTACCGCCCCCAGTCCGCAGGGAATCAGGTAGCGCGTGGTATCGGCCTGGTACTTGGCCGCGTAGTCATAAAAGATGTTGGGTGTTTCCAGCCGGATCAGTGGCAGCGCCGCATCCTGCAGGATACCCGCGGTGTATTCCACACCATGAATCCACTGTTCGGCGATAATGCTGTCGTCGTATTGCGCGGCCTGCTCCCAGGCGGCCAGCAGCCCGTCCGGCGAGTCCACCTTGCTCACACCGATGCTGGAACCTTCGTGTGCCGGCTTGATAATTACCGGGTACGCCAGTGTGTCTCTGGCGGCGGTGGTCGAGGCGGCATCAGGCAGCACGCTGAAGGCCGGCGTCGGGACTCCCGCGCTTTGCCAGATCTGCTTGGTCCGCAGCTTGTCCATGCCCAGCGCGGAGCCAAGCACACCGCTGCCGGTGTAGGGTATGCCGATGGTTTCGAGCAGCCCCTGAATAACGCCGTCTTCCCCGCCGCGTCCGTGCAGGGCGATAAAGGCACGATCGAACCCGCCGTCTGTCAACTGCTGCAGCAGGCTGGCGTCGGCCGCGTCCACCGCGTGTGCGTCCACGCCGGCAGCCTGCAGTGCACCCAGCACGGCACGCCCGCTGAGCAGGGAAATCTCGCGTTCAGCGGAATGCCCGCCCAGCAGCACAGCCACCTTGCCGTACTGCCGTGCCTCGATCGCATCATTCATGTGCATGTCTCCCCGTCTCCGCCGCCGCCTCACCGACGATGCGCACCTCGGGTTCCAGACGCATGCCATGCACCCGCACGACCTCCGCCTGTACCCGCAGCAGCAATGCCTCGATGTCGGCGGCGCTGGCATTGCCGGTATTCACGATGAAGTTGGCGTGTTTTTCGGAAACCTGCGCCCCGCCCAGCCGCGCACCCTTCAAACCGGCCGCCTCGATCAGGCGGGCGGCGAAGTCACCTGGCGGGTTGCGGAACACAGAGCCGCAGCTGTACTGCTGCGTGGGCTGGGTGGCACCACGCCGCTCCAGCAGGTCGCGTATCCTGCGCTGCGCCGCTTCCGCGTCGCCCGGCTCCAGTCGCAGCTGCGCGGCAGCGAACCATTCGCCGGGCACGCCCGTAACCGAGCGGTAGCCAACCTGGAAATCAGCCGCCTCACGCCGCTGCAGACGCCCATGACGATCAATGGTTTCCACTGCGGCGACCCGGGGCCAGGTCTCGCCGCCAAAGGCACCGGCATTCATGGCCAGTGCCCCGCCCATGGTGCCGGGGATACCCGCAAGGAATTCCACTCCGGTCAGTCCCTGCCGCGTGGTCTCCCGCGCAACCCTCGCGCAGGACACACCCGCTTCCACGCGCAGGGTGTAGTCATCCAGCCATTCGAGGGTAGTGAGTGCACCGAAGGTGAAAATCACCGTGCCGGGGAAACCGCCATCACGCACCAGCAGGTTGCTCCCCAGACCGACCCACAGCAGCGGCTCATCCGGGTCGAGGTCATGCAGGAAAACACACAGGTCGGCAAGATCCGCCGGCTTGTAGAAACGCCGCGCGGCCCCGCCGGCGCGCCACGAGGTATGCCTGGCCATGGGCTCGTCATAGCTCAGCACGCCACGCCAGCGTTGTGTGGTCTGCGCCGCCATCATTCCCCTGCCCCCCGCGATACTGCGGACAGGTCCGCTGCCAGCCGGGCGGATGCCGACCCGATATCACCGGCGCCCAGCGTCAGCAGGATGTCACCATCCTGCAGGATGTCGCCCAGTACCGCCGGCAGTGTTGCCAGATCCGCCACGAATACCGGGTCGACCTGCCCGCGGGCGCGGATGCCGCGCGCCAGGGCGCGGCCATCGGCGCCGCTGATCGGCGCCTCGCCGGCTGCATACACCTCGCACAGCAACAGCACGTCGACCGTGGAAAGGACTTCGATGAAGTCATCGAACAGGTCGTGCGTACGGGTATAGCGATGCGGCTGGAATACCACTACCAGGCGACGCTCCGGCCAGCCGGCTCGCGCGGCGGCCAGCGTCGGGGCAATTTCGCGCGGGTGGTGCGCATAATCGTCAACCAGCAGCACTCGCCCTGCGGGTACTGATATATCACCCGCCAGGTGAAACCGCCGGCCAATACCCTGGAATTCGGCCAGCGCCCGCTGGATGGCGGCATCGGACACACCCAGTTCGGTGGCAATGGCAATCGCGGCCAGTGCGTTCAGGACATTGTGGCGCCCCGGCAGGTTCAGGGTGACCGCCAGTGCTTGCATGTGACCGGGGCGCTGCACCATGAAATGCGTCCGCAGTCCTTCCTGTCGCAGCTGGCTGGCACGCACGTCGGCTGCCGTGTCGATGCCATAGGTGATGACCGGCCGCGTCACATCCTCCAGGATGCTGTGCACCTGCGGGTCATCCAGGCACAGCACCGCCAGCCCGTAGAACGGCAGATGATGCAGGTAATCAATGAAGGTCTGGCGCAGTCGCTCGAAATCGCCCTCGTAGGTCGGCAGGTGATCGGCATCGATATTCGTCACCACCGCCATGGACGGCTGCAGGTAGAGAAACGAGGCATCGCTCTCGTCGGCTTCCGCGACCAGGTAGTAGCCACTACCCAGCTGCGCGTGACTGGCCGCGCTGTTCAACTGCCCCCCGATCACGAATGTCGGGTCCAGGCCGCCTTCCGCAAGCAGGCTGGCGGTGAGGCTGGTCGTCGTGGTCTTGCCATGGGTACCGGCGACGCCGATGCCGAAACGGAAACGCATCAGCTCGGCAAGCATCTCGGCGCGCGGCACCACCGGGATGCGGCGCTCCCGCGCGGCCAGAATTTCGGGATTGTCCGCGGGTATTGCGGTTGACACCACAACGACATCGCAATCCGCGACCTGGCCGGCAGCGTGCCCGATGAAAACACGCACTCCCATATCAGCCAGCCGCCGGGTCACGGCATTCTCGCGCATGTCGGATCCGCTGACGGCGTAACCCAGGTTATGCAGTACCTCGGCGATACCGCTCATACCGGCGCCACCGATACCGACGAAGTACACGCAACGCACGCGGCCCATTCCCTGGGGCTGGGCGGCTGCAGTCGGATGCAGCGGGAGCGTCATGCCGCTTCTTCCCCTGCCGCGGGCGGCGCGGCAAACCCGGCGGCCTGCAGACACAGTTCGGCAACCCGGCGGGCAGCCAGCGGCAGCGCCAGGGACCGCGCCCGGCTTGCCATTTCCAGCAGCAACCCGCGCTGCGCAGCGAAATCGTCCAGCAGCTGTCCCAGGCATTCCGGGTCCAGCGTCTGCTGCGGCACCAGAATGGCGGCGCCGGCATCAGCCAGAAACCGGGCATTGCCGGTCTGGTGGTCATCGCTGGCATGCGGGAACGGCACCAGGATGGCAGCCACACCGACCACGGCCAGTTCCGCCACCGTCAGGGCGCCCGCACGGCAGATCACCAGATCGGCCCAGGCATAGGCCGCGGCCATGTCATCGATGAACGCGCTCACCTGCGCATCGATACCTGCGGCGGTATAGGCCTGCCGCACCACATCGAGGTCCGCGGCACCGGTCTGGTGTCGTACGCTGCAGGTATTTCCGGGAGACAGCCGCGTCATGGCAGCGGGGACTGCCGTGTTCAGGGCATGTGCACCCAGGCTGCCGCCGATCACCAGCACGCGCAGCGCACCCTGGCGATGTGCCAGGCGCCCCGCAGGTTCCGGCAGGAGGGTAATTTCCCTGCGCACCGGGTTGCCGGTGTGCAGTGGCCGGTATTTTGCCGGCAGACTGCCGGGAAAGGCCTCCATTACGGTGCGTGCCAGCGGGGCAAGCCAGCGATTGGTCATTCCGGCCACCGAGTTCTGCTCGTGGATCAGCAACGGCCGACGCAGCAGCCAGGCGATCACGCCGCCGGGACCCGAGGCAAAACCGCCCATGCCAAGCACCGCCTGCGGGCGCAGGCGCAGCAGGATGACCAGCGCCTGCAGCAAGGCGATCAGCAGCATGAAGGGGGCCAGCAGCAGGCGCACTGCGCCCTTCCCGCGCAGCCCCGACACCCGCATGGTTTCCAGCGGGTACCCGGCAGCCGGCACCACGCGCGCTTCCAGACCGCGGCGCGTACCCAGCCAGGACACGGCAACACCGCGGGCCACCAGTTCCTCCGCCACGGCAAGCGCCGGGAAGACGTGGCCGCCGGTGCCGCCTGCCATGATCAGCACAGGTCGTGTCATGGAAGCCGCCGCCGTCATGCGTCCTTCCTCCGGCGCTTGGCGGCAGCGCTGCCGCTGGCACTGAGTCCGGCGGCCGTGCAGCGGGTTTCATGATCGACCCGCAGCAGCAGCGCGACGGCGGCACACATCACCACCATGCTGGAACCGCCGTAGCTCATCAGCGGCAGCGTCAGACCCTTGGTCGGCAACAGCCCCATGTTGACACCGATATTGATAAAACTCTGCAGCCCGAACCAGATACCGATGCCGTAGGCAAGGTAGGAGGCAAACAGGTTGTCGGCCTTGACCGCCTGGGCGGCGATGCCGAAGGCACGCCACACCAGCATTGCGTACAGCATGACGATGCAACAGACGCCCAGCAGTCCCATCTCCTCCGCCCATACGGCGAACACGAAATCGGTATGTGCCTCGGGCAGGTAGAACAGTTTCTGGATGCTGGCTCCGAGACCGACGCCGAACCATTCCCCGCGGCCGATGGCGATCAATGACTGGGTCAGCTGAAAACCGCTGTTGAAGGGGTCTGCCCAGGGGTCGAGAAAAGTCGTCAGCCGCTGCATGCGGTAGGGTGACGATACCGCCAGACTCGCAAGCAGCAGGGCACCGATGCCCAGTACGCCGCCAAACTGCACCAGCCGCACACCCGCCATGAAAATCATGCCCATAACCGTCGCGGCCAGCACCACGGTGGCACCAAAATCCGGCTCCAGCAACAGCAGCAGGGCAGCGACCATGAACAGGCCGACCGGCTTGACGAAACCCGCTATCCGGGTGCGGACTTCCTCGCCGTGACGCGCCAGGTAGCTCGCCAGATAAATAATAAACAGCAGCTTGGCCGGCTCGGAAACCTGCAGGCGAAACAGCCCGATGTTGATCCAGCGCGCGGCACCGTTGACCACCACGCCGATGCCGGGCACCAGCACCATCAACAGCAGCAGCAGGGACAGCAACAGCAGCGTCATGCCCATGCGTTCCAGCAGCACCAGGCGCAGGCGAAACAGCGCGACACCGCCGAGCACCCCGGCCAGTATGTAGATCGCCTGGCGGATCGCATAGTAGAACGGTTGCCCGAGTTCGCGGTCGGCCAGGGTAATCGAGGCCGAGGCCACCATCACCAGTCCCAGCAGGGCGAGGGCGATGGCGCTGAACAGCAGCCAGTAATCGACCCTGGGAATCCGCACACCGCGGATGCCGATCGGGCGCGCCTGGCTGATCACCGCACCCATCACCGCAGCTGCTCCTGCACGGCCTGCATGAACTTCTCGCCACGCTCGACAAAATTGCGGTACATGTCGGTACTGGCGCATGCGGGTGACAGCAGGACGGCATCGCCCGGCCGCGCCATGGCCGCCGCCTTGCGGACCGCCTCGTGCATGTCACCGGCCCGCGCCAGCGGCAGCACCCCCTGCAGCACCTGTTCCAGCAGCGGCGCATCCCTGCCGATCAATACCGCCCCGCGCCCCTTGTCCCGCAGCGCCGCAGCCAGGGCGGAAAAATCGGCCCCCTTGCCGTCACCGCCGGCAATCAGCACCAGCCCCGTGTCGATACCGGCAATTGCCGCAAGCGTGGCGCCGACATTGGTGCCCTTGGAATCGTTGTACCAGCGCACGCCGTCATGCTCGGCGACGAATTGCATGCGGTGCGGCAGCCCCTGAAATTCCGCAAGGGTATCCAGCATCGCATCCAGAGACAGGCCGGCGGCCTCGCCGAGCGCCATGGCCGCCAGCGCGTTGGTCAGGTTGTGGCGCCCCGCCATGCGTACCGCGGCTGCCGGCAGCAGGCGCCTGTCACCCCGTGCCAGCCACAACTCATCGGCATGGCTTACCAGCCCGTAGTCATCTCCTGCCGGCGCATACCGGGTGAAACCAGCCTGCGGCCGCCTGCTGTCCGCCAGCGCTGCTGCCACCGCATCATCACGGTTCACCACCTGTATGCCGGCATTGTGATAGATCATCTGCTTGGCTGCGGCGTAATCCTCCAGGCCATGGTAGCGGTCCAGGTGGTCTTCACTGACGTTCAGCACCACGGCTGCACACGGACGCAGCGATTGCAGCGTCTCCAGCTGGAAACTCGACAGTTCCAGCACGTACAGGTCGGGCTCGTGTTCCCCGAGCAGATCCAGCGCCGGGGTCCCGATATTGCCGCCGACCCGCACATCCACACCGGCGCGGCGCGCCATGGCGCCCAGCAGGGTCACCACCGTGCTCTTGCCGTTGGAGCCGGTTACGGCAATCACCGGCGCCGTGGCGACCTGTGCAAACAGCTCGACATCACCGGTCACGGCAACCCCGCGGGCACTGGCGGCTGCGATTTCCGGCAGCGCCAGCGAAACGCCCGGGCTCACCACGATCTGCTCGGCACGCGCAAAGGCCTCGCCGCGAAAGCCGCCCAGGAACAGGGCGACATCCGCGGGCAGTTCACTGCGCAGCCGCTCCAGCCCCGGCGGGTTTTCCCGGCTGTCGACAATCGCAACCTGGCACCCCTGGCGCAGCAGGTAGCGGGCGACGGACAGCCCGGTCTCGCCGAGACCGACCACCAGCGTTCTGCATGATCTGTCGAAATGTTCTGTCATCTTTATTGCCGGGACCGCCATTAACTGCCGCCCTGCATGTTTCTCTGCCGGTTCATGTCCCTGCTAGCGAATTTTCAGCGTGGCCAGGCCGACCAGCACCAGGATCACAGTAATAATCCAGAAGCGCACGATCACGCGCGGTTCCGGCCAGCCCTTGAGTTCAAAGTGGTGATGCAGCGGCGCCATGTGGAAGATGCGCCGCCCGGTCAGTTTGTAGGATGCGACCTGCAGGATCACCGATATGGTCTCCATCACGAACACACCCGCCATCAACAGGAACACCAGTTCCTGGCGCACCAGGATGGCCACGATGCCGAGCGCCGCACCCAGGGCCAGCGCCCCGACGTCGCCCATGAAAACCATCGCGGGATAAGCGTTGAACCACAGGAATCCGAGCCCGGCACCGACCAGGGCGCCGCAGAAGACGACCACCTCGGAGGCATCGCGTATATAGGGAATTCCCAGGTAGACCGCGAACTTGACGTTGCCGGTGGTGTAGGCAAATACGCCGAGTGCGCCGGCGATCAGCACGGTCGGCAGGATCGCGAGGCCGTCCAGGCCATCGGTCAGATTCACGGCGTTGCTGGACCCGACAATGACGAAGTAGGCCAGCACCACGTAGACCCAGCCCAGGTTGACTGCGATATCCTTGAAGAACGGCACGATCAGGGAAGTCTCTGCCGGCGTCGTTGCAGTCATATAGAGAAACACCGCGACGCTCAGGGCGATCAGCGATTGCCAGAAGATCTTGCTGCGCGCCGCCAGCCCCGCGGAATTCTTCAGCACCAGTTTGCGATAGTCATCCACCCAGCCGATGGCGCCGAACAGCAGCGTCACCAGCAACACTACCCAGATGTAGCGGTTTCCCAGGTCCGCCCACAGCAGGGTGGCGATCGCCACGGCGACCAGTATCAGGGCGCCGCCCATGGTTGGCGTACCGGCCTTGAGCAGGTGGGTCTGCGGGCCATCGTCCCGGACCGGCTGCCCGATCTGGTAGCGTCCCAGCCGGCGAATCATCTCCGGCCCGACAAGAAATGAAATCAGCAGCGCCGTCAGCACCCCGAGGATGGCGCGCAGGGTCAGGTACTGAAAGACATTGAAACCGCTGTGGTACTGGCTCAGGTACTCAGCGAGATACAGGAGCATGTCAGTTCTCCCCCCCGTGTGGTGTTGTATTGTTCGCCAGCCCCGCTTGCAGTGCGCTGATCACCCGCTCCATGCGCATGCGCCGCGACCCCTTGACCAGGATATGCACCGGACCTGACAGGTCGGCGCGTAATGCACCCAGCAACGCATCCATGTCATCGAAGCAGCCCCCCGGCCCCCCGAATTTCCGTGCCGCCATGCAGGCCAGTTCCCCCAGGCCATACAGCCGACGCACGCCTGCGTTGCGTGCGCGGTCTCCGGCCGCAACATGCAACTCGGCAGCCGTTCCCCCCAGTTCCCCCATATCTCCCAGCACCAGCCAGGTCTGCCCGCCCGCCATGGCCAGCACGTCCAGCGCCGCCTGCAGCGACTCCGGGTTGGCGTTGTAGGTGTCGTCGATCAGGACGACGCCGTCCGCCAGCTTGTGAATATTGAAACGTCCGGCAACCGCCTGCAGGGATTCCAGTCCGGCTTTGATGGCATCCAGGCCGGCACCCGCGGCCTGTGCCACGGCAATGGCTGCCAGCGCATTCATGACATTGTGCTTGCCCGGCAGCGTCAGGTGCAGGTCCACCCCGCCCTGCGGTGTCAGCAGGGAAACGTCACTGCCCGTCGCATCGCCGTGCCATTCCGCAGTCACGGGGACATTGGCGCGCAGCCCGAACTCGATAACCTGGCAGTGGCCGGCCAGTTCCCGCCACAGTGGCGCATAGGCATCATCGGCGTTGATCACCGCAAGCCCGTCCGGCCCCAGCCGTGCGAACACCTCGCCCTTGGCGCGTGCCACGCCTTCCAGGTCGCCGAAACCCTCGAGATGTGCCGGCCCGGCATTGGTCACCACTGCAATCGATGGCTGCGCGATGCCGGCCAGGTAATCGATTTCGCCGGGGTGGTTGGCGCCCATTTCCAGCACCGCGAACTCGTCAGCGGCGTCCAGGCGCGCCAGCGTCAGCGGCAGGCCGATATCGTTGTTGAGGTTGCCCTGCGTGGACAGCGTCTGTCCGCAACGCGCCAGGATGGACTCGGTCATCGCCCGCACCGTGGTCTTGCCATTGCTGCCGGTAATGGCGATCACCTGCAACTCGAAACGCCTGCGCCAGTGTGCCGCCAGCCGGCCCAGCGCAAGGCGCGTATCGTCCACCTCGACCTGCGGCAACAGTGAATCGCAACGCCGGCATACTGCTGCGGCTGCGGCACCCTGTTCCCGCGCGGCATTGACGTAGAGCATGGCCGTCGAAGTTGGGTCCCTGCAGGGCGAAGAACAGGTTCCCCGGCAGCAGCTTGCGGGTATCGGTGCTGATGCCGCGAAAACCGGCATCGGCGCCGCTGCAGCGTCCATCGAGTACCCTGGCGGCTTCCGAGAGCTGCATGGCCATCATCGTGCCCAGTCCCTGGCAATCTGCAGCACACGTTCCCGGTCGCTGAACGGGATGGTCCGGGTACCGATAATCTGGACAGTTTCGTGACCCTTGCCGGCAATCAGCACCACGTCACCGGACACGGCATTCTGCATGGCCCAGGCGATGGCGCGGCCGCGGTCGTGCTCGACATGCACGGCGGCGGGCTGCTTCATCCCGGCGAGTATTTCTGCCACGATCTGTTGCGGATCCTCGGTGCGCGGGTTGTCGTCGGTCAGCACCACGCGATCGGCGTGCTGTTCCACCTTGGCGCCCATCACCACGCGCTTGCCGCGGTCACGATCACCACCGGCACCGAAGACGCACCAGAGCCGGCCGCGGCAATGTGCCACGCAATGATTTCAGCACGGCCTCCAGTGCGGCAGGGGTATGCGCGTAGTCCACCACGACCAGGGGATGACCGGCGCCGCAATCGAAACGTTCCATGCGGCCCGGCACGGTGTGTGTCTGCGCCAGTCGCGCCAGCGTCTCGTCGAACGGCAGCCCGGAAACACACAGCGTGGCCAGTGCCGCCAGCAGGTTGCTGGCATTGAATCGTCCCAGCAGCCCGCACTGCAGCGTGCCGCTGCCCCAGGGTGTCGCCACCTGCATGCTCAAGCCGGCATCGTCGCAGCGCAGGTTGCGGCCGATCACCCACTGCGCGGGAAAACGGGTGCGAAACGGTTCGTTCTCCAGGCGGTAGGCAACCGGTGCGACGCCCGGCGGAATGTCGTCCAGCAGCGCACTGCCGAACGGGTCATCGGCGTTGATGACGGCATAGCGCAGACTGTCGGCATGAAACAGCTTGCGCTTGGCTTCCGCGTAGGCCTCGACGCTGCCGTGGTAGTCGAGATGATCGCGCGTCAGGTTCGTCAGTACTGCCACATCGAAAGACACTCCACGGACGCGTCCCTGGTCCATGGCGTGCGAGGACACCTCGGCAACCACGCAGCGGGCGCCCCGCGCCTGCATGTCCCGCAGGGACTGCTGCATGGTCAGCGCATCCGGCGTGGTGTGCGTCTGCATTCGAAAGTTCGTCATACAGGCCATAGCCCAGCGTGCCGATCACGCCGCAACGCCGGTCCCTGGTATTCAGCGCCTGCGCGATGAAATGACTGCAGGATGTCTTGCCATCGGTACCGGTCACGCCGATCATGAACAGGCCACCCGAAGGATGGCCGTAGAAACGATCGGCAATCTCCCCCAGCCGCAGGCCGAGACCCGGCACGGCAACGACCGGCACCGGCAACAGGGCGGCGGTCTCGGCAAGGCCTGCCTGGCCGGCTACCGGCTCCCAGGCGACCGCGACGGCGCCCAGTGCAAGCGCCTGGCGTGCATACTGCAGCCCGTGCGCCTGCGTACCCGCGACGGCGAGAAACAGATCGCCCGCCTGCACCTTGCGGCTGTCCAGCGCCAGGCCGGACACACTGCAGTCACGTTTCACACTGACACCCTGAAATCCCTGCAGCAGCCCGCTCAGGCTGTGCGTATTGCGTCATTACCTCGGCCGTCATCATGCAGCATCCTCCCGTGGCAACCTGTTTCGTCTGCAACAGCGGCAAATTATCCGGCGGCACGGCCAGCAGGCGCAGCGCACCCGAAATAACCTTTGAAAACACCGGGGCCGCCACCTGGCCGCCGTAATACTTGCCATTGGCCGGTTCATCGATCATGACCACCATGACCAGCCGCGGATCACTCGCCGGGGCCATGCCGGCGAACACGGCCAGATACTTGTCGTCCGAATAACCGCCGGCCACGGACTTGTGCACGGTACCGGTCTTGCCGGCAACCCGGTAACCGGCAATCTGTGCGGCCGGCGCCGTGCCTTCGGGACCTGCCGCCTGCTCCAGCATGGCGCGCACCTGGCGAGCCACGCGCTGCGGTATGACCCGCCGCTCCTCGCGCCACCTCACTGTCCAGCAGGAAGGCCACCGGGCGCCTGATGCCATCCGCGGCCAGCACCGCGTAGGCCTGCGCCAGCTGCAGCGGGGTCACGGATATCCCGTAGCCAAAGGCCAGCGTTGCGGTCTCGATGGCATTCCAGCCGCTGAAATGCGACAACAGCCCGGATGCCTCTCCGGGAAAACCGCTGTAGGTCTGTTCGCCGAAACCGACCTCCTGACAGGCCGGTCCAGATATCCTCGGCGGGACAGTGACAGGGCAATCTTGCTGATACCGACGTTGCTGGACTTGCGGATCACGCCGGTCACATCCAGGTCGCCGTAGTTATGCACATCGCGGACCGTATTCCTCCCCACGCGGAACCAGCCCGGCGATGTACTGACCGGCGTATCCGGCCGGTAGCGTCCGGACTCCAGCGCAGTTGCGACAATGAACGGCTTCATGGTGGAACCCGGCTCGAAAACATCCGTCACGGCGCGGTTGCGCATGCTGCTGCGCAGCGTCCGCTTGCGGCTGTTCGGGTTGAATGACGGCTGGTTAACCATCGCCAGCACCTGGCCGCTGCGCACATCCAGCACCACCACCGAACCGGAACGCGCCTTGTGCTCCTGGACCGCCGCTTTCAGCTCACGATAGGCCAGGTACTGGATGCGCCGGTCGATGCTCAGCCGCAGGTCCTTGCCAGGGCGTGGCCGGCTGATGCTCTCCACATCCTCGATAATGTGGTGCTGGCCGTCCTTGACGACACGCTTGGCGCCCGGTTCACCGGCCAGCCATTCCTCGTAGGCCAGCTCCAGTCCTTCCAGGCCGGCATCGTCGATATTGGTCTTGCCGATAACATGCGCAGTCACTTCGGCCGCCGGGTAATAACGCCGGTATTCGCGCTGCAGGTAGACACCGGGAATCCGCAGATCCTTCACCTGCGTTGCCAGTGCCGGGCTGATATGGCGCCGCAGATAAATAAACTCGCGGTCGGCGCGGCTGGCCAGCAGGCGCTGCACCTTGTCCCTGTCCATCGACAGCAGCTTCGCCAGTTCCGGAATGCGCTGCTGCTCGCCGCCCAGTTCCTGCGGATTGATCCAGACCGACTCCACCGGGGTGCTGATCGCCAGCGGTTCACCGTTGCGATCCTGGATCATGCCGCGATGCGCGGGCAGGCTGACAACGCGCAGATGGCGCGCCTCGCCCTGGTGCAGCAGAAACTCCTTGTCCAGCACCTGCAGACACACGGCCCGATACAGCAGCGTGACGGCCGCCAGCCCCATACACAGGTAGAGGAAGATGCGCCTTCCCTGGAAGGCAGACTGGCTCGGAGTGACGACTCATGGCTTGACCATCACCATGTTGTCCGCGGAAAGGACGACCATGCCAAGCCGGTCGCGCGCGGCGACCTCGACCTGACCCTGCGTGGTGAGCGTGCTTTGCTCCAGCTGCAGTTGACCCCATTCCACATCCATGGCATCGCGTTCGTTCTCCAGCGCCTGCAACTCAATGAAAGACTTGCGCGCCTGGTGCTTCGCATACACCACGCAAATGGCCGAAACCACCACAACCAGCAACAGTACCGGCAAGGCAACGGGGCGCTGGCTCATTGCAGCCGCTCCGCAACCCGCAGCACGGCACTGCGTGCCCGCGGGTTGGCACGTATCTCGGCATCACCGGGATGAATTGCCTTGCCTACCGGACGCAGCCGCGGCTGGTAGTCCATACCGGCCAGCGGGAACTCCGGCGGCGGCGCCTCTCCGCGGTATTCATCACGGATGAAACGCTTGACGATGCGATCCTCAAGCGAATGAAAACTGATCACGGCCAGGCGGCCCCGGGGCGCCAGCACGTCAGGGGCCTGTTCAAGCACGTCCCGGATGTCATCCAGCTCATGATTGATGAAAATGCGGATTGCCTGGAAGCTCCGGGTGGCCGGATGCTTGTGCTGCTCGCGCGACGGGACCGCAGCGGCGATCAGTTCGGCCAGTTGCCCGGTGGTCTGCAGGGGACTCACGTGGCGGCTTGCCACGATGCTGCGCGCGATACGGCGGGCGAAGCGCTCTTCACCACAGGTTTTCAGTACCTGCGCGATATCCCGCTCGCCGGCCGTTTCCAGCCATTCCGCAGCGCTGATGCCCGACGTCGGGTCCATGCGCATGTCAAGCGGACCGGACATGGAGAAACTGAAACCGCGGGAGGCGTCATCCAGCTGGGGCGAGGAAACACCCAGGTCAAGCAACAGACCATTGACGTGACCACCCAGCTCTCTCTCCGCAACTATCCGGCTCAACATCGTGAACGCACCCTGTTCAATCTCGAAACGCGGATCACCGCCGAACTGTTCCTCTGCTGATTCCACTGCCGCCGGGTCCTTGTCCATGGCCAGCAGGCGTCCCCGCGGACCGAGCAGGGCCAGAATCGCACCCGCATGTCCGCCACGACCAAATGTTCCGTCAACGTAGACCCCGTCAGGCCTGACCGCGAGCCCCTGCAGGACCTCTGTCAGAAGTACCGGCTGGTGTGGTAATCCCGCGCTCATCGAATCAGAGCGTCAGTGATTCCAGTGAATCCGGCATGGTGGCTTCATCATCAACTTCGGCCACCCAGTCACCGCAATTCTTTTCCCAGGCCTCTTCATTCCATATTTCAAACTTGTTACCCAGCCCGGCCAGCACCACGCGCTTGTCCAGGGCGGCGAACTCGCGCAGACGCGGCGGAATCAGGATACGGCCGTTCCTGTCCATTTCGAGTTCGGTGGCATGACCCAGCAGCATCCGCTGCAGGGTACGGGTGCGCTTGTTCTGGTTCGGAAGACGGACGAGCTTGCGTTCAATCTCGTCCCACTCGGGTTGGGGATACATCAGCAGGCAGCGATCGTCATGCACGGTCAGCACGACCCGACCCTCGCATCGTTCCATGAGGTCACCACGGTAGCGGGTGGGAAATGCCAGACGCCCTTTCGCATCCAGATTGACCGTGCTACCACCTCTGAACAATTCGACCCCCTTTTGCTCCCCAGAAACCCATTTATTACCACTGAGTCCCACTTTGCGACACTATAGGGAGGTCGGCTTCGGACGTCAAGCTAAATCCAGAAAAAATCTCCTTCTGGACAGTAACTTAGGCAAGATTCCCGATTTGGCATGGGGGCAGCCTGGGCATATGAATTAGAAATCAAAAGCTTGTCACGTTTATCTTGAGTAAATTGGCAGCTCGGTCGTTTTCCGGGCAATTCCGGTACAAAATTCGGCCGGAGGCGCCGGGCGTGGCGGCATTATAACCTGTGATCAAACCCAATATCTTGGGTTAAGCAGACATTTTTTTGCCTAGATGCGGGGTTTTAATCCCACCATAGCAGAGAAAGAATGCGACGCAGGCTGCTCCGCGCGCACTGTTTCCTGGCAGCAGAACGCATGACAGCCTTGTGCAATTGTCGCTTGTAGTGGGAATTTCAGGATGGCGCAGCCGCCGTCGTCATGCCGGCATGTAATACTTCCCACATGACCGGTTCGATCCGGACTGCAATCCGGGGCTGATGCCTGAACCTTCCTGCCAGGGCTACCCGCCACCCGCGGCCGGGAACGCCCATGCTTGAAATACGCTACGGCAAGTACCTGTTTCCCCGGTGCGCGGTGATTTTCTCCCGGCAGGAGAAAGGCGGCGGGCGGGTCATCCGGAACCCCGAAGTCCGGTACCACCACGCAGTCAGCCCTGACGAACACGGCTACATCCGGTCCTTCCATGACAACAGGGGCGATTTCGACCACAAGCTGGCCGGGGTTTCGCCTGCAAGCGGCGAGATCGTCGCGCAGATCGACAGGCAGGAAGTTCACAAGAAAAACCCCTTCGCCCACATCTCCAGCCTGCAGCGCAGCATCAATACCCGGGACATCTCCCGCGGCAACGATATCGCGCCGCAGGATTCACGCATGGGGCCACAGTCTCCGCGCTTCGGGGCCGGCGATTTGCTGCACAGTAACCGCACCCGGAGCAGCGTGGTCTTGCCCGGCCCGGACAACCTGAAAATGAAATGGTGGGTGGTCGGCGATTCCCGCCGGCAGCATGGCTGCGGACCGGGAAGCCGGCGGCAGGATCACGGTTTCAGCAACAACGAGGTTACAGCGAGCAAGTATTCGGACATAATTGTCATAGACCCTGAAACCCGCGAGTACCGTGCAATCGTCGACGGCTAGAAGTTCAGCTTTTTATTCGGACATCAGCGCCGCCAGCAACGCACACCGTTCGGCACCCCGCTGATAACCGGCACCACCCGGGGCAGGGCCTTCGTGGGTGATGACAACGACAGGATTGTGTTTTCATTCGTGAACCACCATGACGGTGAAATACAGCAATCACTGGACCCGGGCGAAGCCTGCCGGCTGCCCGGGAATTATTTTGACAAGGAGTTCTGGAAGACATGCACAACAAACTGACCCTATGGATTCTGCTTCCCAATCTCATTATGTTTGCAGGCGTGGCACATGCCTACGTAGGTCCCGGCCTGGGCGCCGGCACACTGGGGGTCGTGGTCGGCCTGATCACCTCAGTCTTCGTCGCACTGTTCGCCGTGATCTGGTACCCGATCAAGCGTCTGTTGAAGAAGAAGGGCAAGAACACTGCGGATGCCACGCAAGAAAAGCAGTAACCCATGGTCTACCTTGCGGTAGCGCTGATTACCATCGTCGCGGTTGAGTTGTTTATGCGCATGCCGCTGGCGCGGCTGGCGAGGGAACTCGCGACGGTATTGCACAAGGTAACCCGGGTCATTACCTCGCGCGCGATATCCGACCACTGGAAGGAAAAGGTACTGCTGCGCTATGCCGGCGGCATCGCCCTGATCACTCTCAAGATCGGCGCGATCATCGGCGCTATCGGCCTGGCAGTCTTCGTACTGTGCCTGCTGGCTGACATGCTGCCGGGCGTGGCGCCGTCCAGCATCGAGGTGTTCGCATCCTGGAGCGGTATCGGACTGGCAACCGTCGTCTCTACCATCTATTACCTGGCGAGATCACGTCTTGCCTGACAGCGATTACGGCTTCGGTGCGCGCCTGCTGCATCGCTTTGCACTGGGTAGTCCGCTGATCGGCCAGGCATGTTTCGACCTTGAAAACAGCCTGCAAAAGGCTGCCAGCACGCGCGCCGATCCGCATGTCTTCGTAACCGGGCTGGCACGCGCCGGCACCACCATCCTGATGCGGGCACTGAACGAGACCGGGCGCTTCCGTTCCCTGACCTACCGCGACATGCCCTTTGTGCTGATGCCCGGCACCTGGCAGCGACTGTCGAAAAACTTCCGCCAGCATCGCACCGCTACCGAGCGCGCCCACGGCGACCGTATCCGCGTCAACTACGACAGTCCCGAGGCGCTGGAAGAGGTGTTCTGGCGTACGTTCTGCGGCAAGGACTATATTTTCAGGGACCATCTCGCGCCGCACGTCGTCGACAACGACACACTGGAGGCATTCGTGCAGTACGTGGACCACATCGTCGCCAGCGCCGGTGAAGCCGCTCAGGTCCGCTATCTGTCGAAGAACAACAACAACCTGCTGCGCCTGCAGGCACTGCACCGGGCATTCCCGAATGCCCTTATCCTCATTCCATTCCGCAACCCGCTGCAGCATGCAAATTCACTGCTGGGACAGCAGCAACGCTTTACCGTGCGTCACCGGGAAGACCGCTTTTCCTATGACTACATGCGCTGGCTGGCGCACCATGAGTTCGGTCTGACCCACAAACCTTTCCGCTTCCGCGCGGACGAGCCCGCGCCCGCCTCGGCCGGCACGCCGGACGACATCAACTACTGGCTGCAACTGTGGTGCAATGCCTACCGCTACGTGCTGGACAACCTGGGCGCAGGCATGACGCCGGTGTGCTACGAAACGCTCTGCAGCGACCCTGCCGGTACACTGGATCCCATTCTGGCGCGCACCGCCGTGGATGTTCAGGGCGACTCGCTGCAAACCGGTTTCAGCGCCGCTCCGGAAAAACCGGTCGAGGGTGTCGACCCGGCGCTCGAATCCGCGGCCATGACGCTGTACGAACAACTCTCGCGGGCCGGGAACACAACCGCACCCTGAACCCCTGACAGCAAAAAGCCCCTGCGGAATGACGGCAGGGGCTTTTTTGCAGCAGCTTTACAGCTCGCTACGAGTCAGAACGGAATATCATCATCGAAATCCGCCGGCCCGGATTCGGCTGCGTCTGCAGATGCCGACGCCATCGCCGGCGCAGAATTGTCCGCGAAGCCGGCACTGCCGCCGCCACCACGGCCGCCCAGCATCTGCATTTCATCGGCGACGATTTCCGTCGTGTAGCGGTCGTTGCCGGAATTGTCCTGCCACTTGCGGGTCTGCAGCTTGCCCTCGATGTAGACCTGCGAACCCTTCTTGAGGTATTCGCCCGCGATCTCGGCAAGCCGCCTGAACATCACGATGCGATGCCACTCGGTCTTTTCCTGCTGGTCACCGGTTTGCTTGTCTTTCCAGGACTCCGTGGTCGCCAGCGTCAGATTGGCAACCGCATTGCCGTTCGGCATGTAACGAATCTCCGGGTCCTTGCCCAGGTTTCCAACCAGAATTACCTTGTTCACTCCTCGCGCCATGATGCTCTCCTGTTATCGATATGATTCCACCATCCGTGTGACCCTGTTCGGGACGCCGCCGCCGGGCGGCGGGAAATTTTCCGGCCCCTATTCTATGCGAAGGCAGGCATAGCCGCCACGCGATTCCTGTAGGGAAAACCCGACTGTCGTCAGGGTAAAGCGTCGGCATCGAACAACTGCCGGTCCACCTTCAGATAGGCCACGCCCTCTTCCGGCACCACCACGGCCTCGGCCACACCGGCCATGCCCGCCAGATGGCGCGACAGGGTGGACGTGTCCCCGTCGAAACCGGCATCGAGGCGATAGATATAGCTGCTCAGCTTTGCCGGCGGGGTCATGGACAGCGCCAGCAGCAGCCAGACCACTGCACCAGCGGCGGAAACGATGAAGACGGCGTGCAGGCCGAACCGGCCATGCAACACACCGCCCAGGGTGCCGCCGAGGAAGGCCCCGAAAAACTGGCTGCTGGAATATACCCCCATCGCCGTGCCGCGGCAGTCCACCGGCGCCACCCGCGAGATCAGCGAGGGCAGCGTCGCCTCCAGCAGGTTGAAGGCGGTAAAGAATACGAACAGCAGCGCCACGATGCTGAATACCGACACCGGCACCAGGAACAGCCCCAGTTCCGCCGCCAGCAGCAGGGTGATGGCAAACAGGAACACCGGTTTTATGTGGCCCTTGCGCTCCGCCTGGATGATCAGCGGCAGCATCGCAAGCACGGAGCACACCAGCACCGGCAGGTAGACCTGCCAGTGGTCGCTGGCCGCCAGCCCGGCCTCGTCGCGCAGCACCAGCGGCAGGACCACAAAGGTGGCGGTGAGGATGGCATGCAGCATGAGAATACCGAAATCAAGCCGCAGCAGCTCGCGCCTGGCGCAGCACCCGGCCGAACTGGGCCGGGATGGCCTCGGCCTCGCGGTGGATGCGGATCTCCACCGGGCGCGGCACGACGAAGGCGACCACCGCGATGCCTCCCAGCGCCAGGACCGCCGTAATCCAGAAGATCCCCGGCACACCCACCCAGCGATCCAGCACCGGCCCCATGATCAACGCGACGGCAAAGGACAGCCCGATGCTCATGCCGATCAGGGCCATGGTCTTGATGCGGTGCTCCTCGCGGGTAAGGTCCGCCGCCAGCGCCATGATGGCCGCGGCGATGGCACCCGAGCCCTGCAGCGCCCGACCGAGAATCACCATGTGGATGGAGTCCGCCTGGGCGGCGACCACGCTGCCCAGCGCGAACACCAGCAGGCCGCCGATGATCACCGGCTTGCGCCCGATGCGGTCGGACAGCAGCCCCGCCGGGATCTGCAGCATGGCCTGGGTCACGCCGTAGACGCCGATCGCCAGGCCGGTCAGGGCCGGGGTGACGCCTTCCAGGTGCGTCGCGTAGAGCGCGAACACCGGCAGGATCATGAACAGCCCCAGCATGCGCAGGGCGTAAACACCTGAAAGTGAAAGGGCTGCGCGCAATTCCGCGCGGCTCATGCCGCCCCCGCTGATCTGCCTGCTGCTCCACGTTGCTTCATCCTCTTTGGCTGTGTCCGTGAAAACGCCGTATATTAACAGGTTGGCCGTTCCGGCGGAGAGAGATTACGGCAATGGATACCATCCACATCCGGGGTGCCCGCACCCACAACCTGCAAAATGTCGACCTCGACCTGCCGCGCGACAAGCTGATCATCGTCACGGGGCTGTCGGGCTCTGGCAAGTCCTCGCTGGCCTTCGACACCATCTACGCGGAGGGCCAGCGGCGCTATGTCGAGTCGCTGTCCGCCTATGCGCGGCAGTTCCTGTCCATGATGGAGAAGCCCGATGTCGATCATATCGAGGGCCTCTCCCCGGCCATCTCCATCGAGCAGAAATCCACCTCGCACAACCCGCGCTCCACCGTCGGCACCATTACCGAGATCTACGACTACCTGCGCCTGCTGTTCGCGCGCGTCGGCACCCCGCACTGCCCGGAACACGGCACGGTGCTGGAGGCGCAGACCATCAGCCAGATGGTCGACCATATCCTGACGCTGCCGGAGGGCAGCCGCCTGATCCTGCTGGCGCCGGTGGTCGAGGCCCGCAAGGGCGAGCACGTGCAGGTGCTGGAGGAACTGCGCGCGCAGGGTTTCGTGCGCGCCCGCATCGACGGCGAGGTGGTGGAACTCGACCAGCCGCCGAAACTGGACCTGCGCCGCAAGCATGTCATCGAGGCCGTGGTCGACCGCTTCAAGGTGCGCGACGACATCCAGCTGCGCCTTGCGGAGTCCCTGGAAACCGCCCTCAACCTGTCCGACGGGCTGGCACGCATCGCCTGGATGGACAAGACCGACAACGCGGAAATCATGTTCTCCGCCAAGTTCGCCTGCCCGCAGTGCGGCTACTCGCTGACCGAACTGGAGCCGCGGCTGTTCTCCTTCAACAACCCCGCCGGCGCCTGCCCGGAGTGCGACGGTCTCGGTGTGCGCCAGTTCTTCGATGCCACGCGCGTCGTGGCGCACCCGGAACTCAGCCTCGCCGGCGGCGCGGTGCGCGGCTGGGACCGCCGCAACGCCTATTATTTCCAGCTCATCACCTCGCTGGCCGAGCACTACGGCTTCGATATCGAGACCCCCTTCGAGGAACTGCCGGCCCAGATCCAGGACGTGATCCTCTACGGCAGCAAGGGAGTATCGATCCGCTTCCGCTATCTCAACGAGCGCCGCAGCACATCGGAGCGCAAGCACCCGTTCGAGGGCATCATCCCGAACATGAAGCGGCGCTACCACGAAACCGAGTCCAGCACGGTGCGCGAGGAACTGGCGCGCTACCTCGGCAACCAGACCTGCCCGACCTGCGACGGCGCGCGCCTCAACATCGCGGCGCGGCACGTCACGGTCAACGGCAAGACCCTGCCGGACATCACGGCACTGCCGGTCGGCAGCAGCCAGGCCCTGTTCGGGGCGCTGCACCTGGAAGGCCGGCGCGGCGAGATCGCCGACAAGATCATGAAGGAGATCAACCAGCGACTGGCATTTCTGGTCAACGTCGGGCTGGACTACCTGTCGCTGGACCGCAGCGCGGAGACCCTCTCCGGCGGCGAGGCGCAGCGCATCCGGCTCGCCAGCCAGATCGGTGCGGGACTGGTCGGCGTCATGTACATCCTCGACGAACCCTCGATCGGCCTGCACCAGCGCGACAACCAGCGCCTGCTCAATACCCTCACCCACCTGCGCGACCTCGGCAACACCGTGATCGTCATCGAGCACGACGAGGAAGCGATCCGCGCCGGTGACTACGTGGTCGATGTCGGTCCCGGCGCCGGCGTGCACGGCGGCCGCATCGTGGCACAGGGCACGCCGGCGGAAATCATCGCCGACCCGAATTCACTCACCGGCCAGTACCTGTCCGGGCGCAAGGTCATCGAGATCCCGCCGCACCAGGTGGATGCGGCGGAGAACCGCAAGCTGGTGATCCGCGGCGCGACCGGCAACAACCTGAAGTCCGTCGACGTCGAGATCCCTGTCGGCCTGCTGACCTGCATTACCGGCGTTTCCGGCTCCGGCAAGTCGACGCTCGTCAACGACACGCTGTACCGGCGCGCCGCGCAGGTGCTCAACAAGGCCTCCGAGGCCGGCGCGCCCTGCGACGGCGTCGACGGCCTGGAGTACTTCGACAAGATCGTCGACATCGACCAGAGCCCCATCGGGCGCACCCCGCGCTCCAACCCGGCGACCTACACCGGCCTGTTCACGCCGATCCGCGAACTGTTCTCCGCCACCCAGGAAGCTCGCTCACGCGGCTACAAGCCGGGGCGTTTCAGCTTCAACGTCAAGGGCGGCCGCTGCGAGGCCTGCCAGGGCGACGGCGTCATCAAGGTGGAGATGCACTTCCTGCCTGACATCTACGTGCCCTGCGACATCTGCAAGGGCAAGCGCTACAACCGGGAGACGCTGGACGTACGCTACAAGGGCAAGAGCATCCACGAAGTGCTGGAAATGACGGTGGAGGATGCACTGCCCTTTTTCAGTGCCATCCCCACCGTGGCGCGCAAGCTGCAGACCCTGATGGACGTTGGCCTGTCGTATCTGACGCTGGGACAGAACGCGACCACGCTGTCCGGCGGCGAGGCGCAGCGCATCAAGCTGGCACGCGAACTCTCCAAGCGCGACACCGGCAAGACCCTCTATATCCTCGACGAACCGACCACCGGCCTGCACTTCCACGACATCGCGCAACTGCTGGTGGTGCTGCACCGGCTGCGCGACCACGGCAACACCATCATCGTCATCGAGCACAACCTCGACGTCATCAAGACCGCCGACTGGATCATCGACATGGGACCGGAAGGCGGCATCCGCGGCGGCGAGGTCGTGACGACCGGCACCCCGGCCGAGGTTGCCGCACACGCCGGCTCGTATACCGGGCAATACCTCCGGCACACCCTGGATCAGTACAGGGAGCAGGCGGGGAAAAGGGCCAGGGCAGGTTAGGAAAACCGGCAATCCAGCAGCTACCGGTCAGCCATTCACCCGCCATGCGAAGGGTGCAGACCCGAATCAGCGGGAGGCAGGAATCCGGAAGCCATGGATGACAGAGTTTGCTACCCTGCATACTGGTCCATGACGAAATGGCCTTGCCGTTTCGTTGTGACTGAACAAAAGTTCAATAATCCTGATGTCTTTGCATTCGATACACCGAGGAGAGCCCCGTGAAGAAAACCGACCTGATATTTATCGCGCTGTTGATCACATTCACAGGATGCGGCGCACAGGCGACCGCCGCGTCCCCTGACAGCGCAGCATCAACCGCCACTCACGCTGATGCCGGCGCCCCGCCTGCCAACCCCGACATCCTGAACGGTGAAATCATCGAGACCATGAATGCCGCCGGTTACACCTATGTACTGCTCGACACCGGCTCCGAAAAGATCTGGGCCGCCGCTACCGAGACCGACGTCAAGGTCGGTCAACGGGTCAGCGTACCGGCCGGCCAGATGATGACCGACTTCTCCAGCAAAACCCTCAACCGCACCTTCGACAAGATCTACTTCGTCGGCGGCATCTATCCGGAGGGTGCCCTCGACAAGACCGCTGGCCAGGGCCATGACATGGCTGGCGGCAGCAGAACCGTGGTCACCGACGCCCACGTGAAAGCCGTGGCCAAAGCGGAGGGAGGCTACACAATTGAGGAGATCCTGACCCGGAGTGCCGAACTGAGCGGACAGAAGGTAAAGGTCCACGGACGGGTCGTGAAGTTCACCGCCGATATCATGGGCACCAACTGGATGCACATCCAGGACGGCACCCCGGGCGATCTCGCCGTAACCACCGATACTCTCGTGGCCACGGGCGACCTTGTCATGGTGGAAGGTACTCTGTCGGTGAACAAGGACTTCGGTGCCGGTTATGTCTACCCGGCAATCATCGAGAAGGCGACTGTAACCACAGAGTAAGGGTTCCGCACTGGCTTGTACCCGGGGTAAACGGGGGATACCCGTCGCCCCGGCAGCAAAGATTCATTACACTACCCCATCATGTCCCGCCCCCTGCAACGCGGGGGCACGTATCCCTGTATGCCGGCTGACTGGCATACCCAACCGCAAGCCAGGCGGCATCACTGTCACGGTTCCACGCAGATGAGCAAAACCGTCAATCCCCTCGACAACCCCAGGATACAGCTGCAGGTCCGCAATGCCAGACAGGATGACATCCCGCAGATAGCGGCGCTCTCCACCCGCGTCTACAGCGCTACCGGCATGCATGGCCACTCCGAGCCGATGCTGACCGGTCAGCACAACCATTTCCCCGCCGGCCAGTTCGTGGTGACGGCAGGCGAGCGCATTGTCGGCTACTGCGCCACCCTGCGGGTCAGCGAGAAGGCGTGCATGAAGCCCCACACGTGGGCGGAGATCACCGGCAACGGCTTCGCCTCCACGCACAACCCGGCGGGCGAGTGGCTGTACGGCATGGAGGTCTGCGTCGACCCGGATCTCCGCGGCTACCGCATCGGCCAGCGCCTCTATAACGCGCGCAAGCGGCTGGCACAGGAACTGGGGCTGAAGGGCATCGTGTTCGCGGGGCGCCTGCCAACGCTGGCAATGCGCATCAAGCGCTATGGCTCGGTGGAGGCGTACATCGAGGCGGTACAGCAGAAACGGCAGCGCGACCCGGTGTTGTCCTTCCAGCTGCGCAACGGCTTCGAGGTGATCGGTGTCATCCCGCACTATCTTGACGTGGACCGGCAGTCGCTGGGTTACGGCATCCACATGGTATGGCGCAATCCCGCGGCACCGCTGGAGACGGCCGGGGACCAGGAAAAGACCTATGGCGGGCGCCTGCCGGACAGCGTCCGCATCGGCGCGGTGCAGTACAAGCAGCGGCGGGTGGAGTCCTTCGCACAGTTCATCGATATCGTGCGCTACTTCGTCGACGTCGTCGCCGACTACAAGGGCGACTTCGTGGTATTCCCCGAGATGTTCACCCTGCAGCTGCTGTCAATGGAGCCGCAGGAACTGACGCCGGCGCAGGCCATCGAGTCGCTCACCCGCTACACGCCGCAGTACACGGAGGCCATGCGCGATCTCGCGCTGCGCTACAACATCAACATCATCGGCGGCTCGCACCCGACGCGGATGCCGAACGGCCGGGTGGAAAACATCTGCTATGTCTTCCTGCGCGATGGCAGCATCCATCGCCAGGCGAAGATCCACCCTACCCCGAACGAGGTCTGGTGGTGGAACATCGAGGGCGGCAGCGAGCTGGACGTTATCCAGACCGACTGCGGGCCGATCGGCGTGCTGATCTGCTATGACGCGGAATTCCCGGAACTCGCCCGCCATCTCACCGACCAGGGAGCGCAGATCCTGTTCGTGCCGTTCTGCACCGACGAACGCCAGAGCTACCTGCGGGTGCGCTACTGCTGCCAGGCACGCGCCGTTGAAAACCAGGTGTACGTGGTGATGGCCGGCAACTGCGGCAACCTGCCGAATGTCACAAACATGGACATCCAGTACGCGCAGAGCTGCATCCTCACCCCCTGCGACCTGCCGTTTGCGCGCGATGGCGTCGCCGCCGACACCACGCCCAACACGGAGATGGTGGCGATTGCCGACCTGCGTCCGGAAACCCTGCTCACCGCCCGCAACAACGGCACGGTAAAGAACCTGCGGGACCGGCGCCACGACCTGTACCATGTGTTCTGGAAAGGGGAGTAGAAAGCCGGGTTCAGCCCCGGCTTTCGTCACACACAGGCAAGACCGGGATCCGGCACGGGATTATTCTGAATACAGTTCCGCCATGGCGGAGGTAATGACGCGGTTCGAGGACCGCAGCAACAGCCAGACGAGGCCCAGCGCGACCACGATGTCAGGCCAGCCCGAACCGGTCAGCCATGCTTAACACGTGGTTGACGGACTGATAGTTCGAACCGTAATCCGCAAGATTATTGAACACCACCAGAATTGACGCATCATCCACGCAGGCCGCCTCTAGAATACGCTCGACAGGTGATGTCGGTGGACCATGATTGCGAATACCAACAACGGTGCGCTGCCACGGCTGGTTCCGGTTTATTGCGCGTCATAGACATCCCTGAACACCAGCATCTCACCAAGGCGCTGTTCGTTGCGGCCGGGAAATCCGCACCGCGGCATGAATTCAGTGGTATCCCGGTAGGTCCCGAATATCCGGTCCCATACCGGGATGTCGCTGAAGTTGAACCGGTGCACATCGAGCTGATGATGGATGGAATGCAGCTCGGGCGTCTGGATGAAGTAGCGCAGCCACCTTGGCGACCTGTAGTTTCCGTGGTAGAAAAACTCGCCGGTCGCGGCAAAAAAGTTGTACCAGAATGTCCCCGTCAATGAACACCCGAGCAGGGGGAAGAGTATGGCCGCTGTGAGAAACGAGTTGATCGTGATTTCCAGCGGGTGCTTGTAGAACGAGGTCAGTATCTCGATGCGTGACGGCGAGTGGTGCAGCTGGTGAAAAACACGCCAGAAACCCCGCCGATGCCTGATGCGATGCCACCAGTAGAATACCAGGGTGCCGGCAAACCAGCCCGCGAATCCCTCCAGGACGGGGGCATTCCAGGCCGACAGATGGAATATCGATTCCGTACCGTAGATGTCGTACCACATACGCCCGAGGCCGAGTGTGATCACCAGCTGGACCAGGTTGATGGCCAGGGCACGGGCATACCATCCCTTCGAGCAGGGCAATTCGCGGCCGGGGCGAATCCGCTCAAGCGCCAGGAATCCCGCGGCCGATAATCCCGTCATCAGGGTAGGCAGCGCGATAGCGGTCAGTATCATGGGCCAGGTATGACGTTCGGCATCGCAGCAGGATCACTGCGTGCAGGGAAGGCGATTCGGTCTGTCATCCGGGACCCTCCCTGTCAGCCGGCGGGCCTCAGGCCGGCCTGATGTTGTGGTTCAGTCGGAACAGGTTTTCCGGATCGTACTCCCGCTTCACTCTGGCAAGCCGGGCATGGTTTTCCCGCCCGAAGCCGGACACGACCCGGTCTTCCCCCTCGTCGCCGATAAAATTGAGATACACCGCGCCGCTGGACCAGGGCTTGAGGTCGGCGCGGATGTCATGCGCCCACTGCCTGCCGCGCGCATCATCGGCCGGGTCTTCCCACAGACCGAAGGGATGGACGATCCAGGGCGCATGCCGCCACGGGAGAGGGTATTCGGCGGGCGCCCTTGCCACCGCACCGCCCTGGGGAAAGAGAACGTGCTGGGAGGCGGACGGCACGATCATGTCGCCGGCCCGCGCACAGAACAGGTCCACGGCCTGGTCCGGCATGCTGTCCAGGTACTCGGCAGACCAGTAGTTCCGGTAGCCGGGAGGATCGTCCAGCATGCACTGGAAATCGGCATAGGGCATTTCCGCGATCATTTCCCCCGCATGTCCCAGGGCGAGCATCGGGGCGGCCAGTTCTCTCGCCGCGGCCTCCGGCCCGGCGTAGACCACGAGGACCGCGAGCGCGAGCTTGCCGACCAGCTGCGCGGGTACGAAACCCTCGGCAGGACCGGTCAGGTAGATCAGCCCCCCGCCGACTTCATCCGGGGCCGACTCCATGAAATCCCGGTAGGCGCGCAGGACATCCGGCCCCGCCCCGGGAGGCCACAACAGCAGGGCCGCGGTCACCGTCGACAGCTCGTGCAGCCGGAAGGTAAACGAGGTGGCCACCCCGAAGTTGCCGCCACCACCGTGCAGCGCCCAGAACAGCTCGGGGTTCTCGTCGCCACTGGCGCGCAGTACGCGCCCGTCGGCCGTGACCAGTTCGACGGACAGCAGGTTGTCGCAGGCAAGACCGAACTTGCGGTCGAGCCAACCACCCCCGCCACCGAGCGTGAACCCGCCCACACCGGTCGTCGATACCCGGCCACCGGTCGTGGCGAGATCATATGGCTGCGTGGCCCTATCCAGGTGACTCATCGTGGCCCCGCCGGCGACGGTTGCAGTGCGGGCCCCGGGATCGACAGACACGGCATGCATATGCCGCAGGTCGATGACGAGGCCGCCCTCGGTGAGCGCCCTGCCGGCGACGCCGTGTCCGCCGCCGCGGACAGCAATTTCCAGGCCGAGGTTGCGCCCGAAATGCACTGCGCTCACGACATCGTCGACGCTTGTGCACTGGGCAATAATCCCCGGCCGGCGATCGATCATCGCGTTGAAGATTGTCCGGGCCTCGTCGTACGACGGATCGCCGGGCATGACAATGTGTCCGGCGAACCCCCTGCGAAGGTCAGCAAGTGCTGACTGACTGATCTGCACTGACATGGCTATCCTCCCCTTGATACCCCGACCCGGTGCAGCGCGTTGAACATTCCCGGATCCGGTTATGTTTGCTCAGGTAACGCCTGGCGCGGTTATTGCGCTGACCCCGAACAGTCCTGCTGGATGATACTGGCCACTTGTTCCCGCAATCCGGCCCGACCGCGCCTGTCACGTTTCAATTTCATTGGCCTCAATAACTTCAGTTTCAAGCTTCCCGGCCTCTACCCACTCAATGATCCCCGGGTGCTTCAATACACTGTCAACGTAGTCTGCTTCGACACCGCTTAAGGGTATACCATAGCCGCTGAACCTCAAGGCAACGGGGGCAAACATTGCGTCAGCGATGGAGTAGTCACCAAACAGCCATTCGCCGCTGGCACCGTAATCAGAACGGCATTTTCGCCACAGCCACTTTATTCGCGCAACTTCGCTCTCCGCCGCCCGGGACAATTTAACGTTCTCAAGTTTCTTCCGGCAGTTCATTGGTAATTCGTTTCTTACATTAAAGAAACTGGAATGCATTTCGGAACTGACTGATCTTGCAACCGAACGGGCCTTGCGGTCATCAGGCCAGCCCCTGTTATCCAGATATGTTTCTGACACATATTCAAGAATAGACAATGAGTCCCAGACAACCAGGTCATCATCCTTCAGCACAGGAACCTTGAAATCCGAATCGTACCCGGCCAACTCACCTGCCGTCGTACCAACAAAGAGCGGCACCCGTTTCTCTTCGAAATCCACCTGATGATGCCGCAGAAATATCCAGGGCCTGAGCGACCAGGAAGAATAATTCTTGTTGCCTATCACCAGTGTCAGCTTTGACATCGACTCTGATCCTTCGTGAAGCCTGACTATTCAGACAAGCGGGCGCTCGCGTCCCGTTATCAGTCTGGATTGCAAACCAGGCCGGTTATATTCTTTTATCTCTGCAGCAGCGTCCAGCTGCTTGTGTATGGTCCGGCAAACAGCAGGAGGCTCACTCCGACCCCGGATCTTCCGGCGCCCTCGTGCAACGCATCGGCTGCGCGCCGTAACCCCACGTGATCAAGGCCTCACCCTGGTGTTCCCAAAAGGCCTCGTTGCGGCCCTGGTACCTTGCGCCGCTGCCGCTCGGCTGCAAATACATCAGTGAGACGCTGTCTCCGCGCTCGGCGATCAATGTTGGCGGGTCGGTCTGGAAGAATGTGGCAACGACCTCGCTGGCAGGGTTGCCTTCGCACAGGAAGCGGACCGGACCACGGCCGTCCACCAGCCGGTACCTGGCCTGCAGCTCCGCGATGCGGCGCAGGTACTCATCATGGACACAGCCGCGTACATCTTCGCTCTTCCAGCAGTCGTTACGCCCCTTGATCCAGCCGCGCTGTTCCACCTTGAGGACAGGAGGATGCTCGTTGCCCGCCTTTCTGGATGCAGCCGCGTAGACACCGGCCAGCCTGAGGTCGAGCGCGGACAATTTCCTGTCATCGCAAACCAGCGCCTCGATGCTGCCAGCCTCTGCCTTTTCACAGTCGTAGGAAGGACCGGGTGTACTGGCTGCTTCCCCGGGCTCTCCGTCGCCTTTCAATGACGAGTGACTCGCCGAAACAATCTGTTCGATATAGCGGCACCAGGCATCACTGTCACGATCCGGAAGATCCGCTTCGCCCCGAATACCGAGCCTGAACTCAACCACCGATTTCCATTCATCAGAACCGATATCCGGACCATGTCCGTGGCCGTCGCTCGTTGCGACTGTCTCCTCGATGGACCGGTACCACGAATCGGAACAGGGCGCTCCCGCCGGCGCACCCGGTTGTTGAACTTCGCCTGCCCCTGCACAAGTCGCACAGGCGACGAGAAATAATGCCAGCCACAGATTCATAAACGTTCCACGCGTGCAGCCTCTTCGGGAAAGCGGGTGCACAGGACAAGTTACCCTGACTGCCCTGCCCTGACCCGATGTTTCCGGAAAAAAACAGGATCTGCCCCGGATTATGCGGAATGTCACCCTGCAGCGACAGCCCGGACACCATCAAATTCAGACAGTTAGCAAATCCCGGCAAATCCACGTCGTCATTCAACCACAACTATGCCGCATTTACGCGCGATTTCCTCCCCCGGATCGCACCGGCAAATAATAATCTTTTGATATCGAACAGAATCTTGGCAACTGGTACGGGAATTGCCGCTGCAAAGTTACCGATCCGGCAAGAACAATACTGAGAGGAGAGTGAGAAATGAAAAAACACGGTGACTTGCATATCGTATTGCTGGCTGCCATTGGCCTCCTGGTCAACGGCGCAGCACTGGCAAAGGGAACCTACCTCAACAGCGTGAACAGCAGCTGCGGCACGAATTATGACTGCGGTCTGTGCCATATAGACCCTGGCGGGGGTGGCGCACTCAACCAGGAAGGAAAGGATTTTGTGTCTGCGGGATATGACCCGGCATATTTCTGTTCCGGCACGAGCTGCACGGACAATGACGGTGATGGTTTCGGCAGCCCCGGTGACGCCAGTTGCCCGAACGGCGCCGCGACTGACTGTGACGACAACAACAGCAACATCAACCCGGGCGCCGCGGAAATTTGCGACGACACCACCGACAATGACTGTGATGGCAGGATGGACTGCAGCGACAACGAGTGCAGCAGCTTGCCGATTTGCAACAGCAATGAACCGGAAATCTGCGATGACGGCATCGACAACGACGGCGACAACAAGGTCGACTGCGCCGACAGGAAGGACTGCGGCAGTGACCCGGCCTGTATCGGGAGTAGTAACCCGGAGGTTTGCGATGACGGCATCGACAATGATGGAGACGGCAGGATCGACTGTGCCGACAGGAATGATTGCCGGCGGGATGTTGCCTGTACCGGCGGCAAGGTACCGGAAGTCTGCGATGACGGCATCGACAATGATGGTGACAACAGGACCGACTGCGCAGACCGGAAAGACTGCGGCCACGATCCTGCGTGCTAGCTGATTCACCCCCCTTCCGCTCAGCGGAAATTACCAGCCCGCTCACCTGAGCGGGTTTTTTTTGCACCGGCCGTGGAATCACCTTTACAGCGAGGCTATGCCGCTGCGTTTCCCGCACGACGCAAGGACAAGAGTCTGCCGGGCTTGCAAGACATACCCGCAAAAACTACCACGTCAGCAACGCCGCCGTACGCGATCTCCCTGATGAAGTCCACCGGCAGACGCAGGACACCACTGGTGATCTGCATGCCCCCGACAATAGGGGAAGTTCAATGGAACCTTTCAGGAAGCCGGCATCCGCACAGGAGTCATGGTGGGTAAAACGAGCCGACACCTTGATTGCCCGTCAATTCACGGCCCGCCGGATAATTTATCCGGCCCGTGTTTACGCTGATTTTTGTCGTTGTGCTCCCGGTCAGTGCGCTGTTCTTGCAGCGATCCGGAAATGGATATCCACTTTATCCTTTACCTGCAACAGACCACCAAGCACACTGAATGGCTGCAAGCCGAATTCACTCTGGGCTACTGAAAAATCCCCGGTATAAACCAGCTCCTCCCCGCTCGATTCGACATCGAGATCGATGGCCCTGTACACAGCAACCTTATTTAAAGTCAATATTGCCGCCACCGAAACAGGCGATGGTGAATGCTTCGACTGGGTAATGTGAACCGTGACAAAGCGGTTTTTACCAACGTGCAGGGTTTTATTAAACATGTTCTTGCGAGTACCCTGAATATCCATTTCATTGGGTTGTTTTTTTAGCCCGTATTGTTTTCTGAGTTCCGGCTCATCCACGGTTAAGGTCTCCAGTGGTATAAACAAATCTGCACGGCGCTGCTCGACGTCTTCAGACCAGAGCAAAAAACCCTGGATGTCGTGGCTTGCAATCACATGCTCATGACCCAGGTGGGAGAGCTTGCCACCCGGGTAGACGTGTATTGTGACCAGCGAGCTTTTGCTGTCGATCCGGTATACAGGTTTGCCCTGTGCCGCTGCTGTCGTGTAATAGACTGCGGGGAAGTTAGCCGGCACTCCAGCTGAGGGTTTAGCGGGCTTTTCACTGAAAGGGGCGCAGGCAGCCAGTAACAGCAGCAGGAAGGCAATGCCTGCCAGTAAACGGCGGCTATTCATGCTGCCGCCGCCACATAACGTTTAATTGAACATGCACCTTGAAACCAATCTGCTCGTCCGTTAACCATTCCCCGGTGCCAATATCGAAGTCCTTGCGGGATAAATCCAGCTCCCCGCTCATTTGGGCCGTGCTGTGATTCTCTTGCCAAACGAAAGGCACAGTGACTTTCCTGGAGACGCCTTTCAGGGTGAGGGTACCCTCTGCGGCAAACTGCTGATTTTCGATGTGGCGAATAGCGTTACTGACGAATTCGGCTTTTGGATAGTTCGCGGTGTCAAACCACTCCGGTGTGCGCATACCCTCGTGCAGGTCTTCACTGCCCATATCCGCACTGGAGATATTCACCACCACATGCAATGTGCCGGTTACCGGATCTTCAGGATCGAAACTCAGACTCCCTGTGAATATTTTGAATTCACCGGGAACCGGCTCCTCCTGATAATCGGGTATGAAGGTTAACGTGCTGTTGGCCGGGTCAATGGTCCAGTCACTGGCAAAGGCAGTACCGGTAATGAGAAAGCAACATAACAGGAGAAGTCTTTTCATCTTATTTTTGCATATCGGGCAGCATCCTGGTCAGTACATTATCCCGCCGCACAAAGTGATGGTAGCAAGCCGCGCTGATATGCGCCACCAGCAAGATCACCAGCGTAACAGCCAGACCAGCGTGCACCGTCTTCATGGTGGCCTCCAGCGCCTTATCGACCTCTGTTATGGCGGGCAATTTAAAGAACCAGAAAACCCGGAAGGGGATATTACTCGCGGAGTTGATTACCCAGCCACTCAGGGGCAGTGCGATCAGACAGAGATAGAGCAGGCCATGATTCATATAAGCACCCAGTCGCTGCCAACCCGGCATATTCACGGGTAACTGCGGTGTGGGATTGCACAGTCGCCAGGAGAATCGCATGACGACCAGTAACAGCAATAACATGCCGATGGATTTGTGCCAGATGAACAGGTTGATTTTGGCGGGTGACAGATGCCACTGGTCAGCGGTAATCCCCAGGATGATCTGTGCAAGAACCAGAAACGCCATGGACCAGTGCAACAGCTTTGCGATGGATCCCCAGGATGCTTGAGAATTTTTTAGCATGGTTCTCTGGCGGCGAATCAACAGAAAACGGTGTCAGATCCGGCCTGTACTAAACATAAACTGTATTAGTTCAGACCAGATCTGACACCCTTATAATGCAAGTAATCGCTCGTACGCGCGAACGCAGGATATAGACAGCGCATTGAATTTCTCACGGGGCCTGTTGAATTCATCTGTTGTCATAAGGGGTCGGCAACAAAGTATTCTGGATTGTCACCGACACTCTGAGGAGTACCTTGTCAGGTAATACAGCTGTCAGGTTTTCCTTGTTGTACGACTTGACCGCCATTGCACCCCAGACGATCGAAATGAGCCACATTGCCGGAAAATGTGCAATCAGCATGGCGGGGTTGGATGCCATGAACACATAGCCAGGACTATCGTTAACAGTGTCATGATGATTGCGCCTTTTACCGTCGAATAGAACATTCCGCTACTGCCGAAAATGACAGGAGCAATCAGTCGTGGTGATGAATCGTTCATGGCCGCTTTCTGCCGCCTGGCGGTTGCTTGTCAGGCGCGACGTCGGAGCGTCCTTGCTGACACACTTGTTATGCCTCGATTCCAGCTTCCCGGGAAGCGCTCATACCCTGATTCATTTAATCCTGGATAAAATCAAACGATTATTACCTTTATCAATCGGGTTTTATTGCGACAGTTTCGATCAGGCTGACGCGTTCTTCATCAAGATTGCGATGCAGATTATAGGCCTTGGTCAGGATGTCGTTGCCAACCAGCATATGCACACCCAGTTCCGGCAGATCCGGTTCACCCATGGGTTCCGTCATATGTGCAAAGGCCTGCTGTGCGAGATCAGTCTTGTCATTCCAGACATCAATATTGAAACCGGCGAAAGTCATGACATCGCGGAATGATTCCGGCGGCACCAGAAAACTCATGGAACTGTCCTGCGCCCACGGCACAGGAAAATAAACCGGTGTGTTTTTATTGCCGCAAACCTCATACAAAACAGTACGCCCGCCGGGTTTGAGTACACGATACACTTCCTTCAGCCACGACAGTTTATCCTCGATATTCATATTTATCTGGATCGCCCAGGCCCCGTCAAATGTATTGTCATCAAACGGCAATTCAAGTGCGCTTGCAGCATGGAACTTTACTCGTTCCTGCATGCTGAGTAATTGCGTCAATCTTTCTGCGGTATCAATGTATTCATCGCTCAAATCAATACCGGTCACACAACAACCTGTTTCATGTGCCAAACGACGTGTGGAACCGCCCACACCGCAGCCAATATCAAGGATATGCATGTCTGGTGTAAAACCGGAAAGTTTAATCAGCTCTTTTGTTGCGGCATCACCGCGGATATGAAATTCATCCACCGGCTGAAGATCATCAAGCGTGACCTCTGCTAATTCCTTCCCGGCTTTATCAAGCCCTGCAATAATACTGTTATACAAATCATTCGGCGAATAATAACTGTGTATGTGTTTCATATCTTTACCTGTCTGCCAATCATTGAAACCACCAGTCAAAGTGTGCCTTGTCCAGCACGCTCACGAGGAAAGCGGTGTTAACTCGTTAATGAATACGGTTCACTGCCCGGAGTGGAATGAAAACCCACGCGAAGTGCCACAGTACTGTCCAGCGTCGGCCTGGGCTATTGGTCAGGCATCATTGTCTTGATCTGGTTCCGTTTGGATAACTGATACTGAATCTGCAATTTCGAGCAACTCTTTCAGCTTCCCCTCATTAGCATCCGAGCCTCATGGACCAGCCATGACCTGGTCCTTTGTCGGGACCATAATTTTCCGTGAGCTTCTGATTTTGAGCCATTGGACAATGATCGCCGTTATAGAAGGTAATATTGATAATCCACCAACCACTTTTACAATCGCGATAATTTCTCCAGCAGCCATTACGGTTCCAGGGTCATGTCTGTTCAGTTGACCCGGAATTTTTCTTTCACTCATCAACCGAAAGAACTCGCGTCCGCCGCGCTTGAGGAGATGCAGTTTTATAAGGTCTGACATACTGGTAAACGCCCAACCACCTTTCGACGGACGAATGCTCTTTTTGGAAAGGTTACCGGTTATCCATAACATCCGACACTCTCGCGTAATTCAATATGTTACACCTGCATTCTGCATGTTATGGAGACTCAATGAAATATGTAAAAACCACAGGCCGAGACGACCTGGCTTGTAACGGAATGTGTTTTGACGACATACCTTGTCAGTAGCACCATGGATCTACTGCGCCTCCAGCCCGGAATACCCGATCCCGCTCAACCGTGCCATTTCAGGCTTGAAGGTCGCGAGGTCGCCCCGGTTGAACTCGTTCAGATGTGCATGACCGCAGGCCCTGGCCATGACCTGCATCAATTCGACGGAAGCCTTGAGAAACCTCGCCAGCCGTTGCGCCGACTCGTCGACGTTCAGTCTTTGCCGCAGTTCGGGCTGCTGGGTTGCGATGCCGGAGGGGCAGTTGTTGGTGTTGCAGATGCGCGCGGCGATGCAACCGACGGCCTGGATGGCGCTGTTCGCAATGGCGATGCCGTCTGCGCCAAGGGCCAGCGCCTTGATGAAGTCAGCAGGCACCCGCAGGCCACCGGTGATGATGAGCGTCACCCGGCCGCTTGCGCCCTGTTCGTCAAGATAGCGCCGGGCGCGCGCCAGTGCGGGAATGGTGGGTACGCTGATGTGATCGCGAAACAGCAGCGGGGCGGCGCCCGTGCCGCCGCCGCGGCCGTCGAGGATGATATAGTCCGCGCCCGCCTGCAGCGCGAACTCGATATCGCGCTCGATGTGGTTCGCGCTCAGCTTGAAGCCGATGGGGATACCGCCGCTCACCTCGCGCACCCGGTCGGAGAAGCGCCTGAAATCGGCCGGGCTCTGCAGGTCGGTGAAGGTCGGCGGCGAGATCGCCGCCTGCCCCGCCGGGATGCCACGCACCTCGGCGACCTTGCCGGCAACCTTTGACGCGGGCAGATGACCGCCGGTGCCCGTCTTGGCGGCCTGCCCGCCCTTGAAGTGGAAGGCCTGCACCTGCTGCAGGAGTGACTCACGGTAGCCGAATCTTGCGCTCGCCAGTTCATAGAAGTAGCGGCTGTTGGCCGCCTGCTCTTCCGGCAGCATGCCGCCCTCCCCCGAGCAGATGCCGGTCCCGGCGAGTTCGGCGCCTTTCGCCAGCGCGACCTTGGCCTCCTGCGACAGTGATCCGAAGCTCATGTCCGAGACGAACAACGGGATTTCCAGGCGCAGCGGCCAGCGCGCCTCCGGGCCTATGACGAGTTCCGTGCCCACCGCCGCATCCTCCATGAGCGGCTTGCGGTGGAGCTGCGCGACCATGATCTGGATGTCGTCCCAGCGCGGCAGGCGGTCGCGCGGCACCCCCATCGCCCCCATCGGCCCGTGCCGGCCGAAGACCGACAGACCATCCCGTGCCAGGGCGTGGATGAATTCCACCGTTGGTTCCTCGGTCGTGGCGCGCGGCGGCGGCATGAGGCGCTCGTCTGCCGCAATGCCCGGCCCCTCACTGCCCACCTGTTCGGCCGTGAACTGCTTGTGGGTACCGTCGCAATAGGGCGCGTTGCGGGTATGCTTGCAGGCGCACAGGTACGCCTCCCGGTCCTCGTCGGTGACGATGACCTTCGGCGTGAAACCGGTGCCCGCGTGCGAGCCGTCGCAGAACGGCTGGCTGCGGGAGCGGCCACAGGTGCAGAAATGGTATTCCTGGCCCTTGCACAGGTTGACCTTGACGGGCTTATTGTCTGCGATGATCGGATGCTTCATGGCGGCTTTTCCAGGCAAGATCGGTGACAGAGTACACTCCTTCCCCAGGATGCTCTGCTTAATTCGTCATTGCCTGGAACGCAGTGATCAAGCAATCGCCAACTTATCGGAAAACCATCTTGAGATTGCATCGCCTGGCTCGCAATGACGCAATAGCTTTATTGATCCGGGTTACCCTAATCTTAGTGAAGATTTCGCCCTGACACCATTTCGCCCATACCCTTCCGGTTTCGGGAATACCTGCCACACTGAAGGCAGATACCCGCAAACGGAGGCCAGCCATGATCGGTAAAAAGAATATCGTGTTCGGATTTCTCTACCTCGTCATCACCGCCGCCCTTGGCCCCTACATGGTCACGGTCGTTATCCCGGATATCGAGACGGCCGGCGCCGCCAGGCAGGAACAGATGAGTGCCCTGCAATTGCTGGCGTCCAGTGGTTTCGAACAGGACCTGGAGCCCATGACGGCCGACCAGATCGCGCGCGCCAACAGCGGCGCGCTGCTGGCGCTGAACGCCGCGCTCAATGCCGAGGGACCGCTGGATGCCATCAAGGGCGGCCCGCATGCGCATGGCAACCTGGAGGCGCTGCTGAACATCGCCGCCGGAATCGTGCTCGGCCTGCTCGCCGTGGCACCGCTGTTCAAGCAGCTCATCAGCTGGCTGTTCCTTCTCGGCGCCCTGCTGCACTCCGGCAGCCTCTATATGGTCATCGTCTTCCAGGCGGCGTGGGCGCTGCCAGTCCTGTCCAGCGGCATCGGCCCGATCCTGTTGCTCACCGCCCTGCTGCTGATGGGTATCGCCGTCGCCATCGGCTACCGGGGACCGCTCGCAGAGGCCTGACGGCAGACCGGTTTACCTGTGCGACGCCTTGAGAGGCTACTTGGAATCGAACCTGAACTGCATAATGTCCGCCAGCGCGATTGCTTGATGACCGCATCGCGGTCAGGTGACCGCTCCTACACACTCAAAAGAACCTGTAGGAGCACCCCAATGGGCATAAATACCCCGCTGGGCACAAGCGCCGTCCTTCGGCGCGATTGTTCAGAGGCAGCATCGCGGTCAGGTGACCGCTACACCACAAGACGCACCTGTAGGAGCGCCGCCCTTCGGCGCGATTGTTAAGAGGTAGCATCGCGGTCGGGAGACCGCTACCCCACAAGACGCACCCGTAGGAGCACCCCAATGGGCATAAACGCCGCCCTTCGGCGCGATTGGTTGATGACCGCATCGCGGTCAGGTGACCGCTCCTACACCCTCAAATAGCACCTGTAGGAGCGCCGCCCTTCGGCGCGATCGTTCAAGTACCGTATCGCGGTCAGGAGACCGCTTGTATGGTGGTGACTGCCGGAAATCAAGAAGATGGACGGCCCTTTTATGACGATGATGCCAGTCGCACGCTGACGGTGCTGGCACTATTCAGTGACGCGCCTGCGCCAGGACACGTACCACAGTACCAGCGCAATCGACAGGAACAGCGCCTGCCCGATGACGAACCAGTGCCGCTGGGTGTGCAATGCCGGCACCGCAAAACCGGCAACAACCGCGTTGATCAGCATCTGGATAAAGCCCTGCATCGACGCCGCTGTGCCGCGGTGATGCGGGAAGCAGTCGAGGGCGAGTACGGTAATCGCGGGCATGACCATGGCGGTGCCGATCGCATAGATCACGAGCGGTCCGATGGTGAACAGGATGGTTGCGTCGAACAGTGCCACCTGGACGAGGTTGAGAACGACACCGATTACGAGGACACCGAATCCGGTGCTGACGATCCGCACCGGCGACCAGCGATGTGACAGGCGGCTGGAGACGAAAGCGCCCAGCATCAAGCCGGCGACCATCGGGATGAACTGGACACCGAAATCATCCGTGCCCAGACCGAGGAAATCGTAAATGACCGTCGGCGCGCCGGCAATGTAGAGAAACATCCCCGCAAAGGTAAAGCCGAGGCTCAGCACCATCAGCGGGAACTGGCGGTGTTGCAGAGTCTTTGCGTAGACACGGGCAACCACCAGCGGCTGCACCGACTGGCGCTGTGCCTCTGACAGGGTCTCGCGGGTATAAGCCGTCGTCCCGATGAGCAGCGCCCCGAACAGGCACAGGAACCAGAAAACGCTGCGCCAGCCGTAGTGATCGTGGAGCCATGCCCCCAGTAGCGGCGCAATTGCCGGCGCTAGCGCGAACACCAGCGTCACCTGTGCCATTGCCCGGTGCGCGCTTTCGGCATCGTGCGCATCGCGTATCATCGCCCGCCCGGCGATCAGCCCACCGCTTGCCGCGAAACCCTGCAGCGTGCGCAGCACAAGGAAGGTGGTGGCATTGTCGGCCAGGGCGCAGCCTGCGGAGGCGAGGACATACAGTGACAGGCTGCTCATGATCACCAGCCTGCGTCCAAAACGATCCGACAAGGGCCCCCACAACAGCGTAGATGCCGCGAATGCAGCGAGGTAAACCGACAGGCTCTGACTCAGCAGTGCACGACTGATACCGAACGTCGCCTCGATGTCCGGGAAGGATGGCAGGTAGGCATCGATCGAGAAAGGCCCCACCATCGACAGCAGCGCGACGATGAAGGTCAGGCGGGTATGCACGCCTGGACGGGTATCAGCGGGATCAGCAGGAGGTGGCAGCAAGGGGATTCGGAAAACTGAAATGAAGCGCTCTGCGCGGGATCGTGTCAGGTTACATTATCAAGTCGTATAAGTGAAAAAAGTGCCCTGACACGACTGGTTTCTGCTCACGGCTACCGAGGTGAGCCCAAGACAATATGATGGATCAATCGAGTCTGACCCTATTGATTCTACGACTGATACCGAAAGTCGCCTCGATGTCCGGGAAGGATGGCAGGTAGGCATCGATCGAGAAAGGCCCCACCATCGACAGCAGTGCGACGATGAAGGTCAGGCGGGTATGCACGCATGGATGGGTATCATCGGGATCAGCAGGAGGTGGCAGCAAGGCGATTTGGGAAACTGGAATGAAGACCGGCGCACCGGGATCACGTAAGGTTGCATTATTAGGCCGCATAAGTGAAAAATGTGTTCTGATACCATTTGTCCTCTGCTGCCTTTAACTTTAACCTCCCGAATCAGTCTTGTGTCTCCGACCGGATTATCACAGTGCCAAATAAATCTGATAATTCCCTTTGGACTTGGCATTCAGCCACCTGGTCGCCATGTAAAAAACGCGGTCTGTCCCCATTTATCAGTCCCCAGATTTCTTAGCGCGCTGCCCGTCGCTTGGTCACCTCTGCCGCCGCCCAAGCGACAAGCCACGCGAGAAATATCCAGACCGCGATGACAAAGACCATGCCAAATACAGTGGGCGAACACAGTCCCCAACCGCAGTACCCGTCATGCTCCAGTAACCCCGGTACGCCAATCTTGTTGAAGAAATATACGGACAGGCCCGGCACCAAGACTAGCAAACCGGCAGGTGATTCAAAATACGAAGGCCATATGAGACCTGGAACGACCAAAGCCGCGTACGCGACTATGATCACTGCTAGGAACTTGAGCGTGCGAGGTTTGAACATTTCAGTCTAGGCCTCAGGGGTCAGTACCCTTTTTTGTTTCAGTTGGTAATTGATTAAAGGGTACTGACCTTTTTTTCTGAGCGCGACAGCGCGAAGCGTCCTAGTTGATCTGATTGTTAGCGCTTTAAAATGGTACGTAATCATCAAAGTCCGGCGCGGGCGCGGCAGAGTTTGCCTTCTTTAAGAGTTGCTCATTTTCCAATAGGTAATCAACGCCATCTGCTGTCATGGTGAAAGTGTAAAACTCGTGATCCATATCTGAATCAATTCCTTTCTCTATATATCCGAGTCTCTCTAGCTTTATAGCAGCGAGTGCAAGCTCTCCGTCTTCCATTCCCCTTAAACTATTGAACGTGCTCCATACAGAAACACCATTGGGAGCACCCGCGTAACTTTCTAATATCTTCGCGAGAAGGCGATGCTCCACGTCCCCAAGCTTATAGTCATAACCTGTTTTCTTGCGTCGTTTCTTTTGAATTTCTTTATCCTGTGTAATTAACCCAACTTCTGCTACTTGTTTCTTTATTAGCACACAAGGGTAATTAACAGCTGACGTTAAATCGCCATCAGATCTCTCACCATCATAATCTGCTGGTGTTAATCCGAGCAGGTCTGTAGGAAAATGGAGCTTAACGTCTCTTGGCTTAACAATGAAGCACCTGTCCTTACCTAAGGTTCCAGTAAATAGCCCAAGTTCAAATAACACATTATCTCGAACAATATATTTGCTTTGATCTCGTATAGTCGCGAGATCATCTGGAGTAAATATAAAAATAGCAAAGTCCATTATTGTGGATTTTTCAACAAGGGAATCGATGCTAGTGGATGATAGCTTGAAGCCATTTTTCCACACAGTCACTTCTGCTTGATGCTCTAAGTTGACGTTTATTGCATCGGCAACATCGAGACTTTCGACGGAAGAGGCTATAAATATTCTTGGTTTTCTCACGATTCCCTCGTTCTATTGAGCGCTAACGCCTGAGTTCAGGGGCGTTTGAGGCGATGACTATTTTTGCGGTAGCAAAAATGGGCAGCGGGTCAAACGTCCCTTGCAACGACTTGTTATGTTTCATTTTCCTCATACGTTTGCGGACTTCGAATCAAAGACTCTTACCTTGCACCTGAACTTTCCAATGATGCCGTTGATATGCTCTGCGGCTTCTTCATCGTATGCGCCGATGTAGACACTGAAGAGTTTTTCTCCACTACGCCGTCCATGATGTGCAGCAACATTGATTGCTTCAATAATGTGTTCGTCGTATTCACCAAAGTTAAATCCAAACGTGACTAGCGACCCCTGAACTGATGACAACTGACCAAAGCAATGCTCCAAGTATCTGTTGTGCATAATTTGAGCAAGCTTGTCGTTACCATCGCCAGCAGTCACAAAAATTGGGTACTCCTCTCTATCCATTCTTTCTTCAATGTTATGAAGAAGATACCCAGCGCTGTCGTACATTTCTTTTTCAATCTCTATTCCCGTATCAAAGAGATGAAGTGCGCCGTGTACGTAATGTAAGTTTTGGCGGCCCACATTGGGGCCCCAGGTAAGCGTAGACGACGAAATTTGTTCCTCGGGATTTTCTTCTTCGGGATTCTCAAGCTCGCAACCAAAACCATCGACGTGATCTCGACAGACGCTTCGCATCAAGACCCAATACAAAAGAAGGTCGTAGTTCGTTGTAAAAATATTCCCACCATTGGCAAGGTATGGTTCCAAAAATTTGTAACAAGCCGCCAACTGCTCTTCCGGCACTGTAAAGACATGCTCGGGATGTAAAGATTTCACCGCATCAATCAAGCCTTTTCTTAGGGCATGGTCCGCTGCGGCAACTTTATTCTTCAAATCATCGTAATCGCCAAACACATCCAACAAGTCATACAAGACATGCAACTGCTGCATGATTATTTCGAGATTCTTGGATCTTACGACCTGAAAAAGGTGATTAACGACTGGGTCACTTAGTTCGGCGATAAATGTTTGGAGAGCGTTGTACGAGAACATGCTTGAGTCGTAGCCAATGCTGAACCCGTTACCCAACAACAAGCTTACTTGACGCCGCTTTCTTTGCAGCTCGCCTAAGCAATCCGAATAGTTTTCGATCTTCATAAGCCCCCACGCTCGTCCAGTTTACTCAACCGCTGCACATGAAACATAACAGTGTAATAGACGGAATCCGCACATTGGTAATAGTACGGAATCGTCCTGTTGTTCGATTGAGAGATTCGGCATAGCATCGCTGGCAGCATTTCCATCTCCGGGCAGGATGCCCTCATCTTTGAACAGGGAAGGTTCAAATGTCAGACTCCCCCGCCATCGTCCCTGACGCTGCTTCGCGCTTTTTCGATTACTACCTGGAATGCCTGCGTAAAGCCTCCATTCCCGGGAAGCAGAGGCGCTGGTAGGTGAAACGCGTCGAGGCATTCATTAAGGCGCAAAACGGCCTCAAGATCAAGACCCTTTCAGGTGACGACATCGCCCGGTACATCGAGACGACAGGCCGCCAGAATCGTCTGCCGGGCTGGCAATTTCGCCAGTGTATCGATGCTATACGGATCTTTGTTGCGATTGCTTTGCAACCGCTTCGTGGCCGGATGGCTGTATGCCGGAAGATTCAGTGCTGCGCCGAGCCGTCTGACAGACTCACGATCCGCGCGGTAATGTACATGGTCAGCAGGACCGAGGCGGCGAAGGCATACAGCCCGTAACGCATTTCAACATCCACGATTGCGCCCAGCTTCACGGCGACCACCAGCACCGCCACCACGAATACGTCGAGCATGGACCACTTGCCGTACAGGTGCATCCAGTGCAGCAGCTTCCTTCCCCTGTCCTGCATCGCCTCGTTCCTGCTGACCAGCCGGTACAGCACCCTGAGCTTGAGGATCGGCAACACGACGCTAAATCCTGTCAGCAACAGGAACAGGAATACCTGTCCATTCTGCAGCAGCTCGACAAGCCCGGAGAGCACGGAGAATGTATTCTCCACCAGCACGAACTTCCTTAGCGTGATGATGGGCGCAATCAGTCCGACCAGTAACAGCAACGCTGCAACCCGGATAAAGTAGCGCAGCCGCCTCGCCTGCTCCGGATATTTCTCCGGTATTACGATCTCGTCATAACTCAACGGTATTGCGTTCCTTCCTCACAACCAGGTGTATCGGGAGCCGGACAGGCGCTCAGTGACAAGGTGTTATTCCTGTCTGCTGCGCCCCTGCGCAGCCATGGCCGCAGCCGAAGTCACGCAGGAAGCGGCAGAACCCTGGGGAGGTCGAACTGCTGCCGTTAATGTGTGCGCCTTGTTAACCCCGACTGTTACTTCTTTACAGGCCCGACAGGCGCAACTGTTTTTCCATACACCTCGTTGAGTACCTGGGCCAGCGCGGTATAAATCGCAGCAAAACCGCAGAAAATACCCTCGTAACCTGCGACCAGTTTTATCGTGCCGCTATTGGTAAAATCCCCAAGGGCTAACAGGAAAAACAGTAACGTCAGGGATGCAAACACAACCTGCAACGCGCGATTCAGGCGAAGTGTGGCAATAAACAGCACTGCGGTGAAAATGCCCCACATGATCAAATACACGACCATGGCCGACGCTTCGGGAGCATCAACGAGCCCCATTTTGGGCAGCACAATCAACATCACCAGAGAGAGCCAGAAAAAACCGTAAGACGTAAATGCCGTTAATGCGAAGGTATTTCCCTTACTCCATTCCATAAGGCCGGCAATGATCTGGGCCAGCCCGCCATAAAAGAATCCCATCGCCAGAATCATCGAATTAAGTTCGAAGATTCCGGCATTGTGGAAATTCAACAGCACTGTGGTCATGCCAAAACCCATCAGGCCAAGCGGCGCGGGATTGCCCGACATGTCCTGCCGGCTGATTATTTGTATTTCTCTTCCTGACCCGCCAATTTCCTTACTCATTATTGATACCCTTCATGTTGATACGCAGTGTTTACCCGGGCGCGCGAGCGCGGCAGCGCGCAGCGTACCACACGGGCGGTTTGTCACGCTGCATGATCGCGCACAGCCTGACCGGCGTGTCGGGTTAGTTGCAGGCACACAGGTTTTAACGCCCGCTTAATCGCTGAATTCCGAACCCACCTGCAACCCCAGCATCGTGTCCGCCCTGCCCAGGTTCACGGCGAACTCTACCAGACCGCTGGAGTTTTCGTACCAGAAGGCCTGGCCCTTTTCGACGTCCGGGAAGGTGCGCGCATTGCGCAGCCGGTGGCCGTTCACGTTGAACACGGTACCCGGGTCGACCGCGGCCTTGCGCAGGCCGGTGACGGCGTTGCCGAAGCGGTCGATATAGGCGACGCGCCACAGGTCGTCCGGCCAGTCGGGTTTATCCAGCCCGGTTGCGGCGAGTTCCTCGCCCGTATACCTGCCGTCGCGCGCTATCCGGGCGGCGACCGGGGCGAACACGTCGCGGCCGTGGAAGCTGGGAGATGCGCCGGCCGCAGGCTCTGGCAGTCGCCAGCACTCGATGTTGCGCGCACGTCGCGCCAGCGGCGCGAACAGACCCTCGTTCGGACCGACGTACCAGCGACCGTCCGCCCGCAGCACCACGCCGGGGCGCGCGCCGCCGACACCGGGATCGACCACGCACACGAACACCGTGCCCGGGGGGAGTCCCTGCGCACAGGCCGGCAGCAGGTAGGCCGCGGCCTGGATGTCAAAGGGCGGCAGGTCGGAAAACAGGTTGATGACCGGCACGCCGGGTGCGTGCTGCTGCAGGACTGCGTGGACCTGCCCGAGGTAGGGACCCTGCAGGCCGAAGTCGGTGAACAGCACCAGCATGGCCGTGGCTACCCGTTGACCCGCACAACTGCAGCCCGGGAGTTCTTCGCACCGGGGAAACCCTGCTTAATGATTGTCTCCTCGTCATTGCGAGCGCGATGTACAGGGAGAAGGTGAGACCGCGCAGCAGTCGAGAAACTGGCCCGGGCCATGGACAAGTGCTGCGGGAGGCATGGATGCCGGAAGCGACCAGCGATGCAATCTCTCAAATACATATTCAATAAGCTGGAGATTGCTGCGTCACTTGGTTCCTCGCAATGACGAGCAAATCGGACACTGCGCCAAGTCCGTTCATAAAGGTAATGCACCTTGCGAAAACTCCCGGTTCACAATTTTGAGACAGGCTCTAGTCGTCGCAATGAGGGATTAGTCAGGGTTCCCCTAGTCCGACAGGTAATACTCAACGGTGGAAACCACGCGGACTTTCATAATATGGGGATTGTTCCGGTCGCGGGGGCTGATCGTGAACTGTCCCTGCGAGGCCTGCTTGATCTTGCCAAGCCGGCTCTTCGAATCCTGCGCAAACTTTTGTGCAACCTCGCGCGCATTGCCGGTCGCCTCCTCGATCATTGCGGGCTTGACCTCGTTCAGGCGGGTAAACAGGTACTCGGTCTGGTTCTGGTAGTCGCCGCCCGTCAGCGCAATGCCCTGCTTGCCAAGATCGACCAGCCGGCTCATGACGCCGCGCACCCGTTCCACATCACCGGAATAGACCGTCACCGTTTGCAGGGCGCTGTACCTGAACTCCGGCTGCTGCGTGCCGCCGTAGCTCTGCGCCGACTTGTCGGTGATCACCGGTGCGGACACCGTGATCTCGGTGGTCTTGATGCCCGCCTCCTGCAGAAAGGCGCGGATCCGTTTCGTGTTGTCTTCCAGGGTGGCGTAGAGCGCGGCAAGCTCGTTGCCCGCGAGGGTGAACTGGATCGGCCAGATCACCACGTCTGCCGGATACTCCTGCTCGGACAGCCCCTTGACGGTGACGCTGCGCTCGAATTCCTTGAAGCGGATTGCCGCGTCGCCGAGCAGGTAGCCCAGCGCGGCCAGACCCAGCAGGATGAATACGCCCAGCACCAGGGCGCTGCCTGTATGTTCACGTTGCATGTCGATCTCCTGCGTTACTGATGTCCAGCATGGTAATACACGAATGGCACAGATTTAATCTTTCAATCGCAAATACCGGTCTCCGGCAGCAGGCAACGGTAAAACCGGCATGTGTAACGGGTGGGGCATTTATACCCCGGTGGGCACAGGTGCCGTCCTCCTGCGCGATTGTCCGGGATCGCATCGCGGTCAGGAGACCGCTCCTACCCTCTGTAGGAGTACCCCAATGGGCATAAATACCCCACTGGGCACAAGCGCCGCCCTCCGGCGCGATTGCTTGAATATCACATCGCAGTCAGGAGACCGCTCCTACCCAATTAGTGCCACCTGCAGGAGTACCCTGAAGGGCATAAATACCCCACTGGGCACAAGCGCCGCCCTCCGGCGCGATTGCTTGAATATCACATCGCGGTCAGGAGACCGCTCCTACCCAATTAGTGCCACCTGTAGGAGCGCCGCCCTCCGGCGCGATTGCTTGAATATCGTATTCGTGGCGTGTAATGCCGCACCTGACGAGCCTCACGGCAGCCAGCCGCCGGTCGCCTGCAGGGGCGCGGGATTGTCCGGTGTGCTGACCCAGAGTGCAATACCGTAGCGCTGCGCCTGCCCTGCCCCGTCCCGCGGCAGTTCGACCTGCCACTGCCCGGTGTCCGAGGCATGAGCCGTGTGCGCCAGCACCACGAACTCCTGCGGCAGCTTGCGGCCACGGTTCTCGCCGCGCTCCACTGCCGTTTCTATCCCGAAGCCGAGCAGCGCCACATGCAGTTCCAGCGGCCCATTCGCCGCAGGAAAGCCGGCCCGGATACGGCCGGCATCGATCGCGGCGACCAGCTTGCCGGGCTGGCGGTCACTGCGGCGCGGCCCCAGGCCGAAGGTCCAGCCGCGCCATTCCCGGCCATTGGCGAAGAAGCCCGGCGTGTACACCGTGGAGGACCTGCCGGCCCGCGCATAGTCCCGCTGGCGCTCACCGTGGGCGGCCGCCGCATAGGGGTCCTGCCAGCCGATGTAATCCCAGTAATCCACGTGAAAGGCAAGCGGGACGATTTCCGCCCACAGGTCGTCGTCATCGACAAGCTTGTTCAGCCAGCGCTCGGCGGGCGGGCAGCTGCTGCAGCCCTGCGAGGTATAGAGCTCCAGCAGCGTCACCTGGCGCGCACCGCTGTCGAGCAGCAGCGGCGCCGCCGGCAAGGGGGCCGCCAGCAGCAGCGCCAGCAGGACGAGGCTGCGGCGGACCAGATATCGGCCCCGCGTGTAGCCACCGTGGTACCGCGAGTGAATTCTTCTTATAGTAACGACCATGGACGTGTGACAGCAGCGCAAACGGGAGAGTTCAGCATGCAGGCAACCGCAGAGTTACAGGTCGTGCCCATCGGCGCCGGGGTTTCCGTGCGGCGCGAGATACTGCGCGTCGTCGAGATCCTCAACGGCTATGCCTTCAGGATCGAGACCCATGCCTCGGGCACCAATATCGAAGGTGATCTCGATGACATCCTGGCGGCGGTCCAGAACATCCACGTCGCCCTGCATGCCGAGGGAACGGTGCGCCTGGTCAGTTACCTGAAACTGGAAACCCGCACCGACAAGACCCCGACCCTGGCGGGCAAGCGCCTGTAATCCATATCCCGTATCCGTCCGCGGTCAGGAGACCGCTCCACAGCGAGCAGACCGGATGGAGCCACGCGGAATCCGGGAAATCGCTTCCCCGGATCATTCACTGCGCTCACCCTGCGGGCGTTGCACGCGCGGCGCGCTTTCTCCGGCCTGACGGCCTTCATCCAGGCACGTTGTTACAGGGTACATGCGTCCTTTCAGCGCGCATTGCCCTTCCGTCCAATGCACGATGCCTGAATATCTGTGCTAGTGTTTTCTTGTCCCCGATAGAAAACAACAAGCCAGCGGCGGAAGGATGGACGATTACAACAACAGGACTGCACAGCAGCGCATGCTGCAGCATCCGTTACCCGGGTGTGCGTGGCTGCTGGCCTGCCTGGCCCTGCTGCTGGCAGCCGCGGTCCGCGCGCAACCGGCCCAGCCCACCATACAGCAGCTGCTGACCGACCGGGTCACCCGCATCGAGGCGGGAGAAGCGGTCTCTGTCGCGGGCAGCGAAATCGCCTCCCGGATCCTGCTGCCGGCGATCTACCGGGCGCATGACTATGCACCGCTCTGGCACAACCCGCGTTCCGTGGAGCAGCTGCTTGCCGCCATCCGCGCCGGCGAACTCGACGGCCTGGACCCTGCCGACTACAACCTGGACACCCTTGAGAGCCTGCTGCTGCGGCGCCGGGACGGCACGGCAGACAACGAGCTTGCCTGCGAACTCGATCTGCTGCTTACCGACAGCCTGGTACGGCTCGGTTATCACCTCAGCTTCGGCAAGGTCGACCCGGAAGCGCTTGATCCCGACTGGAACATGACGCGCTATATCGAGGACGTGGATACCCTGGTGCGGCAGGCCGATGCCATCGACACCGGCAATATCGACCTGTTGCTGCAATCGCTGCGCCCGCAGGTGCCCGCCTACGCGCGCCTGCAGGCGGCGCTGGCGCAGTACCGGGAACTGCAGGCGCGCGGCGGCTGGCTGGCTGTGCCACCGGGTGAGACCCTGAAGCCCGGGATGTCCGGCGAACGGGTCGCCGCCCTGCGCCAGCGACTGCTTGTCACGGCCGACATGCAGCCAGGCAGCGGCGATCCTGCCAGCTTCAACGCGGACCTGGAGGCCGGGGTGCGCGCCTTCCAGCTGCGCCACGGACTGGAAGGTGACGGCATCGTCGGCAAGTCAACGCTGGCCGCGCTGAACGTATCGGTAGAACAGCGCATCGACCAGATCCGCGCCAACCTGGAACGTGCCCGCTGGGTACTGCACGACCTGCCGGCGACCTACGTCCTGGTGGACATCGCCGGCTTTCGCGTGACCTATACCCGTGACGGGGAAGTCGTCTGGCAGACCCGCGCCCAGGTCGGGCAGCCGTTTCGCAAGACACCGGTTTTCCGCGAGCGCATGACCTACCTGGAAGTGAATCCGAGCTGGACGGTGCCGCCGACCATCCTCAGGGAGGACGTCCTGCCGGCGATCAGGCGCGACCCGTCCTACCTGGTGCAGAAGAACCTGCAGGTCATCGACTATGACGGCAACCCGGTCGACATGACGACGCTCGACTGGCAGCACTACACGAGCAGGAACTTTCCCTACCTGATTCGGCAGGGCCCCGGGCCGGAAAACGCCCTGGGGCGGATCAAGTTCATGTTCCCCAACAGGCACACCGTCTATCTGCACGACACGCCGAGAAAGTCCCTGTTCGGCAAGACCACGCGGGCCTTCAGCTCCGGCTGTATCCGCATCGAGCACCCCTACGAACTGGCCGGCCTGCTGCTGGAAGGTGATCCCGACTGGAACAGGGAGAAGGTCATAGCTGCGGTCGATTCCCTGAAAACCCGGACCATCAGTCTCCGCCAGCCGGTCAGCATCATCCTGTTCTACTGGACCGTCGGCTTTACCCCCGACGGCCGTGTCACCTTCAAGCAGGACATCTACGAGCGCGACCCGGCAATCGTCAGGGGACTGAATTCCGGCTTCCGGTTCCGCGAGAGCGCGATTATCAGGGACCACCTGCAATCCGGTATCCCGCCGGCAGCGGAACAGGGCTTCAGCCTGTAGCCGTCGCTACCTGCCGCGGGGTCGTGAAGACTTGACTGCGGCATCGCGGTCAGGAGACCGCTCCTACGCAATTCGCGCCACCTGCAGGAGCACCCTGAAGGGCACAAGCGCCGCCCTTCGGCGCGATTGCTTGACTGCAGGAACCGCGATGTACCTGCATCCAGGCAGGCAATAAAAAACCGGGCAGCGCCCGGTTTTTTAATCAGGATAGCTATACGACCGTTATCCTGCGGCTGCTGCCCCGCCGGCCGGGCGGTCGACCAGTTCCACGTAGGCCATGGGCGCATTGTCACCGGAGCGGAAACCTGTCTTCAGGATGCGCAGGTAGCCGCCCGGGCGCTCCTGGTAACGCGGCCCGAGTTCGTTGAACAGCTTGGTAACCACATCACGGTCACGCAGGCGATTGAACGCCATGCGACGCTTGTGCACCGAGTCCGTCTTGGCCATGGTGATGAAGGGTTCCGCGAGACGCCGCAGTTCCTTCGCCTTGGGCAGGGTGGTCTTGATGATTTCATGGCGCAACAGCGAACAGGTCATGTTCTGGAACATTGCCTTGCGGTGCGGGCTGTTGCGGTTTAATTGCCGTCCTGTCTTACGATGACGCATTTTTCATATCCTGTCAGCCGTTGCCCATAGCGGACGACGGTTCGTTGTCTTTGACAGCACCCAGGCTGGCCGGCGGCCAGTTTTCCAGACGCATGCCCAGTGAAAGGCCCTTGGTGGCCAGCACGTCCTTGATCTCGGTCAGCGACTTCTTGCCGAGGTTCGGTGTTTTCAGCAACTCGACCTCGGTGCGCTGGATCAGGTCGCCGATGAAGTAGATGTTCTCCGCCTTCAGGCAGTTGGCGGAACGCACCGTCAGCTCCAGGTCGTCAACCGGACGCAGCAGGATCGGGTCGATGTCGGCCTCGGGCATGGACACTGCCTCTACCGAGCTGGCCTGCAGGTTGACGAAGGCTGACAGCTGGTCCTGCAGAATCGTGGCGGCGTGGCGAATCGCCTCCTCGGGATCGACGGTGCCGTTGGTCTCGATATCGATGATCAGCTTGTCGAGGTCGGTGCGCTGCTCGACGCGGGCACGGTCCACGTTGTAGGACACGCGGCTCACCGGGCTGAAGGAAGCATCCAGACGCAGGCTGCCGATCGGGCGGCTCTCGCTCTCCTCACCGTCACGGCGTGTCGCCGGCACGTATCCCCGGCCCTTGGCGACCCTCAGGGTCATCGACAGTTCGCCGGCCTTGGTCAGGTTGGCGATCACGTGATCCGGGTTCACCACCTCGACGTCATGATCCAGGTTGATATCGCCGGCCGTAACCGGACCCGGACCCTTCTTGTTGAGTGTCAGGGTGGCCTCGTTGCGATTGTGCAGGCGCAGGGCGACCTTCTTCAGGTTCAGCAGGACGTCGATCACGTCTTCCTGCACACCCTCGATGGTCGAGTACTCATGCAGCACGCCGGAAATTTCCGCATTGACGATAGCGGCACCCGGCATGGATGACAGCAGGATGCGACGCAGGGCATTGCCGAGGGTATGGCCGAAGCCGCGCTCCAGCGGCTCCAGTGTTACCCTGGCGTGCTTGTCGCTGACTGCCTGAACGTCGACGATACGCGGCTTCAGGAATTCGTTGACTTTTCCAAGCATGAATTAAGTCCCTCAGATATTACTTAGAATACAATTCGACGATCAGATGTTCGTTGATGTCTGCCGGCAGCTCACTGCGCTCCGGGCGCGACTTGTAAATGCCTTCCATCTTCTTGGTATCCACGTCGATCCAGTCCGCAATCCCGCGCTGCTTGGCCAGTTCCACGGCTGACTGCACCCGCAGCTGCGCGCGACTCTTTTCGTTGACGCTGATCACGTCGTTCGGCTGCACCTGGCAGGAGGGAATGTTAACGCGCACGCCGTTCACGCTGACGCCATTGTGCCGCACCAGCTGGCGTGCCTCGCTGCGCGAGGAGGCGAAACCCATGCGGTACGCAACGTTGTCGAGCCGCCCTTCCAGCAGCTGCAGCAGGTTTTCACCGGTCGAACCCTTGGTGCTCGCCGCGTTCTTGTAGTAGTTGCGGAACTGCTTTTCGAGCACGCCGTAGATGCGCCGCACCTTCTGCTTCTCGCGCAACTGCCCGGCATAGTCAGACAGCCGGGTACGGCGCTGGCCGTGCTGGCCCGGAGGGAACGGACGGTTTTCGACCGCGCACTTGGCGGTAAAACATTTCTCGCCCTTCAGGTACAGCTTGCCGCCCTCGCGGCGGCACTGGCGGCATTTGGAATCTGTGTATTTGGCCATGCTCTGCTTCCTTCCTAGACGCGACGTTTCTTGGGCGGACGACAACCGTTGTGCGGTATCGGCGTCACGTCAGTGATATTGGTAATCTGGAATCCGGCGTTGTTCAGTGCGCGCACGGCGGACTCGCGGCCCGGACCCGGACCCTTTACCTCGACCTCGAGGTTCTTCATGCCGTATTCCTTCACCTTCTCGCCCGCCTTTTCGGCAGCAACCTGCGCCGCGAACGGCGTGCTCTTGCGCGAACCACGGAAACCCGAACCGCCCGAGGTCGCCCAGGAGAGCGCATTGCCCTGACGGTCAGTAATCATGATGATGGTGTTGTTGAAGGACGCGTGAATGTGGGCGATTCCGTCGGAAACGTCCTTCTTCACTTTCTTGCGGATCGGTGCCTTAGCCATGCCTTGAATTCCGGTTATATATTGATGGTTAAACTGAACTGCTTACTTGCGTATCGGACGCCGCGGACCCTTGCGGGTACGTGCGTTGGTGCGCGTACGCTGGCCGCGCAGCGGCAGACCGCGGCGGTGCCTGATGCCGCGATAGGAGCCGAGGTCCATGAGACGCTTGATGTTCATGGAGATGGTACGGCGCAGGTCGCCCTCGATGGTGTACCTGGCGACTTCCGTACGGATGGCCTCGACTTCGGCCTCGGTAAGGTCCTTGATTTTGGTTTCGGGCTGAATGCCGCTGTTTGCGCAAATCTTGCGCGCGGTGGCTCGCCCGATGCCATAGATACCCGTCAGGGCAATCTGCGCATGCTTGTGCGGTGCTATGTTAATTCCGGCTATACGGGCCATTTCAAATCATCTCCAACGCGATTCTTGACAGTGCGGCGCGAAAAGCGGGTAAGGATAGCCTTTGCCCGCCTGAAAATCAAACAAAAGGATTCATCAACCCGGACCGCAATGCTTTCCGGGAAACTGGTCGAAATGACAGAAATTCAATGCCTTGCATTCTGTTTGCAACAACTCAGCCCTGCCGCTGCTTGTGGCGGCCATCCTTGCAGATGACCCGCACCACACCATTGCGCCGTATGACCTTGCAGTTGCGGCAGATACGCTTGACGGAAGCACGCACTTTCATGTCGTTACACCTCTAGATTCGACTGCGCTAGCGCAGTACTCCTGTTCTGCCGTGACCTTTCAGGTTGGCCTTTTTCATCAGGCCGCTGTACTGATGCGACACCAGATGGGTCTGTACCTGTGCCATGAAATCCATGGTGACCACGACAATAATCAACAACGATGTACCGCCAAAGTAGAACGGTACATTCCAGTAAAGAATCAGAAACTCCGGCATCAGGCAGACCAGCGTGATGTACACGGCGCCGGCGGTGGTCAGCCGGGTCATGACACCGTCGATATAGTGCGCGGTCTGCTCGCCGGGACGGATGCCCGGAATGAAGGCCCCGGACTTCTTCAGGTTTTCCGCGGTTTCCTTGGCATTGAACACCAGCGCCGTATAGAAGAAGCAGAAGAACACGATCGCCAGGGCATAGCAAATAACGTACAGCGGCTGGCCCGGTGACAGCGTGGCCGAGATGTCCTTCAGCCAGCCCATGCCCTCGCGCTCGCCGAGCCAGCTGCCCATGGTTGCCGGGAACAGGATAATGCTGGAGGCGAAGATCGGTGGAATGACGCCCGCCATGTTGATCTTCAGCGGCAGGTGGGTGCTCTGGGCCGCATAGACCTTGCGCCCCTGCTGGCGCTTGGCGTAGTTGACAGTGATGCGCCGCTGGCCGCGCTCGACGAACACCACGAAGCCGGTCACTGCCAGTGCGATTGCAAACAGCAGCAGGATGGTCATGACGTTCATTTCACCGGTGCGCGCCAGTTCCAGGGTGCTGCCGATGGCGGCAGGCAGGCCGGCGACGATACCGGAGAAGATGATGAGCGAGATGCCGTTACCCACGCCGCGTTCCGTGACCTGCTCGCCCAGCCACATCAGGAAGATGGTGCCGGTTACCAGGCTCACAACCGCGGTCAGCACGAAGCCCGGGCCCGGGTTCATCACCAGGCTGTTGCCGGCGATCTGCTGCGCCTGCAGTGCGGTAGCGATACCGAAGGATTGCATGGTGGCCAGACCCACCGTGCCGTAGCGGGTGTACTGGGTGATCTTGTGACGTCCGGCCTCACCGCCTTCCTTCTTGAGCTGTTCCAGCGAGGGCACCGTTACCGTCAGCAGGTTCATGATGATGGACGCGGAGATGTACGGCATAACGCCGAGCGCGAACAGCGACAGCCGCTTCAGCGAGCCGCCGGAAAACATGTTGAACATTTCCAGGATGGTGCCGCGCTGCTGTTCCACCAGTGCCGCAAGCACGGCCGGATCAATACCCGGTATCGGAATGAAGGACCCGGTACGGAATACGATGATGGCGCCAATGACGAAAAAGAGCCGCTGGCGCAGCTCTTTAATCTGCCCGATACTCGCGGCAGCACCCGACAGTTGCGAACCGATAGCCATTTAGTCCTCTACCTTGCCCCCGGCTGCCTCGATCGCCGCGCGTGCACCGCGGGTGACCTGGATGCCTTTCAGGGTTACCGCCTTGTCGATGCTGCCGGAGGCGAACACCCTGGCGCGCAGGGTGATGCGGGAAACCACATTGGCCTGCTGCAGTGCAGCCAGGTCGATGACATCGGCATTGACCTGCGCCAGTTCATGCAGGCGCACTTCTGCGGTGGTGCGGGAGGTGCGCGAACCGAAGCCCATCTTGGGCAGGCGACGCTGCAGCGGCATCTGGCCGCCCTCGAAGCCAACCTTGTGATATCCGCCGGAGCGGGATTTCTGGCCCTTGTGGCCGCGGCCGCAGGTTTTACCGTATCCGCAGCCAATGCCGCGGCCCACGCGCTTGGCATCTTTCCTGCTGCCGGCACCGGGCTTGATCGTATTCAGGCGCATTGTCTAGTCCTCGACCCTGATCATGTAATAAACCTTGTTGATCATGCCGCGAATTTCCGGCGTGTCATCAACTTCTACGGTGTGGCGGATGCGGCGCAGGCCAAGACCGGTCAGCGTGGCCTTGTGGCTTTGCAGGCGCCCGCTGGAACTCCTGGTCTGTGTCACCCTGATTTTCTTTGCAGCAGTCATGTGTTACTCCAGGATTTCCGCGACTGACTTGCCGCGCTTGCTTGCCACTTCCTCCGGCGAGCGCATCTGCTCAAGCCCGCGCATGGTGGCGCGCAGCACGTTGATCGGGTTGTTGGAGCCGATGCACTTGGCAAGCACGTTGTGCACCCCGACCACCTCGAAAACTGCACGCATGGCGCCACCGGCGATGATGCCGGTACCCTCGGATGCGGGTTTCATAAAGATCTTCGCTGCGCCATGGCGCGCGGAGATCGGATACTGCAGCGTCCCTTCCTTGATGCAGACCGTGATCATGCTCTTGCGTGCGGCTTCCATCGCCTTCTGGATGGCAACCGGCACTTCACGCGCCTTGCCGTAACCGAAACCCACGCGACCCTCGCCGTCACCGACCACGGTCAGCGCGGTAAAGCCGAACTGACGGCCACCCTTAACAACCTTGGCGACACGGTTTACCGTGACCAGCTTTTCCAGCAGTCCGTCACCCTGCACCTGTGCTTCTACTCTTGCCATAACAGGACCCTTGTCAGAATTCCAGGCCGCTCTCGCGTGCGGCGTCGGCCAGCGCCTTCACGCGGCCATGATATTTGAAACCGGAACGGTCAAACGCAACGCGCGTGACCCCGGCCGCCCTGGCGCGCTCGGCAATCATCTTGCCAACGACCGTGGCCGCGGCGGCGCCGCCGGTCTTTTCAACGTTCTTGCGGACATCGTTGTCAAGCGTGGACGCGCTGGCCACAACCTTGTCACCTTCCGGCGCAATGATCTGCGCATAGATATGCTGCGGCGTGCGATGGATACAAAGGCGCGTGGCTCCCAGCTCCTTGATGCGGGCACGGGTGCGGCGGGCGCGGCGTAAACGTGTTTCTTTCTTGTCCATGTTCCCTGCCTACTTCTTCTTGGCTTCTTTGCGGATGACCACTTCATCCGAATAACGTACGCCCTTGCCCTTGTAGGGTTCGGGTGGCCGGTAGGCGCGGATTTCCGCCGCCACCTGGCCGACCTGCTGCTTGTCGGTACCCTTGACCAGGATCTCGGTCTGGGTCGGCGTTTCCGCCGTGACGCCTGCCGGCAACTCGTAGTCAACCGGGTGCGAAAAGCCCAGCGTCAGGTTCAGGATATTGCCCTTGGCCTGCGCGCGGTAACCGACGCCGACCAGCTCCAGTTTCTTCTCGAAACCGTCATTGACCCCGATGACCATGTTGCTGGCAACCGAGCGCGTGGTCCCGGTCAGGGCATTGGCCGCCTTCGACCCGTCGCGGGCCTTGAAGAGCAGCTCGCCGTTTTCGTGGGTCACTGTCACGAGACCGTGTATCCGGTGTTCCAGCGTACCCCTGGGACCTTTCACGGTGAGCTGCTGGCCGATGACACTGATCTCGACGGCGGCAGGTACGGGCACCGGTTTGTTTGCGATTCTGGACATGATGTTATCCGCTTAACTCACGACACAAAGGACTTCGCCACCTTCACCGGCAGCACGGGCCTGACGATCGCTCATCACACCCTTGGAAGTCGAAACGATGGCGATACCCAGTCCGTTCTGGATGCTCGGGATATCCGTCCTTGCCCTTGTACAGGCGCAGGCCCGGACGGCTGGAACGCTGGATCATCTCGATCACGGGTCGGCCCTCGTAGTATTTCAGCGCGATGGTCAGCACCGGCTTGCCGTCTTCCTCGGCAGTCGAGAAACCAGCTATGTAGCCCTCGTCCTTCAGCACCTGCGCAATGGCGGACTTGAGCCGCGAGGCAGGCATGGAAACCTCGGCTTGGCGGCCGCCTGGCCGTTGCGAATCCGGGTCAGAAAATCAGCTATGGGATCGGTCATCATAATCTGTTACCAGCTCGCCTTGACCAGCCCGGGTACGTCGCCACGCATGGCTGCCTCGCGCAACTTGTTCCGGGACAGTCCGAATTTTCGGTAGTAGCCGTGGGGTCGCCCGGTAATGCGGCAACGGTTGCGGGCCCGCACCGGACTGGAATCGCGCGGCAGGGCCTGCAGCTTCAGCTGCGCCTGGTAACGTTCCTCATCCGATCTGGCCTGGGTTCTTGATGATCGCCTTCAGCCCGGCGCGTTTTGCCGCGTACTTCTTCACGGCGCGTGTACGCCGGTCCTCGCGGGCAATCATGGAATTCTTTGCCATGGTTCTGTCTCAGCTCCTGAACGGGAAGTTGAACGCCTTCAGCAGTGCGCGTCCTTCCTCGTCCGTGTTCGCGGTTGTTGTAAATGTAATGTCCATTCCACGCAGGGCGTCGATCTTGTCGTAGTTGATCTCCGGAAAGATGATCTGCTCGCTGCACGCCCATGTTGTAGTTGCCGCGGCCGTCAAATCCCTTCGGGTTCATGCCGCGAAAGTCGCGGATTCGCGGAATGGCGATATTGATCAGGCGATCCAGAAACTCGTACATCTGTTCGCGGCGCAGCGTGACCTTGCAGCCGACCGGCCAGCCCTCACGCACCTTGAAGCCGGCAACCGACTTGCGCGCGTTGATCACGATCGGCTTCTGGCCGGCGATCTTCGTCATGTCCTCGACGGCATGCTCCATGACCTTGCGATCGGCCACGGCCTCGCCCACACCCATGTTGAGGGTGATCTTGGTGATCCGCGGAACCTGCATCGGGTTCCTGTAGCTCGAACTGCTCCTGGAGCTGCCTGATCACGGTATCCTGGTAAAATTCTTTCAGCCTGGCCATATCTCTAACCCATCACTCAGATATCCACCACTTCATTGGTGGACTTGAAAAAACGTACCTTGCGGCCGTCCTCGCAGCATCCGGAAACCGACCCGGTCGCCCTTGCTGGTTTGCGGATTGAACAGCATGATGTTGGACGCATCGATCGGCATTTCCTTTTCGACAATACCGCCCGGCACGCCGCGGTTCGGATTCGGCTTGGTATGGCGCTTGACCATGTTGACGTCGGATACGACCAGGCGGCCGTCCGGCATGACGCGCAGCACGCTGCCACGCTTGCCCTTGTCCTTGCCCGCGATCACGATGACGTCATCACCTTTCTTGATTCTCTTCATGGTGCCTTCCTACAAAACTTCCGGTGCGAGCGAAATAATCTTCATGAAGCGCTCACTGCGCAATTCACGGGTAACCGGGCCAAAGATGCGCGTGCCGATCGGCTGCAGCTGGTTGTTCAGCAATACCGCGGCATTGCCGTCGAAACGGATCAGCGAGCCGTCGGCACGACGCACGCCCTTGCGGGTGCGCACCACAACGGCGTTGTAAACCTCGCCCTTCTTCACCTTGCCGCGGGGAATCGCTTCCTTCACGCTGACCTTGATGATGTCGCCGATGTGCGCATAGCGGCGGTGTGAGCCGCCCAGCACCTTGATGCACTGCAGGCGGCGGGCACCGCTGTTGTCAGCAACATCCAGCGTTGATTGCATCTGTATCATGCTTGCATTCCGTTCGTCTTGTTACGCCAACCGGGCCGACGCTCAGTCGTTGTGCCCGACAATTTCCACCACTCTCCAGGATTTGGTCCTGGAAATCGGGCGGCACTGTTCGATCGTCACCACATCACCTTCCTGGCACGCATTGTCCGCGTCGTGGACATGCAGCTTGGTCGAACGGCGGATGTACTTGCCGTACACAGGGTGCTTTACCCTGCGCTCGATGAGCACGGTAGCCGACTTGTCCATCTTGTTGCTGATGACCTTGCCGGTAACGGTACGCGCTGGTTTCCGTGGCTTCACTCATGCTGCATCACCCGCCTTCTGCTTCTCGTTCAATATCGTGTTTACCCGTGCAATATCCTTGCGTACCTTCCTGAACTGGTCCGGGCGGGACAACTGTCCGGTACCGCGCTGCATGCTCAGGTTGAATTTCTCGCGCAGCAGGCTCTGCAACTCGAGCTTGAGTTCACTGACAGACTTGTTTCTCAGTATCCGCGGCGTTCATCACAATCACCGTCCGTGCCACAAAAGTTGTCTTGAAAGGCAGTTTCGCGGCCGCCAGCTTGAAGGCCTCACGCGCGATGTCTTCCGTACACGCCCTCGATTTCATACAGCATCGCGGCCCGGCTGGATCTGGGCAATCCAGTACTCCACGTTGCCCTTGCCCTTGCCCTGGCGAACCTCGATCGGCTTCTTGGTGATAGGCACATCCGGGAACACGCGGATCCACAGCTTGCCGCCGCGCTTGACGTGCCGGGTAATGGTACGCCGGGCCGCCTCGATCTGGCGCGCAGGTCATGCGGCCGCGGTCGGTGGCCTTGAGACCGTACTCGCCGAAACTGACCTTGCTGCCGCGCTGCGCCAGACCGCGGTTGCGGCCCTTCATGCTGCTTGCGAAATTTGGTTCTTTTGGGCTGTAACATGAATAGTTCTCCGCTATCAGGAAGCAGCCTTGCGCGGCGCTGCCGCCTCGGTCTTCCTCGCCCCGGCCGATGATCTCGCCCTTGAATATCCACACCTTGACGCCGATGACGCCGTAGGTGGTGTTGGCCTCGGCAGTGCCGTAATCGATGTCGGCGCGCAGCGTATGCAGCGGCACGCGGCCCTCGCGGTACCACTCGCTGCGGGCGATCTCGGCGCCATTCAGGCGGCCCGCCGACCTTGATCTTGATGCCTTCCGCACCGATGCGCATGGTGTTGCTCACCGCGCGCTTCATGGCGCGGCGGAACATGATGCGGCGCTCCAGCTGCTGCGCAACACTCTCTGCGACCAGGGTAGCATCCAGTTCCGGCTTGCGGATTTCCTCGATATTGATGTTCACCGGGATACCCATGCGATGCGGAGACTTCCTTGCGCAGGCGATCGATGTCCTCGCCCTTCTTGCCGATGACGATGCCCGGCCGGGCGGTATGCACGGTGATCACGGCGTTATGCGCCGGACGCGATATCTGGATGCGACTGACCGAAGCCTGTGCCAGCCGCTGCTTGATGAATTCACGGATCTCCAGATCCATGTTCAGGTAGTCCGCGTATTTATCCGAACCGGCATACCACGTTGACGTCCAGTCCTTGACGATGCCGAGTCGAATACCCGTTGGATGTACTTTCTGGCCCATGCTGCTCTACTGCCTTTGCCTGGTTAGCCTAAACGTCACCCACCGTGACGGTGATGTGACTGTTGCGTTTCAGAATCCGCGTTCCACGGCCCTTGGCACGTGCACGGAAGCGTTTCATGGTGGGACCCTCGTTGACGTAGATCGCCGGCCACCTTCAGTTCGTCGATGTCCGCGCCTTCGTTATGCTCGGCATTGGCGATCGCAGATTCCAGCACCTTGCGCACCATGCCGGCCGCCTTCTTGGCGCTGAACGATCAACACGTTCAGTGCCTTCTCCACCGGCATGCCGCGCACCTGGTCCGCGACCAGCCGGGCCTTCTGCGCCGAGATATGGGCGTGTTTCAATGTCGCGCTGACCTGCATCGATCTGTCCTCTTACTTGGATTTCCTGTCCGCCACGTGACCGCGGAAAGTCCGGGTCAGGGCGAACTCACCCAGCTTGTGTCCGACCATGTTTTCGTTGACGAGCACCGGTACGTGCTGGCGCCCGTTGTGTATCGCAATGGTCAAACCCACCATCTCCGGCAGGACCATGGAGCGCCGCGACCAGGTCTTGATCGGGCGCTTGCTGTTTTCGGCCACCGCCTTCTCCACCTTCTTCAGCAGGTGGGTATCGATAAACGGTCCCTTTTTAATCGAACGTGCCACTGTCTAGAATCCTCGTGATTATTTCCGGTTACGGCGCCTGACGATCATGCTGTCGGTACGCTTGTTGCTGCGTGTGCGATAACCCTTGGTCGGCGTGCCCCACGGGCTGACCGGGTGACGACCGCCCGAAGTCCGGCCCTCACCACCACCATGCGGGTGGTCCACCGGGTTCATGGCGACACCGCGCACCGTCGGGCGCTTGCCGCGCCAGCGGGTGGCGCCGGCCTTGCCCAGGGAGCGCAGGCTGTGCTCGGTATTGCCGACCTCGCCGATGGTGGCCATGCAGTCAGCCGGCACCTTGCGCATCTCGCCGGAGCGCAGCCGCAGGGTTGCGTGGTCGCCGGTGCGCGCCACCAGCTGTACGCTGCTGCCGGCGCTGCGGGCGATCTGGCCGCCCTTGCCCGGCTTCATTTCCACGTTGTGGACCAGCGTACCGACCGGGATGTTGCGCATGGGCATGGCGTTGCCGGCCTTGATCGGGGCATCGCTGCCGCTGCGAATCTCGTCTCCGCTGCTTGACGCCCTTGGGCGCAAGGATGTAGCGCCGCTCGCCGTCCGCATACAGCAGCAGGGCGATGTGCGCGGAGCGGTTCGGATCGTACTCGATGCGCTCGACCGATGCGGGTACGCCGGTCTTGTTGCGCTTGAAATCGATGATGCGGTAACGCTGCTTGTGGCCGCCGCCACGATGCCGCGTGGTGATACGACCGGCATTGTTGCGGCCGCCGGACCTGGTCTTCGTGCCAACCAGCGCGGCATGCGGCTCGCCCTTGTGCAGGCCGGGCGTCACCACGCTGATGACAAAGCGGCGGCCCGGCGATGTTGGTTTGGCTTTAACGATTGGCATCTTCCTGTTCCTTAATCGGAGAGGTACGCAGTCGGTCGCGTGTTACTCCGCTCCCATGAAATCGATATCGTGGCCTTCTGCCAGGGTCACGTAGGCCTTCTTCCAGTCGGCACGCTTGCCAGGGACTGCCCGAAGCGCTTGCTCTTGCCGCGCACGTTGCTCATCTGGACGTTGTCGACCTTGACATCGAACATCAGCTCAACCGCCTTGCGCACATCGGGCTTGCTGGCATTCGTCTGTACCTTGAACGCGAACTGGCGATGGGCATCTGCAAGCCGCGTGCTCTTTTCCGACACGATCGGTGCCAGCAGTACTTTCATCAAACGTTCCTGGTTCATGCCAGTCGCTCCTCGATCTGCTGCAGTGCAGCCCTGGTCACCAGCACCTTGTCGAAGCCGATCAGGCTGACCGGGTCGGCGTCCACGGCATCGCAGACCGCGACGTACGGCAGGTTGCGGGAAGCCAGATACAGGTTGTCATCCGCGGCAGCGCTGATGATAAGCACGTTATCCAGCGCCAGTTCCTTCAGCTTGCCGACCAGTTCGCGCGTTCGGGGCTCCGTCACCGTGAAGTCCTCCACGGCGACCAGACGCTCCTGGCGCACCAGTTCCGAGAGGATGGAACGCATTGCCGCACGGTACATCTTGCGGTTGATCTTCTGCGCATAGTTGCGCGGTGTTGCCGCGAACACCTTGCCGCCACCGCGCCAGATGGGGCTGCGCGAGGTGCCGGCACGGGCACGCCCGGTGCCCTTCTGGCGCCATGGCTTGCTGCCGCCGCCGCTGACCTGGGCACGCGTTTTCTGCTGGGCGTTGCCGGAACGCGCGCTCGACAGGCAGGCGGTAACCACCTGGTGCACCAGCGCTTCCCTGAATGCCTGACCGAAAGTGTCATCCGAAACGCTGATCGAGCCAGAACCTTGTAACTGCAATTCCATCATGACACTCCTAACGCGCCTTCACTGCCGGACGAATGATGACATCGCCACCCTTCGCGCCCGGTACCGAACCCTTGACCAGCAGCAGGTTGCGTTCCGTATCCACGCGCACCACCTCGATATTCTGGGTGGTACGACGCACATTACCCATGTGGCCGGACATGCGCTTGCCTTTCACCACCCGCCCCGGCGTCTGGCACTGGCCGATCGAACCCGGCGCCCGGTGCGAGAGCGAGTTGCCGTGCGTGGCGTCCTGCATACGGAAGTTGTAGCGCTTGATCACGCCTGCGAAGCCCTTGCCGATCGAAGTGCCGCAGACATCGACGTTCTGCCCCGCCTCGAACATGGCCAGGCTGATTTCGCTGCCGACCTCGATTGCCTCGCCCTCGCCATCCGCCAGACGGAACTCCCACAGGCCGCGACCGGCCTCGGTTCCCGCCCTGGCGAAATGCCCGGCCATCGGCCGGGTGACCCTGGACGGACGACGCGAACCCGTTGTCACCTGCAGGGCGCGATAGCCGTCGTTCTCGACGGTCTTCACCTGGGTGACGCGATTCGGCTCGACCGCGATTACTGTCACAGGCGTGGAAACGCCATCTTCACTGAAGATGCGCGTCATGCCTGCCTTGCGTCCAATGATTCCGATAGTCATGACAATAATCCAGTCAGTTCAGCTTGATCTGAACATCCACGCCCGCGGCGAGGTCCAGTTTCATCAGGGCATCAACGGTCTTGTCCGTCGGATCCACGATGTCCATCAGGCGCTTGTGCGTCCGGATCTCGTACTGGTCACGCGCATCCTTGTTCACATGCGGTGAAATCAGCACGGTAAAACGCTCCTTGCGGGTCGGCAGCGGGATCGGTCCCCGCACCTGCGCGCCGGTGCGCCTGGCTGTCTCGACAATTTCCGCCGCCGACTGATCGATCAGCCGATGGTCAAAGGCCTTGAGACGAATCCGGATTCTCTGGTTGCTCATATCAATGTTTCCGGGAACGGGAACTGCCGCCACCCTGTTAATGTTCAACAATGTTTCAGTTACCTGGTGATAACAGTGAAAAGTAAGACGTGAAAAGTGAGAAAACCACCTTTCACTCTTCACCCTTCACTTCTCACCTTATTACTCGAGGATCTTGGAGACCACGCCGGCGCCGACGGTACGGCCGCCTTCGCGTATCGCAAACCGCAGACCCTCTTCCATCGCAATCGGCTCAATCAGCGACACCGTCATCTTCACGTTGTCGCCCGGCATCACCATCTCCACGCCTTCCGGCAGATCACACGCTCCCGTCACGTCCGTCGTGCGAAAGTAAAACTGCGGCCGGTAATTGCTGAAAAACGGCGTGTGACGTCCACCCTCGTCCTTGCTCAGCACGTATACCTCACACTCAAACTTCGTGTGCGGCGTGATCGACCCCGGCTTCGCCAGCACCTGACCGCGCTCCACGTCCTCGCGCTTCGTGCCACGCAGCAGTACACCCACGTTGTCTCCCGCACTGACCCTCGTCCAGCAGCTTGCGGAACATCTCCACACCCGTGCACGTCGTCTTCTGCGTGTCCCGGATGCCAACAATCGCAATCTCCTCGCCCACCTTCACCACTCCGCGCTCGATACGCCCCGTCACCACCGTGCCACGACCGGATATCGAAAACACATCCTCTACCGGCATCAGAAAATCACCGTCCACCGCACGCTCCGGCTCCGGAATGTACTTGTCCATCTCCTCAACCAGCTTCATGATCGACGGCACACCAATCTCGCTGGTGTCGCCTTCCAGCGCCTTCAGCGCAGATCCCGTCACGATCGGCGTGTCGTCACCCGGAAAATCGTAACTGTCCAGCAGCTCCCGAATCTCCATCTCCACCAGCTCCAGCAGCTCCGCATCGTCTACCTGGTCCGCCTTGTTCATGTACACCAATATATACGGCACACCCACCTGACGACTCAGCAGTATGTGCTCCCGCGTCTGCGGCATCGGCCCGTCTGCAGCACTCACCACCAGTATCGCTCCGTCCATCTGCGCCGCACCCGTGATCATGTTCTTCACGTAGTCCGCATGGCCCGGACAGTCCACGTGCGCATAGTGACGCTTCGTCGACTCTCGTACTCCACGTGCGCCGTCGCAATCGTGATGCCGCGCGCACGCTCTTCCGGCGCATTGTCAATCTGATCGTAGGCCTTGAACGTGCCACCGTGCTTCTCCGCCATCACCTTCGTGATCGCCGCCGTCAGCGTCGTCTTCCCATGATCCACGTGACCTATCGTTCCCACGTTTACATGCGGCTTCGTTCGTTCAAATTTTTCCTTGGACACGACTGTATACCTCTTTAATCGTCAGATAGTTTTTCAGGATACTTTCTTGATGACCGCGTCGGCGATGCTGGCCGGCGCTTCGCTGTACTTCTCGAATTCCATGGAATAGGTTGCCCGGCCCTGGGTCGCCGAACGCAGGTCCGTGGCATAGCCGAACATCTCGGCCAGCGGCACCTCGGCGCGGATGATCTTGCCGCGCGGGACTGTCGTCCATCCCCTGGGTGATGCCGCGGCGGCGGTTCAGGTCGCCCATCACGTCGCCCAGATAATCTTCCGGCGTCACCACCTCGACCTTCATGATCGGCTCCAGCAACGCCGGCGACGCGTTCAGCGCACCCGCCTTGAAGCCCATGGAACCGGCGATCTTGAACGCCATTTCGCTGGAGTCGACATCGTGGTAGGAGCCGTCATACAGCGTAACCTTGACATCGACGACCGGGAAGCCGGCGATGACACCGTTCTCCATCTGTTCCTGCACGCCCTTGTCGACCGAGCCGATGTACTCCTTCGGCACCACGCCGCCCACGATGCCATTCACGAATTCGTAGCCGGCACCGTGCTCCTGCGGCTCGATGCGCAGCCAGACATGGCCGTACTGGCCGCGACCGCCGGACTGGCGCACGAACTTGCCTTCCTGCTCGACACTCTTGCGAATGGTTTCGCGGTAGGCCACCTGCGGCGCACCGACATTCGCCTCGACGCTGAACTCGCGGCGCATGCGGTCTACGATGATGTCGAGATGCAGCTCGCCCATGCCGGAGATAATGGTCTGGCCCGACTCCTCGTCGGTGTGCACGCGGAAGGACGGGTCTTCCTTCGCCAGCTTCTGCAGGGCGATGCCCATCTTTTCCTGGTCGGCCTTGGTCTTCGGCTCCACGGCGACCGAGATCACCGGCTCCGGGAACTCCATGCGCTCCAGGGTGATTATGGCCGTTCGGGTCGCACAGGGTGTCACCCGTGGTGACATCCTTGAGACCGACAGCGGCGGCGATGTCACCGGCGCGCACTTCCTTGATCTCTTCACGGCTGTTGGCGTGCATCTGCAGGATACGGCCGATACGCTCTTTCTTGCCCTTCACCGGGTTGAAGACCGAGTCACCGGAATTCAGCACGCCGGAATACACGCGGAAGAATGTCAGGTTGCCGACAAAGGGGTCGGTGGCAATCTTGAAGGCCAGCGCCGCGAACGGCTCCTCGTCGTCGGACTTGCGCTCTGGCCTCGGTCTCGTCGGCATCATCCAGGTGGCCGGTGATGGCCGGCACGTCGACCGGTGACGGCATGTAGTAGATGATGGCATCCAGCATGGCCTGCACGCCCTTGTTCTTGAAGGCGGAGCCGCACAGGGCCGGCACGATTTCATTGGCCAGGGTGCGGGCACGCAGTACCGGTGCGGATGTCCTCCTCGCTCAACTCGCCGCCCTCGAGGTACTTCTCCATCAGTTCTTCCGAGGATTCGGCAGCGGCCTCGACCATGTGCTCGCGCCACTCGTTGCAGGCATCCAGCATGTCGGCCGGAATATCCCGTTCCTCGTAGGTCATCCCCATGTCGGCCTCGTTCCAGTAAATCGCCTTCATGCGGATCAGGTCGACCACACCCTTGAAATTCTCTTCCGCGCCGATCGGCAGCTGCAGCGGCACCGGGTTGGCGCCGAGGCGGTCCTTGATCTGCTTGATGACACGCAGGAAATTCGCACCGGCACGGTCCATCTTGTTGACGAACGCCATGCGCGGCACCTTGTACTTGTTGGCCTGGCGCCAGACGGTCTCGGACTGCGGCTCGACCCCGCCGACGGCGCAGAACACCGCGCAGGCGCCATCGAGCACGCGCAGGGAACGCTCCACCTCGATGGTGAAGTCGACGTGTCCGGGGGTGTCGATGATATTGATGCGGTGCTGCGGGAACTGCTTGTCCATCCCCATCCAGAAACAGGTGGTCGCCGCGGAGGTGATCGTGATGCCGCGCTCCTGCTCCTGCTCCATCCAGTCCATCACGGCGGCGCCGTCATGCACCTCGCCGATCTTGTGGGACACACCGGTATAGAACAGGATGCGTTCAGTCGTCGTCGTCTTGCCCGCATCAATATGCGCCATGATGCCGACGTTGCGATAGCGCTCTAGTGGGTGTAGTACGTGCCACTTTCCTGTTCCTGTGTAAATAGGTTAATAAAAACGCTTTACCAGCGGTAATGCGAGAAGGCCTTGTTGGCCTCCGCCATCCGGTGCGTGTCTTCACGCTTCTTCACGGCAGAGCCGCGGTTCTCGGCGGCATCCATCAGTTCACCGGCCAGCCGCAGCGGCATGGATTTCTCGCTGCGCTTGCGGGCGGCATCCAGCACCCAGCGCATGGCCAGGGTGGTGCGGCGAATCGGGCGCACCTCGATCGGTACCTGGTAGGTAGCACCACCGACGCGGCGTGACTTCACCTCGACCATCGGGCGCACGTTGTCGAGCGCCTTGTCCAGCACGCCGACCGGGTCCTCGTTGCCCTTGCCGGCTATCTGGTTCAGCGCACCGTAAATAATGCGCTCGGCAACCGACTTCTTGCCGGACTGCATGACCATGTTGATGAACTTGGCCAGCATGAGGTTCCCGTACTTGGGATCAGGCAGGATTTCCCGCGAACCGATGACTCTTCTTCTGGACATTGCTGTATCTCAATTCCTGTTCGTTGTTTGACTTGCTTCAGGACTTCGGACGCTTTGCGCCGTACTTCGAACGGCCCTGGCGACGACTGGCAACACCGGAAGTGTCGAGGCTGCCGCGCACGGTGTGGTAGCGCACACCCGGCAGGTCCTTGACACGGCCGCCGCGAATCAGCACGACCGAGTGCTCCTGCAGGTTGTGGCCTTCACCGCCGATGTAGGTCGTCACTTCGTAACCGTTCGTCAGGCGTACGCGCGCAACCTTGCGCAGCGCCGAGTTCGGCTTCTTCGGGGTCGTGGTGTAGACGCGGGTACAGACGCCACGCTTCTGCGGACAGGCCTCCAGCGCAGGTACGGTACTCTTTTCCCTCTTACTGACACGCGGCTTGCGCACGAGCTGATTGATTGTTGCCATTACACGTAAACCCTGAGGTTGGAACCGGAAAATTCTTTGATCCTGAAAACAAACGACAGGCCGGATGGACCGGCCTGTCGAGAGAAGCGGAATTTTAGAGTCAGGGCACTGCCCTGTCAAGCTGGTTTTGCTATTCGGCCGAAGACTCCGCGATATCTTCAGGCTGGTCATTTTCCGGTGCATCGACCGCCGCCATTTCCTCGGCGATATCGATCGGAATGACCTCGCGCTGGCGGCGCCGTTCCTCATGGTATGCCAGCCCGGTACCTGCCGGGATCAGGCGGCCCACGATGACATTTTCCTTCAGGCCCCGCAGGCTGTCGCGACTGCCGCGCACGGAAGCCTCCGTCAGCACCCGGGTGGTTTCCTGGAAGGACGCGGCCGAAATGAAGGATTCCGTCGCCAGCGAGGCCTTGGTGATACCCAGCAACAGGGGCATCCACACGGCCGGCTGCTTGCCGCTCCTTCTCCAGCTGTTCGGTCTCCTCCAGCACACGGGACTTCTCGATCTGCTCGCCCCTGAGGAAGCGGCTGTCGTTGGTTTCCAGAATCTCCACCTTGCGCAGCATCTGCCGCAGGATGACCTCGATATGCTTGTCGTTGATCTTCACACCCTGCAGGCGATAGACGTCCTGGATTTCCTTGACCAGGTATTCCGCCATGGTCGAGGTACCCAGCAGGCGCAGGATATCGTGGGAGTTCGGTTCACCATCGACCAGGGTCTCGCCCCGTTCGATGTGCTCACCCTCGAACACCGTGACATGGCGCCATTTCGGAATCAGCTCCTCGTGCGTCTCGCCGTCGCCGGCGGTGATGATAACCCGCTGCTTGCCCTTGGTATCCTTGCCGAAACCGACCGTACCCGAGGTCTCCGCCAGGATCGCCGGATCCTTCGGCTTCCTCGCCTCGAACAGGTCCGCGACCCGCGGCAGACCGCCGGTGATATCACGGGTCTTGGAGGATTCCTGCGGAATACGCGCGATGACGTCACCCACGCTGACCGCGGCACCGTCATCCAGACCGACAATGGCATCGGCCGGCAGGAAATACTGCGCGTCGATATCGGTGCCGGCCAGCTTCAGCGGCTTGCCGTCGCTATCGACCAGTTTCACCATCGGACGCAGGTCCTTGCCGCTGCTGCCGCGCGACTTCGGATCGGTCACCACCAGGCTGGTGAGGCCGGTAATCTCGTCGGTGGTCTCCTGGACCGTAACGCCCTCGATGAAATCGCTGAACTTGGCGAAACCCTCCACCTCGGTCACGATCGGGTGGGTGTGCGGGTCCCAGGTAGCGATGACGCTGCCACCCTGGACACTTGTCGCCGTCGGCGGCGCTGATCACGGAGCCATAGGGCACCTTGTAACGCTCGCGTTCACGACCATATTCGTCCACCACGCCAAGTTCACCGGAACGGGATACCGCCACCAGGTTGCCGTTGCGATTGCTGACGGTCTTGATATTGTGCAGGCGCACCGTGCCACCGCCCTTGACCTCGACACTGTTCACGGTCGCGGCACGGCTGGCCGCGCCGCCGATGTGGAAGGTGCGCATGGTGAGCTGGGTACCCGGCTCACCAATCGACTGGGCCGCGATCACCCCGATCGCCTCGCCGGCATTCACCATGTGGCCGCGCGCCAGGTCGCGCCCGTAGCAGGAGGCGCACACGCCGTAGCGGTTGTCGCAGGTGATCGGTGAACGCACCTTGATCTCGTCCACGCCCAGGGCCTCGAGCCGGTCGACCCCGTCCTCGTCCAGCAGGGTGCCGCGCGGTGCCAGCACCTCGTCGGAACCGGGACTGTGCACGTCTTCAGCCGTGATCCGCCCCAGCACGCGTTCCCGCAGGGGTTCCACCACGTCGCCGCCCTCGACCAGCGGCGTCAGCAGCAGGCCATTGAGGGTGCCACAGTCATCGCCGATGACGACCAGGTCCTGGGCAACATCCACCAGGCGCCGGGTCAGGTACCCGGAGTTGGCGGTTTTCAGCGCCGTATCGGCAAGACCCTTGCGGGCGCCGTGGGTGGAGATGAAGTACTGCAGCACGTCCAGCCCCTCGCGAAAGTTCGCCGTGATCGGGGTTTCGATAATGGAACCGTCCGGCTTGGCCATCAGGCCGCGCATACCGGCCAGCTGCCGGATCTGGGCCGCGGAACCACGCGCCCCGGAATCGGCCATCATGTAGACGGAGTTGAAGGAAGGCTGCCTGACCGTGACGCCCTGTGCATTCACGACCTCCTCGCTGCCCAGCACCTCCATCATGGCCTTGGCCACCTGGTCGTTGGTGCGCGACCAGATGTCGACCACCTTGTTGTAGCGTTCTCCCATGGTCACCAGGCCGGAGGTGTACTGGTTCTCGATCTCCAGCACCTCGTCCTCGGCCGCGCCGAGAATGCCGGCCTTGCTCTCCGGGATTGTCATGTCGTTGATACCGAAAGACACCGCGGCACGGGTAGCGTAGGAGAAGCCCATGTACATCAGCTGGTCGGCGAAGATCACGGTCTCCTTCAGGCCGACGCGGCGGTAGCAGGCATTGATCAGGTTGGAAATCGCCTTCTTGGTCATGTTCTGGTTGACCAGGTCGAAGGTCAGCCCCTCGGGCAGGATTTCCGACACCAGCGAGCGGCCGACGGTCGTATCGACCAGCCCGTGCAGCTGCTGCGCCTCGCCGTTTTCGTCAAATTCGTAACGCTTGATCCTGACCCTGATGCGGGCATGCAGGGAAACGTGGCCTCCCTGGTAGGCGCGGTGCACCTCGGAAACGTCGGCGAACACCATGCCCTCGCCCTTCGCGTTGATGGACTCGCGGGTCATGTAATACAGCCCGAGCACCACGTCCTGAGACGGCACGATGATCGGCTCGCCGTTGGCCGGCGACAGGATGTTGTTGGACGACATCATCAGGGCGCGCGCCTCCAGCTGCGCCTCGATGGACAGCGGCACGTGCACCGCCATCTGGTCGCCGTCGAAGTCGGCGTTGAAGGCGGCGCAGACCAGCGGGTGCAGCTGGATGGCCTTGCCCTCGATCAGTACCGGCTCGAACGCCTGGATGCCGAGGCGGTGCAGCGTCGGTGCGCGGTTCAGCATCACCGGGTGTTCGCGGATCACTTCCTCGAGGATATCCCAGACTTCCGGCCCCTCGCGCTCGACCAGCTTCTTCGCCGCCTTGATGGTGGTCGCCAGGCCGCGGAACTGCAGCTTGCTGAAGATGAAGGGCTTGAACAGCTCCAGCGCCATGCGCTTCGGCAGGCCGCACTGGTGCAGCTTCAGGGTCGGTCCCACCACGATCACGGAACGCCCGGAATAGTCGACGCGCTTGCCCAGCAGGTTCTGGCGGAAGCGGCCCTGCTTGCCCTTGATCATGTCGGCCAGCGACTTCAGCGGGCGCTTGTTGGTGCCGGTAATGGCGCGGCCGCGGCGGCCGTTGTCGAGCAGCGCATCCACCGATTCCTGCAGCATGCGCTTTTCGTTGCGCACGATGATGTCCGGCGCGCTCAGCTCCAGCAGCCGTTTCAGGCGGTTGTTGCGGTTGATGACGCGGCGGTACAGGTCGTTCAGGTCGGAAGTCGCGAAGCGGCCGCCGTCCAGGGGCACCAGCGGGCGCAGTTCCGGCGGCAGCACCGGCAGCACGGTCATCACCATCCACTCGGGCTTGTTGCCGGATTCGATGAAGGATTCCACCAGCTTGAGGCGCTTCGCCAGCCGCTTCAGCTTGGTCTCCGACTTGGTGCTGCCGATCTCGTCACGCAGGCGGACGGCCTCTGACTGCAGCTCGATCGCCTTGAGCAGCTCGAACACGGCCTCGGCGCCCATGCGGGCATCGAACTCGTCGCCGTTTTCCTGGATGGCTTCCAGATAGGCCTCGTCGGACAGCAACTGGCCGCGCTCCAGCGTGGTCATGCCCGGATCCACGACCACGAAGGCCTCGAAGTACAGCACGCGCTCGATATCACGCAGCGTCATGTCCAGCAGCAGGCCGATGCGCGACGGCAGCGACTTCAGGAACCAGATATGCGCCGCCGGACTGGCCAGCTCGATGTGGCCCATGCGCTCGCGGCGCACCTTGGCCAGCGTCACCTCGACGCCGCACTTCTCGCACACCACGCCGCGATGCTTGAGGCGCTTGTACTTGCCGCAGAGACACTCGTAGTCCTTCACCGGTCCGAAGATCTTGGCGCAGAACAGTCCGTCGCGCTCCGGCTTGAAGGTCCGGTAGTTGATCGTTTCCGGCTTTTTGACCTCGCCATAGGACCAGGAGCGGATCATGTCGGGGGAAGTCAGACCGATGCGAATCGCGTCGAAATCTTCGGTGTGACCTTGCGGCTTGAGTAAATTCAGTAAGTCTTTCATCGTCTCTCCTGCAGCTGGAGTGTCGAGTTACGGGGCATCCGCGGCGCGGATGACGCTAGTCCTGTTCCAGTTCGATATTGATGCCCAGCGAACGGATTTCCTTCACCAGCACATTGAAGGACTCCGGCATGCCGGCATCCATGTGGTGGTTGCCGTCCACGATGTTCTTGTACATCTTGGTGCGGCCGTTCACGTCATCGGATTTCACGGTCAGCATTTCCTGCAGCGTATAGGCGGCGCCATAGGCCTCCAGGGCCCAGACCTCCATCTCGCCGAAGCGCTGTCCGCCGAACTGCGCCTTGCCGCCCAGCGGCTGCTGGGTCACCAGGCTGTACGGGCCGGTGGAACGGGCGTGCATCTTGTCATCCACCAGGTGGTTGAGCTTCAGCATGTACATGTAGCCAACGGTGACCTCGCGGTCGAAGGCATCGCCGGTACGCCCGTCGTAGAGCGTTGTCTGGCCGCTGGCCGGCAGGTCCGCCAGTTCCAGCATCTGCTTGATGGCGGACTCGGGCGCACCGTCGAACACCGGCGTCGCCATCGGCACGCCCTTGGTCAGGTTTTTGGCCAGCTCCAGAATCTCGGCATCGGTCAGCGAGTCGAGATCCTCCTTGCGCCCGCTGCTGTTGTAGATCCTGTCGAGGAACTTGCGGATCTCGACGACCTGTTGCTGGGCTTCCAGCATCTTGCCGATCTTGATGCCGAGGCCCTTGGCGGCCCAGCCAAGATGGGTTTCCAGCACCTGGCCGACGTTCATGCGCGAGGGTACGCCCAGCGGGTTCAGCACGATGTCGACGGAGGTGCCGTCCGCGCTGAAGGGCATGTCCTCCACCGGCTGGATCATGGAGATAACGCCCTTGTTGCCGTGCCGGCCGGCCATCTTGTCGCCCGGCTGCACCCGCCGCTTCACGGCCAGGTAGACCTTGACCATCTTCAGCACGCCCGGCGCCAGGTCGTCGCCGGTCATCAGCTTGTTGCGCTTGTCCTCGAGACGCTGCTCGAAATCCTTGCGCAGGGTCTTGAGCTGTTCCGCCGCCTTTTCCAGGTCGGCATTGGCGTCGTCATTGCGCAGGCGGATCTCGAACCACTTGTCGCTTGCAACTGACGTGAGGTAGTCCTTCGTGAGCTTGGCGCCGGCAGCCAGCTTGCCCGGACCGCCTTCGGCCACCTTGCCCAGCAGCAGGGTCTCGACTCGCCCGTAGATATCTTCTTCCATGATGCGCAGCTGGTCGTTCAGGTCTTCCTTGATCTGTGCCAGCTGGTCGGCCTGGATCTGCAGGGCGCGGGCGTCCTTCTCGACGCCGTCGCGGGTGAAGACCTGCACGTCGATGACGGTGCCGTCCATACCGCTGGGCACGCGCAGCGAGGTATCCTTCACGTCAGAAGCCTTTTCGCCGAAAATGGCGCGCAACAGCTTCTCTTCCGGGGTCAACTGGGTCTCGCCCTTGGGGGTTACCTTGCCGACCAGGATGTCTCCGGGCTTGACCTCGGCGCCGATGTAGACAATGCCGGACTCGTCCAGCTTGGACAGGGCGCCCTCACCGACATTGGGAATGTCGCCGGTGATTTCTTCCGATCCCAGCTTGGTGTCACGCGCCACCGAGGTCAGTTCCTCGATGTGGATGGTGGTGAAGCGGTCTTCCTCGACAACCCGCTCCGAGATCAGGATGGAGTCCTCGAAGTTGTAGCCGTTCCAGGGCATGAAGGCCACCAGCAGGTTCTGGCCCAGCGCCAGTTCGCCCATGTCGGTGCTCGGGCCGTCGGCCAGCACGTCGCCGCGGGCGACGATATCGCCCGGCTTCACCAGCGGCCGCTGGTTGATGCAGGTGTTCTGGTTGGAACGGGTGTACTTGGTCAGGTTGTAGATATCCACGCCCGGTTCGCCGGCGACGGTCTCGTCGTCATTCACCCGCACCACGATGCGTGCCGCATCCACGGAATCCAGCACGCCGCCACGCTTCGCCACCACGGTCACGCCGGAGTCGACCGCGACGGTGCGCTCGATGCCGGTGCCGACCAGCGGCTTCTCGGTGATCAGCGTCGGCACCGCCTGGCGCTGCATGTTCGAGCCCATCAGGGCACGGTTGGCGTCGTCATGCTCCAGGAACGGAATCAGGGCGGCTGCCACCGACACGATCTGCTTCGGAGAAATGTCGATGTAGTCGACCTTGTCCGGGGTGGAGGTCATGAATTCGTTCTTGTGCCGGCAGGTGACCAGGTCGTCCATCAGGTTGCCCTGGGCGTCGACGGCGGCATTGGCCTGGGCGATGGTAAAACGCCCCTCCTCGATTGCCGACAGGTATTCGATCTCGTCGGTAACCCGGCCGTCCACCACCTTCCGGTAGGGGGTTTCCAGGAAACCGTACTCGTTGGTACGTGCATACACGGCCAGCGAGTTGATCAGGCCGATGTTCGGGCCTTCCGGCGTCTCGATCGGGCAGACCCGGCCGTAATGCGTCGGATGCACGTCGCGCACCTCGAAACCGGCACGCTCGCGCGTCAGGCCGCCCGGGCCCAGCGCGGAAACACGGCGCTTGTGGGTCACCTCCGACAGCGGGTTGTTCTGGTCCATGAACTGGGACAGCTGGCTGGAGCCGAAGAATTCCTTGACGGCCGCCGCGACCGGCTTGGCATTGATCAGCTCCTGCGGCATCAGGCTTTCCGATTCCGCCAGGCTGAGGCGCTCCTTCACGGCGCGCTCCACGCGCACCAGACCGATACGGAAGACGTTCTCGGCCATTTCCCCGACGCAGCGGATGCGGCGGTTGCCAAGGTGATCGATGTCATCGACGAAGCCGTTGCCATTGCGGATATCGATCAGGATCTTCATCGCGTCCAGAATGTCTTCCGACGACAGGGTGCCTTCGCCGGTGAGTTCATCCCGGCCGACGCGGCGGTTGAATTTCATGCGGCCCACGGCCGACAGATCGTAGCGATCGCTGGTGAAGAACAGGTTTCTGAACAGGTTCTGCGCCGCATCCTTGGTCGGCGGTTCGCCGGGACGCATCATGCGGTAGATCTCCACCATGGCTTCCAGTTCGGTGGTGGTCGGATCGATGCGCAGGGTAGCTGGATATATACGGGCCGCGGTCCAGATCGTTTACGTACAGTGTGCTGATGGCCTTGATGTCCGCAGTACGCAGCTTCTCGAGCAGATCGGCCGACACCTCGTCATTGGCGTTGGCAAGCAGTTCGCCGGTTTCCGTGTCCACGATATTGTGGGCAAGAATCTTGCCGATCGAGATAATCCTCCGGCACCACCAGTGTCTTGACGCCGGCCTGGTCGAGTTCGCGGATGTGGCGCGCGGTAATGCGGCGGCCTTCCTCGACGATGACCTTGTTCCTGGCCTTGATATCAAACGTGGCCATCTCGCCGCGCAGGCGCTCGGGCACCAGGTCCAGCTTGATGTCCTTCTTGCTGATATGGAAGGTGTTGGTCTCGAAGAACATTTCGAGTATCTGTTCGTTGTCGTAGCCCAGCGCACGCAACAGGATAGTGGCCGGCAGCTTGCGGCGGCGGTCGATGCGGACGAACAGCGCGTCCTTGGGATCGAATTCCATATCCAGCCAGGAACCGCGATAGGGAATGACGCGCGCGGAAAACAGCAGTTTGCCGGACGAATGCGTCTTGCCCTTGTCGTGGTCGAAGAACACGCCGGGAGAGCGGTGCAGCTGGGAGACGATGACGCGCTCGGTGCCGTTGATGACGAAGGTACCGTTATCGGTCATCAGCGGGAGCTCGCCCATGTAGACTTCCTGCTCCTTGATGTCCTTGATCTTCCTGGCGTCCGCAGGCGACTCCTTGTCGTAGATGACCAGGCGCACCAGTGCGCGCAGCGGCGCCGCATAGGTGAGGCCGCGCATCTGGCATTCCTTGACATCGAAGCCCGGCTCGCCGAGCCGGTAGTTGACGTAATCCAGGGCCGCATTGCCGGAATAGCTCACGATGGGGAAAACCGACCTGAAGGCCGCATGCAGGCCTTTTTCGTCACGCGCCAGCGGGTCCCTGTCCGCCTGCAGGAAGTCACGGTAGGACTCGATCTGGGTCGCCAGGAGGTACGGAACCTCCAGGATGCTGTGGCGCTCGCCAAAGTCCTTGCGAATGCGTTTCTTCTCGGTGAAGCTGTAAGGCATCGGTTTTCTCTCCAGTAAAGATGAAGATATCTGTGTGTCAGTTCCCGCGGTACGGCGTGCGAAGAACTGCACGCACCCGGGTAGCGGGCGCTGCATCTGTTACAACAAGCAGGGAAAGGCCGGACGCTGCGTGAGCGACCGGCCGGCCCTGTACTGCCGCGACAGCTGTAATCACAAACGGATTACTTGCCTGCCGCTTATTTCAGCTCGACGGTAGCGCCGGCTTCTGTGAGCTGCTTCTTGATTGCCTCGGCCTCGTCCTTGCCCGCGGCCTCCTTCACGGTCGCGGGAACGCCTTCCACCATATCCTTGGCTTCCTTCAGACCCAGGCCCGTGATAACGCGGACGGCCTTGATGACCGCAACCTTGTTTTCGCCGAAGCTGCTCATGACGACGTCGAACTCGTCCTTCTCTTCAGCCGCAGCGGCTTCCCCACCGGCAGCCGGTGCGGCAACCGCAACGGCGGCGGCAGCTGACACGCCGAATTTTTCTTCCATGGCAGAGATCAGGTCGACGACCTCCATCACTGTCATGCTTGAGATTGTTTCCAGAATTTCTTCTTGTGAAACGGCCATGATGAATACTCCTGTTAAATAATCTGTAACTGTAATAAAGGGTTCAGGCTGCCTGCTGCTTCTGCTCGCGAATTGCCGCCACCGTCCGTACCAGCTTGCCCGGAACCTCGTTGAGGGTACGGACAAACTTCTCGGTTGGCGCAAGCATGACCGCCATCAGCATGCTGATGGCCTGGTCGCGGGTCGGAAGCTTGGCCAGCTTGTCGATGTCGGACGGCTCCAGCAGTTCACCACCGACTGACAGCATGGTGACCTGGAACCTGTCATGCGTCCTTGGCAAATTCCTTGGTCACGCGCGCCGCCGCACCCGGGTCTTCCTGCGAGAATGCCAGGATCAACGGGCCGCTAAGTCGCTCGCTCATGCATGCAAAGTCCGTATCTTCCAGGGCACGCCGCGCCAGGGTGTTCTTGACGACACGCAGATAGACGTTGTCCTCGCGCGCCTTGACGCGCAGGTTCGTCAGATCCTCGACCGTCAGGCCGCATGTACTCCGCCGCCACGGCGGAGCAATGCCCCTTTTGCAACCTCGGAAACTTCAGCAACAACAGCCTTTTTCTCTTCAAGAGTTAATGCCATTGCGTTTACCTCTTCAGGAATTCCCCGGTGCAACTGCAGCACCCGTTCCTTCCCCTTCTTTAACAACACGCCAGCCACTGGCTGACGCACGCTTGTTGGTGACTTGAAGACAGGTCGCTCCCGGCGTGGCCCAGGCCAGTCTCTCGACCAGTTCCTGTTCTCACCTTCTCCTTGCCTCTCGCGACACTTGTACATCCCTGTACGCCGAAATACTGTCCCGGCGCCACCCTCTGCGCAGGCCCCCCGGTTTGCCAACAGGGCAATTAAACCCGACCTGTGCCGGGTACCTGCGGTCTTTGACGGCCGCCGCTGCAGCCACGCTGCAGCGACTAGCGCCAAATACGACTGCACCGGACCACCCGGTCCGGCACGAAAAAACTATGCAACCAGCGTACTGTGATCAACGTGCAGCCCGGGTCCCATGGTGGTCGAAACCGACACCTTCCTCATGTAGACGCCCTTGGCCGAAGTCGGCTTGGCCTTCATCAGGTCAGCCAGCAGGGCCACGAGATTTTCCTTCAGCGCGTTGATCTCGAAATCCACCCGGCCTATCGGCGCATGGATGATGCCGGACTTGTCGGTGCGGTAGCGCACCTGGCCCGCCTTGGCGTTCTTCACTGCAGTGGCGACATCCGGGGTTACCGTCCCGACCTTCGGGTTCGGCATCAGGCCGCGCGGACCCAGGATCTGCCCCAGGGCGCCCACGACACGCATGGCATCCGGCGAGGCGATCACCACATCAAAATTCATGTTGCCCTGCTTCACTTCTTCCGCGAGGTCCTCCAAGCCGACGATGTCGGCACCGGCCTCTCTGGCCGCATCGGCATTCGCGCCCTGGGCAAACACCGCCACCCGCACCGTCTTGCCGGTACCGTTCGGCAGCACCGTCGCGCCACGCACGGCCTGGTCGGACTTGCGTGGATCAACGCCGAGATTGACGCTGACGTCAACCGATTCCTTGAACTTCACGCTGGAAAGTTCCTGCAGCAGGGCGAGGGCCTCCTCGAGCGGATACTGCTTGCCGCGGGTCACCTTCTCCCGGATTGCCTTTGCACGTTTTGTCAGTCTGGCCATGATCAGGACTCCTCCACATCGAGGCCCATGCTGCGGGCACTGCCGGCGATGATGCGAACGGCAGCATCCATATCCGCTGCATTCAGGTCGGCCATCTTGGTTGTTGCGATTTCTTCCAGCTGGGCGCGCGTGACCTTGCCCACCTTGACCGTGTTCGGCGTGCTCGACCCCTTGGGCACACCGGCAATCTTCTTCAGCAGCACGGCAGCCGGCGGTGTCTTCGTGATAAAGGTGAAACTGCGGTCACTGTATACCGTGATCACCACGGGGGTCGGCAGCCCCTTTTCCATTTTCTGCGTCTGCGAGTTGAACGCCTTGCAGAATTCCATGATGTTCACGCCGTGCTGGCCCAGGGCCGGACCGACCGGCGGACTCGGGTTGGCTTCACCAGCCTTCACCTGCAGCTTGATATAAGCCGTGATTTTCTTGGCCATCTTGTTAACTCCTGTGGGTGCAAGCGCCTTGCGGCTCCCCTGTGTAAATTAAATGGGGTCAGACCCCATTTTAGTAAACGGGGTCTGACCCCATTCGATTCAGGCCTTTTCCACCTGGCCAAATTCCAGTTCGACCGGTGTCGAGCGCCCGAATATCAGCACGGATACCCGCAGGCGGCTCTTTTCGTAGTTGACTTCCTCAACCACGCCGTTGAAATCATTGAACGGACCGTCGGTGACGCGCACCACCTCACCCACCTCGAACAGCACCTTCGGCCGCGGCTTGTCGACGCCTTCCTGAACCCGCTGCAGGATCGCGTCGGCCTCGCGCTCCGTGATCGGTGCGGGCTTGTCGCTGGTACCGCCGATGAAACCCAGCACCTTGGGCGCATCCTTGACCAGGTGCCAGGTATCCTCGTTCATTTCCATCTGCACCAGCACGTAGCCGGGGAAGAACTTGCGCTCGCTGCGGCGCTTGGCGCCCTCGCGCATTTCCACCACCTCTTCGGTCGGCACCAGGATCTCGCCAAAAGCGTCCTCCATTCCGGCGCGCGTGATGCGCTCCTCCAGGGCACGCTTGACCTGGTTCTCAAAACCCGAATAGGCGTGCACGACATACCATTGCAATGACATTGTCAGCTTCCCTGTCCGGTCAGTAGTTGAATGGCCCACAGCAGGATCATGTCCAGCAGCCAGAGGAAGATGCCTACCAGGAACACCATCAGTACCACTGCCAGGGTCGTCTGCACGGTCTCCGCGCGCGTCGGCCAGACAACGCGACGCACCTCGTTCTGTGCGCCACTGATAAAACCGAGCACGTTCCTGCCAAGGGTGGACTGCGCCGCGATGAAAACCGCGATGGCAGCTACCGCCAGCAACCCCAGCACACGCAGCACCAGGAGCTGGCCCTCGAAATGATAGAAAGCGTAAATACCGCCACCCACCAGGAGCACGGCGACGCCAAGCTTCAGGCTGTCGAGCCGGCTGCTTTCTGCATCAACTTTTGCGTTCATCTATTCCTGCCGTGTCTGGCAGGCCAGGAGGGAATCGAACCCCCAACCTGCGGTTTTGGAGACCGCCGCTCTGCCAATTGAGCTACTGGCCTAAACTTAAGTGAAACGTGAGCAGTGAAGGGAGGAGTGAAAAGTCAGAAGTAAAAAGTGAGAAGAGATGTGGTGTAGCCGGTCAGACCGGTTCCCGTACCTCACCATTCACCCTGTTACTCTTCAGTCTCTACTCTACTCTTCTCCTCACCTCTCACCGTTCACTTCTCACTTTTACCCGTTAATCACTCGATGATCTTGGAGACCACGCCGGCGCCGACGGTACGGCCGCCTTCGCGTATCGCAAAGCGCAGACCCTCTTCCATCGCAATCGGATGCAATCAGCGACACCGTCATCTTCACGTTGTCGCCCGGCATCACCATCTCCACGCCTTCCGGCAAATCACACGCACCCGTCACGTCCGTCGTGCGAAAGTAAAACTGCGGCCGGTAATTGCTGAAAAACGGCGTGTGACGTCCACCCTCGTCCTTGCTCAGCACGTACACCTCACACTCAAACTTCGTGTGCGGCGTGATCGACCCCGGCTTCGCCAGCACCTGACCGCGCTCCACGTCCTCGCGCTTCGTGCCACGCAGCAGTACACCCACGTTGTCTCCCGCCTGACCCTGGTCCAGCAGCTTGCGGAACATCTCCACACCCGTGCACGTCGTCTTCTGCGTGTCCCGGATGCCAACAATCGCAATCTCCTCGCCCACCTTCACCACTCCGCGCTCGATACGACCCGTCACCACCGTGCCACGACCGGATATCGAAAACACATCCTCTACCGGCATCAGAAAATCACCGTCCACCGCACGCTCCGGCTCCGGAATGTACTTGTCCATCTCCTCAACCAGCTTGATAATCGACGGCACACCAATCTCGCTGGTGTCGCCTTCCAGCGCCTTCAGCGCAGATCCCGTCACAATCGGCGTGTCATCACCCGGAAAATCGTAACTGTCCAGCAGCTCCCGAATCTCCATCTCCACCAGCTCCAGCAGCTCCGCATCGTCTACCTGGTCCGCCTTGTTCATGTACACCAATATATAGGGCACACCCACCTGACGACTCAGCAGTATGTGCTCCCGCGTCTGCGGCATCGGCCCGTCTGCAGCACTCACCACCAGTATCGCTCCGTCCATCTGCGCCGCACCCGTGATCATGTTCTTCACGTAGTCCGCATGGCCCGGACAGTCCACGTGCGCATAGTGCCGCTTCGTCACTCTCGTACTCCACGTGCGCCGTCGCTATCGTGATGCCGCGCGCACGCTCTTCCGGCGCATTGTCAATCTGATCGTAGGCCTTGAACGTGCCACCGTGCTGCTCCGCCATCACCTTCGTGATCGCCGCCGTCAGCGTCGTCTTCCCATGATCCACGTGACCTATCGTTCCCACGTTTACATGCGGCTTCGTTCGTTCAAATTTTTCCTTGGACATTGCGCCTGACTCCCCTTGCGGTTTACCTGTTACCCTGAGAAATATAATGTCAACATACTCTGGAGCCCATAACCGGATTTGAACCGGTGACCTCTTCCTTACCAAGGAAGTGCTCTACCGACTGAGCTATATGGGCAAAATTAAATGGGGTCAGACCCCGTTTTTTACACCCTACCTGCTACTTTCACCACAACTGTAAAAATGGGGTCGGACCCCATTCAATTTGGAGCGGGTGATGGGAATCGAACCCACGTCATCAGCTTGGAAGGCTGAGGTTCTACCGTTGAACTACACCCGCCGAACCCGCGTCACCAGTCACCTTATCCAATTGGTGGAGGGGGGAGGATTTGAACCTCCGAAGGCTGAGCCGTCAGATTTACAGTCTGATCCCTTTGACCGCTCGGGAACCCCTCCAAAAATGCAAGCCCGCTATTGTGTTGCAGACGCTGTTAAGTGTCAACAGGTATACAGCGGCTTGCTGTCAGCAGGGCACAACGGTTAAGATGCAGCGGCAACACGCCGGATTACCGCTGATCACAGCACGCCGGCCATCTAACAATAAAGCATCTCCAGGGACAAGTATTATTGACAGGGGAAGTCACCTATAAACATTAAATGTTTGTCCAGGAACATTTTATAGGGGAAATGCCATGTACCGCAGATTGTATTTCCTGGTCCCCGGCCGGTCTCACGCACTCTCCATCCTCCGGGATCTTTCCCTGCAGGGCATCAATCCGGAACACATACATACCCTTGCGGACCCGCGCACCCGCACTGACGGCCTCCCGGGGGCCACGACGAGACAAAAAAATGACACGGGAAACAAGCTGGAAAAGGTTCTCTGGAACGGCAACCTGATCAGTTTTACCCTGGCCTTCGGCAGTTTCATCTTCCTGTTAATGACGCGAAACCTGAACGGTTGGCTGCTGCTGCCGACCAGCGTGATGGCGGTGAACTTTATCGCCGGCCTCAAGTTCAGCAACAGGCCCAGTCTCCATCTCGGGGAATTCCGCGATGCACTGGCCCATGGTGAGATACTGTTGCTGGTCGACGTTCCCGAATACCGCGTCAACGACATTGAGCGCAGCGTGCACCGCCACCACCCGGAGGCGGCCATCGGCGGCGTTGGCTGGGGCGCCGAGGCTTTCGGACTTTAGCCGGTTGCGGCCTTACTGGCTGAAACGGCCGCGCTGGACGTTTTCCCCCAGCAGCGCCTGAAACGTCTCGGCACTGACATGGATCAGCTGTTCGTGGTCCCCGGCTTCAAAAAAGATATCCGGTTGCTCGGCAATCGCATCATCGACCACCGTTTCCACGCCATAGACTGACCCGATCGGCGGCAGCGCCCCGATTTCACAATCGGCGAACAGCCCGCCCAGTTCGTTTTCCGCAGCCAGTACGAGATTCCGGTTCAGCTGCCGGTGCAATTCCTGCATGTTGACCTGTCGACTGGACGGCAGCACCACCATCAGGAAGCCCTGTTCATCCTCCAGAATCACGGACTTGGCAAGTCGGCTGCCGGGCACATGGGCAGCCTCGGCACTCTCGCCGCTGGTGGCGGTATGGGGATGCGTCAGTACGTCGTACTCCACATCCTGTGCCAGGAGATAATTTGATACGGTCGATGCAATAGCCATGGCCAGACCCTCCCGCAATCGATACACAGTCCAGTATAGAACATGCCTGCCCTGCTGCTGCCTGGCATGCTATGCCCCGGTGCCGGTACGGTCCCGGAGCTCGCCAAGACGGACATACCATGCGATCAGATCTGCCAGCGAGAAAACCGCATTTGCGGGGCTGGGATTGGGCGTGACGAAAACCCGGCTGCCTCCCGGCCGAAGCGGTTGCTCGCCCCATTCGATCGCCGCTGCCCTGCCTTCGCCATAGCGGAGATAGCCGGCATAAGCCTGCTTGCCGTGAAACCAGGCGATGCGCGGAGCGTAATCCAGCAGTTTCCGCTGCAACAGCGGCGCCCACTCCCGGAAATCCGCGGCTCGCAAATCATGCCCCCCGGCGGTCGGCCGCTTCACCACATCGGTAAAACCGATCGCGTGCCGCTGCAGCAGCATTTCCATTGCGGGAATACCCGGTTCCATGGCCTCCTCCGACGACACCAGCCCGCTGCCATGCAGCGCGCGCCAGAAGCGATTGCGGGGATTGGCGAAATAGTAACCGGCGCGCACCGAGGGCAGGGAAGGATTGAGCCCTATGGAGACGATAGCAAGACCGCTGCGCAGATAATCGGGCAGGGTCTCCGGGGCGGACATGCGAGGATACCGGCAAAGTGGCGATGCCGCATGTTACCGGCAGCTGCCCGGACAACACGCTGCTACAAGGCAGTGCCCGGCCGGGCCGGGCACCGCTGCCACGCTACTGCGCGACCCGGGTTTCCCCGTTCAACGTCAGCACCCGCACCCGGTCGCCCACGTTAAAGGTCGCGGTCGGAGTAGCCTGCTGGACAATGGCAACAATCTGGCCGCTGTCGAGCCGCACGGTGATTTCCACGCCCTGTTTCTTGGTTGCGCCTTCTTCCACCATGCCGCCGGCCACACCGCCGGCAACCGCGCCAAGAACAGCGGCTACCGCCGATCCCTTGCCGCCGCCAACCGTACTGCCACCGATACCGCCCACGGCCGCACCTGTGACGGCGCCAATACCTGTCTTGGTGCCCTCGATTACCACCGGACGCACATATTCGATCATGCCGAACTGGACCGTTTGCGGACGCCGGGCATCATCCCGCGAGTAGGATTCACCCGTGAGCGTTGACATGCATCCGCCGAGCATCAACAGCAGCCCGACGACCAGGATAGAAACTGACAATTTATTCATTTGAATCTCCTCCCGCATGACCCGGGGCGCACCCGGGCATGCGTGTTATGCATCATTCAGGGCCACCACAAACCTGCCTGTATGGTTCCCTGCAAGCAGCGCCTCGAAACTCCGCGGCAGGTCTTCAAGCCGAATAATTTCCGTAACAACTTCAGATAAATGCAATGGTCTCAGGTCAGTCGCCAGACGATTCCAGAGGCGCAGGCGCCTTTCCATGGGACAATTGGCCGACGAGATACCCAGAATACTAACACCCCGCAGGATCATGGGCATCACTGTGGTATGCAACTCACTGCCGCCCGCCATGCCGATCGTGGCAATATTGCCCCAGTTACCGACGGTCTGCAGCAGCCAGGCGAGCACCTCGCCGCCGACATTGTCCACAGCACCGCCCCATTCTGCCGAGAGTAATGGCCGGTCCGGGACAACAAGCGCCTGGCGATCAAGCACCCTGCTGGCACCGAGCATTTCCAGGTATGTGGCGGCATCCGGCTTGCCGGTCAGGGCGGTGACCGCGTAGCCGCGGCCACTCAGCAGGTCGATTGCCAGGCTGCCCACGCCGCCGGTCGCGCCGCTCACCAGGATCGGTCCCAGTTCAGGACGCTGCCCGTTCTGCTCCATGCGATCGATCGCAAACGCCGCGGTAAACCCGGCGGTACCCAGTGCCATGGCATCAAACAGGGACAGACCCTCCGGCAGCGGGACGACCCACTCGGCAGGGACCCGCACGAACTCAGCAAAGCCGCCGTCATGCTGTTCGCCCAGACCGCAACCCGTGACAAGCACCGGGTCACCCGCACTGAAGCGCGCACTCGACGAACCGGCCACCACGCCGGCAACATCCACCCCGGCGACCATGGGAAAGCGTTGCATGATCCTGCCCCTGCCGGTGGCGGCCAGTGCATCCTTGTAATTCACACTCGAGTAGTGCGCCGTGATAAGCACATCGCCCTGCGCACGATCATCGAGTTCGAGATCCTCGATGGCAGCACTCACCCGCCCGCCGCGATCACGCACCACACAGGCACGGTATTTCGCCACGCTCAGTTTCCCCCCGCGTCAGCAGGCGCGTCGGAGTCCCGGTAGGCCAGCTTGCCCGTGTAATCGAACGGCAGTCCCAGGTGCCGGTCAGCCAGCCCGATCTTGCCATGCAGTCGATATTCCAGCCCGCCACCGCCCGGCGAATCACCCAGCTGCTGCAGCTGCCGCATCACGTTGAGCAGGTTGCTGACCACCTCTACCTGCAGCAGGGCTTCGCCGTAGGGCGGGATGCTGACGGACTGCTGGCTGACACCATAGGCAAACTCCCGCTGGTTGATTTCCAGCGCATAGCTCAAACCCGATACGGGAATGGCCACGCTGTTCGGGTTCAGAATCCTGAGCTCGAGAACAAAGCGCTGCTCCAGCATCTGCATGTCCAGCGGCCTGATGCTGACGAGAGACACGCGCGGAGACTCCGCGTAAGGCTGCAGACCGGCGCAGCCCCCCAGCAACAGGGCACACAGCAGCATGCCGGGCTTGCGGCAGTAGCGGAATAACGCTGGCAGCAGCCGCACCATGACAGTGGCCACTAGGGCATTTCCTCGCCCCGGGCCACCGGACCATAGGGAGAATCCCGGTGTTTGTCGTGGTAGTGCATGCGATAGTGGGTGAAGCGCTCGCAGCTGTCGAAGTGCATGAACGGATTGCCTTCGACCTGCTCCGCCAGGGTCGACATCGCCTTGTCGGCATAGTTGTGCCCGGGGCGGATAACGGTTGCCGACGGCAGGCGTGCCGCCATGTCCTTGAGCGTGACAAACATCTGCTCCGGGTCGCCGCCGCGCAAATCACAGCGCCCGCAGCCGAACACGAACAGGGTATCTCCGGTGATCAGCTCATCGCCAACCTGATAGCAGGCGGAACCCGGGGTATGACCGGGGGTGTGCAGGGCGCGGATGGCGGTTTCACCCAGATCGATGACATCCCCGCCGTGGTGCAGGGTCGGAAGATCCAGACAGTTGCCCCAGAACTGCGCCTCGGCCTTCAACAGATGCAGCTGCGCATCATGCTGCTGCAGGACCTCCCCGATACCGTTGATATGGTCGTGATGGCTGTGAGTCAGCAGAATATCGGTAATGGTTGCACCCAGACGCCGGGCAAGTGCCAGCACTTCCGGGACCTCCCATGCCGGATCGACGACAGCGGCACGCCCGCTGGCATGATCGTGGATCAGGTAGACGAAATTCTCCATCGGCCCCAGCTCCAGGGCATGAATCGAACAGGATTCGTTTTGCGCCATGCCGCCAACCTCGCACGTCGGGAAAATCACAATGGCCGGATAGTACGGTTGCAGCCAGCATACAGGAACAGCAAGATATGCCAATATTGACAGGCCGGTCTGTGACTGCGGAGCGGCGCCGTACCCACCGCCGGGAACACAACATGCCTGCACCCAAACTGCTCCTGCTTCCGGCAGATCCCCGCACGGCGGCCGTCGCGGAAGACAGGCTGGTGCGGGAATTGCAGGCTATCGGCCTGATCGGTGCACAGATGCCGCTGGAGAAAGCCGTGTACTACCCGGTCGGCGAGCACTTCCTGCAACTGGTCACTTTTCTGGGCTGCTCGCCCGCCATCGAGCTTGACCCTCCAGGCGACTCGCAGGAACTGGAGCAGGCCAGCGCCGCAGGCCGGTTCTGCCATGTATTTATCGTTTCCGGGGAACAGCTGCAGTTCCGCGGCGACAGCCAGACGCAGGCTCCACGCTGCCCCCGCTGCCGCAGCCCCGAGCCGCACTGGAAAGCCGGGCTGCAGGCATGGCAGGGGGGGAATGGCCCGGACTGGCGCTGCCACGACTGCGGCTTCAGCGGCCTCCTCAGCGATCTGGTGTTTCGCAAGACCGCCGGTTTTGGCAGAACCTTCCTGGAAATCCGGGGAATTTACCCGGCAGAGGCAGTCCCGGGACAGGCCCTGCTGGATACGCTGGCATCGCTGACCGGCGGACCGTGGACCACGCTCTACCTGCGCGAATGATGCCCCCCCTGCCCGGGGCGACATTCTGTGTCACAATAAAAGCCCGGAGTTTCATTGCTGCCTGCAGGTACCCCCGTATGTCCGACACCGATCTCACCCAGGAAGAACGCATTCTGCGTGCCATGAAGCGTGTGCTCACGGATGTCGCCAAGGATACCTATACGCGCCCCGGTCACCGCCACCCGCTGTCGGATGAAACGGTCAAGGGTATACAGACCTGCCTGGTGCTCATTACCGCCCGCGAAGCGGAGCTGAACAAGGCCGCCGGCCGATCCGCCGACATGCGCCCGCGTTTCATTGACGAGCCGCTGAAGTCAGTCGTCGTGCCCCTCAACATTCCCGGCTCCAAAGACCACGACGACAAATAAGTCGCTGATTCTCCGCCCACCGGCCCTCCACAGGGCCGCTTTCCGTTCCTGAGCCGCCCTGGCTCACCAGCTCGACCCGATAGTCACCTCGCACCATTTTTTCCTGCAGAAACAACATCCAAGTTTCAATCCCGAGCAGCCGATAGACATAAAGGCCGCTGATATTGCGCACAGCAAGCGGCCCGGTGGCACCAGCTGCAGTCGAAGATCTTAATCCAGTTCAGCGAGTTGCCGTATTTCATCCGCACGGAGCAAGCATGGAAACCAGAACCGGGGGCTATCAGGCAGCGCGCCCGGTGTGGCGGTGCAACGATGCCATGCATTGCACCGGGGTACTTGCGAACCTGTTGTCGGCTGTGTTGCTGGTCACGGTCCTGACCGCGGCCGCGGCAGAAGACATACCGGATGACCTGATGAACATGAGCCTCGAGGCACTGATGAATATTGAAGTGACCTCGGTTTCGAAAAAGCCGGAGAAACAAACAGATGCCGCGGCGGCAATCTTCGTGATCACCAACACTGACCTGCGGCGCTGGGGCGTTACCAGCATACCCGAGGCACTGCGTCGCGTTCCCGGCATCTACGTTGCCCGCATCGATGCCAACAAATGGGCCATTACCTCGCGCGGCTTCAACAGCCGCTTCGCCAACAAGCTGCTGGTTCTGATAGACGGCCGCAGCGTCTACACCCCCCTGTTTGCTGGTGTCTACTGGGATATGCAGGATGTCATGCTGGAAGACGTTGAGCGCATCGAGGTGATACGCGGTCCGGGCGGCACACTCTGGGGCGCGAATGCCGTCAACGGCGTCATCAATATCATCACCCGCTCAGCCGCCGAGACCCGGGGCGAACTGGTATCCGTAACGGCAGGGAACGAAATTCCCGGTATCGGCAACGTGCGGCATGGCGGCAAACTGCAGAATGGCGGGGACTACCGCATCTACGCCAGGTACCAGAACTATGCTGAAGGCTATAACGCCGCCGGCGCGCACGATGACTGGCACTCCGGACAGGTCGGGTTCCGCAGCGACTGGTCCGCCAGCCCGAAAGATGCGTTAACCCTGCAGGGAGATCTTTACCAGGGCAAGGCAGGACAGCAGGTCATCATCCCGACCGGGAACGGACCGACAGTCGGCATGCCGGTCATCGACGACACCGACAGCAACAGCGGCAACCTGCTGTTCCGCTGGTCACGCGCCCTCGACGCCGACGCCAACCTTGCGCTGCAGGTTTATTACGATCATGTCGGCCGTGATGGCCGGTACTTTTCGAGGACCGCGACACCCTCGATATCGATTTCCAGCATCGAACGCCCTGGGCGCGCGCGAATGATCTGGTGTGGGGAGGCGAGTACCGGTTCGTACACGACAATACAGACAACAACCCCACCTTCAGCCTAATCCCCGCGTCACGCAGTATGAACCTGTTCAGTACATTCATTCAGAATGAGTTCAGCCTGACTGACGACCTGCGACTAACCCTGGGCAGCAAGTTCGAGCATAACGATTTCAGCGGCTACGAAACCCAGCCCAATGCGCATATTGCCTGGTCGCCGAACGATACCCATACCGTCTGGGGCGCAATCTCCCGTGCAACCCGCACTCCTGCGCGCGGCGAGCATGATGTAAAGCTGCGCGTGGTGCCGGTGCCCGACCCCGGTGTGCCGGTATACGTCAGGGGCAACGACCACTATGGCTCGGAGGATGTCCTGACTTACGAAACGGGCTACCGCTTCAATTACCGGAACCGCTGGTCGCTGGACATCACCACTTTCTATAACGACTATGACGACCTGCGAACGCTGGATCCCGTCACCAGCCCGCCGGCGGATATCCTGCTTGATTTTGACAACAACATGAGCGGTGAGACCTGGGGGCTGGAATTTTCCGGCCAGTGGCAGGTGCGCCCCGGCTGGCGACTGAATCTGAGCTATACCTGGCTTGACATGGCGCTGCACCTCGAAAACGGCAGCATGGACTACGCTGCAGAATCCGCCGAAGATGCCAGCCCGGTCAACAGCGCAGCCCTCTGGTCCACCCTCGATCTCGGCAGCAGGCTGCAGTTTGACAGCGCCCTGCGCTACATGGGGACAATTGCAGTAAACGGCATCGAGATTGACAGCTATGTTGAACTCGATCTGCGACTTGGCTGGGAAGCAAGGCCCGGGCTGGAATTTTCACTGATCGGGCAGAACCTGCTGGAAAATCATCACAGGGAATTCCTGCCGGATTTCATCAGCACCCAGCCTACCGAAGTGGAACGCAGCATCTACGGCCGGGTGACCTGGCGCTTCTGATCGATGCGCAACCCGGTGACAATCAGCGATCAAAGCAGGCAGCACCCCCGCCGCCGGGGTTGGCGCTGTCGTGTCATTCCTGTCCTGGTCACCACACTGCTTACGTGCATGCCGGCATTCAGCGGAATGGCCGGACAACCATCGACGGAATACCGGATAAAGGCCGCCTTTCTGTACAACTTCACCAGTTTCGTAACCTGGCCGGAAGACAAGGCAGGCGTAGCCGGCTTCACCCTGTGCGTTCTGGGTGATGACCCCTTCGGAAACCTGCTGGACAAACTGGCCGGCAAGTCAGTCAAGGGCACACAACTGACAGTCAGGCGACTGCAGAACCTGGCGCTGCTCGACCAGTGCAACCTGGTCTTTATCAGCGAGATAGCCAACGGTGAAACCGGTGACGCGCTGGCGCTGCTGCAGGGATTACCCGTGTTGACAGTCAGTGACACCCGGGGTTTCACGGAACTGGGCGGCATCATTGAATTCAGGATTATCGCAAACAAGGTCCGGTTTGATATCAACCTCAAAGCCGCAGAGTCGGCCGGCCTGAGTATCAGCTCAAAACTGCTTTCCCTGGCAACCCGTTTCCGGCAGATGGACTGATGGCAGCGCTCATGAAGCTATTCGACACCCTTCCAGTTCGCTACAAGTTGATTGCGCTCATGGTCTCAGTCAGCTTTGTCTCGCTCCTGATTGCCAGTATTGCGTTCATCAACACGGACAGGATGAACACCCAGCGCGTGGTTTCCGACAGCCTCTCCACCATGGCCAGCATCATAGCCGCCAACAGTACTGCCGCCATCCTGTTTGGCGACGCCGCCGCCGCCGAGGAGACGCTGGGCTTTCTGGATTCACGCGAAAATATCCAGGCAGCGGCAATCTATACCACCACAGGTGAGTTATTCGCGACCCACACCAAGGCGGGCCTGGAGATAGAATTCCCCGAGCCGGATCTGGCACAGGAAAACGTCCTGTTCTGGAACAACCATATTGAACTGAACCTGCCGATTACCTACCAGGGAGAGGCTATCGGCGCCGTCTACCTGCGTTCGGACATCCGCGCCATAGATCAGCGCCTGGCTTTGTTCCTGCGGATAGTTACAGTGGTACTGGTCTCCTCTCTGCTGCTGACCATTGCCCTCAGCACACGCATGTCCCGCATCATTACCGACCCGCTGCTGCGCCTCTCCGACATTGCGCGCAAGATCACGACCGAGAAAAATTACTCCCTGCGTGTCGTCGGCCGGGAAAAGGACGAGCTCGGCAACCTGATTGCCGACTTCAATGCCATGCTGGACGAGATCCAGACTCGTGACAATGCCCTGGAAGACCACAAACACATGCTGGAGGAACGAGTCTTGCTGCGCACCCGCGAACTCAAGATCGCGAATCTGGAACTGGAAACTGCCAAGGAAAATGCCGAGTCGGTCGCCCGGCGCATGAAATACCACGCCCATCATGATGCGCTGACCGGCCTGCCAAACCGCACACTGCTGCAAGACAGGATTTCGACAGAGCTGGCGCATGCCCGCCGCCAGCAGACAATACTGGCCCTGCTGTTTCTGGACCTCGACCGTTTCAAGCTCATCAACGATTCACTCGGACATGCAAGCGGAGACCAGCTGCTGCGCGTGATCTCACGCCGCCTCAGGAGTTGTATACGGGATGAGGACACCGTTGCGCGCCTCGGCGGTGACGAATTCATGGTATTGCTGCCCCGCATCAGCAGCTCCGCGGACGCCGGCCGCATAGGCAGGAAGATTCTCGACTGTCTGGTCGACCCGGTATCCTGCAATGGCCATGAGCTGCACATCACCACCAGCATCGGCATCAGTGTCTACCCCTACGATGGCAGGGATGCCGAAACCCTGGTGAAGAATGCCGATATCAGCATGTATCGCGCCAAGGAACTGGGACGCAACAAGGTCGTGTACTACACCGCCGAAATGAACGCGGGATCACGCAAACAACTGGCACTGGAAACCAGTCTGCGCAAGGCAGTCGAAAACAACGAATTGCAGCTGCATTACCAGCCGAAGGTGGACATCAACAGGAACAGCATCGTTGGGGTCGAGGCCTTGCTCAGGTGGGAACATCCGGGCATGGGATTCATCAGCCCGCTGGAATTCATTCCCATCGCCGAAGACTGCGGACTGATCGCGCCCATTGGTGAGTGGGTACTGCACACTGCTTTCACCGAGCTCGGCAAATGGCACGCCGCGGGTCATGGCGGCATCACCATGGCCGTGAACCTTACCTCTTCCCAGCTGGCGCAGCCGGGATTGGAAAATATCGTGGAGGCGGCGCTCGCGGCAGCCGGCGTCGACCCCGTCATGGCGGAACTGGAAATCACAGAGAATGTGGCCATGCAGAATATCGATTCCGCCATCGCCACCCTGACAAGACTCAAGCAGATGGGCGTCCGCGTCGCAATGGACGACTTCGGGACGGGCTATTCCTCCCTGGGCTACCTGCGACGACTGCCGGTTGATATCGTAAAGATCGACCAGTCCTTTGTTCACGGCATCCCGGAAAACAACGCAGATGCGCTGATTGCACAGGCCATTATTGCCATGGCAAGGAGCCTCAATCTTTCCCTGGTGGTGGAAGGCATAGAGAATGCCAGGCAACTGCGGTTTTTCAGACAGCAGGGTTGCGATATCGTCCAGGGTTACCTCTTCAGTGAACCCGTCAATGCCGCCGAAATGCTGAAAATACTCGATTCACACAGCACACCGGGCACCATCAATCTGTTCAACTAGACAGCAGTCCGCGCATTGATTCCGGGATGCACCGATGGTGAGGTTGCCGACCCGCACTGCAAGCGTTCACTTTATGCCCGTTCTCCGGGTGCTGGCCGCGATAACTACCCGGGTTGACGGTTAAATTGTTCATTCGCGGTATGCCCCTGTGCCCGGGGTACCCGGTGCAGGTTCCGTGGCAGGCATTCCATACGGCAGGGAATAGTAGCCTCCGTAGCCGGGATAAACCGGTGCAGGGCTGTAAGGGTACCCCCCGTACAGGCCGGTCATGCTGCCCGGCAGCGGCGGCAGGTAGTCGTTGTACTGCGTTCGGTGGTTGTTCCGGCCGCCGAAGGAAAAACAGAAGGAGAACGCCTGCGCACAGTCACTCCAGGACAGCAGCACGAGAACCGGCAGGACCACTGACAGGTTCCATCGCTTGTCGCGCATATCGCCCCCCGTTACATCAATCGATAGGGTGTTTCATCACTGAGGTTCAGCACCCGGACCACGATGCCGGTTGCCTCCCCGACAAAGGCCTCCAGATCACCCCACCGGGCGGAGCTGCCGATGACCTCACTGCCATCCCGCATAATGAAGCGCATGCTGAATTGCCGCGGACCTTCCCCGCTGACTCGCTCTGCGGTGATGTAGACACCGGGTACCGGATCCTCGCCACGAATCACGGCCATGATGTACTGGTAATCAATACCGTCCTTGCTCTCGATGTCCCCCAGCACCACCAGGGTGAACTCGCCAAGCCGGTAACGCCGCCTTGGTATCGCCGTCGAGATTCCGGGCCTGCCGGGGAAACACTCCGAACTGTTTTTCTCTGCCATGCCCGCGATGATTACCGATCAGGCGAAAAAGTACAAACCCTCACCGGAAATACCTGCCCGCATGACTATGTATAGTCGACCACCGGCGATTGCGCCATACAAGGCGGCGCGGCGGCGCTACCGGTGACAAACCTGCATCGGCTTACAGCTTGCCGAGGATGTTGATGAACAAGCCCTGATTCTGGTAATCCAGATCGGTCAGGTCGTCGTTGAAATCTGTGAAGTTATAGCCGACGCCGACCCTGACATGGTTATTGACCTGCCGGTCGACTCCCACCGGGGCGCCCTGACGCGAATCATCGGCCTCCTTCACAGCCAGCCAGCGGTATTCCGGCAGGCCGTCCCATACCCGCGTCATGAGATAGCAGCCGCGCGTTACCGCAAGCTGCTTGACGGTTCGGTACCAGTCGCCCGCATCTCGCCACGCTTCCACGCCAGCCTGGCTCCGAGCTCCCGGCGTCGGGGCAGGTCATAGATACCTTCAATAGAAATCACGCGGAAACGCTCGTCGGTGGCGGGGTCCGCCTGTCCGGCACTGATCAGATCATACGGATAGGTATATTTACCCAGCATGTTGAGCCGGTCATTGCTGACCGGACGATAGGCCAGGCCGATGTCAGTCTCGGCAAAACAGCCGTCATCCTGGCCGGTCTGATGGTTGTCCGTCCAGGATAAATTCAGTTTGCCCACCCGGGTGAGCGCATCGTTGTAGAGATAGCGGAAATTGTTGACCGTCAGCCACTGTGTCTGGTCCTCGTCTCTCCGGTCCCTGCGATACTCCAGCTTGTTGCCGAACAGGAACCGTTCACCGCGGTAATTCGAACCCAGGTTGACGGCCTTGCGTTCCAGCCCGTCTTCCGGGTTATCCGGGTCGCTCGACTGCAGCAGGGCGGAAAGGCTCCATTCCTGCGTCGGCGCAAAATCCAGACCATAAACCGTGGCGACTCCGCTTTGTTCATCACCGCTGCTGAACTGGTTCCCGGTGAACACCTGCAGACTGTTGCCCAGCTGGCACCACTGGCCGATCGCGGCGACGCCCTGGCGCCCGTCGATGCGGTCGGTGGAATTAGACATAGCATCCCGTAGACCAGTTCAAAATGCGGTGCCTGAGGAAGCAGCACGTCTCAAAAGACGCGTGCAAATCGCACCTGCAAGCAGGGCAAACCGACATGAGCTGTTGCAATCTAGCGATGTCAAAAGTTTTTTATTTATTAACAGTTACTTATAACATAACCGGGGGAGCTGCGGGTGTTATTCCCGAGGAAGGGATTGATAAGTAATTATACTTAGCCTCCTGGCGGAGGCCCTTACGTCATTTTTTTGTCTTTACGTAGATATATGTAGTCATGTATTTGACTTTACGGCGTCAAGCATTTCAATCTTTCCGCTCGGACTCACGCCAGGCAAACGAACAGTCCAGATGAGTACGCACGGTGATAAGGCCATTCAGGCCATCCTCCACCATGATGTCGAGCGGCCGGCGGCGGCGCAGGCGTTTGCAGGGTTGCTTCAACCAGTGCAGGCCGATGCCGGCATTGCGTGGAAAGGTGGTCCGCAGCGCATCGCCGATCCCGATCAGGTGTTCCACCCGCCGCATCACATCCGGGTCGTCCGGCAACGGCGTGTCTTCATGGTAACGCCGCAGCATCCGTGTCGGCGTACCGCTGGGCAGGGCCAGCATCACCACCTGGTCGGACGCCTGGATCCCCCAGTCGTCAAGGAGGTTAACGACCATACGGCCAAGATGATTGCGATCTTCCGGTGTAAGTGCTGACATACTGAAGTGCCTTTGCAGAGAAGTAATGAGGCTTGTAACCAGTCTAAATCACGAACCACCTTACCGGATAAGCGGGAGAAAATCATTAAATCATCACTTGAATCCACGTATTCCATGCGCTTGTTTCGTTCCCTGCAGCGCGATCCTGCTTTCCCGCAAGGCTGCGCGGCATGAGTGAACGCGCCATTCACGCAACCGGATCATGACACCGCTTTTCCTGTTGTTTTTGCTCGTCCTGCTACTGTGGCTCTGGCGGATCGGCCAGGACAGTCGCGACACGGCCATTGCGACTGCACGTGAAACCTGTGAGCGCCAGGGCCTGCAATTTCTCGATGGCACGCCTGCCTTGCAGAAGATTCGCCCCTGTTTTTCCCGGCGTAACGGTCCGGGGCTGCGGCGTATCTATACCTTCGACTACAGCGCCGACGGAATCGATCGCAAGACCGGATGTATTATCATGCACAATACGCAAGTCTCCGCGGTGTTACTCGATGGCTGAACAGCCACGCGAACAATCCCCCGTGACTGCTATAATCGTTCCGGCAACATTTTTATCTCGGGTACCCGCATATGCCTTACTACATCTATATCGTTACCAGCAGTGAAACCGGCAACAGCAAGTCGGCCTCATACGTCAGTGAATTCGAAAACTTCAAGGATGCGAAGACCGAGGTCAGGCGCCTGCGGATTGAAACACCGCTGGAAACAGCGCGGGGTTACAAGGTCATGTTTGCCGAAGACCGGGCCGAGGCCGAGCAGCGGCTCACAGAGTACCGGGAACAACCGATCGCAAAGGAGTGGGAAAAGTAGCCGCGGTCCTTGCGCGAACCCACGCCGATGGAAGAACAGGAATACAAGGATACATACCATAATCTGAACCAGCGTCGCTGCCTGTTCGAGAAAACGATCAGCTCACGCCGCTGCACCTGTGAAAAAGCCCTGCGCTTCCACCTCGCCGACCGGGAAGGAATAGCCTGCAGGTCCGCAGCGGGCAATGCCCTGTGTACCGAACTGCTGAACAGCATGCGTCACAAGGCGCGCTTTACATTGCACCTGACCCGTGCCGATGCCCCCCTTCCCCACGCGAAGGAGATCCGGGTACAGACTGGCGGCCTGCTTGGCCTGCAGGCACTGCTGCATCCCGAAAAAGACAAAGCACAGAATATCGATAACGTCATCGGACTGATCGACCTCGCGATACAACGCTTCGGAAAACTGGTGGAACTGCCGTACGATGGCATAATACAGGCCATTTTGAAATTCGAGGGACGCCGGAAACGGCCGCGCGCAGGAGACAGCTGAGTTCATCCGGACATCCGGCAAACCAGCCCCGCTCCCGGTGATGCAACAGACTCCGCAAAGTTATTCGCTGGCGGCAGCCCGCGCAGACAGAAATAACCCACCATGAGGACTAGCAAATGTCGGAAGAATCCGCAGACCAGGGAGTTATCCAGGCGATAGTGGACCGGCTGGAAAAACAGAGACTGCCCACGGCCTTGCAACTGCAGGAAAAGGTTAACAGAGGGGAGACGCTGAACGATCTGGATCTCGCCTTTCTGGAAAATGTCTTCAACGACACCCGGAAGATCAAGGGCATGCTCGACAAGTACCCGGCCTGGCAGCCGCTCGCTGCCCGCATGATCGGCCTCTACAATGAAATCACCACAAAGGCGCTGGAGAACGAGCAGGGATCAAAGAGCGACACTTGATACGCCGCACCCGGGCAGGCGCCGGCCCGGCATGCACATCCTGAAATACAGGCATTGTGTATCCGTGGTGAGACATGAATCACGGCAACTGCCGCGATTCCGGCGTTTCATGGAAGGCAGTACATACGATGCCCAACCATGCAAACGCTGCTACCCGTCACCTTTCTGCTGTTGCTATACATGACAGCGCCACATGCCGGCGAATCCACAGACAACCCGGTGTCACGTGCCGTCTTTACCACCGCCATAGAGCAGGCCGAGCCTGTCGACAGTCTTGGCGAACTGCACAGCGATTCGGAACAGGTTTTCCTGTTCACGGAACTGCGAAATATGGCAGGTGAAGTTGTTGTGCATACCTGGGAGCACAAGGGTGCCGTCGTCAAACGGGTGCGCTTTCATGTCGAGCAACCGGATGCGCGCCTGTGGTCCGGCAGGGTGCTGACCCCGGACATGCAGGGCGTCTGGCGGGTGGTGATTACGAATGCCTCCGGCAAAATTCTGGCCGAGAAAACACTGGACTACAACCCCGACGACCTGCCTTTCTGAAAAGTCCCTAACCGGTCAGGGCGACAGCCTGATCGAGTCATGCACCACCGGTGACAACACCTCGATGTCTGCACCGTTGATGGTTGCATGCCTGCGCACCTGGAAATAAACAACCTTGTTGCCGTCACCCTCGCTCAATTCGAATGCTGCCTTCCCGGAATAGTCCTGCCATTGCGCATCCAGCAAGTCAGCCCGCTCGCTTGCACGGTATTGCGTGGGCTCACCCGTAACCCGGTTGTCCAGTGTTACCGGGCGTTGCCCGGTTTTCGGAGCACCGCCATTGATCGCAAAACGGCTGACATCCAGCCCGCTTGCTTGCTGGCTGCCGCCATCGCTATCCAGCTGGCATTGACTGCCGCCGCCGCCGGCTGACATCGAAAGCACCAGCATGCGGTCCATGTTTGATGTCACCATATTCTCCTGTTCGGCCTTGAAGCCGGCCCTGGATGCGGTGACCAGCAAGGCAGTCTGCGGGATATCACTGAAGGTGGCGTAGCCCCCGGGGTCCGTGAGCATGGCCCCGAACTGGTTCAGCCTTGCCGGTGTACCCAGACACACGGCAACACCTGCAAGGGGTGCATTTGCCCCTCGCTCGAATACACGCACGCGCAGGTCAGAGGAGAAAGCGACGCTCGCAACGCCCGCCATCAGAAAAAAAGCCAGCCATTCGGTTATACGTTTCATATTATTTGCGTCCTTCTATGTCGCCGCAGCGCAGATCACGCACGCGGTAATACCCCCTGTTTATAATATCACTCTATACAAGCCGCACTTTGTGCGTCAATTCCCGTTATCCGCTGCCAGCAGGCAGGCACGCACCCCGGCCTCGTCAACGGGAAATGCCAGCGCATGATGTACCGGCAGTCTCGCCCGCAACACCTCGAACTGCGGCAGGTATTCCTTCTCATAGAAAACGATGACGCGCACCCCCGACATGCGCTGCACCACCGCCAGCAGCGACTCCAGGCTGCTGGTACGATCCCGAAAATCAGACTGGAAATTGAATTCCGCCACAATAACATCCGGGGTGCGCTGCTTGAGGAAGCTGATGGCCTTGCGCATCCGGGTCTCGACCGCGACCTCGTAGCCAAGTTCGCGATACAGGGGGGCAAAATTCGGGTAACCACCCAGTTCGATAATGGATAACAGCAGCTTGCCACGGGAATTCACATCCATAATTCCATCATAGCCGCCAACGAACGGCGTATGTCTGGCAAAATATATATAAATTTCCCGGCACCGCCCGCTCTCGCCTGGTTTGCGTCCTGCCCAACCCCGTATGCGATACTGCGCACAACCAGAACCTGTATCGCCGGAAATCATCAGAAGCAATCTAACCACATGTTTTTATGTTATTAATTATTTATAAGCTCACATAAAAACATTTTAAGCGAAATCAGCGTATTAGCTGTTGCTTATTTAGATTTTGCTTATATACTTTAGACTGTGACTGGATAAACTTGGCCTGGTTATCCGTACCAGGTCCAGACCGAGACAAGGAGAAACAGTGATGAAAAAGATTGCTACAGTGATGACAGCTGCAACGCTGGCTGTTGCCTCCACCGCAGCCTCAGCCTGGGGCTGGGGTCCCTGGGATCGCGGCGGCTACAATGATTGGGACGACTGGGGTAGCGACTGGGGTCCCTTTGACGGCCTGTTTGACGGCGATGGCGACTTTGACATGGGTTTCTACATGAGCGGCAGCGGTCGAGGCCGGGGTAGTGGCTATGGCCGTGGCTATGGCTACAACCGCTACTATGACGGCTGGGGCTACGGGCCGTATGGCTATGGTGCTCCCTATGGTTACGGCGCGCCTTACGGTTATGCGCCTTATGGCTACGCCCCGCCGCTTGCGCCGCAGGCACCCGCTGCTGAAGCCAAGTAAGCAGTTCGACAAGCCGGAAAAGCCCAACGGGGGTGACTCGCATGAGTCGCCCCCGTTTGTGCTTACAGGGAAGTACGACTGCAGGGACGAGACCGCGAGCCGGTCGGGAAGCTGGCCCGGGCCATGCAGGAGACTGGGTAACGCAGGATGCAGTTAGCGGGGACGCCGGTTGCGACGCGCTTGCAGGAAGGTTCAACTGCACGGGGACAGGGCAAGTCCCCCGTTGCTGTGCACACCCGTCACACTGTTTCCGAAACCGGTCAGTCTTCGGGCGGCAGCATATCGTCCAGATTGGTACGACATAAAACATTCCGCATCGTGCCGATCAGTTCCAGCAGGTTCTCGTTTCTGACGCAATAATAGATGCGATTCGCGTCGCGCCGCGACTTGACGATATTCTTGTTACGCAACTGGTCCAGGTGTTGCGAGACATTGCTCTGCGATGTCCCGATCTTCTCGACAATCTCGCCTACTGACATCTCGCTGTTGCCGAGTGTACAGAGAATCTTCCAGCGCAGCGGGTGGCCCATTGCCTTGAGGGCATCTGCGGTCAGCACGATATCCTCTTCCGGTGCCCTGGTCTTGCTCTGCTTCTTCCATTGGATACTCCACTATTTCCTGCTGCGAAGTGTACCCCGTGCGCCCTGAAGTGCAACCTGCAGGCAGCCATGCACCACTTTAGTTGCCCGCGCCTGCCGCTTCGACCCGCGTATAACCCGTCATGTCCTTTGCAATGCAGATTATATCGGTGATCTCGCCGTTCTCGTCCTTGATTGCCGTACGTGAAAACAGGATAGGCACCCGGCGCTGGTCCTTGGCGATGAAGCAGGCCTCGATACTGCTGATGGTGCCGGTTCGAATCAGCGCCTCCAGCCAGATACCCATGAAGGCATTGGCCTGCTCGGTCTCCTCCTCCTCGAAGACGTCGCCGATAGCCATCCCGACCAGGTCCTGCCTCGCTGTAATCCAGCATCCGCAGGCGGCCGGATTGGCCGACTTGATGCGGCCTTCCGGGTCCAGCAACAGCAGTGCCTCGCCCATGTTATCCGATGATGTTTTCCAGATAGGTATTCGCCAGCCGCAATTCCCGGGTGCGCTCCTCCACCAGCGCTCTCCAGCCGCCGGTTCAGATCCCGCTCTTTCTCGATCAGGCGCAGATAGGTACTGATCTTGTTGATCAACTGGTTGTCATCTATCGGCTTGAGCAGGTAATCGGCAGCACCGACTTCGTAGCCCTTTTGCTGGAATTCGTCGGTCTTGTAGGCCGCGGTCAGGAAGATAATCGGGATATCGCGGGTCTTCTGCCGCACCTTCAGCATGGTAGGCCGTCTGGAACCCGTCCATCTCCGGCATCTGCACGTCCAGTACGATCAGGTCGATACGCGGGTCATTCAGCGCGATATCCAGCGCCTCCTGTCCCGACGACGCCTCCAGCACCTCCACATCCATGTACTTCTGATCAGGGCACGCAGGGTAAAGAGATTATTTTCATTGTCATCGACAATCAGGATGCGAAAACCGGCATAGCGATTCATATCAGGTATCCAGGTGTTGCGGCGTAACCATGCTGTTGCGCCCGGCGAGGAATCTGTCCAGCATACCTTTCAATTCCGCCGGCTCCACCGGCTTGACCAGAAAGGCATCGGCGCCGGCGTCGAGCGAGGCCTGTTGTTCTTCCCTGCCCGCCCGCGCCGTCAGCGTGATGATCGGCAGGGCCATCAGGCAGGGATCCTTGCGCAGGCGCCGGGTCAACTCGTAACCGTCCATATCGGGCATCATTATATCCAGAATCACCAGGTCAAACGCACCCGCCGTTTGCAATGTTTCCAGCGCCTCCACCCCGTCCCCGGCAGCCATGACATCAAGTTTCCAGTGCTCCAGCAAGGGTGTCAGCGCCAGCAGGTTACGCATATCATCGTCAACCAGCAAAACACGCGCGCCCCGGTAATCAGCAGCCGGCAGCGGCTGCTCGTGCCTGTCGCCCTTGCTTGCCGTTGTCGGACCGGCTCTCATCCCTGGCGGAAACCTGCGGAGGAATTTCCGCGGGCAGCAACAGGGTGAAGGTCGATCCCCTGCCGGCCTCGCTATCGATCTCGATATGGCCGCCGATGAGGGTGGCCAGCTCCCGGCTGATTGTCAGGCCCAGGCCGGTACCACCGAAGCGGCGACTGGTCGATCCGTCCGCCTGCTTGAATGCCTCGAAAACCAGTTCGCGCTTCTCGGCCGGAATCCCGATCCCGGTATCGGTAACGCTGACTGCAACCGGGTAGTTGATGCCGTCGCAGTAACCTGACGACAACGCCGCCCTCGCGGGTGAACTTGACGGCATTGGACAGGAAATTCACCAGTATCTGCCGGAGCTTCTCGCTGTCGGAAACAATCGTCCCCGGGACATCCGTCGCCGACTTCCAGCGTCAATTCGAGGTGTTTCTCGTCGAACTGCGGCTTGAGCAACTCCAGGATATCATCCAGCAACTTGCGCAGGTTTACGGGTCTCCGGCACCAGCGTCATCTGCCGCGCCTCGATACGTGACAGGTCCAGGATATTGTCAATCAGTGCCTTCAGGTCCGAGCCGGCGGCGTGGATGATCCGCGCCTGCCTGCAGCCCTCTGACGACAGGTTTCCTTCACCGCAGTCTGCCAGCATCTTCGACAGCAGCAGGATAGAGTTCAGCGGCGTCCGCAGCTCATGACTGACATTGGCGAGGAATTCCGACTTGTAGCGGTTGGAGGCCTCCAGTTCCTGGGCATAGTCGTACAGCGCCCTGTTGTGTTCCGCATGCGTCAGCGCCAGTCGGGTGAGGTTCTCCCCGAGTTCGTGCAGTTCCTGGGGCCTGCGCCAGGAAAAACTGACTGCCTCGTCGCGTTCCAGCACCTGGGAAATACCGTCGGTCAGTTCGTGGCCGAGCCGCTCCGCCCGAAGCGCAATCAGCCGCGCCACCACGAACACCACCAGCAGCAGACCGAATGCGATAATGGCGATACGCCCCTCGACGGTGCGCCGCAGTGTGGTCAGGGGCGAGGGATCGACACTGCGTCCCACCCATAGCGGTCCGGCATCGTAGGTATTGAACAGCGGCACCCACATAACCTGTTGCCCCTGGTATTCCCAAAGCGCCAGTTCGCCCCTGGAGAAGATTTCCTCTAGACCATGAAAATCCTCGAAGGCGGTGCGCGCCGGTTGCACGCCGGCCTTGCTGCCCAGGTAATGGCCGTCACTCTGCACCCAGTAGTTGCCACGATAGGCGCTGGCCAGACCGCCGATGTCCAGGTACATGATCACCGTGCCGCGTTTTTCGGTCATTTCCCCGGAATCCGCTGATTTAGTCGGTATCACGATCGGACTCACCAGACTGAGCTGCATGAAGCGGGTGGGTGATTCGGCTTCCGCGGCACGATCAAACACGATAGGACCGGTCACAACGCCTCCCGGATTGAGCTTTCTGCCGGCATTGACCAGCTCCGGGTCGAAGTCGCTGCGCACGCCCTTGCGGGCTTCCAGCAAGCCGGTCTTGGTATTCCGGTCCAGCCAGAAGTGGCAAACATCGTCCTCATCCAGATACAGGATTTCGTTGATATCGAACTGGTCCAGCAGCACCTGATTGACCCAGTCGACATAGGCCTTGCGGGCCGACTCTAGGCTGCGGTCCGACTTCGGTTGACCGGCATCGAGGATAAAACCGGGTTCCGGCATCTTCGCCAGCAGCCGCGCCATTTCGTGGCGCCTTGCAATATGCTGGTCAAGGTCGCTGAATCCCGCACGCAGATTCTGCAAATGCGCCTTGTGATATAGTATTTCAATCCGGTCGAAGATCATCGGCACGTTGATGGCAAACCCCGCCAGCAGGGGCACCAGACCGAACATAAAAAGCAACAGGGAAATCTGGCTGCGCAGCTTCATCGGCAGGTCATCAGCACCGGGTTAAAACAGACAGCTACTTTAGCACGGCCACCGGCAACTATTGCCGGGAACCAGGAAATATCCGGGTACCGATGAAAGCGCCGCCCTTCAGAATCAGAGACATCGGCCCCGGCCTGGTGATAGCGGCTACCGGCCTGGGTGCCGGCGACCTCATCGCGGCAGCGGTTGCCGGCGCGCGCTACGGCACAGCCATACTTTGGGCTGCCATCCTGGGCGCCCTCGTAAAATTCGCGATGAACGAGGGTCTGGCTCGCTGGCAACTGGCGACCGGCAGCACCCTGATCGAAGGCTGGATACAACGGCTGCCGCGCATTGTCTCTCTCTATTTCCTCGTCTACCTTGTGCTGTGGAGCTTCATCGTCGCCGCTGCCCTGATCGCCAGCACCGGCCTTGCGGCACATGCCCTGTACCCGGGAGTCAGCGTTGCATACTGGGGGATACTGCACTCACTGGCGGCCCTGGCGCTGGTGATCACGGGGCGCTATGCCCTGCTGGAAAAGATCATGAAGCTGTTCATGGCACTGATGCTGCTGGTCGTGCTGGCCTGTGCGGTATGGGTGGCCCCCGACCTCGCCGGACATTGCCCGGGGTCTGCTCGCACCGGCAATTCCCAAAGGGTCCGCCGTATTCGTGATGAGTGTCATCGGCGGTGTAGGCGGCAGTGTCACCCTGCTGTGCTACGGCTACTGGATAAGGGAGCGCAACTGGAACAGCAGTGCGGACCTGCAGCGCTCCAGGCTGGATCTCGGTGTTGCCTACTTCCTGACCGGCATATTCGGCATCTCCATCATGATCATCGCAGCCGGCGTGCAACCGGAAATCGTCAGCGGTCCGGGCATGGTGCTCGGCCTCGCCGACAGACTGGCGGAAGTCGTCGGCCCGACAGGCAAGTGGTGTTTCCTGATCGGATTCTGGAGCGCGGTATTCAGCTCCATGCTGGGTGTCTGGCAGGGCGTCCCCTACCTGTTCGCCGACTTCGTCGGCCAGTACATGGCAGGACAGGGAACAGCGGTCAGCGTCGATACGCGCTCCCGCGCCTACCGGGGTTACCTGCTGTATCTCGCGCTACCGCCCATGCTGTTGCTGCTGGCGGGCAAACCGGTCTGGCTGGTGATCGCCTATGCCGTTGCCGGTGCCTTCTTCATGCCGCTGCTCGCTGCGCTGCTGCTCTACATGAACAACCGGCGCGACTGGCTGGGCGGAATGAAAAACGGGCCGGCAACGAACCTTGTCCTGCTGCTCTCGGTGCTGGTATTCGGCCTGCTGCTGTACACGGAAATCAGCAAACAACTGGGTTAGGTTACACAACCCGCAGGCAGGCCGGCACCGCACTCGACTGGACACACCGGTAACAGGCAGAAGACAGCGAGAATACCGCCTGCAGCATGATGACAGGACATGCCCGGCCGTCAGGTTGATTCCTGCGGGATAGCCACGATATGCTCCATCGGCCAGTCAGTCCTCGCACTTCCCTGTGGTTATCTGCGAGAACGCAACACTGGCGTTTGTGAATGGAGAAATTCGCTGCGACTGCAAATCAAGGGCGTAGGAGGACCGGGGGCAGCAAATCAAAACCTGCAGAACAGGACGGGGGAATAAATCATGATGGCTACACGGAAAGACGTGATCGAAACCGCAATCCAGGTCGGCCTGATCGCACTCCTGGTGCTGTGGTGCTATCAAATTGCCGCACCCTTTATCGGACCCATTGTCTGGGCAGGTATCATCGCCATCGGCGTCTATCCCCTGTATCAGTGGCTGAAAGACAAAACCGGACTGAGCGCGGGCTGGACCTCGACCCTGGTCACCCTTGCCTTGCTGGGCATTCTGATCACACCCAGCGCAATTCTCTCCAATGCCCTGCTGAAGAATGTCCGGACGCTGACAACGCAGATTGAAAATGACAGTTTGCAGATCCCGCCACCATCGGAGAGTGTCAGGGACTGGCCCTTGATAGGCAAAAAGGTCGAAGCCTTGTGGCGGGAGGCCTCACAGGACCTGAAAGGCGTACTGCTTGAGCATGACACCGAAGTGAAGAAATACGCCAGGTGGTTCCTCGCCAGGTTCGCCGGAGCCGGAATGGGGCTGCTGCTGTTCATTTTTTCCATCATTCTGGCGGGTGTATTCCTGGTTTCAGCCACGGGTGCCAGACATGCTATTGAGTCGGTATTTACCCGGCTTGCGGGCAGCCGGGGCGCCGAGATGACGGAACTCTCGCAGGCAACGGTAAAGAGCGTGGTTACCGGCATCCTGGGAATCGCCATCATTCAATCGCTGCTGGCGGGTCTGGGTTTTATCGTGATGGGTGTACCCGCTGCCGGTTTGCTGGCCTTTATCTGCCTGATACTGGCCATTGTGCAGATCGATATTCTGATCGTTCTGATACCGCTTTCGATCTATGCCTTTTCCGCGGTCGGCACCGGCGCGGCGGTCGCTTTCCTGGTCTGGAATATTGCGGTCGGCCTCATCAACAATGTATTGAAACCGATCCTGCTGGCCAAGGGCGTGAATGCGCCGATGGCGGTGATTTTCATCGGCGCCATCGGCGGCATGCTGCATTACGGGATCATCGGCCTGTTTGTCGGCGCAGTTGTCATGGTGCTGGGATACACCCTGTTCATCGCATGGCTGCAACAGGACCCGGAGATTGCGGAAGAATCTGCAGGCGAAAAATGACCCGGCATGGGCGCAGCCTGATCGCTGTTACCGGGGACAGCAGGCCCTGATACGACCGGTCAGTTCCCGGCCGCTTCCCGACCCGTCGCCGGCTGCGCGCCTTCCTGCCGGAGCCACACAGTGAACAGGCGGTAACCCAGGGCCAGCACCACTGCGCCGACAAACAGGCCGATGATCCCGGAAAGGATCATGCCGCCAATTGCGCCCAGCAAAATCACCAGCATCGGGATGTCCAGACCGCGCCCGAGCAGCAGCGGCTTGAGGATGTTGTCGCTGAATCCGACCAGCATGCACCAGATTGCAAAGATTACTGCCGGAACCGTGGCCGCCACGGTAAAGACATAGATCATGATCGGTCCGAGTACAAGGATCGTGGGCAGCTGGACAATCGCCAGCAGCAATACCAGCAGGGTCCATATGCCGGCATAGGGAACCCCCATGACGAGCAGGCCAATGCCGGCAAGAATCGACTGTATCAGTGCAACGCCCAGTACGCCCTGGGCGACGCTGCGGATGGTCGCTCCCGCCATCTCGGTAAATTCATGCCCGTTCTCGGCCCCCATGAGCCTGACAGCGACCGTCTCGACTGCGCGACTGCCACTTCTTGCATACACCAGCAACACCCCGGCAATGATAATAGACGCGATAAACTGCAACACGGTGATGCCCGCCGCCGCTGCGGCAGACAGCACCTTTTTCCCAAGCGAGGCGAGCTGGGACTTGTATTTCCCAAGTGTTGCACTCATGTTGGTTGCCGCCAGGCCCCACGTACTGTACAGCCACTTTCCGATCAGCGGCCAGGTTTTCACCTTGTCATGCGGCGCTGGAATTGCCAGGGTTCCAGCCTGCAACTCACGCGCCAGGGACTTTGTGTTTTCCAGCGCAGCATCCGAGACCATCACCGTCGGGGTAATCAGCATGACGAGCCCGAGAGCTGTAATCAGCGTGGCAGCAGTTTTGGGGCGGTTTCCGAGCACTGCACTGATTTTCACGAACAGCGGGTAAACAGCCACCGCAATAATCGCTCCCCACAGTACCACCAGAATAAAAGGCTTGACGATATTAAAACACCATAGCACCAGCAACACGACAAGCCCGATACGGATCGCTGCCTCCATTGCGCGACGTTGAAAGATCGCGTCAGCAGTACTCTCGGTAATATTATTCATTCTTGCTCCTCATCGTTCCCGGTACCGCAACAGCGAATAAGAAGTCAGGATATATCTCCTGACCCGCAGAGCAGAAACGTACTATAATGCGCCGGTAAAAATAATGAAATGCAGCCCGCATGCATACCCGTCGATCTGCCGGCCCTGCGGCTTTACGGCAAGCAGCCCGGGCAGCAGTAACAACAGATACCCGCATGATACAGGCTGAAAACACCGGCAACAGAATTACGGGGAACGCCTGGCTGGTTTTGCTGGCCGGTGCCGTTTTGTCAGGCGGCTGCACGGTGGTAGGCCCCGACTTCGAGCTGCCGCAAGCCGACCTGCCCGGACAGTGGAATGACACCGGCACCGCTGTACTTGACCAGCAGCAGAATGATTACAGCCAGTGGTGGCAGGTATTCCAGGACCCGGTGCTGAATACGCTTGTAGAAACCGCCCGCAGCGAGAACCTCACGCTGCAGATAGCCGGCCTCAGGGTACTCGAGGCACGTGCCCAGCTAGGCATCGTGACCGGCAGACTCTATCCACAGAGCCAGACAGTATCAGGTAACTACAGTTACAACCGCGGCAGGGAAACATTGCTTACCGACAGGTACTTCAGCCAGGCAGGTACCGGCTTTGATGTCGCCTGGGAAATGGATTTCTGGGGAAAATTTCGCCGCAGTCTGGAATCCGCCGACGCCAGCCTGCTCGCCAGCGTTGCCGGCTACGATGATGTACTGGTCACCCTGACTGCGGAAGTAGCCAGAAACTACGTCCAGATCAGGACACTGGAGGAACGCATCCGGCTGGCGCGCGAGAACATCGCCATCCAGCAGCGCTCACTCGAGCTGACGACCAACCAGTTCGAGACCGGTTCGGTTACCGAACTGGACATGCAGCAGGCTACCACCCAGCTGCGTAATACCCAGGCAACCGTCCCCGGCTTGCAGATCTCGCTGGACAGGTTTCGCCATGCGTTGAGCATCCTTATGGGCATGCCACCACAGGATCTTGCGGACATGCTTGGCAGCAGCGGCGAGATCCCGACGGCGCCGGCCGAGGTGGCGGCCGGGATCCCGGCGGAATTGCTGCGCAGGCGTCCGGATATCCGTCAGGCGGAACTGCAGGCCGCCGCCCAGTCGGCCCAGGTCGGTGTCGCCAGTGCGGAGCTGCTACCGGCTTTTTCCCTGTTCGGTTCATTCGGCTGGAACGTCAACAACGCCGGGCAGAACAGCCTCGGCGACCTGTTCGATGCCAACAGCTTCGCATTCTCGACCGGACCGGCCTTCAACTGGAAGATCCTCAACTATGGCAGGCTGCAGAACCAGGTGCGCGTGCAGGATGCACGCCTCGAGCAACTGCTCACCAACTACGAAAACACCGTGCTGGTCGCGGCCGGTGAGGTAGAGGATGCCATCAGCGGCTTCGTGAATTCCAGGATGGAAGCCGACTACCGCGGGGAAAGCGCGGCGGCAGCCTTACGCTCATCCGAACTGTCCATGCTGCAATACTCCGAGGGCGTCAGCCTCTACCAGAGCGTGCTCGACAGCAACCGCTCGCTGGCCGCACAGCAGGATGCCTACGCCCAGGTGCGCGGTAATATTGCCATCAACCTGATCGCGCTTTACAAGGCGCTCGGTGGCGGCTGGGAAACCCGCACGGACCTGCCTTTCGTACCGACGCAGATTCAGAGGAAGATGCGCGAACGCACAGACTGGGGCAAACTGCTTGATACCAGTGACGACGATGTCCCGGTGCTGGATCCGGATTCAGACCGCTGGCCGGCTCCGGACTGGTAATGGCACGCACCGGCGGACAGGCATAGCGACGCCATGAACCCTGCGAATATACCCTGCGAGATCGCCATCGGTGGTATCTACTTTCCACCCGTGCTGTTCGCCATCCTGCTGGGCGTAGTGCTGGCGGGCCTGTTTGCCAGGCTCCTGAACCGGCTGAACCTGACCCGCTTCATCTGGCACCCTCCCCTGTTCTTCGTCGCACTTGCGGTGGTATGTACACGCCTGGTGGGACTCTTCATTATCCCGATATAGGTACCTGAACATGCAGCAAGGCATCACCCGTTACATACGCTATCTTGTCACCCTGGTCGCGGTTGCCGTTGCCGGATACACCCTGAGCGTGATGTTCAAGGAATACCTGTTTCATCCCTGGACCCGGGATGGCCATGTCCGCGCGCAGGTGGTGAAGATCACGCCCCGGATCAGCGGCCCGATTGTCGAACTGCCCATCAGCGACAACCAGGCGGTCCGCAAGGGCGACCTGCTGTTCAAAATCGATCCCCGCACCTACGCACTTGCCGTCGAGCAGGCCGAGGCCAAACTGAAGCAGGCACAGGCCTCCGCCCTGGTGTCGCTTGACCAGGCCACGCGCGCCCGCGACCTGCACAACCGCGACAAGGGCGCGATCTCCGAGCAGGCACTGGTCAGGAAGGAAAACAACCTGCTGGTATCGAATGCCGATGTCGAAGTCGCGCAGGCAAACCTGCATACCGCCCGGCTTGACCTCGAGTTCACCGAAGTGCGCGCGCCGGTGGATGGTTATGTCACGAATCTGAAACTGCGTTACGGCACACAGACCGTGGCAAACCAGCCGGCACTGGCCCTGATCGACAGCAACAGCTTCTGGGTGTATGGCTTCTTCAAGGAAACCCAGATTCGCAATGTGCGCGCCGGGAACAGGGCCGCGATCAAGCTGATGACCTACCCGGACCAGCCACTGGAGGGTGTCGTCGAAAGCACCGGCTGGGGCATCTCCCAGCAGGACGGCCAGTCGGACGCGGATCTGCTGCCCACCATCAATCCGACCTTCGACTGGATTCGCCTGGCCCAGCGCATCCCGGTTCGCATCCGGCTTACCCGGGTACCCGAAGACGTGCAGCTGCGTGTAGGCGCCACGGCCTCGGTCTTCATCACCACGGAATAGGGTTTCTCCGCGTGGCTGAACAGGCAGCTGCAGTGCCCCGGCAGATCCAGTTGCAGGAGGCCTTCAAGCTGGCGCTGAGCATGACGCTGTTCTACTGGCTGGCCCTGTGGATGAACTGGGACCTGCCGAAATTCGGCGCCCTGGCGATCATCGTCGTCAGCCTGTCCACCACCGGCGCCAGCCTGAACAAGGGCGTGATGCGCGTTGCCGGCACCGGCCTCGGCGCGCTGGCCGGCTTCGCGCTGCTGTCCTTTTTCGCGCAGTCCCCGGTGGGGATGCTGCTCGGCGTCAGCCTGTACCTGACGGTAATCGGCTACTTCATGCAGACCAGCCGCCAGGGAGACACCTGGTTCAACGCCGGATTTATCGCGGTCGCGGTCTGGTCCTCCAGCTACATGAAAGTGGATACGGCATTTCACTTCGCCACCACCCGTTTTCTGGAAACCGCGGCTGGCATGATTATATTCACCCTGGTGAGCGTGCTGTTATGGCCGCGCACCTCGAGGCAGGCATTGCTGCAGCAGGGACTGGCCCTCTGGGAAGACATGCAGCAACTGTTCGGAATGTACCGCCGGCTGCTGCAAAATCCTGCACCGGAAGATGACATTCATGAACTGCACACAAAACTGTCAGGCGCCTACCAGAATTTGCTGGCGACGCTGGATGCCGCCTATGCCGATACCGCCGCGGTACGCCACCAGAAAGACAGCTGGGAATTGCTGCGTGTCGACCTGCTGGCCTTTGGCAGTGCCGTGGAACTGTGGCGGGAAAGCATTGCTGACTGCAGGGAACTTGACCTCGGCAGGCTGCTTCCCTGGCTCGACAGCGCACTTGCCACACTGGAAGCACGGCTCACCCGCGGCACAGCATTGTGGCAGGCACAGCAGGCAACCGACAGCAAGATACAAGGCAGCGATGCCACCCTGCTGGCGGTACTGCCGCTGGACATCGATACCCGGGCCGTGACCGGTCTGACCCACCTGCAGCACGCGGCGCTGCTGAACTTTGTCAGCCAGTTGAAATCGCTCGACCGCACCAGCAGCGAACTGTTGCAGACCCTGCGGGTCCTGGCCGGACTTGAGCCTGCCGCGGCTCTCCACAGCCACGCATACAAGTCGGAGCCGTTCCGGCCCGCGCGCTGGAACCCGGAACGTCTCCTGAAGGCACTGTTCCCGGCATTGTGCTGGGTCACCGCCTGGAGCTTCTGGGTCCATGTCCAGCCACCCGGCGGGCCTGCCATCCCCATGATGGCCACCGCCTTCAGCCTGATGATGTTGATGGCGCCGATCAACCTGTTGGGCCTGCTGCTGGTGCTGCTACTCAGCATGTTCATCGTCGTTGCCCCGGTTTACCTGCTGCTCATGCCCATGCTGGATTCCGGTTTCGCCATCCTCATGCTGATCTTTCTGTATACTTTTTGCTTCGGCTTTCTCGGCAACCGCTCGCCCGTCCTGAAACTCGGGCCACTGATGATGTTCGTCAACATGGCCAACGTCACGAATGACCAGCATTATTCATTCATCCTGCTGGTTACCGGCGGCCTGGTGATGCTGATAGGCGTGAGCATCGTGGTACTGGTGCACCGCCTGTTGAGCCCCATGCACGCGGAACAAATCCTGATGCGGACCCTGCGGCGGTTTTTCCAGGGCTGCGCGCGGATTGCCTTTGCCTATACAGTACCGGCAGTACGCCAGGCGACTGCATCACGCAATTACAGAAAACGCCTGTTTGAAAACAGGGTCCTGCCGCTGCCGGCACAACTGCAGGGTGCCATGAAGCGCCTCGACTACCAGCGATTTCCTGCCAACAGCGAGGACCGGGTCCGGGAACTTGCACATAACCTGTATTCACTGCGCAACCGGCTGCTGGCACTGGAAGCCAGCTACAACACGGCTGCAAGCGATTCGCCAGAACTGCTGCAGGCCATCCAGCCACTGCAGGGAGACTGGCGCCGGCGTATTCACGAAGTGTTCAATAAATGGGCGCGGCTGGAACCTGCCGATGCCCTGATTGCTGCCTGGCGCAGGCAGCCGGAACTGACGCAGGAAATGCAACAGTACCTGGACAAATTGCAGCATGGCCGGGAAACCGCGGTTGACGCAGCCGGTGCACAGAACCTTTATGCCCTGCTGGGCAGTGTCAAGGGCCTGCTGGAATCCATGGAAAAACTGCAGCACAGCATGAACGGGATCAGCTGGGCGCAGTGGTCGACGGCAAGATTCTGATGCCGGATATTGGCCACGGAATCCACGGAAAAACACGGAAAGAAATCACGCTCACAAGAAGCTTTCCCGCGTCCTTTGCGAGGGAATAAAGCAGGACCGGAAGAAAGTAGCGTGGCCGGCACACAACCGACCTCCCGGATCCGCAACGACAAAGACCCGCCATAAGGCGGGTCTTTGCATTAGCCGGATGCTGGCAGTTTACTTGCCGAATGTATAGGCAACACCGATGAAGGCAGACAGTTCTTCGTTTTCGTCAACAATCGGGCTATCCTTGATTTCACTGCCAAATATGTCGTAACGCAGCCCACCGGCAAACATCCATGGTGACGCCTTCTCCTGGTAAACGGCTACCGCACCCAGTCTGTAGTTAAAATCAGAATCAGCGGAGTAGGCAGGTCGGCCGGGACGGGCTTCACTGTTCTTCACGCCATAGTAGTAATCGTTGTAGTTATCGCTCTGCCAGACAAACCCGGCACTGGGCTTGAGCATCAAGTCACCCGTGCGATACTTGTAGAACACCTCGCCACGAACCTGCGAGCCATCGCTGTTGTCCGTCGCATCGGTCACCGCGGCCAGCTTGAAACCCAGCGCTTCGGGGTTCCAGATAACATGTGCGCCGACACCGAAGGAAGGATCGCGGTCACTCATGCCACTGAGATAACTGCTGTCGCTGGAGTCATAGCCATCGGCCAGGTACTCGCCGACAGCGGCAAATTCCAGATCCTTCGAATCAACGAACTTCCACCCAAGGCTGCTGCCGCGGACGAAGAAATTCTCGCCCTCGTACAGGATCACCGGCACCAGGTTGGTCTTCTCGTCGTTGTCGTAGTCCTTGTAGGGCTTGTCCTTGTAGAGGATGCCCAGGCCCGCGGTGATCGGTCGTTTGCCGGTTGAAACCGCGAATTCATCAGCCAGGCTGACCTGGCTGATGAACAGCACCAGGGCTGCAGCGGCCAGACTGAATATGGGTTTAAGTTTCATTTGAATCTCCTCCTGGATACGGATTCTGGCAGTGTTAATGGAAATCCGGCTGTGTACAGCCGCGAACGTGGCGGATTCTAACATATGTCACGAGTACCTTGCAGCAACTTTACAACAAATCCGTTGCTACCACGCAACATATCGACGGAAGCATCTCACCGGCCTCCACGTCCCGACCCTGGCCACCGCCGCCCTCCTAAGGGTCATTCCGCCGAATGCGGATATCCAGTGGCCTGGTGGTATCGAGGTGCACGTCGCGCTGCGGGAAGGCGATGCAGATAGCGGCGTCGTTGAACTTGCGGTTGATCGCCTCGTGCAGCGCGGTAATAGTCGGCATGCGGTCATTCTGTGTTCCCACGAAACAGCGCAGTACCAGGTTGAGGGTATTGTCGCCGAAAGCCTCGAAGATGACTGACGGTGAGGGCTCGCGCAGAACACTGGCGTTTTCCCTGGCGGCCTGGTCCATCAGCTGCATGGCTTTCTGCACATCACTGCCGTAGGCAACGCCAACCGGCACCTTGATGCGCGTCGTCTGGTCGGACAGGGACCAGTTCAGCAGCCGGCCCGTGATGAATTCCTTGTTGGGCACCAGCAACTCCTGGTTCTCCCAGTTTTTGATGGTGGTCGCACGAATGCGGATGCGGGTTACCACCCCATCGGTGTCACCCACGGTAACCACGTCACCCACCCGGATCGGCCGCTCGAACAGGATAATCAGGCCGCTGATGAAATTGGCCACAATTTCCTGCAGACCGAAACCGATGCCCACGCTCAGTGCGGCAAACAGCCATTGCAGCTTCGACCAGTCCGCACCGATCGTCCTGAAAAACAGCAGTGCACCCAGCGCGACAATGGCATAGGTCGTCAGGGCGGTGGCGGTATAACGACTGCCCGAGGTCATCCCGAAACGCTGCAGCAGGACAATTTCCAGCAGCGCAGGTAGCCGCTTCACGGAAACGAACGTAACTATCGCTATCAGGACGGCCTTGCCTATGTCGGCCAGGGTAATCGGTGCAATCGTTTCTTCACCGCCCGTGATGACGTTGTGGTGCCAGAGGACGATATCGTTGAGAACACCGAACGCCGGCAGGAGATCCGACCAGATAATCCAGAAACCCGAAACACCAATGATCACCAGCACGATGTTGAGCAACTTGCGGCTCTCCTCGCGCAGCGCCATCAGGTCAACCTCGGGCTCCTCTACCTCCAGCGTGATGCCCTCGATTTCAGTGACCCCGGACTTGTCCTCCTGCCTGGCCGCCAGCAAACGATGGCGCACGGCCTGCAGGAAAATGCGTCGCTGCGCCAGCAACAGCCAGCGCACGGCAAGCTGGTGAAGCACGACCAGGCCGAAGACAAACCAAAGGGTCGCAATCAGGCTGCTCGCAAGCGTGCCGGCGGTATAGAAGTAACCGGTGAAGGCAAGACCGGCCAGCACCAGCGGCACGAGTACCGTCAGCACCATGTACAACTGGCCCACGCGCGGAGCACTATGTGACAGCTCCTGCAGCGCCACACCGGAAATGCGATAGAAAAAGACCGCAAGCAACACCAGCACCGTCATAAGTGACAGACGCTCGAAACCGACACCCAGCGCCCCGCCTGTCCCGCCGGAATTGTAAAGAACCAGCAGTGTAATGAAGGCTGCGGGCAGGAATGTCACTTTAAGGAAACTGAATTCACGTCGCAGTTGCTGCGGCACCTTGTCCGGCCAGCGGAAATGCCGCTCGGCAACCCCGCCCGGCGTACACAGGACACTGAAAAACTGCACGTAGAAAAAGGCCGGCGCCACCCACAGCAATGCAATTGACACGGCCTGGGAAAAGTCCGTCGCCTCCGGTGCGTAGCCCAGTTCCCAGCCCACTGCATACAGCAGCAGCGGCCAGGTGGCGGCAAGCAACAGGGTCAGGCCAAGTGCCTTGAGTGTAAAGGTAAACCGGTCAACCGATGGTTTGCCGACATGCAGCCCCATTACCCTGAGCAGAGCTCGGATGCGCCGCATCTTCCAGAGCAGCAAAGCGAACAGTGCCAGCATCAGCAGGAACGGCGGTGAGTAGATGGCTCGCTTGAGGAGAATCTCGGACACCTCGAACCATTTCAGCGGGGACAACAGCGCGAGCACTTGTCCCGGCATGAGCCGCAGGTCGTTCAGCCCGGGCCATGGCGCGCTGCGGATCCAGAGCAGGTTCTCCGCCAGAAAGGCGTCGAAGGCATGAGCGTTTTCGAGCAGGCGCCGGTAGGCATCATCCAGCTCATTGAGTGCGCGCAGGTAGGAATTCTCCAGGGATATTGCCTTGTCGAGCAGTGTCCTGCGCATCGTGGCAATCTGCACCAGATCAGCACGCACACCAACAGCTTCCTCTGCCGGCAGGTCAACCAGCAGCGCATCCACGTATTCATCCACATCCCGCAGACGCTTGTGCTCCTCGCTATGCTGAATTTGCAGCAATGCCACCCGGGCATTTTCCCGTTCAAGTCCGGCAGCCAGTTTTTTCAGCCTGCGCATATCGGGTAGCGTCGCCCGCTGCTTGCGCAGCACCTCACCCAGCACCTGGCTCATTCCAGCAACCTCGAGCTTTTCCCGGGCAACGCGAAAGCTTGCCTCGATGTCCTTTGCCTCCCGGATGACATCATCGTCACCAGCTGAAGTCTCCCTGAGACTGGCAGTCATGGTCTTGAGCATTTGCGTCAGTTCCGCATTCTGCGCAGCCAGTTCCTGGATGAGGGGATGCTTGTCGGCGGCATCATAGACAGCGACCATCGCCTCCGCTTCGGCCTGCTCGGCTTCGGCGCTTCCCTTGTGGTTTGCAAGGTTCTCGAGCAGCTTTACCCGGTCAGTGATACGACTGACGCTGCGCATCTCGTCGTCCCGGCGCGCCTCCAGCAGCTTGATGCGCACCGGTTGACTGAGAAGTTCCTGGTCAAGCATCCGGCCTTCACTGCGCAAGGCAGCGACTTGAGACTGCTGTGACCAGAGGCGCGCCGAAGTCAGCCAGGGCAATTCACCATCCGGTGGCGTTATTTTGGCTGCCGAATCCAGATCGGCCTTTTGTGACTTTACCTCGCTCAGGCGCTTGCGCACGACATTGGGACGCTCTGCCTGCCGGGAAAGCTGGTCTTCGACGTCACTTAGTTTCTCCTTGACCGCTGCAAGATTCGCCTTCTCCTGCAACAATTCCTGCTCGACTTCCTGAAAAGGCGAGTCTTCAGTCGACTTGATACTGACCTGCGCGTCGGTTGCCGTCGAGTTGTCAAGAGCTTCCCGGATTTTGTCGGTCTGCTGCGGTGCCGTTTGCAAGGCCTGCTGGTAGGCTTCAGTTGCGACATCATTGCTGCGCACAGCCTCGAGGTAACCAAGCGTTTTGGTCAATAGCGAAGTCAGTGTTCCCTTTGTGGTTTCGTCAAGGTCGGTCGAGGCCTCCACCTCTTTCAGCCTGGCATTGATGCTTTCCGGCGTCACGATGGGCACGCCGCCCTCGGAAGAGGCAACCGGATCCGCCGCCAGCGTGGCGGCAACCGGCGGCAACAGCAGCAGGCAGATGAGGAAAAAACGTAATTTCATGCGCAGAATTCCAGGGTGGGCGTTACCATTGATATCCCAGCTTGACCCGGTAGGTAGTATCTGTCTTGTCAATATCCGCGGGGGCGCCACCATCATAGTCTATTTCTGCTTCGGTGCTGGCGACGATGCCCTTGTAGAGCGGGAATAGAAAACCGGTCCAGGAATCGATAGTCAGGTTACCAGCGTTGCTCACCGCCTGAAACCCGGTATGACGGTGGTAGAACTGCACCCGACCCGGCACCAGGAACCAGTCGAAATCAATCTGCCAACCCAGCGACCAGAAATCATCATCCTCCCCAACGTTATAATTTTCATCGACGTAAAGCAGACCCACATTGGTATCGAGATTCAGATCCTTGCTCTCGAAAAACTGGTAGCCGACATGCGGGCCGACACGGGTACGCAGAACAAGATCGGAGAACTTGTCATGCTCGAACGCCAGCAGCGCGCCATAGTAAAATTTTTCGGTCAGGAAATAGTCGTACTTGTTGCCCTCCTTCCACTCCTGGGTTGTCAGCACGCCGTTGGTCTTGTCTTCTTCATACCGACCGGAAAAGGTAAAGCGATCATGCAGGCGGCGGATTGTCGTCGCGCCGTCCACCTCGAACTCATCCTCGTCGGTATTGCCGCGATCGACTTCCAGGTCGATGCTGATGAGACCCGTCCACTTGACGCCCTCGCCGGTACGCCAGGGTTCGGGATTGATATAGGCAACCGTTCCCGGTGTCACGCTCTGCGCCGGCACGTCGGCTTCGGTCTCCAGCAGCGTGGCCTCTTCGGTTCTCCTGATCTCGCCTGCAACCAGCGTCGACTCGTCCTCAAGCATGACCTTCACGGGCGCATCGGCAGTCAATTGACTGACCTCGATCCATTTCACCTTGATAATTCCGGCATAGGACGTCTCGAATTCCAGTGTGTCGTCCTCCTTTTTCACGACCTTTCCCAGCAAGCGCGAACCATCCTTCATGAGCAACTCGTCTGCCATGAGTGGCCGCAATGCAGCAAATGCCAGGACAAACAGGAAAGCCCGTGAGACCGGTCTTCCCGTGTATAAGGTAAAAAGTGTCATTGCTCACTCCGAACGGACAGATTCATCAAAAAGACAAGGGGCGCAGAATTTTACCGAAAGCTGCCGGGTTTGCCACAGACTCGACACCGGAGCATTGCAGCGCTAGTCCAGGTAGCGGGCCTGCCATTCCAGGTACTTGGCATGCGCATAGGCCGCGTAGGATTCCCTGTCCTGAAATGCAGCCGGATCGATGGCGTCGTAGATATAGTAGTTCGCATGATTGTTCTGCGTCGTCATCATGTGCCATATCTTGTGCAGCAGTGTCTGCGGTGCGCGCCACTCGAAGTCATCCTGGGATTCGTAGTGCAGAAATACCGGCAGTATCGGGATACCGGTGCGCAGGGAAATATCGAAGGCGCCAAAGCGAAAATCCTCAAAGATACGGCGCCCCTTGCAGCCACCCTCGGGGTACAGGGCAATATTCCTGCCGGCCTGCAATTCCCGCTCGATGGCTTCCGCCGCGGCATTGCGCGATTCCCGCGATTCGCGCTGCACATACAGGGAACCTGACGCAGTACTGATGCGCCCGACCAGCCACCAGTCCGCAACCTCGATCTTCGCCAGCGAATGCACCGGGAACAGCGCCGGTATCCCGATGTCCTCGAATGCAGAAGGATGGTTGGCGATCAGGATGTATTGCGACGGCAAGGGCCGCAGGTTTTTCTGGTGCAGGCGCAGATCCACGCCCAGCGCCCGCACGAAGGCACGCGTCCAGAAGCGGAACAGGGAGAAGTAGAAGCTTTGCAACAGCAACTGCGGCAGAAACGACAGCAGGTACAGTAACAGTGTGAACACTGCCAGTTCCACCCAGCAGATGATGCGCCACGTGATTCGGAAAATGTAGCGAAGCAAGGTGCCCCCCTGGAAAAACCGTCCTGCAGCCGCATCAGTGTCGAATGGCGCGCCGGCAGCATTTACATGAATGCCATTATCCCCGCAGCCGCAAACCCGTCCATGAGACCGGGCCTGATCGCAAGGCATTGCGACGCCGGACATGGCCCCGCATTTTCACCCAGGCCCATGCGTCACCGCCATCACCACTACGGGAATCGTATAATCATATAAATTACATAAAGTTACAAATTCAACCGACAGGGACTGTTTTTTGCCGGGCCGTTTGACTGTCATCCCGGCACAAAAGCCGGCGCAGTTACACGCATGTGCCAGCCCGCGGGCCGGTCCGGCACACAGTCACAGCGTTGCCACCATCACGGGCGTTGCAAACGACTCCTGCCTGCCGGGCATGAATTTCGCCGGCAACAAGTGCAGCAACCGGCCGCATACTCCGGCGCCCCTTTCGGAAATCCGGCTGCGGACCGTGTGCACGGCGCAGGATACAACATGCCCCCGCGGCCGCAGACACAGACGCAGTTTAATTTGACGCCAATCGCGCCAAGTGCGATAAGTAGGCGTGACCGGATTGCCCAATCCGTGGTGGCATTACAATAACCAGCGAGAGGAGAGTACACAGTGCAAACCAAACCAGGCGTATACAGCAGTGTCTTTCTGGCATTCAGCCTGCTGCTTGCCATGCCGGCCCAGGCATTCGACATGGGCAACATGATGAATCCTTCCAAGTGGGTAGGCGGGAACCATAACCGCGACCGCTATGACGATGATGATTACTACCCCGACTATGGCTACGGCGGCTACGGTGGGTATGGCGCTCCCGGCTACGGCGGGTATGGCGCCCCCGGCTACGGCGGGTATGGCGCCCCCGGCTACGGCGGGTATGGCGCTCCCGGCCTCGGCGGGTATGGCGCTCCCGGCCTCGGCGGGTATGGCGCTCCCGGTTATGGCGGAGACCCCGCGATCCAGGGACTGCAGGCATATGACTACGGCACGCCAGCCGCACCATCGACAGGGAGCAGCTATACCGGCCCCTCCTATGGTGGCAACTATACCGGCCCGTCTGACTCGAGTCGGTCTGGCGGCGGTGAATCCGGATATGGTCCCGGCATCACCACCGACGACCAGCAGGAAATCCAGCGCCTGAAGGACCGCATTCGCAAGCTGGAACAGGCCGGCAAACCGCAACCGAACGTGTGGGGCAACTGAGGCGGTTCACGCCGCCCTGACGAGGGTACCGCTGGTGGTGATGCAATACCCAGGCATCACCACCAGCAGCGAATTGCCCTGCAAGCCCGCCGCGAGGCAACGCCACCGGTAACGCTGTTGACCCCGCATCCGCGACAATCTCACGGATCGGCTGCTGCCGGCAAGCTATCAGGATTACTGGCGGATCCCTTCGATGGAAAGGAACAGATCCACCTCCCGGGAAGCCGGGCCAAGGTCATAGTCGATCCCGTAATCCGCCAGTTTCAGGCGGGTGGTCCCGGTAAAGCCCATCCGGTAGCCACCCCATGGGTCCGGGCCCTGCCCGACCGGCTCGACATCGATCTGCACCGGCCGCGTCACGCCATGCAGGGTCAGGTTGCCACTAAGGACAGCGCTCTTGTCCGGATTTTCCCGATAGCCGGTACTGACAAACACGGCCTGCGGATACTGGTCCACATCCAGGAAATCCTCACCGCGCAGATGCTTGTCGCGTTCCGCGTGACTGGAGTCGATGCTTGCCGTGTTTATTCGAACTTCCGCGCTGGCTGCATCCGGATTGTTCTCGTCATAACTGAACACCCCGCTGAAATCGTTGAACCGGCCGAGCAGCCAGCTGTAGCCCAGATGCAGGATACGGAACTGGATAAAGGCGTGTGCCTTACTGGTGTCGATCACATAATCGGAGGCCTGTGCCATGCCGGCAGCCATACAGCCTGCAAGCACCAGTGTCCCGCATAATAGTCTGAATTTCATGGCACCCCCCTTCAGGATTTACGGTGAATATTCACCGGTGGCTTGGCGGACAGCATACGCAGCAGCGTGCGGTCATGGTCGATCAGATGATGTTTGAGCGCCGCCAGGGCATGCAACGCAGTCAGCGCGATCATGATCATGGCCAGCACCTGGTGAAATACACCCGCGATGTCTTCCTGCCGGTCGATACCGCTGAGCGTGGCCGGCAGGTTCACAAGGCCGAAGACGTCAACCGGACGTCCATCCGCCGTGGAGACAAGATAACCGCTCACTATGACCGCGAACAACACCCCGTACAGCACCCGGTGCATCGCCCTTGCGAGTCCCTGCTGCAGCGGCGTGCCCGGTAACCGCGGCTGCGGATTGCCGCAGCGCCATGCCAGGCGCAACAGCATGCCGCCCAGCAGCAGCACACCGATACCCTTGTGCAACTCCGGTGCACGATGATACCAGGCGTCGTAGTAATCCAGCTCGACCATCCACAGACCAAGGCCAAACAGACCCGGGACGATGCCTGCAATCAGCCAGTGCAACAGAATGCTGACCCGGCCGTATGCCTCTGGAGTATTTCTCCACACGGGATTTGCCCCTCACTTGCCCAACGGGTTTGAGATCCTCCGGGTCGAAAAGTTTCCCGGCAGGCCGGACAGGTCGGTATCGGGCGGAATACAGGCTGCCACGCCTCCCATTGGTCGGGACGACCGGCACGCAGATGCAGGTCCGGTGCCGGGGCATGCCCGGCACGTTAACTGCGGAATTATTTCCCGCCGCTTTCGGCTGCAGCCGTTTTCTCCAGCATGTCCAGGATCACGCCGCCATCCGCCGGCGCAAGCTCATGCTGCCCGGGAATCGTGACCAGCGAGGACTTGCCGTGCAGGGCAGCTACATTGTTCATATCCTGGCTGTAGGCCGGCACCACGTAGTCCCCCCATCCGGAAGCTGTCTGCGCACGCACAACCGAAATATATTTGATATCAGGGTGCGGCTGGGCATTCAGCCAGTACAGGAACGTGCCGGGATAGGGGCGCACCAGGTCGAGATACAGGCCGCGGGAATGCTTCGCAATGTGGTAGGTCTCCCCGCCGAAGAAATCCGTCACCATGGAGAAAGGGAAAGGAATATCCGTGGCATCCAGTGCCTGTTCCGCGCGGACAGTCCCCAGGTGCGGACTGGCAATGGTGATCAGTGACACCACATGCCTGCCACTGCCGAGCACCAGCGCGGCGCGCGCCACAACGCCACCCGAGGAATGGCCGACAATGGTAACCGGCTCGTCCGGGTTTGCCTTCTCGATGGCATTGAGGATGCTCTGTAGCTGCATCACCTGGATACGCATCGGAGCCTCGGAGTCCATGTCGGCCGAGTAGAACTTGCGCCTGCTCTGTAACCCCGGGGCCGGCACCAGCCTGACGCCGGCGGGATCTGCCACATAAACGCCGGCACGCTGCCAACCGCGCTGCTGCAACAGGGTCGTGATCCCGCTGCTGTCCCAGGAATTTGCGCCGCTCAGATAGCCATGCACCAGCAGCAACACGTCGGCCCGGGCGGAAGAACTGACTGCGCCGACCATCAACAGGATCAATACAATCAAACCGTTTCTCATCGAATTACCCCTAAGTAAAGGCTGTAACCAACTAATTTAACTGGCAATCAAAGTCCTGTACGAGCCAGGCCGCGTTACACTGTCTCCTGCATCCCTGCAGTCGTATCTCCCTGTAGGCAAAAAAAACGGGGGTGACTCGCTAGAGCCGCCCCCGTCTGGCTTTTCTGGTAGTAAGTATTACTTACTGGGCAGCAGGTGCAGCCTGCGGGGCAACCGGAGCTGCGCCATAAGGAGCCGGAGCGCCGTAGCCCGGAGCGCCGTAGCCGTAAGGAGCGCCATAGCCGTAAGGACCATAACCGTAACCGCCATATCCACGATCGTAGCCATAACCACGACCATAACCACGACCATAACCACGGCCATGACCGCGACCGCTGCCACTCATGTTGAAGCCCATGTCGAAATCACCGTCGACGTCACTGTCGCCGTCGAAAGGACCCCAGTCACTGCCCCAATCATTGTAACCACCGCGATCCCACGGGCCACCCCAGGCAAAAGCGGAGGAAGAAACAACTGCCAGCGTGGCAGCAGAAAGCACTGTAACAATCTTGTTCATGTTGTATCTCCAAAAATTCGGTTCAAAAAGATGTTTTCATAAAATCACGTATTCGTACAACGGAGATAATAATATAAGTATTCACTAAAATTAGCAACACCTAATTTTACTTATTTTCAATATTTCCTGATCTCGTTAAATTCAATGCATTATCATATCGTTACACGAACATCCTAAGGAAATATTTTTTCTAAAAAATGGAGGCGCCCTGACCCCGATACCAGTTTTGATTTAATTTCATTATTTAACAACCTGTTATAAAGACCCCTGTGTATCTGAAATTTTTTTTCTGTAGAGTTCCGAATATACCGTTATTACTCCATTCCGATAAACAAGCAATATCAAAGCCCTAGCCATACACATCCGAAAGCGACAGTAATCGCGTCAAGCAATTGTGGTTGACACCTCCCGGCCCAGCGGGCGTAATTAACAACGTCATTGGTCGGATCTTGGAGCGATGTCTATGGAAAACATTTTCTTCGATGTGGACCAGTTTTCATGCTTGGACAAGATTGAACAGGCACGACGCCTCGAAGAGGCAGAGCGCCGGATCGATGAAGTACAACGTGCTGCCGCTGATGACCCCGACTCCATGAGCTGGGTTGATCAACAGCGACAATACCTAGTGGATATGCAGCATTTGATATTTGAGTGTTAGCCCGACACCAACCTCCATTTTGAACCCGCCTGTGTGGCGGGTTTTTTTTGCTCACATATCAGACGACTTTTTGGCGCGAGGTGGGCACGCTACCTGTGCAGGTCGCGTACAATAGATTCCGGTAGGGCCAGGAACCTGTTTCCCGATGCGACTATGGCTGCTTAGTGATCTTGTGCTGTTGCTGGTGATCGCGAATGCTACCCCGGTAATCATGAGCATGCTGCTTGATGGCCTTTGGAAACAACCGCTCGATCGCGGCATTCTGTTCACTGACGGGAACCCTGTATTGGGAAACTCCAAGACTGTCCGCGGCCTGCTCGGGTCAATCTCCATCTGTGCCCTGCTGGCACCCCTGTTTGATCTGAGCCTGCTGCAGGGTGCCGGCTTCGGCGCGCTGGCGATGCTGGGAGACCTGCTGTCGAGCTTTTGCAAGCGCCGCCTGGGGTTCCGCTCCGGGCACTCTGCCCCGCTGCTCGACCAGGTCCCGGAGACCCTGCTGCCGCTCTGGGTCATGCAGCCTGCGCTGGGTGCAAGCGCCCTGGAAATGGTCGTAGCCATCACCGCCTTCAGCGGCATTGATCTGCTGTTTACCCGCTTGCTGTACAGCTATCACGCACGCTGCAGCTGATGCAGGGTGATTTCCGGCGGGCAATTTATCCTCACGTCAACCACGCAGGCACCGGACCCGGCTGACGTGTACCCCGTCATGCCGTGATAGGTCCAGCTGCCACGGCAGATGGCCCGCGGACAGCGCGCATTGCACATTACAGGTACCCCGCCGGGCAGGCAGATCTGTCCAGCATGTGTGTGCCCGCACAGCATGACATTGAAATCGGCATGGGCGGCGTGCCGGTAGATCTCGGGTGAGTGCGCCAGCAGGACGGAAATGGCGCCGTCGGGAATGGCGTCAGCGGCTTTTTCCAGGTTGTCCGCCCGGTAGTAGTGCGGGTCGTCGATACCTGCCAGGTGGATCACTTCGCCATGACGCTCGATTGGCACCTGCTCGTTCAGCAGCACATGGATCTCCATGTCCTCCATGGCCGGCACCATACAGAGGCTGTCATGGTTGCCCAGAACGGCGTACACATCCCCCCGCAGGTGGGTTCGCAGCTGCCGCAACGCATCCAGCGCCGCAGCATACGGACCGAAGGTTTCCCCCCGGTAGTCACCGGTCAGGACGCACAGGTCATAATCAACCTTTCGCACCGCCTCGATCAGCACATGGGGGAAATCCGGCGCCATGTCGAGATGCAGGTCAGAGATCTGCAGTATCCTGTAGTTATCGAACGCCCGTGGCAGACCGGTCAGAGGTATCCGGTTATGCCGCAGGACAATACGGCGCGCATTGCGCCGGGCGCGCCCAAGCATCAGCACCAGCCGCAGGCAGTTGCGGATAAAGGACCTTAGCGAGTACCAGTTCTCGATATGGAAAAACGTTCGCCCCTGCCCGAAGATCCTGCGTTCGTAATCGGTCTCGATACCGAGCCGCTGCCGCAAGTGGCTCTTGCCGACGCGGGCCCGCAGCCTGGCCAGAGTGGCCTCGTCTATAGACCCATGGGACATACGGCATTGTCGAATGCCACCGGGGATTTTTCAATCGAAGATCGCAATCGGGTTTGTGAACGCGGGTCCGCTTTGCTACCGTTGCCATGCGGCCAGTGTTGACAGCCCGTAACGTGCCGGCAACGGTCAGGAGCAGCACATGAATCTGGAAAAGGTTTTCTTTGCTTTCTTCATTGTCCTGTCGCTGACACTGAATTTCGGCTTTTTCATCGGGGACCTGGACAACCCCAATCACCACAATGTCTACGAACTCTTCGCTGCCCTGATTGTCAGCCTGATCGCGACCATTCTCAAGTTCGGCGACCGCGCCCATATCGGGGCGGTTCTGCTGGCGACCAGCCTGGTCGCTGACCTGCAACTCATCGCCGCCGCAGTGGTCTGGACACTGTTCGCGCACGCTACCGAAGCCGGCCTGACGCCGTCGGTCATGGCCAGCATCGTGTCGCTGTCGGGCGGTGCATTACTGGCGAACATCACCTCGGTAACCATCCTGGTCACGGAAACGGTTATGTTCCGGCGCTGAATACCCCCGCCTCGCCATGAAAAACCTCGTCTATCTGCTGCTGCGCCGTATGCGCCTGCCGCTGATCGCGGTGGTGTTTGCCTATGCCATATCGATACTCGGCCTGGTCCTGATCCCGGGCATAGACGACCATGGCAATCCGTGGAAGATGACATTTTTCCACGCTTTCTACTTTGTCAGCTTCATGGGTTCGACCATCGGCTTTGGCGAGATTCCCTACCCGTTCACCGATCCGCAGCGGATCTGGACCACTCTCGCGATGTACATGACGGTGATCTCCTGGCTGTATGCCATCGGCGCCCTGTTTGCCGCGCTCCAGGACCCGGCCTTCCGCCGCCTGATTGCCTATACAGCCTTTGCGCGCACCGTCAGGAAGCTGCGCGAGGATTTCTACCTGATTTGCGGTGTGGGTGATGCCGGGTACCTGCTGATTCGGGAACTGGCGGATCGTGGCATTCACTGCGTAGCCGTTGATCGCAATGAAAATGTGATCCAGTCACTGCGTCTTGAGGAACTGCCGGTCCACATCCCGGGACTGGCCGCCGATGTCACCGATTCCACGGTCCTGCTGGCGGCCGGACTGGGAAAACCCAGATGCAAGGGCGTCATTGCCCTCACCGGGCAGGACCACGCCAACCTGACCATCGCCATTGCCAGCAAGCTGCTGGCTCCACAGCTGCCCGTCATCTGCCGGTCAGAGACCCATGACACCCAGGCCAATATGGACTCGTTCGGCACCGACCATATCATCAACCCCTTCGACACCTTTGCGGACCGCTTCGCCCTGATGTTCCAGTCACCCGGCATGTACCTCGTGTACGAGTGGATGACCAGCACCAGGGAGTCACGGCTCAGCGAGTTCGCGGTACCGCCCAGGGGAACCTGGATCCTCTGCGGTTATGGCCGCTTCGGCAAGGCCGTGCAAAAAAGCCTTTCCTTCAAGGGTATCCGCACCGTCATCGTCGAATCCGACCTGGACCGAACCCGGGCGCCGGAAGGTGCCGTAGCAGGGCGCGGCACGGAGGCCATTACCCTGCACGAGGCCGGGATCGACCAGGCGGCGGGCATCATCGCCGGTACCGATGATGACGCCAACAACCTGTCCATCATCATGACCGCACTCGACATGAACAAAAACCTGTTCACCGTCGCCCGGCAAAACCTGAGCAGTAATGATGCCCTGTTCCGTGCTGCCGGTATCGAACTCATCATGCACCCGGGCACACTCATCGGCCGTCACGTGCTGGACTTGCTGACCAGGGACCTGCTGGAAGACTTCCTGCGCGCCGCCAGGCAGCAAAACGAGACATGGGCCAACCTGCTGGTCAGCCGGGTCGCGGGCATCCTGTCCGAACGTCCGCCGGCGACATGGATCCTGAAAATCAACCGGACACAAACCCCCGCAATCATCGACCGGATCCATAACGATGGCCCGGTATCGCTGCGGGACCTGCAGACAGATCCGCGCGACACCAGCCTCCAGCTGCCCTGCGTCCCGCTCTTTCTGCAACACGCTGACAACAACGACGTACTGTTGCCAGGGGACGATATCCGGCTGCAGGCCAATGACCGGCTGCTGTTTTGCGGGCGCCACCCGGCTGAGCAGCGCATGCGCTGGACTGCGCACAACTTCCATGCACTGAACTACATCTGCACCGGCCAGGATCGTCCCAGCGGCACCGTGTGGCGCTGGTTGTCCCGGCACAGGGAACGCAAGGCAGGCGAGACATCCGAAACTGGCACATGAAATGCATTGATTAATGCCGAACCCACTGAATTTCCCCGTCCGCACACACACCGGCCGGGAATGGAGTCCTCGTCATGAAAACACTTGCACTTCAGCTGATTACCGTTGAACTGGACAATGGCACCCAGGGCATCTTCGTCGGCTGGCCCCTGGTTACCGCTGACACCGCTATTGCGGATGGGCAGGTTGAAAACATCTGGTTTTCAGATATTCAGGACGTCCCCAACCACCTGACGCTGGAGCAATTGATGGAGCTGCTGCGCAAACAGCTGTGCAGCTGCGCTGCGACCGTGCAGTAGGGCAAAGCGCCGGATAATCGCCGCAATAACGCCCAAATCCCGTCGCCCCCGCCAGCGAAATACCGGCGGCCAGCACCTGCACCACCGAACCGGTCTTGCGGAACCCGGCCGGCGATTCTTTAGATATACGCAGGTTGAGTCCTGTGCAGGTATTCTCCATGACACCCGTGAGCGCAAGTCTCCTGCAACGGACACACCATGGCAGCGTAAAATAATTCATGCGATTCCGGTAACCTGCAGGCAGTTGAACCCCTGCGCGGACGGATTGTCAGTTCGGTTGCAAAAGTTTCTTGTATAATGCGCGCTCGCATTGAATCCGAGAGAACCCATGGCAAGAGTGAAGATTTACAGCACGGGTAGCTGCCCTTTCTGCGTCAAGGCCAAGCAGCTGCTGGACAAGTGGAACATCGCCTACGAGGAAGCCCGGATCGACACGGACCACGCTGCCCGGCGCGAGTTTTCCGTCGCGACCAACGGCGCACGCACCGTCCCCCAGATCATCATCGACGGCGAGTGTATCGGCGGGTTTACCGAGCTGACCGAACTCCATATGGATGACAAGCTGAATCACCTGATCGATCAGTGAGCATGCCCACAAAAAGACGCCGTCGATGAAAGCACAAAAGCTGTACCGCATCTCTTTCTACAACCGCGGCGACATATACGAGCTCTACGCACGCAACGTCCAGCAGAGCAATATGTACGCCTTTGTGGAAATCGAGGACATACTCTTCGGGGAGCGCTCCGCCATCGTGGTTGATCCTTCCGAGGAGAAGCTGAAAACCGAATTCGCGGATGTGACGCGAACCTATATCCCGCTGCAGGCGGTGATACGCATCGACGAGGTGGCCCGCGAAGGCACCAACAAGATCATAACCGGTGAAGGCGCCGCGCCAAACGTCGCGCCCTTCCCGGTACCCCGACCGCATCCGCGCGACAAGCGCGACTAGGTTACCGCAGGTGCGGCCTACTTGCCTTATGGGCGCAAGTATCGTCCAATTAGACCTGCATAAAGTCAGCTATAACAATCCGGAGGATCGGCATGGACTATACAAATATCATTCAACCCAAGCGTCTGACCAACATGCAGGAAATGGAAGTGCATGTGAACGGCCCGGACGGCGCCAACCGCCTTTTTATGTACAGCGGCATGGCAGAGGTTGAACTCTGTGGCGGCCTGCCGCACCCGCGCTGGTCGCTGGAGGTTGTCTGTTTTGATATCGGGCGGCGCTACGACGTCGAAAACGAGTCCGTCGTCAAGATACTCGCCAATGCAGCCCTGGCCGGCAACCGCACCGACGGCGTCGCCAGCTTTGCCGGCTGGCAGATATTCGGCGCTGCCGGTGAACTGGACCACGAGGACTGCCGGATACGCATGAACATCGCAGCCGGCGCGCGCGATACCCAGGCATTTCTGGAGCAGATTGCATTTCACGTAAACGTGCTTGCCAAGGTCAGGGAATAAGGCCTGCAGGATTCTGCAGGTCCAGGCTCCAGACCCGCGGCAGCAACAGGCAGACAAATCCGGTCACCACCCCCACTGCCAGCAGGTTCAGCCACAGGCCCGCCCACGCCATCTGCTGCATGCTGACCTGGCGGCTGCCGTAGACAATGGCGTTCGGAGGCGTCGCTACCGGCAGCATGAATGCGAACGAGGCGGCGATCACCGTGGCCGCCATCAGACCTAAGGGGTGCACGCCGATGGCCGCTGCCAGCGCCGCCATGACCGGTAGCAGCAGCGCAGCCGTAGCGGTGTTTGAAGTCACCTCCGTGAGAAAGATCACCAGCAGCACCACCGCGGCGATCACCAGGGCGATGTCCGCGCCCTGCAGCACCCCGAGCAGCCCGGCCAGCCACGTGGTCAGCCCGGACTCGCTGAATCCCGAGGCCAGCGCGAAGCCGCCGCCAAACAGGATGATGATGTCCCAGGGGATGGTGACCGCGGTTTTCCAGTCCAGCAGGAATTCCCGGCGCGCCAGGTTCACCGGGATCATGAACAGCAGCAGCGCACCGGCGATGGCGATGGTGGAGTCCGTTACCATGCTTAATGCGGCGGGCTGGTAAAAGCCGCGCACAACCCACAACAGCGCCACCAGGGAAAACACGGCAGCCACCCCCTTCTCCGCACGGGACATCGGGCCCAGCCGCGCGAGCTGCTCAAGAATGAACTCACGCCCACCCGCCAGTTGCTGCGGCTCCCCGCGCAACCTGATCCGCGTCAGATAGACCCAGGCGATCACGAGCATCACCAGCGACAGCGGCAGACCGAATTTCAGCCAGTCGACGAAGCTGATGCTGATACCGTAGGTCTTCTCGACAACCCCCGCGAATATCGCATTGGGCGGAGTGCCGATCAGCGTCGCGATCCCGCCAATCGAGGCGGCATAGCAGATCCCCAGCATCAGCGTCGAGCCGAACTGCGAACCAGACGGTGCCTCCGCTGCGTCCCGGGTGATCTCGCGCAGCACGGCAACCGCGATAGTCACCATCATCATGGTGGCGGCGGTATTACTGATCCACATGGACAGAAACGCGGTGGCCAGCATGAATCCCAGCACGATGCGGTTCGGGGTAACGCCGACAAGGTGAATGGTATGCAGGGCAATGCGATGGTGCAGGTTCCACTTCTCCATGGTGACGGCAATGAGGAATCCACCCAGGAACAGGTAGATCAGGTGGTTCCCGTAGGCCCGGGTTACCTCGCTGCCGTCCAGCACACCCAGCACCGGGAACAGCAGGATCGGGAGCAGCGCCGTGGCGGGCACCGGTATCGCCTCACTGATCCACCAGATCGCCATCAACGCCGCCACGGCCGCCACGCTCATACCCTGCGGCGACAAACCTGACGGTTCGGGCAGCGCCAGCAGGGCCAGGAACACCACCGGGCCCAGCATCAGTCCGATGAGGCCGCGCTGCCGCAAGCAGTCAGACATGCACCCGTCCGGACGCGGCCACGCAGCGCATGCATGCATACAACCTGTCGTAACTCATTGCCACTCCTGCATTATCAAACCCGCCGGAATGAAAGGCAAACGGCTGTGTCGCTTGTGCGGCGCTGAAAACTTTTTGCTTGAATGAAACAATCCGCGACACCGATTGTCCATCAGTACACGTCACCACAGGCAGGAGTCATGATGAAGAATTTCCGTTTTCGCCACTGGGCCCTGCTGTTGCTCGTCCTGGCATTCGGTAGCAGCCAGGCCGAATCAACCGGGGATGCAGCAACCTACTCGACGGCCACGTTCGCAGGCGGCTGTTTCTGGTGCATGGAAGCACCATTTGACAAGCTTGACGGTGTGATCTCGACGACTTCCGGATACACCGGCGGCAGCAAACCTGATCCCACCTACAAGGAAGTCTCGGCCGGCGGCACCGGGCACGCCGAGTCGGTACAGATTGTGTACGACCCGCAGCGTATCAGCTACGAAGAGCTGCTGGACGTCTACTGGCACAACATCGATCCGACCACGGCCAATGGCCAGTTCTGCGACTGGGGCAACCAGTACCGCAGCGAAATCTTCTACAACACACCAGAACAGCAGCGTCTTGCGGAGCAATCGAAAGCCGCACTGGAAGGATCAAAGCCGTTCAAGGAGCCGGTGGTTACCGCAATATCAAAGGCCACTACCTTCTACCCGGCGGAAGACTACCACCAGGACTACTATCTGAAGAATCCGCTGCGCTACAAGTTCTACCGTTATGGCTGCGGCCGCGACCAGCGCCTTGAGGAACTCTGGGGCAAGGCGTCTGAAGCACACGACTGAGACCACGACCAGGCAAGCAGTACTGCTGCACACCGCGGCAAAAGGGAGGCCAAATCAAGTCGTCATTGCCACGACTGCAGGGATGCAGCAGGCGGGGCAACGCAGGACGCAGTTGCCGAGGAACGAAGTAACGAAGCAGTCTCCAGCGAATTGATCATGAATTGAAAGATTACTTCGCTGGTCGCTCCCCGCAGAACCCGGGCCAGGTTCTCGGACCACCACACAGTCTCGCCTTTTCCGTGTCCCCTGCTGCACTCGTACACCCCTGCATCTCGCGCTCGCAATGAACGAGAGACATGATTTATCAGAAGTTCCCTGAATGTGGCCTGCCAGCCGCCAGTCAACACCCGAAGCTCGATGCCCGACTCGAGCGGGGCTACCGAGCCCATCACTTCAGACAACCTTCACCAGGTTTCCACAGCGACATGACTTTTCACTTCTGCCAGGCTCAAGCCAGCAATCAGACCTGAAACCCGGCGCACCCGCCAGATGCATATTCTGAGACGAGGCCACCAGCCTCTACCAATCATTCGTACAGCCTTTTCCGGTTTATTTAAGTCTCCATAACATGCAAAATGCAAACATATGCTATTGAATTTCAGTAACACGGTGAATGTTATGGCCAACCAGCATCCAGTTCATAAGGAGCATTCGTTCGCCGAATGGTTTTGGGCTTCCGGGACCCGGGAATGCGGTAATGCGCGATAAAAATGTCATGGCAATCTGCGCCGCTTGCGTAATCGCGATCGCGGCTATTAATTGCAGCCACGCGGCATCTGCCGAATACGTTCCGGGCCTGGGCGAGTTCATGACTGCGACTCAAATGCGCCACTCGAAACTATGGTTCGCTGGACAGGCACGAAACTGGCCTTTGGCGGCCTATGAACTGGAGGAAATCAAGGAAGGATTCGGGGAAATTACCAGACTTCATCCTGTCCATAAAGACAGTCCCGTGCCGATAGCGGTAATCCTCCCGAATATTACAGCGGGCCCTCTCCGCAAGCTTGAATCTGCGATTGACTCGGAAAGCCTTGACGCGTTTGAGGAAGCATTTGATTCGCTCACCACTGCTTGCAACGCATGTCATCGTGAAGAGGATTTCGCGTTCAACGTAATTATACGCCCCGGCGCCAATCCTTATACCAATCAACAATTCTCGCCGGAACAACCTGAACTGAACTCGAATAATCAGAAGCCCGACAAGCAAACGGAGCAGACGCCTGGCTCCGCCGCTCATTAGCGCGCTGGATTTTAATCTTTTACCTCTCGGTACCAGGATCTACCTGGTGGTGGGGGGGCAATGGCAACAGTAAAAGACAGGCTGACAATACTGGTTTTGGATCAACCAAAAGAAGAAACAGAACACCGGATCCGGTCATGGCAGAAAAGAAATGGACTGGGGAGTCTGTTCAGTGGCGCCGAGACAGGCAGATTACATTGCAGCCGATAAACCGCACCCTGCCAGGCCACCAGACGAAGAGTCGTTAACCTGACGATCAACTTTTGAATGTTAAAACAACGCCTCCGTCTCCGGCTGCAAGGTGACATGTTCGATGCCACAGGACTGCTTAAGCATATTCTGTAAACCTTTCAGAACGAAGACCCACTGACTCATGTCATAAATCACGACGTGCGCGGAAGGCGCAATGGTATTCGATATCAGGGGCCAGATATGCAGATCATGCACCGATTCGACTCGCCGTGCAGTCGCTACATTCCTGGCAATTGCATTCAGTGACAAAGTCAGCGGGGCACTGCGCGCGATTCGCCGAACCTCGACGCCAGCGGACCACAACAGTCAGGTGCATTTTGTGGCCTTCGGCACTGCCTCGCCACCGGGGGTCGCAAAGGTCTCCAGCTTTTCGAAGAAGGTCTTGTGGTCTATATAGTGCGCACCGTCGCAGGAGAATGTCATCCCGATCATGCCGTTGATCCTGTTGATCGAGGCGTTGCGCAGGTAGATGGTTTCATCGGTGGTGCGCAGCCGTTTGAATTCATCCAGGATGGTGCGGGTATCCCCGGCATCGATTACCGGCTGCAGGTGGTCCATCGAGACATCGCGGAACTGGTCGATAAAGCCCGGATCAAGCACTTCCTCCCTGACATAGACCCGGTAACGATAGGCATCATCACAGAACCAGCAGGTGAGCTGGCTGGATGAGTAATGCACCTTGACGTGGAAGGCGCCCTTGCGGGTCAGCAAAAGCCACACAACCTCGTGAATGCGATCAAGTTCGCTGTCAAACAGGCTCTCCACCCGGGTCTGCTGGAACAGGAATTCCCTCACGGAGGGGTCTCCTTTTACCTGCAACCATCTCTGCGGCATTGTGAATCTCCTCTACTGGCCTTGACATCAGGTCCGCTTCAGGCTGACCGGAGTCTATTACCGGCGCGCACCACCCGAACCCTGATCGCGCCACCAAATCCCGACTGTTTCAATCAGGTTTTAACGCAGTATACCCCGGCAGGGTGCCTCCACAAGTGCCCCCCTGTTCTGTATTGCAAGAAATTGAAGCGCTGGCGTTGAGAGGTATATCCGCATCAGTCAACAGTTCCCGTATACAGCAGCCCTGGCGGGTTGTCCCGACACCGGGAACACCTGCACAACAGCGCCAATTCTTGTGCCGGGTCGCGAGAAACTGACATCCAGATTAACCGGCGCAGCGTTGTCGTGAAGCCCCTCTCAATCAATACCCGGGCCCGGAAACATTCACCCGAATATGGCTTGCCGACGATCAGAGCCCGAGGCCCGGCTTGAATCTTCCATAACAATCAAACTTTTACAATATGTGTACTAATATTATATTTATTCTTGACTTTGTATAATAAATGTATAGTATATCAATCGTGAACTAGCAGTTACCCGGAGTAATTGCACAATATATGTAGAATTTATGAAAGGCAGAGTTGCGATTCATATCTCTACTTACAAAGAGTTATGAATTCATCACCCCGTTAGACAAGAGACACTAAATGTGTACAAGGAGAACTGAAATGAAATACCAAATGATCATCAATACAATAGCAGGTGCCGGAATGGTCCTGGGATCCCTCAATGTGATGGCCTCCGGTTTTGGCGGCGGCTGGTCGCATGACAGCAACACCAACACCCTTATGAATGCCAACGCACCCGGCTATGCCAGCACCAGCTCCGCACCCTCGATGAAGAGCAAAAAGGGCAGTGAATTCGCAGACGGCTGGTCGCATGACAGCAACACCGGAACCCTTATGAATGCCAATGCACCGTCATACGAAAAGCAACCCCGGGCTTCCAGCGACAGGAAAGTCACACTTAACAGCTTCGGTGGCGGGTGGTATCAGGACAGTACCGGTACTCTCACCTATATCGATTGAATGAAGGGTCTTGAAAGGGGCAGGGAAGCCCGACTTTTTACACCCGATGATAGTGACTTAAAACAGAAACCGTTTTGTTCAGGGCAGCCGGGGTTAACCGCCGCAAAACCTGAGACTTCATCCTGATATGATCTGACGAGCTGAATACCGTCGTTCAGACAGGCACTGGTGGCGCAAGAAGAACCCGCAAACTGCACCAGGCTGTGACACAAAACCGGTTCAGACACACCCCGACAGCACAAGGGCTACCGGCACGGCCTGCAACAGCAGCCCTAGCCGCACACTAGTGGCGTATGAAAAACTCGATGGTCGGATTATTGAAGTGCCGCTGCTGCCCGCGTTCAAAACGGGCGATGGAAATCAGCATCGCCCCTGCAAATATCAGCAGCGCTGCCACGATAATCGACAGCAGGGGGGGATAGACGACCAGCAATATGCCGGCAAGTATCAGGATAATTCCAGCAGTCATGTCACGCTCCGGTTAAGATGAACCTCATGCTACTTAAATGGGGCCGAAGCTGCGGGACTCAAGCAAGCCCGTCGCGAACCACGGCATGAAAAAAATCGTCATCCACAAGTCCGGCGGCTACCGGCAACTCGTGATCGAGGAGCATCCTGACCTCATACCCGGGCCGGACCAGGTACTGATCGAGGTCGACGCCATCGGGATCAATTACGCCGACTGCGTGACCCGCATGGGTTTGTATGCCTCGGCAAAACAGTACGTCGGCTACCCCGTCACCCCGGGTTTCGAGGTTGCGGGCAAGATCAGCTTGGTCGGCGCGGCGGTCACCGACCTGCAACCCGGCACAGCAGTGCTGGCGGTCACCCGCTTCAATGGCTATGCGACGCAAGTTGTCGTTCCCCGCCAGCAGGTATTCCTGTTACCTCCGCAACTGACCATGGAAACGGCAGCAGGCTTCCCGACGGCGGCACTCACCGCCTGGTTTGCCCTGTTCGAACTTGCTCACCCGCACCCCGGTGACCGCATGCTGGTGCATTCGGCCGGCGGCGGGGTAGGCGGCATGCTGGTACAGCTTGGAAGGATTGCCGGTTGCGAGGTGACCGGTGTGGTCGGCGCCTCCCACAAGGTTGAGGCTGTACGAGAACAGGGCGCCGTCGCCGTTATCGACAAGTCGACCACTGATCTCTGGAAGGCTGCGGAAGCGTCTGCGCCGGACGGCTATGACCTCATTCTCGATGCCAACGGCATCGCCACGCTGCGGCAGAGTTACCGGCATCTGGCCCCGGTCGGCAAGCTGGTGGTCTACGGATTTCACAGTATGCTGCGCACCCGCGGCGGGGTACCGGGAAAGCTCGGACTGGCAATCGATTATCTGCGCACGCCTCGCTTCAGCCCCTTTGATCTCACAACCCGGAATCGCAGCGTACTCGGTTTCAACCTCAGCTTCCTGTTCGACCACAAGACGATACTGGCGACCGCCATGCACCAGCTATTGCAGTGGCTGCAGCAGGGGGAACTGCGCCCGCCGGTGGTGACCACCTTCCCCCTCGAAGCGGTCGCCGCTGCCCACCGGGCGCTGGAATCCGGTCAGACGGTCGGCAAACTGGTGCTGGTCTGCAACCAAAGCTGATGCCGCAAGCCTGCCGCTCCGCTCATCCGCCGGCACCGGAAACAGACCGCGTGTTGTCCACGCCGGCCGCCTGCTGCAGCAGTATCTGTGCTATCCCGTCGGCCGCACCCAGGTAAGGCGCCACCCGGATCGGCACATCGGGGTGCTCGGCCTGGACCACGGCCACCTCTGCGGGAATGTCGGTGACCACATGGCGGCCCGCCGAGAGGAAATACGGCAGCACCACCACCTCGCTGGCGCCTGCGGCAATCGCGGCCCGCAGGCCGTCGGGGATGGAGGGCTCCGCCAGTTCCAGGAAGGCGCAGGCGACATGCTGAAAGCTGTCGTCCACCTCTCGCAGATGCCGGGTCAGGTCCCGCACCTCTTCATTTGAAGCCTTGCGGCGACTGCCGTGCGCCACCAGAAGCAGTGCTTTCATGGGTTTCTCTCAGTGCCGGGATTGCCAGCCATACGGGGTTTCAAGCCTTCATGTCACTGATTTGCCCCGGCAGCACGCGCCAGCTGCAGGCACAGTTCCAGCGCGGCTGCACGTTCCGCGTCCGTCTGCGCAGGCAGCCAGCCATCGGTATGCCTGGCCACCAGCCCGGCGAGCATGTCAATATGCGCGGGGTCTGCATTGAGACAGGGGATATAATCATAGGTTTCCCCGCCCGCCTCCAGGAAGGTATCGCGATTCTCCATGGCGATCTCTTCCAGCGTTTCCAGGCAATCAGCGCTGAAGCCCGGACAGATGACCTGCACCTTGCGGACACCCTCCCCGGCCAGCCTGCGCAGGGTTTCATCCGTGTACGGGCGCAGCCATTCCCTCGGACCGAGACGGGACTGGAACGACAGCTGCCATTGCGTTTTGTCCAGGCCCAGCCTTTCCGCAAGCAGCCGTGCTGTCTTGCAGGACTCGCAATGGTAGGGATCGCCGGCCATGAAGTAATCCTTCGGTATGCCGTGAAACGACATCAACAGCCGGTCGGGTGCACCGTGCGCCGTCTGGTATGCCCGCACGCTCGCGGCCAGTGCATCGATATACGCAGGGTCGTCATGGTAGTGGTTGATAAAGCGCATCTCGGGCAGCCAGCGCCAGCGGCGCAGCTCGGCGGCAATGGCGTCAAAGGTAGATGCCGTCGTGGTGGCGGAATACTGCGGGTACAGCGGCAACACCAGGATGCGGCGCGCCCCTGCCTGCCGCAGCGTCTCCAGCCCCGCGGCTATCGAGGGGTTACCGTAGCGCATGGCAAGCACGACTTTGACCGGAATACCCGACTGCTGCGCCAGCTTCTCCTGTAATGCGGCCTCCTGCTGCCGCGAGATGACCAGCAGCGGCGAACCCGCATCGGTCCAGATGCGCCGGTAGGCGGCGGCCGACCGGCGGGGACGGGTGTTCAGAATCACCAGATTGAGCGCCAGCCACCACAGCGGCCGCGGCACCTCCACAACCCGCGGGTCCCAGAGAAACTCACCGAGATAGCGCCGCACGTCGGCGCGGCCGCAGGAATCCGGCGTACCCAGGTTGGTCAGCAGCACACCGAGACACTCGGCGGCATCATGACGGAAATCACTACTTGTCTCTTTGTTCAATACACGGGTTTCCTTTGTCGTGTGCGTGGATCAGCGGCATCCGGGCATGCACCCCGCGCGGCTCGTATGTGATGACCGGTAGACAGATCAACCGCAACCGCTTTGGTTTTGGCTGCGATGTTCGACCTACTCGGCAAAGTCGAGCCGCTCCTGCACGGCATCGATGCCACGCTGCGCACAGGCCTCGTCCTTGTCGCCGCCGGGCGCACCGCTGACCCCTACCGCACCGATGGTGGAACCGGCCACCTGGATTGGCAGACCACCGCGCAGCACGAATACGCCTGGCAGCAGGTTCAGCTCGTTGACCATGTCGGGGCGGTTCTCGCGCAGCGCCGCAGAACTGCCGCCCGACATGATCACCGCCTGCGCCTTGCCCTGTGCCAGGGAAGTGAATTGCTCGTTGGAAAAGATATCCCGCAGCACAACCTGCACGCGCCCGCTGCGGTCGACCACCACCACGGACACCTGGTAACCCTTCTCCCGGCAGGCATCGATGGCACCCTGGGCAATATCGAGCGCCAGCTCCAGCCCCATAAGCCGGACCGGGACAACGTCTTCCGCCAGCAGCGGAGATCCGCACAGCAGGCAGCACAGCAGACACAACACACGTGATAACCAAGGTACGCGGCTTTGCATTACTTATTCCCCTCCGGTTGCAGACCCAGCTTCCCGATACGTGCCAGCACAGGTTCCTCAACCACCAGCAGCTGTGCCGCGGCCAGCCGCCGCAGCAGTTCCCGCCAGGCCGGCTCGGTATCAATGATCTCTTCCAGTTCCGGCATCGCCGCGTCGGTCCTGCCAGCATTCAGCAGCGACACGGCATGCCAGAACTTCATCTCCAGGTTGGCCGGGAACAGCGCCTGGGCACGGCCATATTCCGCCAGTGCCGCGTCAACATCATTGCGCTCCAGCGCGTGGTCGCCGCGATTCATATATTCGTAAGCTGTCTGCAGCACCAGCAGGCGCCGCAGCTCGACCAGCGGTTCGGGGTTGTCCTCCACGTGCAGGTCAACCAGGCGATCCTGCAAGGGCTGCCCCGTGGCCACCCCGCTGACCACGAGTATCGCCGCCGACTGACTGCCGCGCAAATCCCCGCCGACCGCCTGGGCCGCATCCAGCGCTGCCAGCATGCGCTCCGCAAGGGTGCCTTGCGCACCCTGGAACGCCGCCGCCATGGCCTCGGGCACACCCTCGTTGACCATCAGGTTGGACTGCACCGAGAAGTTTTCGCCGGTCAGGTGCCCGGCATGCTGAATGCAGTGCACGCCGGTATGCGCTGCGGTCCCGCCTCCGGCGTCGATCATTGCCACCTGGCGCACATCCGGATGTTCGTCGGCGGCGAGCAATGCATCCAGGGTATGGCGTGCATCCAGGCCGGAGCGCATCAGGTCCAGCCCGGCGAAACCGTAGCGCGTCTCGACGAAGGATTGCGTGGCCACCGCGCCGACACCCGCCTCCGCCCAGGGCACCAGCGTCCCGACCGCGAACCAGTGCGACTGCACGGCCACCCCAAGCTGGCCGCTGTCCGGGTCCCGGGCAACTATGGAATAGGTATGTACCGGGCGCTGTGCACCCGGCTGCCCGGCTGCGGGCGCCTGCAACACGAGTACCGCCAGCAGCAGCGCCAGGTAAGCGAGCCATTTCGACATAACTTGTTCTCCTGCCAGAATCTGTGCAAACTCGGAACGCATGCTGGTATGGTCAGTCACGTCTCATGGTATGCGAAGCACAGGACAAATTCTAATGTTGCTGCCGCGCTGGCTGGTGCTGTTCATGGGCTGCCTTGCAGCAACAGTCGGCCTTGCGCTGGAAAAACCCTACCCGGGACCATTCGTTGAAAACGCGGACTTTCTGTTCGTGCTGATGCCGCGCACCCCCGAACAGATGGCGGCATTTTACGAGGCACGCGGCTTTCCGGCGGCAGCGATCGAGAGGATCAAGGCAACCTGCTTCATCACCGTGCACATCGAGAACCATGGCAAGCGGGTCATCTGGATGGAGCCGGATACCTGGAAGTTCAGCAGCAAGGGCAGGTCATTGCAGCGTCTGGGCAGCAACTACTGGGAGACGCAATGGGACGCGGTCGGGCTGCAGCAGGCAAACCGCTCCACCTTTGGCTGGACCCAGTTGCCCGCAGTGCGCGACCTGCAACCGAACGAACCGGTCGGCGGCAACATCGTGCTTCCCGGCACGACCGGCAACTTCGACCTCGAGGCACACTTCCAGACCGGACAGGACCGGCGCGGCAAGCTGCTCGAGGTCCGCTTCGAAAACGTCGCCTGTCCGCATGGAGAATCCGCCGAATGAAACCCGTCACGCGGATAATCGCCGCCGCGCTCGTCGTGCTCGCTGCCGCACAGATCCATGCCGCCGCCGAACTGCCAGAGGGCGTCCTGCGGGTTGCCGGCACGCCCGCACCGCCGCTGCAACTGGACAACCTGGACGGCGATGCCTATGACCTGGAAAATTCGCGGGGGCGCTGGCGATTCGTGCACTTCTGGGCGAGCTGGTGTGGCCCCTGTCGCAAGGAAATGCCCAGCATCGACCGGATGACCCGGCTGCTGGGCGACACTGACATCGAGTTCGTGCTGGTCAACACGGCGGAAACCGAGGACAGCGTATTCACCTTTCTCGGAATCGTGGCCCCCGACCTGCTGCCGCTGCTGGACAGCGACGGGCTGGCCACGGAGGCCTGGCAGCCGCGCGGTCTGCCGGCCACCTACCTGGTCGATCCTGACGGCCTGATTCAGTATCAGGCCCTGGGCGGTCGCGACTGGGAAAAACCTGCCTACCTGGAGTTCCTGCGCAATCTGCAGAAGTAGACGGGAGCGCTACAGCCAGTCCAGCAGGTAGTAGATAAACTGTCCTTCCGAAGACTTCGACGGCCCTACCACGCGTGCAGCATACCGCTTGTTTGCCGGCTCCGCCGCCTGCAGCGCAGCTTCATGGGTCTCGAAGATCTCGACGCAACCGGCTGGAAACCGTTTGCGATTCTGGCGCGGTGTGAAAATTACCGCAAATCGCTCCTGCGATACGCCGGTTTCCGGATCCGGGGGGACGATACCGCGCAGGCTCATCTCAGCTTGTCTCCGGCAGGATGTCCGGCCTGATCATCCATAAAATCACCCAGTGACCGGCGTCGGCGCGCTCCAGGCAAACCACGCTGCCCGGGTAATAGCCGACGATATCGCGTTCGCTGTCCCCGGTCGTCAGCAGGGCGACCAGCCGGGCCATGAACGGCAGGTGACCCACCACCAGGGTGTCCTCTTCCCAGACATCCGCGTCGATAATGAATTCCGCCACCGGTGCATTGGGTTCAATACCCTCGATTGCCTGTGGCTTCCTGCCGCGCGGCAGCAAGGCGCCGCCAAGCAATTTCGCCGTCTGTTCGGCGCGGGTCTTGCCACTGTGCCAGACCCGTTCCACACGCAAAGCGCCCGATTGCAGCAGGGCCGCGACGGCACGCACGTCCCGGCGACCCTGTTCGGAGAGCGGGCGCTCCGGGTCCTCCGCTTTCGGTACCGCCGCGCCGTGTTGTGCCAGGTAAAGTTTCATCAATCAGACCCTGCTCTCCAAATCGGTGGCTGCTGCAGGCATCTTACTGCGATATGAAGGCCACCGCAGCCTCGACAACTGCGCGGTCACGCAGAATCCGGCCGTGGCCAAGGCCCTGAGTCTTCATGAAGCGCGCACCCGGCCAGGCTGCGGCGATCATCTCCCCCTGCCGCCAGGGTACGCTGGCGTCGTCGACGTCATGGATTATCAACGCAGGGACTGCCAGATCGCGGACATTGCCAAGCATTGATGTACGTTCCCAATAATCGCCCTTGAAGCGCCGGTTCAGCCGTTGCCGCAGGTTCGTGACCACTGCCGGAGGCATGCTCAGGGTCTGTGTAAAGCCGTCGACGAGAAACTCGACGGTGGCGGGTGCACTCAGGCTGACCACCCGCTCCACGCGCATGCCATGCTTCATGGCATAGGCCAGCACCATGCCGCCAAAGGAATGGGTGATGGCGCCATGCAGGGGCCCGTAGGCCTGCTCGATCGCCCGCAGCACGGCCGCACATTCCAGGATATTGGTGCTGTCGCCCGGCGTCTCCCCGTGGCCAGGCGCATCCACTGCAAGCACCTGGAAACCGGCACGCAGCAACGGTTCGACAAACGCCGCTGCCTGGCTGCCGCGTCCGGACCAGCCATGGACGAACAGGACAAGCGGGCCGACGCCCCAGCGATAGATAGCCACAGGCAGGTCGTCGACCGGCAGCGTTTCCCGGATTGCCTGACCGGCAATGCGCCGGCCAGCCGCGGACTCGGGAAAACGCCGGGTGCGGAACCACAGGCGGTAGGCCCAGCGTCCCATCAGGACGGGCGCGACCCTGCCGATGCGTGCGAACAGAAAACGCATCACGCGCAATACAGGCGCAGGTTTGCGTCGCGCCGGACGGCCGCCATGCAATTGTTCCTTTCTGTGCCAGGGAGCTGCCATGGTTAATTGCAGAACGTCGCTGTATCAGCTGTGAGACAGCGCCAGCGTACCGAGTTCCCCGGCGTAGTTCGATCGCTGTTCTTTCCAGGACAGCGCGGAAAGATCCGGAACCGGCGGCAACCCGCTCGCGCCATCAGCCCCGCACCACTGCAGTATACGGCCGGCGATCGCGGCACCTTCACATTCGGGATCATCCACATACGACGGATAGCGATAAGGCCCGGCAAAAAAGTCCGCATAAGCCAGCCGGTCCGGCACCAGCGGGACACAACCGGAAGCCACCGCCTCCTGCACGGCAAGTCCCTGGAATTCGTGCCGCGCCGTGCTCAGTACGACGTGCGAGCGCTGCAGGATGCGCCGGTAGTCCGCCGGCTTCTGCACCATGCCCCAGGTAGCGATATGCGCCTCAAGGCGGGCGCGCATGTCCGCGAACACGGCAGGCTGCTCGCGGAACTGCTGCCCCAGCACGTGCACGCGAAAATCCATGCCTGCCTGTTGCAACTGCAGCAAGGCAACAAACATGCGTTCCGGTGCCTTGTCATATTCCCAGCGATGGTTCCACACGAGGGTCAGCGGGCCAGCGCCTGCGGCCCTGCCACCAGCCGCGAACCACTCCATTTCCAGCGGAACCGGCAGCACCCGGCTCTTTGTGGCAATTTGCGCGACCACTCCGGGCGGCACGGCATCCGGCATCCTCTTCAGCAGACCCTGGATACCGTCCAGGCAGGAGTCGCGATTCCAGAATGAGTTGAATACCACCCGGTCGGCAGCCAGCAGGGTATACAGGTTGACCATCATGGCCTCGACCCTGCCCGGCTGCTGCCTGCCGTGCGGATAGGCAAACTGGTTTTCATGACAGTAGACCAGGGTCGGCAGCTGCGTCAGCGCGGGGACCAGACCGCGCAAAGTGGACAGGTCCGTCATCGAGGTCGCCAGCAGCAGATCGCAGTGCCGCTCCAGCAGCGCGCGTTTACCCGGCGCCCAGCTCAGGCTGTTGCCGCGGATTCGCCAGGCAAAATTGCGCGCTGGCAGGGTCAGGACTGTCCATTTCCATTCCCGGAAGGCGGCCACAAGCCCCTCCCGCCAGCGGCGATGGCTGTGCGCATCATAGGCCGACAGCAACAGCACTCGCATGCGCGGCTATCCTGACACGGGCTGTTCGGCGTGCAGATATACCTGACCCTGGTAGCGGCGTGACACCACGGCGAACAGCATGGCCGTGACCAGCATCAACAGGGTGAAGAATAAAAAATAATCCGCACCTGCCAGCCGGCTCTCGCCTCCCGGGGTATCGATAAGGAAATTCACCGCGCTGGTAAACAGGTTGCCGAGTGAAATCGACAACATGAAGAATGCCATCACCAGTGACTTCATGCTACCGGGCGCCTGGGAATAGGAAAACTCCAGACAGGTGATCGATACCATGACCTCTGCACAGGTAAGCACGACATAGGCCAGCAGTTGCCAGCCGATAAACGGCTCGGCGCCGCTGTCGATTGCCAGCTGCAGCCCCGTGGGGATCGCAAAGGCGGCGGCCGCGACGAACAGGCCGATGGCGATCTTGCGCAGGGGCGTCAGCGGGAAAACGCGATCGATTGCCGGATAAACCCGGTAGGAAAACACCGGAATCAGCAGCATCACCAGCAGCGGATTGGCCGCCTGGATTTGCGCCGGCAGCACCGTGTATCCATATACATTGAGATCCATGTGCTGCGCCTGCAGCACCCACGAAGAGGCTGTCTGGTCGAACAGCGACCAGAACACCGCAACGAACAGGTAAATAATCCCCAGCCGGCCCAGCACGCCCAGGCCGACCCGTCCGAGTGACTCGGCCAGGAAGCGCCGACCATGCGCCGGGATGTGCACGAACCGGTAACGACCGGACCAGAAGACCACGGTAGCCAGAAACATCAGTACACCAGGCACGCCAAAGGCCACCCGGTAACCGTAATACTGCAGCAGCCATGGTGTCGCCAGACTGGAGACGAAGGCCCCCAGGTTGATGGCAAAGTAAAACCAGGCGAAGGCACGCGAGAGCAGCCCGGCACTGGTCCGCCCGAACTGGTCGCCGAGGTGCGAGGAGACGCAGGGCTTGATGCCGCCCGCACCCAGCGCAATCAGACCCAGTCCGACAGCCAGACCTGCACGGGTATCATCGAAAGCCAGGGCGAAATGTCCGCCGCAGTACACCAGTGACAGCAGGATAATGGTCCTGTATTTGCCCAGCAGCCCATCGGCGAGCAGCGCACCCAGCAGCGGGGTGAAATAGACGGCAGAGGCAAACAGGTGAAACCAGCCCTTGGCCTCATCTTCTGACATGACATCCAGCACACCACTGCTGCTGGCCAGGTGCTGCGTCATGAACACCACCAGGATGGCCCGCATGCCGTAGTAACTGAAACGCTCCGCCGCCTCGTTGGCGACGATATAGGGTATGCCTGCAGGCATGCCGGCGCGGGCCAGCGGCGCCGATCGGTACTTGGCCATGGATGTCATCAATCCCGGTGCAATCGCAGGGAATCATACAAGAACCGCTCGCAAAATAGCGGATCGATCTCCGCCACAGGGTGCGGATCCAGCCCACGGATTATGCTGCACCGCGGCAGGGCCCACATCAATACCTGCACGCCGGTCTGCCAGCCGCACCCGGCGCCATGAGCTGGCACCTTACACAATCCCGGCAATGGCACTACACTGGAAGTAACACGCCAGGACAGGAAAACAGCATGCAAGCACAGACAGCGGTTACCCGGCACCCCCGCACGGGCGACGTCGAACTCCCGCCGGATATGCCGCCCGAGGTCCCGCAACCGGATCTGCCCCCGGGAATTCCGCCGCAAGGCCCGCCAGAGTCCATCCCCGAACCGCCGCTTGAAATTCCACCCGGGCAACCCACGGAGATACCTGGCACCCAGCCGCCTGAAAGCTGAGGCCGATCACCCTGTTATGCCACTGGGACCAGGAATATCATTACCGGGTCTTTCGTCGCTGGCATAAATCCGTATGATGGCGCGCGCAGGAGAGGGCCCCGGTCCGCGTCCTGCGCAACACCTGATCGCATTCGGAGGACGGCATGGCCACAACAGTAGATGAACTGACAGTCACATACGAAGAAAACGGCATCGAGACCGTCAAGGAGCTGGACAAACAGGTCCTCACCAGGGGCGCCTGGTCGACAATCATCTTTCGCTACCAGGACTGGGACCGGCAGAAGGAGCAGTACGGGCCTGACAAGTACACCATCCGCCGCTACCAGAAGCGCAACGGCGAATACCAGCAGAAGTCCAAGTTCAACATTTCCAGCAAGGACCAGGCCGAGAAAATCATCGAGGCGCTGCAGAACTGGATCAAGGAAGCCGGCAACAACTAAGCGGCATGATCGGCGGCAAGCGCCGCCGCCATTTCATCCCGGGTCACCACCACACCCCGCAGCATGCCGTTCATCAGGTCGCGTTGCCGCACTGAACTGGTGCCTGCCCCGGCATCCTGACGATTGAAGAAGTACTCGATTGCGGCCTTGATCATGGCCCTGGGGCGCCTGCTGATCTCAACCGTCCGGTGGTCGGGCGTGATCCCTGCATCGATCTGCTGCGCGAGTTCCAGCAGTGTGTAGCGCGCCACCTGGGCGCAGTCCGAGCCACCTTCCGGGTAAGCGGCATGGGCATACTCGCGAATCGCCCGACACAGGATGTCCTTGACGGCGACGTCGCATTGCAGGGTTATTGTTGCAGGTGGCATAGCGTGATTCTATGCGAATCACCGTCATGCGGCATGCCCCGCTGACTTGCCGAAGGCCCGCATGGAAAGCAGGCCGGATTGATTGCCTGATTCAGCGCACCCGCTTCGGGGTGCATCAGGCCTCGTTGCTTGCTTCTTCCTCGAAGACATCGTAGATCTGCTCATGCAGGATCTCGTCTTCACGCATCAACTCCAGCTTCCGCCGCGCCAGTGCACGGCGCAGACTGCGCAGGGCGGCTTCCCCTTTGCGGCGTTTCTTGCGTGGCTTCCGTTTCAGTACGGCGTCATGTGTGACTACACTCATCGCCTTGCCCCCTTTCCGTTGCCCCGAAAATCATCCCGGCTGGACTGTGGAATTCGTATCGGCCATTCCGGGAAAGGGCTTTAACACCGCTGCTGTCCCAGGGCGGAAACGGGGGCATTGCAGCCCCGTGTCCTGTTGCATGAGCTAACCTGATATTTATTAACCGGGCTTTGCAGCCAGCGAGCAACGGCCGGATTCGGCGCACTGAAAGATGCGCCCGGTTACAGGGAAAATATATTGTTATCAGATACCTGGGGCGCTACTGCCCGGGACCGCCAGTATTCGGCTAGCATAGATCAAGGTGGAACCCGCGCGCCGGGCCACGGTCGAATAAAAGGAGGTATAAAAACATGCAGCTACTGCAGCAAATTCCGGCATTTATTGTGCTTTTAGCGGTACTTTCAGGCAGCACCGCCGGGCCTGTGTATACCTGGGTAGATGACAGCGGAATCACCCACTTCAGCGACACACCGCCGACCGATGAGTCCCTCGGCGCAGGCCTGATCGAGGACCTGCCCCCGCCCGCTGCAGGCATGCCGGCGGATGGGGATTTCTACTCCGTGGTCAACCAGGTCCAGCGCATGGAAACCCGGCGATTGCTGAACGAAAAGCTCATAGCCGAGCGGCTCCAGGCAGAAGCCGAAGCTGGCAGGGTTCGGGCCGAGGCCCTCGCGGCGCAACAGCCCGTCATCGTGTATGAGAACGAACCCGGCGGGTACATCTATCCCTATTATCAGCACTACCATCACCGCCGACACGGCAAACACCGGCCAGGTGACCACAAACCGGGAAGCCACCCCAGGCCGGAGCACTACAGCGGTGTTGTCATCGACAAGCTGCCATTGCCTGAGGGCGTACAGCTGCCGCCGGCCTTCAGGGATGTCGCCATACCGGAAAGTCATCGAGTACGCCCGGATTGATTGCTAGACTATCGCACTGGAACCCCATGTAACTGCCAATCCATGACCGATATTGAAGAAAGCGCCCTGATATTCCCCTGCGAATTCCCAATAAAGGCCATGGGCAAGGCCGACTGTGAACTGGACAGCGTCGTCGTTGGAATCGTCCGCAGGCATGCCCCGGACCTGTCGGAAGGTGCGATCTACACCCGGGCCAGCAAAAAAGGCAATTACCTGTCTGTCACCGTCGTCGTCAAGGCAACCAGCCGCGAACAACTTGATGCCATTTACCAGGACCTGGTCGAGTGCGAACAGGTAATCATGGCTCTCTGAGCAAGCCCTTATGTCAGCAGTACCGAAGCCGGCGCCCCCCGCCACCCCGTTACTGATCCGGCATCTCGGGCAGGTCGACTATGCCCGGACGTGGCAGCAAATGCAGTCCTTTACGGATTCCCGCTCACCCTACACGCCGGATGAGCTCTGGTTTTTACAACACAGCCCGGTGTTCACCCTGGGACGCAACGGCAAGCAGGAGCACCTCCACAACACCGGCGACATTCCGGTCATCAAGGTGGACCGCGGCGGACAGGTCACGTACCACGGACCTGGCCAGCTGGTGGTCTATACCCTGCTGGATCTCACCCGGCGCCAGCTCGGTGTACAATCCCTGGTGCGTATCCTCGAACAGGCGGTCATCGACCTGCTCGCCGGACATGGCCTGGTCGCCAGACGCCGGGACAAGGCACCCGGAGTGTACGTGGATGATCGCAAAATCGCAGCCCTGGGATTGCGCGTACGCAGGGGGAGCTGTTTTCATGGCCTCAGCCTGAACGTGGATATGGACCTCACACCCTTCTCGCTGATCAACCCCTGCGGCTATCCCGGCCTGCAAGTGACGCAGCTGGCCGATCTCGGGGTCACGGAACCGCTGGATGCCATCACACGCCGGTTCCAGGCACATTTCCAACGACTGCTGGACAATCCTGAATCATGAGTGAAACCGAAAGAAAACAGCGCGGCGCCGCGAAGACGGCCCGCATTCCGGTGAAGATCGAGACGACCACCCGGCCCCTGCGCAAGCCGGCGTGGATACGCGCCAGGTCACCCTCCGACCCGGCCGTCAGCCGCCTCAAGGACATCCTGCGGGAAAACCGCCTGCATACCGTCTGCGAGGAGGCGTCCTGCCCCAACCTCGGTGAATGCTTCGCCGGTGGCACCGCGACCTTCATGATCATGGGCGACATTTGCACCCGGCGCTGCCCGTTCTGCGACGTGGCCCATGGCCGCCCCGATCCGCTGGATAGCGAGGAACCTGGAAATCTGGCACGCACCATCCTGGCCATGGGGCTGACTTATGTGGTCGTCACCTCGGTTGACCGCGACGACCTGCGGGACGGTGGCGCCGCTCACTTCAGCGCCTGCATCGACGCCATCCGCACCCGCAACCCGGGCATTCGCATCGAGGTACTGGTGCCGGATTTCCGCGGCCGCATGGACCGTGCACTGGACATCCTCGTCAAGTCACCGCCGGATGTTTTCAACCACAACCTGGAAACCGTGCCCGGGCTGTATAAAAAAGTCCGCCCCGGATCCGACTACGCCTGGTCACTGAACCTGCTGCGGCGCTTCAAGGCGCTGCATCCCGGGGTCCCCACCAAGTCCGGCCTGATGCTGGGTATCGGGGAGGAGATTAGCGAGGTCGAGCAAGTCATGCGCGACCTGCGCGCCCATGACTGCGATATGCTGACACTGGGCCAGTATCTGCAGCCCAGCGTGCATCACCTGCAGCTGGTACGCTATGTACACCCGGATGAGTTCGAGCAGCTTCGCGAGTTCGGCTACGAGCTGGGTTTCACGCACGTAGCCAGCGGCCCCATGGTGCGTTCTTCATACCATGCAGACCAGCAGGCAAAGGACGTGATGGGACAGGATCGCGGGAAATCCTGACTGCCGCCGGCGGCCCGTTCTGCAGTCTGGCATATGCCGGTGCCGAGACAGACGGCAACTGGCAGGGAAAGTCGTTTGTGGGTACACGGGCCCGTGTACCAGGAAAACTTCCTGGAAGATTACTGACGACTGCAAGGCGTGTCTTTCCTTTCCGGGTTTCCCTGCTTCGCCAGCCTTGCGGTAACCTCGGCAGCCGCGCGCCGGTGCAGTTCCTCAATCAATTCGCGATTGATTTTCGCGAAATAGATGTCTTCCCTCGCCTTCTCGACAAGTTTCATGGTATCAACGAAGTCACCCATGACAGACTCCCGGTCATGCAATTTCAGTTAATTACTTTATACTTATATTTTACCCGGGAGACCAATCGCATTTATCAATCCTGACATAGAAAATATCGTAGAATTGGAAGTTACGGAGTTTTGCACTGATCCGGCAGGCGTCTCCACCGCTACGCATTCCCCGCCTATAGCCGGTTTCAGGGTGTGCATGCACCAGCAGGCTGCACAGCGCTACAATTCCCTGCAGATCAAGCTGGGAGAAGAATTCATGAGTGAGATCCCCATGCAATACGAAACCGGCTATTCCTGGTCCGGAACGGAAATGGCAGGCAATACCAATATCGCGGGACATCCACCCCTGCCAGTCGGTTCACCCCATGACGCCGGCCGCTTCAGTCCGGAGCATCTGCTCGTGGCCACGGTAGAAGCCTGCCTGGCCAATTACATCCTGTTGTTCGCGAGGCGGTCCGACCTGGAAATCAGCGCCTATCACTCCAGCGCAACTGGAGACCTGGAACACGCGGACAAGGGTGGCTACCGGTTTCGTCGTATCGTGGTCCGTCCCGTGCTGCGGGTTCCCGCGGCATCGGCCGCACTGGCAGAGCGCATTCTGGAACAGGCGCATGACAGCTGCCTGATCGCCCGGTCTCTGGGCTGCGCGGTGGATATTGAACCTACCATCGACACCTGAAAGCAATCTTGTGCAGGCGGCTGCGCAAGGTCGCCGGGAGTGAGTCCGCGCAGACGCAGTCAGCCGGCAGTGATATCGTGGAGGATACCGGTGAACTTGCGGCGACCTTCCAGGGTGAACTCCCCGATTGACAGATAAAGCCGCAGCGGTTTCCCGTCCTTGCAAACACCGGTGACTTCGCGCCCGATGCCAATAATATGCGGCGCGCCGCCATCGAGATAGCGGCGCATGTATTCCCGATGCTGGCTCCTGTCAGGATCCGGCATCAGCATCTTGACATCCTCTGCCAGCAGCTCGTCGGCTGTATAACCAAACAGGCGCTCCGTCGCACCGTTGCAGTACTCTATGGTGCCATCCTGATCAATGATCAGGATGGCATCCGCAGCCGTCTCGAACAGACTCTGGAAACGCTTGCGCTGTTCCTTTAGCTCGCTCACCTGCCGCTCGATACGCTCCGCCATGCGTGAGAATGCCTGGGCCAGCAGCCCCACCTCGTCGTGCCGGTTTTCCTCCGGCAGGCGCTGGCGTCGCATACCGGGTGCAAAGCGGCTCACCTCGCGGGTAACCCGTTCCAGAGGGGCGATAAAAAGCCGTACCATCCAGACCACCAGGGCAGAACCAACCAGCAGAAATGGCAGTATCAGCGTCGCGCTTTGCCGCCGTGCTTCATTAACCTCGCCGACAATAAGTGAGCGCGGCGTCGTCAGGGCCAGCAGCAGTACCCTGCCGCTGTCCGGCAGCAGGGGCAGCACGCTCAGGTGCGCTACAACGGGTTCCGCGGCACCCGGTGACTGAACCTCGCCGAGACTCTCGCCGGCAAGCGCTGACAGCAGTTCCGCCGCAGTCGGAAAGTCGTCCTGTATGCGGTATGGCGTGGCCAGTTCGAAACCGAACGTCCTTGCCGGATCCGGGTGGTAAAGGTAGTAGCCATCCGCATTGGCAACGTACAGGGTCACTCCCGGACTGACCACGTCGCGCGCGGCATCGAACACACGCCGGGCGTCCACGTTGAGGACCAGGGCACCGAAACGCGTGCCATCGGCCTGCATCACCGGCAACGCCACTCGCAGGACAGACTGGTAGGGTTCGGAAAGCTCGCCGTGTTCACGGTTCAGGTTGAAGGAGGAAATGTAGACCTTCCCCGGAGGCTGCTGCATGATTTCCTTGAAATACTGCCGCTCACCCTTGCGTTGCAGATCTTCATTCGCTACCCGCAGGATCTGCCCGTTGACCTGGTCGACCCTTACCATTTCCCTGCCCCCGTCGGCCAGGCCAATGAGGCGTGCCTGGATGTACCAGGGATGATTATTCAGCAGGGCCGCAAAGACCTCCTGCAACTCCCCCTCTGCCTGTTCCAGGGAAACACCTGCCGCCTTGTGGTTGAGGATCTGGCGTACCGCAGGACTGCGCATGAGGAATTCCACGTCGCGCTGCATGGTCTCGAATATATCCTGCAAGCGGATGGTGACAACCTTGCTCTCCTGGGACAGCCGTGCTGTTGATGCATCCATGAGCAGGCTGGTGCCGGTCTGCGTGATCACGACACCCATGAGGACACCACCCAGTGCCATGACGACAACGAGGGTCGTTGAAAGTTTTGAGGCAATACGCCGGCGCATCAGGCTGACTCCCTGTTCTGGCCAATTGTGAAGTTTTATGACTGCGCCTATTTATACAGCCCCCGGGGGATGGAAGCCAGTCTGCAGGCGCGGCCGGCGCATACCCTCAACAGCGGCATGTGTATATAATGCGGCGACAAGCGGCCAACACCCATGCAAAACACCTCCTGGCAAAAAACCCACGCAACGACCTCGCTGAATCGCATCCTGCCACGCCTCGAGGCGCGCTTTGCCAACGGGGTGGACGGCGACGAGTGGGAAGGCTACCTGATACGCCTGCGACAGCATTTCCCCCGCCTGTTCAGCGGCCTGCACGCGCTCTATGGGCGTCACTACGATTTCTTCTACCACCTGGAAAGCATACTTGCCGCAGCAACCGCAATGTGGATCGAGCGGCCCAAGGAGCTGAAGGCACTCGATGCGCTGCGCGAAACGGACCCGCAGTGGTACCAGTCACAGCGCATGATCGGTGCCATGTGCTACGTGGACCTGTTTGCGGATGATCTCGCGGGAATGCGCGAGCGCATCCCCTATCTCACGGAACTGGGCGTCAATTACCTGCACCTGATGCCGGTTTTCAAGGTGCCGGAAGGCGACAATGACGGCGGCTACGCGGTTTCGAGTTACCGCGAGATCGACACGGAACTGGGCGACATGGAACAACTGGCCGAACTGGCTTCGGTACTTCGCCATCACGGCATCTCCCTGTGCCTCGACTTCGTCTTCAACCACACGTCCGACGAGCACGAGTGGGCAAGACGGGCACTGGACGGAGACGAGGAATACCAGGGCTACTACCGCCTGTTCCCCGACCGCTCGCTTCCGGATGCCTATGAAAAAACCATGATGCCCGTCTTCCCGGACGAGCACCCGGGTTCTTTCACCTATCGCAACCGGCTGAAGAGCTGGGTATGGACCACCTTCCACAATTACCAGTGGGATCTCAATTACGAAAACCCGGTCGTCTTCAACCGCATGCTGGAGGAAATGCTGTTCCTTGCCAACCAGGGCGTCGAGATCCTGCGTCTGGATGCGGTCGCCTTTGTCTGGAAGCAGCTCGGAAGCGACTGCCAGAACCTGCCCGAGGCACATACCATCATTCAGGCCTTCAATGCCCTCGTCCGGATCGCCGCCCCGGCCATGGTCTTCAAGTCCGAAGCCATCGTACACCCGGACGAAGTGCGCAGGTACATCGATGAAAACGAGTGCCAGTTGTCCTATAACCCGCAGCTGATGGCGCTGTTGTGGAACTCCCTGGCAACACGCAAGGTTGACCTGCTGCAGACCGGCATGCAGCGACGTTTCGCGATTCCGGGCAATTGTGCCTGGGTCAACTATGTGCGCTGCCACGATGACATCGGCTTCGCGTTTTCCAATGATGATCTCCGGGACACCCGCAACGATCCGGCTTCGCACCGCCGCTTTCTGGCGGATTTTTTCACCGGCCGTTTCCCCGGCAGTTTCGCGTGCGGACTGCCCTTTCAGGAGGACCCGTTAACCGGCGAGGCGCGTATCTCCGGGACCTGCGCATCGTTGACGGGTCTCGAACAGGGGCTGGCTGAAAACGACGCCCACAAGGTCGAACTCGCTATCCAGCGCATCCTCCTGCTCCATGGCATCATTCTCACCATTGGCGGCATACCCCTCATTTACCTGGGGGACGAGATCGGCATGCTCAACGATTACGGGTATGAGAGTAATGCGGAAAAGATCGGAGATTCACGCTGGCTGCACCGCGCTGCTTTTGACTGGACTCGCGCCGAGGCACGGCGCGAGCCTGACACCATCCCGGGACGCATTTACCAGGACCTGCTGCGGCTTATCCAGATTCGCCAGCAGAATCCGGCCCTGGACCGGGCGGAAACCGAAATCGTGGAATCCGGCAATGCACACGTATTCGCCTATTTCCGCACCAACGGTGATTACAGCGTGCTGGTGCTTGCCAACTTCAGCGAAACACCGCAACCGGTCGAGGGTCGGCACCTGCGCCTGCTGGGCCTGCGCAAGAGCGTCGTCGACCTGGTTGCCGGCCGCACGATCATTGCCGCCCACACCCTGGAAATGGAACCCTACGACTTCATGATCCTGGCGCGCCCTGCCGGTCGCTGAACAGCAAGCGCAGGCGGGGAAGTTGGATACGTAATTAGACGTATTTTGCCTGTAGCCCTGAATCTGCTAGGATTTTCTTATAGCAAAGAATCAACGACAAGATTCTGGCTGAATAAACAATTACTGAATTTACGGTGACATCACATGAAGAAATCCCAACTGATCCTGGCGCTGGCCACATCATTACTCCTTTTCAATGCACTCTCCACCACCGCCGTCCATGCCGCACTGCTGGCGCGCGATTTTGATAACAATATCAATACCATCGAGGGCTGGTACGACACTGTTCTGAAGATTACCTGGCTGGCGGACGCGGATTATGCCCGAACCTCCGGGTTTGATCAGGACGGCAAGCTGGCCTGGACCGGAGCCAACACCTGGGCGGCAGGGCTCACGATCGATGGGATTATGGGCTGGCGGCTGCCGCAAACGGGTCCCGTGGACGGCGTGGCAATTGATTACGCCCAGAGCAATGACGGCTCGACCGACAATGGTTTCAACATCAGCGCACCCGGCTCGGCCTACCCGGGCAGTACCGGCAGTGAACTGGCCTACATGTTCTACAACACACTGGGCAACCTGGGGCGACTTGACCTGTCAGGCAATACGCAGGCCGGCTACGGTCTGGTCAACACGGGGCCGTTCAGCAATCTGCACGCAGACCTGTACTGGTCCGGCGCACGATACGCATTGACATCGAGCGCCTGGGATTTCAACTTTATCGGCGGCTTCCAGGGTAGTAACCTACAGACGTCCACCTTCTATGCCTGGCTGGTGCATGATGGCGATGTCGGCGCCGCGATTGTGCCTATCCCCGCTGCCGCCTGGCTCTTCGTTTCCGGCCTGCTGGGACTCATCGGGGTTGCCAGAAGACGCAATGTAAACTGACCGGTTATCAAAAAACAGCAGTAACGGATTGGCTGGACGGCCGCCACTGAAAGACCGGTTACCGCCTCCTGCAGAATCCGGTTGATCCATGTAGCGCTACATCGCCTGCTCTTTTTCGGCGTCCTCTCGTTTGAAAAAACACTGACATGACAAGCTCCCGATTACGAGGGGGGTAAGGCAACGGCGGTTCCAGCTTGCGAAAACCGTCTTTCTCAAGTCGACGGCGCTCACAAACCTGATCGAGCTACCCTTACATGTGCAGTTTGGCTGGATAGTCAGGGCCTGCGGCCCTTCGCCAGGGACTTCGCCTCGCTTGAATCCGGCAAATTCATGGCAGGTTGATCTTTGGCTACGGTTGTCATCCAGCCCCGCATATTGCGCCAGGGCTCGCGACTACAGGCACAAGCCGGCCGCGGGCCGGTCACAAGATATGCAATTGAAAATTGCCGGAACGTCGATGCTTGCAGGTGCGCTTTATCGCAGGCAACCGCAAGCCCGGTCGACTGGAGCATATGAGGTACCCCATGAAAATGTCCGCATCGACTGATGCGGACATTTTGACAAACCCGGCAGCGTCATCACACAGCTACCATAGGGCAGCTGTTTTCAGGACAGGCGACTAGCTGCTGACTCTTCTTCTGGCGATCCCGACCAAACCAAGCAACCCGGAACCGAACAGCCAGAGCGCAGCAGGGACCGGTACCAGCGACGTGCCGATGTCGCCGTCGTGTACAGCCCATACAATGAACCTACCGAAAAGATTTGCAGTAGTGTTATTTGGAGTTGTACCCTGATCTCCGTAATGCATATTGAGAAACCAGCCTTGGGAAGGATCGAGGGTGTAAACATCCTGGTACCAGTAGGGTTCGAACACGAGGTTGTAGAAGTAGCCGGTATTCCTGACGCCGGAGGTATTTCCATCTCCCGTGTCAGCAAAGGATAGGTTACCCAGCGTGTCATAGAGCATGTGGGCCAGTTCGCCCGAGGCGGTGTCAACGTTATAGCCGCAATCGGCAGGACCTGTCGCATTGCAACCTTCATCCGGTCCGAGATCCACAAAATCCGGCATGCGCCAGCCGGTGATCCCCAGGTAGCCGGCATCGTTATTATAGGCGTTCATGGCCGCAATCCAGGCGAACGCCGTCACCTGCGTCATTGCGCCCGCTTTTGCATAGGACGGATTCTGGGGGTAAGGGTTGATGCCCGACAAACCAAAGGTTTCGGTGGCCGCAAGGTCGGCATCCGCCAGCCAGGTGATACCCAGATCGGTGTCGTAATAGGCTTCGGCCGTCGTGAGATCGCCGTCGAGGTCACGCGCCTTGAGTGTTTGTGTCCAGGTCCCCAGAAGGGGATTTGATATCACATTCCTAATGACAGTGGCTTCGGCCGGTTGCATATACCCGATTACGATAATACACACAGCAATTGTGTTGAATATAGTCTTGTTCATTTTGACATCCCCGTTGTAACAATTATTTTTTTATACACGTTGATATTGCACCCGCCTATTCATGATTGCAACTTAGTCCAATCCGGAATTGGTTGCATCGTACCTTGGTACAATAGCGGGAGCTTCCCGGACCTTCAGACCAGCACCAAAAAGGATGCAATCACGGCAACCGCCTGTTCGACTCCGGTTGCCTCGATCGGCGGTCTTGCCGGGCGATTCCAGAGACTCTCCAGCGGTTCCACGAAGCACCCGGATTCGAACTGGCTGGCACTGATTTCCTCCAGCCGGCCATGGCGCCTCGCCCAGGCATTGAGATATTCCGTCTCGGGCCAGTCGGGCCGCGCCAGGGTCAGGAGCGGAACGCCGTTGCACACCGCCTCGGCATAGGTGCCGTAGCCCGGTTTTGTCAGGACGGCATCGCAGGAGGCAAGCACATCGATGAACCCCATGCCGGTGGCGGCGATGTCGATCATGCCAGCCCCTGCGCCACCGGCCACTCCCGCATTCAGCCAGACCAGACCTTCCCGGCGCGGCCAGCTTGCCAGCGGCAGCCCGGTCGGGATGCCGCCCAGTGCGACCAGGACGAGCCGCGCACTTTCCGGGAGATTCAAGCGGGCCAGCAATGCCTCCCTGCGCTGCCTGCCGTGCCGTGCAATCGGGCCGATTGCCCGGTAGTTGTCCAGCTCCGGCATCGGCAGTGCCGGCTCGGGCGCCAGAAACACGCTCGCCGCACGATAAGCTGCCAGCATCTCCTCCAGCATGGGTGTATCCACATCCCCCTCCCCGCAGCAGGCGGCATAGATCGCGGCCCAGTTGAGCGAACCCAGGGCGACCACCGGGATGTCGCGCTCGCGCGCCGCCTGCAGCATGCGCCAGGGGATATCCGCCAGCACCAGGTCGGGAGCAAGCGTCGCCAGCAAATCCCTGTCATGCCGCAGTCCGGCCCGCCGGCTGCGGTGAAAATCGCGGTACACCCTGCGCGATGCAGGTACATCGATTTCCCAGGCATTGTGCATGCACAGCACCGGGTCCAGTTCCACCGGTAAAAAGGTAAACGCGTGATCGAGCCGCTCCGCGACCACGTTGCGCGGCAGGGTGCCGCAAACCGCGAGGTGCAGGTCAGGGATGATATCCCACAGGGCATTGATGACCGGGGCGCACTGCGCCAGGTGACCGTAGCCATGCCCGGAAACAGCGAGCAGCAGTCGTGGCGGCGACTTCATGCAGGCCAGTCCCCTCGAATGGCGATCACGTGCTATTTCGGCAACAGCCGCTCCATGAGATACCCCAGGCAGTCCTGCCGAATGATGCGCTCGTCAAGGGTGAACATCGACGGCATGAATGGCCGTGCAGTGACCACGCGGCCTTCTGATACGGTAAAGTAGCGGTCCTGGACATCCCTGTCATTGTCGTCGCGCACGTCCAGCTGCAGCACGTCCCCGTCCCGCAGCCAGCCCAACTGGGTGCCTGCCGGCAATTCCCGGAAATTGAGGTGATCGATGTTCGCAAGCAGGCGCAGGTCACCCGCGGCATCATCGAAGCCGAAGCTGACCTGCTCCGGTATTTTCACTGTGGCGACGGTATGAAACAGATCGACATCCTGCGACGCCACGGGGTGGTCAGGAATTGCCTGCAGATGCAGGCAGGCATCGACGTAGTCGCGCGCATGCGCCATACCGTATTCATGACTCGGCTTGCCGCACTCGATAGTCACGGCGGGGCATACATGTGACATGGCCATGGACTGCACGCCCAGGGGGCGAATGAAATACACCAGCGTGCGGCTGAACAGCGAGGCCAGGTACAGGAACCGGTTGTCAATCCGGTTGATGCAGGCATAGTGCGGATTGATGCCGGTGTTGTTGTGGATATCGATACTTGCAAAGGCCCCGCGGGCACGCATGCTGTCGACCACCCGCTGCAGCATGCGGGTTTCTTCGGACTCCTGATGCAAGGTACCGGGCCAGATGCGGTTGTAATCCGGCTGACCGTCCAGGAAACGCTGCCCCATGCGCGCCGCATCCACGTTGCCTATAAACAGCGCCAGCGCACGCGGCAGTTCCTGGTCCCGGTACTTTTGCAGCAGGGACTGGATTGCATGAAAACCGGTCGTTTCGTTGCCGTGGCTCAGGACGCTGACGAACAGCGGTTCGGGACGGCGCCCCGGCAGATGAATCAGGGTCGGTGCGCCCAGCAGTTCAGCCAGCCCGTCGGCTGCAATATCCAGCAGTCCGTCGGGCAGCGTGTCGGTTTCATTCAGCATGGTGTCTCTCTTGCCATCGCTCTGCAGTCACCAGCATCGCTTCCTGCCACGGCAGGTCGATTACAGCCAGAGTCATTCCAGGTTCCACTCGTGCACCGGTGCCTGCCTGTCCTGGTGCTGCCGGTATGCATGGGTCAGTGCCGGCATGTCACGTCCGTGCCGCGCCACCCATGCACGCTGCCAGGCCGAACCGGTCTGCCCGCTGCGCACACGCGCCTCGATAATGCCGAGATAGCGTTCGATGTCGGCCGCATCGATTTCCAGTGATGCCAGCCCCGCGCGCGCCTGCGGCAGCAGCTGCTCCGCGAGCAATGCCTGGACACTGCCGCGACGTCCATCCAGCCAGGCCACATGTGCATCCAGCCCCTGGTGTGCGGCTGCATAGAAATTATCACGCGCGGAGGCAAACGCCAGTTCGTGTTCCGGCGGGCCTTCCTGCGACATGAGCGACTGCATCAGGCCGAAGAACAGGGCGGCATTGGCAATCACGTCAGCAATGGTGGGCCCGCCCGGGACGACACGGTGTTCTATGCGCAGGTGCGGTATGCCGTCATAATCGAAACCGATCAGCGGCCGGTTCCAGCGCCAGATGGTACCGTTATGCAGGCGCAGGTGCGACATGCGCTCCACGCCATCGCTGAACAGCATTGGCAGCAGCACGGGGTAGTGCTGCTCGTTCTCCACGAAACATTCGAGAATGGACTCACGCGCATAGCCGGAGCCGAAGGTGACCCGCCGCAACGGCCCCTGGCTCGCGCCGGCGATACCGCCCACCGCGACCGACTGTTCGAACAGCGGTATGCGGGTCTCGCTCCACAGGTCGTGTCCGAACAGGTAAGGCGAATTCGAGGACACGGCGACCATGGGTGCTGCCAGCATGATCGAAGCGTTGTAGGCCCGGGCAGCCATGTCGGGGTGCACCTTGAGGTGCAGCTGGAATGAGGTGGTGGCAGCTTCCAGCATGACGCTCTGTTGCTGTGTGCGGAGGTGTTCGCGGCCATTGATATCCAGTTCCAGCGGCCGGCCTTCACGCAGGCGCAGCACCTGCTCGTTAAGCGCGCGGTAGCGCTTCAGGTCGGACATGTTCGCCGGCGACAGCTCCGACTCCTGCACCGTGGGCAGAATGCCGATCATCATCAGATGCGCCTGCATGCCTTCGGCAACCCGCGTGCACTGCCGCCAGGTTGCACCAAGGCTGGCCTCGAAGCGGCTCAGTGCCGAACCCCAGAGGTGCTGCGGATGATCGTTCAGCTCCACATTGAAGCGCGCCAGCTCCGGCACCACCATGGGGTTGCCCAGCCGGCGCAGGAACACCTCGTTTACGGGCGCGGGGCGCGCCGCGTCGTCGACCAGCCATGCCTCCAGCTCGAAACCACCCATGCGGTCGCGCACCGAGAAGACCGCGTCCCGGAACCATTCACCCAGCAGTTCGGTCTCGGCGCGCAGGCGACCGGCATAGGCGACGAAGTCAGCCCGCGAGAACCTTGCTGCTTCTATTTCCTGTCCCATGACTGCCTGTCCGTAGTCGAAGTTTGCCTGCACTGCGTGCACGAAGGGCCCTGCCCGGATGGCCTACTGACTGTTGATGACCACGCGATTCACCGCCTCCAGTCGCTCCGGGGTACCGATATCAAACCACTTGCCACGGTAGTACTCGCCGCTGACCTGCTTCGCATCCATCGCCCGGCGCAACAGGGGCGCCAGCGGGAAAGCGCCGGGGCTGCAGCCGGCGAACAGTGCCGGGCGGTACACCCCGATGCCGCTGAAAGTCAGCATGGCAGGCCCGCGCTGTGACAGGTAACCGGCGGAAAGCGAGAAATCCCCGTCATCATTGTGTGCCGGATTGTCTACCATGACCAGGTGTGCCAGAGCATCGATCTCCACAGGGAGTGTGGCAAACGGGAAGTCCGTCCAGATATCGGCATTCACGACCAGGAACGGGGCATTCCCGAGCAAGGGCAAGGCATTGAAAATGCCGCCGCCGGTGTCCAGTGCGCTACCGGCTTCCGCAGACCAGTCAATGTTGACACCGTAGGCATGGCCGTTGCCCATGGCCGCGACAAGCTGTGCCCCGAGATGGGCATGATTGATGACCAGCTCGGTGATCCCGGCACGCGCCAGCGCGCGGATGTGCCGCTCGATCATGGTCTGACCGCCGATACGCAGCAGCGGCTTGGGGGTGGTGTCCGTCAGGGGCCGCATGCGCTCCCCACGCCCTGCCGCCAGTAGCATCGCTTTCATCAGGCTATCTTACCGTATCGTAGCCGGCACCGCGCATGCCGGGGTTGCCAGTGTTTTTTCAACCTGCAAGATGAAAAACATTGTGACCACGGAATCCACGGAAAAACACGGAAAGAAATAGCACCCATCAGAAACTTTTCCGTGTTCTTCGGTGGATTCCGTGGCTATGGAGAACACTCACAGTCAGCCAGACTTCCAGGCGTCGGTTAAACATAAATACTAGAATACCCCCCGCATCACCGCGACGACCCAGACCACGGCACTTGCGGAAAAGCCCAGCAGGGCGCAAGTCAGCAACAGACGCCAGCCGTTCTGCATCGACTGCAGTATGCTGAATTCCCGGACGTAGATGGTTTCGCAGGCGCCGTTACCGCGATCGTCCCGGGTGATACTGGTGCCGCGGGAAAAGCCCTGATCGTTGCTGTAATTTGCAAGCAAGCCGCGCACCCGGATCTGGTCGCCGATACGGACCTTGTCGATTTGCCTGCGCAGGTAGTCATTGTCTGCCAGCAGATGGTTATTGGAGATCTGGTCGGTGCGAAAGCGTTCCCAGGCGGCCGCGTCTGCGGTGCTGTAATTGCAGGTAAACTCGCCGTTCCAGAAGCTGAAACGGTTCAGCTCCTGCGCCCTGACGTTGTCGCGCCAGACAACGCACAGATCCGCGACATTCAGCGAATCACTCCATAAACGGTGCAGGCTGTAGCGGGGATTGTGCAGGGCGTAGGACACCACCAGCCCCTGCAACTCGTATTCGTAGCGGGGTTCCACCCGGTAAGTCACGCCATCACGTGCGACGCTGAAGGCGGCTGCATCCACCGGGCGTTGCTGCGGGTCCTGCAATAACCCGGACAGCACGGACATTGCCGCCGGGAAATCATTGCGGTGCCAGCAGGAAACCAGCAACAGCAGGCAACTGCCGTAAAAGACGAGTGTATTGATGCGCCGGAACAGCCGCAGGCGGGTCATGTGTCCAGACAGGGTTCGATATCGCCGGCGCTGACAGGATGCCGCAGCACCGCATGCAGCGGGAACAGGGCGGCCAGCCTGTCGACATACCCGGCCTCGCGCACGTCCACCAGAACGATGATGCGTGCCTGTCTGGTATATCTCTGCAGACTGTAGAGAAACACGTCCAGGTTACACACATTCACGCCGGCATAGTTGTTGCCGTAGCCGTAGAAAAACTCGGCGACCACGATATCCGGCACGCGGGTTTTCAGTGCACTGATGGCCTTGCGCATCGAGGGCAAGCGCACCTCGTCGATCCCCAGACGCCGGTACAGCGCAGAGAAATCCGGGTGCATGGGCGACTCGATAATGGAGAACAGGGTTTGCGCCGCCATGCCGCCGCGCACCTAGCCGGTCAGCAGCAGGGTGTTGCCGATGCGGGTAATGCGGGCCGCATCACTCCCGGGGCGCTGTTGCAGGAGCTGATAAACCTCGACCTCGAAGGCGCGATCCAGTTCTCCCGCGGGCAGCGGCGCTTCCTGCAGATCCCGGCCGGCAGCGACAGGCATGACCGGCGACAGGCAGCAAAGCAGGAGCAGCAGGCCGGGAGTTACCGCACCCCTGCTCAACCCCCGGGCAAAGCGGCGCCTGCTAGTCACCCAGCAGGCCCTTCAGCGCCCCGCCAACCTTGTCGCCGAGCTTTTCACTGGCCTTTTCCCGGAGTTCATCTGTCAGCCTGTCCGCACCGGCCTTGCTGGCGGCATCAGCTGCCTGCCTGACAAGCCGGTCGAGCACTTCCTTCGCGATCTGGCTGCTGGTCGCGCCGCCGCTGGCCTGGCCGATATTGCTCATGCTAAACGCCGGCAGCCTGGCCTTGACCGGCTTGTCCGGCCGCAGTGCGCTGGAGGCGGTCAGCTCGCCACCCTCGAAACGCAGCTCCCTGATAATCAGCTTGAACTCCTGGCCCTCCTGCCCGTCGGGTTCCTGCTCCTTCTCTGCAGCACCGGTCCCGGTATTGCGCGAGGCGGCATAGCCTGCCATGTTTTTCTTCAGGACATCCAGGTTGGATGTCCCCTGCCGGTTGATTTCATAGGCCACACGCGGCTGCCTGACCACGATCTCGTCGATAATAACCGGGTTGCTGCTGACCGACTCGACGTCGATCATGACCGAGACAATCTCGAGAGAGAAGATTTCCGGGCTGCCGTACCCGGCCGGGTTGGCCACGGACAACTGTGACAGAGCCGCCTTGCCATGCAGCAGGTCGAGATCGACGCCGCCGACCCGGACCGCGGTCTGCGTCACCTCGGTGCCTGCATCCTCAATGACACTCGCGACAATCTTGTCGAGATTGGCATACACGCGCCACAACACAATGCCCAGCACGACAACCAGGACTCCCACGCCGATCAATACCTTCTTCATGTCCTTCTCCCTGTCGCCTCAACCAGTCCGCACGGTCCGTGCCCCGGGCCCAATGGTACAGAATCCGTACAGCAGGTTCACTGCAAAGCAGGCACCGCGCCTGCTGCCGGCGTCACGGGAACCGGGTCACAGGATCGCCGTGCCGCCATTGCGGGTACCTGTTCATGACAGCGGTAAACAGCTCCGCCTGCAGCATGCCATCCAGCCAGTTGCGCAGGTTTACCAGATGGCTTGCATCGAACCAGGCCCGATCCACGAAGGCGAACTGGCGAATGAACGGAAAGATGGCAACATCCGCGATTCCCATGCGCTCGCCCGGCAGCCAGGCGTGGTGTATGAGCCGCTGCTCCAGGTCGTCAAGGAAGTGCTCACACTGTGCGCGGTAGCAGGCTGCCGGGTGCTGCGGGTAACGTTCGGCGTACTTGTAGCGGTCCAGCAGCGGCTTGAAATCGAGATCGTTGGCATCGATCAGGTGCCGCGCCGCGGCAGCAGCGGGGCTGCCCGGTTGCGGGCGCCAGCGGTCGGGATCGTACTGCGCCAGCGCCCAGTCCATGATGTCGCGGCTTTCCTCGAGCACGGTACCGTCCGGCAGCACCAGTACCGGGACCGTCGCCTTCGGCGAACAGGCCAGCAGTTCGCGCGGCATGTCCCGCAGGATGACCTCACGCAGTTCGACCCGTACACCGCTGTAGCGCAGCGTCATGCGCGCACGAATCGCGAAGGGACAGCGGCGGAAGGAATACAGAACCGGCAACCCGCCCGTCACAATCTGCCTGCCGCAACTCCGCCGTACAGGTTCAGCCGGGGAAACCGCCCGGCCTGGTGCAGGAGAGATTTCGCATCACTTGTCTCGCGACTGGTCCGTGCGGCCGGCAAAGCCGCCTCGCAGTAACTGGCGGTCATGATAACGACCCAGCAGGAGCAGCGCGAGCACGCTGCCGGCCAGGGCATAGGCCATGTCGGACTGGGTATCCCAGCTATAGCCCTGGGTACCCAGGAATGCCTCCGCGGAGACCCCGACCGCCACAGCCACGGCCCATTCAACCAGTTCGTAAAAGGCACTCAGCGCGAGGCAGAAACACACCACCACAAAATTCAGCCAGCCGCGGCCGCGCACCACCGCCTTGCGGATCAGCAGCTCCCGCGCAACCAGTGCCGGCACGAAGCCCTGCACGAGGTGACCGACCTTGTCATAGTTGTTGCGCTCCATTCCGAACACATCCCGGATCCAGTCGAACAGCGGCACCTCGGCGTAGGTATAGTGCCCACCGACCATGAGCACGATGCAGTGCAGCAATATCAGCCAGTAGACCAGCGGGGTTAGCGGGAACGTCCGGCGTGTCGCCAGCATCACGACCAGCCCGATAACCGCCGGGAAGACTTCCAGCACCCAGGTAAAAAAATCCGCCGGCTGAATGCCCGACCAGACGAACACGACGGTATAGACCAGCAGCCAGGTTTTACTCATAATCTCCCCCGCAAGACCCCTCGGACCATGCAATCAACCGGCAACTGTAATGCAGCATGGTTGCTGCCGGCCCAGGAGCCTGTCGGACTTAGGATGATTCTACTGCGGCGATGGGAGAGCGGCCCAAATCGCCCCGATTTCTCGTTGCGCAGGATCCACTATGCGCCTCGAAATCGTGACAATTTGTTCTCACTCTCCCATCCGCCTCGCAACGAACCCCTAAGTCCGACAGGCTCCTGGTGCATCGGTTCGCGGCATTGTCCCGAACCGGGAGTGGCACTGCAAACAAAACCATCACGCCGTGGCTGGCTGCCCGTTAATCCCGGCGGGCTGGAGGACCTCGGCGATGAATCTGCCCCGGTTTTTGCGCTGCCGCAGGTTTGCTGTTTGTGCGGGGTCATCTGCTAGAATGCCTCTAAACCTGCTACCTGGATCGTTGCATGCGCACCCGCCTGTTTGCTGTCATCCTGATTCTTGGCCTGCTGTTCGCCGGCATGTTCGCCATCAAGTCCTGCCAGTCGCGGCAGATGGCCGCCATGAATGCCATGACGCCGCCGCCGACAACCGTGGCCGTGGCGACCGCCACAGAGACCGAGTGGCAGCCCTTCCTGGAGGCGACCGGCACACTGGTCGCCACCCAGGGCGTGTTCGTATCCGCGGAGGTCGCCGGCAAGGTTCGCGAAATCCACGTCGAGTCCGGCGAGCCGGTTGAGGCCAACGCACTGCTGCTGCAGCTCGATGACAGTATCGAGCAGGCGGAGGTGCAGGGCCTGATCGCCGAGGCGGGGCTCGGCAAACTGGAATTCGAACGCGCCGCACAACTGCTGAACAACAAGCTGGGCTCCCAGGCCGACTATGACCGCACCCGGGCCAACCTGCAGAAAACGCAGGCCGACCTCGCCGCCAAACGGGCGCTGCTGGAGAAAAAGGCCATACGCGCACCCTTCCCCGGCATTCTCGGCATCCGCCAGGTGGACGTGGGCGCCTACCTGGAACCCGGCGACCAGATCGTGTCGCTGCAGCAACTGGACCCGATCTATGCGGACTTCTCGCTGCCGGAGCGCTACCAGTCCTCGATCACGCCTGGCCAGCAGGTCAGCATTCAGGCAAAGGCCTGGCCCGGAGAACTCTTCGAGGGCGTGATCAGCGCCATCGATCCACGCATCGACAGCAATACCCGCAGCGTCCGCATCCGCGCCACCCTTGCCAACCGGAAGCTGCTGCTGCGTCCGGGCATGTTCGCCGAGGTGCACCTGCTGCTGCCCGTACGCAGCAACGTGGTGACCGTGCCGCAGACCGCCATCATGTACAACCCCTACGGTAACGCCGTCTACGTGGTGCAGCCGGGCGACGCCGGACTGGTGGTGGATTACCGCCAGGTGCAGACCGGCACCGTGCGTGATGGCCAAATAGAGATCAGCAGCGGACTGCAGGCCGGCGAGCGCGTGGTGAGCGCCGGACAGCTCAAGCTGCGCAACGGCATGGCGATCAGCATCGATGACAGCTTGCAGCTCGACGGCAGCGCGGGCGGTTCATGAAATTCACCGACCTGTTTATCCAGCGGCCGGTACTGGCCAGCGTCGTCAGCCTGCTGATCCTGGTCGTCGGGCTGCGCGCCATCGCCGCCCTGGAAGTGCGCCAGTTCCCGGAAACGCAGAACACGGTGGTCACCGTCACCACGACCTACCCGGGCGCCAGCGCCGACCTGGTGAAGGGATTCATCACCACCCCCCTGCAGCAGGCGATCGCCGAGGCGGACGGCATCGACTTTCTGGTCTCTACCAGCACCCAGGGCCGCTCGGTCATCGAGGCGAACATGGTGCTCAACCACGACGCCAATGCCGCGGTCGCGGAGATCCAGGCCAAGGTCGCCAGCCAGCGCAACGTGCTGCCGGCGGAGGCGGATGACCCGGTGATCGATTCCACCACGGGTGACACCACGGCGCTGATGTATCTCGCCTTCTACAGCGTCGCGATGTCTCCCTCGCAGATAACCGACTACCTCCTCAGGGTGGCGCAGCCACGCCTGCAGGCCGTGCCCGGCGTCGCCAAGGCGGGGCTCATCGGCAACAAGACCTTCGCCATGCGCATCTGGCTGCACCCCGAGCGCATGGCCGCGCTCGGCGTCACCGCCGCCGACGTGCGCGCGGCACTGCTGGCAAACAACTACCTCGCGGGAGTCGGTGAAACCCGCGGCACCTACGTCACCATCGATCTGGGCGCCACCACAGACATCGCCAGCGAGCGGGACTTCGAACGCCTGGTGGTGCGCGACGACGGTGATGTGCTGGTGCGCATCAGCGATGTCGCCGATGCGCGCATGGGGTCCGAGGACTACGATTCCACCAGCTGGTACAAGGGCAAGACCGCGATCTACATCGGCATCGAACCGGCGCCAGGCGCCAACCCGCTGGACGTGGCGGAACGCGTTCACACCACCCTGGACGAAATCCGCAGCCAGCTGCCGCCGGGGCTGGACGCACACATCCCCTACGATGCCAGCGTCTACATCAACGACTCCATCCACGAGGTGTTCACCACCCTGGCGGAGGCGGTCATGATCGTGCTGGTGGTGATCTTCCTGTCGCTCGGTTCCATGCGCGCGGCGCTGGTGCCGGCCGTGGCGGTTCCGCTGTCGCTGGTCGGCGGTGCATTCCTGATGCTGCTGATGGGCTTTTCGATCAACCTGCTGACGCTGTTGTCGGTCGTGCTGGCCATTGGACTGGTGGTGGACGATGCCATCGTGGTCGTGGAAAACGTCCACCGCCACATTGAAAACGGCGAGGACCGCACAACAGCCGCGATCAAGGGCGCGCGTGAACTCGCCCTGCCGATCATCGCCATGACCACGACACTGGTCGCGGTATACGCGCCGATCGGCTTCATGGGCGGGCTGGTAGGTACCCTGTTCACCGAGTTTGCCTTCACCCTGGCGGGTGCCGTGCTGATCTCCGGTATCGTGGCACTGACGCTGTCGCCAATGCTGTCCGGCAAGGTACTGAAGGCCTCAGGAGAGCAGGGCCGCTTCGAGCAGACCGTCGAGCACTTCTTCACCCGGCTCTCCGGCGCCTACCGCAACGCCCTGCACTTCACGCTGGAGTCGCTGCCGGCAACGCTGCTGTTTGCGGCCGTCATCCTCGGCAGTATCTATTTCCTGTTCAGCGCCAGCCAGAACGAACTGGCACCGACCGAGGACCAGAGCATCCTGTTCTTCCAGGCGCTTGGTCCGCAGACCGCCACGCTGGACTACAACGAGGCCTACACCCGGCAGATCGTCGAGCGGTTCGAGGCGGTTCCCGAGTACCATGAAAGTTTCTTCCTGCTGGGTTTCGGCGGTGACAACCGCACCGTGTTCGGTGGTTTCAAGATGCCACCACCGTCACAGCGGGAACGCTCCCAGATGGTGGTCCTGCCCGAGGTGCAGCAGGGACTGAACCGCGTCGCCGGCTTCCAGACAGCGGTCTTCCCGCGGCCCAGCCTGCCCGGCGCCGGGCGCGGCCTGCCGCTGCAGTTCGTCATCACCTCGCCCGGCGGGGACTATGCGCAGCTGGTGGAACTGGCTGACGAACTCATCGGTCGCGGCATGCAGAGCGGCAAGTTCGCCTTCCTGCGCAAGTCCATCGAGTATTCGCGCCCGCGGATCACGGTAGTGATTGATCGCGACCTCGCCGGCGACCTCGGCATCAGCATGCAGGACGTGGGCAGCAACCTGGCGACGCTGCTGGGCGGCAACTACGTAAACCGCTTCAGTCTCAGCGGCCGCAGCTACAAGGTAATCCCCCAGGTTGCACAGCAATACCGCCTCGACAGCGGCATGCTGGACGACTACCAGATCCGCACCGGTAGCGGCGAACTGGTGCCGCTTTCCACCATCGTCTCGTTTGAGGAGACTGTCGAACCCAGCAAGCGCACCCAGTTCCAGCAGCTCAATGCGCTGACCGTTGAGGGCGTGGTCGCCCCCGGCATGACCCTGGGCGATGCACTGGACTTCCTGGAGACGGAGGCGCGCGCGCTGTTCCCGCGCGGCTTCGCCTGGGACTATGCCGGCGAATCGCGCCAGTACGCCCAGCAGGGCAGCGCCCTGCTTGTCACCTTCTTCATGTCCATCCTGGTGATCTACCTGGTGCTGGCGGCACAGTTCGAGAGCTGGCGCGACCCGATCATCATCCTGGTGTCGGTGCCGATGTCGATCGCCGGCGCACTGGCGTTCCTGTACCTCGGTTTCGCCACGGTGAACATCTACACCCAGGTGGGCCTGATCACCCTGATCGGGCTGATCGCGAAAAACGGCATCCTGATCGTGGAATTCGCCAACCAGCTGCAGCTGCAGGAAGGCCTGGACAAGCGCGCCGCGGTGGAACGCGCGGCAACCATCCGACTGCGTCCCATCCTCATGACCACCGTCTCCATGATCGTTGCCATGGTACCGCTGCTGCTTGCCAGCGGACCGGGCGCCGTCAGCCGCTTTCACATCGGACTGGTGATCGCAACCGGGCTGGGCATCGGGACGCTGTTCACCCTGTTCGTGGTACCTGCCGTCTATATGCTGCTGGGACAGGCGCACGCAATAGCTCACGGGGAAACGGCGACTGCGGTAACGCAAGAATCCTGACCGCGCACTGCAACGGTATCCGGGATGCCGGCGCAGGACTGCAGGGAGGTAACAGCAAGGGCGCGCGCAGCCGGCCGGCACAGAATGCAGGCTAATCCAGCACGGCCATCCGGCTCTCGGTAAATATCAGCTGCAGGGCATCCCATTGTTCCGCCGTGAAGCTCTCCAGGATGTTTTCCCTGCACCGAAGCTTGTAGCGCAGCACGTCCTCCTGCAGCCTGAAAAGCCGTTGCTGCAGCGAGGCAAGCTCCTCCGCGGTGCTGTCAGGACTAAGGGACAGGTCCAGGAAGTCGACGCGACCCTGCACGATCGCGCGCATTTTTTCCAGCATTGCCGGGGCATGATCCCGGCGCCAGTCACGCAGCCTTGTTTCCTGTTCCGGGGTCAGATCGAGGTAATCCATGTTCTGCATTACGAGGGGCAGCAGGCCGGGGTGATAGGAGATTTTGTCCAGCAGCAGCAACTGCTGTTCCAGCACATCGCTGTCCGACCCTTGTTCTGCAGCAACCGCAGCGGGTACGCACGCTGCAAATATAAACAGGATGCAAATCCACTTGCCCATTTCCATCTCTTCCTGCCCGGGGCAATACTGAATTCCCTGGACCCCTCTGACTGTTGGCAATATCCATGCCGACCGGTCATATCCCTGCAAGTGATTGATTCCCAGTTACATGCACAAACCCGCCTGGCGAATATTCGCAACAAGCCGCCTGCTCACGGTGCAAACCCGTGCCGGGCGCACCTGCCCTGTGCGCATCGCCGGGTCCCGGGCAACATCAGACATGCGGGAAACCGCTTGCAGCAGGACACGCGCACGCGAAGTCCGGCGCGCGTGACAATCAGGCACGCTGGCTTAACTGCGACGGCCTTGCCTGCCGTACAGCCGGCGCAGTTCTTCCTTGGCCTGTTCCAGGATGCGCAGCCGGTCCCGGTCGAGATTCCTGCCCGCACGGTTGATATAGAACACCAGCATCGACATGGCGGAGCGAAACGGCGGTGACTTGCGCCGGTGACTGGCCTCTGCGGATTGCTGCAGCGATGCGGCAATCCGCTGCGGATCATGCCAGGTGAATACCCCCTCTTCCAGGTCCAGCGCATGGCTGTCACGCGTCACCCTGCCCGACCAGCGCGACGTCGTTGCAGTCTCCGCTTTCTTTGCCATCGTATCTAAACCCTGGCTGGTATGGCGGCAATGCATCGCTTGCCAGCAGGAAGCTGGCGGGACCGGTGTTTCCCGTATTCCGTCGCCGCACTGCGATGATACCAGGCTGCGCTTTCCCGGTGAGGAAAAATAAATCCGTCCACTTTTCCGTAAATCTTCCAGAAGCTCCACGGCATGGCCCCGGCCTTCACCGGGGGGACTATCTGTTCAGGGTTTCTTGCAGTAAAACCGGCTGAGTCAATGCCGGTATGCCTTGTAAATATGAACCACCGGACTCCAGGGGTGTCTAATAATTGATTCGGGAACGGGGCAACCCGGGAACGATGGCCGGTTCAGCAGCAGCGGGAATGCGAGCTGCGAACCGACACGAACAGGGGGGATGATCAAGCGCGTACCTCGCCCTTCCCCCATTCGCCAAGCAGGCAACCATCTGCAGATTTACTGGTGTTACAACCCGCCAGAGTCCCCGCCCCGCGCAGTCCAACCCGTCAAATAATATCTATTTGACGCCGTGACCGGCCCGGGGATAAGGGTTATTCGGAGGACAGGCCAGCTGTATCGGTACCCGGAGGCGGTTACATTCAATTTTCAAAGGAACACACTTAATGCAAAACAGGGAAATAAAATTCGGAGTAGTGATAACGGCAGCCAGTTTACTGCTTGCCAGCCCGGCCTATGCATTTGACATGGGCAATATGATGAATCCGTCCAAATGGACGGGCGGTAATAATGACAATGATCGCTACGATGATTATCGTGGCGGTTATGACGGCGGTCCCGGCTACGGCGGTGGTCCCGGTTATGGCGGCGGCCCCGGTTATGGCGGCGGCCCCGGTTATGGCGGCGGCCCCGGTTATGGCGGCGGCCCCGGCTACGGCGGTGGTCCCGGCTACGGCGGCGGCCCCGGCTATGGCGGTGGTCCCGGTTATGGCGGCGGCCCCGGCTATGGTTATGGCGGTGCTCCCGGTTATGGCGGTGGCCCTGGCTACGGCGGCGCTTCTCCATACGGCGCCCCTGGCGCCGGATCGAATGACGCAGATATCAAGCAATTGAAAGAGCGTCTCAATCAGCTCGAAGGTGCGGCAAGGTAGGTTTAGTACCGCGTTTAATCAACAAGACAGTCGATGGTCAATGTGCATGCACGTTGCCATCGACATCTTCAAACCATATCAGGTCATCCAGCAGCCGCCTGCAGTGCACATCCGGCAGCGGTACCTTGCCCGCCATTTCTAACTGCGCGAACTACCTGATCCGTCCGTGATACGATCCTTGAATTTTTGGGCGAAGCAACGGCGATCCCCGTAATGCTGACGCCTGACGGAAGATATCTGCACTACACGCGGACGGGAGCGCCCTTCAAATTCCTGTTCCGGCGGTGTTACCCATAAATGTGTCAGGCAGTGAATCCTGCTGCTCCTGAATCGAACCCCTGTCGGATGAAAATAATGTCATATCGTGTCGCATGTCGCCCGGCCCTGTCTGCCACTATATTGAAGCAGGATATCGTTGAGCAATACCTGCAGCGGGTCATGGGATGAAGGCAGGTCGGCAATACTGGTATTCACAGATGGCTACCCGTAATTTCACCCCCGAATCACAGGTGCGGAACATGAAGCTTTTATGGCAGCCCCGGATTTCCTGGATGTGACAATAAACCCGGGGTGTAATCCGGTTTCGACAGCTGATTGACAGGACGAGATTCATCCCGGTGTAGTGATTCTGGAATTCACCGGTAGTGCGGTCCTCGATCTGTACTGCAGGAGTACCCCTGTGGGCATAAATACCCCGGTGGGCATAAATACCCCGGCGGGCACAAGCACCCCAATGGGCACAAGCACCCCAATGGGCACAAGCACCGTCCTTCGGCGCGATCGCGGCCAGTACCCGGAAAGACACGGGATATTCCATAATAGTGTTCCGGGCCATTTACAACAATCAGGCTTTATGCAAGTGCCATTCGAATCTGTCCCCTTCCAGCTGCCTGCGTCAGAGATGTTCGAGGACCTCCTGCTGCACGAATTCACCGAACGCGGCCAGCTCCTCGTGGCGGGCGGCGACCTCGGTGACATAGCCCAGGGTGCGGGGGATATCCGCAAGGTAGCCGGGCTTGCCGTCGCGGTGGTTGAGGCGCGCGAAGATGCCGGCGGCCTTGAGGTGACGCTGCATGCCCGTCAGGTCGAACCAGCGCAGGAACTGCACGGGGTCCTCGTGCTCCTCGCGCAGGATGCCGGACTGCAGTGCGAGTTCCTGGTAACCCCGCGCCCAGTCCTCGACGCGTTCCCGCGGCCACGCGATGTAGCAGTCGCGCAGCAATGAGACGAGGTCGTAGGTCACGGCGCCGGTCACCGCGTCCTGGAAATCGAGGATGCCGGGATTGTTACACGCGGTGACCATGAGATTGCGCGAGTGGTAATCGCGGTGCACGCAGACCTGCGGCTGTTCGAGCGCATTGTCGGCCAGCCGCCCGAAGACGCTGTCGCACAGGGCTGACTGCGCCGCCGTCAGCGTGAGGCCGAGATGTTTGCCCAGCAGCCACTCGCGGAACAGCTCCTGTTCCGCCAGCAGCAGCCTGCGATCGTAGGGCGGCAGGCTGCCCGGCTCCGGGTGGCTGGCCTGGATCGCCGCCAGCGCACCGAGGGCATCACCGTAGAGGCGCTCGACCGTTGCGTCATTCAGGGCGCCGAGATACGGCTCGCTGCCAAGGTCGGAAAGCAACAGGTAGCCCTGTTCCAGGTCGGCGTCGATGACCTCGGGGACATTCAGGCCGGCGTCGAGCAACAGCTTCGCGACCGCAATGAAGGGGCGAGAATCCTCCTTCTGCGGCGGGGCATCCATGACGATCCAGCTTTCACCTTCACGGGCGATGCGGAAATAGCGCCGGAAACTGGCATCGGCGGAGGCCGGACTCAGGGTGTACTCGCTGAAATCCAGTTCGTTTTCCAGCCAGCGTTTGAGTCGTTCGATTCGTTCGGGCACGGGCTTTCCCTTGTGATGCGGCAATGCGGAAGGCCGGGATTATAGCCTGTCCGCAGCAGCGGCACGCATGTTGCCCCGGCCGGCGTTATTCGGCTCCCAGGTCGTCCTTGCGCGGGAACCAGGCACGCAGGCGCGCGCAGCTATACTCGCGCAGGTCGTCTGCGATCAGGTAGAAGCACGGGATCGAGACCAGAATGATGGCGGTGGCGAACAGCAGGCCGAAGCCCAGGCTGACGGCCATGGGAGACAGGAAGGCGGTCTGGCCGGTGGCGAAGAAGATCAACGGCGAAATGCCGAGAAAGGTGGTGATGGTGGTCAGCAGGATGGGACGGATACGCACGCGTCCGGCCTCGACCATGGCCTCAAACCGGTCCATCCCCTCCTCGCGCATACGCTTGGCGAAGTTCACCAGGATGAGCGAATCGTTCACCACGATGCCGGTCAGTGCCAGGAAGCCGATGACCGACAGGAACTGCAGGTTGTAACCGAACAGCACGTGCCCGAAAATCACACCGATGGCGCCAAAAGGTATCGCGAACATCACCACCAGCGGATCCAGCAGGGAGCGGAACAGTGCCGCGAGGATAAAAAAGATCAGTGCGATCGATATTACCAGCGCATCCCGCATCCCCTGGAAGGATTCCGAGGCTTCCTTCTTCTCGCCGAGGAACAGCAGCGTGTAGCCGGGGAGTTCCCTGTCGAGTCGGGCGAATTCGCGGCGCACCTGCTCTGTCACCGCCAGCGGCGTGGTCACCTTGTCATCCACTTCCGCGGTCACGATGCCGAGGCGCCGGGCGTCGCGCCGGCTGATGCTGTTCATGCCGCGCCCGACCGTCACCTGTGCGACATCGCCGAGGTAGACCAGGCGGCCGTCATCCAGCACGAGGGGCAGGCGTTCCAGATCGCTGGTCTCGCGCACGGCATCGGGGTAGATCACCCGCACCGGAACACGCTTGTCGCCCAGCGTGACATACACCGCCTCGACCCCGAGAAAGCCGGTGCGCACGGCGGCGGCGAGATCACTCTGCTTCAGACCGAGTTCCTTGCCGCGCGCGTTCAGCGAGTACTGGTATTCCAGCTTGCCGGCCTCCAGGTTCTGGCGCACATCGTGCACACCCGGCAGCCGTTCCAGGAAGTCGACGATGCGCACTGCCTGTTCGTGCAGCACGTTGACGTCCGGCCCGGTCACGCCGATCTCGATGTCGGCGCCTGCCGGCCCGCCCTGCGGCCGCTGGATGGAAATGCGCTGGATGCCGGCGATGGCCTGCAGCTTTTCGCGCAGTTCGTTGATGATGTCTTCCGTGGGTCGCTCGCGCGTTCCCTTCCATTCGAAATCGAAGCTCACCAGCGGGGAAATAAAACGTTCGATGAAGCCTTCCGGCCTGGTTTTGTGCAGGTCGATCACCAGCTGGATATACTGGTTGCCGAGCTGGAAGCGGTTGAAATCGATGAAGCTGACGCCGACGTTGGTCAGCAGGCTGCCCAGCTCGGTGTCGTCCAGTGACTCCAGGACCACCGTCTCCATCTGCGCGGCCAGCCTTGACGTGTCATCCAGGCTGTAGGTGTTGGGTGCCTCGGCATTGATGAAAAACTGCCCGACATCGACGTTGCCGAACAGCTGGAACGGGATGCGCGTGGCCGCGAGGATCAGCGTCACCAGCAGCACACCCAGCGTGAACGCCGCCACGAAATAGCGATTCAGCAGCGACCAGCGCAGCCAGCCGATGTAGCGCGCCAGCAGTGCGCTCCAGTCGACGCGGCGCTCGCGGGTGTGGCCATTGCGGACATGCAGCATTTCCGCAGCGTGCGACGGCAACACACCGAAGGCCTCCCACAACGAGCCCGCCAGGGCGGCGCTCACCACCACCGGGATCACGGCGATGAACGCGCCCATGATGCCCTGGATTGCGAACATGGGCAGGAACGCCGCAATGGTTGTCGCCGTACTGGCAATCACCGGCCACAGCACTTCCCGCGCGCCGTTGCGCGCCGCCTCCGGCGCCGGGATGCCCATCTCCATGTGGCGGTAAACGTTCTCGGTGACGATGATGGCATCGTCGACGATCAGGCCGAGGGCGATCAGGAAGGCGAACAGCGACACCATGTTGATGGTGTAGCCAAGGTAGTAGATGGCGACCACCGCAACCAGGAACGACACCGGGATGCCCATGGCGGTGATCAGCGCGACGCGGAAATTCAGGAACAGGTACAGCGACAGCAGCACCAGGCACAGCCCCACCAGGCCTGAGGACTTCACCGTGTTAAGGCGGGTGCGGACGTAGCTGGACAGGTCGTTGAACAGGCCGACCTGCACGGTGGGCGGCAGTTCCTTGCCGAGTTCGCCCGCAAAGGCGCGCACCGCGTCCGCGACGTCGATGGTCGAGGCTGCGGCGGTCTTGGTCACCGTCAGATTGACGGAGGGACGGCCGTTGAAGCGCCCGATGGTTCTGGCTTCTTCCAGGCGCAGCTTGATCACGGCGATCTCGCCCAGGCGCAGCTGCCCGCCGTGCGCGTTGCCGCGCACGTTGATCTTCGCAATCTGCCCGGGGTCGGGTGCCACGCCCTTGCCGCGCAGCAGGATATCGCCCTCGCGCGCTTTCAGGGAACCGCCCGGCAGGTCGCGCAGGTTGCCGCGCACCGCCTCCAGCACCTGCCCCAGGGAAACGCCGTGCGCCGCCAGCACGAAGGGGTTCACCTCGACCCAGATCTCCCACTCGCGGTTGCCCGCCACCCCGACGCTGGCCACACCCGGGTATCTGCGCCATGCGCTGTTTGATCAGGTCCGCCTGGTCATAGAGATAGCCGCGCGCCACATCCCCGTAAAGGCTCAGGCTGATGACCGGAAAGCGCGCCTTGAGGCGCACCAGTTCGGGCTCCTCGGCCTCGTCCGGCAGATCGGTGATCTGGTCAAGCGCGGTCTGCGCATCGCGCATGTACTGGTCGACGTCGGTGCCGGGCTTGAGCTTGATGATGATGGTTGCCATGCCCTCGTTGCTGGTCGAGGTCATGACGTCGATCTCGGGCATGCCGTCGAACTGTTCCTCGACGGGTATGACCACCTGGCGTTCGACTTCCTCGGGGGAGGCCCCCTCGAACTCGACCCGGATGCTGACGGCATCCAGGTCCACGGTGGGGAACATTTCCTGCGGCATGGCGCGCCACGAGAGGATGCCGAGGATCAGGATAATCCCGAGCAGCAGGTTGGTCACCAGGGGATTGTTGATGGAGAAGCGGATCAGCCACATGGACGCAGCCCCCGCCGTACGGCTCCCGCTGCCGCCGGGCCGTGCCACCCGCAATGCTGACCGCGCACCCGTGCGGCCCGCTAGTCGACCACGGCAACGGGCGTGTCGCCTGCCGCGACCGGCAGTACTTTCTGGCCGTGACTGAGCGCCGCGACATCGCGAGTCACGACACGGTCGGCGGCGCTGATCCCCTGCTCGACCACCTGCAGCTCGCCGACGCGCTGGCCCAGTTGCACCTCGACCAGTTCCAGGGTGTCCGCATTGACGCGAAACAGGTACGCCCGGCCTTCGTCATACAGCACGGCCGTTGCGGGCACGGCGGTGACCTGCCGCAGCGGCGCTAGCTGCAGGGTTGCCTCCGCAACCTGCCCGGGCCGTGCGTGGTCACCGGCGACCCGCACCCGCACCGCGTGAGTGAAAGTCACCGGGTCAGGATCGACCTGCAGGGCTGTCACCTTGCCCTGCAAACGCGTGCCGTTGACGCTGACCTCCACTTCCTGTCCCGGTGCCAGTGCATGAGCTACGTCACCGCGGACCTCAAGGTAGAGGTCGAGCATGCTGCTGTCCACCAGGTCCACCACGGTCTGGTTCGGCGTCACATAATCGCCACGCTGCACCAGCACCGCGTTTACCGTGCCGGCAAAGGGAGCCGGCAACCGGGTCCGCTCCAGGTTGCGGGCGGCGCGATTGCGGGCGGCCTCGCGCAGGGCCATGCGGGAACTTGCCGAAGCCACGCTGGCCTTGAGCTGCGCGGCTTCCGCTTCCAGCTGGATGAGTTGAATGCGACTCTCATCGAGACGCGACTCGGAAACCAGCGATTCGGCCCCCAGCTTTTTCAGCCGCGCAAGATCGCTCTGCTGCAAGGCGTAATTGCGCTGCGACAGTTTCAGCAATTCCCTGTCACGTTCGATGTTACGGGTCTCCTGCGCCAGCTGCGCCTCGGCCTCGGCAAGGGCATCGACAAAATCGCCGGAGGCCAGCGCCAGCAGCAGCTCACCCTGCTGCACCGCCTGCCCCGGCTCCACCGGCCGGGCATCGATCTGGCCGGAGAGTTCGAAGTGCAACGCGGTCTTGCGGGCGGGTTCCAGCCGGCCGCTGACGGTTGCCACCGGCTGCAAATCATGGAGCGCTACGGCCTCGACCTGCACCCGCGGGCTGACGGCCTCGCGCAGCTCCGGGTCCTGTTCGGGACGGGCCACAAGCAGCAGGATGGCGATCGCGACAAGGGCGAGCAGGAGATACAGCTGTCTGGATGGCTTGAGAGATAACACACTGATTATAAAATATTTGAAGTTCAAGCCATTCTATGCGATTTTACCTCGCGCCCGCCAGCAGGCAGGTACGGAGCAAACACTACACCCTGTTTTGTAAATGACCCTAGCCGCATGATTTCAATATCCATTTCCGGCGTATACCGGATGCCGGCCGCGTGATCCGGCAGCCACCCCGGCGACTGCTGGCGGTCGCCCTGCTGCTGCCGGCCGTGGCATGGGCGGAGACGCCGTGGGACTGCAGCCAGCAGGCGAACGGTCAGTGGGTCTGCAACAGCAAGGCACCACCAGCGCAGCCGGGGCTCCCGGCAAGGGACAGCAACCTGGAAATATCCCCCGAAACCGGGGAAATGCCCGCGACCGGCAGCACACCAGTAGCACCTGAGGTACCCGCAGCACCCGCAGCACCCGCAGCACCCGCAGCACCCGCAGCACCCGCAGCACCCGCAGCACCCGCAGCACCCGCAGCACCCGCAGCACGTGAGACCAGCGAGTTGGACAGAAATTCAACCTTGCCCGGGGACGGGGCTGCCGCGGCGGTCATGCAGGCAGCAGAGCCGGCCACGGATGCAGCGGCGACCGAACCGGATGCGGCAGGCAGCGACATCGGCATCACCGTCCCCGCCGCGGAAACTGTCGATAGCGGCGCAGCGGACGTGATCTCGCCTGTTGCTGTAGCGCAGCCGCCAGCCGCAGATGAGCAGGTCGACATCGACCGCTGGGCCCTGTGTCCGCCGGTAGCCCACCCGGCACCCCTGCGGGACGACGTCGATGCGGAAACCATCAACCTGCAGGCAGACAACGCCCAGGCCAGCGAGGGGGGCGTCTACAGCCTGGGAGGCAATGCGGTAGTCCAGTATGACGGGCAGCGCCTGGAAGCCGAGAACATCGTCTACCGGAAGGACAGCGGCGAGATCGAGGCCCTGCAAGGCATTCGCTACACCGGGCCGGGACTGTATGTCATCGGTGATAACGCCACCCTGTACCCGGATCTACAGCAGGGTGAGATCCACAACGTTACCTATGCGCTGTATGACCAGCACGGCCGCGGCGAGGCGGAGGTGCTGCACCTGGACGGCATTACGAAGCAACGTCTGGAAGGTGCCTACTACACGACCTGCCCGGAGGGGAAAAAAAACTGGGTCCTGTCAGCGCGGGAAGTGGAACTGGACCAGGCAGAGGGAACCGGCACGGCACACGGCGCGAAGCTGTCCCTCAAGGGGGTCCCGGTACTGTATACCCCCTATGCCACCTTTCCGATCGACGAGCGCCGCAAGTCGGGGCTGCTGGTTCCGAAGATCGGACAGACTGAGCAGACCGGCATCGATGCCAGTGTACCGGTCTACTGGAATATCGCACCCAACCGCGACATGACCATCGTCCCGCGCTACATGAGCGACCGCGGCACCATGCTGGGTGCCGAGTTCCGTTACCTGAATCTCCACAGCGGAGGCACACTCTCCGGGGACTACCTGCCGTCGGACAAGCTCTATGATGACCAGTACCGCAGCCTGGTCAGTGTGCGTAGCTACTGGAATCCGGTGCCGCGCCTGCGGACCCGCGTAATTGCCAGCAATGCATCGGATGAGAACTACTTCGAGGATCTGGGAAACAGCCTGCTACAGACCAGCCAGACCAACCTGCAGCGCACCGCGGCAGCTGATTACGCCGGTCACCGGTGGGACCTCAGCATGATGGTGCAGGACTTCCAGACCCTCGACTCCACCGTGACCTCGGCGCAGCGCCCCTACAAGCAGTTGCCGCAGATCGAATTCAACGCCACCCCCGACACGCGCCTGCTGGGCATGAAATTCGAGACCAGCGCCGAACTGATCCACTTCACGCACAGCGACGACATTGTCGTTGAAGGCACCCGACTGGATGTTCAGCCGCGTTTCAGTCTGCCAGTGCACCGTGCCTCCTGGTATGTCGATCCTGCCGTCAGTGTGCGCCACACAGCCTACGCCCTGTACAACACGGCACCGGGCGCCAAAGACAGCCCCACGCGCACCACGCCTGTCGCCAGCCTGGATACCGGCACATTCTTCGAACGCAACGGCACCTGGGGTGACAGAAGCTACGTGCAGACACTCGAGCCGCGCCTGTTCTACCTGTACGTGCCGAACAGGAACCAGGACAACCTGCCGGTGTTCGATACCGGCGAATACGACTTCAACTACTGGACCCTGTTCAGGGAGAACCGCTTCAGCGGTCCGGACCGCATGGGCGATGCCAACCAGCTGGCAGTGGCCCTCACCTCGCGCATCCTCGACCCGGCGAGCGGCCGGCAGCTCATCAGCACCAGCCTGGGTTCGCTGCTCTATTTCAGCGACCGTGAGGTTACCCTGCCGGGCGACCCCGTAGAGACCAGCAGCAGTTCGGACCTGATCGGCGAGGTCGCGCTGGCACTGTCACGCGAATTGAATGCCGATGCGGAGATCCACTGGAACCCGAACGACTCCAGCACCACCCGCAACGACTATCGTCTGCAATACCGGCGCGGACCGCGGGAGCTGGTCAATATGTCCTACCGGCAGCAGAGCGGCCTGCTTGAGCAAACCGATCTGTCTTTCCTCTGGCCGCTGTCACCATCATGGCATCTGGTCGGGCGCTGGTATTATTCCCTGAAATCCAGCGAAACCATCGAAACACTCGCCGGCGTCGGTTACGAAAGCTGCTGCTGGGGCCTGCAGTTACTTGGCCGCAGCTACATCAACAATACCCAGGAAGACCGCAATAATGCGGTATTCCTGCAGCTGGAACTGAAGGGTCTCGGCAAGCTGGGCACCAAGGTCGATGAGGCACTCGAACGTGGTATTCTTGGCTACGAGTCTGACTACTGATTGCACACAACGGGTTTCACGCTATGAAGTTCTACATCCCGCTGCTGATTCTGCTGCAGCTGGCGCTTGCATTCCCGGCGCTTGCACAGGACGCGGATGACATGATCAGCGCACCGTCAGTCACGGCTCCGGATTCCCGGACTGACTCCGGCAACACCGCGCAGGAAGCGGACACAGGCGCCAGAAAACACCAGCCGCTGAACCGCATCGTCGCCGTTGTCAACGACGACATCATCCTCTCCAGCCAGCTGGATGAGGCAATTACCGATATCGTCAGGCAACTCCAGGAAAAAGGCACACCGGTGCCGGAGCAGGCAGTCCTGGTCAAGCAGGTGCTGGAACGCCTGGTCATGGAAACCCTGCAACTCGACCTCGCCAAAGCCAACGGTATCACTGTCGATGACGGCATGCTCAACGAGGAAGCCCAGCAGCTGGCAGCAAAAAGCAACCTGACGTTGACCGAATTCCGCGAGGTGCTGGAAAGCCAGGGATACAGCTATGCGGACTTCCGGGAAAAACTGCGCAAGGAACTCCTCATCCAGCAGGTGCGCAGGCAGATGGTCGGCAGCCGCATTACCGTCAACGAGCAGGAAATCGACAACATGCTGGCCACGCTCAAGGCCAGTGGCCAGGGGGATGTTGAATACCACCTCGCCCACATCCTGGTCGCCATTCCGGAAGGCGCCGATGAGGAAAAAAGCGCGGCAGCGGAGAAACGCGCCGAGAACATTCTTGCGCGCCTGCGCAGCGGCGCCAGTTTCACTGAAATCGCGATCGCCGAGTCCGATGCCCAGACCGCGCTGGAAGGCGGGGATATCGGCTGGCGCAGTCTCGGACAGATGCCCAGCCTGTTCCTGGAGCCGGTGAAGTCGATGCAGGTGGGCGAAGTCTCGGATCTGATTCACAGTCCCGGCGGCTACCACATCATCAAGTTGCTGGAAAAGCGCGGTGACGAGCGCCACATCGTCGCGCAGACAAGAGCCCGCCATATCCTGCTGAAGCCGGACGAGATCAACACGGATGAGCAGGTGCGGGTGCGCATCGAGCAACTCATGATACGGCTGGAAAACGGCGAGGATTTCGAAGCTCTGGCACGCGCCCATTCCCAGGACCCGCTATCGGCTGCACGCGGCGGTGATCTGGGCTGGCTCAGCCAGGGTGACACGGTCCCCGAATTCGAGGAGCAGATGAACCGGCTTGAACCCGGCGAGCTCAGCAAGCCCTTCAAGACCCAGTTCGGCTGGCACCTGGTGCAGGTCATGGAGCGCCGCAACCACGACAGCACCGAGGAGTACGAGCGCAGCAAGGTGAGACAGCTGATCCGCAGCCGCAAGTACGACGAAGAATTATTGCTGTGGCTGCGCCGGCTGCGTGACGAGGCCTACGTGGATTACCGGATCGAGGATAACTGAGCACGGTTCCGGACGCACACCGGCACGAGCCGCCACTGGCTGCCGGGACTGCACAGTCACATACGAAGAAAACACCAGGCGAACCGACGTGCCCGAAAACCCGCTTCGCATTGCCCTGACGCCAGGCGAGCCTGCCGGTATCGGACCCGAGATCTGCATCGCGCTGGCGCAGCAGCCGCAGACCGTGGAACTGGTCGCTGTTGCCGACCCGCTCCTGCTGCAGGAACGGGCGGCACTGACCGGACTGCCCCTGGCGCTGCGCACCCTGGATCCAGGCGACCCACCGCAGGCGACCCGCGCCGGAGAACTGTGCATCCTGCCGGTACCGCTGCGAACCGCGTCCCGCTGCGGACAGCTTGACAGCCGCAATGCGGTCTACGTGCTGGAAACCCTGGACCACGCGATCCGGGGTTGCATGGCAAATACCTTTGACGCCCTGGTTACAGGCCCCGTGCACAAGGGGATTATCAACGATGCCGGCATCCCCTTCACCGGGCACACCGAATACCTGGCACAGGCCACGCAGACGGCGCACGTGGTCATGCTGCTGGCCGCCGGCAGCCTGCGCGTCGCGCTGGCAACTACCCACGTGCCGCTGGCACAGGTCAGCGGGCTGATCACGCCGCAGCTCCTGGAGAGGGTCATACGCATCCTGCATACCGGCCTGCAGTCGCGCTTCGGTATCGCTCAGCCGCGCATCAAGGTCTGCGGTCTGAACCCGCACGCAGGTGAAGGCGGCCACCTGGGCCGCGAGGAGACCAGCATCATCATCCCCGCACTGCAGGCACTGCGTGACACCGGCATCATACTGGACGGGCCGGTCCCGGCCGACACGGCCTTCACGCCGGACAGCATCCGGGAATCCGACGCCATCCTGGCGATGTACCATGACCAGGGGCTGCCGGTGCTGAAACATGCCGGCTTTGGCCGCGCCGTGAATATCACCCTCGGCCTGCCCGTGATTCGCACCTCGGTCGACCACGGCACAGCGCTCGACCTGGCCGGCAGCGGCCGCGCCGATGGCGGCAGCCTGCACGCCGCGCTGGAAGCCGCCGTGGACATGGCACGCAGGAGTCGCTAGCCGGCGTCGTTCTCACTCATCGCGCCAGCGCTGTGGCCAGAACCGTTGTTTGCTGCGCCTCCACGTAATGCAACAGGACAATCCTGCACAAGCTCGTCGAAACCACTTGCAGGAACAGGCGCCAGGCAACCACCGGGAATCAGCTGTTCACCCACAACCCATCAGACCTGTCGGCGGGAAGCACGGGAGGGATTCTGTCTCAAGGTGAATCCGCTTCGGCCGCTTTAGTAGTGATTTCTCACGAAATTGGGGGTTATACGTTTCAAACTCCGCCACTGGAGGTTTAGAGGCCACCATGAAGCATGACGCTACCGGTCTCATCCGGATCATCCTGGTCCACGATCATGCCCTGCTTCGGGAAGCAATACGGGTTTTAATCAACGCCAGTCCCGATATGCAGGTGGTTGGAGAAGCCTGCCACTGTGCCGATGCGGTGCTGCTGGCAGATACCGTCAAGCCAGATCTCATTGTCATTGACCTGCCCAGGAACCACGAACAACTCCTGGAAGTCATCCCCTCCCTTACAGCCTCCATTTCCCCCAGGGTACTGATCCTCGCTGAGCAAAGTGATTCGGAAACAACACGCCTTGCCATCCGCCTGGGGGCATCGGGTGTGGTGAACAAGGATGAGTCCGGTCAGATGCTGACCAAAGCCCTCCGGCGGGTCCACGCCGGGGAGTTGTGGCTGAATCGCAGCATGACCGCTGCTGTCTTTCAGGACATGCGCCACGGGACCTCAAGCCCGGCGCAAGCTCTATCGCGCCGCGAGCAGGAGATCGTCGCACTCGTTGCGCAAGGGCTGGGAACACGCAAGCTTGCCGAATGTCTGCACATCAGCGATAAAACCGTGCGTAATCACCTGTCCTCCATCTACGAAAAGCTTGGTATATCTGACCGGGTCGAACTTGCCCTGTTCGCCATTCAGCAAGGCCCTGGCCGGGTGGAAACCGGCACCGCAAAACTCCGCAAGGCGTAACCAGCCGCGCATGGGCAGCCAGCCGGCCTGCTCATGCGATATCTCGCGGTGATCCGAACCGCGCGTACACACCCGGCCCTGCCAAACGCATATGGGTCGTACCTGAACACCGCCAAACCGGGACAAATGACCCAGTCCCCGGGTAACAACGTGTGTCTTTGTCCCGGTCAAAATTGAACCAGTTGCCTCATGGATTCCGACTCGCGTTTGCATATTCTGTAACCAGAACGAGTAACCGGCACAGGCGAAGACGCGATGACCAGACAAGCAGGCGGTGGCGATAACAGGAGGGCATCTCGCCTGAGCGGGACCTTCCTGATGAGAGTGCGGGGAGTCGATGCGGCAGGCCATGCCTTCGACACCACCTCCCTGGCCGACAACATCTGTGCAGACGGGCTCTATTTCCAGCTTCCCAGGTCACAGGTACGTGGTGCGCGGCTATTCACCGTTGTACAGCTCACGAGCGGACTTACCATCGCGGCGCGGGGCCATGTGCTACGCAAGGAATCGAAGGACTACGGTCTATCGGGCATTGCAGTGCGTTTTACCAATGCGCGGGTGTTGCCTGCCAGGGAGGTACTTTGAAACAGCAACGCCCTGTCGGCTGCCTTGCTACCGGGCGCGTGGGTTGCCTCTCGACTTGTTGTGAATTTCCCACTCGCCGGCCTGGCTATGGCCATACAAGTTGTCGGCATGTGGTGAGTGGATACCTGGCACAGCCAGTCCGGCTTTGCCTGGAAGAAGCCAAAACCGGGTTTATCAGCGTTGTATTTGAAATTGGAGGCGGTTATGTGGAACAAGACAGTATTTAGTGGTGTGATTTTCTTCCTCGGTATTGCCGGTTCGGCAATGGCTATTGGAGCCGCAAGATGCGACGGTACAGATATCGCAAATGGTCCCTTCAATTACCCCTCGCCGGGTGTGGCCCAGGCCACTTTCAGCGGAACTGGTGGATCTCCGGTAAACTTCAGTTTCAACGTGGCAGCTCCCAGCCCCAACAAGGATACGGCCGCGCCCAACGTGTTTCCTGGACAAGGCGCTCTGAATGAATGCGCCGAGACAGCTTACGCTGACCTTGGTGTTCTCGAAATCGAGCGAGTAGCCGATGCGAGCGGCAATCCCCTGGACCTGAATGAGGTAATCGATCTTGATTCTTCACTGGGCCAGAATATCCTGGCAGCATTCTCGCTACAGCCCGATACCTGGAATGGTTTCTTCCCCGGCGAATCTACCACGGTAGATGTCACTGTGGGCAATCCCGATGTAAGTCCCGCAGATTATGGCGGGTACGCTGTCAAGCTCGCGGCCAAGGCAAATGGGTACGGAATTGGCGTTGGCCCCGGGGTGCTTTTCTCCCTTGTACTTTCTGCGCCGACCCTCATCGATACCACGCCGCCGGTGGTCAGCGTGACCAGGCCGGCTGATGACGAGATTCTGGGTGTTATCGGGATGGAGGTTCAGGCTTACGACCCGGATGATTCTGCGGCGGCTACGGGCCTGGCGTCCCTGTCCGCCCGCGTGAGCAGCATCGGTGGAGCGGTTTCCGATCTGGCTATTGACTTGACCCTGGACAATTTCCTTACGGCTAACCCCGGCGTCACGGTAACCGGCACGGGCAGCTTTACACCCACCGGAGGTTCTGATCAGGTGGTTCCAGCCAGTATATTGGCTTTTGACGCCAGCTCGCTGAGTGGTATCGGTACCTACACCATTACCGCGGAAGCAATGGACGGCGCCGGCAACCCCGCAACATTCAGCAGAACATTCAAGGTGAACTATGCAGTCGCTTTCCAGAAAGAGTCAGGTGCAAACGGTGCACAATGCACATCGACCAGTACAAGTAACGGCAGGGCCAACTGCGCCGGGCAGTTCCAGTTCACAATAAACCGGTCAAATGTGACCTCGGACGGTGCTTTTATGTTCGATCACACGGTAGAGGTCGATCTGGTACGCATTGACGGTGTATTGGTGGCTACACACAGCTATGGCGCCGGCAGCCCCAACACGGATACGAAGATTGATGCGGCAAATTTAATCTACCAGACCAATTTCAAGCGCGGGGATCTTTACTCGACCGTGCCAAACACACCTGACACGTACAAGGCGATGGTCTATTTCCTGGATGTGGACGGCAATCGTGACCTCCAGGGAACCAGCAATTCGGTAAGCTTCTAGAATCGCGGGTTGGTTTGCCTTCGACAGAAACCCTACCGTCAACTTAAGGAGAACGGTCCCATCCGGGGCCGTTTTCTTTTGGAATTTTCGGCCGGAGCTGGCCATAGTCGAGGTGCGACAGCAGAAAGGAAATGTCTGCTAATGCTACAGTCGAGACACACGCAGCGACCCGGGCTACGGCAGGTTTGCACTCGATCCCGGATCGTGTAGCGGATCGAAATATAAGAAAACGGTGTACTGCAGCTCTTAAGTCCTGCCAGGACGTCGGCAGTTCAGCGGTTATTACCGGAAATTACTGTTTGCAGACGCAAGCTATTTGTAACTTGCCGGTTGTTATCGAACCATCACGGATCATCTGGCTGCTATCCCAACACACCACTGGATATTGTTGATTGCCGGCGGATTCGATCGGACAGTGCAACACCCCATAGTCTAGTCAATAACGGGACGCCGGGTTTTGCTTCACCATGACAAGGACAGGCTTGCCGCCAGTGTATCGGAATCAAGCCCTGTTGATTCCAGCTTGCGACTGCCAATATAAGTGAGCTTGAGACCTGAATAAGCGATTGAAGGGACAGGCAAGGCTGAACGACCAGGCGACATCCTGCTTGTTATCTTCCTTTTCGACGCCATTGATAGTGCTTTCACCGCCATAGTCATAACCGACACCCGCACCCAGCCAGAGTCCCGGGCGAAAGGTGTGCATGAGGTGACCATGGACGATGTAGGTTGGCTTCTGCTCCAGGGTATTCCCGTTGAAAAACTCGTCATTGTCAGTGTAGAAGGCAACTTCACCGGTGACTTCTGCTGTCCACTTGCCGTGGGTATGGTTGATGCCAAGTTGCGGCCGGAAGGTAAACCGGTTCTGGCCCAGGTTAATCAGCTTGTCGTCCATGTATTCACCGGTCGGCAGCCGCACCACAAGGCCCATACCAATGATGGTGTCATCCTTCACGCCGGAGCGATAAGCCGCAAACGCCTTGCCACGCAAAGGCGGCGCACCGTACAGGTTTACTGCCAGGCGCACATAGCTGTCCGACCAGCCGCTTCTTGAAGTAGATGCGGGGCTGCCGTTCAATAACCCCGTCCAGTCCCCCTGCTGGTAGGCCTGGGTCAGATCAATTCGCGCCGACTTGTCAAACACCTCGAAGGTGCGAATGTACTTCCCGGCCCAGGTTTTCAGGTCCATTTGCACATCTTCCAGCAAGAGGACAGGATCGAAAGCGATGTCGGCCTTCGTGTAGGCATAGCCGAAACCGGCGAAATTTGCGCCGACCGGAAGATGACTCCATTGCAGAGGTTCGAGGTCCAGGGCAAAACACGGCTGTATCAGGCTCCAGGCGATCAGGCCAGGAATAATAAACCTGGAAAGGATAAATCGCAGCTGCATTGTTTGCATGTTCTTCAAAGTTTCCATCGATAACCTGTGCGATACTGACTCAACCGTAACCATTTGTTTGACCTTCTTAACTGATCTTGCAATATGCTGCCATAATCATCCAGGGAATATCTTCAGTCATGTGTCATTGCGACGATTGCCGGGATAAGGCGAGACCGCCGGCGGCCGAGAGATCGGCCTGGGCCATGCAGGCGTCCCGGAGGGAGAAGGAATCCATAGTTGAAAGTTATGTTAACCCGATAGTTGCATAAACTCGTGGCTGTAATCCGGTATTGGCAGGTGATTTACAGAATGAAATGTATCCTGGTTTTTTGATTCCGGAATTCACCGGTAGTGAGGTTCCAGCTCCATCCCGCAGGAGCACCCTAAAGGGCATAAATACCCCAGTGGGCATAAATACCCCAGTGGGCACAAGCGCCGTCCTCCGGCGCGATCGCGGCCAGGAGGCCTTTCTACAGGAGGAGTCTGCAATGATCGGGTTAATACTGGATCCCGCAACATGACATAGAAGTATCGTGGATTCGTGTGCGGGTGTTTTTTGTCTGCTTCACCCGGATATCCTGCCCTGACTCCAGGTTAATAACATTGGTTACCCAGCAGGTAATTTGTACAATACCACCTGTCAACCCGGATCGTGAACTCCAGCAGATGCGTACATCTATCCGCACAACCGTGGTAACGGTGTTTGTCGTCGCCACGGCCCTTACCGCGGCCCTGGCGATCGGGCTTCAGTTCTATTTTGGCCAGTCCATGGCAAAACAGTCCGCCGCGGACCTTTACACACTGACTGCTTCCAGCATAGCGGCACAACTCCAGAGCATCAGGCAAGTCAACAACAATGTCATCGATCTGCTGGCTGACAACCCGTCTTTGCCCTATTCCGACAGACGCGATGACCACCTCAACAGCTTCATCCGGGTGCTCGAGAAAAACCCGCTCTACTATGGTATCTATCTCGGCAGGGGTGACGGCAGTTTCTTCAGAGTCATCAACCTGAACGCCCACAAGCAGGCCAGGACAAGACTGCGAGCCCTCCCTACCGACCGCTGGCTGATTGAAACTGTCAGTGATGGCGCATCGGGGCGAGCGCGCCGCTACCAGTATCTCGACAAGGACCTGAAGCCCAGGCTGTCTCGAAGCGAACCGGCAGATGATGAAGCAAACACCCGACCATGGTATGCCGACGCCATGGCTTCGAACACAATCCAGCGGTCCGGTCCCTATCTGTTTGCCGAACTCGGTATCCCGGGGCTGACGCTCTCAAAGCGTATTTCCGGAACGGATACCGTGGTCGCCATCGACATGACGCTATCCTCCATTTCAGAATTCATGAGGGCACACGGGCTCTCGGAGCACGGAGACGTCTATATTTACGACAGACAAGGCCAGGTCATCGCGTCCAGCCGGGATAACCTGAATGGAGAACCCGAATTTCCGCTGCCCTCACTGGTGCTCAGCCCTGCCGAGAAGCAGTACATTGAATCACTGCCGGTCCTTAAGGTTTCCAACGAACCGGACTGGCCACCCTTCGACTACACCCAGACCGGAGAACCCCGCGGCTACTCCGTTGACGTCATCAGGATGATCGCCCGGATGACGGGGCTACGGGTGCAGTTCGTCAATGGTTACGCCTGGCCGGAACTGGTATCGCAGTTCAGGCACGGCGAACTGGACCTGTTACACGCAGTCATTCTCACCCGCGACAACGAATCCTGGGGGCTCCCGGGGGCCAGTTATGCGTCGCTGCCCTATGCGCTGGTCACCAGGGAAGGCAGATTGCCGCTGCATGACATATCGGAATTGAGCGGCAGCTCCCTTGCCATCCCGGCCGGGTGGTCCATCATCCCGGTTATACGCGAGCGTTTTCCCGAGCTCACGATCGTGGAGGTTGAGAGTACCCTGGCGGCGCTCGAACGCGTTCTTTCCGGGGACGCAGATGCCGCGCTCGACAACGAAATCATCATGCGTTACATCGCGCGCCACTATTTTCTTGAGGGTCTCCAGTATCACTCCGGTATCAGCCTCGGTGACGGGGCGGTGCCTGACAAGTTGCATATCCTGGTGCAGGCCGGTCAGCCCAGGCTCCGCGCCATCATCGACAAGACCATTGCGGCCATTGGTCCCGAACAGAGGGAATACCTCTCTGCTGCGTGGTTGAACTTCGGGTCTGATGCAGCAGTCAGGACTTCCAGTACCGTACCCAGCGACATGCTGGTAACAATCGCGGGTGATCCCGGTTTGCAGGAACGCTTGCTGGAGACAAACATCGGGGGTAAACCCTACCTTGTCTACGCGGCATCATCCGCTGCAGCAGACAGCGACACGCCGAATGCCTCCTTACCCGTGTTCGTTGGCATTCTCGCCCCGCTGGATTCCGTGCTTGAACCTTTCATCAGCAAGGTAAACCTCTCCATTGCCATCACGGGAGCGTTCCTGATCCTGCTGTTACCGCTTTCATGGGTATTCGCCAGCCCCATCGTCAGGCCCATCCGGCAGCTCGCAACCGAAAATGACAAGGTGCGAATGCGTGAATACGACAAGGTCGTGCGTGTCGATTCCCGAGTGAAGGAGGTGGACGAACTCTCCGAGTCCATGGTCAACATGGTCGCCGCCATTCAGGCGCATGAACTGGCACAGCGGCGGCTCATGGACTCGTTCATTCAGCTCATCGCCCAGGCCATCGACGACAAATCAGCCTTATACCGGCGGGCACTGCGAACGGGTACCGGAGCTGGCACTGATGCTGGCAGAACACGCCTCCAGCAGCGACCTGCCCGCCTTTCGGGAATTCCGCCTCGAAACCGAGGACCAGTGGCGCGAGTTCCGGATCGCCGCCTGGCTGCACGACTGCGGGAAGATAACCACACCGGAACATATCGTCGACAAGGGCAGCAAGCTCGAAACCATCTACAATCGCATCCACGAGATCCGGATGCGGTTCGAAGTGCTCTGGCGTGACGCCGAAATCGACTTCCTGAAGAAGCTGGCCGCGGCACCGCAGGATGAGCCAGGCCTTTCGCTGCAGCTGGAGCAGCGGCGCCGGCAGCTCCGGGACGACTACGAATTCGTGGCTGAGTGCAATCTCGGTGGAGAATTCCTGGACCAGGAAAAACAGGACCGGCTGCGCACGCTAGCCAGGTCTACCTGGCAGCGCTTCTTCGACAACCGGATCGGCTTGTCACCGGTGGAGGAGCTGCGCCTGCCCTCCGGCGAGGGCACCCTACCGGCCACCGAGCATCTCTTGACTGATAACCCGGAGCACATCATCGAACGTACCATGGCAATGGATTTCCCGCCGGAGTTTGGCATCAACATGGATATTCCCGAGCACCTCTATAACCAGGGGGAAATCCATAACCTGTCCGTATCCAGGGGCACGCTCACCGACGAGGACCGGTTCAAAATCAACGAGCATGTGATCAGCACGATAAAGATGCTGGAGAGCCTGCCCTTTCCGGACGAACTGAAAAACGTGCCACGCTATGCCTCCACCCACCATGAAACCATGCAAGGCAGCGGCTATCCCCGCAGACTGCCCGGTGAGCAGCTGAGTATTCCCGAGAGAATTCTCGCAGTGGCCGACATCTTTGAAGCACTGACTGCTTCGGACCGGCCCTACAAGAAAGCGAAGCCTGTCAGCGTAGCCGTGGACATACTTCACAAAATGGTTCTAGACAACCACATTGACCGGTATTGTTTTGAGCTGTTCATCAGGAACGGGGTCTACCTCGAGTATGCCAGGAGATTTCTTCCTGCCGACCAGATTGATGAAATCGATATCGGCAAATACCTGCACTAGCGCCCTGTACTGACCCTCTCCCGAAGGGAGAGGGGGTTTGCGGGACAGCAGTGATGCAAAATAACAATCAGAGACTGCGCCGCCATACAGAATTACCCGGTACAGCGCTTTTGCTGTATAAATGTCCCGAAACAACCGGCCAGCATTGACGACAGCAGCGGATTGTGAAAACCAGCATTCCAGTGTTACCGATTGTGCAACACTGGCGACCAGCATCCCGAAGCAGGCTCTCAAACCACGAGTGCCGGGAGTAAACCAGCGGCAAATCACATGAACCAATATCCGATGGCTACCAACGCAAACCAATCCGGCACCTCCGCACTGCGCTTCGACGTGGTCGCCGGCCTCACGGCCGCGGCGGTCGTCCTGCCCAAGGCCATGGCCTACGCGACGGTAGCCGGCCTGCCGGTTGCGGTAGGTCTGTATACCGCCTTCATCCCGATGATCATCTACGCGCTGCTCGGTTCATCGCGCGTTCTCAGCGTCAGCTCCACGACCACGCTGGCGATCCTGGCTGGTACGCAGCTCGGCCTGGTGGTGCAGGATGGTGACCCGGTGAAACTCATCACGGCGACGGCCACGCTGACCGCGCTGGTCGGTGCGATGCTGGTTCTGGCGAGACTGATGCGCCTGGGATTCGTCGCCAATTTCATTTCCACGCCGGTACTTACCGGTTTCAAGGCCGGCATCGGCCTCGTGATCGTGCTCGACCAGGTGCCGAAGCTATTGGGAGTCCACATCACCAAGCAGGGGTTCTTCGTCGACCTCCTCAGCATCGTGCATCACATACCCGGGACCTCACTGTTCACGCTCGCGGTTGCCGCCGCCACGCTGCTCGTGCTGCTCGGGATGGAGCGCCTCTGGGCGCACTCTCCGGCGCCACTGGTCGCCGTCGGCGGTGCCATTGCCGCGTCCTGGTTCTTTGGCCTGCAGGCACTGGGCGTCTCGACGGTCGGCCTGATTCCGCAGGGATTCCCCTCGCTCACCATGCCGGATCTCGCGCTGGTCCAGCAGCTGGTGCCGGGGGCGCTCGGTATCGCACTGATGAGCTTCACCGAATCGATTGCCGCGGGTCGCGCCTTTGCCCGCCCCGAAGAACCTCCCATCAATGCCAACCGCGAACTGATCGCGACCGGAGCGGCCAACCTGGCGGGTGCGCTGCTCGGCGCGATGCCGGCTGGCGGCGGCACATCGCAGACCGCGGTCGTGCGCGCCGCGGGAGGACGGTCGCAGAAAGCGTCACTGGTCACGGCGGGCGCCGCGGCGGCGACCATGCTGCTGCTGGCGCCCCTGCTGGGACTACTGCCGAATGCCACCCTGGCAGCGGTCGTCATCGTCTACTCGGTCGGTCTGATTCAACCAGTGGAATTCCTTGCCATTCGCAAGGTGCGCACGATGGAGTTTCGCTGGGCGATCGTAGCCACGCTCGGTGTGCTGATGTTCGGCACGCTGAAGGGCATCATGGTGGCGATCATCTTGTCGTTGATCGGCCTGGCCAGCCAGACCGCCCACCCGCGCGTGTCGGTCATCGGCCGCAAGCGCGGTGCCGATGTGCTGCGGCCGCTGTCGCCCGAACACCCTGACGACGAGACCTTCGAGGGCCTGCTGATACTGCGGCCGGAGGGAAGGCTGTACTTTGTCAACGCGCAGGATGTCTCCGAGCAGATCAGCACGCTGGTCGCGCAATACCAGCCACGCGTGCTGACGCTGGACATGAGCCGCATACCCGATATCGAATACTCGGCATTGCAGGCGCTCATGGAGGGTGAGAAACGCGCGACCGAACGCGGCGCAGTGGTATGGCTGGCAGGGCTGAACCCGGGGGTGCTCGAGGTGGTACGTCATGCCGGGCTGGACAGGCGGCTCGGCCGCGAGCGCATGCTATTCAACGCACGCGCGGCCATCGAACGCTACCAGGCACAGCACGCGACAGCAGACGGCGCGGCGCGCCCCGTCGCGCCCTGATCGGAAGCGCAGAATGGCGCGACAGGCATTCGAGAAGATCTTGCATTGTTCACGACGATCACCCGAAAGATACAGGCTGGATCAAAGGCACTAGCGGCACCTTGCAAGGACACTGCCTCCACGGGCGAGGCAAATTGGCGCAAGGTGTGAATATATCAGCCCTTGATTTTTGCTGTATATATCCTGCGCAATAGAAATGAACGGCCCTGTTTATTCCATTCATCGCAAGGATTTAATAAATGAATGCTGTAGCACCGGTGTTTATAATTATCGCGATAGCTGCCTTCTATGTGTCAGCAGAGCCCGCCTGCCGTTATATTGATGCTCAGGGCAACGCGGCCGTCTCTTCCAAACCAGTACTGACAGGAAAATCACTTCAAAAAAGCGACATCACTTTCGAGAAATCAATACGAACCACCCGGAATAACACTCATGAATAACAGGTATCGACGCTTCGGGGATTACCAGAGACTGCTGACCGCAGGACGCAACGAAGTCAGCCTTAATGTCTTCAATCCCGAACTGGAACGGGATGCCGCAGGAAACCTCATTCCTTGTCCGCCGCGGCGCATCAGGCTGAACACCGTTGAGGCGCTCAGGCTGCTCCAGCCCTATGTCTCTGTACGCTTCATGGAACAGGTCAGGGCGGTAGTGCCACTGGCGCTGTACCTGGCCCTGTTTCAGATCCTGTTCCTGCGGCGCGTGGTGGGCGACGACTCATGGGTCATCATCGGCGGCCTGTTCGCCGTCATTGCGGGACTGATGTTCTTCATGGAGGGACTCCAGCTCGGGCTGATGCCCTTCGGCACGGTCATCGGCAGCCAGCTGCCGCGCAAATCACCTCTGCCGCTGGTGTTGTTAATCGCCCTGCTGCTGGGCATCGGTGTGACCTTTGCCGAACCGGCCATCGGTGCACTGAAGGCCGCCGGCGGGAATGTTGCAGTGGAGCGGGCACCCTACCTGTATGCGATGCTCAATGACTGGTCTGAATTACTGGTACTGGTGGTGGGTGCCAGTGTCGGCCTGGCGGTGGTGGTCGGGACCTTGCGATTTCTGTATGGCTGGAGCCTGAAACCCCTGGTTTATGCCGCCCTGACGCCGGTGCTCGCCCTCACGGTGTTTGCTGCGTTTGATCCGGAACTGCAGAAGGTACTCGGGCTGGCCTGGGATTGTGGCGCGGTCACCACGGGACCGGTGACCGTGCCGCTGGTGTTGTCACTCGGAATCGGCATTGCGGCAGCGGCCGGCAAGGGCGACTCGGGGCTCTCAGGTTTCGGTATCGTGACCCTGGCTTCCCTGTTTCCCGTCACCGGCGTGCTGCTGCTTTCCCTGTACGTTTCATACAGTGTGACGCCGGACCAGATTATCGAGGCTGCCAGGCAGGCTGCCGCGTTGCCCCAGGCCGTGGAACTGGCCTGGTATGAACGCAGTCCCGGAGTGGAGATCGTTCTCGGGGTTCGCGCCATCGTGCCGCTGGTACTGTTCCTGTTCGTGGTCCTCAAACTGGTCCTGAGGGAAAAACTCGAGAACCAGGGCGAAATCGTCTATGGAATCATGCTTACCATCATCGGCATGTGTATCTTCAATATCGGGCTCACCTATGGCCTTTCGAGACTTGGCGCCAATGCAGGCAGCCTGGTGCCGACGGCGTTTATGGAAGTCTCCGGCGTGCCGGCATCTCCGCTCTATGTCTACGCGGTAGGATTGGGCCTGATACTGGCCTTTGCCTGGTTTCTCGGGTTTGGCGCAACACTGGCGGAGCCGGCGCTGAATGCCCTGGGCATTACCACCGAGAAGCTCACCAACGGGGTCTTCAGGAAGAAGACCCTGATCAATGCAGTATCCATCGGGGTGGCGTTCGGCATCGCCATCGGTGTAGCCAAGCTGATATTCGATCTGCCGCTGCTCTGGTTGATCCTGCCCGGCTATTTACTGGCCATTGTGCTGACGTTTCTATCCAGCGAGGAATTCGTGAACGTGGCCTGGGACAGCGCCGGTGTCACGACGGGTCCCATTACCGTTCCCCTGGTACTGGCCATGGGGCTGGGGCTCGGCAACGCCACCCATGCCGTGGAAGGCTTCGGGATTCTTTGCATGGCCTCTGTCGGCCCTATCATCACGGTAATGCTCACCGGTTTGTGGGCACGCTACAAGGTGAAGGCGCAAACCGAAGCAGCCACCCGGACAATCGCAGGGACACATGAACAGGAGGCCGAGGCCATCTTATGAGCAATCAGAATATTACCTACCTAACCGACGTGTCCCTGCTCACCTGCGTGGTGCAAAGCGGACTCAGCGAAGTGATCCTCAAGGCGGCACGGGACGTGGGCGCCATGGCCGGCGCCATCAGTCATCACGCCAGGGGGACCGGTGTGCGCGAGCGCCTGGGCATACTGGGAGTCGCCGTGGAGACCGAGAAGGAGGTCATCAGCATCCTGGTCTCGTCCGAGCAACGGGACCTGGTGTATGACACTCTCTACCGGGCCGCGAATCTGGATGTGCCCGGCAGAGGTTTCATCTACCTCACTCCGCTGGAGAAGGCCTCGACCTACATCCCGGAGAGCATGCTCAATCCACTGGATAAAGGCGAATAAAGCAGGGGCGATGCATGAAAGACATACGAAATACTGATCAGCCCTTACCGCGTGAAGCCTGCAAGCTTGTCACCTGTGTACTGCCCGACGACGGCACTGACAGGAAACTGATGCGTGCCCTGCGTGACGAGAAGCAGATCACCCGGGCCAACAGTACCAACTGCCTGGGCCTCGCGATACTGGCAGACGCCAGAACCAGATTCGATGCCTTGCCCGAGCCGATACTGGCAAGAAAGGTCGAGGTGGTCGTGCCGGAAGCCGATGCCGATGATTTATACGACTACATCTTCGAGAAAGCGCAGATTGGCCGTCCTCAGGGCGGGGTGATATGGCTGGGTGCGCTATACCTTGCATCGCCTTTTCTCTTGCCGGGAGGTGTGCCAGCAGAAGAACCCTAGTCTCCGGCAAGGCCAAAGGCTTTGCGTATTGTCACAGGCTGTACTGGCAGGGCTATGGACCGGCGTGTATCATGGCAGGTCGCTCACAATTACCAACAAATGAGGGTACATGGTGGCCACATTGCATAACACCTCATGCGACGGATCACGTCCTGCGCGTGGCACGCGCGGATTCATTCTGCTAGTCATTGGCCTGGCCGCCCTGCTCGGGGGCTGCGGCAAATCCGAAGCACCGAAACCCCAGCCGCCCGAAGTCACGGTACTAACGGTTGCGCCGCAGGATACGCCAGTCACCTTCGAATTTGTCGGGAACACGGCAAGCTCGCAACAGGTCGAGGTGCGGGCGCGGGTGGACGGCTTCCTGGACGAACGCCTGTACATCGAGGGAAACATCGTCAAGGAGGGCCAGCTCATGTTCAAGATGGACGCCAAGCCCTTCCAGGCTCAGCTCGACGCCGCCCAGAGCGCGCTTGCCCAGCAGCAGGCAAAACTGTGGACCGCACAGGCCAACCTGAAGAGGGTCAAGCCGCTGGCCAAGGCCAACGCGCTCAGCAAGAAGGAACTGGATGATGCCCAGGGGAGTGTCAACGCGGCCTCCGCCGCGGTTGACATGGCCAGGGCAGACGTCGACACGGCAAAGCTCAACCTCGGCTATACCACCATCCAGGCACCGGTGACCGGCGCATCGAGCTTCGCGCGCATCCAGAACGGCGCCTACGTGAACTCCCAGAGCGGCCCGCTCACCTATGTCGCCCAGCTAGATCCCATCTGGGTCGACTTCAGCCTTTCCGAGGACGAGTTTCTCAAGATCCGCCAGGAACAGAAAAGCGGTCAGCTGACTGTTCCCGAGACCGCCGCGCTGACCGTCGAGCTGGTGCTCGCCGATGGTTCCGTTTACCCGGAAACCGGCAGGGTGTTTTTCCGGGATGCCAACTACAGCACCGAGACGGGAACCTTCCTCGTTCGCGCGACGTTCAGCAATCCGGACGGAGCGCTCCGCCCCGGGCAGTTCGTGCGCGTGCGCGTGCAGGGCGCGACCCGCCCCAGCGCCATCCTGGTGCCGCAGCAGGCCGTGCTGCAGGGCGCGCAGGGTTTCTTCGTCTGGATCGTGGACCCGGAAGGCAAGGCGCAGGTCCGCGCTGTTGAGGTCGGCGACTGGCAGGGTGACAACTGGTTCATTACCAAAGGTTTGTCGACCGGCGACAAGGTGATCACGGACGGCATCGTGCGCATCGCCAGGGGGACACCGGTAAAGGTAGTCGAGAAAGGCTCGGAGCAGACGGATAAGGCTGCTGCCGCAACCGATTCAGCGGCTCCGGACAATGCCGGGACCACCCGCGACTAAACCGGGAACCAGCGCCGATGTTTGCTCATTTCTTCATCGACCGTCCCATCTTCGCGATGGTCGTGTCACTGATTATCGTGATTGCCGGCGGCGTGGCGATGTTCAGCCTGCCCATCGCCCAGTACCCGGACATCACGCCGGTGCAGATCCAGGTAACGGCAACCTACCCGGGTGCCGATGCCAACACGGTGGCGCAGAACATCGGCGCGCCCATCGAGCAGCAGGTCAACGGCGCGGACAACATGATCTACATGCAGTCCACCAGTTCCTCGACCGGCAACTACACCCTCAACGTTTACTTCGAACAGGGCACCGACCCCTCGCTCGCACAGGTCGACGTGCAGAACCGCGTGCAGTGGGCGACACCACAGCTGCCCTCGGCGGTGACCGCGCAGGGGGTCATTGTCAAGAAGACCACCGCGAGCTTCATGATGGTCATTGCCCTGTATTCCCCGGACGGCCGCTACGACCCGGACTACATCGCGAACTACACCAACATCAACGTGCTGGATGCCATCAAGCGCATCGAGGGTGCCAACCAGGCGGCCATTCTCGGGGTGCCTGACTATGCCATGCGCATCTGGCTGCGTCCGGATCGTATGGCACAGCTTGGCATCACCGCCACCGACGTGGCCAACGCGGTGAAGCAACAGAACCAGCAGTTCTCCGTGGGACGCATCGGTCAGTCACCCACGCCCGAACCAGTGACGCAAACCTTTGCGGTCACCACGCCCGGCCTGTTCACCGAGCCGGATCAGTTCGAGAACATCATCCTGCGCGCGGAACAAGAGGGCGCGGCGATTACGCGCATCAAGAACATCGGCCGTGCGGATCTCGGGCGCAAGGACTATTCGATTCGTTCCAAGTATCAGGGCAAGGAGGCCACCCTCATCGCGGTGTACCAGCAACCCGGCGCCAATGCCCTGAAGGTCTCGGAACAGGTCAATGCCACCCTCGAGAGCCTGTCCAAAAGCTTTCCGGACGGGCTGGAATACAAGGTGGCGCTGGATACCACCAAGTTCGTGAAGGCGTCCATCGACGCGGTGGTACATACCTTCTTCGAAGCCGTGGTGCTGGTGGTACTGGTAGTGTTCCTGTTCCTGCAGAGCCTCCGTCTCACCATCATCCCGACGCTCGCCGTCCCGGTGTCCATTCTCGGCGCCATGATCGGCATGCTGGCATTGGGTTTCTCGATCAACATGCTCACCCTGTTCGGCATGATTCTCGCCATCGGCATCGTGGTGGACGACGCCATCGTGGTGATCGAGAACACCGAACGTATCATGACCCAGTTCGGTCTGTCGCCCAGGGAGGCCGCCAAGCGCGCCATGACCGAGGTGTCCGGCGCACTGATTGCCATCGTACTGGTCCTGAACGCGGTGTTCATCCCGGTGGCGTTCCTCGGCGGCATGACCGGGCAACTCTACAAGCAGTTTGCAGTGACCATTGCCATCTCGGTGGTGTTCTCCGGAGTGGTGGCGCTTACCCTGTCACCGGCCCTGGCGGCCATCCTGATCAAGCCCGGGCACGGCGAAAAACATGGCTTCTTCAAATGGTTCGAAAACACCCTGGAGCGCGCCACCAACGGCTACGTAGCCGGATCCAGGTGGATTATGCACCGCACGCTGGTGGCGTTCGGCGCTTTCGCCGCGGTAGTGGTCGCGGCGGGCTGGCTGTTCTCGGTGTGGCCGGGGGCGTTCGTGCCCGAGGAAGACCAGGGCTACCTGTTCGTGCCCTACATGCTGCCGGATGCGGCCAGCCTGGATCGAACCGAAGCCGTCGGGGAGCGTGCGGCCGCGTTCCTGATGAAGCATCCCGCGGTTGAAGGCGTCGCCCAGTTCGACGGTTACAGCCTGATCGACCAGCAGATGAAGACCAACCGTGGCCTGCTGTTCGTGTCGCTGAAGGACTTCGAGGAACGCAAGAGCGAGGAACTCTCGGCACCCGCCATTATCCAGGCGGCGGCCAGGGATTATGCCGGCATCAAGGAGGGGCTGGTGATTCCGCTCAATCCGCCGTCCATCCCGGGGCTCGGCGTCACGGCGGGCTTCGAGATGTGGGTGCAGCAGCGCGGCAGTGGTGGTTACGCCCAGCTTGCGGATTATGTGAAGCAGATTGTCGCCAGGGCCAACCAGGATCCGCGGCTGGCGCGTGTCAGCTCGACGGTGAGCGCCGAAAACCGCCAGTTGCTGACCGACCTGGACCGCGAGAAGGCCGAGACCCTGGGCGTACCCGTTTCCGATGTCTACGATACCCTGCAGACCCTGTTCGGTTCGCTTTACGTCAACCAGTTCCCGAAAAACTCACGCCTCTGGCAGGTAATCCTTCAGGCCGAGCCGGAGTACCGGCTGGAGCCGGGCGATATCGATCAGATCTATGTGCGCAGTGATACAGGCAGCATGGTGCCGCTGTCGGCACTGGTCAGCACCCGCTGGGCCACCGGCCCGGATCTCGTGTCCCGCTTCAACAACTACCCGGCCGCCAAGCTCACCGGCGGTCCGGCGCCCGGCGTGAGTTCCGGCCAGGCCCTGGACATCATGGAACAGATTGCCAGCGAGGTACTACCGAGCGATTACGGCTTTGCCTGGTCCGGCGAGGCGCGCGAGGAGAAACAGGCGGGTGGCACTTCGGCCCTTGCCTTCATCTTCGGGCTGATCTTCGTGTTCCTGATTCTCGCCGCGCAGTACGAGAGCTGGACGCTGCCGTTCGGCGTCATCATGGCGGTGCCCTTCGCCCTGCTGGGGGCGTTGCTGGCGATCGTACTGCGGGACATACCCAACGACGTGTACTTCCAGATCGGCCTGCTCACCCTGATTGCGCTGGCCGCGAAGAACGCCATACTCATCATCGAGTTCGCGGTGGAACTGCACCACGGCGGCAAGTCGCTCTATGACTCGGCTGTCGAGGCGGCAAAGCTGCGTTTCCGTCCGATCGTGATGACCTCCTTTGCCTTCATCCTCGGCGTGGTGCCGCTCGCGATCGCCACCGGCGCCTCGGCCAACAGCCGGCATTCCATCGGCACCGGCGTCATCGGCGGCATGCTGGGCGCCACCGCCATCGCCATCTTTTTCGTGCCGATGTTCTTCCTGGTACTGGAAAAACTCGGCGGCAAAAGCGGCGCAAGCGAGGCAGTCGGCAGCCATGACGACGAATCCGGGGCTCCCGGCGGCGCGATCTCGCCGCAGGCACCCCTGGCACCCGTGGAGAAACCCGATCATGAGTAATGTGACGCGCAGCTGGTGCTTGTCACTGGTGCTGTTCATCCTCTCCGGTTGCACTGCGGTGGGTCCTGACTACGTCCGTCCGACGGTCGACAGCCCGGACGCATGGCGCGTTGACTATGCGGCAGCGGCCGATGCAGCCAATACCCGCTGGTGGGAACAGTTCGACGACCCGGCACTCAACCAGTTGATAGACACCGCGCTGCGGGAAAACAAGGACGTGCGCATCGCCGCCGCGCGCGTGGAGGAATTCGCAGCACGCCTGGACATCACCCGTTCCGGCTTCTACCCGCAGATCGGCTATGGCGGCCAGGCCAGCCGCAACCAGGCCTCGCGCGAGGCCTTTGGCGGGGTTCCGTCAGGCAGCAGCCGCAGCTACAACGACTACAGCGCCACCCTGAACGCCGGCTGGGAAATCGACCTGTGGGGCCGGATTCGCCGCGCCACCGAGGCCAGCCGCGCCGAACTGCTGGCACAGGAAGAAAACCGGCGCACGGTAATCCTCAGCCTGGTATCCGCTGTCGCCAATTCGTATGTTGCGCTGCGCCAGTTCGACCGCCAGCTCGAAGTCTCGCAGGAAACCCTGGCCACGCGCGCCGAAGCCCTGCGCCTGTTCGAAATCAAGTTCAAGGGGGGCGTGATATCCGAACTGGAGCTGGCGCAGGTGAAGGTCGAATACGAGCAGGCGGCCGCGGCCATCCCGCCTATTGAACAGCAGATCGCGCTTACCGAGAACGCCTTGTCGGTGCTGCTCGGCCATAACCCGGGGAATATCCCGCGCGGCAAGACCATCGACGCGCTGGTGCTGCCTGAAGTGCCCGCAGGGGCGCCCTCCTCGCTGCTGGCAAATCGCCCGGATATCCGCGCCGCCGAGCAGAACCTGGTCGCCGCCAATGCACGCATCGGCGTGGCGCGGTCACAGTACTTTCCCACCATCTCGCTGACCGGCCTGTTCGGCTATGTCAGCGAGGAACTCGACAGCCTGCTGCAGAGTTCAGCCAACGTGTGGAGCCTCGGCGGCGGCGCACTGGGGCCGATCTTTACCGGTGGCGCCATCAGCGGACAGGTGCGTGCGAGCGAAGCCGTACAGCGCCAGACCCTGACAGCTTACCTGCAAACCGTGCAGGCGGCCTTTCGGGACGTGGATGACGCGCTGATCAGGGTACAGAAGTCGCGCGAACGGCTTGCTGCCGAAGGACGCCGCGTGCAGGCGCTTACCGATTATGCGTATCTCGCGAAACTCCGCTATGACGAAGGCTATGCCTCTTATATCGAGGTGCTCGATGCCCAGCGTTCCCTGTTCGACGCCCAACTGCAATACGTCAGCGTGCGGGGCGATGTCTATACCTCACTGGTCAACACCTACAAAGCCATGGGTGGCGGCTGGATCATCCAGGCACAGGCGACAGCCAACGAGACCGACATCCCGTCACCATAATGTCCGTGTGAGGCGGATGCGTACTCATTGAAATATGACAGCAGCACGCAACGAAGTCAGTTTCAATGTCTTCAGTCCCGAACTGGAACGGGATGCCGGGGGGAAGCCTCATACCGTGTCCACCGCGGCGCATCAAGCTGAACACCGTTGCGGAGTTCCTGCAGCAGGTCATCAGCAATATGGTCTCGCTTGAGCAAAGGGACCCGGTGTATGACACACTTAACCCGATAGTTGCATAAACCCGGGGTGTAATCCGGTTTCGACAGCTGATTGACAGGACGGGATTCATCCCGGTGTAGTGATTCCGGGATTCACCGGTAGTGCGGTCCTGGACCTGTACTGCAGGAGCACCCCAGCGGGCATAAATACCCCGGTGGGCACAAGCACCCCAGTGGGCACAAGCACCCCAGTGGGCACAAGCACCCCAATGGGCACAAGCACCCCAATGGGCACAAGCGCCATCCTTAGGCGCGATCGCGGCCAGTACCCGGAAAAGGGCATAAAGAGGCCGCTCCTGCAGCAGGGTTTATGCAAGGTGCAGATCGGCCGTCCCCAGGGCGGGGTAATATGACTGGGTGCGCTGAACCTTGCATCACCTTTTGCCATACCCGGAGATGTAACGGTAGAAAAATCCCGGCCGGGTGTTCTACGGCAAGGCCAGAGGTCTTTCGCGTTGAATCAAAGGGAATGGTGTTATCTGTACCAGCACCGCATGGCTGCTTTCAGTGCGGATCTGCAGTTCGTTGTCTTCCCGCGAAGTGCAGGAGCCGTTGACCGGTTCCTGCACTTCACACAATTCACATTAAGTTCCGGTTGCTCCAGGTCGGCCGGATCAAGCATGAACATCAATATTTGAACGTATACTGTGTGTATGTACCAGAGATCAGCAGGCAACGATGCCAGCCAGACACCGGTTGGCCGGATTACCGAGGTCCACGGACCTGTAGCGGTCATCGCCTGCGAAACGCTGCCCCCCCTGCGCCAGGCCTTGTGCACCAGGCTCAATCACGAGCCCTGCCTGTTCGAGGTGCACCAGCACCTCGATAAGCGCCATGTCCGTGCCATCACCCTGCACAGCAGCGCCGGCCTGCACCGGGGCATGATGGTCTATGACACCGGCGCACCGCTGCATGTCCCGGTGACGCCCGCATGCCTGGGGCGCCTGCTGAATATCTTCGGCGAACCGCTGGACGGAGGGAAAGCACTGCCGGCCCGGGAATTCCGCAATATCCACAGCCGGCCGGTGCCGCTGCACGAGGCGGTCGGGGCAGGCGGTGTACTGGAGACCGGCATCAAGGTCATCGATCTGCTCTGCCCCTTTGTCAAGGGCGGCAAGACCGGATTGTTCGGCGGTGCGGGCGTGGGTAAAACCGTGCTGATCATGGAGTTCATGCACGCGGTTGCCACCCTGCACAAGGGGGTGTCGGTGTTCGCCGGGGTGGGTGAACGGATCCGCGAGGGCCACGAACTCTGGCACAGGATCCGCGAGGCCGGCGTGCTCCCCCAGACGCTCATGGTGTTCGGCCAGATGGATGAGTCTCCCGGGGTCCGTTTCCGGGTGGGTCTGTCGGCGCTCACCTATGCCGAATATCTGCGCGACACCATGCAAAAGGAAGTGCTGTTCGTCATGGACAACATCTTCCGCTTCGTGCAGGCGGGCAGCGAGGTCTCCAGCATGCTGGGGCGCATGCCGGCCACCGTGGGCTACCAGCCCACCCTCACCAGCGAGGTGGCGGAGATGCAGGAACGGATTTTTTCCACCCGGCATGGCGCTATCACCTCGGTGCAGGCCGTCTATGTTCCGGCGGATGACATGACGGATCCCGCGGTCAGCGCCATCCTGAGCCATCTCGACACCAGCGTCATCCTTTCCCGCAACCAGGCGGCGCGGGGAATCTACCCGGCGGTCGATCCGCTGCAGTCAGGCAGCAAGTTGATGGACCGGCATACACTGGGAGCGCATCACTACGAGATCGCGGGACGGGTACAGGAACACCTGGCACGATACCAGGAGCTGGAGGACATCATCACCATGCTGGGTGTGGAAGAGTTGTCCTCCCGGGATCGCAAGATCGTCATGCGTGCGCGCAAGCTGCAGCGCTATCTGAGTCAGCCCTTCTGGACCACGGCCTCGCACACGGGAATCGATGGCGTCTCGGTTCCGCTGCAGCAAACGCTGGCAGATTGCGAGGCCTTTCTGGCAGGGGATTATGACGAGGTCCCTGAAGACCGCTGCTACATGCGCGGAGCCATGACCGGGGCAACGCCGTGAAGTCGTCCTTTACCCTGCGGTTGCAGGACGCCACCCGTGCGGAGGAAATCGCTGGGGTGACCTCCTTTGTCGGCGAGGACGGCTCGGGCGCCTTCGGGATTCTCGCGGGGCACAGCCGCATGCTGACGACGCTGATCATCGGCCTGGCCCGGTTCCGGGTCGGCGCAAATGCCTGGCGTTACCTGGCCGTACCCGGTGCGGTGCTGTATTTCCACGACAACGTGCTGACCCTGAGCACGCGCCGCTATCTGCTGGACGATGACTATATGCGGATCAGCCAGGCCCTGACGCAGCAGTTGCTTGCAGAGGAGGAACAATTGCACGCCATGAAAACAAGCCTGCACCACATGGAGGAGGCGATGCTGAAGCGTCTCTGGGAAATGGGGCGCAGGGACGCAGGCTGAAGCCATGCCGCAGCCGGATGAGCTGAGAAAGCAGGTGGAGCGCCAGGCGCGGCGGATGGAAAAGGCTGAACGCGACAGGCCCACCCTGATCGGCCAGACGGCCTACATCGGCACCCTGGGGCTGTTGTTCGTGCTGCCTGTGATCGGCGGCGCCTATCTGGGACAATGGCTTGACAGCCAGGGAGGGGATTACTCGATCCACTGGACCGTGGGCCTGATCCTGGCGGGTATCTTTCTGGGTGCGCTGAACGTGTATTTATTCATCAGGGAATAACCGGTGATAGAAGGAAGTTTACTCATTGCGCCCGTTGTCGAAATGGGGCCTGTCGTGATCACCTGCACGGTGGTAACGACCTGGGTGATCATGGGCGCAATCTGGCTGCTCGCCTGGCTGGTGACGCGCCGCCTGCGCATCGAGCCCGGACCGCTGCAGACAGCGGCTGAAGGTGTAGTGGTGACTATCGAGGACGCCATAGCTGCAGTCGCACCCCGCGACACCCGGCAAATCATGCCGTTCATCGGCAGTCTCTGGCTGTTTCTGGTCGTTGCCAATCTCAGCGGCCTGATCCCTGGCGTGCACTCCCCCACCCGGGACCTGTCCGCCACCACCGCACTGGCACTACTGGTGTTTCTGTCGACACACTGGTTCGGTATCCGCATCCAGGGCCTGAAGAATTACCTGCGCCATTACCTCGCACCCAGCCCGATCCTGCTGCCGTTCCACCTGATCAGCGAGATCACCCGCACGATTGCGCTGGCAGTGCGCCTGTTCGGCAACATCATGAGCCTGGAGATGGCCGCCCTGCTGATCCTGCTGGTGGCGGGTTTCCTGGCACCCGTACCGATCCTGATGCTGCATGTCGTCGAGGCACTGGTGCAGGCCTACATCTTCGGTATGCTGGCGCTCATCTACGTCGCCGGCGGCATACAATCACAACAACTTCGGCAACAAGACAAGGAGTAACCCATGCCCGACCTGTCAATTTTTACCCTGGCATCAACCGTTGCCGCAGTACTCGGGATCGCGCTCGGCGTCATGCTGCCCGCCGTCGCCATGGGCATGGCAATCAGCCGCGCCATGGACGCCCTGGCGCGACAGCCGGAGGCGGAGCGCGCCATTACCCGCACCCTGTTCATTGGCCTGGCCATGATCGAATCGCTGGCCATCTACGTTCTGGTCATCGTGCTCATTGTGCTGTTCCGCAACCCGCTGCTCGAATACCTGCTGAAGTAGGCGACAGGAGTATCCCGCCTTGGAACTGAACTGGTCCACCGTCCTGCTCGAGATGCTCAATTTCCTGATCCTGGTGTGGATCCTCAAGCGTTTTCTATACCAGCCGGTGCTGGACGTGATCGCCCGCAGGCGCGCAGGTATCGAAAAGACCCTGGCCGACTCGGAGGCCCGTCATGCGGAAGCCGTGAGCCTGCAGCAACAGTACGAAGGACGGCTTGCCGAGTGGGACAGGGAGCGGCAGCAGGCGCGCGAGACACTGGCCCAGGAACTGGATGCCGAACGCACCCGCAAAATGGCGGAGTTGCAAACCGCCCTGGCGCAGGAACGGGAGAAGGCGCGTGTGGCCGGGGAGCGACGCGCGGCCGATGCCCTGCGCAAGCTGGAAGAAACCGCACTGCTGCATGCCACCCGCTTTACAACGCAGTTGCTGCAACAGGCATCCGGCGCGGAGCTGGAGGCGCGCCTTGTGGACCTGGCGATCGCCGGGCTGACTGAACTGCCAGCCGGGCGCATCGCAGACCTGCGCAACGGTCACGGGACACCGCCCGAGGCAATCCGGGTGGCCAGCGCCTTCCCGCTTGCGGACGACCAGCGGCAGCGGCTTGAACAGGCAGTGGCAGGCATTGCCGGCCCGGACATAGCGCAACACTTCGAACAGGACAGCGCACTGCTTGCCGGCGTGCGCATCTCCATCGGCGCCTGGGTGCTCGGACTGAATCTGCAGGATGAATTGCAGGGGTTCATGGAACTGGCCCATGCCGATGCGTAATCCCGACATGCCGGGCGGGCTGTTCGAACGCCAGGCAGAATGGCTTGACCGTTACCAGCCGCAGCTGCGCATCAGTGAACAGGGCAGTGTTATATCCGTCGGCGACGGCATCACCTGGATCAGCGGTTTGCCTTCCGCCGCCATTGACGACATTCTGGATTTCGCCGATGGCAGCCAGGCACAGGTGTTCGACCTGACGGAAGGCCTGATTGGCGCGGTCCTGCTGCGCGACACCGAGGGCCTGACCGCCGGTACTACCGTCCGGCGAACAGGTCGCTCCCCGAGCGTGCCGGTCGGCGATAGCCTGCTCGGGCGCATTATCGACCCGCTGGGGACCCCGCTCGATGGCGAGCCGGCACCCGCCCATACGCGCTGGCAGGCACTGGAATCATCCTCACCACCCGTGGTGGCGCGCGACTTCGTGCATGAGCCCCTGTACACAGGCATCAAGGTCATTGACACCATGATCCCCATTGGCAAGGGTCAACGCCAGCTGCTCATCGGGGACGAGGGCCTGGGACGCAGTTCCATCGCGCTGGACACGGTGATCAACCAGCGCGGCCAGGGGGTCTATTGTGTCTATGTGCTGATCGGCCAGAAACGCTCCAGTGTTGTCAGCACCATCGATATCCTGCGCGAATACGGCGCCCTGGACTACACGACCGTGGTCGTGGCGGAAGCCGGCAGTCTGCCCGGACTGCAGCACCTGGCGCCTTACACCGGTTGCGCCTTAGCCGAGTTCTGGATGCAGCAGGGCCACGATGTACTGGTGATCTACGACGATCTTTCCACCCATGCCAGGACCTACCGCGAGCTGTCCCTGCTGCTGCGCCGGCCGCCCGGGCGCGAGGCCTATCCCGGCGACATCTTTTCCGTCCATGCCCGCCTGCTGGAACGGGCCACCTGCCTGAGCACGGCCCGGGGCGGCGGCAGCATGACGGCCCTGCCCATTGTTGAAACAAAACTCGGGGAGATTGCCGCCTACATTCCTACCAACCTGATTTCCATCACGGACGGGCAGATTTACCTCGACCGTGGCCTGTTCTCCGGCGGCTTCCGCCCCGCCATCGATATCGCCCGCTCCGTTTCCCGTATCGGCGGCCAGGCCCAGCACCCCCGCATCAAGCATGAAGCCGGCCGCATGAAGCTCGACTACCTCCAGTTCCTCGAACTGGAAGTATTCACCCGTTTTGGCGCGCGCCTTGAGGCCAGCATGGAGGCCGCGATTCACAAGGGCCGCATACTGCGGGAAATCCTCAAACAGGACCGGCTCTCCCCGCTGCCCGTGACCTTCCAGGTGGCCTGGCTGGTGGCGTTCAACGATGGCCTGCTGGATAAGACGGATCCCGAGTCGATCCCCGTCGTGCTCGCGGCACTCGAGGAACCGGTCCGGCAGACGCTGCTCAGCCTCGACGCCCCGCGCGAGGAATGGAGCAAGTCGGTCGCCAGCTGGATCACCCTCCCCGCCCGGAACGCAGGCCCGTGACACGCAGGCGCACCCTGGAGCACCACCGCCACAGCCTGGCCGAGATCCGGGGCATCATGAATTCCATGAAGACGCTTGCCTATCTGGAGACCCGGAAGCTGGCCCGCTTTCTCGACGCCCAGCAGGCCGTTGTCAGGACCATCGAGGCAGCGGCTGCGGACTTGCTTGGCTTCCATCCCGAAATCCTGCCCGAGGCGAAAGCGGCAACCCCGGTCTTTCTGCTGATCGGCGCCGACCGCGGCTTCTGCGGTGACTTTAACCGCGCCTTGCTCAGGTATCTGGAAACCACCCGGCAGGCACAGCCGCCCGGCGAGGCGGCGATGATCGCCATTGGACGGAAACTGCATGCACTGCTGGACAGGGATGCGCGGGCGGTGGCCTGGATAGACGGCGCGGCCCTGGTGGAGGAAATAAAGGATGTGCTCAACCGGTTGGCGGATGAAATCATTTCCCTGCAGCGTCAACACGAGGCGCTCGAGGTTTTTTGTATTTATCACGGCGGCGAAGACAGCGTTGTGATGCAGCGACTGTTGCCGCCCTTTGAGGGGCTTGCGGGCAAGCCGCCGCCTTACTCGCATCCGCCGCTGCTGAATCTCTCGCCAGCAGCGCTGCTGGCTGAGCTCACTGATCAATACCTGTTCGCAGCACTGCACGCCATGCTGTATACCTCGCTGATGATGGAAAACCATCATCGCGTCACGCACCTGGATGGCGCTGTGAAACACCTGGACGTCCAGTCAGAGGACCTGGCGCGACAATGCAATGCCTTGCGACAGGAAGAGATCATCGAGGAGATCGAGGTGATCCTGCTCAGCGCCGCCAGTCTGGGGGAATAATCAGCGTTGCAAGTGCAGGAGATGCGCCTGCCGGCAACGCCGCAAGCGGCGCATCACCCGGCACCGGCAGGCACCATTCGAGGTTCACGGATCCGGCAGGCGCGGAACACAGGACGCCGGGCAGCAGCATGCGCTCACCGGTTGAACCCGCCACTGCTAATAAAGATGAATGCACAGTTTCAGCGCATACACAGGTTTTAATGCAATTCACCAAAGTCAGTTACCGGCATCAACACCCTGAACCTGGCAGTCGGTCGATCCCCCGGCCGAGAGATGCTTCATAAATATCCAGCGCAAGGGAACAACGGCTAACTTCCCGACCCAGCGCACCGCGCTGCTGAACAGCTTGTCCACCCGGCCCCCGCCAGCGCCGTCATTGTCCTCGTTTTCGAACACCACGGCGGTCTCGTCGGTGGTCTGGTCCAGGTAACCCTGGAAACCGGCGGCACCGACATGGGCGTGAAACGGGGAGTGTTGCAGCGCGCCGTCCCTTATCCGCGCCGATAACGTGACATCGGTGATGTCCACCAGCTCGACGAGTATATGCGCGATGGCCAGATCAATGTCGGCATTGGCGACCTCGACCCGCCCGGGGAGTACCGGTATGTCAATAGCGACAGCACCGGAAACCTGATTCAGCAGGGGCATCAGCACCTCAACGTCTGCAGGATCCAGTTCTTCGAAGTTCAGCACTGCATGCAACAGGGCTAACTGATCGTCTCTGGACCAGTCCAGTTCTCCATTGAGCCGTGTCCTGTCATTCTGCACCTTGAGAAACTGCAGACGCCCGATATCTTCGGCAAGGACCAGCTGGCCCCGCAGCCTGTAGGACGCCGCCGCACAGGGCGATACGCCCAGCCAGGCAGCCAGGTCACCGATACGCTTGCCATAAAGTCCCACTTGCAGAGTTGTTTTCGTATTACCGGACACCCTTGCCAGCGGGCCACTGATATCCAGCACGGCACCGCCTCCTGTGGCAGACAGTGAGATTGGCAAGCTCTCATCGACCAGCAAGGCCGCCAGTCCGCCAGCCGTGAACTTGACAGAGAAGGGCTCGTCAAGAAGTGCACCCCGAGCGTGCATTGTCATTGCCTCACCCGCGGGCAGGGCCAGCGCCAGCTCCTCCAGGGTGACATCGACCACCCGTTCACCGGCGGCATTGCCGTAGGAAAGCCTGGCGCCGTCCATCTGCAGCGCGAGCGCTGTCCTGTAAACAATACCCGCCTCACCGCCACCATGAACACTGGCCTGGAACCCGATATGCCGGAAGCTGCCGTGGATACCTGTTGCCCCTGCCAGTGTTGCCAGCAACCGGCCGGCATTGGCATCGGTTGCAGACAGCGCCAGTTCAACCACGTGTTCCGCACCCTCTCCTCCCAGGCGCAGCTGACCGTGGAACGGCACATCGGCAATGCTGACAGTCAGTGGAACACTGGCGGGGCTGTCGGCCGGCGTTCTGCCGCCGCGGTCCGGCTGCCCGGCCATGTCGTTTGCAGGCCCTGCCCCGGCACCAAACCGCAGCACGCCATCAAGGGCAGGCAACTGCAGTTCCCCGCTGATAACCGGCCGGCCCTGGTCCGCATGCAGTGACAGTCGCCCGGCCAGTGGCGCCTGCCCGAAGCGCGCCGCGAGTCTGGCATATTCCGCTGGCCAGTCAGCCTGCAGCTCAAATGTCATGACGAGTCCCTGCCGGGATATTTCCAGGTTGGCGTTGAGCAACTGCCGGGTGTCCGCGAAGTACACCACGACCCGCAACGGCCAGTGCCCGGCTGGCGTCTGCAGGTCCGCAAGCTGGCCGCCAGTCAGTTCAATGCTGTACGGCTGTTGCCGGAAACGGCCCCGGAGCAGCAGCTCAAGCGGTTGCCCGGCCCCGGTATGAACACTGACCTCATCGAGTTCGACCGGGTAGACTTGCCCCGTACTGTCCTCCGGGTAATTCAACACGACCCGGTGCAGCACCACTTCCTGCAATTCGGGCTGCCGTGACAGCAGTGCTGCGCCGGTCGACAGCAGCCGGGGAGGTTCAACAGGACTCGTGCCGTGTGCGTCGAACCCAGGGATGTCGAGGTCGATACTGGCGTCCTCGATCAGCAAATGCCTGCCATGCAGTTCACCCCGCAACAGGGCAAACGGCGCCAGCTGCACAGCAACCCGACCTGCCCGGAGCCACTCACCCTGATCTGCCGGACTGGCGATGCGAACGTCGTGCGCTACGATGGCGGGTCCCGGGAAGGGACTCAGGACCAGCTTCCCGTCGATGTGGACTTCCCTGCCAAGCGCCCGGGAGACGGCAGTTTCGATCGGGTCCCGGAGACCGTCCAGCGGAATGGTAATACCCATGCCCGGCATGGCCAGCCAGCTAGCGAATAACACTGCCAGCATGACACCACAGACCATGGCAACCCGGCGGGTGATTCGTTTTCGGCCCTGCGTCATCCTCGTCCCCTGGCCAAAGCAATGGCAGGCTGCAATGTGTGGCTGGTTGCTGATCGGCAGGATAACACCAGGGACAGGCTGGATTGATGCCCGTCGGTCAGCAGGCCTCCCCGGCGGGATAAGGATGAAGATATTGTTACTGTAGTGTTAGAAGCGGGCTGACAACCAGGCTTTATCCTCGAGACACCTTACCACTGGCCCGGATCAGCCATCCAGCGGCACCAGCGCTCAAATCGACCAGCCAGCAATACAAGAATCAAGGACATACAAACCAGGGAGATACGAAGAATGAAAATACCAACCCGCATCTTGTTGAGCGGAACCCTTGCAGTGGCGGCCATGGCGGCGTCTTTCGCCCAGGCCCAGGAAGTCACCGGCACGCCCGGTTCACCCAGCGCCGCCGCCACCATCAGTGGCAAACAGCTTCCCGCGCCCGAGCCGGAATTCGGCGGCGAGATCAAGCATGATGCCCTCAAATCGAAGCCATGGTGGGCACCGCGCATCGTGCCACCCAGGCAAGCACCCAACGTTCTGCTGATCATCACGGATGACGCCGGGCAGCGCTACGGCTTCTACCTGCTCGAGGGCAAGCCGGTGTTTCTCTGGAACCCCTCATCGACCTGAAACGCATCAAGTGGGAAGGCCCGGAGGCGCTCTCGCCCGGCAGGCACAGCCTTGAGTTCGACTTCAAATATGACGGACTCGGCGTCGGCACCCTCGCGTTCAACAACATGAGCGGTCTCGGCCGTTCAGGTACCGGTACGCTCAGGGTCGACGGCAAGGAGGTCGCCACACACAAGCTCGAACGGACACTGCCCATGATCCTGCAGTGGGACGAGAGCTTCGGCATCGGCCCGGACACACTGACCGGCGTGAACAACGCGGGCTGCCTCCACATCCGGATGCGGCCCGTTATTTTACAAGGAGGACTCAACACATGACGATGTTTAAACACTCCCTGTTCCCGGTCGTGGCATGCCCCCCTTGCAGCCGCACTCCTGGCTGGCAGTGTCGCCACCGCATAGGCGGTCAGGGAATACAGGATGACCACGCCCATCGCGTCGGGCGTCGTGGTACCGGACAAGCTGGATACGTCGACAGGCATGCTGAATCTGAGCGATGGCTACCCGGCCACAGAGACCGGAGACAAGAACTACGACAACCTGGATCACTCCCGTGCACAGCAGGCCTGCCTGCCGGGAATCCCGATTGTAAGCCAGACCGGTATGCGCCACACCCTGCGCAAGTTCGGCCGGACAACCAGACGCGTTCGATGCTGCAGACTGAATTGACCTTCGACCCTGAAATAACACACGAACTGTGTCGTCACTCCACACGGCCTCATGCCGATCATCTGGTGTAAAAATAATTAAACGATTGATCTGGCTGATTTCAGCCCCGGACAACATGAGCCATGCAGCCTGCGCGAACACGTGTTCACATTATTGAGACAGGTTCTGAAGCAATTTAGCTGTTGATTCTGGTTGCAATGGTCTCTATCCCCGGACTTGAGACATTTATGTTTTTGCACCAACGCGTCATCAATACCCTGTAGCATGTGTTTCCACTTTGCTGTTAACTGAATGCCAGACCTGTTTTGACCAGTTCAGTTGCCGTAATCAGCCTCAGTCAACTACACAATCATGCCATTTACCCGGATCGAAACCTGGAAACAGATTTAGTTCTAACAAGGGAATATCTGTTTTGATGTGATAAACAATTTGGTACCGCTGATAGGATTTCATCATGTTTTTCACTGAAGCAAAATTTCTCACCCCGACGAATGTGTATAAATTCTGCACGCCTTTGCTCTTGAGCACTTGTAATGCGTACCACATCATTGGAATTTGCAACTTCTTCCCACGATGCTTCGGGGAAATATAGGAATGATGAAACACGGCTGAATTGATATCTTTCAAGAGACATCTCGCGAAATCGATGCGCCTGAATGCATCTGAAAATCCCGCCCATTGCATGCCCGCGACCTCTTCGCCGTATAAAAGCAACACGCAGACATCATCACCCTCGAGTAACGCATCGACTTCGCTTTTGATTACCGGTGAATGCAGATCCGGAGATGTGAAATACGCCTCACCCCAGATTTGATAAAGTTGATTGATATCGGACTCACTGGTTTTGTCCAATACCCTGGTTGAGTAACCCTCCGGCAGAGGTATGCTTGGCTCATCCTCCACACTATTGACATCACTGGCGTACAGAAAATAACCATCAACAAAGAATCTAAACAGTCGGTGAAATATTTTTTTCATGGTAACTTACCCTAAAAAATGATTACCAGGATGGTTTCATTCATCCTTTCTGCAAAACAGTCATTTGGAGCATGGGAAGCAAGCCAAATGAGCTTTCTGGGAGTACGCAGAACCTGAAGCAGGTCAACTGGCTGGAGCTGCATTGCATCCGGCAAATTCACATGAATTCCTTACCGCTTCAGGGAAAGCCTCAATCGCAAAATCCCATACCTTCCGTCCTTCCATCTGGAACACATGCTAGCCATCGTTCAACGTTTGCGCCGGTGCTGGCAGGCGCGATCCACCGCCCGGAAAGTTTATGGCCTAGACCCCTCTTCCATGGTTCATCATGATTCGTTATATGTGCGCCTGATTTACCCTCACTTCCAGCGAGCAGTCGTACAGGTTCCCGGCGCCACCACTCGTACAGCCGGCCTCTCGGTGGAGCACGTTTCGATGCGGCAGCAAGCGCAATAGAATCAATAACAAAACATCTATCGGCATCGTGATAATGCCTCTAAAGGCTACTTGAAGGTGAGCGCAAGGTGCCGCTCGAGCGGGATGTGAACTACTACCGCAAGGAGCGCTTGGACGGCGCTTTCCGCCGGGTGATTACCTTGCCCGAGGATGTCGATCCGGAGCGCGTGGATGTCAGCTACCATGACGGAATATTACAGATTCAGGGACGGCGTACTCAGCGTTCGCATTCCCAACCGCCCTGAAGCACGGCCGCACAAAATCGAAGTGCGAGTGGGATAACCCTGAAAGAAGACGGCCCGGACTTTCCGGGCAAGTGCCTGCGGCGGGATGGATACCCACGCCAGCGCAGGCTCAGCCGGGAGGCAAACCTGCAAGCCGGCCACGTCCCGCCCACAGGCGCCGGGCACCCTGCGCATCAGCCGCGGCAGGATGTGATGAATCAGGTGTTTCCCCGTTTCCGCTTGTGCCCGCGGGTAGCGCGGCTGGGCCAGGCAACGGCGGTATCGTTCAGGCCTGCCTTGATGCAACCGCGCCACGCCATGGACCGCTCTGCCTGTGACCTTGCTAGCCCTTGCGGTCGGAGTGCCCCAGGTCCCTGCCTGGATCGACGCGGTCCCGAACCAGTTGCTTGATTTCCTTGGCCTCGGGGAAACGCCCCTGCTCCTTCCTGGACCAGATCAATTCGTCGTCTACGCGTACCTCGAATATCCCGCCCGTACCGGGAACCAGGGCAACTTCGCCCAGTTCGGTGTCAAAAGTGGTCAGCAGTTCCTGGGCCAGCCACCCGGCCCGCAGCAACCAGCGACACTGGGTGCAGTAGGTGATTGAGATACGGGGACTGTATTGCATCGTCATGGTATCGCCGCACGGCCGGCACACGCAGTTAATGATCTGATGCAGCCCTGATTCCGGCTGGATTGATACGGTAAAGATAGCGCATACAGGCCGGGCTTGCCGGCAACCCGTTTCCTGAACGTGTTGAACAGGGAAACAGCCTGTAAAATGCCAGCCGGATTCACAACACGCAGCCATGCTGAAGGACGGGAAATCAATCCGGCGCTTGCCGATGGGAAACGTGGCACCACAGATGACGCCCGTTTACGGGCCCGCCACATTCGTCAAACAGGCATTCCGGTGGAATCCAGCCCCGCAAGCATGACCCTGGCACAGGTATTCATTTGCGACACATAAATGCCTGTATATCTCCCTGGTAATACTTGACTATTTTAGTCAGGAATTATATATTAGTTATCAGTTAATAGCTGATAGAGGAGGTTCCCATGCGCAGCTTGATTCCTGATTTCCCCATGGATGGCGTAGTAACCGTTAACCGGGCAATCCTCAGGGAAGGCTTCACGGTCGATGACCTCGAGGAGCGCGTCGCCATGTTGTGTGAGAACGTAAAAACCTACCATTCCGACACCGGTTTTGTCGGTGGCTTTGTTGTCATCAACAGCGGGAATATTTCCAATGAAGGCTCAACCATCGGGCAGGCCGTCACCAGTTCGTTGAAGGATCGCGAGGCACTGATCGTCACGTTCTGGAAATCCTTCGAGGACCACGAGCGCTCGCACCGCAGCAAGACCTTCCAGCCGCTTTTCAGAAGCGTTCTGGAGCTTTGCGAGAATGGCAATGAGGAAATTGCCTACGAGATGCTGTGGTCGGGCATGGCCTACTCGCCGGCAGAGGCAATGGCCGCTCGCGAGGCAAAGGAGAAGTACGCGGCCTGATCGTGAACCACACCGCTCATTTGCCGGGTCACGGACTCCGCGGTCCAGACCCGGCGATGGAGTTCCCGGGCCCGCTGCAGCTGGTGCAGGTCCTCGGCACCGAGATGGTCGAGGTCCTCCATTAGCATGCCCGGCAACACCAGGACAAAAGGACATGGCACGGCGGAACTCACGGCACCACTGGCGTAACCAGCACGTGCAGGTCCTGGAGAATTCCGCTGCGGGGACGCAGGATTTTCAGCGTCAGCACCCGACCGGCGCCGTCACCCGCCAGCCAGTTCAGCAGGTCGGACAGCTGCGACACCGGCTCACCCTGCACACCGACGATCCAGTCTCCCGCCCGTAGCCCCGCACCCGCAGCAGCAGACCCGGGAACGACCTGCTGCACATGTATTCCCGTCGCAGCCGGCCAGCCATGTTCGTGCACCCAGCGCCGTGGCAAGAGTGCATTGCTGGCAGACAGACCGAGCAAGGCCCGACGCACACGTCCATGACGCATCAACTCCAGGGCAATCCACTGCGCCGTGTTGATGGCCACGGCAAACGCAAGACCGTGCGCCGAGGGTATGACCGCAGTATTGACGCCGATCACCTGACCGGCGCTGTTGAGCAAGGGCCCGCCGGAGTTGCCGGGATTCAGGGCGGCGTCCGTTTGTATTACATCCTCGATCATGCGGCCGCCGAATCCCGGCAGGCTGCGCCCGAGCGCACTGACGATACCGGCGGTGACCGTGAACTCGAAACCGAGGGGTGATCCCACCGCAATCGCGATCTGACCCGGGCGCAGCCCGCCTGAATCGCCGAGCGGCAATGCCGGCGTGGTGCCGCCTTCCAGTCTCAGCACGACAGTGTCGGTATCCGGGTCCTCGCCGATCACATGTGTACGGTATTCCGCGCCATCGGCAAACGCCGCAATCACTTCCCTGGCACCATGGACGACGTGGCTGTTGCTCAGCAGCAGTCCGTCGGGAGTGAACACGAAGCCGGAGCCCGCACCGTTGCCATGTTCCTTGCCGCGCACTGTAATATGCGCCACCGAGGGACGTGCCTGCTGCGCCACCTGGCTTACCGTCCGGGAGTAGGCGTCCAGCAGGGCGGCGTCCGCAGGCGTGGCCGCTTCCCCGGTTGTCACGGCCACCGGAATGCGCGACGCTGGATCCGCCGACCGCTGCGGGTCATGTGCTGACAACAATAATCCGGGTGCTGGAATACTCATGGCATCTCCGTAAGTGCGTACTGAAAATCTCGACTATACAAATATGGCGGCACCAGCAGACATCTTCAATGGCGCGGCATGGTGTTGCGAATGATGCGGATCCCGGGCCGTCAGTGCAGTCACACCAGACGGGATTGATCCCGGAATCCAGACGCCGCCGGTGCAATTACCGACCGGGAATCACGCCAGACAAACAGCACCTGTGGTACGGCCGACCATGTGTGATCCCGTGAACCTTATGAAAATCGTCAGCAGCGTAGTCTGGTGAACCGCGGGGAAATTACAGAACAACACCCGGCTGGTGCGTTGCCTATACTCAGGTGCAGGGCCTCGGCTTGTGTTCGAGTGCCGTGCATGTCACGAAGATTTTGGTAGCGCGGCCGGAACGCAGCGATGCCTGCTCAGGCGCGGCGGCAGAATTCCGTACAACCGATCCGGTTATCGGTGTTATCGGTTCTATGCCATCCGCCCCGCCGCCCCTCAATCCGGAGGAACCACAATGGAATACACAGTCACCGTCCTCATGACAGAATTCGTCACCCACGATGTCAGGCGTTTCATCGTCAGCCGACCGGAAGGCTTCAACTTCCAGCCCGGTCAGGGGGTGGAACTGGCGATTAAGCAACCCGGCTGGGAGTCAAGGAAACGCCCCTTCACCCCCACGTCGCTCGCACTGGACGGAATCGTGGAATTCACCATCAAGGGCTACCCCGGCCATGCGGGCGTGACCGAGGCATTGCATCGGCTGCAACCGGGGGATGAGCTGCTGATGACCGACGCCTTCGGCACTATCACCTACCAGGGCCCTGGAACCTTCATCGCGGGCGGAGCGGGTGTGACGCCCTTCATCGCCATCCTGCGGGAACTTGCTCGCACCGGCAAACTTTCCGGCCATAGTCTCCTGTTCTCCAACAGGGCGCCGGCAGACGTGATCTGCGAAAAGGAGTTCCGTCATTATCTCGGGGAACACTGTATCCTGACCTGCACCGCCGAGCAGGCGCCACCATACGACAATCGCCGTATTGACCGGACATACCTGGCCGAGCGGCTGGAGGACTTTGACCAGCATTTCTACGTGTGTGGACCGCCGGAATTCAATCGCGCGGTCTGTGCCGCTTTGCAGGATCTCGGTGCGGCGCCCGATGCGCTGATTTTCGAGCGTTGAGTCATGTCAGCGCAGACTGCAGCAAACCCTGCACGTGTCCCGGGGTCAGCTCCGCGAAGTCGCATAGCCAACCGTCTCTGTGAACGTGTGATACGCACATTCCGCCGGGAATACCTTGACTTCCTTATCCCGCTAACAGAATCTCGCCTGCGCAGTGTCACGACAAACCGGGTAGTTCGTTACCACCCGGGAAGCCTGGCTGTATGTCAGTACGTATTCTCGCCTGTCCGGTGAAACCGGCAAAAAGGAGCAAGCTATGCGTCTTATGTTGCAATTTACTATCCCGGTCGAAAAGGGAAACGAAGCCGTGGCCCGTGGCTGTTTGCCGGTATCGCCGTGGCCCTGTTTGCATTGATCATGTTCAGGCCCGGCACGACAATTCATGCGCACCACCCTGCCGGTACAGCAGTAGAGTCACGCGGGTCAAATTCCCAGGCAGTATTAAAACCCGCCCGGCGGTAAACCGGATCACGGGAATCATGCGATGTATTGCTGCTGTCGACTCCCGGTGTTCTACTATAATATTCACGATAACAGGTAAATACAGCATGACCACAATCGGGAGAACAACAGCATGATTTCACACATCAGGATGCACCGGTATCTGGTAACGGTTCTCATGTGCCTGACCAGCCTCGCCTCACTTCCCGCCCTGGCTGAGGAATCTGCCGTCGAGGAAGTGATTGCAGTCACGCCGGGCGTGACCCAACTTCTCGGCCGCATCCTCGATGACCCGCACAGGGATTATGACAGGGTCCGTGGCCCGGATGACTGCCGCAGCGAAGACCTGTATCACTCCACCGAGAATATACTGAGAGAGTATGTTGCGACGCCGGCTGAAAAGAAGGCGGAAGTCCGGGATTTCATTCTTTCGGGCGAGGCGGCGTGCAACTGCACCAGGGCCATCCTCGGCAAGGAAATTAACAGCCTCGTTAATGATATCGGTATGAAGATGGACGAATTGCCGTGCCTCTGACACGACGAGCCCGGGTATGGGCTTCCCCGGGATAATGACGTACTGGCAGGGCAGCATAAGGTATTGCTGAAACCGACTGCTGAAATCACCCCCGCCTGAACAGGCCTGCCATTACCCTGCCCGACGGCAACAGGCTGTTCAGCACGGGCCCAATGCCATTGAACGGTAACCGGCGGCAAACAGGGTTGCCGCAGCCGCCCCGCAGGTGAGGTTATGCCGGCACGGCAACAGGCTCGGCATCCACTGCCGGACACTCGGCGAACAGCCGCGCGGTGCAGCCCTGGCACTTCGTGCGATCCAGCCTTGGAACGACTGCGGCCAGTCCCGTGCCCTTGGATTCGAATACGTTTTCACGGCCGATCTCGTCAAGATAGCCGCCCCGTTCGAGGAATTTCTTCACACTGGGCTTGACCCTGAACAGGTAGAGACTGCGACCGTCCTTGCGCAGGCGCTGCGCTTCCTGCACGAGAAGTTCCGCACCCGCCACATCGATAAGGTTCATGCTGCTCCCGATCAGCGCAAGATTGCGCCGGACCCGATCCTTGCGTTCCATCTCGCGCAACCGCTCCGAGACATGGCTCACTGCGCCGAAAAACAGGGAGCCGTCGATGCGGACCATGCGTAGCTGGGGGCACTGGGGCAGGTGGGCCGCATCGTTGAAGCGGCGCTTCGGCAGTGACGGGTCCGGCACCCGCTCCTTCAGGCCGGGGCGTGAGGTGCGGTTCAGATAGGCCATCAGCGAGAGTCCGACGCCGAGCAGGATGGCAAATTCCAGGTCGAGGAACAGCGCCGAGAGGAAAGTGACTGACATCACCATTGTCTCGGTACGGCTTGCCCGCAGGATCTTCCTGATATGATGGAAGTCGACCAGGCCCCATGCGACCAGTAACAACACACCCGCCATGGCAGCATTCGGCAGATAGGCGGCCAGCGGTGCCACCAGCAGGACGATGCCCATCAGCAGCACACCGGCCATGACGGCGGCCAGCGGCGTCTTTGCACCGGCCTCATAATTCAGTCCGCTGCGGTTGAACGAACCGGTGGCCACATAGCCGGAGAAGAATCCCCCGACGATGTTCGACAACCCCTGGCCGATAAACTCCTGGTTGCCATTGATATGCTGACCGGCCCGGATGGCAATGGAGCGTGCAATGGAAACGGCTTCGGTCAGGGCAAAAAGCGTCACCGCCAGTGCGGCAGGTGCCAGGCTGCGAATGGTTGCAAGATCGAATTCCGGCATGGAGAGCGGTGGGAGCTGGCTGGGCAGTGCGCCGACCGTTGCGATACCGTGCGCCTCGGCATCGAGCAACACCGAGACCGTGCTGCCGACCAGCATCGCCCCGATCATGTAGGGGAAACGCGGCAGAAACCGCTTCAGGGCGATACCCGTCACCAGGGTGACCGCACCCACCGTCAGCACATAGGGGTTGATGGCATCGGCATGGACGAACAGGGCATGCAGGGTTTCGACCGGCCCGATCCCCCGGGGCATTGCCACGCCAAAGAAATTTTTCAACTGGCTGGCGGCGATCAGCACGGCGGCACCGGCGGTGAATCCCACCACCACCGAGTGGGAGATGAAGTTCACCAGGGTGCCCAGGCGTGCCAGTCCCATGAACAGCTGGATGGCGCCCACCATCAGCGTCAGGGTCAGCGCCAGCTGTACGTACTGGGCGCTGCCGGGTTCGGCCAATACGCTCAGGGAAGAAAACAGCACGATCGAGGCGGCCGTGGTAGGGCCGGAGACGAGATGCCAGGAGGAACCGAACAGGGCGGCGACGATCGCCGGGACCATGCCGGCATAGAGCCCGTACTCGGGCGGCATGCCGGCAATGGTGGCGAAGGCGACGCCCTGCGGCAGCACCACGATGGCACCGGTCAGCGCGGCCACCAGGTCGTCCCTCAGGGAGGTACGATTAACCCGCGGCAGCCAGCGGAGGAAGGGCAACAGCCGGCGCATTGCCGCGGCACCGCCCTGATCGAAGGAGGGAAGGGAAAGTCCTGGGTTGTGAAGATTCATAAGGTTACCGGGTGACAAACTGTTGAAAATTTTTCGGGTGCGGATCCTGCCTGGGAAACAGGGAGTTACAGGCTGCCGCCGTCGTGCATGCGGGGCACACCGGATGACTGATGCTCCTGCTCCGGCACGACACCGGGGAAGCTGCCACCATCGCCCAACAGCCGGGAAGCGGAGGCCTGTGGATTCACAGGCGACTCACTTTCGAGCTTTCTTTTCCGTTCAGCCAGCGTAAGGAGCATGAAAAAAGCAATGCCCGGTACGATGAGGGGGCCGGGGCTGTGTTCGATGACCGCGATAAGGCCGGCAAGCGCAACGGCAAGATACTTTGCGGTTCGCCACACGGTGCCATGGCCTGCAAAAGGCAGGGTTGGCGTTTGGATGTGCTGCATGGGTTGCTCCAGGGAAATAACTCGAATCCAGAATCTCCCGGAGCTTACCGAAGCACCCGTCAAGAGAATGTAAAGCAAACGTTAAGCCAGCGTTAAATTCCTTTTTTTGGTCAGCAAACCGGATATCTTGAATCACTGCCATGCAGAAACGATTGAACAGGCACAGTCCGGATGGGGCGTGCACCCGCACAGGTGCATGACTGCAGGGAGATGGTGAGACCGCGAAGCGATCGAGAGACTGGTCAGGGCCATGCAGGAGTCAGGGCACCAGCAGCAGGCGCCCCGGGCGACACAGGACGCAGTTGCCGAGGTGGCAGGGCAATGCAGCTTCAATTGCCGGGTGGTATCCGGGAAAACGGCTGTGTTCCCGGGCACCGGACCTGTGGCCGGCAGCGGCGACTCCGGACACGTCACCGCTATGAACATTGCGTCTGCGGGTCATACCCTGTTCCGCGCCGGGTTCCCTTTCTTCCCGGGTGAGCCGGAAAATGTCAGGCGGGCGACGGTGCCGCCGCCCGGCCGATTGGCAATGGTTATCTGCCAGCCCTGGCGTTTGCATAATCGCTGAACCAGGGACAGGCCCAGCCCGGCCCCCTTGCTGTCGCCACCGCGCACATAGGGACGAAAAAGCTGCTGGACTTCGAGGGTCTGCAGGCCCTGCCCCGTATCTTCCACCTGGATTGCGTTGGACTCGAGCGAGATCCGGACCTCGCCGGAATCGGTAAACGTCAGGGCATTGCGCAGGAGATTGCCAATGGTCATGGCGAGCACCGCATGATCCGCGGCCACTTTTGGTGGCTCAATCACACTCACGTTCAAGGTCACCGGTTTGTCGTGCAACAGCTGGCGATGCCGTGACACCAGTTCCTCAACCACCGCCACCACATCGCAATTCCCCGTATCCTCCGCAGGTGCTTCCTGCTCCCTGGCAAGTGCGAGCAGCGCCCCGGAAATCTCTCCCATCTCTGCCACGGCACGGTCGATACGGGCAATACGGAGCCGGTTCTTCCGGTCAATATCGGGATCGGCCATCAACAGATCCGTTGCGCCCTGGATCACGGCCAGCGGGGTGCGCAGTTCATGGCTGACATCGCCCGTAAAGAGACGCTCGCGCTCGATGAAGTCGTGCAGCCGTAGCAGGTAGCTGTCGAAATCCGCGGCAAGCCGCTGCACCTCGGACCAGGGAAACTGCTCCGCAAGGGGGGGCGGTGCATCTTCTTCGGGATGTCGCTCCGACACCCGCCGTATCAGTTCAGTGACAGGCGCAATGGTGCGGCCCGCCAGCCAGCGGCCGGTGAGTGCCGAGATCACCGTGATCATCAACACGCTGACCGCCAGCATCAGCAGAAATCCCTGTTCACGCCTTTTCAGGGCAGTGACATCGTAGAGCACGGCAAAACGCTGCTCCCCTACACTGCGCACGGCGGCCCGGTAGGGAATACCATCCAGCACCAGGCGGTGGCGTCCGGGGGGAAGATCGGTCACCGCTTTCGGCACCTGTGTACTGTTGCCGTCCGGCGTGATGACGAAGGCCCGGATAGTGGCTGTCCGCTCCGGCAAGGAGTGCGGGTTGCGTTCGCGGCGCACCACGTAGTCGTCGAGTTCTGCGGTCAGGGTCTCGTCGATCAGCCGTCTCTCCAGGTCCTGGGAGGCAAGATAGATGATGGCCGCCAGTGCCAGGCTCACCACGCCGCCGAAGACAGCCAGGGTTACCGCAACACGGTTCCGCAGGCTGCGTCTAGCCTGCACGCCACGCCCTCCCCCTGAGGCGGCGGCCGGCAGGCCGCCCCTGGCTGTCCGGATACCGGTCAGCGGTCATCCGGAGCCGCCAGCTGATAGCCGATGCCGCGCAGTGTGTGCACCAGAGGCACGCTGTTTTCCCGATCCACCGCACTGCGCAGTGCGTGCATGTGCGCTCGCAGCGCATCACTGTCCGGCGGGTTGTCTCCCCACACCGCATTCTCCAGCTCCTCACGGCGCACCACAGCGGGTGACCGGCGCATCAGCAGTTCCAGGATGCGCAACGGGATCGGGCCGAGGTCGATGCGGCGGCCGCCGCGTTCGACCCTCAGGCGGTCCAGATCGAAGCTGAGGTCCTCCACGATCAGCTGCACCCGTGCGGCCTGCCCCCGGCCTCGCCGTAACAGTGCCATGATACGGGCTTCCAGTTCGGGCAGGGCAAAGGGCTTGACGAGGTAATCGTCTGCGCCGCACTCGAAGCCCTTCAGCTTGTCGCCCAGGGTGTCCCTTGCGGTCAGCATCAGGATCGGCGTATCACATTCCGCCCTGCGCAGCCTGGCGCAGACTTCCAGGCCATCCATGCCGGGCAGCATCAAATCCAGGACGATGACATCGTAACGATTCTCCCGGGCGAAGCGCAGCCCGGTCAGGCCATTGTAGGCGAGGTTAACCGCGTGGCCGCGGGCCTCGAAAAAATCGCTCAGGTTCTCGAGCAGGTCAGGATTGTCTTCGACAATGAGCAGGCGCATACAGGAAAAGATCGTGTCTCGATCCGGAGCAGCCGGATACCGGGGCCAGGGGCCATTCTATGCTTTTTCCGGCAACTGGCCCACCGGAGCGACGACATAGTCGCGGCATCCCTGTGCAAGTCCGCCACGAAGCTCAGTCCCGGTACCGGGACAGCGAGGGTGAGACTGCCGTGTGTCAACACGCAGGCGTCAGCGACGAACAAGCCTGCAGTATCACTGCGACAGTTGCAGCGTTCCCTGCGCTGCCTTCAGCAGATTCGGTATCACCGGAATCACGACCAGGCGCAGCTTCCAGTCCATGCTGTCGATACAGGCTGGATCACCGTCTTGAGCAACTCGAGGCCAAAGCGTAGCGGCGGGCGGCCGATCTTTACCGTCTTGTTCACGCCGATACCAACGGGCAACAGGTTTACCGGGATTGACCGGACGCTCAACTGATCACAACACCATCTGTCCAGATAGTTATGACGACATATCATCTCAGTGTAACCAAAGCAGGGGTTGGAAAAACTGGTATGCGAACAGAGCCAGGACGCTCGTCTCCGCATGCCCGGCGACTGACGCGAGTTGCCACGCCCTGGCATTGACCCAGAAGATCGGGACCTGAATCACCAGGTAGTAGACCAGGAAGACCCAGGCCCGCCGGCCTGCGAAAGGCGCTTTGAGCACCACAATCAACGGGGCGACGCAGGTAACCAGAAACCAGATCGCAGCTCCCATGACGAGGAGAATAAGCAATGCCGTATCTCCGGGGGATTCGTGCCCGAGAAGGCCTTGGTGGCTTAACGAGATCGCCTTCTCTGCGTCATGGACACCTGTCTTCAAAGCCACGGGATACTCGTGCATGAACGCGCTGGTGGTCTGTGAGAGTGCAAGACAGGTGGTGATGGCACCGAAGGTAAACGGCCACGGTCTGTTGTTCCTTCCTGCTTTTTCGCTACTTTTTCTTCTTGCTCTTGTTATCCTTCTTGCTATCCGAAATGGTGTGCGCTGCGCTCTCTTCGCCGATTCTCTCCTCTTGCGCGATCGCGTGGTATTTCTGTCTGATCTCCTCGATGTTGACCGTCGGTTCCGGAAACTTCATCTTCAGCGACTCAAGTGCCTCTGCGACGATCCTCGAGATGGCAAGATTTCGAAACCATTTGTGGTTTGACGGTATCACGAACCAGGGGGCGTGCGCCGTGCTGCATTTTTCGAGCAAGGTTTCAAAGGCATCGGTGTAGGCATCCCAGAACGGCCGCTCCGCGTAGTCCCCGTCGCTGATCTTCCAGTGGCGGGCAGGATCGTCGATACGCTGTTTGAAGCGCTCGAGTTGCTCCTCCGGGTCGATGTGCAGATAGAACTTGAGGATATGGGTCCCGTTGTCGTAGAGCATCTTCTCGAAGTCGTTGATGTACTCGTAGCGTTTGGACCAGATCTTCTTCGGCACCAGATCGTGCACCCGAACCACCAGCACGTCTTCGTAATGGGAACGGTTGAAAATGGCGACCTGGCCCTTGCCCGGTGTGTGCTGGTGGTAGCGCCACAGAAAATCATGGGCCGCCTCTTCCTTTGAAGGAACCTTGAACCCCGTGACCGTGCAGCCCTGCGGATTCATGGCGCTGAGCACGTGATTGATGGTGCCGTCCTTGCCTGCGGCGTCGCGCCCCTGCAGGCAGATGAGCAGCGAGCGCTTGCCTTCGGCATACATCAGGTACTGCAGGTCGTGCAGCCTCTGGCTGTACTTTTCTATCTCCGGCAAGGCGTGCTCGTGGGATTCATGCTCGTCCCTGAAACCGGCGTCGACCTTGCCGAGATCGACCTTGCTGCCCGGCTTCACACTGAATTTGCTGAAATAGTTCATGTTGACTATCTCCTGTTTCGGCTTTCAGTTAAGACGCTTGTTCCAGTCACGCCGCGTACCTGCGCTTATCGTGAGCGTTTCACCGTTATGAAGCCGACACATGCTATGCACCCGCCTGGCCGGACCGGGCAAGGGCCTGTGCGGGATGCCGGCTGCGGAGAAACCGGGTGTACCAGTGCGGACGACCGGCACCGATGCGCAGCCTGCTGTAGAGCGCCAGCTTGACCAGGTCGAGGAGAAACATCCAGGCCAGCAAATAGAGCCACACCATGCCGATAATCGTCCAGGGGATCGCGGGAACAAACCAGCCTAAGCCGCAAATCAGCACAGCGAGAATCTGGGTGCCCACAATCGCCAGAAACATGGGCATGGCCGGCCAGGGCGGGCTGAAAATGGTCGCACGGGAGCGCAGCACGAACAGCAGCAGGTGGCCACCCGCGACGATCTGCAGGAAGACGATGGTCTGGATCTGCTCCTGTGTCAGCCGGATCCAGGACTGCCACTCGGGGTTACTCAGCCATTCCATGCCAATGAGCAACAGGCCGAAGGTCTGCGCAACCGCCATCAACCCCATGAAGCCGGAGATAAACAACAGCCGCCGCATCTGCCAGCGCACCGGTTCCCCGGGCAGCAGGGTATTGTCATAGGCGATGGTCATGATCGGCACGTCGTCCAGCAGCGCGATCAGGATGATCATGACCGCCGTCAGCGGCGAGAAGCCGAAGGACAGGGTCGCCAGCACCACCACGAACATGATGTCAAGCGTCATCGCCACCCGGAACCCGATGTAGTTGATGATGCGCTCGAAGATCCTGCGTGATTCGTCAATCGCGTCGATGACCGTCGACAGGCCCGGGGCGGTGAGGATCAGGGCCGCAGCGGCGCGGGCAGCGTCGGTGGCGCCGCTCACGGCGATGCCGCAATCCGCCTGCTTGAGGGCCGGTGCGTCATTGACGCCGTCGCCGGTCATGGCAACGACATGCCCCCGGTCCTGCAAGGCATGCACGATGCCGTATTTATGCTCGGGGAACACCCGGCCGAACCCGTCGGCCTTTTCCACGGCCTCGGTGATCGGCTCCGGCAGATGACTCATGTCCATGTCCCTGGTGAACAGGTCCGCGGCGGCGATCAGGTGCGTTCCCATGCCCAGTTGCCCGGAGATCTGGTTGCCGATCGCAACATCGTCTCCGGTGACCATCTTGACCTGGAGTCCGTGCTCCTTGGCATGCTCGATAGTCTCTCTGGAATCGTCCCGGGGTGGATCAAGCAGGGACAGGATGCCGAGGAAGCTCCAGCTCTTGCCTGCGTCGGTCGACGACGCGACCCCGAGTGCACGCAACCCCTTTGCCGCAAGATCGGATACCGTCTTGTTGGCCCGGGCAGCCGTGTCGGCGTCGAGCTTGCAAAGCTCGACAATGACCTGCGGTGCACCCTTGGTGAATCCCAGGGCCTTGCCGTCCTGATCGGTGACGGCGGACTCGGTGCGCTTGCCGACCGGGTCAAAGGGTGTGAACTTCGTCACCTGGTAATCTTTCAGGACCCCGGGATCTTTCAGCCCGCCGCTCACCGCCTTGTCGATGGCGTCCTCGCTGCCCTTCTCGGAGGCCAGGGCGCCGGCAAGGATCAGTTCATCGGCCGACTTCGCGTCGAACAGGATCGGATCGCCGAGGGTCAGGATATTCTTGGTCAGAGTGCCCGTCTTGTCGGAGCAGAGGATGTCGACGCCGGCCAGTTCCTCGATGGCCTCCAGTCGGGAAACGATGGCCTTCTTGCGCGCCAGTGCCTGCGCACCCAGCGAGTTGGTGACCGTCATCACGGTCGGCATGGCCACCGGAATGGAGGCGATAAGCAGTACCAGAACCATGCGGGCAATGTTCGCAAGGTCGTCCCACTTCCAGGCGGTTGCCACCACGACATCGTGATACAACTCGAAGCCCACCAGGATCACGCAGAGGATCACCGAGGTCATGATGAGAAAGTCGCCGATCTCGGCCGTAGCCTTCTGGGAATGCGAGGCCGCGCCGCCGGCGCTCGCCACCAGGCTGGCGGTGCGGCCGAAGAAGGTGTTGTTGCCGGTGGCGATGACCACCGCGCTCATCTCGCCCTTCTTGGCGATGCTGCCGGAGTAGCCCTCGTCACCGATCTTCTTGCTGACCGGCAGGGATTCGCCGGTCAGCGCGGCCTGGTCGATACTGATGTACTCCCCGTCGATGAAGCGCACGTCGGCGGGTACGACCTCGCCCAGCTTGATCCGCACCACGTCCCCGGGCACGACCCCGGCGGCGTCGATGGACACGTACTGCCCGTCGCGCAAGGCCGTGGCCTTGGGTGCGAGCCCGGCCTTCAGTGCGGCCAGGGCGTCGGAGGCCTTGCGCTCCTGCCAGAATCCGGAAATGGCGTTGTAGAAGAGCAGCACCAGGATGATGGTGAGATCCGCCCAGTGCCCCATCAGCAGCGACAGGAAGGCGGCGGCCTCGATCATCCAGGCGATCGGCCCCCAGAAAAAACGCAGGAATTTCTCCAGATCGCCGACCTGCTTCTCCACCAGCGCGTTGGGGCCATACTTCTCGAGCCTGGAACTGGCCTCGGTCGAACTCAGCCCTGCGGGGGACGTCCCAAGATTTTGATAGATGATATCGAGGTCCGCTTTCTCCAGGTCTGTGGATATCGCGGTGCTTGCACTGTTCTTCTGTTCGTCTTTATCCATAAAGAGTGCCCCCCCTGAATCGCTCCGGATACCCCGGAGACCCGTTTGTTTAAGTCAGGCTGTCCTCCAGTTGTCGATAACACACCGGTCCCGTCTCCGGCGGTATCCTGCGTGTCGGCCCCGGCAGCCTGTGTCGACTGATCCAGATCCACCCGTTTAATACTAGCCTATTCCACCGGAACTGTGGCCGCATGATGTCTCTTTACAGTTTCCAGGTCATCAGCACTGCATTGATGGGTTGGATGACGCCGTTTGCGGCGGGCGCATCGGGCACGATGATGGCCGACATTCCATCCTGATTATCTGTCAACACACCTCCGACCTTCTGCACAAAGCCATCATTTAGCATCCGGATTTGTTCGGATGTAAGGACATCCTCGGAGAAGCGGCGACAATAAGACACAGGGTAGGATCCGGGTAAGACCCTCCACTGTGAGCGTACCATCGTCCAGCAGATCGTCGATATTGTCCGCAGCGATCAGGGTATCGAATGCCCCCGCAAAGGTGCATCTCGCAGGGCGAAACCTCTATTAGCCATTCAAAGCGTAGAAACAGTTCCCCCCTGCCCGTCTTTTACAGGGATTTGACAAAGGGAAAGAACATCTCTGAGACTGCCTGTCCTAATACGGTACGGGAACGGCAACTTCAGTACTTCTCGGAAATTTAAGGCAGTTTCATGAATGTCCGGTTAGGGGACCATGCGGGTCATCCGAGTAAATTGCACAGGTATTTCCCGGTGAAGGGCAGGAATGCGCACGTAACTCACCGTTCCGTGGCTGCCAGCGAAAGTCGTGAATGCCGCAACTCCGGACATTCACATCTTTCAGGCATACTTATTCTGGCCGTTGCAGGTATCGATGTTTCGCTGGCTGAAATCCACGGGGGGATAGCCGGAATTCGCCACGTTCGCTCCGAATCAATTCTCCTTCTGGCGATGACGCAACCACACGCGAACCAGCAACGCCAACCCGGTCGCGGCTTCACTGACAGCGGCGATAACAAGCACCTTTTTCATCGCGCCGGATGCACCCGGTCTTTCACGCGGGCGACCGCTCCGGCAATGTCTTTAAGTTGCCTGTGCACCATTGCGATGTACTGCTGCGGCCCGGGATTAACGCTCATCATGTGCCTGGGTAAGATCGATGCGTGCCGATTTGTCGAAAAGTTCAAAGGTACGAATGTATTGTCCTACCCAGGTATCCATATCCATCTTTGCATCTTCGAGCAAGAGGGTGGGATCGAAGGCGATATCGGCCTCGGTACGCGCGTAGCCCAAGCCGGCATAATTGGTTCCCGTCGGCAAGTGATTCCATTTTCCGGGTTCTGGTTCCAAAGCCTGGCAGGGGGTTCTCGTCCCGGCAAAGATCAGGCCGGGCAGCAGCAACCGCAACAGCTTACCTGTTTTTCTCATTGCATTGGACGAAGCCATACACGACATCCCGAGGACCATTCGACTCGCGGGAAATATAAACCTAACCGGGTACTTCGAACTATTGAAATTCAAGATCCGGCAAAGATACTTAACGGGAATCAGGCGGCGGTCGGCCAGCGGGCTGAACAGGGAATGTGTGCAAGTGAAATCGAGGCAGGGATCTGCCTTGATGTTACTGGCATAAGTGGCGAAGCCTTCGCCTCGCGCCAGACCTTCGGTCATGCAGCACTGAAGAACTCGCTCAAACACATAGCGGAAAAGCAGCAGCTCCGGATGTTTCCATCCTGCTCTTGTATTTCAACTTTCGGGCTCGCTAGTGCTTATCGCATGGATACCCGAGGGCGGGAGAAGATCGACTCCTATCGACAATCCTGAGGTCCTGTGCTAAAAGTGCATCGCACGGATGCGTGCAAGCTACAGCGCCCGCACCGCGCCACCTGCCGCGCAACGTCCCTAGCCATGCCAAGGTCCAATCACGTGCAGCAATAATTGCCGATTACATCGCGAGCAAATTTTTTCCGCGATGGAAATCGACTGTCAACAGTCAAAGGAGTAAACCTATGTGGAGAACAACAATTTCGCGTTTGTTCATGGTCGCCGTCACAACGGCGCTTGTCGTCGGCTGCGCCGGCAATGCACCGACGAAACAGGACTATTCGGGCTATCTGGGCAACTACCAGGACCTCAAGGAGGTGGAAGGCCCCGATGGCGAGAAGTTCCTCAGGTATGCCAATCCGTTGTTCACCCCGGCTAACTACCATGCGGTGATGATCGAGAAGGTGGAGTTCTATCCCAGGCCTGTGCCTACGGAACAGTTGAGCCAGGAAACAATCGACCAGATCGGCAGCTACCTGACCAATGCCTTGCACCAGAAAATCGGTGAGAAGGTTCAGGTGGTGGACAGACCCGGCCCGGGGGTGGCCAAGCTGAAAGTTGCCATTACCGGCGTGGCCGGCGAGAAGGAGGGACTTAAACCCTACCAGATCATCCCCGTAGCATTCGTCATGACCATGGCCTCTCGGGGGGTGTCGGGCACGCCGGAGGAGGCCAAACTGGTGGTTGAAGCAAAGGCCACCGACAGTAGCTCCGGCGCGACGTTGATGAAAGTCGTGCGCGTAGGTACCGGCGAGGGCCTGGAAAAAAACACCGGGGGCGAACGCGTGATATCCCTTGAGTCGGTGAAGCCACTCATCGACCGCTGGGCCGAAGCAGTTGCCAAAACTGCCACGACGTTCGTGAAGGCGAAATAGCTTGCACCAGGTTTAAAATCGAATCCGGAAAAATCAGGTGAAGTGCCTCGAGGCCAGGAACTACAAAGCCGTCGTATGACGGCTTTGTATAGTGCGCGCGCTGCCGAACAAGTTGCCTCCAAAGTTGAGCCAACAAGTAGCGCTGCGGGTCGTTTTTGCAAAACAGCTATTAGCTGTCATGGGGTAGTTTGTCCCGCCGATCAACAAAGAAGTCCTGGCGCAAACCGAGGAGGTCCGGGTTCCGCTGCGTACCTGTCGCTCCGGCATTCTGATTCAAGGTCTTAGGGTCGCAAGTACCCGGCAGTTGTCCGACCCAGGAACGTCCACTTCCAGTACGTTCGATGCATACAATAACTTACGATGAACGACCGGGTTGTGGGCAACACCGGTTATCCGGCTGAATCACTCAGGTATTTGCCGTTTAATGGCAGGAATGCGCCCCTAACTCATCGTTCCCTGGCGACTAGCGAACGGTGAAAATGCCGCAAAAGTTGCCGTTTAACTCAGGCATTCTGTACTCACACTTTCGGCCAAATCACGCGCTTCAACGCAAACTACAATGACGGCCCGAAGGCCGCCATTGTTGAATACTTAACTATTCAGGGACTGTCCGATTCGTAACTCCGGCTTTCGTGCACTGGCGATATGGATATTAGCTATTCGAAAACAGCTATTATCGGGCTTCGGTAGTGGGGCGGTTTGCAGTTAAAGTATTCATCGTCGAATCATTATTTATTGACTTGTCTGATGCACCGGGTTCCTTCTGTGTCTCCAGCCAGGCATTATATTCGTCAATATAAGCGTAATCGCTCTCAGGAAACGGCGTCCCTCCGTTTTCGGATATAATACAGTCTTCCAGCATGTTAACCGGCATTGAACGAGGGCACTCGGCTGCATATACCATTGCGCTTGCTGTAGCAAAAAATAGGGCTGTACATACTTCCATCTGCTTCAATAGTTTCATTACTTTTATCCTTGTATGGTAGTTACATATCCATGGTGAGGTATACGTTTTGTTGATTTTTGACAGTCTATGCGACGTTAACAAAACCGCGAGTTCATGGATATTGTGGAAACTACCTACGGTAACAACTCAGGATATTACGATACTATGTACTTCCGTTTAGGGTCGTCTCCCGCCTTTTAGCGGAATCTTATATAAGAACCTGGTGTACGACCGGCGGTAACTTGCCGTTCGTGGCAGGGTCGAAGTCACTTCCTGGCTCAGCTGGGAACGTAGAAGTACGGCCAGAACTTGCCCTTCCCGGGCGAATTGCGAACGGTGAAAATGCCGCAGAAGTTGCCATTCACATTCAGCAATCATACTTTGGCTGTTGGCCATAATCACCCTTTCCCGCGGACATTAGCGTTTGTCCAAGGGCGACACCTGGCAGGCCGGGCGCCAGTAGATGATTAATATCTAAATGCGACTCCTGATCGCACGAGCGAACTGTCATTTTCGGGAACATCAGTTGCCCCTGCAAGCCAAGACAGAGATACGCCGACGGTGGCTAACGGTAATCCTCCTGTGGCCTGCGCCACAGACACGCGCTACACCAGACGGCCATCGCCGAGTGAAGAATAACGGCCGGCCATAATCCCACGCCGTGCAGACCGAAGCCAAAGCCCGCATACGCCAGGACCGCGACAGCGGCAACGTCGTAAAGCAACATCGCGGCGACCAATCCTCTGGCGGCATGGCTTTGCGCATCATCGCGCGCAAACCAGCAGGCGACACCTAGCGCAAGTAATCCAGCCCCGCCGACACGCGCTGCGGTCAATGCAGCGGCTGTCTCCAGCGGTGCGCCAATCAGGAGCACCGCTGTTGCCGAGGGGAAACACAGCAACACCAACCCGGCTCCAAGCTCGATCACTGCGGATACTGTGTGCAGTGTTTTCATCGACGAAAACCGCAACCGGGAGAACGGGTGCTACTACTGGAGTCTGTCCAGCTAGTCTGTGGCTCTGGCGACTGCTTTTGCAGCAGCATGCTGCTCCTCCGCCGTCATCTGCGATGGACCGAGTTTGAAGGTCAGCTTGTCGATGGTCCCGGTAAAGCGGAATGGCAGCTCGTAGCTGTCATCCACCCCGTGCGGGTATCGATCCCAATGTCGAAAGTCTCGTCGATAGTCATCAGCAGCGGAATGGTGTGCTTGAGTGTCTTGCGGGCCAGTTCCCTGCCATCCACCGTGAACACGCCAGTGCCACCCTTGCCGGGACCGGGGCCATCGTATTTGAAGTCGAACACGAGCGTATGTTTGCCCGGCTTGAGCGCAGATCCAAAGACGTCCTCGCCGACGCGACCACCCACGCCGCCTTCCCAACGAAATCGCTCCAGATCAAGGAGGTTGTAAACAAACACCGGCTTGCCCTTGAGCAGGTAGAGGCCGTAGCCGCCGAAGCGACCACCGAGGGTCGCAATCATGCCCTCCGCACCACCCTCGGGAACGGTAATCTCGGCGGTGATGGTGTAGTCCTTGTCCAGATATGCTGGGCGCATTGGCGAGGGGAATGCCAGCATTCTCACCCGTGTAGGTGAACACCGTTTTTCCGGCGACCGCGCTGGGGCGCGGGTTGAGCAGACGTGAGAAGGCCGTGTTATCCAGCGGGAAGACATTGTATTTTTCCGCCTCTGTCTTAAACAAGGCCTGCATTTCCTTGAGCTTGTCCGGCATCTGCGCGGCGAGGTCGTTGTACTGAGAGAAGTCCTTGGTCAGGTCATAGAGTTCCCACCGATAGCCATCGACGACATCGGGCAACTTGCCCGTAGCCAGATCCCACGGTGGCGCGAAGGGGTGCGTGTTCGCGATCCAACCGTCGTGGTAGATCCCGCGGTTGCCGGCCATCTCGAAATACTGCGTCGTGTGCGTGGAGGGCGCCTGGGCATTGGCCTGATCGAAGGTGTAGGCCATGCTCACGCCTTCGATGGGCTTTTGGGCGATGCCATTAACTTCCTCGGGGGCCGGAATACCCGTAACTTCCAGTAGCGTTGGCACGATATCAATGACGTGATGGAACTGGCTGCGGATCGCACCGACGTCCTTGATGTGACCGGGCCAGGAGATCGCCAGACCCTGCCGGGTGCCGCCGAAATGCGATGCCACCTGCTTGGTCCACTTGAACGGCGTATCAAACGCCAGCGCCCAGCCCACCGCCATGTGCGGGTAGGTCTTGTCCGTACCCCAATCTTCATAGTGCAACAGCTCCAGGGCTTCCGGCTCTTTCAGAATGCCATTGTAGGCGGTGAGCTGATTGTAGGCGCCATACAAGGTACCTTCCGGGCTTGTGCCGTTGTCGCCGCAGATATAGATAATGATCGTATTGTCGAGCTTGCCCATGTCCTCGACCGCCTGAATGACGCGGCCGATTTCGTAGTCCGTATAGGCGGCGTAACCGGCAAACACTTCGGCCTGATGCGCAAAAAGTTTCTTTTCGACGAGGGAAAGCGAGTCCCACTTCGGCAGCTCAGGCGGCAACGGGGTGAGCTGGGTATCCGCCGGGATCACGCCGAGACGCTTCTGATTGGCGAAGATCACTTCGCGCAACTTTTCATAACCCATGTCGAACTTGCCCTTGAATTTCTCAACCCATTCTGCTTTGGGCTGATGCGGTGAGTGGGTGCCGCCGGGCACGTAATAGATGAAGAACGGCTGCTCTGGAGCGGCCGCGTTCAAGGCGCGCATGTGCTTGATGGCCTCGTCAGCCAGATCCGTGGTCAGATTGTAGTCGGACCTTCCTATCCACGGGGTGATCTGGGTGTGGTCCTGGAACAGATAAGGCGTCCACTGGTCGGTCTCGCCACCCATGAAGCCGTAGAAATACTGGAAGCCCATCCCTGACGGCCATTGATCGAAGGGCCCGGCCTTGCTGTATTGGTAGGTCGGTGTGTTGTGATTCTTGCCAAACCACGAGGTGGCATAACCGTTATCACGCAGGATCGTGCCGATGCTGGCTTTCTCCGGGCTGATGACGGAATCATAGCCGGGATACCCCGTGGACAATTCTCCGATCACCCCGAAGCCGACCGAGTGATGGTTGCGGCCGGTGATCAACGCGGCCCGCGTTGGCGAGCACAGCGCGGTGGAATGGAACTGCGTGTAACGCAAGCCTGCCTTGGCAACACGATCCAGCGCGGGCGTCGGAATGACGCCACCGAACGTGCCCGACACGCCGTAGCCCTGGTCATCGGTCATGATGAGGAGGATGTTGGGCGCGCCCTTGGGCGGCACGACGCGCGGCGGCCACCATTGCCTGGAATCCGTGGCGCTTTCCTTGATTACACCGCCGAACGGCAGTGGTGGTGGCGGGAGTTGTTTCCCGTCGAGCGTCTCGGTGGCCGTGGGCGAACCGAGCGTGCCGGTGATGGTCTCGGCTGACGCTGGCAGGGCGACGAACATCGCCACTGCCACAGTCAGCATTGGCAAGCCATAATGGAATCGCAGGTGGTTCATGGTTTCCTTTCCTTGTGTAATGAGAAGAGGTGGTTTGGCTTGCTGGTGAATCGTGGACCTCGCCTTTGGGACTTGCCAACCTCGCTCGCGAGCGTTGAAACTGAAATCCTGCAAGGACTTGGTAGGGGGCTGGGGTGGGAGAAGAGCAGAGCGACGGACGTGAAGCGCCCGATCGTGAGGGCGGACCAAATGAAGCCACCAGATCCAACCCACTGAGATAACTCCCCTCGGTTCCTGCTATTTATTATTGGGCGCGGGACTCGTTCTGACCAGCACTGACCCCGCTAGTGACTCGATCTGAGTTTAAGCTATCCATGGCTCGATGCAAGCTGGGGAGAGCTATTCTGACCTGAGTTGGAAATATTTATGCTGGCTGCCACTGACTGGCCGTATCGGGATGCTCTTCCCCGCTTAGTGATTGTGAATATTAGCCGTCGGCCAAAAGACGGGGCTGGGTCCATGGTTATTGATCTACATCTATCTCCTAAAGGTCCGAGTTCAGTACATTCCTGTCGTTCCGGCCTTCTGATCGAAGGTCAACAGTGGGTCGACTTGATCTTACCCCAGTTTAACGGACACTCAGAAAGGGGTTACGATGCCCCGAAGGGAGTGTTCCATGACGAGACGAGCGTACCGAAGATTTTCCAATGAATTCAAACTGGAAGCGATCCGTCTGGCGGAGGAATCCGGCAAGCCGAAGGCGCAGGTGGCCCGCGAACTGGGTATCCGGGTCAACCAGATCGGCAAGTGGAGAAAGCAACTAGAAGAGCCACAGGCGGGTGCACCTTCAGACAAGGCCTGCCAGGCCGGGCAGGATACCGAGCTTACGCACTTGCGGCGTGAACTCGCGGATACCCGCGAAGAGAACGAGATTTTAAAAAAAGCCGCGGCCTACTTTGCGAGAAACCAGCGGTGAAGTATCCGTTTATCTATGAGCACAGGCGCAGTTACACGGTACGTCGAATGTGCCGGGTGCTGAGTGTCTCCCCGAGTGGGTACTACGACTGGGTGGATCGACCGGCGAGTGCTCGCAGTCAGCGCCACCAGCGGCTGACGACACAGATCCAGGTGTTGCATCAGGCCAGTCGTGAGACTTACTGGGCTCCGAGGATCCACCGTGATCTGGCAGAGGCTGGTGAGGTGGTCGGTAAGAACACGGTCGCGATGTTGATGCAACGCGGCGGTATCGTACCCAAGACGGTCAGGAAGTTCCGCGTAACGACCGACTCGCGTAAAACCCGCCCGCCTCCCAACATACTGAAGCGCGAGTTCAGCGTTCCAGTGCCAAATAGATACTGGGTGTCTGACATGACGTTTATACCAACCCGCGAGGGCTGGTTGTACCTGACGGTAATACTTGACCTGTTTTCACGCATGGTCGTGGGTTGGGCAATGGACCGGCGCATGACCAACACAATGAATATTGATGCGTTGCGGATGGCCTTGTCACACCGACGCGGCCAGATACCGACGTTACTGCATTCCGACCAGGGCAGCCAGTATGCTGCGGCTGACTATCAGGCCATGCTCAAGACACATAACATCAGCTGCTCCATGAGTCGCAAGGGAAACTGCTGGGATAACGCGGTGGCCGAAAGCTTCTTTCATACCTTGAAAACGGAACTGGTGCACCATGAGGATTACCATACTCGGGATGCAGCGAGAACCAGTATCTTTGAATATATTGAGGTCTTCTATAATCGTCAGCGACAGCACTCGCATCTGGATCAGCAGGCCCCGCTGACTTATGAGATGATGACGACCAGTAACTATCTAACTGTCCGTTTTACTGGGGCAAGATCAACTCCCGCCTTTTAGCCAAGTCTTATATAAGAGTTCGATGTAGGTCCGAGTTCTGGCGGTAACCTGCCGTTCGTGGCGAGGTCAGATCCTCAACCTGGCTTTGCCGTGTACGGTGAAGTTCTGCCAGAACCGGTCATTCCTGAGACAACAGTGTATGTCGTAAATGCCGCAATAGTAGCGGTTCACGTACAGCAATCTGTACATATAATTTAGGCCATTATCTTCTATAGCGAGCTTAATATTTCGATCAGAATATCAGGAAGGTTACATGGTGCTTGTAGGTCTTCTTGTTGAGAGTCACATAACAGCATATCAAATGAAAACAGGGCTATTTCGGTAGATACCTGTCCTCAATATTTGCCTTGTTGGGCTCTTGTATATTCTCGAGATTCTCTATTTGTGTGACCGTTTCATCAACCATTTCACGATATAGTCTCAGAACATTTCTATCGAAGCCTGTGCAATTCTCCGCCTCCTCACGAAACACGAGCATTTTCTGTAAGTGATTTCGCAGAATATGTTTTGTGGCACCTAGCATGGCCTGGTAAACATCTTTTTTATCAAAGCCAGATCGATAATCAGCGAATACACCAAATGCCACGATCAACACAACTATTACGCATCTCATCCATAGTTCATTTAAGTCTGACGGCAAAACTTCGAATGCCTGCTCGCCATACCCAAGATAATGAACAAGAGAGTCAGAAAACCAGAATATGATTGCGATTGAGATCGAAATCGCGGTGAATCGGTATTTCATACTCATATTGTTATCCTTTCATCAAGCAATTGATTCTAACGTCAGAACGATATATCAACACAATTTTGTATATATTGCCTGTTTTGGGATATCGCTATTGGTTTGAAATTACTGACCAGAGTCCGGCCCAGGAATGACTGCTTCCAGTACGTTCGAGACATTCCCATTGTAATCGGTAATGACGTATTAGGGTCGACGGCTAGTAGTCATTTTTTCACTTGCTTGAGCCGCTATTGCAGGTAGCATCGCTCTTTCGGGATCTAGTACTTTTGTGCAATGTGGAAACGGGCAGCAAATGCTATGCTGCAATTGTCACTAACGGAATAAAGCGAGAAGCAAAGACTTATAAGGTTTTCATTATGAATGGATTACATCGGCCGAGTGTGCTGCGTGACTGTCTGGGCGTGTTTCTATTGTTATCAACGCATTTGGTTACGGTGTGTGCCCAAGGAACATGGCTAACCACCCAGCGGGCGCGCGACTTCGACGGTAATCCCGCCACCATCGAGGGTTACTTTGACGCTTACCTGAATCTCACCTGGCTGGCGGATGCAAACTACGCCATGACTTCCGGATACGACGCCGATGGCCTCATGACCTGGGATGAGGCCAATATCTGGGCCGCGGGGCTGACAGTCAACGGAATCAGCGGCTGGCAACTGCCGGCTATCAATCCAGTGGACGGCGTAAAATATGATTTCATGGAGACGACTAACGGCACCTCCGATCTTGGCTACAATATCAGTGCACCCGGAACGCCTTACGCCGGCAGTACCGCGAGCCCGATGGCCTACATGTTCCATAACATTCTGGGCAATCTGTCGTATCTCGACAGATTCGGCAACCCCCAGCCCGGCTATGGCCTGACCAGCGCCGGGCCATACAGTAACGTTCAGGACTATTTCTACTGGTCGAGCCAGGAAAATATCGCCAGTCCCAGCTATGGATTGGGCTACGGTATCGCAACAGGCCGCCAGCGATCTCTTTCCAAAGGCTCCCTTTCCTTTGCATGGGTCGTGCACCCGGGAGATATCGGCACACCCGTGTTAACCGACAGCGACAGCGACGGCCTGCCAAACAGCGTCGAGGACTATAACGGGAACGGGATAGTCGATCCCGGTGAAACCGACCCGCTGAACCCTGACACTGATACTGACGGTTTATTCGACGGTGTTGAAGACAGTAATGGGAATGGGAGTGTCGATCCCGGCGAAACCGACCCGCTGGACTCTGACAGCGATGATGACGGTCTCACTGATGGTTACGAAGTCAGTATTGGAAGCGACCCACTTGATTCAAAGTCAATTCGAAAAAAAGTCAGATTCATGCCATGGTTGCCATTGTTGCTAGACTAAAATCTTCCGGTTTCTTATAACCTGAAGCAGAATTGTAAGATGTTGAAGTCCGCAATCATCATGGATGCCGCCTTATAAGGCTGTTTCTCTCTTGGTGCATGGCATATCCGGCTCATGCCGGCTGCATATCGGAAATCGGTGTAACGCTGAGTTTTCCCCTGGACAAGATTGACCTGACCGGCATTTTCCAGTCCAGCGTAATTGAGAGAAAAACAATCAAATTGTGGCTATTGTTTCTGGTCGCACGTTGCCGATCAGCAGCTGCTCCTTAAACGGCAACTACAGTACAAACACGACATGCAGACCAGAACTCTGGATGTCGCATTAGGGGTGGAAACAAGACATTTGTAGCGTCTCAAGCCGGCCGGACACCCCAGCCTCGGCCAGTTCAAGGTTATGTCGGTCATCGAACAGTGCCGCAGCGCGGTGCTGGGCGGTCATGTGCTGCAGTGTCAGGCTTGCGAGCAGACACAGATCGCCTATAACTCCTGTCGCAACCGGCACTGTCCGAAGTGTCAGAAATCGAGCTAACGATCAAGTTTTGAGAAGGGACACACATTTAACGTGTCAGTACTCACCCACGCCAGGCTAAAGATACGGCAGCGGCGTCATGACCGTATAGCCACGCGACATTTTCCAAAGACCAGTCCGTTATGCTTTTGGCCATCTCTGCGTCTCTCGCCACCTGCTCGGGTCCGTCCCCGAGGTGAAACCGGATCTTATTTTCTGCTGCCATACCCTGGACGCGTGACGTCCTTGGGAGGCGTACTGCTTCGTAGGCACTCAAAGCTGCCGGGATCATGTCTGTGTCGCTGCCCTTCAGAATACTCGCAAGTGTTGCACCATCCTCGATGGCCTGCGCGGCACCCTGGGCGACAAACGGAAGCACAGGATGGCAGGCATCGCCTAGAAGCGTGGCGCGACCCTGGCTCCAGCGCTCCATCGGGGATCGATCGAACAGTGCCCAAATAAACGTCTCATCGACGGCCTCAAGGATGGCCCGAACCTGATGATGCCAGTCCCGAAAATCCTTAATGGCATCAGCAACATTGCCCACTTCCGTCCAGGACTCGCTGGTCCAGCTGTCCTGTTCGATGACGGCGACGAAGTTCAGAAGCGTCTTGCTACGCACGTAGTAGTGTACAAAGTGTTTGCCTGGCCCCATCCAGACCTGGGCCTCGATAGGGATTCCAAGATGCGCGATCCGCTCTGCCGGAATCAATCCGCGGTAACATACACAGCCGGTGAAATGCGGGTTCGCCGATCCAAAGAGCTGTGCGCGCACTGTCGAGTGAATGCCGTCCGCTCCCACAATCAGATCGGATTCTGCCTCTTCACCCCCATCAAAGTAAAGTTGGACTTTTGACCCGGTATCGTCGAAGGAGACTAGCTTGTGTCCCGTAACCAGGCCGCCATCAGGAAGCGAAGCGGTCAGGGTCGCAATTAGATCCGCACGGTGCACTTGGTAATGTGGCGCGCCAAATGCTTCTTCCATCGCCTCGGCCAGCGGCGTTCGCAGCAACGTACTGCCGTCGTCCCATCGACGCTGGTGCCATGCGAGAGGCCGAACGCCCAGATCTGCCAGCGCATCGGCGAGACCGAGTCCGTGGAGTACACGTGATGCATTTGGGCTGATCTGGATGCCAGCGCCGACTTCGCGGACGTTGCTCGACTGCTCGTACACCCGGGCTGCATGACCAGCCTTTACCAGGGAAAGGGCCGCGCTTAGGCCACCGATTCAGCCCCCCACGATTGCAATAGAAAGCTGTCGCATGTCACTCTCCCTGTTTGCCATGAAAGAAGGCTCCCACAAGATGGATAAAAACTCAAACAGAGGCGGCCTTTGCCAAGAGACAAGCGCTTGGAGTGGGTCTTGCCTCGTGTTCTCTTGAAAGGAGTAATGGCAGGTTTCAGTACATATTCACCGTACAGCCTCTATTTCTGAACGGTGAAAATGGGTCGTCTCCCGTCCTTTACCGGAATCTTATATAAGCGCCTGGTGTACTTCCGGGTTAGGGCGGTAACTTGCCGTTCGTGGCAGGGTCGAAGCTGCATCCTGGCTCAGCTGCGTACGGGTGAGTTCGGCCAGAAAATAAACTTTAGTCTGATTGTTTCCAGGATTGGTTCTCACCCAAAATCGGACATTCAACCCACGCCCGATATCAGTCAGGGCGATCGAATGGGTAAACCACTTTCCAGTCAGTCTTCATGTTCACCACCGTCCAGCCTTCAGCCGGTGCTTCATCCAGAGCCTTGTCGAGGCGCCCAACCGGGGATTTGCGGTCATAGGCCCACTCACGGTCGGCATCTGTGTGGTGAACCAGAAGTGCGAAACGTGCACCATCGCCGGCGCTTGTCCACTGAAGCATTTGCAGGTCGCCGTCAGAGTTGCCGAAAGCGGCGATCGGACGGCGGCCAATATGCTGGTTAATACCGACCGGTTTTCCGCCCTTGTCGTCGACGAAGTTGATCTCGGGAAGGCGTACCAAGACAGGCGTGTTGTCTCGCAACTCGTATTCTGTCTTGATGCTGCTGCCAATGACCTGCTCAGGGGGAATACCATAGACCCTCTCCGACCAGGGCCGCATGAACTCGATGCCACCGCCCGAGACAATATAGGTCTTGAAACCATTGGCGCGCAGATAAGCGAGCAGCTCAAGCATCGGCTGAAAGACCATGTCCGTGTAGGATCTGCCAGTCTCCGGATGCCTTGCGCTGTCAAGCCAGTCCCTCACAATTTGCTCGAACTCTTCTGTCGTCGTACCTGCGTGTGTCGCCATGACGAGCTCAAGCAGCGCGTGCTCACCGCCGGACAATACCGTCTTCAGGTCGCCTTCGAGAACGGCCTTGAATGGCTGCTCCTGCTTCCATTCAGGATGCAGCGGTGCAAGGGCTCTTACCCGATCGAGCGCAAAGGCGAGCTGGAAATACATTGGCTGCTCAGACCACAAGGTACCGTCGTTGTCGAACACCGCGATACGCTCGGCTGGTGTAACGAAACCGGCACTGCCTGTGGTACTCACTTCCTGTATGAACTGGGTTATAGCCAGCTTGCTTGCACCGTCATTCCATGAAGGAAGCGGATCTGCGTCCTGAGCTGCAACCGTTCCAACGAAGGCCAGAATGAAGCCAAGGAAATACGCCTTGTATAATTTATGTTTCATTGCCTGTTTTCTCCAGGAAAACGGCAGGAGTTTAATCCTCCTGCCGTTCGGCTTGGAACACATAATGATGATTCAAACCCTGCCCGTACTTACCGATCGATTAATTCTTCACCTCGATCCGGCGGCCTTCCTCAATTGCTGCTGCCCTGGGGGTTTTCCATCTTCTTCATGGCCTTTTCAATCGCCTTCTTCATGCTGAGCGAGTCAGCGCCCTGGCGCGGCGGATAATCCTGCAGGCTCTTCAGATGTGCCGCGAGGAAGGGAGAAGCCGCGGTTGGTGCCCACATTTTCTGAGCGAAAAATTTGCGTCCGATATAGCCCCACTCGTGTGACTCCGGATCCATTTTTTCCATCGGGTCCATTAACAGGTTAAAGACATAGGGAACGCTCGGATAATATTTCTCATTCCACCAGCTTCCCTCCGGTTTGACACCGATGTGCATCTTCCAGCCATCCACGCGCATGGCCATCAGGTCGGTCTCGTCGTAATAGAAGAATTCCCGGCGGGCGGACTTGTCGGATTTTCCGGTCCAGTAGTCAAGCTGGTTGTATCCATCCAAATGGACCTTGTAGGTCATGTCGCCCATTTTGTAACCGGTAAGCAGTTTCTCCTTGAGATCCGGCAATCCCGCTGCAGCAGCCAGGGTGACAAACAGGTCTTCATGGCTTTGGATTCCGTTCAATGTGGTTCCCGGCGCGATATGTCCGGGCCAGCTCACCAGAGCTGGCACGCGCACGCCGCCTTCCCACGTGGTGCCCTTCTCGCCGCGGAAAGGCGCATAACCGCCATCCGGCCACATCATCAACTCGTTCCCGTTGTCGGTGGAATAGATGACGATAGTGTTGTCATCAACCCCCAGTTCCTTGAGCTTCTTCAAGATCGCACCGACCTGCTCGTCATGCTCGATCATCTTCGCTCTCACGACATCAGTTTCAGAACGACCTTCGTCCACCGCCTTCCGGACATACTTCTGAGTCGGATGCGACCAAATGTGGATGGCAGTCGTGTTGAACCAAATGAAGAACGGCTTGTCTTCCTTGCCCACCTTATCCATATATTTCAGCGTCTCGTCCAGGATTTCGCTGTCAATGGTCTCCATGCGCTTGCGTGTCAATTTTCCGGTATCTACGATTTTCTGTTTGCCGACTTTGCCAAACTTCGGGTCCACCATCGGGTCATCCACATCGGTCGCCCAGGTATGAAGGACACCGCGAGGGCCATATTTCTCCGTGTAGGCTGGATTCTTCTGGCCTGGATAATCAAGTTCCTCCGGTTCCTCTTCGGCGTTGAGGTGATAGAGATTGCCCATGAACTCGTCAAAGCCGTGGACGGTCGGCAGAAATTCATTGCGGTCACCCAGGTGGTTCTTGCCGAACTGGGCGGTGGCATAGCCCTGCGATTTGAGCACCTCGGCCAGCGTCGGGTCTTCCTTTTGAAGTCCGAGTGTCGAGCCAGGGATGCCAATGGTGGTCATGCCGGTTCGAACCGGCATCTGCCCCGTTATAAAGGCAGCGCGTCCGGCGGTGCAACTGGGCTGGCCATAATGGTCAGTGAACAGTGCGCCTTCCTGCGCCAGGCTATCAATGTTCGGCGTACGGCCCATCATGCCGTGGGTGTAGGCGCCAACGTTCCACATTCCGATGTCATCACCCCAGATGACGACGATGTTGGGCTTCTTTTCTTCAGCCCATGCAGAGCTACTGAGTACTAGCAGCAAGGCTGCAAATGTGAGCATGATTCGTGCAAATGGTTTTGTTGTGATAATCATGAAGTTCCTCCTTAGGTCTTGTGCTCTATCTTGTTTTTGGCTAAAGCGTCTCAACATATATCAATTACACCACCTTTTCACAATGAATTTTGTGTTGCAAGGAATGACCGTGTTGCTTTGCATTGCGGATCCTATTGTGATGAATCTGGACTCGCTCCGTAAATCTAATATTCATTATTGCAAGTCTTTTTTGTTATTGACTGGTAGCTCATATGGCCACGCTCACAGTAGTAAAATCACCAAATTGACAGAGCGCAATTGGATCATCAACTAAGATTTATTAAGCGTAGACTAGATTCGTACCATAAGTAACGGAATGTCGTATTTGGGTCGATTTGATCGACCCCCAGTTTAGTTAATTATCAGATAGTTATTTACTAAACGACCATCTGCGCGCGGATACTTTCCGCTCCTGGTAATACGCTCATTCGTTATTGCTGCGGACGACGAAGACTGGAACCGGTAGAGTCGAGATGTGGCGTGGTGGTCTAAGGTAGAGCCTATCTGTTGCCGCCCCTTTCGTCTGGCGGTGCCTCAATAGCTGAACCATCACTCCGTTTCCACACCCCGCTCATCAAACCGGACATGCAGATTTCCCACGTCCGGCTTTCGGACAAAACATCACGCCTTCGCCCACGGCACATTACACTCCAGACAAGACAGATGAACAAGACGTAACGTCTCGTAGAAGTACGCGTCAGGATAAGCCACGCCCCCACTGCGTCTGATCTTGTGCTTGTTGCGTAACCACCGGCGCAACCGCATCATCGTGTAGCTGTCGAGCGCACGGTTCGCACGGCTGACGCTCCCTACCTGAAAGTAGTTAGCCCAGCCCCGCAACATGCGGTTCAACTGGCTCACCAACGCTGTGGTCTCTTGCCATACCATCGCTTCGGCGGTCAGCGCATGGATCTTCCGAACCATGTGCTGGATGCTTTTCTTCGACGGCCGGTAGCCAAGACGAGCCTGCCCCGTAACCGCCGAATACATCCGCCCAAACGTAAAACCCAGAAAGTCGAACGTCTCGTCTGGTACCTTGCAAACGCGTGTCTTCTCCTCGTTGACCGTGAGCTTCAGTTGGCCCATGATCTCGCGCATTCTCAGCAATGCCTCTTCGGCCTTGCCGCGCTTGCACAGGATCACCAGGTCGTCTGCGTAGTTCACGATTTGACTGCCAAGGCGTTGCTTCAGACCCCGCTGTTTCCATGCCAGCACAAAACGGCGCATATACAGATTCGCCAGCAGCGGTGAGATGGGGGCACCCTGCGGGATGCCGCAGCGGCTGTCTTTCGCCACCGTGGTCCGCCGCTTCCGTCCGCGCCCGTCGGTTTCTTCTACGGGACACTCCAGCCATTGCTTGATCAGATGCAGCACGCGCCGGTCAACAACGCGGCGTGCCACTGACTTCAGCAGTTCGGCATGGGGGATGCTCCCGAAGTAGTCCGAGAGGTCGGCGTCAACAACGTCCGGGTGACTGCGGAACAGCACCTCTTCCACCTCGACCACCGCCTCTTGGGCATTGCGGCCCGGACGGTAGGCGTACTGCTCCGGTGGAAGGTCGGCCTCGAAGATCGGTTCCAGCACCAGCATCGCTGCTGTCATGCAGACCCGATCCCGCAGGGTTGGAATACCCAGCGGCCGGCGCTTGCCATTGGCCTTGGGGATAAATACACGTCGGATCGGTTCCGGTCGATACGTCTCCTCTCTGAGCGCAAGCGCCAGTTCACCCAACCACCGTTCTCGCCCGTACGCCTCGACGTCCGCAAAGTCCTGACCATCCACGCCCGGCGCCCCTTTGTTGGCGCGACACTGGGCATGGGCTTGTGCCAGGATATCTTCCCGGTAGATCTTGTCGTACAGGGCATAGAAACGAAAGTCAGGCTCTGCCTTCGCTTTCGCGTGTAACGCCCTCTGCAGTTTCCGAACACTTGCCGGAGTTGATAGGTTACCCAATCTCCTGTCCTTCGCTACGTCCTGCGTCTGTCTTGAACTGAGGTCCCTTCCCTCCACCGGCATTACCCGGCTTCACCGGTACTACGAACCTCTCCGCCACCCCAAAGCGCCCGGCCTGTCCCTCACGGGCGTCCGGTTGGTCATCCTCCACCACGCCAAGGAGCTTCCCGTGTTGCGTGCGTTTTCCTTGTGTGCATGCTGTCGCCACTACCCCGGCACAGGGACTGGAGGCACTGCCTTGCTCATTCCCCCAGTCCTGTCAGCCTTCCCCGCAATGGCGGGCAGGTCGGCCTGTGCATCGGCATTTTCGAGGCTTGCTCAGCGTTCACTCGCGTTAAGGCCTGCACACTCGCTGGATCATCTGAAATGACCCGTTACATCAGAGGCTTCAGCCACTTCGTTACCTCCATGACTGCTTCGATTGCTTCCGGCTGGAGCAAGATCGCCGGGTGGGATTTGCACCCACTGGGAAACGCCGCCTTTGCACGGCGCACGCCAAAAGTTGCCCTTCCCGGATAACTAGCTAGCGGAAACTGTGCAGCAAATACAGTCTTTCGTAACATTGCACATCAGTGGAGTCGCTTATGCGACTCCACTGCATAGGCTTGTTAGCTGACCCCGCTCACGGAACCAGTTCGATTTCGCTCGGCCGCCAGCTCTTGTCGAAGAACGACGGTAGCGGGCTGTAGAACCGGATGATGGTGAACCAGCCCTTCTCCGGGTCGGTCTGGATCCAGTTGCCACGGGCGACACCCTGTGGCCGGGTTGGTCCGAAAAAAACCGTGGTCGATCCATCGGCCGCGGCTTCTGCAGCAGGAGAGGGATAGCTCTGACTGCCGGCACGCGGATATTTTTGTGGTGTCTGCAGCATCGAGCGGGTCTGGTTGTCGTAGACCGTGAACGACCAGAACGCCGCCGCAGGAATGCCCTTGGGCAGCCTCACCTTGTAGGTCCTGGCGCCGTCGAACGGCTTGCCGTCGGCATCGAGGAAGCCCATCAGGTATTGCGAGCCTACGCCGGGGATGCGCATGATCATGCCCGGGCTGTCGAGGGTATAGGCGTAGTAGAAGGCCGTGCGCGAATCGAGCGTGCGCGCCCCGGTCGGCGGGAACGGTTTGAACATGCCGTCCTCGAACAGCGGCGGGGGTGTTTCGAAGAGGGCGCCGCCCTCCCACAGCATACTGCCCCAGTGCGAGCCCTCGTAATAAGCCCAGTCCGGGTGCTTATCGGCGAATTGCCATTGCAGCGCCCGGCCGGTCGCCTGCCCTACGGCGGCGGCATCGGTCAGGATTTTCTTCATCCGGTCGTCCGGCTTGAACTCCTTGCCATGCACGATGCCGATGGCAGCAAGCTGACCTGCGAGTTCCACGTCATAGCTGGTAGCCGGCTCTTTCTGGACATTCTCGTTGATCATCTCGAAGAAGCCGAAATCGCTGGGCGGGATGGTGTTGAACGACTTCCCGCTGGCATTGATGAACTTCATCTCGGGGATCTTCGGCTCGCCTGCCAGCTTGACCTTTCCTTCCAGTGCCTCGGCGATGGGCGTTCCATAGCTGCCGGCCGCATAGGAATAGATCTTCAGGTTCTGCTTGATGTTGTCGACCGCGGGCTTCGGGTCGTTGCCGTCCTTGATGAAGGCCCGCAGGGCATAGAGGATCGTATTGGTCCTGGCATGGGCCACGAAATAGCCGTCCTCGGGCAGCGGACCGTCATACTCTGGCCCGACGATCAGGTACTTGCCACCAAGACCGCGATCCGGCCCCGGCTTGCCCATGTCGATCACCCAGGAAAACCACATGTCGTTGATCGCACCGAGCCCGTCTGTGGGCTGCTCGATCACCACCGGCCCCTTCGACAGGTCGATCCAGCCAAGGTAATAAACGGTGTCGGCATTTGCGGTCAGGAACAGTGAATTCGCATCCATCAGCTGTTCGAAGATGACGATGTCGCCACTACCAGCTCCGACGCTCTCCATGCCCTTCTTGATCGCCAGCGCAGAGGCGCCACGAAAACTGTTGTTATAGACGTTCAGTGCGCGGGTGAAGTCCAGCGTATCGTATACCTTGCTGGCGGTGTCGTCGCTGGGTACACCGTCCCTGAATTCGAGCGTTCCGACCCTGGTTTCCATCCTGTCGGTCGCACCGAGGGACTTGAGCGTTTCGTCCGATACCTCCGCATAAGCGGCGCTGACGAGGGTCGCGATCGAGGCGGCTCCCATGAGTTTCATCAACAGATTCATCGTTTGCTCCTTTTGTATGGCCCAGTACCCGGGCTTGAAGTTATTCATTCTTTTTAACAACCGATTGCTTGCATGCCTGCAGTTGCTCATTGCGAGCAACCTGTTCAGCGACCAGTGACTTCAGGGCATCGATGTCATCGGGTAGCTGATTGAGTGCAATCGGCATGTACGGCATGTTACCCCATGTGCCGGTAAAACACCCTGTAAAACACTGGCATAATGTAATCGTTCAGGCAGCTTGAGACGCATCGCGGCATAATATCCAGCAGCCAGTTCAGCTACTGGCAACTCAACGTGATCACCTCTGA
>CAWGNW010000009.1:0-196022 GCA_963824045.1 uncultured Gammaproteobacteria bacterium | reverse complement strand
ACCCTCTTTCCTGGTGTGTCGCTGTTTATATAAAACCGTTACATATTCACCACGTCGTATTATGCCAAGATAATCGTAATTTTCAGACAGGTTTTTTGTCAATTCACTTCTTGCAAACTGTTTGCCCATCTCGATTTCATTTGCGCCCATCAGCATAGCTGCTGCGAAATTTCGGGTGAAAGCACCGTAGTTTTGTTCATTCGAGTATTTAACAAGATCAGCCCACATTGGGTTCGCCAGCGCTAAAATCTCTTCATCTGTTTTTTCAATAATATTCATCATTCTATTGTTCAATTATAACTATTAATTTCACAGGACTATCGATCGAACAAAGGCCGCTTAATATATACCAGGAAAAAAAAAGACCAACAAACAATATGCTGGCCTTTTTCTAAAGATAAGTAAAAATTATTCGTAATATTTACTTAGCTATTACCCCTATTCATTACCCACCAGGTGGTAAAGGGGTGCTTTCTCCATAGTGTACTCACCTGTTTTGCGATCACGATGAGAAACTGTCAGCACGTGCCAGTTTTTATCATCCAGTTTCATCGCATCACCACGGTAGTAGTAACCAGGCCAACGCGTTTCCTTACGGAACAAAGTATGTTGGAACACACTTTCAGAAGTACGAACACGGTGATTTAATTCCCATGCACGCAACAGCTCGTGTATGTCTTGTGCCGCAATCTTCTCCATGTCTTCCTCAAGAGTTTTAAGCTTCTTAAGACCGATCTGGAGAAGTTTTTCGTTGGTCATATAGTTAACGCCAAAACCACCACAATACTCATCCATCAGTTTCTGCAAACGATCCAGACCCTGTCTTGGATTAATGAAGTTTGGATTAACTGAACCCCCAACGACTTCATTGCTATACACTGTGTAAGTTTCTAATGGCTTGTAAATCTTCTCTTTAAGATCTGCAATCTGCTTATCAGAAACTCGAATGCCTTCGGCCTTGCCATCATCAATATATTTACAGGCAGCTTTAGCAGCCAGACGACCTTCAGTAAAAGAACCCGATGAGAATGCGTGTGGTGTACCACCTACCGCATCACCCGCGCCAAACAGACCTTCAACTGTGGTCATACGGTTGTAGCCCCAGTAGTACTCCGGGGGAGAAACATCTTCCGGACCTGAGCACCATGCACCGCAACCCGTTGCATGTGAACCCATTACGTATGGCTCAGAAGTCGTTAATTCAGGGTTTTCGTATTTCGGATCAACGTCTGTTGCCGCCCAAAGTACTGCCTGACCAACGGTCATGCCCAGGAAGTTGTGCCAGCCGATCTCTTCAAGATGAGGATCCTGGAAGGCTTCCATCGTGACCATGTGGATAGGACCACGACCGGCATTCACTTCAGAGATAAAGGCATGGTTGCGCAAACAGGTCGGTATTGGTTTATGGGACAAATGCTGGCCTTCCGTATCCAGATATTCTTTACCGACCATTTCTGTCAGCGCCGGGAACCACTTGGATTCATACTCTTCACCCAGACCATTTTGTGTATAAGTCTTGAGGTGCAAGAAGTAGGCGCCCACCGGGCCGTAACCATCTTTAAATCGAGCCAGTACGATACGGTTTTCCATCTGTGTCATTTTCGCGCCTGCTTCGATCATCAGACCGTATGCAGATCCAGATGACCATGGGGCATACCAGACACGACCCGCACCTTCACCGACTGACCGTGGCTTGAATATGTTGGAAGCACCACCGGCACCACATATAACGGTCTTGGACTTGAATACGTGGTAGTTACCCGTACGTACATTGAATCCAACAGCGCCCGCGACGCGGTTCTCTTTGGCATCATCCATTAGCAGATGGGTTACGCAGATACGGTTGAATACCTTGTCTGCTGATTTTTTTGCGGCTTCTGCAACAATCGGCTTGTATGATTCACCGTGAATCATGATCTGCCAGCGCCCTTCACGCATGTAGGTACCCGTCTTGGGGTCTTTCATCAACGGCAGGCCCCACTCTTCAAACTGGTGAACAGTGGAGTCAACGTGACGCGCCATATCAAAGGCAAGATCCTCACGAACCATACCCATCAGATCCATTCGCGCATAACGGACGTGATCCTCTGGATTGTTTTCGCCGAAGCGTGTACCCATGTAACAGTTGATAGCATAAAGACCCTGGGCTACTGCACCAGAACGATCGATGTTTGCTTTTTCTGCAATGACAATTTTTTTGTCCTTGCCCCAATATCTTGCTTCAAATGCAGCACCGGTGCCACCGAGGCCCGCACCTGCAACCAGAATGTCGATATCATCTTCAATAATAGTTTTGTAGGCCATTAGTAGTACACCCCTTCTTTCAATTTCAGGCCATTTGACTCAAGCGTGTGCAAGCCACCGTCATCCATGCGGATATACTTAGGCTCGTTAAACAATAGCTCACCGTCACGCATTTCGTTACTGGGCGCTGCTACTTCAGATAGCTGAGGAATGGCTGTGCCCCAGGGCTTGGTTGTGATCGGCGCTAAAAGCTCCATGTCTTTTTTGCCATTGCGGAACTTGATGCGCCACGCAATCGTGCCTTTTTCTTCATCACGGAGTACTCGTACCGAGTGACCCAGTGGAGCGAAATCTGCATAGCCACGTACGTCAATTGCCTGGTGAGGGCAGGCTTTTACGCAGGAATAACATTCCCAGCACATGTTAGGTTCGATGTTGTAAGCACGGCGAAGCGTTTTATCGATGTGCATGATGTCAGATGGACAGATATCAACGCACTGGCCACAACCATCACAACGAGTCATATATACAAAAGTTGGCATAATATATTCTCTCTATTCCTAAACAACGGTAATTAATAATGTTAGTAGTGGTTTGCTGACTCACGCTTGATACCGTGCCCCATGTAAGCTGGGTTCTTGCCCATATATTCCGGGATATCCGGAAATTTTGCTTGTACTGCAGGATCTGTCAGGTCGTACTCAGCGGGTAAATTCTCTCTTGAACCATCGGCCCTGGTAACACGTTTTTGAAAAGCGGCGGCAGGTTTAAAGAACATATGGGCGAACTTTGACCACAGTACACTGCCGAAAAGTGTTGTGCTTGAAATGATGAACAACACGAAGAAAAGGGTTGACCAACCGGTAATGCCCTGCGACTGCGTGAAGGACCAGATTAATCCGAACGTCGCGGTAGCGAGAAGTGAGACAATAAATAAATCCGCACGTTCCAGGCGATACCAGGGAAGGCCCTCTGCAGACACATCAACTCGAATAAAAAACCAGAACCAGTAGCCGCCGACGGCTAGCATTAGCGCACCGATATGCCAGAGTAGTGGCAGGATCGCAGGTGCAGATGCCTCTGGTGTTGCGTAGCCAAAAATCAGAATGGCGGTAGTCACGACTAATATAATGAAGCCATACATGGTCAAAAGATGGGAAAGTCTGCGTTTTACATTGCAGAACTCACCGGATGTTAACACTTCATCAAGCAGCACCTGAACGGCAATTGATGCCTTTTCACCAGCGCCCACAGACCGTTTCGCGCTCTTTTCCGCTTTTTTCGCATTCTCGAAAAAGTACTGCGCACTTTTCTTATGGATCATATCAAGTACAGTTCCGCCTATGACCATCAGGATCATCAAAATGATGTACGCCTGCATCACTATGGCTGGTATAGACGCCGAAAGCTCGGAAAAGGGATTGCTCGTGAACATTAAATTATCCTCAAATTTGTTATCTCAAAAACTGTTACCCGATTGTTACTAACCAAGCGACCCACGGTATGACCACCTCAAGTCCACGCTCTGACCAGACGTCCGTATGAGACAGCCCCAATGCACAGGCATTGACCGCGTAGGGTATCACACGCTGGCAATTCCCTGTAGGTAGCGGACTTAAAATTATCACCCGAAACCGCTAACCTAAGACTGGCGCCGAAACACCAAATGCCAATCTAAATTAGCAATGCTTAAAATAGGGTGATTACCGTCTGTGTTGAATGACCACCCTGTCCCAGGCGAAATGCTAATTATCACATGAAAACAGTACTGTAGACAGTCTTGTTCTTGCGCACTATCACCCAATGCCTGATGACGATGGGCCTAACCCGGCTCGGACACACGAAAGACAGCCTTTGGAGCATTGACCTGTTTCGGTGCGAATCCATTCTATTGAAGAGCCACTGGGTGCTGGTGGCCATGGATCAGTTCACGATGCGTATCATAGGTTTTGGCGTTCACCCGGGCGATGGGTGCTCCACACTGTCTCAGCTCGGACAACGATCCGCTATTCCAGTATCACCGAGGCAGGCCAACCTGCGGATTCTCGAAATCAGGAAAATCAAGTCCATCCCGTACCTGGCGAAAAGCTAATTATCGCCTGAACACAGACACTTAGGCAGTCTTGTTCCCGAAGGAAACCTGCCCCACTCTACCCCGTATGGTGCAATAAATGGAACGTGTACTTTCAAGCTGCTTCACGATAGTAGTAATTGAGCATACCGCCAGGGCGTACGCGGCCAGTCGTATCCGCTGTTCGTCGGTGAACCGAAGTCGCTGTCCTTCGAGTTGCTCTTTGAGAACACGATTCTCATCTATCAGATAGTCGATGATCGCCTGCTGGTGGCGTTCAAGCCAGCCGGCCAGGGCAATTACGAGGAGGTGTAAGGGTTGTATGACTTGGGTCATTGCGCGAACAGATTATCCGTAATGTTGCCTTATAACAATATCATACGGCTCGTTCGAATATTTGCACCATACGCCCTCTACGGATGGCTAACCTACATCCTCAAACCAGCACAACTGTACGGTCGGGGAATATTTGCGGAGTACAACGGGATTTTCAGCCGAAATGACACGTCACGAGGCCTATGAAATTCTGGGTCTCGATGAAGGGGCCAGCGAGGAACAGATCATAGAGGCGCACCGGAGACTCATGCAGAAAATCCATCCAGACCGCGGCGGTTCCACCTTCCTGGCATCCAAGATTAATCAAGCCAGGCGCCTGCTGCTTGGCAATGGGTAATCGCGAAACCTGAAGTGAATACGTCCCCGCAGGGTGGTAGGGTCGAGAGCTGGCGCGGTAGCCCACAAGGACCGGCCTTGTCAGTATCCAGGGTTCCCCCCTTCGTGCCCGTATAGCTCGTTCCGTAGCCCTGTCCTAGGAGCCTGTCGGACTTAGCATCGAAACGCGAGTCGCGAAGGGCCTCCAGTAAAAAACATGCTCTTTTTCCTGGGCATGAAGAGAATCTGCGCTTGTTTTCAAACGGCAAGAGCGTCCCTATCAACTTTTCATCCCCTCAGGGCATGCATTCGTTTCAAATTCCATCCAATACAGACCAGACTCCATTCACCTTGAACGGCATCTAACCCACGCAGCAGAAATTGCCTGAACCTTGCACCTGCTTAATGATGCCAAAGACAGTTTCCACTGTGGATTTGCGTGTGGCATAAACCGCTTTTCCTTCCCGGGTCTGCAACCGATGTCGCATGGCCTGAACAGCAGTGGCATCCCGGAGCGGTTCGGGTTCCTCTCTAACACGTTACATTATGGGGAGATTGTGTTTCTTCCGTTTTTCCGGAATGAAGGGAAAGAGGCTCGCTTTCGTACACTCGACATTGGCCTCGCTGAAGTAACCCGTATCTGCCAGAAGGTTTTCAGTCTCGCCAAGAAATATCCCCCAGAATATGGGAATGGGTCTACTGCCATTGCCACAAGCGGAAATCCCCCAACCCCCAATGCTTGGATATAGCTGGGATATGCGTGAGAAGGCATCAATATAGGCAGAAATGCTAGCCAAATCGCTAGCCAAGCAATAAAAAAGGGTTGCCGGTTATCGGCAACCCTTTGATATATAGCGCGCCCGGAAGGAGTCGAACCTCCGACCGCCTGGTTCGTAGCCAGACCACACCATTTTACTTGTTTTATTAATCAATCACTTGCGGTGCTTGCCCATCCAATACCGTATTTGAGTTATCAGTCACTTATAGTTCACTGGTAGTTCAAGTTAGCACAAAATTGGCACAGTTCTTTTTGCCCGCTGAAACAGCTCGATTGCCACATGAATTGAAATTCATCATGCACAACTGTCATGCAGCAATATTGATAGACACATGCAATCCCAGCCGATGCGCGAGATCTACCAAGGTATCCAGGCGGAACTCATCGATCTTACCTTTCAACAGTGCGCTGATTCGTGGCTGTGAAATGTGCAGCAGCTCGGCGGCATCTTGCTGTTTCAGTCCACGTTCTTTAATGGTTTCCGAAATCGTGATCATTAACTCAGAACGCAACTTCAGATTTTCCTGGCGAACAGGATCATCTTCAAGTGCATCCCACACACTTTCAAACTGTGTTATCTCGCTCATGCCCGTTGCCTCTCTAATACTTCCTTTAACGCACGTTTTGCTGTGTCTAAATCCTGCTTGCTCGTTTTCTGGGTTTTCTTTTGAAAGGCATGTAACACGTAAACCCTTTTCTCAAAAGACGCCACATAGATCACGCGATACTGTCCTTCATGTTGGATACGTATCTCGCGCACACCCTGACCAACGGATTTCATGGGCTTCCAGTCCGTTGGATCCAAGCCGCGCTGAACACGGTCAAGCTGGAGACCGGCCTCCCTTTTAGCCAGCGCTGGGAATTCTCGGACCGTTTTCAAAGAAGCTCCCAAGAACTCAATTCCTTTCATTGCAGGATTATACTTCTACCTGCATATCTATACAAGTACCTATATATCCCCGTGAGGTCAAAATACTCATGCGTGGTAGGGTCGAGGCAGCAAATCAGGTCTGTAATGGAAAGTCCGGCAAAACTCCGGTACTGGTAGTACTGAAGCAAAAAAACGGCTAACTCATAACGCGCTAACCGTCTGTTAAAGCTTTGAATATTTGGCGCGCCCGGAAGGAGTCGAACCTCCGACCGCCTGGTTCGTAGCCAGGTACTCTATCCAGCTGAGCTACGGGCGCATGTAAAGCGGGTGGGAATTATACATAATTCCGGGGCATTGGGTAGTCGTGAATCCGGCTGTGTCCCTTTCCCTGGTTCCGTCCGGGCGTTGCCTTGCTGCCGGTAATCGGGTGTTGCGCTGACCTTCGCCAACCAGGGAAACAGTCGGGTGGAAGGATAAACGTTAGCGCATGATCATCCAGTGACTTTGCAGCCCTGGCTCGCCAATCATCACCAGTGTGCCACCGATCTCCACCCGGGCGTTTCCTGCATGATGATTAATGCATATCACTATGATACATAAACTTATCAATCAATCCTGAGGCATTTTCACAGGCGCAATCGTGCCACAGTCACCTTGCCCGTCCGGCTACAGATCCAGCAACAGCTTCAGGGGTTTGCGCATGCCTGCGATCTTGCAGGCCTGCTGGCCGAAGCCGTAGGGAAACAGGTCCTGGACGTAGCGGCGGGTGGCGGTTTCCTTGCCGTGGCGTTCGCGCAGTGTTTTCAGCAGGGTCCGGTTTTCAGGTACGACCTGGCTGGTTTCGTAATAGTCGCGCACGAAGTTGACGATCTCCCAGTGGGCGGCGGTCATGTCGATATTTTCCCGGCGCGCGATCTCCAGTGCGACCCGTTCGCTCCACAAGGCCGGCTCCAGCAGGTAGCCCTCGTTATCCGTCTGCAGTGTCGTGCCGTCAATTTGTATGCTCATGGGAATACCCCTCCATCCACTCCAGAATAAATTCACCGATCATGGCGGTGTTGTTAAGGTCCAGCCGGGGCAGCGGGTCCGTGGTCACGGGAAAGTCCGTCGCCACGGCAATGATCGAAGTGTCCTCGCGGCACAGCAGCGGCTGTTGCAGCGAGGGACGGTACAGTTCGATTTTCGAAAACGGCACATGGCGAAAGCCCTCGACCAGTACCAGGTCGACGCTATCCAGCGCCAGCAGCGCGACCAGGTCTTCCAGCCGCGGCTCCCCCGGTTCGGCGTATTCCGTCATCAGCGCACTGCGCCGGTCCGAGGCAACCAGGACCTGCCTGGCGCCGGCCTTGCGCAGCTCGTAGCTGTCCTTGCCCGGCTTGTCGACATCAAAGTCATGATGTGCATGCTTGACCATGGCCACGCGCACGCCGTGCTGCTCCAGGAACGGGATCAAGCGGATCAGCAACGTTGTCTTGCCCGTCCCGCTGAAGGCTGCGAATCCCAGAACCGGTTTCCTGACGGTCAAGGCTGATAATTCCCGGGGAACAGCAGCCGCCCGGGATAACCGGCGCGCAGGATTATCCCGTCGACCAGCCGGGCGTAGTCGGACCTCACCCCTCGCAGCAGAATGACACCGGAGATGTACAGACCCGGCAGGAGCAACAGCAGGATCAGGGGCAGGTAACGGGCGTTCAGCACCCAGGCGGCCAGAGGCAGCAGGTACAGCGGCCAGCTGAACAGGACGCCGCGCAGGCCATGCTTGCAGCCCAGGATGCAGCGCGCGATCCGGCGGCGCAGCCGCTGCCGGGGCGACTGGTAAACACTCAGGAACACGCCGCGTTCGAAGTCATCGCGGATATCCTCAAGGCGCTTGCGACTTTCGGTGTTCATGCCGCGTAGTTTACCTGATCGTTGTTCAGGTCTGTGCCTGCAATCCGGTTTCGACAGGTGAATACGAGGAAGTGCCGGGTTCATCCTGTAGGAGCGGTCACCTGACCGCGATGCCACCCTCAAACAATCGCGCCGAAGGGCGGCGCTCCTACAGGAGGATAACAAAGAATGCCTACCCCGGCAGAAACACCTGCCGATCGGTCAATGGCAGTCGGGCAATACGCCGACCTGCGGCATCCCGGCCAGTCCTGTTTCGCGGGCATGCTCCTCGAAGCCACGATTGCGCCAGAAGAAGGCCCCGGGCATGGTGGTCGGTATCACCAGTGCATAGAACAGCGCGCGACCGACCACTGCGACAGTGAATATAACCAGCGCGCCGGCACCCCAGAGCAGCATGCCGGCAACACCCGCCGGGCTGGTTGCGACAAGCAGCAGCATCAGCAGCATGGCAAGTCCCAGCCCGGTGTTGCGCAGCAGCCAGGTCTTGCCGAAGGTGGTGGTCTGCTCAAAGTGCGAGGCCTGCCCTTCCCCGCTGCCCCGCCGCAGGTCGCGCGCATGGTAGTAAAGGCCCACGGCTTCCATCAACAGGCCCAGCAGCATGACGCTCGCAAGTTTCCCGGCCGACACGGACCAGGGCTCGCCAGCGGCTACCTGCACCGGCGCATAGGCCAGCACCACCAGCAGCGGACCCAGTACCAGCATGTTGCCGTAGAAAGACGTCAGCACCTGCCAGTGGTTCCAGAAAGGACGTGCCTCGATGCGGTAGATGCGATGCATGAAATACAGCGCCGCCAGCCCGGAGACCACTGCACCCCAGCCGCAACCCTGCGCCAGCGCGACAACCAGCCCGCCCGGCAGCCAGGTGAACAGCATCGGTAGTCCTGCCAGCAGCGCGTAGGCACCGAGAAAATTGTAGAACACGGCGATGCCGGCGACTTCACGGCTCACCGGCGACCAGCGCAGGTTGTTGAACGCACGGTAGAAGCGGTGCGGCCTTCCCAGGTGCAGCGTCGACATGACCAGCGCCAGCGTCTGGATTCCGATCAGGCCGAACAGCAGCAGCGGCAGCGCGACAGGATGCGCCTGCATGCTGAAGGTCCCCAGGCCCAGCAACGGCCCCAGGAACAGGGTGATGAAGGCGCCGATGACAGCCTGTGAAATCAGGGTGAATATCACCAGCGGGTTTTCGCGGGTGCTGAGCTTGTTCAGGTTCCAGGCACGGCTGCGCTGTGTTGCCGCGACTTTTGGCGTATAGCCATCCCCCTGCCCGTCACGCTCATAGCGCAGCGGCATACTGTCCGGACGTCGCAACTCGCGCGGCAGGCTCTGCGTCTGCTGGAAACGAATATTCGGATGGGTGATCTCCGGCGTCGGGAATCCCGGTATCCGCGTCTCCAGCTGCTGGCGATTGTCAGGCGTGGTTTCCATGACGCCGAAATCCAGCGCCCCGGCGAGACAGGCGGCGACGCAGGCAGGCTTCAGTCCGACCTCGAGGCGGTCCACGCACATGTTGCACTTGGAGACATGTCCTGCCTGCGTGTCCAGTTGCGGCGCGTTGTAGGGGCACACCCAGGTGCAGTAGCCGCAGCCGAAGCAGATATCCGGGTCCTGCAGCACCGCGCCGTACTCGGCGAACTTGGTATAGGCACGTGTCGGGCAACCCTTCAGGCAGACCGGGTCGTCGCAGTGGTTGCAGGCCATGGAAATATTGAGGCGCTGGTAGGCCGGCCAGCTGCCGCCCTCCAGATAGCCCACCGAGCGAAAGGCGATATGCGCCGGCAGATCGTTCTTCTCCGAGCAGGCGGCCTCGCAGGCATGGCAGGAAATGCAGTGATCGGCGTTGAAATAGAAACCGTGCTGCTTGTAGCGATTCGGGTTATCCGGAATGCTGCCGTCGCCGTTGATGTTGAGTGACTGGCCGCGCAGCGCGTTGCCTTCCGGCACCGTCTCGATCGGGGTGCCGTAGCGGTTGGTCGCCGGGGGCTCGACCTGCGGGACGAAGGCGTAGGCAGGTTCTTTGGGGCGCGGTTCAAACATGGGTTCTACCCGTGGAGCTAAGAAAGGGGTCAGTACCCATTTCCCGTGACAATTGATTGAGTCCGGATGATTACTCTTGGAAAAGGGTACTGACCCCTTTTTCGATCTCGGACAAGGGTACTGACCTCCTACGTGTTTCGATTCCATGTCAGAAGGCCCTCGCGGCGCGGTTGCGCTCCGCAGCCGCCGCCTGGTCATCGGCGGGCTCGATGCGCACGGCGCATTGCTTGTAGGCCGGCTGGCGCGAATGCGGATCGAGCAGGCCGAGGGACAGGCGGTTGACGCATTCGTGGTAGTGGAACGGGATGAACACCATGTCGCGCGCCACGCGCTGGGTGCACTGCACCATCACCACGGCATCTCCGCGGCGCGAGGTGAGCCGCGCATAGCCGCCATGGGCAATGCCAAGCTCCGCGGCGGCATCCGGATTCATTTCCATGTAGGGCGTCGGACTGAACTTGTTGGCATTGCCGACCTTGCCGGTGCGGGTGCGGGTATGGAAGTGCTCGACCACCCGGCCCGAGTTCAGCCAGAACGGGTATTCCCCGTCCGGTCGCTCGTTGTTGTCGATGAACGGCAGCGCGATCAGTTTTGCCCGGCCGCCGGGATACTGGAAGACGCCGTCGGTGTAGAGGCGCTGCGAACCCTGTGGTGCGGTCTCCTCGTTACAGGGCCACTGGATCCCGCGGTTCTGCTCGATCCTGTCGTAGCTCATGCCGGAATAGTCGAGCATGCGCCCCTTCGACAGGACTTTCAGTTCATCGAAGACGGCCTCGGCGGTTTCCGGAAAGTTCATCAGGCGACCCCGCTCGAAGCGCCGCGCGACCTGGTTGAAGATCCACAGGTCGGTTTTCGAATCGCCATGCGGCGCGCAGACATTGCGGATCAGGTTGACGCGCCGCTCGGTGTTGGTAAAACAGCCTTCCTTTTCCGCCCACACCGCGGCCGGCAGGAACACGTGGCTGTACTCGTTGGTCTCCACGTCGCGATAGGCATCCTGCACGACCAGGAACTCCAGCTTCTCCAGGGTCTTGCGGATGCGCGGCGTGTTGGCCATGGAGGTCATGGGATTGGTGGCGATCAGCCACAGCCCCCGGATCTGCCCGGTCTCGATGGCGGGCAGGATGTCGGTCATGAACATCCCGCGTTTGTCCGGGAAGAACCCGGGGTCGATGCCCCAGAACTTCGCGATTTCCTCGCGGTCCTGCGGCTTTTCCAGCGCCCGGTAACCGGGCAGCCCGGAACAGGAGGACCACTCGCGCGTTCCCATGGCGTTGCACTGGCCCGTAATGGACAGGCTGGAGCCGCCTGGCTTGCCGATATTGCCGGTGATCAGGTTGAGGTTGTTGATGGCGACCACGCCGTCGGAGCCGTGCGTGCTCTGGTTGATGCCCATGGTCCAGATGGTCATGGCCGCCCCGGCCCTGCCGTAAACGCGCGCCACGTTGCGGATGGTGTCCTCGTCGATACCGCAGATCTTCGCGGCCGACTGCGGATCGTACTGCGCTACCAGCGCCGCGAATTCCGCAAAGCCCTCGGTGTGCGCCTCGATATAGGCGCGGTCTTCCAGGCCTTCCTCGAGAATGACATGCGCCAGCGCGTTCAGCAGGACCAGATCCGTGCCCGGCGCCACGGCAAGATGCACATCCGCCTGCTGCGCGAACATGGTGACGCGCGGATCGACCACGATCAGCGGAAACCTGCGCTGCTCGCGCACTTGCTGCAGGCGCCAGTAGATGATCGGGTGCTGTTCCGGCAGGTTCGAGCCGAAGGCCAGCAGGCAGTCGGTGTGCTCGAAGTCCTCGTAGCAGCCCGGCGGGCCGTCGGAGCCGAAGGAACGCTTGTACCCCGACACGGCCGAGGACATGCACAGGGTGGTATTGCCGTCGTAGTTGTTGGTGCCGATGACGCCGCGTGCCAGCTTGCCGAGGGTGTAGAACTCCTCTGTCATGATCTGGCCGGTGGACACAATCGCAAACGCGTCGCGCCCGTAGGTCTGCTGGATGCGCTGGATCTCGCCGCCGGTTTTATCCAGCGCCACGTCCCAGGTCGTTTCCTCGAATGCCTCCCAGCGGTTGTTGCGCAGCAGCGGCCGGTCGCCGCGACCGGCGGTCTTGCGGAACAGTTCGTGTTCGAAGATACCCTTGATGCACAGCTTGCCGCGATTGACGTCGGCGTCCGCGACGCCGCGCGAGGCGACCGGTTCGCCGTCGGCATTCAGACCGACCTCGATGGAGCAGCCGGTGGAACAGTAGCCGCAGGTGGCGTAGCGCCACTCTTTCACGCCCTTGTCGGCGATCCTGATGGGGTTCTTTTTATTGCGTCCGAACAGCATGTCTTCACCTGCAGGAGCGGTCACCTGACCGCGATCTTATGGCGCCATCAACAAGAAAATTCTCGAAGCAAACCCATACTCACGCAGCGGCCTCGCTGGCTGACAAGGCCAGGTAGACCCGGCCGTTCTCGACCCTGGTTGCGAAGGTATTGGTGCAGCCCTCGTCCGGACCCAGCGCCTCGCCGCTGGCGAGATCGATCTTCCAGCTGTGCAGCGGACAGGTCACGGAGGTGCCGTGGACAATGCCCTGTGACAGGGGGCCCTGCTTGTGCGGACATTCGTCCTTGATGGCGAAAACCTCGTCAAGCGAGGTGCGAAACAGCGCGATATTCATGGTATCTGTTTTAAGCACCCGCGCACCCAGCCGCGGAATGTCTTCCAGTTTTGCGATTTCAGTCCAGTGGGTCATGGTCTCTCTCAATTGCTAATCAATTTTAAAAGGGGTCAGATCCCTTTTTCCCTGTTTCCGAAATTCTTCCGCCATGGTTTCTGAAAAAGGGATCTGACCCCTTTTAAATCAGACCCCTTTTAAATCAACCCGCAATCTTCAGCGGCGTGAATTCATGCGCCTCACTGCCTTCGGCGCGGGCCTTCCAGGGGTCTATCTGGGCGAACTGCTGGCCGTATTTGAAGCGTTCGTACAGGGTGCGGCGCTCCGCGGCGTCGCCGAGGATGCGGTCCTTGATACGACTCAGCCCGACGCGTTCGACCCAGGGCGCGGTGCGCTCCAGGTAATGCGCCTCCTCGCGGTACATCTGGATAAAGGCGCCGCAGTATTCCAGCACCTCGGCCTCGGTCTCCACCTTGCACAGCAGGTCGGTGACGCGTACCTTGATGCCGCCGTTGCCGCCGACATGCAGTTCGTAGCCTGAATCCACGCACACCACGCCGAAGTCCTTGATGGTGGCTTCGGCACAGTTGCGCGGACAGCCGGAGACTGCCAGCTTGAACTTGTGCGGCATCCACGAACCCCAGGTGAGTTCTTCCAGCTGCACGCCGAGCCCGGTGGAGTTCTGGGTGCCGAAGCGGCACCAGGTCTTGCCGGCACAGGTCTTCACCGTGCGCATGGCCTTGCCGTAGGCATGGCCGGAGACGAAGCCCGCGGCGGACAGGTCCTTCCACATCAGCGGCAGGTCCTCCTTTTTCACACCGAACAGGTCGATGCGCTGGCCGCCGGTGACCTTCATTTCAGGGACATCGAACTTGTCGCAGACGTCCGCGATCGCGCGCAGTTCGTCGGGCTTTACCAGGCCGCCGAACATGCGCGGCACCACCGAGTAGGTGCCGTCCTTCTGGATGTTGCCGTGGGCGCGCTCGTTGATGAAGCGCGACTGGGCATCGTCCTGGTATTCGCCCGGCCAGCGCGCCAGCAGGTAGTAGTTGAGCGCCGGGCGGCAGGCGGCGCAGCCGTCCGGCGTCTTCCATTCCAGGAACTCGCGCACCGCCGGCATGCTCTTGAGTTCACGGTCGCGAATGGACGCGATCACCTCGTCGTGGCTGTATTCCGTGCACTTGCACATGGGCTGTTTGTTGGGCGAGGCGGCATAGCCCTCGCCCACCGTGCTCGCCAGGATGGACTCGACCAGTCCGGTACAGGAACCGCAGGAACTGGAGGCCTTGGTATGGGAGCGCACGTCGTCCAGGGTGAACAGGCCCTGTCGGGTAATGGCGTTGACGATGTCGCCCTTGCAGACGCCGTTGCAGCCGCAGATCTCGGCACTGTCGGGCAGCGCCATGATGCCGTTCGCCTGGCCATGGCCGGCGTCGCCCAGATCGTGCTGGCCGAACAGGATGGTCTTGCGGAAATCGCCGATGCCGGTGCCCTCGCGCATCAGCTGGAAGTACCAGGTCCCGTCCATGGTGTCGCCGTAGAGCACCGCACCCTTGATGCGGTTGTCGTTGATCACCAGCTTCTTGTAGGTGCCGGACGCCGGGTCCTGCAGCACCATGACCTCGTCACCCTCGGCCTCGATGAAATCACCGGCGGAAAACAGGTCGATGCCGGTGACCTTCAGCTTGGTAGAGGTCACCGAGCCCTGGTAGCGGGCATACCCCAGGTTGGCGAGGTGGTTGGCCGCGACCTTGCCCTGTTCGAACAGGGGTGCCACCAGCCCGTAGGCAATGCCGCGGTGCTGGGCGCATTCGCCCACGGCGTAGATGCGCGGGTCGAAGGTCTGCATGGTATCGTTGACCACGATGCCGCGCTCACAGTAGAGATTGCACTCCCGCGCCAGCCCGGTATTCGGCACGATGCCGACACCCATCACGACCAGGTCGGCCTCGATCTCGCTGCCATCCTTGAAGCGCACGCCGCGCACGCGGCCATTGCCGATGATTTCCGCGGTAGCCGCCTCCATGAGGAACTGCATGCCGCGCGTCTCCAGTGAACGCTGCAGCAGGCTTGCTGCCGGCTTGTCGAGCTGGCGTTCCATCAGGGTATCCAGCAGGTGCACCACGGTGACCTCCATACCCTGTTTCATGAGCCCGTTGGCGGCTTCCAGCCCCAGCAGGCCACCGCCGATGACGACGGCCTTCCGGTGTTCACGCGCAGCCTCCAGCATGGTGTGCACATCGTGAATGTCCCGGAAGGCGATGACACCATCCTTGTCCTTGCCCGGCACGGGGATGATGAACGGGTGGGAACCGGTTGCCAGCAGCAGCCTGTCATAGGCAGCCGTGGTGCCGTCCTGCGCGATGACCCGGCGGTTGATCCGGTCAATCCGGGTGACCTGCCTGCCCTTATATAATGTGATGCCGTTGTCGCTGTACCATTGCTCGTCGTTGAGCATGATGTCATCAATGGTCTTTTCGCCCGCCAGCACCGGCGACAGCATGATGCGGTTGTAGTTGCCGTAGGGTTCGGCCCCGAAGACGGTGATCTCGTATTCCTCCGGCGCGATTTTCAGCAACTCCTCAAGGGTGCGCACCCCTGCCATCCCGTTGCCGACCAGAACCAGTTTCTCCTTCATATGCACTCCACGCTGTCTTCGATTTCCTGTTTGAGCATGCTGGAGCAAATGCTGTGCCAGTTTTGTTCCGGTTGCGGTATATACAGGGTATGTCGATGAAATCAGTGGGGTATTCTGGTGCACACCGCGCAGGCTCAGGGCATAGTCGTCGACTCGAACGCACCACATAAGTGCGCATCAACTGTTGACGCACTCTAACTGCGCAGTCATCCCCGCCGGCTTCTCCTGCCTGATCCGGTCAGGAAAGCGCGCTGTGCGCCCGCAGAAATTTTCATGAATGCAGTTAACTGCATGACTTCGAGTGTAAAAGCTTCCGGCTGCCCGGCTGGCACAGGTGAATCGGCTGACAAACATCAGCAGTGGCATGCTCCTTGCTCAGGTTCTCCTGACTTTTCCATCCAATGACGGATTCTTATTGCAAAGGAGCAACCATGTCCGAGTCCAAACTCAATCTGTTTTCCTTCTCCGGAAAAAACCGAATCCTGCATATGACGTGGTTCGCGTTCTTCCTGACCTTTTACGTCTGGTTCAACCACGCGCCGCTGATGGCCTCGATACGCGACGTCTTCGGGCTGAGCGACCAGCAGGTGAAAATGCTGCTGATCCTGAACGTCGCGCTGACCATACCGGCGCGCATCATCATCGGCATGCTGGTCGACGCCTTCGGGCCACGGCGCATCTACTCGACGCTGCTGTTCATCTCCAGCTTCCTGTGTTTCGGTTTCGCCTTTGCCAACAGCTTCGAGCAGCTGGCGATAATGCGTTTCCTGCTGGGCTTCGTCGGCGCCGGTTTCGTCATCGGCATCCGCATGATCGGCGAGTGGTTCCCCGCAAAGCAGGTCGGCGTCGCCGAGGGCATCTACGGCGGCTGGGGCAACTTCGGCTCCGCGGCCGCGGCCCTGAGCCTGCCGACCATCGCACTGATGTTCGGCGGAGACAACGGCTGGCGCTACGCGATCGGCATGACCGGCGTGCTGACGCTGGTGTACTCGGTGGTCTACTTCTTCTCGGTTTCGGATACGCCCAAGGGCTCCACCTACTTCAAGCCGAAGAAAAACGGCGGCATGGAAGTGACCAGCAAGAATGATTTCTTCCTTTACCTGATCATGAACATCCCGCTGTATGCGGCCCTCGCCGTGCTGGCCTGGAAGCTCGGGCCGGCAAACCTGAAGCTGCTGACGCCCGGGGTCACCGACATGATCTACGCCGTACTGCTGGGTATCTACGCCTTCCAGAGCCTGCGCATCTACCAGATCAATAAACATGTATTTACCGAGGAGGTTCCGGAAATCGATCGCTACCGGTTCAAGCAGGTCGCGATTCTGGATCTCGCCTACCTGGTGACCTTTGGTTCCGAACTGGCCGTGGTCTCCATGCTGCCGCTGTTTTTCAAGGACACCTTTGAACTCTCCCAGGTCGCGGCCGGCATGCTGGCATCCGGTTACGCCTTCATGAACCTGGTGGCGCGTCCCGGTGGCGGCCTGATCAGCGACAAGTTCGGGCGCAAGCGGACCCTGCTGGTGCTGCTAAGCGGACTGGCGGTTGGTTATTTCCTGATGGGTCTGATCGATTCCAGCTGGCCGCTGCTGCTGGCGGTCGCGATCACCATGGGTTGCTCGTTTTTTGTGCAGTCCGGCGAGGGTGCCGTGTTCGCGATGGTGCCCCTGGTGAAACGCCGTCTGACCGGCCAGGTGGCCGGCATGGCCGGCGCCTACGGCAACGTCGGCGCGGTCAGCTTCCTGACGGTGCTGTCCTTCGTCTCGCCGCAGATCTTCTTCATGGTGATCGCGGGTGCCGCGGTCGTGACCCTGGCCGCCGTGGCGCTGTTCCTCGACGAACCGGCCGGACACATGGCGGAAGTCCTGCCGGACGGTACCGTGCAGATGATCGAGGTCACCTGAACACGGCGGGAGGTTCAAAACCAGCCGGAACCTCGGGTTCCTGTAAACGGCAACCCGGCGATTCCTGCCGGGTTGCCGCGTTTTGGGAACACCATCAGGTAAATCACAATAACCGCCCCCCGAGCAGGAGACGGCAACTATGAATGCAGCAAGCGGACCGATTACCTCACCGATCATGGACTACCTGCAGGAACTGCAGCGCGGGTTCGCGGGAATGACCGACGGCGAGGTGGCAGATTACATCCCGGAACTGGCGAAGGCGGACAGTGAGTGGTTCGGCATCTGCATCGCAACCACCGAGGGACATGTCTACGAGGTCGGTGACAGCCACCAGGAATTCACCATCCAGTCCATCTCGAAACCCTTCGTCTATGGCCTCGCGCTGGAAGACAACGGCCGCGCCGACATGCTCGACAAGATCGGTGTGGAACCGACCGGTGACGCCTTCAATTCCATCAGCCTCGATCCGGCTACCGGCCGGCCGGCCAACCCGATGATCAACGCCGGCGCCATTGCCGCTGCCGGCCAGATAATGGGGCATGACGAGAACAAGCGTATCAACCGCATCCTGGAAATGATGTCGGCCTACGCCGGGCGTGCCCTGACCCTCAACGAGGCCGTGTACCACTCCGAGAGCGAAACCGGACATCGCAACCGCGCCATCGGCTACATGCTGCGCAACTTCAACATTCTCGAGGAAGATCCGACGCCAACCCTGGAACTGTACTTCAAGCAATGTTCGATCTCGGTTTGCTGCCGCGACCTGGCCGTCATGGGCGCGACGCTGGCGAATGCAGGCATCAATCCGCTGACCGGAGAGCGCGCCATACGCGGCGAGTATGTGGAAAACCTGCTTGGCGTCATGGGTTCCTGCGGTATGTATGACTACGCGGGGGAATGGATATACAAGGTCGGCATGCCCGCCAAGAGCGGTGTCGCCGGCGGCATCCTCGCGGTACTGCCCGGCAGGCTGGGCATCGGTGTGTTCTCGCCGCGCCTGGACGCGCGCGGCAACAGCGTGCGCGGCATCGAGGTTTGTAATCGCATCTCGATGGATTTCAACCTCCACATGTTCAATGTCGTGCAACCGGGCAAGTCGGTGATCCGCACCAGTTACGACGGCACCCGCAAGTCTTCAAAACACCTGCGCGACGAGGCCGACCGCACCCGGCTGCAGCAACTGGCACAGCGTATCCGGGTCTATGAAATCCAGGGCGACCTGAACTTCACCACGGTCGAGGTGATCGTCAGCGAGATCGTATCCAGACAGGGGGACACGGATTTCTTTATCGTGGATTTCAAGCGGGTACTGACGCTGGACCAGAGTTCCTGCCGTCTGCTCTACCGCCTGTTGATGAAGCTGGAGTCTGCCGGGAAACAACTGCTGTTCGCCAACTGCGAAAGCTTTCCCAACCTTGGCAGTTACATCCGCAGGAAACTCGGTGATGCCGACAGCGCCCTGTGGCGCAGCTTCGAGGATGACTACGCACTGGAGTACTGCGAGGATATGCTCCTGAACGTGGCGGATGAAGTGCAGGCCATCACATCCTTCAGGGACTTCGAACTGTTTAACGGGCTGGGCCCGGATGACATCGAGGTGATTGCAAACAAGTTGACCCGGCAGGAATATGCCAGGGACGAGTTGATCATGGCGCAGGGTGAACCGGCCAGCAAACTGTTTTTGCTTGCAAGCGGCAAGGTCAGCATTAAACTGGAGTTGCCGGGCGGCAAGTCCAAGCGCCTGGCCACCCTGTCACCCGGCCTGGTTTTCGGGGAGATGGCCTGGATAGAACGCTCGCGGCGCTCCGCAGCGGTGATCGCCGATATGGATTCCCTGTGCTACCAGCTGGATATGGACGATTTCGATGCCATGGTATCCGAACACAGCGACATCAAGGTCAGGATCCAGGAAAATCTGCTGCGGATATTTTCCCGCAACCTGCGCAAGGCAAACGATGAAATCGGGGTACTGAGTTGACAGACGTATACGGCATCGCATGACTGCCACCCTGCAGGTCGTCGCGGCCCAGCACAGCGACGCGGGCATCAAGTCTTCCAACGATGATGCCTGCGGCATTCGCATACCCCGCGGCGTCGAACTGAACAACAAGGGCATTGCGGCAGTCATCGCGGACGGCATGAGCGGCAGCGAAGCGGGCAAGGAAGCCGCCGAGGCCTGTGTCACGGGATTCCTGGCGGACTACTTCACCACGCCGGACAGCTGGAGTACCGAGACCGCTGCCGGAAAGATACTCGCGGCCCTGAATCGCTGGCTGTACGCGCAGGGCCAGCAGCAGTACGCCTCCGGCAAGGGGATGGTCACCACCCTGAGCGTGCTGGTCCTCAAGTCGGCGACCGCGCACCTGTTCCACGTCGGCGATACCCGCATCTGGCGCATGCGCGGCGGCAGGCTGGAATGCCTGACCCGCGATCACCGGGTACACGTCTCGGCAGACAAGAATTATCTCAGCCGCGCCATGGGCATAGAGCTGCACATGGAGGTTGACTACCGCGCACTGCCGGTCGAGGCGGATGACACGTTCCTGTTGACCACGGACGGCGTGCACGATTTCATCAAGGATACGACGCTGGCGGAATTCCTTTACAGCAGCAATGAAGACCTCGAGGAAACCGCCAGGAAAATCACGGACTGCGCCCTGCAACAGGGCAGCCATGACAATGTTACCTGCCAGCTGGTGCGAATTACGCAGTTGCCGGGCCTGAAGGAGCACGAGTTCTACCAAAGGTTTTCCGAACTGCCCTTTCCGCCACCGCTGGAACCCGGCATGGTGCTGGACGGTTATGAAATCATTCGCGAGCTGCATGCCAGCAAGCGCACCCAGGTTTACCTGGCACGGGACCGCGGCAGCCACAAGCAGGTGATCCTGAAGACACCCTCGGTCAACTACAGCGACGACCCGGAATACATCGACGGCTTCCTGCACGAGGAATGGGCGGGCCGCCGCATCAATAACCAGCACGTTCTCAAGGTCATCAAGCCGCACAAGCAGCACCAGTGCCTGTACTACGTGACCGAGTATATCGAGGGACAGACCCTGCGCCAGTGGATGCACGACAATCCGCAGCCGACGCTGGAGGAAGTTCGCAACATCGTGCAGCAGATAGCGGCCGGCCTGCGCGCCTTTCACCGCCAGGAAATGATCCACCAGGACCTGAAACCCGAGAACATCATGATCGACACCAATGGCACGGTGAAGATCATCGATTTCGGTTCCACCAAGATCGCCGGCATCGAGGAGATCGCCACCCCGCTCGCCCGTGACAGCCTGCTGGGCACCCGCAATTACACCGCGCCCGAGTATCTGCAGGGCTATGTTGGCAGCAACGTCTCCGACATCTATTCGCTGGGCGTCATCACCTATGAACTGCTGACCGGCAAGCTGCCCTATGGTGAAAAGGAACTGACCGCACGGCGCCTGCGGCAGGTACGCTACATAGCGGCTTCCGGTCTGAACCCGGATGTTCCGGCATGGATGGACAGGGCCATCGAAAAGGCAGTCTCGATTGCGCGCAACCGGCGCTACCCGGCCCTGTCCGAATTCCTGCATGACCTGACCTATCCGAATGCCGAACTCATGCCGGAAAATTTTGAACCGCTTATGGAGCGTAACCCGCTGCTTGTCTGGAAGACCCTGGCCGCACTGCTGCTTCTGTCGAATCTCTGCCTGCTGTACCTGCTCGTATCCTGATGCGCACACCCGGCCCGGAATAATCGGGCGGTTGCCTTTTTGTGTCCGGTCTGCCGGTCATATCAGCGAATGAGAAGCCATCCCGCAGTCGTGGCGAAGCGTACGACTGCAGGGATGCAGGCGGTAACCTTACGCAGGACGCAGTTGCCGGGCGGAATCCGGGGATAGGGGATTTCCCCGGGTTTATTTGCTTTGCTCGCCCTGCGGGCGTTCAACGCGCTGCGCGCTTTTTTCTGTGTACTGCAGGCCTGCACCCGGGCTGCGCCGGATATGTCAACGTCCTCTGCAAGCCCCGGGGACCTGCGTATTACGACAGCTTTCCGGAGCGTTCCGGTGTCGCGCACCGGAAGCGCGGGATCCCGGTCGAAAACCGCGGCGGCGCCCGGCTGGCCAGCAGTTTCCTCTCTGCCCGCGAGCCACGTGCTGGTATGATAGCCGGACCCGTTCAGGCCACCCGCACGGAACCTGTCGCGGCCGTGGCCGGTCAACCAGACAGTGTCAGCGCACCGCTCCCGTTCGCGCCCTGCAAGGATCTTTATGAATCGACAATTACTGCGCGCACTGCTGCCGGGCATCAGCCTGTTGCTCGCCGCCTGCAACCAGGCGACGTCACAGAACCCCCCGGAATCGCCGCCACCGGAAGTCGCCGTCATCGAGGTTCATCCCCGCACCGTGCCCCTCACCCGCGAGCTCGTCGGCCGGCTGGCGCCGACACGGGTTGCGGAGGTGCGCGCACGAGTGGCGGGCATCGTCCTCGAACGCGCCTACAAGGAAGGCACCGATGTCGAACAGGGCGAGGTGCTGTACCGGATCGATCCCGCGCCGCTGGAAGCGGCGCTGCATGCACAGGAGGCCGCCCTCGCCCGCGCGCGTGCCGACGCCACCAATGCCGCGGCAACCGCCAAGCGCTACCGCGAACTTGCCCAACAGCAACTGATCTCGACCCAGGACCTGGATAACGCGCTGGCCACCGGGCGCAGCACGGCGGCGGCGGTCAAGCAGGCACAGGCCGATGTGGAAAGCGCCCGCCTCGATCTGGGCTATGCCACCGTCACCGCGCCCATCGCCGGACGTGCCGGCCGCGCGCTCGTGACCGAGGGCGCCCTGGTCGGCCAGGGCGAGGCGACCCGGTTGACCACTATCGAACAGATAGATCCCATTTATGTGAATTTCAGCCAGACAGTGGCCGAGTTGCGGGAATTGCGGGGCACCGCAAGCGCGCAGAACCCGGCACAGGTGGATGTGCTCCTGCAGGACGGGACGCCTTACCCGCAGGCCGGCACCCTCAACTTCTCCGATCTTGCCGTCGACCCCGGCACGGGCGCCGTGTCGCTGCGCGCCGTGCTGCCGAACCCGGACCATTCGCTGCTACCGGGCATGTTCGTCAACCTGCGGCTGACCAGCGGTGCAATCGACAACGCCTTCGTGCTGCCCCAGGCCGCCGTGTCGCGTGATGCCCAGGGCGCCTATGCGCTCGTCGTGGGCGCGGACGGCAAGGTGGCGCAGCGCCGACTGCAAACCCACGGCATGACGCGCACCGGCTGGATCGTCACCGGCGACCTGGCCGACGCTGACCAGGTGATCGTCGAGGGCCTGCAGAAAGTCCAGACGGGCGGCAGCGCCACGACGGTGCCCGCGGACAACCCTCCAGCCGATACCACCGCGCACTGAGGCACCCCGCCGATGCCACGCTTTTTCATCGACCGGCCAATCTTCGCCTGGGTAATCGCCATCCTGATTACCCTGGCCGGCGGCGCTGCCATCTTCCAGTTGCCGGTCTCCGCCTATCCGCCGATCGCCCCGCCCCAGATCAGCATCAACGCCTCCTATCCCGGTGCGAGCGCGGAGGTCATCGAAAAGACGGTGACCGCGGTGATCGAACAGCAGCTTACCGGCGTCGACAACCTGCTGTATTTCGATTCGACCTCGCGCTCCAACGGTACGGTACAGATCAGCCTGACCTTCGTCAGCGGTACCGACCCCGACATCGCCCAGGTACAGGTGCAAAACCGTTTGAGCATCGCCCAGCCGCGCCTGCCGCAGGAGGTGCTTGCAAACGGGATAACCGTCGCCAAGGCCAACAACGACTTCCTCATGGTAGTGGCGCTGCACTCGAAAGACCGCAGCCTGGACACCTACGCCCTCAACAATCTGATCGCCTCGCAGGTGCTCGATCCGATCCAGCGCCTGCCCGGGGTCGGCAGTGCCAGCCTGTTCGGCGCCGCCTACGCCATGCGCATCTGGCTCAACCCGGACAAGCTGCGCGGCTACGGCCTGAGCGCCTCGCAGGTGCTGGATGCGGTGCGTAACCAGAACGTGCAGATCGCCGCCGGCCACATCGGGGCGGAGCCGGCCCCGCCCGGCCAGGGATTCAGCGCCTCGGTCAACGCCGCCAGCCGCTTCACCTCCCCGGATCAGTTCGGCGCTATCATCCTGCGCACCAACCCGGACGGCAGCAGCGTACGCCTCGATGACGTCGCCCGCGTCGCGCTCGGGGCCGAGTCCTACGGCCACGATGTCCACCTCAACGGCGACCCCATCGCCGGCTTCGCGATCCTGCTTTCCCCGGAGGCCAATGCCCTGGAAGTGGCCGATGCGGTGCGCGCCAAGATGAACGAGCTTGAGTCCTACTTTCCCCCCGGGGTGACCTGGCTGGTGCCCTACGACACCACGCAGTTCATCGAGATCTCCATCCACGAGGTGCTGTTCACCCTGATCGAGGCCGTGGTGCTGGTGTTCCTGGTGATCCTGCTGTTCCTGCAGAACCTGCGCGCGACGCTGATTCCCACCCTGGTGGTGCCGGTGGCGCTGACCAGTGCCTTCGCGGGCATGTACATCGCCGGTTTCTCTATCAATGTGCTTACCCTCTTCGGCCTGGTGCTGGCCATCGGTCTGGTGGTCGATGACGCCATCGTCGTGGTGGAAAACGTGGAGCGCATCATGACCGAAGAAGGCCTGCCGCCGAAGGAGGCGACGCGCAAGGCCATGGACCAGATCACCGGCGCGGTGATCGCCATGACCACGGTGCTGGCGGCCGTGTTCATCCCGATGGCGCTGGTCGGCGGCAGCGTGGGTGTGATCTATCGGCAGTTCTCCCTGACCATCGCGATCTCCATGGCGATCTCGGCGCTGATGGCACTCAGCTTCACGCCGGCGCTGTGCGCCACCCTGCTCAAACCGGTGCACGGGGAACCGAACCGCTTCCTGCGCGGCTTCAACCGGCTCTACGAAGGGCTGACGCACGGCTATCTCGCGCGCGTGCGGCAATCGACCCGCCATACACCGCGCTGGATGCTGGCCTTCGCCGTACTGGTGGGCGTGGCGATCCTGCTGTTTACCCGGCTGCCGACCAGTTTCCTGCCCGAGGAGGACCAGGGCTATGCGCTGGTGATCGTGCAGCTGCCGCCCGGCGCGAGCATGGAACGCACCGGCGGGGTCCTGCGGCAGATGGAAGCCATCATTCAGCAGAGCCCTGCGGTGGACCAGGTGCTCGATGTGGCGGGCTTCAGCTTCATCGGCCAGGGCGAGAACGTCGGCCTCGGCTTCATCCGCCTCAAGACCTGGGACGAGCGCCGCGCGGCGGATGCACAGATCAATGCCTTTATCCAGTGGGCGAACGGGGCGCTGCAGGCGATCAAGGGTGCGCGCATGTTCGTCATCAACCTGCCCACCATTCGCGGCCTGGGCCGTTTCGGCGGCTTCGATTTCCGCCTCGAGGACCGCGCCGGGCTGGGGTACGAGCAGTTGCTCGCCGCGCGCAACACCCTGCTGAAAAAGGCCGCGGAATATCCCGTGCTCTACGGTGTGCGGCCCAACCAGCTGGAGGAAGCGCCGGAGCTGCACCTCGAGCTGGATCGGGTACAGGCGCAGTCCATGGGGCTGTCGCTGCCGGAGATCTACGACGCCATCCGCCTGATGCTGGCGCCGGTCTACGCCAACGACTTCAACTACGAGGGCCGCGTGCTCAAGGTACTGCTGCAGGCGGATGCCGGGTACCGCAGCCGCGTCGAGGACCTGGGGCATTACTACATACCCGCAAGCGAGGGCGGCATCGATAACATGGTGCCGCTCTCCAGCGTGGTGTCATCGAGCTGGACGATGGCGCCGCCCGCGATCGACCACTACAACGGCCACCCGGCGATCCAGATCAACGGTTCCGCCGCGCCGGGCTACAGTTCGGGACAGGCCATGGACACGATGCAGGAGATCGTCAGGAAAGATCTCACCCCGGGTATCGGCTTCGAGTGGTCAGGCCAGTCGCTGCAGGAAATCATCTCCGGCCAGCAGGCGCCCATCCTCTTCGCCCTGTCGCTGCTGGTGGTGTTCCTCGCGCTTGCCGCGCTCTACGAGAGCTGGTCGATTCCGGTGGCGGTGATGCTGGTGGTACCGCTCGGCGTTCTCGGCGCGCTCAGTTTCACCTGGCTGCGCGGCCTGGAAAACGACGTGTATTTCAAGGTCGGCCTGATCGCGGTGATCGGTTTGTCGGCCAAGAACGCCATCCTGATCATCGAGTTCGCCAACACCCTGCGTCAGCAGGGCCTGGGCTTGCTGGATGCCACAATCGAGGCCTGCCGCCTGCGCTTCCGGCCGATCCTGATGACCTCTATCGCCTTCATCCTTGGCGTTACGCCACTGGCGGTCTCCACCGGAGCCGGCGCCAACAGCCGCCATGCAATCGGCACCGACGTCATGGGCGGCATGGTCGGCGCCACGCTGTTCGGTGTGCTGTTCGTGCCGGTGTTCTTCGTCGTGGTACGCCGGCTGCTCGGCGACAGGACCGACGGCCACGAGTAGGCCACGGCCGCGCCTGTCATGCCCGGCTCCGGCGCGGAATCACAACCGGCACCCCGGTGCATTTTTGTCCGGGCTGGGGCACATGAATCCCGGTTGATAATCGATTGTGCTGCAGCATGCCGTGCCGGGATTGTTATCGATAACCACCCAAAGTCCTGCTGCGATCGCCAGGGCAGCGCCGGCCAAGCGGGGCATGATTCGGGGAACCTCCCGGGTAAATCCGCGCTGCACTGCCTGCAGCTGCATCCCCTTCTATTTGTGGCGATGCCGAAATACCCCGCCTCTCCTCGACAGACTGTGCGTTTGCCTCAACCGGCACCGAAGGACGCCACGGCACCGCCAACGCCCTGGATAAGCATTTGCACCCCGATGACGGCGAGTATGAGCCCCATGAGCCGGGTGATAACTTTCACACCATTGTCGCCCAGATACATCACCAGGCGTTCGCCGGATATGAAGAACATGTAGGTGATCGCACAGAGCAGGAGAAACGCGGAAACCGTGATCACAAAACCTGTCATGGTTCCTGCGGAGGCATAGTTCATTGCGGTGGCAATGGTCCCCGGCCCCGCCAGGATCGGCATGGCCAGCGGCGTGACAGCGACATCCAGTGCCGCGGCCAGGCTTTTCTCCTTGTCTTCGTCACTCGGATGCTGGACAGCGGAGTGCTCGCCCCCCTGCAGCATATGGAATCCGACAAGAGCGACGAGAATGCCGCCCGTGATGCGAAAAGCGGGCAGCGTGATGCCGAAAACCGTGAAGATCAGCTTGCCGGCGGCACAGAAAACCACAATGATGATGGCACTGATGAGTAGTGCCTTGAACGCCACCTTGCGCCGCGTAACGGCATCGTCATCCGCCGTGAGACCCAGGAACACGGGCGTGTTCGCGACCGGATTCATGATGGCGAAAAAACCCAGGAATACAGACAATGCGTGACCGGTAAAGCTTTCCATGATGTCTCCAGACAAACAGGGTCCCGTTTTTCAAGTCAGGTTCGACTGCCTTCCTGCCGGCAACATACTGGATCCCGGGTGTCAGGTAAATGGAGCGCAACACGCTGCTGGTCTGGAAGACCCTGGCCGCACTGCTGCTCCTGTCGAATCTCAGCCTGCTTAACCTGCTGGTGTCCTGAGGGTCACGCGCGGTTGCCGCCGACTGCCGACCGGCAGCTCGATGAGCCGAAGTCTTTCCCGGAACAGATTTCGCTGTCGACTGGATCAATGACCCCTGCTGTGCCTATAATTTCCCCTGTGATGCGCATCGATCCGGGGGAGATATGGACCTCGAAAAAAGACAATCGGCGGAAAGGCGGTGGGGTTCGCTGGTTGAGTTTCCGCTAGAGGGACGTGACGGCACGCAGGTGGTGCAGGATCGACGCATCAGCAAGGAGCGGCGGAAATCACCAGCCTCCCTGGGAGACCTCTGGGCACTGTTCCAACAGTCATCCGCGGAAGACCCCGGGCAAGGACATTAGAAGACCTGCACACGGCAGCTAAACATTTAGCGGCACCCGGAAGACTGCCACCTCCTGCCTCCCGAACAAAAAACCGCTATCATCCAATGCCAGCCGCGCAATCCTGGCACGGACAGACTCGCGGGGTTGGTCGCTCTCCCGCTGCACGATCACGCCACATGTTGAAACCCGCAGAGGCACCTGACCACCACTGCACGGCTTGCGGCGTCCTGCCGGGTTAAATAATTCACTGGCTGAAGCCGGTGTCTTCGGCTTACGGCGCAAAGCCGGCTTGATCGGCCAGCTGGCCAATTTCCCTCTCTCTCCCCAACCCTTTATGCCCTTGGAGTATTTATGCCCGTCAGGGTATTTATGCCCTTCGTGGGTATTTATGCCCTGCATTCATCCGGCCGCGAATTCAGTGACTTGACACTATTACAAATGATAAGTATTCTCATTCGCAATAATAAAACTATTGGCTTGCCTTGCCACATGCAGGGACGCGCAGATTAAACAAACCAGGGAAGCAGGATAATGAACAGATTCAGCCAGATATGCATAGCAGGATTTTTCTTACTCAACAGCCCGTTTAATGCAGTAGCAGGGAGCAGCCCGGAGCAAGCCCTTGGTGAGCAGCTGTATTTCGATCTGACACTGTCAACGAACGATAACCAGGCCTGCGCCAGTTGCCACACGCCGGCAGCGGCATTCGCCGACCCGCGCAACACCACCGACCCTGTCAACAGTCCTGTGTCGCCGGGTTCCACCAATGGTGACTTCGGAACACGGAATGCGCCCAGCGCGGCTTACGCCCGGTTTAGCCCGTCTTTCCACTGGGACGGGGATGAAGGCTTGTACGAAGGCGGGCAATTCTGGGACGGACGGGACAATAATCTGGCCGGACAGGCATCACGGCCCCCGCTCAATCCGGTCGAGATGGCGCTGCCGGACAAGGAAGCCGTCATCAACAAGCTGCTTCTCAATCCCGACTATGTCACTGCCTTCTGGAACGTCTATGGCATTGACCTCAACGAGGCAAGCACAACACATGCAGGGGTGCTGGCTGTCTATGACCGCATGGCGCAGGCGATTGGTGAATTTGAAAAGACCCTTGCCTTCTCTGAATTTTCCTCCAGGTTCGATTACTGGCTAGCCGGCCGGTATGAAATGACCAGCCAGGAAGAGAAAGGGATGAAGCTCTTCAACGGCAAGGCGAAGTGCAATCTCTGTCACCTGAGTAACGCACACAGCGCACCGGACGGTAACGGCATCATCCCGCCGCTGTTCACCGATTTCACCTATGACAACCTGGGGATTCCTGTCAACCCGCGTATCGCCGAACTGCATGGCGCGCCATTGCCCGTCGACTATGGTCTTGGCGGCCGTGCCGACATCGCCGCCATCGATCCGGCCGTGTCGGGAAACGGTGATGTGGTATCTGCCGGACAGGCAGGAAAGTTCAAGGTCATGACACTGCGTAACATCGCGGCAACAGCACCGTATGGCCATAACGGTTTCTTTGCAACGCTCGAGGAAATTGTGCACTTTTATAACACCCGGGATGCACTGGCAGATTGTGCCGCACACCCTGCTCCCGATGTCGGCGTCAATTGCTGGCCAGCCCCCGAGGTAGCGCTCAATGTTAATGCCGATGAACTTGGCAATCTCAGACTGACCGAGAATCAGGAAGCGGATCTGGTGGCCTTCCTGAAGACACTCACCGACGGCTATGGCGAGCCGCTGGATATCATTCTGCCGCCTGCGCCATAGCCGGATACCTGCCTGCACGACAGCCCCGCAATTGCGGGGCTTTCTTGTGCGTGGTGATAACCGGTGCCGGCCGCGCCCCTGCGGCAACGTTCCCGGCAATTGCTCCATGCATTGCTCTGTCCCCGGCATCCTTGCAGTAGTGCTTGGCTGCACCGCTTGTCAAACCGGTCAATTGATTATCGAGGGTTCGAACCCGGCGTCACAATGCATGAAAAAGGGGCCGTTGGCCCCTTTGTTACTATATGGCAGAGAGAGGGATTGACTCGCTGCTGCGCAGCTCACCCCTGCGCGGCGCCGTCGCCTGCGCACCGGCACTCCGGCGCGCTGCGCTGGCTTGTCGAACTGCAGGGTCCGCGTCGCGCCTCCACACCCCCAATAAATAGAAAGCCCCCTGCCGGGGGCTTGTTTTTATATGGCGGAGAGAGAGGGATTCGAACCCTCGATGGGCTATTAACCCATACGCCCTTAGCAGGGGCGCGCCTTCAGCCACTCGGCCATCTCTCCAGAGTTGTAATCGTCAGCTGTCAGGTACCGCCCCGGACATGTGTCTTTGGAGGGGCATTCGGCGAATTGCCGTCACCCGCGAGGCGCACTGCCAATTTCAGAGTGGCGTAGCATACCGTTCCGGTATAGGCAGGTAAAGCTTGGGGCCTGATAAGATCGCACTGCCGGTACGTTCAGTTCGTACCGTCCTTCTGGTCACGTTCATGCCGGATTCGATCATAGATCTCTTCCCGGTGTACAGCGACATCCTTCGGGGCATTTACACCGATTCTCACCTGGTTTCCCTTCACGCCAAGCACAGTGACAGTCACCTCGTCACCGATCATCAGCGTCTCTCCCACTCTTCGTGTAAGTATTAACATTCCCATTCTCCTTGTTGTCTCTGCATTCCATCAAGGATCTGTCTGTTTATTGTAGTTGACATGCAAGCCAGGCAGGGTATTTCTTGATGCGCCCGGCGGCCTGATCCCTGACACAAGGTTATATATTTACTAACGCTGGCACAACTTCCTTGTGCGTTTTTCCAGCAATCGATATCAGGCTCTCAAAAACAGACCGGATTCCGGCTATTCCGGCGGCTGATCCAGTTTAAAAGCCGCGTGCAGGGCACGCACGGCCAGTTCCAGGTACTTCTCGTCGACCACCACCGAGATCTTGATCTCCGAAGTTGAGATCATCCGAATATTGACACCTTCTTCTGCAAGCGCGGCGAACATGGTCGAGGCAATACCGGCGTGCGAACGCATCCCCACCCCCACCAGGCTGACCTTGACGATGCGGTCGTCCCCGGAGACTTCGCGCGCGCCCATGCCGCTCGCGATACGCTCCAGGATTTCCAGCGCACGCCTGTAGTCGTTGCGGTGCACGGTAAAGGTGAAATCCGTGGTCGCGCCGTCGGGTGCAACGTTCTGCACGATCATGTCGACCTCGATATTCGCATCCGCGATCGGTCCCAGCAGGGAATGCGCCACACCGGGCTTGTCGGGAACCCCCAGTATGGTGAGCTTGGCCTCGTCGCGGCTGAAGGCAATGCCTGATATCAGCGCCTGTTCCATCTTTTCATCCTCATAGGTTATCAGCGTGCCCTCGCCTTCCACGAAGGAAGACAACACGCGCAGCGGCACGTTATAGCGGCCGGCAAAGCTGACCGAGCGGATCTGCAGCACCTTGGAGCCAAGGCTGGCCATCTCCAGCATTTCCTCGAAGGTGATGCGGTCCAGGCGGCGCGCCTCCGGCACGACACGCGGATCGGTGGTATAGACGCCATCGACATCCGTGTAGATCTGGCATTCATCGGCATGCAGCGCGGCCGCCAGCGCCACGGCCGTGGTATCTGAGCCGCCGCGCCCCAGCGTGGTGATGTTGCCCTCGTCGTCAACACCCTGGAAACCGGCAACCACGACCACCCGGCCCGCAGTCAGATCGACGCGCATGCGCCGGTCATCGATTTCCGTGATACGCGCCTTGGTAAACGCGCTGTCGGTGCGGATATGCACCTGGGGGCCGGTATAGGACCGGGCTGCGCAGCCGCGTTTTTCCAGCGCCATGCTCAGCAGCGCAATGGTGACCTGCTCGCCCGTGGCAAGCAGCACATCCAGCTCGCGCGGCACCGGCCGGTCGGTTATCGCTCCCGCCAGTTCCAGCAAGCGGTTGGTCTCGCCGCTCATGGCGGAGACGACGACGACAATATCGTTGCCGCGCTTGCGCCAGTCGATGACCTTGTCGGCGACAGCGGCAATCCGTTCGGGACTACCAACCGAGGTGCCGCCATATTTTTGAACAATGAGTGCCATGGTTGATCTTCATTTGCCTGCGGCCGGGCCGGCAGGCATCCAGTCAAAAAGGATGCGAATTAAACTACAGAATGCGGTGGTTTGAAACCGCGGTATCAATGCGCCAGCTGCGCCCGCACCCAGTTCGCTACGGATTGCAGCGCCGCGTCGAGGTGCTCGGGTTGGGTGCCGCCGGCCTGCGCCATGTCAGGCCGACCACCGCCCTTGCCGCCAACCTGAACCGCCACGGCATTCACCATTTCCCCGGCGCTTGACCTGTGCAATCCGGTCTTTGGTCACACCCGCCACCAGCGAGACCTTGTCGCCGTTCACGGTTCCCAGCACCACGGCTGCGGAACCCAGCTTGTTTTTCAGCTGGTCCAGGGTTTCGCGCAGCACCTTGTTGTCCGCACCGTCAAGACGCGCCGCCAGCACCCTGATGCCATCCACATCCACTGCCTGTGCCGCCAGGTCGGTACCCTGGCTGCTGGCCAGCTTGCCCTTGAGCTGCTGCAGCTCCTTCTCCAGGATGCGGTTCTTCTCCAGCAACTGGGACACCTTGTCATCCACGTCTTCCCGGCTACCTTTCACCAGTTCCGAGATGCGCTGCAGGCGCTGCTCATTGGCCGCGACCCACTGCAGGGCGTTTGCACCGGTCACGGCCTCGATGCGGCGCACCCCGGATGCGATGCCGGTTTCCGACACGATCTTCAGCAGGCCGATGTCACCCGCATGCTGTACATGCGTGCCGCCGCACAACTCGACCGAGAAATCGCCGATGGAAAGCACGCGCACGGCGGACCCGTATTTCTCGCCGAACAGCGCCATGGCGCCGGATGCCATGGCATCCTCGATGGACATGACGCGGGTCTCGGCGGTGGCGTTGGCGGCGGATTTCCGCATTCACCAGGTTTTCTATCTCGGCCAGCTGTGCCGGGGTGAGGGGTTCGTAGTGACTGAAGTCGAAGCGCAGCCTGTCGGGTCCGACCAGCGAACCCTTTTGCTGCACGTGTTCGCCCAGCACCGTGCGCAGTGCGGCATGCAGCAGGTGGGTACCCGAGTGGTTGAGAACCGTCGCCTGGCGCCGCCCGGCGTCGACACGGGCTTTGACCGTATCGCCCACCTGCAGCACGCCTTTGGTCAGGATACCGCTGTGCACGAAGGCGCCCTTCCCCTGCTTCCTGGTATCCTGCACCTCGAAGCGGGCGGCGGCGGATTCCAGCTCGCCGCGGTCACCGACCTGGCCACCGGACTCCGCATAGAACGGGGTCCTGTCCAGCAACACCTGGCCGGCCTGGCCGCAATCCAGCCGTTCCACCTGCGCACCATCATGAAACAGCGCCTCGATGCGGGCGGTATCGACCAGGTGATCGTAACCGGTAAATTCGCTGCAGGCATCGATCTGCAGATCGCTGCCGGTACCTGCGGTGAACTGGCTGGCGGCGCGGGCACGGCCGCGCTGTGCCGCCATCGCGGCCTCGAACCCGGCGGTATCGATGCTCAGGCCGCGCTCGCGGGCGATGTCCGCGGTCAGGTCCATCGGGAAGCCGTAGGTATCGTAGAGTTTGAAGACCGTGTCGCCGGATATTTCGCTGCCCTGCAGTCCTGCCAGATCTTCATCCAGGATGCGCATGCCCTGCTCCAGGGTCTCCGCAAAGCGCTCCTCCTCGACCTTAAGGATGCGTTCGACATGGGCCTGCTGCCTGCCGAGTTCCGGGTAGGCCGTGCCCATTTCGGCCTGCAGCGGCGCGACCAGCCTGTGGAAAAACGGCTCGTTGATGCCGAGCTTGTAACCGTGCCGCAAGGCGCGGCGAATGATGCGCCGCAGCACATAGCCGCGGCCCTCATTGGACGGCAGGACACCGTCGACGATCAGGAAGGCACTGGAACGGATGTGGTCGGCGATGACCCGCAGCGAGGTGTTTTCCAGGTCGCTCCTGCCGGTGACTGCGGCGGCGGCCTTTATCAGGTGCCGGAACAGGTCAATGTCGTAGTTGCTGTGCACGCCCTGCATGACCGCGGCAAGTCGCTCGATACCCATGCCGGTATCCACGGAGGGGCGCGGCAGCGGGTGCAGGGTGCCGCCGGCATCGCGGTCGTATTGCATGAACACGAGGTTCCAGATCTCCACATAGCGATCGCCTTCCGCCTCCGGCGAGCCCGGTGGGCCACCCGGGATACCGGCGCCGTGGTCGTAAAAGATCTCGGTACAGGGTCCGCAGGGACCGGTTTCGCCCATGGACCAGAAGTTGTCCTTGGCACCGATGCGCCCGAAACGCGCGGGATCGATCCCGATATCCTGCAACCAGATGTCGGCAGCCTCTTCGTCTTCCTCGAACACCGTCACCCACAGGCGCCCGGCGGGAATCTGCAGGACCTCCGTCAGGAACTCCCAGGCATAGCCGATGGCCTCACGCTTGAAATAGTCACCGAAGCTGAAATTGCCGAGCATTTCAAAGAAGGTGTGGTGGCGCGCGGTATAGCCGACGTTTTCGAGGTCATTGTGCTTGCCGCCGGCACGCACGCAGCGCTGGCTGCTGGTTGCACGCACATATTCACGCTGTTCCTTCCCCAGGAAAACATCCTTGAACTGCACCATGCCTGCATTGACGAACAGCAGCGTCGGGTCATCTGCCGGCACCAGGGAGCTGGAGGCAACGACCTCGTGGCCACGCGCCCTGAAGAAGTCCAGAAATGCCTGGCGCAGGTCTGCGGTACGGGTCAGCGGGGGCATGGGTTATAAACCTTCGCGGCTTCAGTAGCTGTTTGAAATAAACGGGCTTTTATTATTCAGACATTGGCGCTGGAATGGAATACTTTGTGCAGGGGATTAGAGAACTTTTTATTACGCCAGTCACGACATCGCGACCAGGTGACCGCTTACCCTAACAAGAGGCACCTGTAGGAGCGCCGCCCTTCGGCGCGATTGTCTGAGGAACGGCATCGCGGTCAGGTGACCGCTCCTACCCTAACAGTGGCACCTGCAGGAGCACCCCAGTGGGCATAAACGCCGCCCTTCGGCGCGATGGTTGAGACCGCATCGCGGCCAGTACCCAAAGAACGGGCATAAAGAGGCCGCTCCTACCCCACCCGACGCACCACGTAGGGGCGCCGCCTTTCGGCGCGATTGTCTGAGGAACGGCATCGCGGTCAGGTGACCGCTCCTACCCTAACAGTGGCACCTGCAGGAGCACCCCAGTGGGCATAAACGCCGCCCTTCGGCGCGATTGTTTGAGACCGCATCGCGGCCAGTACCCAAAGAACGGGCATAAAGAGGCCGCTCCTACCCCCACTCGACGCACCTGCAGGAGCGCCGCCCTTCGGCGCGATTGTTTGAGACCGCATCGCGGGTCAGGTGACCGCTCCTACCCTAACAGTGACGCCTGCAGGAACGCCATTCTCCGACGCGATAGCGGCCAGCACCCAAGCAACCGGCATAAAGTGTCTGCTCATCCTGCAGGAGGATTTTGCAATGACGGGGTAAACAGGCATTCCCGGGTTAGTAGTCGTCGGGATCAGCGTCGCGAAAAGCCCCGCTGATCTGCCCGGTGCTGAAACCACGCTGCTGCAGAAATCGCATTTGCCGGCTGCGTTCCCTGAAATCCGCCGGCTGGCCGATGCCGAAGCGCTTCTCGCGCACCTCTCTGGCGAGTTCACGCCAGCTGTTTGCGTGCGTATCAACGCTGCTGTCGATCAGTGCATCGCTGATACCGCGTTCGCGCAGTTCCGCACGGATTTTCTGCGGTCCGGAACCCCGCTGGATACGGGCATGCACGAAGGCCTCGGCGAACCGTGCATTGTTCAGGAGATTATCCGCAACCAGGGCCGCCAGCGTCTCCGCCACGGTGTCCGCGTCATAGCCGCGCGCGGCCAGCTTGCGCGCCAGTTCCTGTTCGCTATGCTCGCGGTGCGCAAGGAAATCCATTGCGGCCTTGCGCACCGCGGCCGGGTCGGTGCCGGCCTCAGGCCTCAGCTTCGACCTCCTCGACCTCCTTCACGGGCGCGCCACCCTTTGCGGGGAGCAGCAGGGTGCGCAGTTTGGCGTCGATTTCCGCGGCGATGTCCGGGTTCTGCTTGAGGAACTCGCGCACGTTATCCTTGCCCTGCCCGATGCGATCCTCGCCGTAGCTGTACCAGGCGCCGGATTTCTCGACGAAGCCATGCTTGACACCGAGGTCGATGAGTTCGCCCTCGCGGGAAATGCCCTCGCCATACAGGATCTGGAATTCCACCTGTTTGAAGGGGGGCGCCATCTTGTTCTTGACCACCTTGACGCGGGTTTCGTTGCCGATGATCTCGTCGCCCTTCTTGATGGCGCCAATGCGGCGGATGTCCATGCGCACCGAAGCATAGAATTTCAGCGCGTTGCCGCCGGTCGTGGTTTCCGGGTTGCCGAACATGACGCCGATCTTCATGCGGATCTGGTTAATGAAGATCACCATGGTATTGGAGCGCTTGATGTTGCCGGTGAGCTTGCGCAGGGCCTGGGACATGAGACGGGCCTGCAGGCCCATGTGCGAATCACCCATGTCGCCCTCGATCTCGGCCTTGGGCGTCAGCGCAGCAACGGAGTCGACCACGACCACGTCGATGGAGCCGGAACGCACCAGCATGTCGGTGATCTCCAGCGCCTGTTCGCCGGTGTCCGGCTGGGACACCAGCAGTTCATCCACGTCAACACCGAGCTTCTCGGCATACGTCGGGTCAAGAGCATGCTCGGCATCCACAAACGCGGCGGTACCACCGAGCTTCTGGGCCTCGGCAATCACCTGCAGTGACAGCGTGGTTTTTCCGGACGATTCCGGACCGTAGATCTCGACAACGCGACCGCGCGGCAGGCCGCCGATCCCGAGCGCGATATCCAGGCCGAGCGAGCCGGTCGAGACCACGTCCACGTCGCGCACCGCGCTGACATCACCCATGCGCATGACGGCGCCCTTGCCGAACTGCTTTTCAATCTGCCCCAGTGCCGCACTCAGCGCCTTGCGTTTGTTGTCGTCCATCTGGCTCCTCCGAAGTTGTTCATGGCGCCGGCATCCCTGCCGCGCCGGACGGCGGGATTATCACACAGATGCCGGCCGCCCTCTAGCCACCATCCAGCTTCCAGGTAACGAGTCGCTGATAACTTGCCCCGCCAGAGTCGGTGACCGACTCCACCAGACTGAAATCGCTGATTGACCAGGTGACCGGCACCGGCACGGCAAGCGGCGGCGCCCTGCCCACCTTGCGCGCCAGGGTGACGTGGGCCTGGAACGGCCGGGGCTCCCGCTGCAGGCCGCAGCTTTCAAACGCCCGGTTCAACACCTCGACCAGCGACCACAGGCCGACCGGGGTATGCGTGGGCCCCAGCCACAGGATGCGTGGCCGGGGCCAGTGGCCGGCATGGTCGAGCGTCAGTTCGAACGGGACTGCGTGAATTTCGCCGGCGGCCGCCTCCAGGCAGTCACGCACCGGCGCAGTCACCGACCCGGCAAACGCCAGGGTGATGTGCAGGTTTTCCGCCGGCACCTGTTTGACGCGCCGGCCCAGCAGTTCCCGCGAGGACTTCACCAGGGCCTGGCGCGCTGCGGCGTCGGGCCACAGCGCGAAGAACAGCCGCTGGCGCGGGTCAGTCGCGGTCGAGCACATCGATGAGCCCGCGCAGACCGTGGGCCACGGCCTGGCGGCGCACGGCTTCACGGTCTCCCGGGAAATGTTGTGTATCCGCCTGCAGCAGTCCGCCTGCAAGCGCCCAGGCAAAACACACCGTGCCCACGGGTTTGCCCGGCACGGCCCCACCCGGCCCGGCAATGCCGCTGATGGCAAGTGCCACATCGGCCTCGCTGTGAGCCAGGGCACCGGCGGCCATGGCGAGCACGGTCGGTTCGCTCACCGCACCGTCCATACCCAGCGTCGCTGCCCTGACCCCCAGCATGTCGCGCTTGGCGGCATTGCTGTAGGTGACGAAACCGCGGTCAAACCAGCCGGAACTCCCTGCGATATCCGTGAGGCACTTGGCAACCCAGCCGCCGGTGCAGGATTCTGCCACCGCAACCCGCTGCCGCCGCTGCAGCAGGCGCTCGCCCAGTTGCCGTGCAAGTTGATCAAGCTCAGGCATCGCGTTGATGTCTCCCGTATCGGCTGCATGATCGCGGAAAGCCTTCGCCCCGACAAGCCGCACCTGTGCAACAGCGCCGCCCTTCGGCGAGATTGTTGAGACCGCATCGCGGCCAGGGGCCGCTCCTCCCCCCACCCGACGCACCTGTAGGAGCGCCGCCCTTCGGCGCGATTGTTGAGACCACATCGCGGTCAGGTGACCGCTCCTACACCAACCAGATGCACCTGTAGGAGCGCCGCCCTTCGGCGCGATTGTTGAGACCGCATCGCGGTCAGGTGACCGCTCCTACACCAACCAGATGCACCTGTAGGAGCACCCCAGTGGGCATAAACGCCGCCCTTCGGCGCGATTGTTGAGACCACATCGCGGTCAGTACCCAAAGAACGGGCATAAAGAGACCGCTCCTGCACCAATCAACAACACCTGCAAGATTACCCCAGCCGCGATCCGATCAGTTAGACTTGCGCGCCATGACAACCGCCCCGCCCGCCCACACCCCCATGATGCAACAGTACCTGGGTATCAAGGCCGAGCACCCGGATATCCTGCTGTTCTACCGCATGGGTGATTTCTACGAACTGTTCTACGCCGACGCAAAGCGTGCCGCCGACCTGCTGGACATCACGCTGACCGCGCGCGGCAAGTCGGCCGGTGAATCCATCCCCATGGCGGGCGTGCCCGTGCACGCCATCGACCAGTATCTTGGCCGCCTGGTGCGCCAGGGCGAGTCCGCCGCGATCTGTGAACAGGTGGGCGACGTCGGCGGCAAGGGGCCGGTGGAGCGCAAGGTGGTGCGCATCATTACCCCCGGCACGCTCACCGAGGAATCCCTGCTGGAAGACCGCCGCGACAACCTGCTGGTCGCGATCAGCCGCAGCGGCGAGCACTGGGGCCTGGCCATGCTGGACCTGGCGGGCGCCCGCTTCAGCGTGCAGCAGTTGCAGGGCAGCGAGGCGCTGCTGGGCGAACTGCAGCGCCTCAGCCCGGCCGAAATCATCGTCAACGAGGCGGTAACCCTGCCGCCGGAACTGGAGGGCCGCAATGGACTGCGCCACGAGCCGCCCTGGCTGTTCGATACCGACAGTGCACGCCGCCTGCTGAACACGCAGTTCGGCACCCGCGACCTGAGCGGCTTCGGCTGCGAGGACCTGCCGGCCGCCATCGGCGCCGCCGGCGGTCTGCTGCAGTATGTGAAGAACACCCAGCGCAGCGAGCTGCCGCACCTGCGCGCCCTGCGCGTCGAGGACCGCCGCGACAGCCTGGTGCTCGATGCCGCCACGCGCCGCAACCTCGAACTGGAAGCCGCCGTCTCCGGACGCCGCGAGCACACGCTGGCGGGCGTGCTGGACCACACCGCGACGGCCATGGGCGGCCGCCTGCTGCGGCGCTGGCTGCACCGGCCGCTGCGCGACCACGACCTGCTCCGGCAGCGGCACCAGTGCGTCGGCGCGCTGCGGGAAACCACCCTGCCGGACGACCTGCACGAGCTGCTCAGGGGCGTCGCCGACATCGAGCGCATCCTGACCCGCATTGCGCTGCGCTCGGCCCGCCCGCGGGACCTCGCCGGCCTGCGTGACAGCCTCGGCCTGCTGCCCGAACTGCAGGCGCTGCTTGCCGGCTGCGATGACCCGCTGCTCACAAGCCTGGCCCGGCAGGCCGGTGAGCACCCCGATGTCCACGCCCTGCTTGCCAGCGCCATCCGGGAGCAGCCGCCGCTGCTGCTGCGCGATGGCGGCGTGCTTGCCGCCGGCTACAACGCTACCCTGGATGAACTGCGCGACCTCAGTGAGCACGGCGACCGGATCCTGGTGGACATGGAAAACCGCGAGCGTGAACGCAGCGGCATCGGCAACCTGAAAATCCGCTACAACCGCGTGCACGGCTTCTACATCGAGGTCAGCCGCCTGCAGGCGGACAGGGTCCCGCAGGACTACCAGCGGCGGCAGACGCTGAAGGGCGTGGAACGCTACATCACGCCGGAACTCAAGGAACACGAAGACAAGGTGCTGAGTGCACGCGAACGCGCCCTGGCACTGGAAAAGTCACTCTACAACGAGCTGCTCGAAACCCTTACGGCGCAGCTGCTGCCGCTGGGACAGTGTGCCGAGGCGCTCTCCGGGCTCGACGTGCTGGCCAATTTCGCCGAGCGCAGCCTGACGCTCAACCTGGGCTGCCCCACGCTCGACACGCGCCCGGGCATCATGATCGAGAACGGCCGCCACCTGGTCGTGGAACAGTTGCTGGACGGACCCTTTATCCCGAACAACACCCACCTCAACGACAGGCAGCGCATGCAGGTGATCACCGGCCCGAACATGGGCGGCAAGTCGACCTACATGCGCCAGGCGGCGCTCATCGTGCTGCTGGCCCACATCGGCTGCTACGTCCCGGCGGACAAGGCGACCATCGGCCCGGTCGACCGCATCTTTTCCCGCATCGGTGCCGCCGACGACCTGGCGGGCGGACGCTCCACCTTCATGGTTGAAATGATCGAGACGGCCAACATCCTGCACAACGCCACGGCGCACAGCCTGGTGCTGATGGACGAGATCGGCCGCGGCACCAGCACCTACGATGGCCTGTCGCTGGCCTGGGCCTGCGCCGTCGACCTGGCCACGCGCGTCAAGGCATTCACCCTGTTCGCCACCCACTATTTCGAGCTGACGCAACTGCCGGAACAGTATGCCGGCATTGTCAACGTCCACCTGGAGGCGGTCGAGCACGACGACCGCATCGTGTTCCTGCATGCCGTCCGGGAAGGCGCCGCCGACCGCAGCTACGGGCTGCACGTCGCAGCGCTGGCCGGTGTGCCGGCGCATGTCATACTCCAGGCACGCAAGCGGCTGCAGGAACTGGAGCAGAACAAGACGGTGGAGGCCATTGCCGCCACGCCGCAGATGCCGCTGTTCCAGTCCGCGGAGGAGCAGCCCCTGCGTGAGGCCCTGGAGTCCATCGACCCGGACAACCTGACGCCCCGGGAGGCGCAGCAGGCGCTGTATCTCCTGAAGGAGATGCTGCGACAGGATCTGCATTCATAAGCCGGCTGTTTAGCGGTATACTTTCGCAGCATTGACTGGCATTGACCATACGGCGCATTTCAGCAAGTTACATTTATTTCCTGAAGCTATGCATGAAGCGGCGGCCGCACGCCCCGCGCGCTGTGTAAATAACGGGAGAGCACCATGACGTTTGTTGTGACCGAAAACTGCATCAAATGCAAATACACCGACTGTGTCGAAGTCTGCCCGGTGGACTGCTTCCACGAAGGCCCGAACTTCCTGGTGATCGACCCGGATGAATGCATCGACTGCACCCTGTGTGAACCGGAATGCCCGATCAACGCCATCTTCGACGAGGGCGACCTGCCGGCGGGACAGGAACACTTCCTGGAACTGAACGCCGAGCTGGCGCAGCAATGGCCGGTCATCACGCAGATGAAGGATGCCCCTCCCGACGCGGAAGAATGGAAGGACAAGCCGGACAAGCTGCAATACCTGGAACGCTGAACGACCACAGCGTTCACACTATGGCCGGGCCAGGTCACATCTGGTTCATGCATCTCGTCATTGCGAGCGCAGCGAAGCAATCTTCTGAATCATGCTCGATTAGCTGGAGATTGCTTCGTCACTGTGTTCCTCGGCAACTGCGTCCTGCGTTGCCCTACCTCCTGCATCCCTGCAGTCGTCGCAATGACGACATCAGCAGAGGACGTTCACACCCAGGTATTCTGGTTGAAATTCGTTATCGCGAATTCAGGTCAGAAGCGCGAAACTCAACAGCGCGATTTCCGGTAACAACGTGACCACCACCGCGAATGTCACCCTGGTACCCCGCCGGGCAAACATTCTCGACGTCGCCGCCGCCCGCATCATTGACCGGGCCACGGACCTGCCCGATCTCTGCGACACCGTCGTCCTCCTGCCGGACCTGCAGTTCACGCCCCGGCTGCGGCAGCAACTGCTCGACGCAGCAGAACAGTATGGCCATGCCGCGCTACTGGGGCCTGTCATCAGTACGCCGCAGCAGTGGCTGGTCGAACACTTCCCCCTGGACCGGACGGTGCCCGGGCGGGCACGCCGGGAACTGCTGCTGGTCGAGGTCCTGAAGCAGCACGCCAGTGTCTTTCCCGGCAGCGATCCCTGGCAGCTTGCTGCCAGCCTGGCAAGCCTGTTCGAGGAACTGGCGCTGCACCGGGTGCGCATTCCCGTGGATCTCGCGGAATTCACTACCCGGCTGCAATCGGCTTACGGCCTCGACACCCATCTCCCGGCACCGCTTGGCATCGAGGCCGGCATCGTGCACCGCCTCTGGCATGCCTGGCAGGTGCAGCTGGCTGCCGACGAACTGCTCGACCCGGGCATGGCCTGCCTGCAGCGCCTGGCCCGGCATCGCGCGGCCGCACACGAATCACCGCTTTACCTGGTGGGCATTGACGACGCCAATGCCGCGGAAAGCGAATGGCTTGCGGACCTGGCCGCCGCCGGCCGTGCCGAGTGCTTCCTGTATGCCGGCACGCCCTGGCTAGCCGACACCGGCCTGCGTGTAATCCCTGTTGCCGGCAACGCAACGCCAGACCCGGCGGCAGCCTGCCTGGATCAGGTCTTTGATCATGGCGGGGAACCGCCCGCGGCGCGCGCACGCAGCTTTGCCGCCCGCTACCCGCAGTCTCCCCTGGCCGGGGGCCTGGTAATATTCGCCGCCAGTTCCGCTGAACAGGAGGCCCTTGCCGTCGACCTGCAGGTGCGCCGCTGGCTGCTCGAGGGTCGCCAGCCGCTGGGCATCGTCACCGAGGACCGGCGCCTGGCGAGACGCGTGCGCGCCCTGCTGGAGCGTGCCGGCATCCACCTGCAGGACAGCGGCGGCTGGGCGCTGTCCACCACCAGCGCCGCCGCGGCACTGGAGCGCTGGCTGGAGACGGTGGAAGAGGACTTCGATCACCAGCCGCTGCTGGATGTCCTCAAGTCGCCGTTCATCTTTCCGGATGCCGACCCCGACCTGCATGGCAGCCTCGTCTACCGCCTCGAGCGGGACATCATCCGGCATGAGAATATCGCCCGGGGACTGGCGCGCTATCGCCGCCATATCGATGCCCGCCTGCAGCGTCTGCCGACCGGCTGGAATGCGGCGACGGCCGGGGCCCTGCACATCCTGTTGAACCGGCTCGACCAGGCGGCCGAGCCGCTGCGGGAATTTCTCCAGGGCGATCCGGCCACCCCGCAGGCACTGCTGCAGGCGCTGCGCGCCAGCCTGGAGGCGCTGGGCATGTGGGAGGCCTTTGCTAATGATCCCGCCGGGCGGCGCATCCTGCAGGAATGGCAACTGCTCCACGATGCCGCCGGCCACAGCCGGGTAACACTGGACTGGATCGAGTTTCGCGCCTGGTTAGGCGCTGCGCTGGAACGGCATGACTTCCGCCCCGCGACGGGCGACAGCCCGGTGCTGTTGCTGACCCTGCAGCAGGCACAGCTCGGCCAGTATAGCGGGCTGGTCTTCGCCGCCTGCGACCGTGAGCACCTGCCGGCAAAAGGCGCGGCATCGCCGTTTTTCAATGACCCGGTGCGCCGCGAATTGCAGCTGCCGGCCTGGCCGGAACGCTATGCCCTGCAGCTGCAGCGTTTCCGCCGTGTGCTGGAGAGCGCACCCGACGTGCTGCTGACATGGACCCGGGAAGACAATGGCGAATCGCGCCTGCCCTGCCCCTGGCTGGAGGCCATCCAGACCTTCCACGAACTCGCCTGGCAGGACAGCCTGCGCAGCCCGGAACTGGAGGCGCTGCTGGATGCTCCCGGCAGCCGGGTGCGGGGCGCCAACCCGCTGCCGGCACCGGCTGCCGCAGGCTACCCGGCACCCCGGTTGCCGGCGGACCGTTTGCCGGAAACCCTGTCGGTCAGCGCGCACCGCAGCCTGATCGACTGCCCCTACCGTTTCTTCGCCGCCTACGGCCTGCAGCTGAAACCCCGGGAAGCCGTCAGCGAGGCGCTGGAAAAGGCCGAATACGGCAGCCTGGTGCACCAGTCCCTGGAGATCTTTCATGCCGGCAGATCCGGCTATCCCGCCGCGTTTGCCGGCCCGATCAACACCGGCAACCGCGACGCGGCCATTGCACGGCTGACGGAAATCTCCCGCAGCGTGTTCAGCCGGGACCTGGAAGACAACTTCGAACATCGCGCCTGGCTGCGGCGCTGGCTGGTGCTGATCCCCGAGTACATCGACTGGCAGGCCGAACGGCAGCAGATGTGGTCCTTCAGCGCGGCCGAACAGGACGGGACGCTTGAACTGGCGAGTGGCCACCAGCTCCGGGGGCGGCTCGACCGCATCGACAGCGGCCCCGGCGGCACGGCCATTGTCGACTACAAGACCGGCAGCATGCCGAAGCAGGTCGAGGTCGACAGCGGCGAGGACGTGCAGCTGGCTTCCTATGTCCTGCTGGCAGACCCGCCGCCCGGACGCGTCGAGTACCTGCAGGTCGATGGTGAAGTCCGCTCGCGTGCCTGCCTCGAAGGCGCGCAACTCGGACACCTCGCCGCCGCCGTCGGAGAACGCCTCGCCGGCCTGCTTGCGGACATGCAGGCCGGCGCCGCGCTGCCCGCGTGGGGCGACGCGGACACCTGCCGCTACTGCGAGATGGACGGCCTGTGCCGCAAGCAGGCCTGGCTGGAAGCCGCCGGCGCTGCCGGGGAGACGGCATTATGACGACGCCCGATCCGCTGCAGGCGGCAGACCCCGCACGCAACGCGACCGTTCATGCCTCCGCCGGCACCGGCAAGACCTGGCTGCTGGTGACCCGCATCGTGCGCCTGCTGCTCGCGGGCGCAGCCGCCGAAAGCATCCTCGCGGTCACCTTCACCCGCAAGGCCGCGGCGGAAATGCAGCAGCGCGTCGCGGAACGCGTGCGCGAGCTGGCCGGTGCCACGCCCGCTGACCTGGATGCCATGCTGCAGCACTATGGCATTACACCGGATGACGACCTGCGCGCACGGGCTGGCCGGTTGTACGAGGAACTGCTGTTCAATCCCTACGCGCTGCGCGCCACCACCTTCCATGCCTTCTGCCAGGAGTTGCTGCAGCGCTTCCCGCTGGAGGCCGGTGTCACACCGGGCTTCAGCATCGGTGAAGCCACCGGCCTCCTCGAGCAGTCGGCTTGGGATGCAGTGGTGGCGGAGACGGCCGCAAACCCCGACGGCCCGGTGGCGCTGGCACTGGACCGGCTGGTGAGCGGCTGTGACGGACTGGGCAGTACCCGGACGGCGCTGGGTTCCTTCCTGGCGCACCGCAGTGACTGGTGGGCCTTTACCCAGGGCGCGCGCGAACCATTGCGGTTCGCCACACGGCGGCTCACCTCGCTGCTTGAAGTGGATGTTGACAGTGATCCACTGGACGGCTTCCCGGATGCCGCGCTGCGGGAAAATCTGCTGGAGTTCGCAGCGCTGCTCGGCCGCAACACCACGCAGACCAATACGGCGCATGCCGACAGCCTCGCGCAGGCGCTCGCCGCGCCGCTGGTGCCCGCGGCGCTGCTGGCCGCCATTACCCCGGTATTTTTCAAGGCGGACGGAAACCCGCGCGAGCGCAAGCCAGGCGCTGCCCAGCAAAAGCGTCTGGGCGCAGCCGGCGAAGGCCGGTTCCTGGAACTGCACGAACAGTGTGTCGACGCACTACTGGCCTTGCGGGAACGGCAGGCGCGCTGCAATACCCTGCACAATACGCTGGCCTGGTACACGGCAGGCACGACGCTGCTGGCGCATTACCAGCGCATCAAGCAGGAGCAGCGCGTGCTGGATTTCGCCGACCTCGAGTGGCTGGCCTGCGAACTGCTGAACCGCAGTGAGCATGCCAGCTGGGTGCAGTACAAGCTCGACAGCCGCATCGATCACCTGCTGGTCGACGAGTTCCAGGACACCAACCCCACCCAGTGGCGCCTGCTGCTGCCGTTGCTGCAGGAACTCGCCGCCGGCCATGACGAGCGCGGCCGCTCCGTGTTTCTGGTCGGCGACCGCAAGCAGTCCATCTACAGTTTTCGCCGCGCCAATCCCGCACTGCTGGAAGAGGCCTCGGTGTGGCTGCACGAGCACCTGCAGGCCCGGCGTTACCCGCTGGATGCCTCGCGCCGTTCGGCCGCCGCCATCATCGACTGCGTCAATGCCGTGTTCGGCACCGCGCCGCTGAATGAGCGCCTCGCCGGCTTCAACCCGCATTCCACCCATCTGGCCGGCATGTTCGGCCATGTCGAGCTGCTGCCGCTGGCAAGCGCCGCCGCAGCGGATGACGCCGGCGCCGGTACCGGCCTGCGCAACCCGCTGCAGACGCCGCGGCCCGACACCCTCGACAGGCGCCACTATGCGGAAGGAACCGTCATCGCAACGCGCATGCAGGAACTGGTCAACGGCGACACCCTGGTGGACGTCGCCAGCGGCACCCGCCGGCTGCACTACGGCGATATCATGGTCCTGTTGCGCCAGCGCACCCACGCCACCGCCTACGAGCAGGCCCTGCGTGACGCCGGCATTCCCTACCTGAGCGCCAGCAAGGGCATGCTGCTCGACAACCTGGAGGTGCGCGACCTGGAGGCCCTGCTGCGCCTGCTGGTGTCGCCCTATGACAACCTCGCGCTCGCGCAGGTGCTGCGTTCCCCGGTGTTCGGACTGGACAGCGAGCAACTGCTGCCGCTGGCGGGCCATGTTTCCGGGACCTGGTACGAGCATCTCGCGACACTGGCCGAGCGCGGCGAGCCCCCCTATGACCGTGTCTTCGCCATGCTGTCCCGCTGGCGCGAACTGGCCGGACAGGTTCCCGGTGCATGACCTGCTGGACCGGATTTTCCATGAGGCGGAACTCCAGCCGCGCTACGCGGCCGCCTTCCCCGAGGCGCTGGTGCCGCGGGTACAGGCCAGTCTCACCCGTTTCATCGAGCTGGCGCTGGAAGTGGACAACGGCCGCTATCCCAGCCTGCCCCGCTTCCTCGACCAGCTGGAACGGCTGCGCCAGTCGCAACAGGACCAGCCGGATGAAAGCCCGCCCGCCGGGACCGACGGCAACCGGGTCCGCATCATGACCATCCACGCCGCCAAGGGCCTCGAGGCGCCGGTGGTGTTTCTCGCCGACATGGCGACCGCACCCCGCGACCGCAATGCGCATGCCGCGCTGGTTGACTGGCCGGGAGACCGGGAGCGGCCGGAGCAGTTCCTGCTCACCCCCCGGCGCGCCGATCTCGACGCGGCCACCCGGGTGCTGCTGGAAAACCAGGCCCGGGAACGCCAGTGCGAGGACGCCAATCTGCTGTACGTGGCCATCACGCGCGCACGCCAGTACCTGTACCTCTCCGCCAGCGCGCCGGCACGCGGTTCCGATACCGGCTGGTACGGGCTGCTGGATGATGCGCTTTCGGGCTGGGAGAAAAATGCCGCGGGCAACCCCTGCCACACGACGGGCACACCGGCGGCGGGTGCGACACTGAGCACCTCCTCCGCAATCACGCCGGCAGTGGACCCGCGCCTGACACAGGTCGTCCATCTCAGGCCCCTGCTGCGGCAAATCTCGCCCAGCCACGCCGACCCGGCATCGGCGCCGGAGCCGGGAGATGCGGACGGACGGGAGCGCGGCATCGCCATCCATCGCATGCTGGACATCCTGTCGCGCTCACCGGGAACTCCAGCCCCCATCCCGCCGCTGCAGCTGGCAGGCAGCCTTGGCCGCGAAGCCGGGGACCCGGAACTGCTGGCCTGGTGGCAGGAAGCCCTGCTAACCTGCCGGCACGCCGACTTCGCCATGCTGTTTGACCCGCGGCAGTACCTGCGCGCCCGCAACGAAGTCCCGCTGCAGTATTACCGGGAAGGACAGCTTGTCTATGGCATCATCGACCGGCTGGTCATCTGCGAGAACAGCGTACTGCTCATCGACTACAAGACGCACCGCCGTGCCTCCGCGGACACGCTGGCAGAACTGGCAAACAGCTACCGGGAGCAGATGCAGCTCTACAGTGCAGGTGTGGTCCGGCTCTGGCCCGGCCTTGCCGTGAAACCCTGCCTGCTGTTCACGGCCTGCAACACGCTGGTCGAGATGGATGGACCGGCAACCTGATTCCGGCGGCTCCGGTCCGAGTTTCACCTCGCGGGGAAAAAATGAAACAATGGCACCCGCCACGCACGGCAGTGAACAACCCGGATGGAAGCCGCCAGTGTGATTCAGGTGTTGCCCCGGCGAATGCCGGGGTCCAGGTTGCCGGTGTCCGGACCCCGGGTTGCAACAGGATGACGGACCGGGTCTCGTTCAGATTTGCGTATATCAGTGCCATTGGAGTTTGCACCCGTTTTACCCGAATTTCGCGTCGCTGCATCCGGGTTACCTTATCCATGGATTTATCAATATATGAATGAATTAAAGAACATTGTTAATGTCACCAACGACACCTTCCAGACACAGGTCATCGAGCAGTCGCAGCGTGTGCCGGTGCTGGTTGACTACTGGGCTGACTGGTGCGGGCCCTGCCAGATGCAGATGCCGGTACTGCGGAAACTGGTTGAGGAACTGGACGGCAAGTTCGTCCTGGCCAAGGTGAACACCGACGAACAGCGGGAACTGGCGCGCGAGCATGGCATTCGCAGCCTGCCCACCATGCGGCTGTTTCGCCACGGGGAAGTCGTAGAGGAGATTCTCGGTGCGCAGACGGAGTCGACACTGCGCATCCTGCTGGAGCGGTATATCGAGCGTGAGTCCGACAAGATCCGTGCCCGCGCCATCGAGACCTTCATGCAGGGCCGCAGGGAGGAGGCGCTGGAGATGCTGCAGAGTGCGCGGCAGGCAGAGCCGGAAAATCACCAGCTGACGCTGGACTATGCCGGTCTATCCCTGCAGTCCGGCCGGCTGGAGGAAGCCGAGCGCCTGCTCATGGAACTGCCGCGCGATGTCCGCGACGAGACCGAGGCGGTACAGCTGCGTGCCCTGCTGGACTTCAGCAGCGCCGCACTCAATGCTCCGCCGCTGGAGGAACTGGAGCGCGCCGTCGCCGCCAGCCCCGATGACATGACGCTGCGCTATCGCCTGGGTGCCGTCTATGTCCTGAACGACCGCATGGAAGCCGCCATGGAGGCCTTCATGGTGATCCTGGAGCACGACCGGAAATTCCGCGATGACATCGGCCGCCGCAGCCTGCTGGCGGTGTTTGACATCCTTGGCAACGAGGGCGAGCTGGTGCAGCAGTACCGCCGCCGCTTGTTCAACGCACTGCACTGAGGGCACCCGGCGTGCCGCGGCAGGCATATCTCCGCGCTGGCAGCCTGCTTCAGCTATGCGCGTCCAGCGCCTGGGCAAGCCGTTTTGCCGGCACATAGCCGGGCAGCAGCTCGCCGTTGTCAAGAATCAGCGCCGGGGTGCCGGTGACGCCCAGCTGCTCGCCCAGCTCGTACTGATCCTTGACGGGGTTGTCACACTTTCGCGGGGCGACATCCTCACCGAGCTTGGCATGTGTCAGTGCGGCACGCCGGTCATCCGCGCACCACACCGAAACGGCCTTGTCGTAGGAGGGCGAGCCGATGCCCGCCCGCGGGAACATCAGGTAGCGCACGGTGATGCCCTCGGCATTGAACTGGTCGATTTCCTTGTGCAGCTTGCGGCAGTAGCCGCAGTCGAGATCGGTAAACACGGTAATGGTGTGGCGTTCCTTCTCGGCGGGGAACACGATCATGTTGTCGGTACCGACCTTGTTGATCGCGTCGAGACGAATGCCCTTGCGGCGTTCCTCGCTGATATCCTTGCGCGTTTCCAGGTCGATGAGACTGCCTTGCAGCAGGTATCTGCCATCGTTACTGATATACAAGAGGCGCGGTCCGACCAGCACCTCGGAAACACCCTGCATCGGTGACGGCTTGATCTCGTCCGGTGTGACGCCCGGCAGTACCTTGCCCAGGGACTGCGTGATCGCGGCATGGGAGTCGGGCCCGGCAGCGGCATTGAAAACCGGGAGTGTCAGGAGCAGCAGGCATAGCCCTGCGATTTGCTTTGTCATAATGGAACCCATTCTGAGTTGTTGTTCAAAGAGCGTCGTCTTGCAGCGATACGACACTGCAACCGGGGCTGAAGTTTCACGGCATGTTGACCGCCGCCACGGCAGGTGCGGACAGATTCAGCCGCGCGGATGATGCTGTGCGTGCAGATCCTTGAGGCGCTCGCGCGCTACATGAGTATATATCTGCGTGGTTGACAGGTCACTATGCCCCAGCAGCATCTGCACCACGCGCAGGTCGGCGCCGTGATTCAGCAGGTGCGTCGCGAAGGCATGGCGCAGGGTGTGTGGCGACAAGTGCTTGTTAATACCTGACTTTAACGCGTAATGGCGAATCCGGTACCAGAACGCCTGGCGCGTCATCCCCTTTCCCCGTGAGGTAATGAAGAGCTGCCTCGCCAGGGCCGGACCGGCCAGCTGCGGCCGGCTGCCGTCGAGATAGCGCTGCACCCAGTCAACGGCCTCCTCGCCAAGCGGCACGAGGCGTTCCTTGTTGCCCTTGCCGGTCAGGCGCACCACGCCCTGGGTCAGGTTCACCTGTTCGACCGCCAGGCCCACAAGCTCGGAAACGCGCAATCCGCAGGCGTACAGCAGCTCCAGCATGGCGCGGTCGCGCAGGCCCAGGGTATCCTGGACATCCGGCGCAGCCAGCAGCTCCTCGACCTCCCGTTCGCTCAGGGAACCCGGCAATGGCCGGCCGATACGCGGGGTGTCGATGCGCACGCTGGGATCGGCCTGCAGGCGCCCTTCCCTCACCAGGTAGCGGTAGTAGCGCCGCAGGGATGACAGCAGCCGTGCCGTAGTGCGCGGCCGGGCACCGCCGATGACGCGTTCCGACAGATAGGCCAGCAGGTCCTCGCGCCGAGCCTGCGGCAGTCCGGGTACGCCCTGTTGCTGCAGCCAGGCGGCCAGGCCGGCGAGGTCGTTGCGATAGGCCGCGAGGGTATGCTCGCTCAGGCCGTGCTCCATCCAGAGCGCATCGGTGAAGCGTTCGATTTCCTGCAGCGCGGCCGCGTCTGCCGCCGCGGGTACCGGTCGCCCTGCCGGCGCCCTGGCTGCAGCCGTGGTCAAGATTCGCAGCCTCAGCTGTTTGTGTTGTGTTTACCGAGCAACTGGCCAATGGAATCCAGCGGCAGGGGAAACACGATGGTGGAACTCTTCTCGCCGGCGATCTCGGTAAGGGTCTGCAAATAGCGCAGCTGCAGTGACTGCGGCTGCTGGTTGAGAATGCGCGCGGCCTCGACCAGTTTTACCGCCGCCTGCATTTCACCCTCGGCATGAATCACCTTGGCGCGGCGTTCACGCTCGGCCTCGGCCTGACGGGCAATGGCGCGCACCATGCTTTCGTCGATATCGACATGCTTGATCTCCACGTTGGCGACCTTGATGCCCCAGGCATCGGTCTGCTGGTCGAGCAGGGTCTGGATGTCGCGATTCAGCTTGTCGCGTTCCGCCAGCATATCATCCAGTTCGTGCTGTCCGAGCACAGAGCGCAGCGTGGTCTGTGCCAGCTGGCTGGTCGCGGAGAGATAATCCTCGACCTGGATGATGGACTTCTCGGGGTCGATGACGCGGAAATAGAGCACCGCGTTGACCTTGACCGAGACGTTGTCGCGGGAGATGACGTCCTGGCTCGGCACATCCATGACCACGGTGCGCAGGTCGACCCGCACCATCTGCTGGATAACCGGAATGACGATGATCAGCCCCGGCCCCTTGACCCTCCAGAAGCGCCCGAGGGTGAAGATCACGCCGCGTTCGTATTCCCGCAGGACGCGGAAGGTGTAGAGCAACAGGGCCACCAACACTATCAGCCCGACAAATATCCCCGGTATCGTCATTGCTTCTCTCCTTGTGCGGGATGCACCCGCAGCACCAGACCCTCGATCGAATCGACCCGCACCTTGTCGCCGCCACGCAGGGGCACGGTGGATTCCGCCCACCAGACTTCACTGTGGATGCGAATGCGCCCCTTCCCGGCAAAGTCCTCGATGACTTCGCCCGTGGCACCCAGCAACTCTTCCATACCGCTGACCACCGGGCGGTTGCGCGCCTTGACAGCCGCGCCTACCACGAACAGGAAAAAGCCGGCGGTGGTTACCGAAAGTGTCGCAATCAGCGGCAGGGAAAGCGCGTAGCCCGTACCATCCTCTTCGAACAGGATGATGGAACCGATGACGAAGGCGATCAGCCCGCCGATACCGAGCGCCCCGAAGCTGGGAACGAACACCTCCGCCAGCATGAAGACAATGCCGAGCACCAGCAATCCCAGACCGGCATAGTTTACGGGCAGCACCTGGAAGGCGTACAGCGCCAGCAGCAGGCAGATGGCACCGGCAACGCCCGGCAGAATATAGCCGGGATTGGCGAACTCGAAGAACAGGCCGTAGATACCGATCAGCATGAGGACATAGGCAATATTGGGATCGGTGATCACCGCCAGCAGGCGGGTGCGCCAGTCAGGCTGCAGACGCTGCAGCTGCAGGTTTGCGGTATCCAGCACCACCGATCCGCCCGGCAGACTGACGCTGCGGCCCTGCGTCTGCGCCAGCAGGTCGGCCATGTCCACGGCCACGATATCGATCACACCCAGTTCCAGCGCCTCCTTCGCGGGCAGGCTGGCCGCTTCCCGCACCGCGCGCTCGGCCCACTCGATATTGCGTCCGCGCATCTGCGCCAGACTGCGAATATAGGCTGCGGCATCGTTGATGCGCTTGTGTGACATCGTGTCCTGGTCAGCGGCAGGCTCGCCGGCGCCATCCTCACCCGGCTTCTTGTCCGCCAGGTCTCCCGGCTTCGGCACGCCGCCGATCGCGACCGGCGTCGCCGCACCCAGGTTGGTCCCCGGTGCCATCGCGGCAATGTGGCTGGCATAGAGAATATAGGTTCCGGCGCTGGCGGCGCGTGCCCCGCCCGGGGAAACATAGGTGACAACCGGGACCTCGGCCACCAGGATATCCTGGATGATGTCACGCATGGCGGTATCCAGTCCTCCCGGGGTGTCCATTTGCAGGATGACCAGCGCGGCATCCTGTTGCTGCGCCAGGGCAATACCGCGATGCAGGTAATCCGCGGTTGCCGGACCGATCGCACCCTGCACTTCCAGCACCACGGCTGTACGCGCATCGCCCCCGGCATGACTGGCAGCCGCCAGCAGCAGGGTGAACAGCAGCATCGGCAGACGGCGAACCCGTTCGAACATCATGTCACTCCAGCATCCTCACGCTAGCATAACCTGCAGTCAGGACATTGCAATGCCCGCGGTACCTCGCAATGGCAGTGACTGCTGCAAGCCTGTATGGTTGCAGCTGATAATCCAGACGGCGCCGGCATACCACCCGCCCGGCATACGGAGATCTCGTGAACCAGCCAACACCCTGCCTGTTCTGCAATCCCGGCAACGTGCTGCTCGAAAATGCGCTTGCCTATGCCCGTTATGACGACTACCCGGTGTCGCCCGGCCATGTGCTGGTTCTGCCGCGCCGCCATGTGGCCGACTATTTCGACACCACCCTGCCGGAAAAACACGCCATGCTGGAGCTGATCGAGGCGGCAAGGCAGCTGCTCGACAGCGAGCACGCCCCGGATGGCTACAATCTCGGCATCAACTGCGGCGCGGCTGCGGGACAAAGCGTACCGCACGTCCATTATCACCTGATTCCGCGCTACGTCGGCGACATGGAAAACCCGCGCGGCGGCGTGCGCGGCGTGATACCGGACAGACAGAAATACTGAAACGGTCCTGACGCTATCTACAAACTGCGAGGCTGTTTATAATGCAGCTCCAAGCCAGTCGGCAGAGTCAACCAACGAGTGCAGCAGCCCCATGAGCACCTACAACAAAATCCTGGTAGCCGTCGACCTTTCACCAGAAGCACGCCTCGTGCTCGCGCGGGCGAATGAACTCGCGCACCATTACGGCGCCGCGCTGCACCTGATCCATGTCATCGAACCCCTGGTCGCGATGGAAGACATCGAACTCACACCGGCGCTGCCGCTGGAGGTCGAGAAAACCCTCGAACAGCGGGCAAGAAACTTCCTCGCTTCACTGGCCGGCGAAATTTGCCAGGGACGCGCGAAGACAGTCGTGAACCTCGGCGCCCCCAAGCGCGAGATCCTGAATTATGCCCTCGAGCAAGACTGTGACCTGATCGTGATCGGGGCACACGGCCGGCACGGCATCGCGACCCTGCTGGGGTCCACCGCCAATGCCGTGCTGCACGGCACGCAGTGCGACGTCATGTGTGTCCGCATAGGCAAATAGGCGCAGCCCGACACCCTGATGCGGCCCCCGCGGCAAGCGATGGTATCCGTCTGCCTGGCCACGACCGCCTGCCGGACCTGAAGCATGCCCGCGCGAGGAGACACCGGTATTGATATCAAGGCGCTGCTGGTCGTGATCCGCGCGATGGTCGGTGAAGTGCATCCGCACTGGAAGAACCTGCACTTCACCCCGGACACGCACCTCGAACGGGATCTGGGCCTCGACAGTATGGCGCGCATGGAACTGCGCACGCGTATCGAGGCGCAATTCGGCGTTCCCCTGCCTGAAACCGCCGCCATCGCCGCGGCGACACCGAATGACCTGTTGCGCGCCCTGCAGCGAGCGACTACAGACCCCGGCGCAGCGGGCGTATCAGCGGAAGCCTCCACCCTGCAAAACAACGCCAGCGACCTGCTGATGGGACCGTTTGCCAATGCGGAGCAGACGGGCGAAGCCTGGCGCTCACGGCAACCCGCGGCTGGCGACTGGCTGTTCGCCCTGTATGCCTGGCCGGTCTTCATCCTGCTGGGCGCGCTCACCTGGATCCTGGTGGTATTCGGCCCGTTCGAATCCTGGCGGCGGAAATTCGCCCACCTCGGCGCTCGCGCGCTGTTCCTGTGCACCTTTACCCCGTTCAGGGTCACCGGGCAGGAGCACCTCGCGCACGACAGGGCACAGATCATTGTTGCAAATCACAGCAGCTACCTGGACGGTTTCATTGTGACGGCGGCGCTCGACATCCCCATCCATTTCATCGTCAAGGGGGAACTGGCGCGCAACCTGCCTGCCCGCCTCCTGCTGCAACGTTTCGGCGTCGAGTTCGTGGACCGCTTCAATGCGGGCAAGGGCATCAGCGATGTCGGTCGAATTGCGCGCAAGTCACGGGACGGCCAGTCCATCGTGTTCTTCCCGGAAGGCACCTTCACCAGCTTTCCCGGGCTGCAGCCATTCCGCATGGGCGCCTTTGTCACCGCCGCGCGTTCCAGGGCGTCCGTGGTCCCCGTGGCAATCAAGGGCGCCCGCGACATGCTCCGGGGTTCGCACTGGTTTCCCTACCGGGGCCGTATCAACGTCACGATTACCGCACCGATTCCCCCGGAAGGCGAAGGCTGGCAGGTGGCGCTGGATCTGCGGGATGCGGCGCGCCGCGAGATCAGCCGTCACTGCGGCGAAATCGACCTCACGGAAGACTGACAAGCCGGCCGGCTTCGCCTGCGGCGGTATTTCGGGTTCAGTCGTGATCGCCGAACCGGCGCGCCTCTAATACCGCGATGCTCTGAGCGGCAACCGGGTATGACGCCCGCGTCAGCGGTTCCTGCAAAGCGGGCCGCAGGATATTCTCCGGTCTGTCGATCGAGGTATCGACGGCGCGGTACCAGTGGCCTTCCGGGATGGGGGGCAGCGGCATCAGCAGGCTGCGCTTGCCCATGTTGAGGACCACATGGACATCCTCCTCCCAGGGCTCCATGGTACCCAGGGTAAACGCCAGCACCCGCGATCCGGGATCATCCCACGCCGGATGATTGAGCCGCTCGCCATGCCAGGCGATGTCCGGAAACCAGTGCCCCTCGCGCGGCTGCCCGGTCAGGTAGCGGGCATGCATGAGACAGGGATGGCGTTTGCGGAAGGCAATCATTTCCCGGGTGAACCGCAGCATGCCGGCATTGATTTCCGCCAGCGACCAGTCAAACCAGCCGAGGTCATTGTCCTGGCACCAGGCATTGTTGTTGCCGTGCTGGGTGCGCAGCACCTCGTCGCCGGCATTCAGCATCGGCACTCCCTGGCTGAGCATCAGCAGGGCCATGAAATTCCGTGCCTGCTGGCGCCGCAGCCTGAGGATGTCTGGCTCCTCGGTCTCACCCTCGACCCCGCAGTTCCAGCTGAGAGAATTGTTGTTGCCATCGCGATTCTGTTCGCCATTGGCTTCATTGTGCTTCTCGTTGTAACTCACCAGGTCATACAGGGTGAAGCCATCGTGGCAGGTCACGAAATTGATGCTGTTGGTCGGCAGCCGGTCATCTTCCTGGTACAGGTCGCTGTTGCCGCTGAGGCGCATGGCCACCTCGCTGGTAATGCCCTTGTCGCCGCGGACAAAGCGGCGCATGACATCGCGATAACGGCCGTTCCATTCACCCCAGCGGTAACCCGGAAAGTCGCCGACCTGGTAGAGGCCGGCCGCATCCCAGGCCTCGGCGATAATGCGCGTCTCGCTGAGGGTATTGGAGAACTCGATGTTCCATAACACCGGCGCATGGTGCAGCGGTTCGCCGTTCTCGCCACGCGACAGCACGCTGGCAAGGTCGAAGCGGAAGCCGTCAACGTGCAACTCCCGCACCCAGTATTCCAGGCACTCGAGGATGAACTTCGCCACCATGGGATGGTTGCAGTTCAGTGTGTTGCCGCAGCCGGTGTAGTCGCGGTAGATACGCCGGTCGGCGGGATCCAGGTGGTAGAAGGTCTCGTTGCCGATCCCCTTGAAGTTGATAATCGGCCCGCCCGCGCCACCTTCCGCGGTATGGTTGAAGACCACGTCAAGGATCACGCCGATCCCGGCATCGTGCAGCGCCTTGACCATGTCGCGGAATTCACGCACGTGGGCGCCGGCGTTTGCCGAAACGCAGTAACCGGGATGGGGACTGAAGTAGCTGTGGGTACTGTAGCCCCAGTAGTTGCGCAACCCGAGTTCCATCACGCCCGGCGGGACATCCTGCTCGTCGAAGGCCATGACCGGCATCAGTTCAACATGGGTGATACCCAGTTCCGTCAGGTAAGGGATCTTCTCGACGACCCCGGCAAATGTCCCGGGGTGACCCACGCCCGCCGTGGGATGGCGGGTAAAGCCGCCGACATGCATTTCATAGATGATGGTCCTTTCCGGGCGCATGCAGCCCAGCGGTTCATCACCCTCCCAGTCATACTCGCCGGACTCGACCACGCCGCGCATGGATGTCGCCATATTGTCGCCGGGCCGTGCCGCCCGGGCCCGGTCCCAGAGGGCATCGGTAACACCGCGCGCGCAGGGGTCCAGCAACACCTTCTCGCGGTCAAAGCGCCGCCCCGTCTGCTGCAGCGTCATTCTCGCCGTCGATCCGCCAGGCGTAATGGATGCCGACCGGCAGGTCTTCGACCAGCACATTCCAGAAAAAGAATGTCCGGTGCAGGCGGGGATCCAGCGGTATCACCTGGAAAGGCTGCAGGCTTTTCGCAGTCTCGAACAGCAGCAATTCAACATGCGTGGCATGCCGGCTGTAGATGGAAAAATTGACACCGCCGGGCACCTGCGATGCGCCCGCGGGGTAGCGATTGCCCGCGCGGCTGGAGTAGGAAGCGGGATACTTGCGTGGCACTGGGCATGACCTGGTGTTTACGGGGAGCTGATTATCGCATTCATATGGCAGGCGCGACTACAGCCGCCCATCATGGCAACACATGCGCACCGTTCACCCGCACTTTTGTGGTGCATACGGCACCGGCAACAGCGCTGCGCTTCCCGGACCGGCGGCCCCGGAAATATTAAATTTTCATTAATTTTCACGAACCGCAGACATTGCCAGGCGGATATTTGCTAGTTTGTCCTGCCATGCCCTGCGCGCCTGCAGCAGGCCGGCTCCCGCCTGATTGCGGCGCGACTGCGGGCGCAGGTGCAGCAGCCGGAAATTAGCCGTTTCCGGCATGTGCCAGCTGTGTCAAAATCAGCACCCATTGCGGACACTCTGCAAGAACAAACAATGGCCACTTTCAGGCCGGATAGCGAGATGTGCACATGACAGACATGAACCCGAGACAGGATCAGGAACCCGGCACCCGTTTCAGCGTCGAGATCCAGCCCGTCCTGCCGAAACGCTTTGCCCGGCTGGACGAGCTCGTCAATGACCTTTATTACAGCTGGAACCGCAAGGTCAGGGGCCTGTTCCGGCATCTCGACCAGGATTGCTGGAACGCCTCGTCACACAATCCCAAGGTGTTCCTGCGGCGTATCCGCCAGCACAAACTTGACCAGGCGGCAAACGACCCCATCCTGCTCGCTGAATTTCGCCACGTCCTGAGCGCCTACGACACCTATCTTGAGCAGAAGCCGACCATCAAGATCGACGAGTACCTGGACAGCGAAAAGGACCTGGTGGCCTATTTCTCCGCGGAATACGGTTTCCACGAGAGCATGCCGATCTACGCCGGCGGCCTCGGCATCCTGGCCGCCGACTACTGCAAGGCCATGAGCAATCTCTGGGTGCCCTTCGTCGGTATCGGTATCCTCTACCGCGAGGGCTACTTCAGGCAGCGGATCGGCTGCGACGGCACCCAGATCGCGGAGCGGGTACGCCGCGACCCCTGCGACCTGCCGGTGTCGCCGGCGCTGGATGCTGCCGGCAATGAAGTCAGCGTGAGCGTTTCACTGCCGGGCCGCGCACTGGAGCTGAAGGTCTGGCTGGCGCGCACCGGCCACATTCGCCTGTTCCTGCTGGACAGTGACGTTCCGGCAAACAGCCCGGAAGATCGCATGCTCACCGCCCAGCTCTATGGCGGCGACAAATTGACCCGCATCCAGCAGGAAATCATCCTCGGTATCGGCGGCACCCGCGCCCTGCGGGTGCTGGGACTGGAACCCACGGTCTGGCACATCAACGAGGGGCATGCCGCGTTCCTGATCCTGGAACGTTGCCTGGAATATGTTCGCGTCGGCATGGATTTCGACAGCGCGCTGGAACTTACCGCCTCCAATACCGCCTTCACCACGCATACCCCGGTGCCGGCGGGTCATGATGTATTCAGCCATCATGACATGCGGACCTTCTTCTCCGACATGATCAAGGGACTCAGAATCACGGAAGAGCGCTTCCTGGCGCTGGGCGCAAAACCCACCGTGGCGGAAAGTTACTACCCGACAGCGCTCGCCATGCGCGGCTCGCGCTACCGCAACGGCGTCAGTCGCATTCACGGCGACATTGCCGCGAAGATGGAATCCTACATCTGGCCGGGCATACAGACCCATGAAAACCCGGTCGGCTATGTCACCAACGGCGCCGATGTCGATTCCTACCTGGCTCACTCCTGGGTTGCCCTGTTCGAGATGTACATGGGCGGTGGCTGGCGCGCCAAGCTCACGGACAAGGACTTCTGGGAGTGTTTCATCGACCAGATCCCCAACCATGTATTCCTGAGTGTGCGCAAACTGCTCAAGGCAGCGGCCATCGACGAAATTCGCTACCGCGCCACAATCCAGTACGAGCGCTGCGCCCAGACCAAGTCACTGGTGGGGCGCCTCACCGCCAACCTGAATACACGCAATCTGGATACGCTGCTGATAGGATTCGCGCGCCGCTTTGCCACGTACAAGCGCGCCGGTCTGATCTTCGACGACCTGGAGCGCCTGGCACGACTGGTCAACGACCCGGAGCGCCCCGTAACCCTGGTGTTCGCCGGCAAGGCTCACCCCAGCGACGTGCCGGGGCAGGCATTGCTGAAACGGATCTACGAGATCAGCCTCCTGCCCGAGTTCCAGGGCAATGTCATCCTGCTGGAAGACTACAACCTGTCCATGACCCGCGAGTTGCTGCCGGGCGTGGATGTCTGGCTGAACACGCCGGACTACCCGATGGAGGCCTGCGGCACTTCCGGCATGAAGGCCGCCATGAACGGCGCCATCAACCTCAGTGTCCTGGATGGCTGGTGGGCGGAAGCCTACAACGGCGAAAACGGCTGGGCGATCACGCCGCACCCGGAATTCGACCAGGAAACCCGCAACAAGTGGGAAGCACAGGAATTGATGAATATCCTGGAATACCTGGTGATACCGGCCTACTACTCGCGCAACAGTGATGGCGAGCCAGAGGCATGGGTAGCACGATCGAAGTCATCCATGAAGACCATCCTGCCGCAGTTCAACACCATCCGCATGGCGCTGGATTACCTCAGCCAGTCCTACTCCCCGGCAGCTCGCCAGGGACGCAGGATGCAGGCGAACGGTCAGGCCGGCGCAAGGGAGCTTGCGGCCTGGAAGAAGCGCATTGCCGACGCCTGGCCGCAGGTGAACGCCTGGCTGACGGAAACTGTCGCCTGCGCAATCTGCTCCGGCGAATCACTGCCGATCGAGGTCAAGGTGCACCTGAACGGCCTGACAGCGGAGGACATCGTGGTGGAATGCATCATCGGCAAGGAGACTACCAACGGTGAATTCCTGCCGCATCGCAAGGCAGCCTTCAAGCGCGTGGGAGAATCGGACGACAGAAAAACGCTATTCCACTACGACCTGTTCAGCACTGACGCCACCTGCGAGGACGGCGGTCTGCAGCACTACAAGATCCGCATCTATCCCTATCATGAACTGCTGAGTCATCCGCTGGAGTGCGGACTCATGCTCTGGCTCTGATCAAGGGTTGGTATTGCCGCGGGAAAACACGGCATTGAATATCACAAGGTTGAGCTGTTCCGTGCACTTCCGAGGTTATTCGCAGGAGCACCTGTAGGAGCGCCGCCCTTCGGCGCGATTGCCTGAAGACCGCATCGCGCTCAGGTGACCGCCCCTACACTCAGCAAAGGCACCTGTAGGAGCACCCTGAAGGACACGAGCGCCGGCCTGCGGCGCGACTGATTGAATACCGCATCGCGATCAGGGCATGATCAGCTCGATTGTCCCGCTGACAGTTACCTGGATGTCGCTTTCCCCGCCCTCGGTCGCTACTGCCGCATCGGACTCCATTGACGCGACCATGCCGCGCGCACGGTAGGCGACGGGCGGCTGTTGCGCAAAGGTACCGATATTGAGGTCGACGATGCGGTAGCCGCTCGCACTGAGCTTGTTGCCGACAAGACCGGCGCGCTCCTTGAACGCCTGCAATGCCCTTTCGATCAGGCGGTTCTCCACGGCAGTGCGGGTTTCCGCTGATACGCTGAAACCCATCGAATCCACCTGCAGTTTTTCCTGCAGCAATCCCGTCAGCTGGCTTAGCACCCGGGTATCGCGGCTCTCCAGTATCAGGTCCTGCCGGGCTTGCCAGCCCTTCATCTTGTTGTCCTGGCGAACTTGCCAGGTGCTGTAATTGCCCGTGCTCACCTTGACGGCATCATGTCGCTTCGCCAGGTCCAGCGCCCAGGCCATGTCCGCATTGATCTTGCCGGCCAGGTCGGCAGCATCGCGCTCCTCAGCGGAGGCGGTCAGCGTCACGTGCATGGTATCGTTGCTGACCGCCTCGCTCTCCTGTGTCTGCAGGCGCACCTGGTTATAGCGCACTTGCTCGTCTGCCGCTGCCGCTCCTGCCAGCAGCAGCGCGGCACACAGCACCGCCCATATCCGCGGCATCATGCCTTGCCCCCGTCCGCCTTTTCCTGCCCGGCGATCTGCCTGCGCACCTCGTCCATATCGAGTTCACCGACCTTCTCGATCACCGTCGCAAGCCCGGCCGGCGGCAGGGCCCCGGGTTGCACGAATACGATGATCTGCTGGCGGAATGCCATCAGCGTCGGAATGGAGCGGATGTTGAAATGACCGGCCAGTTCCTGTTCTTCCTCGGTATTCACCTTGGCGAACACGATATCCGGATGCTCCCCGGACATGGAATCGAACACCGGTGCAAACTGGCGACAGGGACCGCACCACGGCGCCCAGAAGTCCACCAGGACGGTCTCGTTCCCGGAAACAATGTCACTAAAGGTATCTTTGGTGAGATTTACAATGGCCATCGCGTGAGCACCCCTGCAGTAAAGTCGTGCCGGGATTATACAGGCTGGCAAGGCTGCGAACACGTGCAGCCGGGGCGGCGGCGGATCAGGTATCGGTGCTGCGGCGCCGCGGTATTCCGCGGCCACCCTCGTTCTCGTAGGTCATATCCAGCTCGATCCGGTTGCGGCCGAGGCGCTTGGCGCGATACAGCGCCTTGTCGGCGCGCTCGATGAAGGCGCTGGCGGATTCGCCTGGCTTGTAGAGCGAGACGCCGGCGGAAAAGGTCGGCACGTTGGACATGGTTCCATTGGTCTGCCAGCGGGTTTCATTGGCACGCCGCCGTACCTTGTTGAGTGCGCGCACTGCACCATCCGAATCGGTATTGGGCAGGAGCACGGCAAATTCCTCGCCGCCATAGCGTGCCACCATGTCATGGTGGCGGAAAATCGAGAGGATGTTCTTGGAGTAGACCCGCAGGACCTCGTCACCGGCAGCATGGCCGTACTCGTCGTTAACCGACTTGAAATGATCAAGGTCGATCAGCACGAAAGACAGCGGGAAGCCGTAGCGCTGCACGCGTGCCACTTCGTCCTCGAGGCGCCGCATGAAGGCGCGCCGGTTCGGCAGACTGGTCAACTCGTCCGTCAGGCTCAGCAGCCGCACCCGGGTCAGTTCGTCAGTCAGCTCCCGACTGTCGGAGGCGTACAGCTGCAGGTAGTGCTGGGTATTGTCAAGTTTGTCGGCAAGCTCGTTATGCCCTTTCATCAGCTTCTCGACTTCACGAATCAGGGTCCAGCGCAGGTTCTCGATCTCTGAAACCTCCTCGGTCTGGCGCAATTCCGCCAGCACTACCTCGAGGATTACCCCGAACTCCTCGTTCTGGGATATGGTCTCGACCACCTGCTGTCCCAGCGTGGACTGCAGCTTGGCAATGTCATCCCGGCGCGCTTCCAGTTCACTGCGATGGAGGGCGTTCAGATCCTGGCCGGCAGGTATTTCATCCCTGAGGTAATCCTCATCCTCCAGCGCCGCTTCGGCTGGTTCACCCTCCGCTCCCTCGCCGTGATAGGGCTCGGGAAATTCGTCCGCTGCGCCCTCGCCGTGATAGGGTTCGGGAAGTTCGTCCGCTGCCCTTTCGCCTTGATAGGGCTCGGGAAACCCGTCCTCGTCCTCGTCTTCGTCCTCGAGATCCGGATACAGCGCCTCTTCCAGCAGGGAGATGTGCTGGTGTCGTCTCACACCCGGGCCGGCCTCATCAGGACCGGGTCCCGCGGGAGCTTCCGGCACAGATGCACCGCTGAATGATTCAATACCGAAGGCGGCGAGCAGCGGGCTTACTGCCGCCACCATCAGTGCCGGGTCCAGCTCGCGGGATATCCGCATCTCATCGCCAAACTGGCTGACAAACTCACTCAGGATGCTCAACTCGGTGGGGGTCAGCGGTGGCTGCAGGCGTGCCTGCAGCAGTTTCAGCTGAACATACGGTGAGGAACCCGGCGGCAGCAGCGAAAGATAGGACTCCAGCAGGACATTCACGAAGCCCGAGTAGGCGATTTCCGCCTTCAGGTGATCGGCCGCGATCTCCTCCAGCATGGCCTCGACCTGGCGGTGAATCACGCTGCCTGCAGGCGACGCACGCAGGGGATCAAGCAGACGCATCAGCTTGCGTACGCCGCTGGGATCGATTTCCTCCGGTCTGTCTCTACCCGCAACCATAACTACTCCGGCACATCCGTGTGCAGCGCACCGGACACTCTCTGCCCGGTTGCATTATTGTTGGTTTTCTCGATGTCGTCTCGCAGCCCTGTTCTGCTGCCTCATCGTTGTTTTCCGGCACACGCATATGTCAGTACCGGGGATTGTAGCCGACATCCAGGCCGCTGTGGCGAGCGTCGTCCAGCAGAAGACTCCGGGACAATGATCCGCACACACACTACCTGCTTTCCCTCAACGTTACCTGCTGTATTCAAGCGTCCCGGGCGCTGCCGGCAGGGGCAATTCGACCCCGAAACGTCACATATTTGACGTTCGTGAAGTGTAACAGTAAATCAGCACACGTTGGTAGTGGTACGGAGGTACTAGACATCATGTTGCACCAGTCGGCCACGGGCCTTGCAGCTGTCCGGGATACTCTGCAATTTAACGCATCGACGGTCCGGGAAATTTCCAGTGCACAATTTTTGAGCAGCCCGCGGCCTGTCCGGGCCCTGACTTGTCCAGGCACGCCTGTACTAGCGCTGTACAGGATGTACAAGTGCTGCGGGAGGCAGGAGAAGGTGATACCGCGAAGCGGTCGAGAGGCTCGCCCGAGCCAGGCCGGGAGCGGCCTCTTCACTCAAGTCATGGCTACGGCTCTGCTTTCACTGCAGAGCGGCGTCCTGCGTGCGCAGGCAAAAAAAGGCCGGCAGTGCCGGCCTTTCCGGGCTGCATGGCGGCTGCCGCTTAGCTGTCGAGACCGGCGAAGATCGCGTCACGAATTGCATCGACCTTGCCGATGCCGTTGATCTTGACGTACTTCGGCGCATTGGCCTCGCCGGATGCCGCCCATTTCGAGTAATACGCAATCAGCGGCTCGGTCTGGTCATGGTAGACGTTGAGGCGTTCGCGCACCGTATCTTCCTGGTCGTCGTCACGCTGGATCAGCGGTTCACCGGTTTCATTGTCCTTGCCCTCTTCCTGCGGCGGGTTGAAGACCACATGGTAGGTACGGCCGGATGCCAGGTGTACGCGGCGGCCGCTCATGCGCTTGATGATTTCCTTGTCATCGACGTCGATCTCGACCACGGCGTCGATCTTCACGCCCTTGTCCCTGAGCGCATCGGCCTGGGCCAGGGTGCGAGGGAAACCGTCGAACAGGTAGCCGTTCGCGCAATCGGGATCCTTGATGCGTTCGTCGACCAGACCGAGGATGATGTCATCGGACACCAGACCACCGGCATCCATCACCTTCTTGGCTTCCACACCCAGCGGAGTCCCGGCCTTGACGGCGGCGCGCAGCATGTCGCCGGTCGAAATCTGGGGAATATTGTAACGTTCCTTGATGTAGTTGGCCTGTGTGCCCTTGCCGGCGCCCGGTCCACCCAACAGAATTACCCGCATAGTTGTTCTCCTTGGTTAAACGCACTTACCTGAAAAAGTGGCGGGTATTATCCCTGCCCGGTGGCTGAATGACCACATAACTGAATGAATAGGGGGATGGAGTTGTTTTATCAGACCGTTGCGCCGGCAGCGGCGAGCCAGGCGCCAGACAGACAGGCAACAGATTCATGCAATTCAGATAGTTGCCATTGTTAAATGAGACGAAGTGCAGACAGGGCGGACTGCCACGCCCGCAGGATGACAAGGCGCCGCCTAGTTCAACTGCACCCGTTGCCCCCAGGGCACCTTCGCCCTGCCCTTGACCAGCCACAGTACCGGCGTACGCGGTTCCTGCTTGGGAAATTCACCTTCCGCATCGGTGAAATACACCACCAGATCCGGCGTTTCACCCTGCCGCTCCAGCCACTCGAACACCGGTGTGAAGCGGGTCCCGCCACCGCCGCGGATACCGGTCGGCAGTGTGAACTCCTCCCAGGGCTCGTAGATCCAGGGGCCGGCAGCGGACAGCTCCGCATCGCAGGCCTGCAGGGTAATGCGGGCACGCAGCTGCCCCTTGATGGCATCCACCTCGGTCACGAACTCGCGCATCTCCTGCATCTTGATGGAGCCGCTGGTATCCAGCACCACCACGATCTCCGCCTGGCTGCTGCGCAGGCTCGGGAAAATTGCCTCGCCTTCACGCCGTGACGGCCGCATATAACTGTAATCATCCCGGCTGACCGCGGTCATGTAGCGCGCCAGCAGCATACGCCAGGGCAATTGCGGCTGCAGCAGGTGGTCCACGAGGCGCCGCAGCGAACCGCCCAGCTTGCCGGCCTGCATGGCCTGCTGTGCGGCGCCGGCGAGACGCTGGCGCCACTGGATGGAAAGTTGTTCCTTCTCGGCCTCGCCCAGCGGTTCCGGCGGCGCAGCGGCGGCACTCTGCCCTGCGCCGGCACCGCCGCTTTCCCCGGCATCATTGACCTCGTCCGGCAGCCGTGCTGCGGCGTTGCCCGACTCACCGGAACGCTGCGAATCCTGGCCATAGAGATGCTCGTCGTGCGGCTGCTGTTCCTCGTTGTCCTTGATGAGGGGATAGATTTCCTCGGCCATCATGCCTTCATAGCCGATGTTGAAGAGCGCCCCCGGCACTGCCGTCATGCCTTCCTTGATCAGGATGGGGTTGATCGCCAGGTCACAGGCGATGTCCCAGCGTTCCCTGACCCGGTGTTCACGCCGCGCAAAATGCGACAGCGCGCAGTGCAGCACCTCGTGCGCCAGGGCGAACTGTGTCTGCTCCAGGGTCAGGCTGGCGATGTATTCCGGGTTGTAATAGAAGGCACGCGCGTCGGTGCCGATGGTCTTGCACCATTTGGGGTCCGCCGCCTGCATGGGCATGCGCAGCACCAGCGCACCCAGGAACGGGCGATCGAGAATCAGCCGGGTACGGGCTGCACTGAGCTTGGTTTCAAGTTCATCCGTCATCGCCTTTCCCGGAATTACTCCTTTCGCAAGATAGATTAAGCATTATTATTCACCTTTCCGGCAGCGTCTTCACCCTCTCATTCGGGCCGGCATGAAAAACAGGCAGAACGGCCGGGAAACACAACAACAGAGGAGCCATGACATGATTTCACCCGGATTGCGATACGGGCAGCACGCCGCCCGGAATACCCTTGTCGTGCTTGGCATCATGGCGCTGCTACATGCCTTGCCGGCGCTCGCACAGGCGCCGCAAGAAGCGGCCGCCATCGACTGGCTGACCCTGCTCATGGGACTCTTCGGCGGCCTTGCCATGTTCCTCTTTGGCATGGAGCAGATGTCCGAGGGCCTGAAAGCCGCCGCCGGCGACACGCTCAAGGACGTGCTGGCGCGTCTCACCAGAAACCGCGTGATGGGTGCCCTCACCGGCGCCTTCGTCACCGCCATACTCAATTCCTCCTCGGTGACCACGGTGCTCGTGGTGGGTTTTATCTCGGCCGGTTTCATGACCCTCTCGCAATCGGTCGGCATCATCATGGGCGCCAACATCGGCAGCACCTTCACGGCACAGATCGTCGCCTTCAACGTGACCCAGTACGCACTCATCATGGTCACGGCAGGCTTCTTCATGCTGTTCACCTCGAAGCAGGAAAAGACCCGCCACTACGGCGCCATGATCATGGGGCTGGGCCTGGTGTTCTACGGCATGGGCGTCATGGGCGATGCCATGAATCCGCTGCGCACCTATCAGCCGTTCATCGACCTGATGAGCCGCATGGAGAATCCGCTGCTGGGTATTCTGGTGGGCGCCGTATTTACCGGGCTGGTGCAGTCCTCGGCCGCCACCACCGGTATCGCCATCGTTATGGCGACAGGCGGCCTGATCACCCTGCCGGCCGGTATCGCGCTGGCCTTCGGCGCGAATATCGGCACCTGCGTCACGGCGCTGCTGGCCGCAATCGGCAAGCCAACGGACGCGTTGCGCGCGGCTGTGGTGCACATCATGTTCAATGTTGCCGGCGTGCTGGTGTGGATACTCTTCATTCCGCAGCTGGCGGACTTCGTTGTCGCCATCTCGCCGGCCGCACCGGAGTTAAGCGGCAAGGCACGCATGGCCGCGGAAGTCCCGCGCCAGATCGCCAACGCCCACACCGTGTTCAATGTCGCCAACACCCTGCTGTTCCTCGGCTTCACCACCGGTTTCGCGCGCCTGGTGGAACGGCTGGTGCCGGAGAAACCGGCAGGGGCGGAAAAGATCATTGTGCAGCCAAAATTCCTGGACAGCGAAATGCTGGATATCCCCTCAATGGCACTGGAACGCGTGCGCTTCGAACTCGGTCACATGGGTGAAATCATCACCGACATGCTGGCTCGCCTGGATGAGGGCTTCCTGCTGCGGGACAGGCACAAACTGGAAGAAGTCACCTTGATGGATGACAAGGTGGACATTCTCAACGAGGCGATCCTGGAATACCTGAGCGAGATCCGCCAGCACGTCCTGACGGACCGGCAAAGTGCAGAATTCCAGTCGCTGATGAGCGCCACCATCAACCTGGAAAGCCTGGCGGATATCATCGAGACCGACCTCGCGACTCTCGGCAATGACTATTTAAACAGCGATATGCAGCCCAGCGAAAGCACCCGGTTGCTGCTGCGGGAACTGGGTGAGAAAGTCGTGCTGGCTGTCGGAACCCTCATTCGGGCAATCCGCGAAAATGACGAAAACGCCGCAGCCGAAGTGATCGCCCTGAAGGATGAAATCCGGCACCTGTCCGATCTTGCCCTGCAACGCCAGTCAGAGCGTATCGCGATCAGGGAACCCCGGCACCTGGAGCTGGTGCAGCTGGAAATGGGAATGCTGGAGCACCTGCGGCGCATCTACACCCTTGCCAAGCGCATCGCCAGGGACTTCGTCCCGGCAGAAATCGCCGGCAACACCTGAGCACCGCGCCGCCCGGCAGGGCTCAGTGGTCATAGAGCATGACGTCGGCGACGATGTTCGCCCAGCGGGAAAACTGCGGCACGTTGAAGATGTCCTGGCCGATAGCGCGGTACATGTCCGAGACCAGCATGACGCCCATCTCGCGCTGCGGGAAGGTACCGGCGAAGTCCAGGATATTGCCATAGATTTCCGCGGCATTGCTTTCCTGCTTCGCGCGGATCGCGCGTCCGACCAGGGCTGCGGCCACGGCATACTGCAGATCGGTTTCTCGCGGCACCGTCACCTTTTCACCCCGCACGATGGCATCGATGTCCGGCAGCTTGTCGAGGTTATCGACAAAGGCAGACAGCTCGATTCCCGCCGCCGGTCCGACGCAGGCCTGCAGCGACCCCGTCAACAGGTCCGGCACGTCACCGAACTTCTGCAGGGCGCGATGGGCAAACTCCCACGAGCGCGGTGACGGAAAGGCCACCGGGTTGTGAGCGGGATCGAACTCGAACAGCAGTTCCGGGCGAAACCGCAGGAACGCGATCAGACGCTCGTCCATGCCATTTGCATAGGCCCAGGCCACCCAGTCATCCAGGTTGATGTCCACATCGAAATGCGAGAAGCGGTTCGCCAGCGGTGCCGGCATGGTATAGGTGACGCCGCGGTCGCCCTGGCGATTGCCGGCGGCGAAGATGGCCCAGCCATTCGGCACGGTGTAGGCACCCAGACGCCGGTCCAGGATCAACTGGTAGGCCGCCGCCGAGACGCTCGGTGGCACCGAGGTGATCTCGTCCAGGAACAGGATGCCCTGCCTGCCGTGACGCTCGGCATCCGGCAGCATCGACGGCACTGCCCATTCGACCCGGTCATCGATACGGAACGGGATGCCCCGCAGGTCGCTCGGCTCCATCTGCGACAGCCGGATATCGATGACCGGCATGCCGTGCTGCTCCGCGACCAGCGCCACCATCTGCGACTTGCCCACGCCCGGCGGCCCCCACAGCATGACCGGGGTATGCTGGCCATGCAGGGCGGCCTGGAATTCTCTTTCTAGTACGGTAAGGAGCTGGGCGGGACGCATGCGCTTTCCTGGGTCCGGTTCGTTAAGGGAGACAAAGCAGAAGGCGAATCTTACTGGCTTTGCCACCGAAAATCATGGCTCGTTGTGTTCGGATTTGCCGGCCTGCAGCAACAGGCGCCCCGGTTCATGATGGTGCGAGCCGGCACATGTCGCCATCGTGCTCAGGTCACCCGGCCCGGCCAGCAGGAACTCCATGGCTGCCCCATTTCGCCGTAGCCGATCACGAGAATTTTTCTGTTGAATTCGTTCATGAGCTCTCGTGTATTACTTGCGCGTTACCCGCCGGCCGTTTTGCCGGCAGACTGACAGCGACATCAAACCGGTGACGCGCAGGCGGAGCGGTTACAGCCGGTTCCCGGCACCCTGTGCAGTTGCTGCTCACGGGGTATCCGCATGACATTGGAACATATTGCACTCGCTGCGGTCACATCAGTCGCGTTACCCTGTATAACCATCAAACGCAACAAGCCATTCCCCCATGCTCTTCGGGCAAACCGCCATGACGAACCGAACCCGGCGCGTGATCGCCATATTTTTGACTGTCGTTTTCGCTGCCATCCTCAACGGCTGCAGCCTGCTGAAAACCACAGGCCCTGCCCGTCCCGCTGCCTCACCCGAGCCACGCCTGTTCGATCTGTTTTACGTAACCAACCGCGCACCGGACAGCGATGGCGGACGGTATTTCAGCAGCGCCCGGGGTGATATCAACTTCGGCACTGCCCGCGTCAGCATACCGCCCGGGCACCTCATGGGACACCATGAGGAACCGTCACTGCTGAAATTCGAGACCGGCCAGGATGTCAGCAAGCATATCAAGCTGATCGACGTAACCGGGTTGTCGCGGGATGATTTCGCCACACGTCTTGGCCGCGCCGTCGAGGCGTCCCCGGAACACAAGCTGATGATTTTCGTGCACGGCTATAACGTGGACTTTCCAGACGCCACCCGTAACGTTGCGCAGTTCGCCGCCGACCTCAAGTTCAATGGCCCCGTCGTGCTGTTCAGCTGGCCCTCCCAGGGCAGCCTGACAGGCTACACCGTGGACGAAACCAATGCGGAATGGGCGCAGTCGCATTTCCAGGACCTGATGGCCGCACTGCTGGAAAATATCCCGGTGCAGCACATTTACCTGGTCGGTCACAGCATGGGGAATCGCATTATCGGGCGCGCGATGACGACACTGGCAAACGAGCGTCTCGAGAGTGACATGCTGCTGTTTCGCGAAATCATCATGATCGCGCCGGATATCGACGCCGAGGTGTTCAGCATGGACATGGGACCCAGGCTGGCACGCACCGGCATTCACCTGACGCTGTACGCCTCCTCCAGCGATCGCGCCCTGATGGCATCCAAGGCCTTTCACGGTTATCCGCGCGCCGGCGAATCCGGCGATGGAATCGTGGTGATCGAGGGGCTGGAAACCATTGATGCCAGCGATGCCGCGGGCGGTATTCTCGGACACTCCTATTTCGCCGAGGACCGTCGCATGATGGAGGATATCTCTACCCTGTTGCAGACCGGGCAGCGTGCCGACCAGCGCTTCGGGCTGGAGGCCGTTGACTCGCCCCGGGGTCGGTACTGGACCTTCAGGAAATAGGCCCGGCCGGCATGCGCCGCCCTGCCGGAAAAATGCCCCGCTTATCTCACTGAGAATTAAAATATATTTCTGGTGTTATGGATACGATTGCCCTATAGTGTTTGCAGCTACAGATATTGTTGTTGGCGGTTTTGGTTGTTTCCTCCGTGACACCCCCGAATTCCACGTTTCATTACCTGTATGCAACACGTAAATTGTTTAATTATTCAAGGTAAAAAAGTGATATGGCTACAGGTAAAGTAAAGTGGTTCAACGAATCCAAGGGTTTTGGTTTTATCTCACAGGACAACGGCGGCGATGATGTATTCGTACATTTCAACGCCATCCAGGGCTCGGGCTTCAAAACCCTGGCCGAAGGTCAGACCGTCAACTATGACATTGAAAAAGGCCCCAAGGGCCTGCAGGCGGCGAACGTTACCACCTGATCAAGACCGCATCGGACAGACCGGTACCAGGAACCCCGCTTCGGCGGGGTTCTTTTTTGCCCGCCATCCGAAACCGCGGCTGGCAGCACCCAGACAGCTTACCCGACAGTCATCCTGGCCCTGCCCCGTTAGACTGCAAATCCGTTTTGCTGCGCGGAGGGATTACACGATGAATCCGGCAGCAATCAAGAACCCGACCACTATTCCCTGCGTGTGTCCAGCCCGCGGGTAAACAGCACAGACAGCACCTTCTCGTGATCCCGCCGGGATCGACACCCGCGGGGCCTTCCGTTACGATTCAGGCGGTTGTGTAGGCGACGGAGTACCACCAGGGAGCGAATCAGTATGGCCGATCAGGCGGTAACCAATAATGTCGGCCTGCTGGCGCGCATCGCACCGGGACTTCCCGCGCTATTGCACTATAACTTCCGCGCCGACTTTCGCCATGACCTGGTGGCAGGGTTGTCCGTGGCATCGGTTGCGCTGCCTGTGGCCGTGGCCTACGCCCAGCTTGCGGGGTTCAACCCGGTGGTGGGTCTGTATTCCAGCATCCTCCCGCTGATGGTTTATGCGCTGTTCGGAACATCGCGGCAGCTGATGGTAAATCCCGACGCGGCCACCTGTGCCATGATCGCGGCATCGGTCACCCCGCTGGCGGGCGGCAATTACGAACTGTACTGGTCCCTGTCGGTGACCCTGGCGTTCCTTACCGGCCTGTTCTGTATCGTCGCGAGCTTCCTGCGCCTCGGCGCACTTGCCGACTTCCTCTCCAAGCCGATTCTTGTCGGTTTCCTTAACGGCGTGGCGATCAGCATTCTGCTGGGCCAGATCGGCAAGATCTTCGGCTTCCCGATCGAGGCGGGCCGCATCGTGCCGCGGCTGCTGGAATTCCTGTCCAGGTTGCCCGACACCCATGGCCCGACGCTGGCCGTCGGGCTGGGAACCTTTGCCGTTCTGTTTCTTACCGGACGCTTTTTCGCCCGGCTCCCGGCGGCGCTGGTGGCCATGGTCGCTGCGGGCATCGCCGTGGCAGTGCTGGATCTCGAGGACCACGGGGTCAAGATCCTCGGCAGTGTTCCCGCGGGCCTGCCCCCGCTCAGGATTCCGAGCTTCCCCATCGAGCACCTGCCGACCCTGATCGCCAGCGCGGCGGGCCTGGCGCTGGTGCTGTTTTCCAGCGGGATGCTGACTGCACGCAGCTTTGCCGACAAGAACCGCTATTCGATCGACGTCGATCGGGAATTCGCAGCATTCGGCGCCGCCAACATCGCCTCGGCACTGTCCCAGGGCTTCGCGATCACCGGCGCGGATTCCCGCACGGCTATGGCGGATGCAGCCGGCGGGCGCACCCAGGTGACGGGTCTGGTGGCGGCAGCCACCTTCGCCGTTATCCTGCTGTTTTTCACCGATCCGCTGCGGTTTGTGCCGATCCCTGCACTCGGCGTGGTGCTGGTGTACGCGGCGTTTTCCCTGTTCAACATAGGCACACTGCGAGAGATATGGAAAATCGATAAACAGGAAGTCGCGCTGTCGATACTGACCATGTTCGGCGTGGTGGCGGTCGGCGCGATCAATGCCATCCTGGTGGCGGTGGGGCTGGCGCTGGTGCGTTTCGTCAAGGTTGCCGCCAGGCCCCGCGACGAGGTGCTGGGCAAGGTCGAGGGAATGCCGGGACTGCATTCGGTGGAGCGCCACCCGGGTGCGACGACCTGGCCGGGAATCGTGATCTTTCGCTTCGACGGCCCTATCACATTCTTCAATTCCGCGTACTTCAAGCAGCGCACCCTGCGTGCGGCCGACGCAGCGGGTCCCGAGCTCAAGTGGTTCGTGCTGGACATGATACCCGTGAGTCAGGTGGACGTGACCGGCCTCTATGTGATCCGCGAGTTGCACCAGACACTGGTCGAGCGCGGCGTGAAGCTGGTGTACGCCGGACGCAGGGCGGAAATCATTCAGTGGACGCGTCAGGTCGGCTTGTACAGCGAGGACCTGGAGGCACGCACCTTCCCGACCATGCGGCAGGCACTCAAGGCCTATCGCCAGCAGGTGCGACCGGCGCAGGCGCCACCGGTGGAAGAATAGGCCAGACAGGGCAAAAGACGGCTAGAAGCCTGTCGGACTTTGGGGTTTGTAGCGAGGCGGATGGAGGAAGAATGGCACTTACTTCACCCAATCATTGCATCAATCCTGCTGCAGCAGCGGCCTCTTTATGCTTCAAGGAATTGTGACTATGTCATACGCGCGCACAATTGCCCTGACATCGCTGGCAATGATTGCATTTGCCGGTAATTCACTGCTCTGCCGAATCGCGCTCAAACATACCGGCATTGATGCAGCCAGTTTTACTACCATTCGGCTGATCTCCGGGGCAGTCGTGCTCTGGCTGGTGGTGCGACCAGGGCACGCTACACAGGGCGAGGGAAACTGGCTATCGGCAGGGGCGTTGTTCGTTTATGCCGCGGGCTTCTCATTTGCCTACATCAGCCTGCCTGCGGCAACCGGAGCACTTCTGCTCTTTGGCGCTGTCCAGGCAACGATGATCGGACATGGCATTCTGGCGGGGGAACGTCTGCGGAAACGGCAACTCACCGGGCTTATGCTCGCTTTCGCGGGGCTTGTCGGTCTGCTACTGCCAGGGCTCTCGGCACCGCCACTATACGGTTCCATTTTGATGCTGGGTGCCGGTGCAGCCTGGGGCGTATATTCCTTGCGCGGGAAAGGTGCGGGCGACCCCACCAGAGTCACGGCGGGTAATTTCCTGCGAACTGTCCCGATATCCCTGGCGCTGAGCCTGGTACTGTTTCGCAGCGTATCTCTGGATAATACCGGGTTATGGTATGCGATAGCGTCGGGTGCGCTGGCATCCGGGATAGGCTACGTCATCTGGTACACGGCATTGCCCGCCCTGAATTCAACCAATGCTGCAACAGTACAGCTTAGTGTGCCGGTCATTGCGGCCCTGGGTGGCATCGTATTTCTTGGCGAACCGGTCACCCTGCGCCTGGCGCTTGCCTCTGCAGCGATTCTCGGCGGGATCGCACTGGTAATTCTGCAGAAGCAACATCCAGTTGATACATAAATGAACGGCCCCTGAATCATGACCGCAAGTGTACAGCCGCATCACACATTCGTTGAATGCCGGTTTCGGGGTGAGCCGGTATTGCAGGGGTTCCCGGCATTATCAGCAGGCAAACTTCCTGATACTCAAGTTGCCGTATTCACGACTCCCCCGGGAATCGAGATCCGGGCAACCGGCAGTGGCCGATCCCGACGCCGTGGAGCAGGTGCCGCTGTTCGCCGGGAACTGCGGAAAACCTGCCGGGCGTCGCCGTTTTGCAGCTCGCCTGACACTGACGTTCGACGGCAGTGTGAATCCCGGGGTCCGGCCATCCAGTCCCGAATACTGAACATCCGGGCCGGATCGTCTTCGATCCTGTCAGGACCTCCTGTTCAGGATCCGCATGCAGGACCCATCCCGGCATGCCGCCGGACATGCGGCGCATTACACAATATGCCCCCGCAACAGCTGCTGTTCATTCCATGTGCAAGGGGGCGAACAGCCAGGGCACCACGACCATCAGGATCAACCCGATGATATTGAGTGACCATTCAGCCGCGCCGGATTCCACAAACAGGGCTGCGATCATGAGCACCGAGCCGGGAAGCATGGCAGTCAACCACGCTGAATAGCGGATACCGGAAAGCCCGCTACAGGACTTGCAGGTCGCGAGCAGGCCGGGACTCAGTATCGCCTTGCGCAGCGGCGGGATACCGGGTTTCTCGCAGTGTGGGCAATTGAACATGATGGCGACTCTCCGAACAGATTGTTTTGCTTGTTTCGGCCAAATGTTATTTTTTATTCCTGACGGCCATGCAAAACATACTACAGGCTCGCACGTTGATAAATAGGGGGATTTACTTACTGGAACCCTGGCGGGCACTAGCCACCGAATGTGCAGCGTTCTGTACGTCCCCGGGATTTTGCAACTTCCCTGTTAATCCTGGCTGGAATCGCCCGGGACAGGGCTTTCCGGCAAACCGCCGGAATCCTGCTCCGGTGATATCCTGTCGAGCCGCGCCTTCAGGCTCGCCACATCATCCTGCAGGCGGTTTACCAGCCGCTCAAGCTGTTCCATGCGCCCGGCATCCGAACCAGGGACGTCTGAATCCACAGCAGCAGGCAAGTCAATATCCTGCATGTCTGCCCCGTCGCCAAACAGATGCGCAAACCGGGATTCGCGCTTTCCCGGTTCGCGGGGAAGTTTCGCCACAAAGGGACCGTCGTCGCGCTGCATGAGCTGATCCAGCGTCGCTTCGACCTCGCCGACATCCCGGAACTTGCACAGGCGCTCGGTGCGGGTGCGCAGTTCCCCCGGCGTCTGGGGACCGCGCAGCAGCAACACGCACACGATCCCGGTTTCCTGCTCGGAAAATTTCAGGGAACCGAACTCGGTATTGCAGAAGCGATGCTGATACTTGGTGACCCGGCTGCCGAAGCCGCTTTTTTCGGTGACAAAGTGCTTCTTCATCAGGGCATCGATCGTGTCCTGCACCGTTGCCTCGTCAAGTTCCAGCACCGGGTCACGGCTGCTTTTCTGGTTACAGGCATTGGTGATGGCATTGAGCGACAGCGGGTACTGCTCGGGCGTGGTACGCTGCTTTTCAAGCAGGCAGCCAATCACGCGGATTTCGTATGGTGTCAGGTGAATATCCACTTACATGCTCCAGAGCGGCCAGTCGCGCAGTATATAACACCAAACCGGGTGCGGCACGACAGCGGGTGCGCGCGCCGCAGCGTTGCCGGACAGGCATTCCTGCGCCATGTGCCGGCATCTCCGTATTGCATCTTGCGGGTACAGGCTGCAACCTGCCGTTTTGCTTTAGCGATTGAATCGGCACCGGAATGGGTGTTTCATACCCCGGACACAAATCACAGCAGCATTCGGATTCAATGACATGGGTTGGGAAGCCTGGTTAACACTGGCCGTGGTCGCGGGCTGTTTCGCCATGATGGCATTCACCCGGATTTCGACAGACATCATTATGTCGGCCGGGCTCACCCTGCTGCTGGTATCCGGCGTCCTGTTGCCTGACGAGGCACTGGCCGGGTTCGCAAACCAGGGCATGCTGACCGTGGCGGTGCTGTATGTCGTCGTCAGCGGCCTGACCGAAACGGGCGCCATCGGCTGGATCGTGCAGCACATCCTGGGGCGGCCGCGTAATACCCACCAGGCACAGGCGCGTCTGATGATGCCGGCAGCCGCCCTGAGCGCATTTCTCAACAATACGCCGGTGGTGGCCGTGTTCGTGCCCGCGGTCAAGGAATGGGCACGGCGGAATGACCTGGACCTGTCGAAGCTGCTGATCCCCCTGAGTTACGCCAGTATCGCCGGCGGCACCTGTACCCTGATCGGCACCAGCACCAACCTTGTGGTCAACGGCCTGCTGGTGGAGCAGACAGGTTCCCCTGGACTGCAGATGTTCGATCTGACATGGATCGGCCTGCCTGTCGCCGTGAGTGTGCTGTTATTCGTATTCCTGTTCAGCGGGCGGCTGCTCCCCGCGCGCACCGAGCCGCTCGCGCATGGTGAAAACATGCGTGAATACATGGCGGAAATGCGGGTGGAACCAGGCAGCGCGCTGGAAGGCAGCAGCATCGAGAGCGCGGGACTGCGCGCCCTCCCCGGGCTGTTCCTCGCCGAGATCGAACGTGACGGTGTCATCCTGCCGGCCGTGGAACCGCAGGAACGCCTGCAGGCCAGGGACCGGCTTATCTTCGTCGGCGCCATCGAGTCCGTGGTCGACCTGCACCGCATTCGCGGCCTCCTGCCCGCGACGGACCAGGTACTGAAACTGGATGGCGCCCGCAAGGACCGCAGTTTTTTCGAGGCGGTTTTGTCGGACACCTGCCCGCTGGTGGGCAAGAGCGTTCGCGAGGGCCGCTTCCGCACCCAGTACCAGGCCGTCATCATTGCCCTGGCCCGCAACGGCGTGCGCCTGCGCGGCAAGATCGGCGACATGGTACTGCGTCCGGGTGACACGCTGCTGCTCGAGGCACGACCCGACTTCAGCTGCCGCCAGGGGAGAACGCGGGACTTTCTGCTCGTGAGTGAGGTCGGCGGGTTTCACCCGCCCAATCACAAGGGCGCCCCGGTGGCGCTGGCCATTGCCATCGGCATGGTGGTGCTGGCGGCCAGCGGACTGCTGAGCATGCTGGAAGCTGCCCTGGTGGCCGCCGGCATGATGATCCTGACGGGCTGCACCAGCGGACGGGTGGCGCGACAGGCACCGGACTGGCAGGTACTGATCGTCATCGCCACCTCGTTCGGCGTCGGCGCGGCACTGCAAAAGAGCGGCGCGGCCGGCATCCTGGCTGAGGACATCATCAGTCTGGCGGGTGGCAATCCCCTGGCCACACTGGTGCTGGTGTTCAGCGCCACCGCACTGCTGACCTCCGTCGCGACCAACAATGTCGCGGCAGTGCTGGCCTTCCCCATTGCGCTGTCAGCTGCACATCACATGGATGTAGACATCATGCCGTTCGCCATCACCATCATGGTGGCTGCCTCTGCCAGCTTCGCCACCCCCATCGGCTACCAGACGAACCTGATGGTGTACAACGCCGGCGGCTACCGGTTTGCAGATTTCGTGCGTATCGGCGTGCCACTCACCCTGCTGGTGGGCCTGGTCACGATCGGGCTGGTACCCCTGATCTGGCCGTTCTAATCCCGCAGGTGCCGGCATGATTCCAGGCAAGCCGCCGCACCACGCCCGTCCCTGCACCCCGCTGTATATTTTCCGCACACCCGCTTCTATGCTAGCTAACGGGTGGCGCAAAAAGGTTCCGGGCCGGGGAGGAACAGAACGAGGATGCAACAGGACATCGTCTTTACCATATTCCTGATCTTTACCGGGGCCGCCGTGCTTGCCACGGCTGCGCTGTATGCGCGTCAGGCACTGCTGGTGGCTTATATACTGCTGGGCGTACTGCTGGGTCCCTCCGTTCTGGGCCTGGTGAACGATCCGGACGTGATCGGTGACATTGCGCATATCGGCATCATGTTCCTGCTGTTTCTCATGGGACTGGAACTCAATCCCCGCGAATTTCTGCTGCTCATGCGCAAGACCATCCTGGTCACACTGGCCAGCAGCCTTGTTTTCTGGTGCAGCGGAACGCTGCTTGCCATGCTGTTCGGCCACGCCTTGCGGGAATCGCTGCTGATCGGTGCCGTCATGATCTTCTCCAGCACGATCATCGGCGTGAAGCTGCTGCCCACGACCGTGCTGCACCACCAGCGCACCGGAGAGATCATCATCAGTATCCTGCTGCTGCAGGACTTCATTGCCATCCTGCTGCTGCTGTTCATCGAGGGCAGCGCGACCCTGGAGCATTCAATCTGGTCATTCGCGAAACCGGTACTGGCGCTTCCATTGCTGATCGGCGGCGCAATGCTCATCGTGCGCAAGGTGCTGCTGCCGCTGCTGCAGAAATTCGACACCTTCCGGGAATACATCTTCCTGCTGGCCATCGGCTGGTGTCTGGGCATGGCCGAGGTGGCCGCGGTACTGGGCGTCTCGCACGAGATCGGCGCCTTCGTCGGTGGCGTGACCCTGGCGTCCAACCCGATCTCCCTGTACATGTCCGAGAACCTGAAACCCCTGCGCGATTTCTTCCTGGTGATGTTTTTCTTCTCCCTGGGTGCGGGTTTCGATTTGAACATGCTGGGAACCGTGCTGCTGCCTGCCCTGGTATTTGCGCTGCTGACAGTGGCAGGCAAACCGCCGGTGTTCAGATTCCTGCTGGCACGATCCGGCGAGACCGACAAACGCGCCAGCGAGGTCGGTGCACGCCTCGGGCAGCTGAGTGAATTCTCGCTGCTGGTCTCGATACTCGCTCTGGAGCGGGGACTCATTGGTATCGAGGCCAGTTACCTTATCCAGTTGACGACCCTGCTGACCTTCTTCGCCTCCACCTACCTGGTGGTCCTGCGCTACCCCACACCGATTGCCCTGACGGACAAGCTGCGACGGAATTGACAGGCTGCCGCCAGCCGGTTCCTGCAGCAGGATCACCCTCCAAAATGGACACTGTCCGCCAGTGGGCTCTGCGATATAATGCGGGCGCAATGGATACCAAAGCCACACAGCACTGGCAACACGACCATGTCTTTGGCCAGGACATGGTCAGGCGGGGCGAGCGCCGCACCCTCTGGGTTATCGTGATCACCGCGACGATGATGGTGATCGAAATCACCACGGGCCTCGCCTACGGCTCCATGGCGCTGCTGGCGGATGGTTTGCACATGGGCTCGCATACGGCCGCGCTCGGCATCGCGACCATTGCCTACATCTATACCCGGCGGCGCGCGGCGGATTCGCGCTTCAGTTTCGGGACCGGCAAGGTGAACGCCTTCGCCGGCTATACCAGCGCCGTGCTGCTCGCCCTGTTCGCACTCCTGATGGCAGGGGAAAGCGTCAATCGCCTGTTCAACCCGGTCTCAATCGCTTTCAACCAGGCAATCGTCGTTGCGGTACTGGGTCTGGTCGTTAATGGCGTCAGCATGCTGATGCTGGGGGAGCAGCATCACGACCATGATCACGACCATGATCACGATCATGATCACGACCACCCGCACCACCACGGCCACACGGACCACAATCTGCGCGCGGCCTATATTCACGTCCTGGCGGATGCCCTTACCTCGTTGCTGGCAATCTTCGCCCTGCTGACGGGCAAGTTCCTGGGACTGTACTGGATGGATCCGGTGATGGGCGTCGTCGGCGCCGTCCTGGTGGCACGCTGGTCGCTGGGACTGATTCGCGATACCAGCGGGATCCTGCTGGATCATCAGGCACCGGATCCCATGCTGGAACGAACCCGGGCCGCAATCGAGCGCGTTGATGGCAACCGGGTCGCCGACCTGCATATCTGGTCCATCGGACCGGGTATCTATTCAGCCTCGCTGGCTGTTGTGAGCAATTCACCGCAATCGCCGCAGCACTACAAGGATCTGATCCCCGGAGACCTTGGCATCGTACATACGGTTATCGAGGTGCATCGCCTGCCGCAGTAGTGCAATCGCGGTCAGTACCCAAAGAACGGGCATAAAGAGACCGCTCCTACACCAAAAGTGAGACCTGCAGGAGCACCGCCACTCGGTGCGATTACCTGAATACCGCATCGCGGTCAGGCGACCGCTCCTACAGGTGCTGATAGTAAGTTTAGGAGCACCCCAAGCGCTATCACGGTCAGGTGACCTCTCCTGCCTGACCCGACATCTGGCGCAGCGGAGCAAGCCGGCCGTTTTCCTTCCACACGAGGTAATCGCGGATAATCAGCCCGTGGTCGAATGCCAGCACGGGACAATCGCGCGCATCAAACAATGCCAGGTGCCTTGCATCGTCCGCCGCCCGGGGCTCGCCGGTTGCAGACGCAATATACACCGCGCTGGCGGTATGACCACGCGCATCGCGGCGGGGATCCGAATAATTCCCCAGCAACAGCAGCAGCGTCACGTCGAGACAGGTTTCCTCTTTTGCCTCACGCACCGCGGCAGCCTCCAGGGTTTCACCGACATCGACGAACCCGCCGGGCAACGCCCAGCCGGGTGGCGGGTACCTGCGCTCGATCAGCACGATGGGCCGACCGGGACGGTCTTGCATTTCGATGATGATATCGACGGTCAACAGGGGGGTGACGGGTTTGTCCATGATCTGGCCTGGTGATTTTTCAACTTGATGACGACGGATATTATGGCACCCGGCGCAACCTGCCGGTATCCGTTATTTCCGAGCCAGGAATGCTATTGCTGCTGCTTGAATTTGTGGATCAGGCGGCGGGTGCGCTTGTCCGGACGGCGCTCGTGCTGTCCTGCATGCCCCTGCAGCCTGCGCTCGTCATGCAGGCTGCGGCGTGCCGCCACGCTGTCCTCCGATTCCGTATACAGGGTGCGCGCCTCTTCCGCCGGCCGCCGCTGGCTTGAAAGCCCTGCAACGGTCACGCTGAAGCGATAGGGACCTTTTTGTATCGTCAGGGATTCCCCCGGAGCGATCCGGCGCGCCGGCTTGACGCGGTCGTCGTTGACATGCACCTTGCCCCCGCTGATTGCTGCCGTGGCAAGTGCCCGTGTCTTGAAGAAGCGCGCCACCCACAGCCACTTGTCGAGGCGCATGGATCGGTTGTCGCCGGGTGATGCCTTCATGTGCCTGGTTTTAATAGCCAAAGATCATCACAACCGCCAGTCGGGCAAGCAATCCATCCTGCCGCACTCCGGCATCTCAAGGTTCCTCCGGCTTGACTGCCAACCCTGCCGCCTCCGCCTGCTGCGCCGCGGCACCGGCCCGCGCTGCCCGCAGGAAGGCCTCGAAGGGCAAGGCCCCGTTGAGGCGGTTTTCCCTGCCGAAAAAGATAGTGGGGGTAGCGCGCACCTCCAGTTCGTACGCACCGGCAAGGTAACGCTGCAGCTGCTGTTCATAACGCTCCTCCTGCCAGGCGCGCTCGACCGTGCCGGCGGCCACGCCGCATTCCGCCGCAAGTGACCGCAGCACCGCCACGTCACCGATATTCAGGCCCTCGGTGAAATATGCCGTGAACAGGCGCCGGTGCAGGCGGTAGAACACCGCCGCACCCTCTTCCCTGGTGGCCTCGGCCAGCAGCAGCGCGCGGTGCGAATTGGTGGTGAAATCGTGTTCCCGGAAACGGATGCCTTCTGCCGCGCCCATGGCGTTGAGATTGTCCATCATCTGCCGCCACAGGCCATCGGAGTAGCCGAGTTCCCGCACCGGCATGCCGCTGGCAGGCGTGTCCGGATGTATCTCCAGAAAACACCAGTTGATCTTCAGGTCGAAGTGTTCGCGCAGCCGTTCCAGCCGCACATCGCCCACGTAGCAGAAGGGACAGATGTAATCCGTGAATACCGTGGCCAGCAGTACGGGCCTGTCCATCTATTCCCTCCCGTGTCCGCTGCGCGCGCGCCGGGGTGCTCCCGCACGACGCGGGAGCGTTCATACTACCCGGTCATTTCCAGCAGCAGGTCGTTCAAGCGGTTCACGAAAGCGACGGGGTCATCCAGCTGCCCGCCCTCACTCAGCATGGCCTGGTCCAGCAGCACATTCGACCAGCTCGCAAAACGCGCAGCGTCGGTCTCGTCCTTCAGACGGCTGACCAGCGGGTGTGCGGGATTGACTTCCAGATCAGGCTTGCTGACCGGCACCTCATGCCCTGCCTGGCGCAGCATCTGCTGCATGTGTACAGCCATGTCGTGCTCGCCCATTACCAGACAGGACGGGGAATCCGTCAGGCGCTGGCTGACCCGCACCTCCCTGACCCGCTCCTTGAGCACGTCCTGCATGCGCTTGACCAGGTCGGCATACTCGCCCTCGAACTGCTTCGCGGCTTCCTGCTCATCCTTGTCCGCCAGCTTGTCGAGGTCCAGTTCACCCCTGGCGACGGATGCCAGTGGCTTGCCGGCGTATTCGTTCAGGTGGGCCACCAGCCATTCGTCGACGCGGTCCGACAGCAGCAGCACCTCGATGCCCTTGCGCCGGAAGATCTGCAGGTGCGGACTGTGCTTCGCAGCCGCGAAACTGTCGGCGGTGATGTAGTAGATCTTTTCCTGGCTGTCTTTCATGCGCCCGATGTAGTCATCCAGCGAAACCGTTTGCGCATCGGTGTCTGCCTGCGTGGACGCAAAGCGCAGCAGTTTCGCGATGCGTTCGCGGTTGGCGAAGTCCTCGCCCGGACCTTCCTTCAGGACCCTGCCGAACTGTGTCCAGAAGGTTGCATAGGTCTCCGCTTCCTCCTGCGCCATGCCTTCCAGCAGACCGAGAATCTTCTTGATCGATGCCGAGCGGATGGTGTCGATCAGCTTGTTGTGCTGCAGGATCTCGCGCGACACGTTCAGCGGCAGGTCGTCCGAGTCCACCAGGCCGCGCACGAAACGCAGGTAGTAGGGCATCAGCTGCTCGGCATCATCCATGATGAAGACGCGGCGCACGTACAGCTTGATGCCGTGCCGGCTGTCGCGGTCGTAGAGATCGAATGGCGCACGCGCCGGGATGTAGAACAGCGATTTGTAGGACTGCGCCCCCTCCACATGACTGTGCACCCACTTCATCGGATCCTCGAAGTCGTGCGCGACATGCTTGTAGAATTCCCTGTATTCCTCATCGGAGATGTCCTTGCGCGGCAGGGTCCACAGCGCCGAGGCCTTGTTGACTGCCTCGTATTCTTCCTGCTGTTCCTGTTCCTGCTCCTCACCGCCCGCCGCCTTGCGCATTTCGATCGGCAGCGGAATGTGGTCGGAATACTTGGCGATGATGCTGCGCAGCCGATACGCCTCAAGGAACTCTTCCTCGCCTTCACGCAGGTGCAGCACGACCGTGGTGCCACGCTCCGGTCTTTCAATGGTTTCCAGGGTGTAGCTGCCATCACCGGTCGAGGACCAGTTCACGCCCTGCTCAACCGGCAATCCCGCACGCCGGGTCGTCAGGGTGACCCTGTCGGCAACGATGAAGGAGGAATAGAAACCGACGCCGAACTGTCCGATAAGTTGCGTATCCTGCGCCTGGTCCCCGGTCAGCGACTCGAAGAACTGGCGGGTGCCGGACTTGGCGATGGTGCCGATATTCTCGACCACCTCATCCCGGGTCATGCCGATACCGTTGTCGGTAACCGTGACCGTGCCGGCCTGTTTGTCGAAGTCCACACGGATCTGCAGGCGGGTGTCCCCCTCGTAGAGCTTGTCATTCGCCAGCGCCTCGAAGCGCAGCTTGTCGCAGGCATCCGAACTGTTCGAAACCAGTTCGCGCAGGAAGATTTCCTTGTTGGAATACAGCGAGTGGATCATGAGGTGCAGCAATTGCTTCACCTCGGTCTGGAATTCAAGCGTTTCCTTCTGGGTATCGACTGACATACCGGCTATTCCTCTGGATTTTCTGGTGAATAACAGAAGCGGCTCTCATGCATGCCTGCGCATGGCAGAATGCTGAATACCGCGGATCAGTTCCTGCAATGGGGTCGAATCAGGCGGTTTTCAAGCCCTGCTCTCGACTTTCATGCCGCAGCAGCCATTGCTTGCGCACCAGCGGCGGACCATCGGATTTGCCGGAATAGCCGCCGATACCGGAGGCAGCCGTGACCCGGTGGCAGGGCACGATGATCGCGATCGGGATTGCGCCGGCAGGCGTTGCCCACGGCCCGCGCCCCGCTGTCGAGTCGCTCGGCCAGTTGCCCGTAGGTGACGGTCGTGCCGGCAGGGATGGTCTGCAGTGCCTGCCAGACACGCAACTGGAATGGTGTGCCGTGCATCTCGAGCGGAAGTTTGAAGCGACTGCGCGGATCCGAGAAATAGGATTCCAGCTGCTGCACGACACCTTGTTCCATTTTCGTGGTGGCCGGCCGCAGGCGCCAGGTCTTTGGCAGGTAATTCAGCCGGGTCACATGCCCGGCCTGCAGGCAGACACCCAGCCGGCCCAGCGGTGAGTCCAGCACAATGGAATAGTCGCATACAATCTGGTTCATCTGGCCCGCCCCCGTCTTTCTGCTGCCTGGCGTGACAATATTAGCATTTTCCGAACGGTCATTTTTCTGCTCTCGTCGCAACCGATGCGACACCCCGCGCCCGGCATGGCCGGGACCCGCACCGGGTTCACCTTCTCGCCGCCTCCCGCGACATATCTTCAGTATACAGGGACGCACAAGTGTCGCGAGAGGGCAAGACTGCAAGGATGCAGGAGTTAGGGCAACGCAGGACGCAGTTGCCGGGGATGCCCGTAGCGACCATCCCTGCAGTCGCATCGCTCCCCTGCGATGTACCTCCATCCCTGCAGGCAAAAAAAACGGGCATCCCTGCAGGGATGCCCGTTCAAGGCTGCCGGCGTTGACCCCGCCTGTCTTAGGACAGCTTTTCCTTGATGCGGGCGGACTTGCCGGAACGTTCACGGAGGTAATACAGCTTGGCGCGGCGCACGTCACCCTTGCGCTTCACCTGGATCGAGGCGATCGACGGACTGTGCGTCTGGAATACGCGCTCAACACCCTCGCCGTGAGATATCTTGCGCACGGTAAAGGCCGAGTTCAGGCCGCGATTGCGCCTGGCGATGACAACACCCTCAAATGCCTGCAGGCGTTCGCGGTTGCCTTCCTTCACCTTGACCTGCACGACGACAGTATCACCGGTGCTGAAGTCCGGAATATCCTGCTTCATCTGTTCCTGTTCAAGCTGTTCGATAATGTTGCTCATGACCTGATCCTCTGTTTGCTTTAAAGGGCCATTGATCACTCAATTGCCCGCTTCGTATTCGCTGATAAATTCGTTCAGCAATGCCTGCTGCTCCGCATCCAGCTGCTGCGAATCCAGCAGGTCCGGGCGCCGCAGCCAGGTCCTGCCCAGCGCCTGCTTGTGACGCCAGCGCCTGATCTCCGCATGGTGCCCGCCAACGAGGACAGCGGGCACCGGCAGGCCGTCGATCTCCTCCGGCCGCGTATAGTGCGGATAATCCAGCAGGCCATCCATGAAGGAATCCTCCTGCGCGGAATCCGCATCACCCAGTGCACCGGGCAGCAGCCGTGTCACCGCATCCATCACCACCAGCGCAGGCAATTCGCCGCCGCTGAGGACATAGTCACCGATCGAGAGTTCCTCATCCACCTCGAGATCGATGACGCGTTCATCAATACCCTCGTAGCGGCCCGCCAGCAGGATCAGCCGCTGCCCTCCCGCCAGGTCGCGTGCCCGCGCCTGATCAAAACGGGCGCCCTGTGGTGACAGGTAAATAACCGTGCGCCGGATCACCATCCGCGCGGGCCGCGTGCAGCGCCGCGCGCAGCGGCTGCACCTGCATGACCATGCCCGGCCCCCCGCCATAGGGCCGGTCGTCCACCGCACGGTGCCGGTCACGGCTGAAGTCCCGCGGGTTCCAGGTCACCAGCTGCAGCAGGCCTTTCTCAATGGCGCGTCCCTGTATGCCGTAAGCGTGCCTGACCCTCGATCATGGCCGGGAACAGGGTAACGACATCGATTCGCATGCGCCTAGAAATCCGGGTCCCAGTCGACGCGGATCACGCCTGCCTCCAGATCAACGGACTTTATCACCTGTTCCCTGATAAAGGGGACCAGACATTCACGCTCGCCGCGAATCACCAGTACGTCGTTGGCACCGGTTTCGATCAGGTGGTCCACGACACCCAGCAGTTTGTCCTGCGTGGTGAAGACCTGCAGACCGATCAGGTCGCTCCAGTAATACTCGTCGCTATCCGGCGCCGGCAACTGGCTCCGGTAGACGCCGATTTCAGTTCCGCTCAACTCGGCGGCTGCATCGCGGTCATCACAAGCCGCCAGCTGCACCACCAGGCCCTTGCCGTGCTCCCGTCCATCGAGAAGCTCGACCGCCTGCCAGCCATCTTCCCGCTTCAGGTACCAGGGCGAATAGGCCAGCAGGTTTCCCGGTGTTTCCGTGAACGTGACCACCCTGACCCAGCCCCTGACGCCGAAAGGCGCGGCGATGCGCCCCATTACCAGCGGCGCTTCCTGACTGTGGCTTGCTACGGCCATCGCATTGGGTACCGCGGGTGCCGGCCCGGGCCGGGGTCTACTGCGCCCGGCTTTCCTTCAACAGCTGCGCCACGCGATCGGACATCTGCGCACCCAGTGCATGCCAGTAGTCCGCACGCTCCGCGTCGATCCGGAGGCGTTCTTCACCACCCGTCGCAATCGGATTGAAAAAACCGATCCGTTCGATGTAACTGCCGTCCCGGCGGTTACGGTTGTCGGTTACCACGATGTGGTAGAACGGGCGTTTCTTTGCGCCACCCCGTGACATTCTGATCGTCACCATAAGAACTTGTTTCCTGTACAGCTTGGACATTTCATGCCGCTAGCGGACCAGCCGTTCGCAACACGCCTTAAAAGCCGCGCAATTCTACGCGATTTACAGAAAATGTGAAGGGCTGCAAGTGATTAAACCAGATGCCGGGGAAAAGCCGGACCAACCCGGTGTTCGCCGTGACACCTGTCGAGATTCATTACAGGCCTGCCACCCTCAGATGACACCTTGCAAAACAAGCGCAACATCATGTTTTGTATTGTCATTTACCTGAAGGCATGGTGCCGGTACCGCAGTCCGGGTGTCGATATTTTTTACCAATCGCGATTGCACACGCCCGGGCGCGTCAATCAAATGACCCCTAAGTTATTTTAACGACTGGTATTTTTTTTCTTGGCACAGCAATTGCCTTATGTAGGGTGAGCATGAAACAAAGAGAGACTTTTCGGGGGAGGCAGTACCTTCGGCAAAAACAGAACAAGCTCATGGCACCCTAATACTAATAACAGCCTTGCGCACCGGCTTCCGGTCAGACCGAGACAACAAGAACTCATCACATATAGCCGAACAGCGCAGTAACTCGACGGTGGCACCAGCCACCGTTTTTCTTTTCAGCCTCCGCAAAACCGCCAAACGCCGGACACCGCGGAACGCCCCCGGCGCTTCAGAACGGTAATCCCTGCGGTCCTCCCCCGCCCTTCAGGCCGCGCAGCATTTTCGCCATCCCGCCTTTTTTCATCCTTTTCATCATCTTCTGCATTTGCAGGTGCTGCTTCAGGAGGCGATTGACATCCTGCACCTGGGTGCCGGATCCGGCCGCGATGCGGCGGCGGCGCGAACCCTTGATAATGGCCGGAAAACTGCGTTCCTGCTGGTGTCATGGAATTGATGATCGCCTTCATGCGATGCACCTGGCTGTCGTCCGGCATGGCATTCTTCGGCAACTGCCCGGCACCGGGCAGCTTGTCCATCAGGCCGGCAAGCCCCCCCATGCTCAGCATCTGGTCCAGCTGGTCGCTGAAGTCGTTCATGTCAAAATTCTTGCCACCGGAAATCTTCTGCGCCAGCCTGGCGACCTTTTCCTTGTCGACCTTCTGCTCGGCCTCCTCGACCAGGCTGAGGACATCGCCCATGCCGAGAATGCGCGAGGCAATGCGCTCCGGGTGGAACGGCTCCAGCGCGGCGATCTTCTCGCCCACGCCCATGAACTTGATCGGCTTGCCGGTAATGGCGCGAATCGACAGCGCCGCGCCGCCGCGGGAATCACCATCTGTCTTGGTCAGGATGATACCGGTCAGCGGCAGCACCTCGCTGAAAGTGCGCGCCGTGTTTGCAGCATCCTGACCGGTCATGCTGTCCACCACGAACAGCGTCTCGACCGGATTAACAGCCGTGTGCAGCTGCTGGATTTCCGCCATCATGGCCTCGTCGATATGCAGGCGTCCCGCGGTGTCGATGATCACGACGTCGAGATGCTGCCTGCGCGCATGCAACACGGCATCGACAGCGATCTGCACCGGGTCCTGGTCCGGTGAACTGGGGAAGAACCCGGCGCCGACCTCCTGCGCCAGCGTCTGCAGCTGCTCGATGGCTGCCGGACGATAGATATCGCAGCTTGCCAGCAGTACACGCTTGCGCTGGCGTTCCTGCAGCATGCGCGCCAGCTTGGCGCTGCTGGTAGTCTTGCCGGAGCCCTGCAGTCCCGCCATCAGGATCACGGCGGGAGGCTGCACACTGAGGTCAAGGGCATCGTTGGCCTCACCCATGGTGTGGACGAGCTCATCGTTGACCACCTTGACCAGGGTCTGTCCCGGTGTCAGGCTTTTCAGCACCTCCTGACCCATGGCGCGCACGCGCACGCGCTCGATGAAATCCTTCACCACCGGCAGCGCCACGTCGGCCTCCAGCAGCGCCATGCGCACATCGCGCAAGGCATCACTGATGTTCGTCGTCTGTCAGCCGCCCCTGCCCGCGCAGGTTCCTGATGGTTTTCGAAAGTCGCTCGGAAAGATTGTCAAACATCACACACCCTGTTCCCGGATTGCCGTTGCAGCACTAAAGAAGGCGGGAATTATAACTGCAAATATGCTTATCCGGGCAGCCGGCATACATTTCCCGGCAGGCACTTCAATGACCGCCGCAGTTATGCGATGATTTCGCCATGAATTCGCTGCTCCCCGGTATACTCGCCATCACCCTGTACCTGCTTGCGGGCTCCCTGCTGACGCTGCGGCTGGTGCGGGGCAACCTCGAAACCGGCTGCGATCGCAACCAGATCATCCTGATCGGACTGGGGGCCATCGTCATCCATACCACCATGCTGTACCCCTCGATCCTCACATCCAGCGGTCTCAACCTGGGGTTTTTCTACGCGGCCTCACTGATTGCACTGACCACCGCACTGCTGCTGATACTGGCATCCCTGTTCGAGCCGGTCGAAAATCTCGGCATCCCGGTATTCCTGCTGGCTGCCCTGAGCATCGCGCTGCTGCTGGTCAACCCGGAACGGCACCTGCTCACCGAGTCCGCCACCTGGCAGCTGGACGCCCATATCCTGACATCGCTGCTTGCCTACAGCATACTCGGCCTGGCCGTCATCCAGGCCGTCCTGCTGGCGATGCAGGATCGGCACCTGCATAACCGCCAGCCCGGCGGATTTATTCGCGCCCTTCCGCCGCTGCAGGTGATGGAGGCGCTGCTGTTCCAGATGATCGCGGCCGGCTATGTTCTGCTGACACTCGCGCTGGTTACCGGCATCCTGTTTCTCGAGGACATCTTCGCCCAGCACCTGGTGCACAAGACCATCCTGTCGATCATCGCCTGGGTCGTATTCGGCATCCTGCTGTGGGGGCGCTGGCGCTTCGGCTGGCGTGGCCGTGTCGCCATCCGCTGGACCATCGGCGGCTTCATTTTCCTGATGCTGGCCTACTTCGGCAGCAAATTCGTCCTGGAGCTGGTCCTGAAGCGCTGATCCGCCTGCACCCGACTGACACAGCGCAGGCTTTTCCGTACTATAGCCGCTGGTTAATCAACAAGAGGCTGTCCCCGTTTGGACGATACCCCGCTGAGTCTGCTGATCGCGGCACTCGTGCTCCTCATCGTGCTTTCCGCCTTTTTTTCCGGCTCCGAAACCGGACTGATGACGCTGAACCGCTATCGGCTGCGGCATCTTGCAGACCGCGGCCACCCCGGCGCCATGCGCGCCCAGCGGCTGCTGGAGCGTCAGGACCGCCTTATCGGGCTCATACTGCTGGGCAACAATTTCGTCAATATCCTTGCCTCAATCCTGATGACATTGATTACCCTGCGCATCTACAACGATACGGGGTTCGTGTTTGCCGCGGGCATGGTGCTGACCATCGTGATCCTGCTGTTTGCCGAGGTGACGCCAAAGACGCTCGCAGCCCTGCATCCCGAACGCATCGCCTTTCCGGCGGCATACATCTACACCCCGCTGCTGAAGCTGATGTATCCGTTTGTCTGGATCGTGAACATCATTGCCAACGGACTGCTCAAGCTGCTCGGCGTCTCCACGGAAGAGTCGGCCTCGCAGGCACTCACCACCGAGGAGTTGCGCACCGTGGTGATCGAGGCCGGCGCCATGATCCCGAAGCGCCACCAGTCCATGCTGCTGAACCTGATGGACCTGGAAAAGGTCACGGTTGAGGACATCATGGTGCCGCGCAACGAGATCACGGGGATCGACATCGACGCCGACTGGGAAGCCACGACGAAACTGCTGGCCAGCGCCCAGTACACCCGCCTGCCGCTCTATCGGGAAAACATCAACAATGCCATCGGTTTCCTGCACATGCGCAACGTACTGCCGCTGCTGCACCAGAACAGGCTGGACCGCGAGGAACTGCTGCGCATCGCGCGCTCACCGTATTTCATACCGGAAAACACCTCGCTGAACCGCCAGCTGCTGAACTTCCAGCGCGAGCACCGCCGCCTCGGCTTCGTCGTGGACGAGTACGGGGAGATCCAGGGGCTGGTGACGCTGGAAGACATCCTGGAAGAGATCGTCGGCGAATTCACCTCGGATCCGACAGCGCACATCGAGGACATCGTGCCGCAGCAGGACGGCACCTGGATTGTGGACGGCTCGATCACCATCCGGGCGCTGAACAGCACCCTCGGCATGGCGCTGCCCACGGACGGCCCCAAGACGCTCAACGGACTGATTATCGAAGTCATGGAAATGATCCCGGGAAAGGGTACCAGCCTGCTGCTCGACAACCACCCCGTCGACATCGTGCAAATCCGGGACAACATGATCAAAACCGTACGTATCCACCCGGCGCTGCAGGCACGCAGCGGGCTGGAAGACAGGCAGACAAGGGCATGAAGCTGCTGTTCAATCTCGAGGTGACAGCCGGTAACCGCATCCGGGCACGGCCCAGCGATTACCTGAAATCACTTCCGCATGACGAGCAGGCTGCTGCGGTCAGCGAATTCCTGCAATGGGCCGAGTCCGAGGCCGCGAACAACAGCAGCCCGCAGGCACGCGCCGAGGCCGAAATAGGCATTGCCACGGCCAGGGAATTCCTGCAAACATTGCAGGCGGATAGCACGCGTATCTACACTGGCAAGCAAGCGGAGGAGCCGCATGACTGACAAACACAACAAGAGTGATGCCGAATGGCGCGCCGTGCTGCCGCCGGAAACGCACGAAGTAACCCGGCGCAAGGGTACCGAGCGCCCGTTCAGCGGCCAGTATCACGACTGCCACGACAGCGGCATCTATCGCTGCATCTGCTGCGGTGCGCCCCTGTTCAGTTCCGCCGACAAGTTCGATTCCGGCACCGGCTGGCCCAGCTTTACACGCCCGGAGAAATCGGCTGACATCAGGACGGAAACCGACGCCAGTCACGGCATGCTGCGCGTGGAAGTCATGTGCAACAACTGCGGCGCACACCTCGGGCATGTCTTCGAGGATGGACCCACCCCCAGCGGGCTGCGTTACTGCGTCAACTCGGCGTCATTAAAGCTGGACAAGGACGAAGACTGACACCACTGTCATACACCCATGGCAAAGCTCATTCTTACCCGCGACAACAAGACCCTGAAGACACTGTTTCTCACCGGCACACGCATGTGGATCGGTTCCGGCCCCGAATGTGACATTCGCATCGCTGACAACGGCGAAGCCGAACCCCTCGCCAGCATCACGCACCAGGACAAGCGCTTCGTCCTCTCCAGCAGCAATCCGAACCGGCAGCTGCAGGTCAATCACGGCTACGCCGAAACCCATTACCTGATCGATGGCGATGTCATTCATTTGGGCGACTTTACATTGCTGTTCAGCGAATCCGTCCAGGAGGAACCAGCCACCGGGCCCGGAGATCGACAGCGTTCAGGTTACCTCAAGGTCACGGGCGGCAAGTCCCGCGGCCGCGTCATTCGCCTGACGGGGGCAGTCACCCGGTTTGGCAAGACCGGCAGTATTGCTGTCATGATCAGCCGCCGCAGTGATGGTTATTACCTGTCACACCTGGAGGGGAATGAATTTCCGCGCGTCAATCACACCCCCGTCGGCGAGGACCCGTACCCGCTGAATGACGGTGACACCATCGAAATCGACACCACGACCTTCGAATTCTGCAGCAGCCCCGATGCAGCGAACCGCGGCGTGGCGGAGTGCGGACCAGCCACTCCGCAGCAGCGGCATTTCACCCGGGTGGCACTGGACGTGCCGGCAACGCTCGGCAATGCGGGCCAGCAGTGGGAAACGCATCTCATCGACCTGTCGCTGAACGGGGTCCTGGTCGCACACCCGGCCGGCTGGTCGGGAAAGACCGGTGACCGCTCGATCCTGACCCTGCAGCTGCACAACCGCCCGATCCTGACCCTGCAGGTTGTGATCCGGCAGATCCATGAAGACCGCATCGGCATGGCATTCATCGAGATGGATGCCGGCGGCAGGGAGGAGGTCCGCTGGCTGGTGAAACTGAATCTCGCGGACAGCGCCCTGCTGGAGCGCGAGCTGTCAGAACTGTTCTGAAACCCTGTCCAGCACCTGCGACAGGCGCGACAAGGCCGACACCTCAAGGCCCTCAATCGCCCGTCTGGGCTTGTTGGCGGGCGGAATGATCGCCTGGTGGAAGCCGTGCTTGACAGCCTCGTACAGCCGCTCCTGGCCATTCGGCACCGGCCGCAGTTCTCCGGACAGGCCGACTTCCGCGAACACGATCAGGTCGGACGGCAGCGGCCGGTTGCGAAAGCTGGACATGACGGCCAGCAGGACCGCCAGGTCCGCGGCGGTTTCCGTGACCCGCACGCCGCCCACAACGTTGACGAACACATCCTGATCACCGAGTGCCAGGCCGCCGTGGCGGTGCAGTACCGCCAGCAGCATTGACAGCCGGTTCTGCTCCAGGCCCAGCGCCACGCGCCGCGGATTCCCCAGCTGGCTCTGGTCGACCAGCGCCTGCACCTCTACCAGTAGCGGGCGGGTCCCTTCCCACGTCACCATAACCACGCTGCCCGGGACGGCGGTCTCCTGGCGAGACAGAAAAATCGCCGAGGGATTGCGGACTTCCTTCAACCCCTCCTCGCTCATGGCGAACACGCCGATCTCGTTGACGGCACCGAAACGATTCTTGATGGCCCGCAGGATACGGTAGCGCTCGCCCGAGCCGCCTTCGAAATACAGCACGGTATCCACCATGTGTTCCAGCACCCGCGGACCGGCGAGCGTGCCCTCCTTGGTCACATGCCCGACCAGGAACATGGCAATACCGGATTGCTTGGCGAAACGCACCAGTTGCGCTGCACTCTCCCGCACCTGTGCCACCGACCCGGGCGCGGACTGCAGTGCCTCGGTGTACAGCGTCTGGATGGAATCCAGCACCATGACACGGGGCTGCTCCCTGGCCGCGATCGCGATAATCCGTTCGACCGAGGTCTCCGACAGCAGGCTGATGGCATCACCGCGAATACCCAGCCGCCTGGCCCGCAGCGCGATCTGCTGCGGGGATTCCTCCCCGGTGACGTACAGGGTGGCCAGGTCAGCCGACAGCGTCGCCAGCACCTGCAGCAGCAGGGTCGATTTGCCAATACCGGGATCGCCGCCGATCAGGACCACCGAACCGGCAACCAGACCGCCCCCCAGCACACGATCCAGTTCCTGCATGCCGACCGAGGTGCGTATGTGCGTACTCGATGGCACCGCGGCCAGGGAGATCACCCCGGAGGAAGCCTTGCCACTGTAACCGGCAAACCGCCCGGCTACCGGCGTCACCGCGGCCATCACCTCGGTGAGCGTATTCCAGCCACCGCAATCGCCGCACCGTCCCGCCCATTGCGCCGCCTGTGCCCCGCAGGCACTGCAGCTGTATATTGTCCTGGTTTTCGCCATGATATGGGCCGCTAGATTAACCGGTTCGCGGGCGGACGTCACCCGCAACGGGCAGGGTGCGGTGTTACCAGGAATCTGCCCGGCCAGGCCTGCGGCAATAAAAAAGCTCCCCGGACGCGAGTCCGGGGAGCCATGTACGGATCAGCTATACGGGACCGATCAGCTCTGCCCGCACGCCCTGGTCAGTGACCTTGCCAAGCACATCCTGTGAATTGAATGTTTCCCTGTCATACCTGACCAGCATCAGGTGATAGCGCAGGGGGCAGAACTCGGCCGAGATAATGCCATCGTTGTTTTCCAGCACACTGACCACCTCTTTACGCTTGCTTTCTGCCAGTGCCTCGTCAACGTGTATCACGATTTCCACACTGTGATCCGGTTCCTGTCTTGCGGAATAAGCAACTTCAGCCATCTTGGACCTCCCCGGTGTTTCCGTTTACCTGCCCGCGTCTTCCCCATCAAGACATGAACGCAGTAAGCAATACGACTGCGTGAAATACACTGCCTGGCGCAACCATCACCCCGTCACATCAAAACTATTGATAAGTAATTGTACTTACCGCATGCCTGAAACGGCGGTGATCTGGCGATACGTACAGGTTTTTCCTATACATTAATCGCTGGTTTTTATCGGCCGGCAAGGGAAGCTTAGTTGCTGGACGGATGTTGTCAAGAAACGGCGTGCCGCAGCGCCGCTTATTCCAGGTAGTCGAGTTGCACCCGTTGACCGACACCGCAAAACAGTTCGTAGGAGATCGTACCTGCCATGGCCGCCACTTCGTCAATCGGCAGTCCTGCACCCCAGAGGACCACTTCGTCGCCCACCTGCGCCAGACGCCGGGAGCCCAGGTCCAGGCAGATCATGTCCATGGAGACGCGCCCGGCAAGCGGTACGCGCTCGCCATTCACCAGGACGGGCATGCCGCCGGGCGCATGCCGCGGATAACCGTCGGCATAACCGATGGCTGCAACGCCAATGTTGGTATCGCTTGCACAGACCCAGTCGCCACTGTAACCGACAGGGTCACCCCGCCTGCGCGCGTTGACTGCGATGAGCCGCGTTGTCAGCGTCATCACCGGCCGCAGGTCGAGTTCACCGGCAGTCCTGCCAAGCAGCGGGGAACTTCCATAGAGCATTACGCCGGGCCTGACCCAGTCGGCGTGTGTATCCGGCCAGCCGAGAACGGCCGCGGAGTTGGCCAGCGAACATTCACCCGGCAGCTGCGCGGCGATAGCCGTGAAGCGCTGCAGTTGTTCCCGGGTATAGTCACTGGAGAGGTCGTCAGCACAGGCGAAATGCGTCATGAGGCGCACCTCACCCACCCCTGCGATGCCGGCAAGCCGTGCCCTGACCGCCGCGACGCTGTCCGGTGCGAAGCCGAGCCGGTTCATGCCGGTATCGACCTTCAGCCAGACATCGACCGGCCGGTTCATACGGCCCTGCTGCAGCAGCTCAAGCTGGCTGTCGTGGTGCACGACCACGTCCAGCCGGTAGGCATTGATCAGGCCGGTGTCATCCGGCGTGAACGGGCCTTCGAGCAGCACGATGCGGCGGTCAAAACCGGCCTCGCGCAGGGCGATGGCCTCCTCCAGGCAAGCCACGCCGAAGGCCGTGGCATCAGGCAGGGCCCGCGCGATCTCGACCGTGCCGTGGCCGTAGGCATTCGCCTTGATGATGGCCATGGTGCGGCTGTCAGGTGCCGCCTGTCGAACGCGGGAGAAGTTATGCCGAAGTGCCTGCAGATCGATACGTGCCCTGGCAGGTCGCGTCATCCAAACTCACCGCCGCTGTAACGGCTTTCCGCTGCGTAGTTTTCGAAGCGGGTGAACTGACCACGGAAGGTGAGCAGGCGCGAGCCGATCGGGCCGTTGCGCTGCTTGCCGATGATGATCTCGGCGAGTCCCTTGTGCGGGCTGTCCTCGTTGTAGACCTCGTCGCGGTAGATGAACATGATGACGTCGGCGTCCTGCTCGATGGCGCCCGACTCGCGCAGGTCAGACATGACCGGGCGCTTGTCGGCGCGTTGTTCCAGGCTGCGGTTCAGCTGCGACAGGGCGATGACGGGTACGTGCAGTTCCTTGGCCAGTGCCTTCAGGTTGCGCGAAATCTCGGATATTTCCGTGGTACGGTTTTCGGCATGCCCGGTCTGCATCAGTTGCAGGTAATCGATAACGATCAGTCCGAGGTTGTGTTCCCGCTTCAGGCGCCGGGCGCGGGCGCGCAATTCCATCGGCGACAGCGCCGGGGTGTCATCGATAAAGATGGGTGCATTGTCCAGCAGGCTCACGGCTGAAGTCAGCCGCGGCCAGTCGTCGTCCTCCAGCTTGCCGGTGCGCACCTTGTGCTGGTCGATATGACCCAGCGAGGACATCATACGCAGCGCCAGCTGTTCGCCCGGCATTTCCATGCTGAAAATGGCGACGGGAACCTGGTGTTTGATCGCCGCGTTTTCCGCGAAGTTGACTGCCAGCGTGGTCTTGCCCATGGAGGGGCGTCCGGCGACGATAATCAGGTCGGAAGGCTGCAGGCCCGCCGTCATGTCATCGATATCGGTAAATCCGGTGGACACGCCGGTAATCGCATCATCCTGCTGGAACAGCATATCGATCCGGTCAACGGCGGCGGCCAGCAGGGTACGGATAGTGCGGAAACCGCTTTTGCCGCGGCTGCCCTGCTCGGCAATATCGAACACCAGCTTTTCCGCATTATCCAGCAACTCGCTGGTGTCGCGGCCTTCGGGGGAAAAACCGCTGTTGGCGATGCGGTTGCCCACCTCGATGAGCTGCCGCATCACGGATTTTTCCCGCACGATGTCAGCATAGGCCTTGATATTGGCGGCACTGGGTGTGTTCTGCGCCAGTGTACCCAGCGCCACCAGACCGCCGACCTCGTCCAGCAAGCGGTTGTGACTGAGCCACTCGGACAGGGTGACCGCATCCATCGGCTGGTTCTGCTCGGCGAGCTGTGCAACAGCCCTGAAGATCAGGCGGTGATCACGACGGTAGAAGTCTTCTTCGGAAACCCGGTCCGCAACCGTATCCCAGCTGCTGTTATCCAGCATCAGGCCGCCGAGTACCGCCTGCTCGGCCTGGATGGATTGTGGTGGTACTTTCAGACCGTCCATGTCGGAATGAATTACATCTGGTGAACGCAGTAATTCAGCCATGTGTCCGTCATTATTCTCCGGGTGGGTGCTGTCGGCATGCATGCCGACGCGCAATAAATAACACAAAGCGCATGCAATGACATGCTTGTTTTTTAGCTGTCTTTATGCGTCAGGGCTGGCTGCGATGTGCACAGTGACAGATGGCCGCATGCGGCCACCTGTCAGCTATAGCGCTATCAACAACTTGCAGGGAACCCTGCAGATGGTTTGTTATTATTCGGCTGCAATCGTCAGCTTGATGGTGGTATTGACGTCGGTATGCAGATGCAGCTCAACGTCATACTCACCCACCTGGCGAAAGGCCCCGTCAGGCAGCCGCACTTCATGGCGCTCAACCGTGACACCGGTCGCATTGATCGACTCGGCGATATCGGCGGTGCCGATCGAACCGAACAGCTTGCCTTCATCACCGGCCCTGGCGGTGATGGTGATATTTATCCCGGCGAGCTTGTCGCGGCGCGCTTCGGCAACGGCCAGGGTCTCGGCTGCGACCTTTTCCAGTTCGGCACGGCGCGTTTCAAACGCGGCGATATTGGCTTCGGTCGCAGGTGCGGCCTTGCCTTTCGGTATCAGGTAATTACGTCCGTACCCCGGTTTGACGTTAACCTTGTCACCCATCACGCCGAGGTTTTCGATCTTTTCCAGCAGAATGACTTCCATTGTTGCAACCTCTTTCTGTCAAATCATTTCAGTGTCAGTGACTGCGTTCGTCCCGGCCCAGCCGGCGACGCAGATCAACCCAGGTATCCAGCAATCCACCGGCGGCAAGCAGCAGTGTGGTTTGCGGCACGAAGGCAAGCAGCAGGTAAACCGCCGCCAGCCAGCCATAGCCGCGCCCTGTCCGTTTCACCAGGCTGTGTACCACCGCCAGCCCCGTCAGCAGGTAGGGCACCAGCATGATCATTGCCAGCTGGGCGGTGACCTCGCTGATCGTGCCCTGCGTCAGGCGTGCGACCAGCAGCATGCCCAGGGTCAGCAGTCCAGCCAGGTTGCCCAGGCGCAGCTTGCAGAACTCGTCCCGGAAGGCTCCCGGGCGTACCAGCGCCGACTGCCACCAGCGTGCCAGCAACAGGCTTGCCGTGATGCCGAGCACCAGCCAGGACAGCGTCACGCCTGTCATCAGGGCCGCAAATTGCTGCAGCAGCTGTTCGTCGGACAGGCCTTCCAGCCTGAAGCCGGCTTTCTCGAACATCGCCAGCAGGGCTTTCAGAACTTCCAGCCATACCACCGCGGGTTCCTGGATGCTGGCATACACCAGCAACAGCAGCGTCGCGCCGAACAGGGTGGCCGCCTTCAGTGCGGCACTCAGGTCCCGCGTCTGCTGCAGGATTGCCGCCACAAGCCAGCAGGGTAACCACAGCAGCAGTACCATGACGATTGCGACCGCGGTCTGCACACCTGCAAGCTGGTACAACAGTATTGTGCTGGCCGCCGCGAACACCATCACCTGCAGCCCTGGCAGCACCCCGACATACAGGGTCACCAGCGCGATGGCCGCCGCGCCCAGGCAACCCAGGGGCAGCAGCAACAGTGCCAGCAAGCCGCTGGCGGTGGTCACCAGGGCTGCCTGCCAGCGACCGCTGACAATGTAACCGGCCAGTGCCTTCACGGGTCAGTTCGCCGCGACGCCGACAAGCCCGGTCAGCCGCGTGTCATCCCGGTGCAGCGCTAGTGCGCGTCGCAATAAGGCAGCAGGGCAAGATAGCGCGCGCGCTTGATCGCGGTGGACAGCTGGCGCTGATAGCGTGCCTTGGTGCCGGTGATGCGACTCGGAACGATCTTGCCGGTTTCGGAAACATACTGCTTCAGAACCGCGAGATCCTTGTAATCAATTTCCTTGGTGCCTTCCGCCGTGAAACGGCAGAATTTGCGGCGACGATAATAACGGGCCATGTTCTGTGTACCTCTTCAGTGCTTTGATCGCAGGTTATTCAGCTTAAGCGTCAGTTTCCGCTTCACGCTCATCAGACTCTTCGTCCGACATTTCCTCATCGCTGTCATCCTCTTCCGCGTCCGCATCGTCACGCACAGGACGCTCGCGCTTGTCTTCCGGCCGCTTGGCCAGCAAGGAGATCTCGGTGACAGGCTCCTTGCGGTTGATCACCATATTGCGGATGACGGCGTCATTGAAACGGAAGGCACTGGTCAGTTCTTCCAGGACAGCGGTGCTGCACTCGATGTTCATCAGCACGTAGTGGGCCTTGTGCAGCTTCTGGATCGGGTAGGCCAGCTGGCGACGGCCCCAGTCTTCCAGACGGTGAATCTTGCCACCATCGGCTTCGATCGAGGTGCGATAGCGCTCAATCATGGCAGGCACCTGCTCGCTCTGGTCAGGGTGGACCAGAAACACTATTTCATAATGTCTCATCAAAGACCCCTTATGGATTGAAAGCCTTCCGCCGCGCGAAAAGCAAGGAGTTATGTACTCAGCTGAATTTCAGCTTCTTTTTAAAGAGCGCGCATTCTACGTGAGGCTGAATGGAGATGCAATTGGGGATAAAACGGGGACAGACCACGGTTTTTACCTGCAGGAGCACCCCCGAGGGCTTATTACCCCTGTGCGCCTGAACCCCACCCCCCGGCGCGGTTAATTGTCAGCACCGCATCGCGGTCGGGTGACCGCTCCTACCCCACTGGAAGCACCTGCAGGAGCCCCTTCCTCCGGCGCGCTTGCCGGGAACAAAAAACGAGGTCTATCCTCTACCTCCTATTCCGCTGGCGGCGGGCCTCGAAGAGCAGCACGCCGGCAGCAACCGAGACATTCAGGCTTTCCACCTGACCGGCCATCGGAATGGCGACCAGGAAATCGCACAGTTCTGCGGTCAGGCGGCGCAGGCCCTTTCCCTCGCCACCCAGTGCCAGGGCCAGCGGCCCGGACAGTTCGGTGTCATACAGATCCTGCTCCGCCGCGTCGCTGGCGCCGTAAATCCAGATCCCGGCATTCCGAAGCGTACGCAGGGTGCGTGCAAGGTTGGTTACGAAGCAGACCGGGACAGACTCGGCCGCGCCGCACGCCACCTTGTGCACGACCGGCGTGATGCCGGCCGCCCGGTCGCGCGGCAGGATGACGGCATGCACGCCTGCCGCATCCGCCGTGCGCAGGCAGGCCCCCAGGTTGTGCGGGTCCTGCACCCCGTCAAGGATCAGCAGGAAGGCGGGTTCCGCAAGGGCAGCCAGAAAATCCGGCAGTCCTTTTTCGGTCAGTTCCGGGATGGCGGCCGCCACCGTCGCGACCACACCCTGGTGGCGCGCATCGGGAAAGCGCTGGTCGAGTTCCCTGCGGGAAACGCGTTGCACGGTAATGCCTGCGGTGCCGGCGGCTTCCAGCAAACCGGCGAGACGCTGGTCGCCGGCGCCCTCGGCAACCGCCAGACCGGTCACTTCAGCGGGGCGACTGGCAAGCAGGCTGGCAACGGCATGCAATCCGTAGACATGGGTGGTTTTCGTTGTCATCACCGCTGGCCATGGTGTGCTTGCCTTCGGCACCGGCTGCCTGGAGGCTGGCTGGCGCAGCCGCTGCAGCCTGCTGCAGGCATCAGCGGGTTCTCCTGCGCATGCTGGTCCTCCGCTTTCCCTTGCGTGCAGTGCCTGCGTCCTTGCGTGAAGTCTTTTCGCTCAACTCGAAATCGATCTTGCGGTCGTCCAGGTTGACCTGCACCACCTTGACGGTGATCTGGTCGCCGAGCCTATAGATCCGGTTCGTCCGTTCGCCCTGCAACCAGTGCCGCGTCGGATCGTAATGATAATAGTCGTTCCCAAGTGCGGTCACGTGCACCAGACCCTCGACGTAGATGTCCTGCAATTCCACGAACAGGCCGAACGAGGTCACACTGGTGATGATGCCGGCATAGGTTTCTCCGACCTTGTCCAGCATGTATTCACACTTCAGCCAGTCGATGGCATCCCGCGTGGCGTCGTCGGCGCGGCGCTCCGTGGCCGAACAGTGATCGCCGAATTCCTGCATGTCGGATGTCGTGTACGGGAATTTCGCCGGCTTGTTGCCTTCCAGGATAAACCGGATGGCACGATGCACCAGCAGGTCGGGATAGCGCCGTATCGGCGAGGTGAAGTGGGCGTAGTGTTCGTGCGCCAGGCCGAAGTGCCCGATGTTGTCCGGGCTGTACTCCGCGCGCGGCATGGACCGCAACAACACGGTGTTGATCAGGTGGGCATCCGGCCTGCCTGCGGCAAGCCGCAATACCGTTGAATAGTCGCTTGCCGCAGGCTTGCTGCCACCGCGCAAACCCAGACCGAGTTCATTGAGAAACTCCTGCAGTTCCGTCACCTTGTCAGGCGCCGGGCGGGCGTGAATACGATACAGGGACGGAATCCTGTGACGCTCCAGGAACCGGGCTGCCGCGACATTCGCGGCGATCATGCATTCCTCGATGAGCTTGTGGGCGTCGTTGCGCACCATGGGCACGATACGCTCGATCTTGCGTTCCTTGCCGAACACGATGCGGGTTTCCGTGGTATCGAAATCGATCGCCCCGCGTGCGTCACGCTGGCTGCGCAACACCCCGTAAAGCCGGTAGAGCGCCTCCAGGTGCGGTACCAGCGGCTGGTAGCGCGTGCGCGCGCCCTCATCCTGGTCCACGACGATGGCCGCGGCCTCGCTGTAGGTCAGGCGAGCGTGCGAGCGCATCAGGCCGTCAAAAAAGCGCGACCGGGTCATGCGCCCTTCCCGGTTGAAGCGCATCTCGCAGACCATGCACAACCGGTCCACTTCCGGATTCAGGGAACACAGGCCGTTGGACAGCACCTCGGGCAACATCGGGATGACGCGTTCCGGGAAATACACCGAGTTGCCGCGCGCTGATGCCTCGCGGTCCAGCGCCGTTTCCGGCTTTACATAGTGGGACACATCGGCAATCGCCACCAGCAGGCGCCAGCCGCTCGAGGTCGGTTCGCAGTAGACAGCATCGTCGAAATCCCGGGCATCCTCACCGTCGATGGTGACCAGCGGCAGATCCCGCAGATCCTCGCGGCCGCGCTTTGCAGCGGCAGGTACCTGTTCGTCCAGGCCCTGGATCTCCTGCACCACCTCGTGCGGCCAGGCCTGCGGCACATCGTGGCTGCGAATGGCGATATCGATTTCCATGCCAGGCGCCATGTGGTCGCCCAGCACCTCGACCACGCGCCCGACCGGCGGGGTGCGCTTGCCGGGCTGCTCGATGATCTCCACGGAGACAATCTGGCCATGGCTGGCGCCGCCGGTCTCACTCCCGGGCACGGCGATGTCATTCGGAATGCGCTTGTTGTCAGGAGTAACGAAATGCACGCCGCGCTCGCTGTAGAAGCGCCCCACCACGTGGCGGGTGTTGCGCTTGAGCACCTCGACCACGTCACCCTCGCGGCGCCCGCGGCGGTCCACCCCGGTAATCCTGGCCAGCACCCGGTCGCCATGGAACAGGGCGTGCATCTGCCGGGCGGACAGGTAGACATCATCCCCGCCTTCGTCCGGCACCAGGAAGCCGAAACCGTCCCGGTGCCCGATGACGCGCCCGGGAACGAGGTCGAACTGGTTCGCCAGGGCATAGCAGTTGCGGCGGTTGCGCACCAGCTGGCCGTCACGCACCATGGCGTTGAGACGGCGGCGCAGGGCCTCGACACCCTGCTCATCCCGAATCCCCAGCAGTTCCTCCATGTCCTCGCGGCGTACCGGCCGGTCGGCCTCGGTGATTGTGTCAAGAATGTGTTCGCGGCTGGCGATCGGCTGATCGTAGCGTTCCGCCTCGCGGCTTGCGTGGGGATCGTGTCTGTGCGCCGGTCCGGCGCTGGATTTCTTCCGTGTTTTCATGGTTGTTGGCTGGATCGGATCTGGGGGTTAGTTTGCGTGCTGCACAGGTAAATTGACAAGTTAAAAATCAGACGGTAGAGTTCGCGGCTTCCGGAGCAGCATTCACGCTGTTTCGCGCCACTGCCGAGGTGGTGAAATTGGTAGACACGCTAGCTTCAGGTGCTAGTCGGGGTAACCCGGTGGAGGTTCAAGTCCTCTCCTCGGCACCAATCCTTTCGCTGCATGGTCCCGGATCACCCGGGCTGAAAAACCTCCGCGCAATTATCGCAAGTCAGCGGCGCACCGGCGCCGATGACCCTGTATGCGTCAGGGACGTTCAATCGTGGAGCACTCGTGGAAGATGCGCAGGCCGCATCCCCGGCAGATATTCTTGTTCAGTCTCCTGTTTATGGCAGTGATCGCCCGCTGCTTGTGATCGAAAAACCTGTCCGCTCCAATGGCGCGCACATACTTGCCCTCGGCAAGGAACTGCCATAGCGTCGACTTGATGCCGGTAAAATACAGCCCGCCGTCACGCTCGCCGAGGCGCTGGCTTTCCTGAACCAGCATTTCGGCACCTGCCATGTCGATGTAGTTCATGCGCGAGGCATCGATCAGGATATGCACGATGCCTTCCTTTTCGGAGATATGTTCGAGGCGGCTCTGGATAAAGTTTACCGAGCCGAAATAGATGTCCCTGTCGATACGAATGATTTTCAGCTGCGGACATTCGCTGATCGGCTTGGCCTGCACATTGGCGAGCTTGCGTCTCGGATCATGGCTGTCGGGCGCCAGGGTCACGATATCCGGCCGGGAGGTCCTTGCCAGGAACAGGATGATCGAGAGCAGCACCCCGAGGTAGATTGCGAACTCGAGCTCCAGAAACAGCGTGGCGAAAAACGTCACCGACAGGATGGCGGTTTCACTGCGGCTGTTGAAGAGTGTCTCCTTTATGTGGTGGAAGTCGATCAGGCCGTAAGCCACCAGCAGAATCACCCCGCCCATGGCCGCCACGGGCAGGTAGGCGGTCAACGGCGCGATCAGCAGCACCATCAGCATGAGCAGAATGGCGGCCATGATCGCGGCCATCGGCGTCCTGGCCCCGGCCTGGTAATTGATTCCTGAACGGGTAAAGGAACCGGAGCCGGCGTAGCTGGAGAAGAAACTGCCCACCATGTTGGACAGTCCCTGCCCGATGAATTCCTGGTTGCTGTTGATGCGCTGGTGTGACTTCGTAGCCACCGAGCGGGCGATGGAGACCGCTTCAATCAGGCCCAGCAGGGCGACGGCAAAGGCATCCGGAGCCAGTTGCCGAATCATGCCAACCGAAAAATCGGGCATGGAGAGCGGCGGAAGCTGTGCAGGGATCTGTTCCACGAAGGTAATACCGTGACTGGCACCGCCGGCCACCAGGGCAAGCAGCGACCCCGTCACCAGACCGAGCAGCAGGTTGGGCAGCTTCGGGTTCAGGCGCTTGCAGGCGAGCGCTGTCAACAGCGTGGCCAGCGCAACCCCCAGGACAATCAGGTTCGTCTGGTCCAGATGGCGGAAGAGGTTGGCCCAGGTATGCGCGAAGGATTCGCCACGCGGAATCGAGATGCCCAGTATGTGCTTCAGCTGGCTGGTGGCAATGAGAATCGCGGCTCCGGCGGTGAACCCCATCACCACGGTGTGCGAGACGAAATTGACCAGTGCCCCGAGCTTTGCCAGACCAAAGGCCAGCTGGTAGACGCCGGCGAGGAAGGTAAGTGTCAGCGCCAGGGTCACGAACTCTGGTGAGCCCGGCAATGCGTAATGATTGACCGAGCTGAATATCACGATGGAAATCGCGGTCGTCGGACCGGAGATGAGGTGCCGCGATGACCCGAACAGGGCGGCTATGATCGGCGTCACCATGGCCGTATACAGCCCGTACTGGGGTGGCAATCCGGCAATGGTCGCGAACGCCACCCCCTGGGGGAGCACGATTACTGCACCGGTGAGCGCGGCGATGAAATCGGCTCGCAGCGTGACGCGATTGACGAGCGGGAACCAGGCCATGAATGGCAGGAAGTTTCTTATAACCGCAATTTTCATTTGCAGGGACTACCAAGCGAGGAGCCGAACACCATCCGGATGTGTCGGCAGGAATACAGGGGTTGCATGAAACCGGTTGTGCAGCCTAGCACACCCGGGCGAGACCGCCACAACGACACCGTACAGTATAAACACATCCCGGCGAAATTTCGAATCGCAATCACCTGCCGCAGCTGAAACGGACCCCGGATGGGCGTAAATCCCCCACCGGGCACAAGCACCGCCCTAGGAGCCTGTCGGACTTAGGGGTTCGTAGCGAGGCGGATGGGAGAGTGAGAACAAATTGTCACGATTTCGAGGCGCATAGTGGATCCTGCGCAACGAGAAATCGGGGCGATTTGGGCCGCTCTCCCACCGCCGCAGTAGAATCATCCTAAGTCCGACAGGCTCCTAGGGACAGCATCGCGGTCAGGCGACCGCTCCTGCATCACTGGCAGCATTGTGCAGGAGCGCCGGCCTTCGGCGCGATTACCTGAACACATCATCGCTGCCAGTACCCGCAGATCGGTCATAAAGCGACCGCCCCTGCAGATCTTTTGCAGCGCCAGGGCAAACTCAGCCGAAGCGGCGCAGCCGCGCGCGCAGCCTGTTGAGCTCTTCCAGCAGATCCAGCGCCAGGGCGGCGCCCGCGAGATTCACCCCCAGGTCACGTTCCAGGCGCAGGGCACAGCGCACCCGCCGCACGCTGGTCCAGCGGAAGCGCCAGCCGGCCGGCTCCCGGCCCAGCGGCTCGATGATGCCCTCTTCCACCAGTTCGTACACCCGTTCGGCAGGGAGTTGGCAGGTCCTGCAGAGCTCGACCAGGGTCAGTTCCACGTCCTCTCCCAGCACGTCGCCGGACAGCAATGTTTCCAGATCTTTCGTCATGACCTGTCAGACTCCCATGCGTGCGCGTGGGTTGAACTTCAGCGCCTGTTGCATATCAAGGTAGGCGGCCCTGGCGGCCGTGGACTCCGCCGGCGGCAGTGCAATCTGCAGCACCACGTAGAAGTCGCCCGGCGTCGCGCCCGGTATGCCGCGGCCTTTCAGCCTCAGCTTGCGGCCACCTGCGGACCCGGCGGGTATCTTGAGATCCACGACGCCCGAGGGCGTCGGCGCCTTGACCGTCCCGCCCAGCACCGCCTCCCAGGGCGCCACGGGCAGATCCAGAAACACGTCCCGACCCTCGACGTGGTAAAACGGGTGCGGCCGGAATTCCACCTCCAGGTAGAGATCGCCGGCCTTGCCCTTGCCCATGCCGGACCCGCCTTGCCCGGCGAGCCGGATTAACTGCCCCTGGCGCACGCCCCGGGGAATGCGTGCATTCAGCGTGCGCTGTTTCACCTGCGGCCTGCCATCGGCGCCCAGTTCGGTGTGCTGCAGGGTCAGGGTGCGCGTGGCTCCGTGGTAGGCATCTTCCAGGTCGATGAGCACCTTGGCATGGGCATCCTCACCCTGCGCATGAAAGTCGCCATGGCCGGCGGCGGCAAATCCGTGGCCGAACAGGCTCTCGAAGAAATCGCTGAACTGCGAGGCATCGGCCCCTGAAAAACCACCGCCGTGAAATTCGAAACCCTCATCCCAGTCGGGTGGCGGCCGGAAATCCTGCCCCGCCTTCCAGTTCGCCCCGAGCTGGTCGTAGGCCGTACGTTTCTCCGGGTCCTTCAGCACCTCGTAGGCCTCACCCACCTCCTTGAAACGCACCTCCGCATCCGGCTCCTTGCTGACATCCGGGTGGTACTTGCGGGCGCGCTTGCGATAGGCACGCTTGATCTCGTCCTGGGTGGCGTCGCGCTTGACGCCCATAATCTGGTAGTAGTCCTTGAATTCCACGTAGGTTCCCGTCGCTGTTCAGGCCTGAATCACAAGTCTGCATGATAACCGCAACCGGGGATACCGGCACGCAGCTTCGCGGCGGTGTTTCAGCCGCGTTCCCGTCACCCGCGACGCGGCGAGTGCGCGGTCTGCAAAAGGTTTCTCATTGTACATTCACGGTTATGCTGCGGCGCCGGTGCTCTTTCGACTTCGGCAGTTCAACCCGCAACACGCCATGCCTGTAGCTGGCGGTAGCGCCGGCGGTTTCCACCCCGGCAGGCAGCGGTATCGCACGCTCGAAACTGCCATAGGCGCACTCCGAGATATGGTAGCCGCCCTCGGTGCTTTCCCGCGCCATCTGCTTTTCACCGCGCACTACCAGATAGTCGTCCTGCACCTGCAGGTCGAAGTCGTCCTTTTCCATACCCGGCGCCTCCAGTCGTACGATCACCCGGTCATCGTCGTCATAGACCTCACTGGCCAGTACACCCCAGCCGGCGCTGCGCAGCGCGAGTTCATGCGCCTGCCGCGTATCCGCAACCCGCCGGTCCTTGCCGCCCGGGCTGAACCGGGTGATGGCCCCGGCTGCACGCCGGTACAACCTGCGCCAATCGTCCATCATGCTGCCCCAGGCCTCTCCCAATCCCTCGCTGATTTGCTGTAAAGTTGCCATCGTAGCCACTCCCCTGTACTCCGTGCATTTTCAATCGCAAGCCTGCCGCTCAGCCCGCGGAGGCAATGAAGTTTCCGGCATGATGCCATGGTTGGCCGGCAGGCGCCGGTTGCCGCGCGGCGCCTGCCGCCAGGTTTCCCCGCTTAGCCGGTCTGCACCTCGATCCGGCGTGGCCTGTGCTCTTCCCGCTTCGGAATATGCAGTGTCAGGACCCCGTCCTTCAGACCCGCCTCGATTCTCGAGGTATCGAGTTCCCGGCTGAGGGAAAAGCTGCGCTGATAGCGCGTGGAGTGGATGTCGGCATAAAGGGCGTCCATCCCCTCGGGCATGGGGATTACCGCCATGCCCTCGATCGACAGGGTGTCGCTGTCGATATGCACCTCGAGCCGGTCTTTGGACACCCCTGGCATGTCGGCCTGCACAGTGATGCCCGATTCATTCTCGAAGATATCCACGGCCGGCAGGATGGCCTGTTCCTGCTGCTTCACATCCTGCGCCGTCCCGGCCTCCTGCCTGCTGACGTCTCTAGTCTCGGTCATTTCGCTACCCTCCTGTTGCTCACTTCACGCTTATCTGCCGCGGCCGGGTCGACTCGCGCCGCTTGATCGTGACATGCAGCACGCCATCCCGATAAGCCGCCTCCACCTGGTCTGTGTCCACGTCATCCGGCAGGGTCACAACCCGGCGGAAGTCGCCATCGTAACGTTCCTTCCGGTAGTAGTCGGCCCCCTCCCCGGCCTGCAGTTTTCTGTCTCCGGCCACGGTCAGCAGGTTCTGCTGGATGGAGATATCCAGGGTCTCCGGATTCAGACCGGCGGCAAAGAAATACACATCGACCTGATCCGGCGTACTGCCGATATTGATGGGCGGATAGCTTCCCCGCGCCACGGCGCGGATACTGTTCGGCCAGGGTGACCCGCCGAAAAGCTGGTTCATTTCCCGTTCCATGCGCCTGAACTCGTCGAGCAGGCCGGCTCCGGGAGTATTCAGTGTTCCGATCATTTCAGCACCTCCTGGATGAATAAAATGTGCGCCTACACCATTCAGATAGGTCCGGGATTTTCATTTTTCAAGTGCCGGAAACCGGCGCCCGGGCGGTGGTTTCCCGGCCATGAAAATCACAAAGGTAAACAGGGAGAAGCGACGCAGAGCGGGGTAAAGCCGGGGGCCTCGCGGTGCAGCGACACCCCGCACCGTCGCGGGGATTCAGTGCCGGTCATCCTCACGTCCGGCGGGACGACGGTCTGCGGTTTCGCGCACGGATTCACCGGCATGCGGACGCCACTGCGCAAGGTGGGAATCGATTTTGCCCCACAGCCATTCCCTGAGGCGATGCGGCCGCGAGCGGCGCTGCCATTCCCGGGAACGAATTTCCCGGCTGTGCGCAAAATCGGCTTCCAGCATGCAACCGACCTGTGCTGCGAAGCCGGGATCGAAAATTTCCTGGTTGGCTTCCAGGTTCCAGCGAAGATTCCAGCGATCCATGTTGGCGGAACCGATACTGCACCAGTCGTCGGCCAGGGCCAGCTTGGAATGCGTGAAGCGGTGCTGGTATTCAAAAATCCGCACCCCGTGGTGCAGCAGCCGCGCATAGAAACGCCGGCTGGCGAAACGCACCGCCGGATGATCCGTGACCGGGCCGGGCAGCAGCAGCCGGGCATCAACGCCGCGGGCAGCGGCGCGGTGCAGCACGCGACGGACTTTACGTGAAGGCACGAAATAGGCCGACGCCAGCCACACGCGGTTGCTCGCACGGCGGGCCCGTTTGATCAGGCTGCGCTTGATCTCGAGGCGGGCCGATCCGGCAGCGGTCCAGACCACCCTGCCCGGGATGTTCGCAGCGCTGGCCGGCACCGGCAAGGGTTCGGGCGGCGGCTGCCCTGTCCAGCGCTGCCAGTTTGCGGCGAACAGTGCGTACCAGTCGTTCAGCACCGGACCGCTCGCCGCCACCATGGTTTCACGCCAGGCATGCGGCCCGCTGAAGCAATCGGCGATACCGGAACCACCCACGTAGGCAACCGTGGCGTCGACCAGCAGGAATTTCCGGTGGGTTCGCAGCAGGTTGTTCTTCAGATGGCGCATGGACAGCGGGTTGAAAATGGCCAGCCGGACGCCACCGTGGAGCAGATACTCGCAGTCGCGCCGGGAAAAGTCGCGGGAACCGAAGGCGTCCAGCAGCAACTGCACGCAGACACCGCGCCGCGCCGCGGCGACAAAGGCGGCGCAGAACTGGTCCGCCACCCGGCCCGATTCCACCAGGTACATCTCCATGAGGATGTAATGCTGCGCCTGCCCGATGGCCTGCAGCATTGCCGGGTAGAACTGATCGCCATCGACAAGCAGGCGAAATTCATTGCCGGGCCGCTGCGGAAAGTCGTTTACATCCATGCTGACCATAATCATGTTTGCCCGGCCCCGGCGTGCCGGAATGCCTGTCTGTACTGGAATGATGCCCGTAACGACACAAGTGGTCATTGCCGGAGCGTACCGATACTATAGCGGTTTACTCACTGAAGTTGCGCGATAAACCACGATTCCTGCAGCAACCCGCCATTGCCTCCATGTCTCCCCCGCTAACCACCTACTATGACAAGCTGGTGCTGCAGCACCCTGGCCTGGCATTAGTCGGGATTGTCCTGCTGCTGGCCGTTCTCGGTTATCACAGCAAAGACTTCAGGCTCGATGCCTCGGCCGATGCCCTGGTCCTGGAAAATGACGCGGCGCTGCGCTACTACCGTGACGCGCGGGCGCGCTATGGCTCCGATGATTACCTGATCGTGACCTACACACCGTCAGGGGACCTGTTCAGCCCGGCGACACTGGCTGACCTGCGCCAGCTGCGCGATGAACTGGCATCGCTGGACCACATCGGATCCGTGGTCAGCCTGCTGGATGTCCCGCTGATCAGCAGCCCGCCGCTGAAGCTTTCCGACCTTGCCCAGGGAAGCCATACACTCGAAAGTCCGGGTACCGACATGGCGCTTGCGCAGCAGGAATTTGTCAACAGCCCGCTGTATCGCAACCTTCTCATCAGCCCGGACAAGACCACCACCGCACTGCAGGTCAATTTTGTACGCGATGAAACCTACTACAAGCTGTTGACTGAGCGCGAACGGCTGCGCGACAAGCGTCACCAGGGCGAGTTGACGCAGCAGGAAGCGGACAAGCTGGCTGAGGTATCCCGGCAATTTGAAGCCTGCAACCAGGGCCTGCAACAACAGCAGCATGAGGATATTGCCGCCGTGCGCCGCATCATGGACGGGCACCGCGCACACGCAAACCTGTATCTCGGCGGAGTCCCGATGATCGCAGCGGATTCCATCGATTTCATCCGCCACGACCTGCAGGTATTCGGCATCGGCGTGCTCTGCTTTCTCGTCGTGCTCCTTGCCCTCGCCTTTCACGAGCCGCGCTGGGTGCTGCTGCCCATGCTGACCTGCGCGGCGGCGGCGCTGGCGATGATCGGCTTCCTCGGGCTGGTGGACTGGCCCGTCACGGTGGTCTCCTCGAATTTCATCTCGCTGATGCTGATCATCACGCTGTCGCTGACGATTCACCTGATCATTCGCTACCGCGAATTGAGCACTGTCAACCCGTCCGCTGACCAGTACAGCCTGGTGCGCGAGACCATCCGGAAAATGGCGATTCCCTGCTTCTACACTGCCATCACGACCATGGTGGCCTTCGGTTCACTGCTGTTCAGCGGCATTCGCCCGGTGATCGACTTCGGCTGGATGATGGCCATCGGCATCGCCGCGGCCTTTGTACTTGCGTTCATCCTGTTCCCGGCCACCCTGATGTTTTTACAGCCGATGGCGCCGAACACCACTGCCAGCCACAGGCTGACAGCGGCAATTACGCACTTTTTCGCCAGCCTGATAGAACGCCACGGCAAGGCCGTGATGGCCGCCTTTATCCTGATCGTGCTGCTCAGCATCGCCGGAACCACACAGCTCTCGGTGGAGAACCGCTTCATCGACTACTACAAGAAATCGACGGAGATCTATCGCGGCATGGAATTGATCGACCGCAAGCTGGGCGGCACCACCCCGCTGGATGTCATCCTGGACGCACCGGCGAGTTTCCTGCACCCCGGGGAACCGCCGGAGGAAGACCCGTTCATGGATGAATTCGACCGGGAGACGGGCGGCGATGCCGGCATCACCGGCACCAGCTACTGGTTCAACAGCTACCGGCTGAAGGATGTCGCGGTCATCCATGACTACCTGGACGGACTGCCGGAAACCGGCAAGGTACTCTCCATCGTGACGGCCGTGCGCATGCTGCAGAGCCTCGCCGACGGCAAGACCATCGACAATTTTTTCCTCGCAATACTGTACCGGCGCCTGCCCGAGGATATCCGGCAGGCGCTGTTTACCCCCTACCTGGCTGCGGACGGCAACCAGATCCGCTTCAGCGTCCGCGTGTTTGAGTCCGACAAATCCCTGCGCCGCGCCGGATTGCTGCAGAAAATCCACGACCACCTGACAAAGGACCTGGGACTCGATGCGGCCCAGGTGCACCTCACCGGCATGCTGGTGCTCTACAACAACATGCTGCAGAGCCTCTTCCGCTCGCAGATCATGACACTCGGCGTGGTCTTTATCGCCATCATGCTGATGTTCGTGGTCCTGTTTCGCAGCCTGAAAATGGCCGTGATCGCCATCATTCCCAACGTGGTCGCGTCGCTGCAGGTGCTGGGACTGATGGGCTGGCTGAAGATCCCGCTGGACATCATGACCATCAGCATTGCCGCCATTGTCATCGGCATTGCGGTGGACAATACCATCCACTATATCCACCGGTTTACCGAGGAATTCGCTACCGACCATGACTACTGGGCGACGGTGAAGCGCTGCCATGGCAGCATCGGGCATGCCATGTATTACACAACAATGACCATTACTCTGGGATTTGCGATACTAGCGCTATCCAGCTTCATCCCGACTATCTATTTCGGGCTGCTGACCGGCTTTTCGATGCTGGTCGCCCTGCTGGCCGACCTTGCCCTGCTGCCGCTGCTGCTCGTGGGGTTTAAACCATGGGGTACAGACAAATGAAACTACAGCTGCACATCCCGATTGCCGCCTTCCTGCTGCTGACGGCCAGCACGCCATCGCGGGCGGCGGATGACGACGACATCAAGTACCTGCTCTGCAGCTTCAAGCAGGGCCAGATCAAGGTGGAGGTCAACAACAGCGCAGAAACCGTCAACGGCGTCATCGCCATGATCGACGACAAGGAAATCGTCTGGAAACCACCGGGGAAGAAAGGCGGGCTGGCGGTGATCAACCGCTACACAGGCGTCATGACGATGAGCCTGGGCGGGCAGCAGGACACCGGCATGTGCACCCGCCTGGTACTGAAGAAGTAGGACTGCACCGGCGGAATTCGCGCCGGCTCAGTCCCCGTACGGATTCTGCTGGATGATGGTTTCGGCACGGTCGGGTCCGGTGGAAACGATCGCGATCGGCGTTTCGCAGAGTTCCTCGATCTTTGCCAGGTAGGCCCTGGCGGCATCCGGCAGATCCTCGAGGCGCTTCGCCCCGAACGTGGATTCGTTCCATCCGGGCATCTCGATGTATTCCGGCATGCAGCGTTCCATGCGATCCGCGCCGACCGGCGGCACCGTGGTGCTTCTGCCGTCCAGCCGGTAGCTGACACAGATTCTGAGCGTCTCCAGACCGTCCAGCACATCCAGCTTGGTAATGCACATACCCGTGACGCTGTTGATCTGCAGCGAACGCTTCAGTGCGACCGTATCCAGCCAGCCGCAGCGCCGCTGGCGGCCTGTGGTTGCGCCGAACTCGTGTCCCTTCTCGCCGAGATGCCTGCCGACGTCGTCGAACAGCTCCGTCGGGAACGGACCGGCGCCGACCCGCGTGGTGTAGGCCTTGACGATCCCCAGCACATAGTCGAGATCACAGGGGCCGACACCGCTGCCGCTGGCGGCGCCGCCCGCGGTGGTGGTCGACGAGGTGACGTAGGGATAGGTGCCATGGTCGATGTCCAGCAACGCCCCCTGGGCGCCCTCGAACATGATGTTGCGACCTTCACGCCGCAGGCTGTGCAGCAGTCCCGGGATGTCCTCGACCATGGGAGCAATCTGCTCGCCCTGTGCCAGGGTCTCGTCCAGCACAGCCTGGTAGTCCACCGCATCGGTCCTGAAATAATGCACCAGGGCATGATTGTGGTACTCCATCACCTCGCGCAGGCGCTCGCGGAAATGATCGGGGTCCAGCAGTTCACCCAGCCGCAGCCCGCGCCGCGACACCTTGTCTTCATAGGCAGGGCCGATGCCGCGACCGGTTGTCCCGATGGCCTTATTGCCGCGTGCCAGTTCGCGTGCCTGGTCAAGCGCAATATGGTATGGCAGGATCAGCGGGCAGGATTCGCTGATTTTCAGGCGGTCGCGCGCAGGCACACCGGCAGCCTCCAGCATGGCCAGCTCTTCCAGCAGCGCTGCAGGTGACAGCACGACGCCATTGCCGATAAGACACAGCACGTTGTCCCGCAGGATGCCGGAAGGAATCAGGTGCAGGACGGTCTTGCGGCCGTCAATCACCAGGGTATGGCCGGCATTATGACCGCCCTGGAAACGCACCACCGCAGCCGCCCTGTCAGTCAGCAGGTCAACCACCTTACCCTTGCCCTCGTCACCCCACTGGGTGCCGATGACGACAACATTTTTACCCATGTTTCAGTCTCTGGAATGTAGGAAAGTTATCGTTATGCCGTCCGGGGAAACAGCCACCCCCCACAGAGAATGCGGGGCAAGCGGTGAACTATACCGGTATCCCCCCGAAATTTTTAGCGTTGTAGAAGCCGGTCGGTGTCCGGCAGGTCATCACTGTCCCGACCAACGCACTCTGCGGATGCTGGGTATTGGATCCTCCGTGTCCCCGGCGGCGCCTGATCAGATGCCGATCATACCGGCTTTAGGGTCCAGGTGCCGCCTGTATTGACCAGAACCCTGTTGCATCCGCACTCGACAGGGTCGGCAACCTGGCCCGGCAGCGCGCCCACCACCCGCTCGCCGGAGCGGCGCAGTTGCTGCACGACGGCATACAGCTCCGGATCATTGTCTGCCGGTGCCAGGATGGCATCGCCCTGCTCCCCGAAATCGCGCTGGCTGAGTGTCACCAGCGTCTTCAGGTCAGTGCTGAAACCGGTCGCCGGCCGTGCCCTTCCGAACACCTCGCCGATGGCATCGTAGCGGCCGCCACGGGCGATTTCCTGGCCGCAGCCGGGTATGAAGACGGCAAACACCATGCCGGTCTGGTACTTGTAGCCACGCAATTCGGCCAGGTCGAAGTGCAGCACCACGTCCCGCACGCGCTGCTGTAGCAGCGTGGTAATGGCGCACAGGTTGTCCAGCGCTGCAATCACCGTGTTACTGGCACCGGCCAGCACGCTACGCGCCTGCTCCAGGACCTCCGGACCACCATTCAGTTCCGCCAGCATGGCCAGCCGCTGGCGCTGTGCCGGCGCCAGTTGCCAGTCGTCCAGCATGGTCTCAATCTCGGGAATGGCCTTGCGCTGCAGCGCCGCGAACAGGTCGTTTTCGCGGCTTTTCGAGAGACCCGCCTCCGCAGCCAGGGCGCGGAATATCCCCACGTGACCAAGATCGACATGCACATCCGCTATGGCCAGCAGTGACAGTGACTCCAGCACCAGGCAGAGGATCTCGACATCACTTTCAACGCCCGCATGGCCAAACAGCTCGGCGCCTACCTGCAGCGGACTGCGCGAGCCGGCAAACCCGTCCGGGCGTGTATGCAGCACGGTCCCCAGGTAACAGAGTCGCGAGGCGGACTCGCGCCGCAGCGGGTGGGCGTCGATACGTGCGGCCTGCGGTGTGATATCGGCGCGCACGCCCATCATGCGTCCGGTAAGCTGGTCAGTCACCTTGAAGGTCTGCAGGTCGAGGTCATTGCCGGTCCCGGTCAGCAGGGATTCGAGGTACTCGATAAACGGAGGGAAAATCAGCGCGTATCCCCAGCGCGCAAACAGGTCCAGCAGTTCCCGGCGCGCGCACTCGAGGCGCCGCGCCTCCGGTGGCAGCACTTCCTCGATGCCTTCAGGCAGCAACCATTGATCTTGACTGCTCATTGCATTTCACCCGGACCAGTGCCGCTCCATATTGCCAAAGGGATCCCTGCAGGCGGCGCTCGCTGTCTACCAGCGTCGCGGCTACACCGCGGAAAACAGGCTGATCCTGCACCAGGCTGCAACCCCTATTGTTTTCAACAGCTCATGATCCGCCAGCAGCGCACTGGGAAAGGACTGGCTAGCGCACCCAGTACAGCAGCAACAGGCCGCAGACCATGCTGACCAGCCCGGTTACCCGCAGCGTCCTGTCGTCCAGCTGCGCCACGGTAGCCAGCATGCGCCGCAGGGATTGCGGGTTGAGAAAAGGCAGCATGCCTTCTATCACGAACACCAGTGCCAGGGCGGCCAGCAGATCATTCCAGTTGATACCCGTCATCGTGAAAAAGCCGTGTGCCTGCCCGGGCTATATCCATAACCCTGCAGCCGGGCCGGGGCTACTCGCCAACGTCGTTGCCGAAGTACTTGAAGAACTCCGAATCCGGCTCCAGCACCAGTACATCATTCTTGTTTGCCAGCGCATTGCGGTAGGCATTCATGCTGCGGTAGAAATCATAGAATTCCGCGTTCCTGGCATAGGCCTTGCCGTAGATTTCGGTGGCGCGGGCATCACCTTCACCGCGGCTCTTTTCCGCGTCGCGCTCGGCCTCGGCCAGCAGCACGGTGCGTTCACGCTCGGCAACGGCCCGGATGCCCTTGGCGGCTTCCTCACCCTGGGCGCGGTGCTCCGCGGCGATCCGTTCCCGTTCGGAGCGCATACGCTGGAAGACCGAGGTCCGCACATCCGGTGGCAGCTCGATCTGCTTGATACGCACATCGATGATCTCGATCCCGAACTGTTCCACTTCCTCGTTGCCCTTGGCGGTGAGGTTGGTCATCATCTGCGAGCGGTCGTCCGAAACCACCTGCCGGATAGTGCGCTGGTCAAACTCCAGCTGCAGGCCGTTCTTGATGATCTGCATCAGCCGCAGTCCGGCCTGGCGCTCGTCACCCATAAACGAGGTATAAAACAGTTCCGGTTTCCTGATGCGCCACTTCACGAAGAAGTTTACAGAAACATTCTTCTTTTCGTTTGTCAGGAAGCGCTCTGGCTGGGTGTCCAGCGTCAGGATGCGCTTGTCGAACTTGCGCACGTTGTTGATGGGCCAGGGTGCCTTGAAATGCAGCCCCGGCGCGTAGTCAGAGTCGACGATTTCACCCAACCGGAACTTGATGGCGAGCTGGCGCTCGTCAACGATGAAAAACATGCTCATGCCAACCAGCACGGCCACGCCTGCCAGGATCATCAGGATTCTTGTAATCATCAGCGGCTACCCCCTTCTCTGGCGGTCCTGCGCCGCAACGGCACATCCTGCCCGGCGCTCGATGGCGTCACATCGATGTCCACATTTTCTATGGCTGTCCGGTTGCCGCCCTGCTTCTCCATGAGCTTGTCCAGCGGAAGATACATCAGGCTGTTGCTGTCCTTGACCTGCAGCAGCACCTTGCTGTTGTTTGCCAGAACGTATTCCATGGTTTCCAGGTAAAGGCGCTTGCGGGTGATTTCCGGCGCCTTTTCATACTCCGTCAGTGTCTGCAGGAAGCGGCTGGTTTCACCCTCGGCCTGGGCGATCACCTGTTCCCGATAGGCCAGGGCTGCCTCGCGCATACGGGTCGCATCACCGCGCGCCTTGGGCAGGATATCCAGGGCGAAAGCCTCCGCCTGGTTCTTGTAGCGGACCTCGTCTTCCTGGGCCTTGATGGCATCCTCGAATGCCCCCTGGACCTCTTCCGGCGGCTGCGGGTCCTGCAGGTTGACACTGGTGATGACCTGTCCGGTCTTGTACTTGTCGAGAATTTCCTGGATCAGGTCCTTGGTCTGCTGCACGATCGCACCACGGCCGCCACTGAGGAAATCATCCATGGTGATGGCGCCGATGACTTCGCGCAGGGCGCTTTCGGTCGCTTCCTTCAGGGTGAAATTCGGGTCGTACACCTGGAACAGGTAGTCCCTGGCATCCCTGACCTGGTATTGCACGGCCAGTTCGACCTGAATGATATTCTCATCCTTGGTCAGCATCTTGGCACGGTGGCTCTCGGTCTGCAGCTTGTCGACATCCACGATGTCCACCGTCTCGAACCCGCGCAGGTACCAGTGCGGTCCCGGCATGGTAGTGGCGTTGTACTTGCCCAGGCGCAGCACGACACCGCGCTCTGCCGGTTCGACGATATAGATCCCGGACAGGACCCATGCCACGACGGCCGCAAGAAAAATGTAGCTGAGGTTGAACGGGTTTTTACCTCCGACGCGCTTGCCGCCACCACCCAGAATGCTGTTCATCCTGTCGCGCAGCTTGCGTGCCATTTCATCGAGGTCGGGCGGACCTTCGCCGCTGCCCTTGCCTCCCCACGGGTCCCGGTTGCCACCACCCGGTTCATTCCATGCCATACCTGACTCCAGTCAAATCATTTTTTGGCGTCTGCCATTGAATCTGCATGCTGGCTGACGAGCGCGTAAGTTTATGAAGCCTGCGCGGCACCCGCAACATTAATGGCTTCATTATCGGGGTGAAAATCACAGGTCCCGCCTGAATCGCGAATCAGCCTGTCGATATTGCGTTGCGCCATGCAGACTTCCAGCCACCAGTTACCCTGATCGTCGACCTGTTCGGACACCACCTGCCCGATACTATACAGGGACGAGCGTGTGCCGCCCGCCTCGGGCGGCAATTGCAACCAGCCGTGTACCTGCGTGCCGTGGAAGCGTTCCGTGAGCGCCGTGGTCAGCAGGTCCAGCCCGGCGCCGGTCACTGCCGAGACCCAGACGCGGTCAGGATCACCGTGTTCGTTTCGCTCCAGCCGCGGCTCCATTTCGGTCAGGTCAATCTTGTTGAATACCTGTATCTGGGGAATGCTGTCGGCTCCGATTTCCTGCAGCACTTCGTTGACCTGGGCAATATGCGCCTGCTTGTCGCTGTCCTGCGCGTCCACCACGTGCAGCAGCAGGTCGGCCTTGCAGGTTTCCTCCAGCGTCGCGCGAAACGCGGCCACAAGATCGTGCGGCAGATGGCGGATGAACCCGACAGTATCCGCCAGCACCAGCGGCCCGACACCGGACAACTCGATCCTGCGCAGGGTTGGATCCAGCGTCGCAAACAGCTGGTCTGCCGCAAAGGCATGCGCACCGGTGAGGGTGTTGAACAGGGTGGACTTGCCGGCATTGGTATAACCCACCAGTGACACGGTCGACACCTCGGCACGCTGGCGGGCACGCCGCCCCTGGTCACGCTGCCGCTCCACCTTCTCCAGCCGCCGGTTGATCATCTTGATGCGCGCGTTGATCATGCGCCGGTCAGATTCCAGCTGGGTTTCACCCGGGCCGCGCAGGCCGATGCCTCCCTTCTGGCGTTCCAGGTGGGTCCAGCCGCGAATCAGGCGCGTTGAGAGATGCCTGCAACTGCGCCAGCTCGACCTGCAGCTTGCCTTCGAATGAGCGTGCCCGCTGGGCGAAAATATCCAGAATCAGTCCGGTTCGTGCCAGCACCCGGCAGGATAACAGGCGCTCCAGATTGCGCTCCTGGCTGGGTGACAGCGAGTGGTTGAATATGACCACATCCGCATTGTGCGTTTCGACGGCAACGCGGATTTCCTCGGCCTTGCCCTGGCCGACGAACAGACGTGCTTCGGGTGAATTGCGGCTGGCCGTGACCGTCGCGACCGGTGCGGCACCGGCCGAGCGAACAAGTTCCGTGAATTCCTGCAGATCTTCCTTCCCGGCACCTTCGGGAAAGTTCACATGGACCAGAACAGCCCGCTCACCGCTTTCAGGGCGTTCGAACAAACAGGCTCCCCGTTGTCAGGACTCCGGGATCAGGCATTCCCGGGTTCACTGCTGCCCGCGGGTTCTTCCGGGCCGGCAATTCGAACATTGCGGGCCGGGACCACTGTCGATATGGCATGCTTGTAGACCATCTGGCTGACCGCGTTCTTGAGCAGGACTACAAATTGGTCGAATGACTCTATCTGTCCCTGCAGCTTGATACCGTTTACCAGGTAGATTGAAACCGGGACTCGCTCTTTGCGCAGGGCATTCAGAAAGGGATCCTGCAAAGATTGTCCTCTATTCATTCCATTTCTCCTTTTTCTTTTCCCGGAGACAAAGATGTCACTCCGGCAAAAGATTTCTTAGTTTAATAAGCTTGATAATCTCACAAAGACTACTGCGAATGATACTGAATTTCTAGCACAATCACAGGGTTATTTTTTCGACCCGAGCCACTCATCGACGCGCTCCGCCACCCGGTCGGCGACCCTGGCGTCGTCAGCCGGAAAGCGTTCGAGATCTGCCTCACCCCGCAACCAGGTCAGCTGGCGCCGCGCATACTGGCGGGTTGCGACAATCGCGTGTTCCGGCATCTCCTGATAACCGGTTTCCCCCGCCAGATGCGCCCATACCTGCCGGTAACCGACCGCGCGCATGGCGGGAAGTTCAGGCCTCAGGTCACCGCGCAGGTACAGGCGACGCACTTCCTCTACCAGTCCCGCGGCCAGCATGTCACTGAAACGTGCTGCGATGCGGGCATGCAGTACGCTCCTGTCCCCCGGCAGCAGCGCCAGCTTGAGCAGGCGGTACGGCAGGGCAGCGCTGCGGCCCCTGGCGTGAAACGCGCTCATCGGCTCTCCCGTGAGCGCATACACTTCCAGCGCCCGCAGAATGCGCTGCGGGTCGGTCGCATGAATGCGGGTAGCAGCCGACCGGGTCGATTCGCGCCAGGCGGGCATGCAGACGCTCAAGACCATCACGGCGGGCCTCGGCCTCCAGCCGGGCACGGATTTCCGGGTCAGCCGCCGGCATGTCTGACAGTCCCTGCTCCAGTGCGCGGAAATACAGAAAGGTCCCGCCGACCAGCAGGGGCACCCGGCCCGGCAGCGGTGATCCCTGCCATCTCGGCCAGCGCATCCGCCCGGAACTCCGCGGCGGAGTATGCCTCGGCCGGATCGCGGATATCGATCAGCCGATGGGGAGCGTTTGCGAGAATATCCGGCCCCGGCTTGGCCGTACCGATGTCCATGCCACGATACACCAGCGCGGAATCGACGCTGATGATCTCGAGTGGCAAGCGTCGCACCAGTTCCACCGCCACCCCGGTCTTGCCGGAAGCAGTCGGACCCATCAGGAAAATCGCCGGTGGCAGTGTGTTATTCATCGGAAATAGTCAGCGGCGCCCGGGCACTCCGCTCCGGGTTTGCCGGACGGCGTCCTACCGGCCGCGCATGAACAGCTTGTCCAGTTCATCCAGACTGACCTGCACCCAGGTCGGGCGGCCGTGGTTGCACTGGCCGCTGCGCTCGGTGATTTCCATCTCGCGCAGCAGGGCATTCATTTCGTCCAGGACGCAGGCGCCGGTTGGCGCGCACGGAACCGTGGCAGGCCATGGTGGACAGGAGTTCATTCACCGTGTCCTCAACCCGGTTGCTGTCGCCGTGTTCCAGCAGATCCGCCAGCACATCCCGCACCAGCGCGGCGATATCGGCATCGCCCAGCAGCGCCGGCACCTGGCGGACCACCACCTGCTCCGGCCCCATGCGATCAATTTCGAAACCCAGCTCACCGAACCAGTCCTGGCGCTCCTCGCAGGCATCGGCCTCGCGCCGGCTGACATCCAGGCTGACGGGCACCAGCAGCGGCTGGGAACGAATACCCTCACCGGCCTGTGCGGCTTTCAGTCCTTCGTAGGTGATGCGTTCGTGGGCGGCATGCATGTCCACCAGCACCAGGCCGCAGTCATTCTGCGCGAGAATGTAGACTCCGTGAAGCTGCGCCAGCGCATAGCCCAGCGGGTGCTCGCCCGTATCCGCGGCAGTCAGCTGCCGGTATACCCCGGTCGGCTGCGGGACGCGGATGCAGGGCCGCGTAGCGTGTCAGCTGTTCCTGCACGCCCAGGGACATCCGCTCCTGTGTCGGCATACCGCCGCCACCCCGGGCAAAATTCAGCTCCTGCAACGGGCGGGATGGCTGCGGCGGCCGGTTGCCCGGTGGACGGCCGCACCTGTGCAAGCGCCTCGTGCAAGGTCCTGAACAGGTAGTCATGCACCAGGCGGCCGTCGCGAAAACGCACCTCGTGCTTGGTCGGATGGGCATTGACATCGACACTCGCCGGATCTATTTCGAGAAACAGCACGTAGGCCGGGTGCCGGCCATGAAACAGCACGTCCTGGTAAGCCTGGCGAATGGCGTGCGTGACCAGCTTGTCGCGCACCATGCGGTTGTTGACGTAGAAAAACTGCAGGTCGGGCTGGCTGCGGGAGAAGGTCGGCATCGCGACCCAGCCGCGCAGTGACAGGCCGGCAGCTGCATGCTCGATATAAACTGCCTGCTCCATGAAGGCGTTGCCGCACAGCTCGGCGACGCGGCGTTCCTGCTGCTCACGGGTGGCCGCACCCGGCAGGTGCAGCACCGGACGCTGGTTATGCTGCAGTTTCACCGCGACCGGAAAGCAGCTCAGGGCGAAACGCCGCACCAGGTTCTCGATATGCCTGAACTCGGTGGTCTCGGCGCGCAGGAACTTGCGCCGGGCCGGGGTATTGAAAAACAGGTCCCTGACGTCGACCGTGGTGCCCGGCAGGTGCGCGACCGGGGCAACCGCCAGTTGCCGGTCCGAACCGTCGCTCTCGCACGCGCCAGCCGGAAGCGGCATCAGGTGTGCGGGAGCTGAGCTGCAGGCGGGAAACCGATGCGATACTGGGCAGCGCCTCGCCGCGAAACCCCAGGCTGCGGATGCTTTCCAGGTCATCCAGGCTGGCAATCTTGCTGGTCGCATGTCGCGACAGGGCCAGCGACAGTTCATCCTGGTGGATGCCGCCGCCGTCGTCACGCACCCGGATGCGCTGCCGGCCGCCCTGCTCGATATCGACCTCGATGCTGCCGGCACCGGCATCCAGGCTGTTCTCCAGCAGTTCCTTGACCACGGACGCCGGCCGCTCGATGACCTCGCCGGCGGCGATCTGGTTGATCAATTGCGGGGCCAGTACCTGAATACGCATCAAAACCGGCACCGGGACAGGTGATTGCCTGTCCCGGTGTCATCTCCAGTTGCAGACCAGGCACCGTCGCTGCCGCGGGAAACGCGGGAAGGCGCCGGTACCTGCCTGGTTAGCTGATGCGCAGATTAAAACAGGCGCTTGCCTGCCGAGGCAAGGGAAATATCCCCGGACCGATGTCCTTTCGGCACGACCGTCAGGGTATAAATCTTCAGCTGCCCTGCGAAGGGGGAATACGGATCCTGTCTCCGACCTTGAGGGTGTCGGTCTTCAGGCTGTTGTAGCCACGCAGGCTGCTCAGGCTGACCTGGTAGCGTTGCGCGATATCACTGAGGGTATCGCCACTCTTCACGACATGCTGCTGCGCAACCTTCACCGTTCCCGGCGGCGGATGCGAGCCGAAGTAATCACGAATGCCCTTCAGCATGGCATTCGCGAGGGACTGCTGGTGACTCTTGTCGCGCAGCTTGTTTTCCTCGACAGGGTTGGAAATGAACGCCGTTTCGACCAGCATGGAAGGAATATCCGGCGATTTGAGCACCACGAAAGCGGCCTGCTGTACCGTTGACTTGTGCGTCTTGCCCATGCGTTTGAGTTCGCCAAGCATGTTGTCGGCGATCTCGAAACTTGCCTCCATCGTCGCTGACTGCGACAGGTCCAGCAGCACCCCGGCCAGCACATCGTCCTTGTCGTCAAGGCTCACCCCACCCGCCAGGTCGGCGGCATTTTCCTTCGCCTCCAGCCAGCGCCCCATTTCGGACGAGGCACCCCGCCGCGACAGGACATAAACGGATGAGCCATGCGCGCGCTGATCCTTGAAACCGTCCGCGTGAATGGAAATAAACAGGTCGGCCTTGTACTTGCGTGCCTTGTTGATGCGCTGACGAAGCCCGATATAATAGTCGCCCTCGCGAATGAGCACGGGCCTCATACCGGGTTCCCGCTCCACCAACTCGGCCAGGCGCCGGGCAATGGCAAGCACGACATCCTTTTCACGCGTCCCGCTGCGCCCGATGGCACCGGGGTCATCGCCACCATGGCCGGCGTCAATCGCAACGACAAGTTCACGGCTTGAGGCGGGCGCAGCCCTGGTAACCGGGGGCTCGGCTGCAGCCGCCGCCTTTTGCGGGGGTGCGCTGACCGGCGCTTCAGTCTTGTCGGCTTCGTAGAAATCAACCACCAGGCGGTGACCGTACTGGCCATTGGGCTTCAGGCTGAAACTGTGCGGCCGGGTACGCTGTTGCAGGTCGAATACAATGCGCAGTGTGTCCGGCTTGTTTCGCGCCACACGCACACCCTTGACCAAACCACCCGATACTTTCTCGGTCTTGAGCGTGTCTGCAACCCGCCCTGCGGGTACGTCAATGACGATACGCTCGGGATTCTGCAGGGAAAACAGCTTGTAGCTATGCGGACCGCTGACATCGAATACAACGCGGGTGTTATCGGGGGCCGCCCAGAGGCGCACGTTTTTGAAATCGACTGCCTCACCGGCAAGGCATTGCCCTGTCAGCAAAAGCGACAAAACGGCCAGCAGACCCCTCAGGAAACGCAGCACATCCCTATCCCCCATACGTACCGGGGGATTCTAGCCAAAAGCCGCGTGGAAATGCAAGAAATACTGTTAGAACTCGGCGGGATAGAATCCAAACCTTGAGAAGCAATCGAAGTACGCCAGCTAAAGTCAAAAAACTATCACGAATCAAGTGCAGCCAGCAGCCGTTCACCCGCCGCTGAATCCGCCTGCAGGGTCACTACCCGACCGGATCCGGCATAGTCGATGTGAATCTGGAGATCCGGCGCCGGCAGCACCCCCGCGCCCCTTTCAGGCCACTCAACCAGCAACAGCGCCCGTTCCCCCAGCATATCCCGCAGGCCCAGCCACTCCAGTTCCCCGGCTGAACCCAGACGGTACAGGTCGAGGTGATAGACCGTACCTGCCGCAAGCTGATACGGTTCCACCAGCGTGTAGGTCGGACTCCTGACTTTCCCCTGATGGCCCAGGCCGCGCAGCAAGCCGCGTGCCAGGGTGGTCTTGCCGGTGCCCAGTTCACCCTGCAGGTACACGATGCCCGGGGTAAAGCCGCGAGCCAGCTGCGCGCCGAGGCCCTCCATGGCCGCGCTATCCGCCGGTGTGTGCCGCCTGGTCACTCGGCTGTCGAATTCAGCAGCGGGCGCAGCTCCGCAATGACATCCCGCGCCAGCAGGCCACGCTCACCGCCCCGCGCGGCACGGTCACCTGCACAGGCATGCAGGCAGACCCCGGCCAGCGCCGCGCCGGCCTGTGGCATTCCCTGGGCAAGCAAGCCGCCGACAACCCCGCTCAGCACATCGCCCATCCCGGCCGTTGCCATGCCGGGGTTTCCGGCGGCGCACACGGCCATGGGCCCGGCGTCGCTGCAGATTATGCTGCCGGCGCCTTTCAGCACCACACTGCCGGCATAGCGCTCCTGAATGGCACGCACCGCGGCAAACCGGTCCGCCTGCACTGCCGCCGTGGTTTGCCGCAGCAGTCGGCCGGCCTCACCCGGGTGTGGCGTGAGAATCCAGTTGTCACGGCGACTCGCGTCGAGCGCAAGCAGATTGAGGGCATCCGCGTCCACCACCAGCAGCTGCGGCGCTTCCAGCACGCAGGCCAGCAGCGTCTTTGCCCAGCCGGATTTTCCCAGCCCCGGTCCGATCACGACCACGCCGGCGCGCGCCAGCAGGGAGCGCAACTGCCGCGCATCGGCGATGGCATGACTGATGAGTTCCGGGCAGGCCGCCGCGATGAGGGTGGCATGTTGCGGGTGTGTCGCCAGGCTCACCAGGCCGGCGCCGGTGCGCAGCGCAGCCTCGCCTGCCAGGCGTACCGCACCGGCCATCCCGGGAGCGCCCCCGATGACCAGCACATGGCCGAAATCGCCCTTGTGCGCATTGCGCTGCCGCGGCCCGCCCAGCCCGGCCAGGGACGGCCCGGCATGCAACAGGACATTGGCAGGTACCCGGGCGCAGATATCGGCCGGCACCCCGAGATCGTCAAAACAGACGGCGCCGGCGTAGTCCGGCCCCGGCCCGGTGAACAGCCCGCGTTTGCGGCCTATGAAGGTTACGGTCACATTCGCCCTGACGGCCTCGCCCGGGACATGGCCACTGTCGGCGAGCAGACCGGTAGGCACATCGACGGCCAGCACGGGACAGCTGCCGGCATTGATCGCCAGCGCGGCATCCCGCCAATCCCCGCCCAGCGGCCGCTCCAGGCCGGTACCCAGCATGGCATCGACGATGACATCCGGGGCATCCAGACCAGCCTGTTCAAAGGCCGCAACCTTGCCGCCCGCAGCAAGGAAATCCTGACGTGCACGCTGCGCATCCGCGCGGAGGTGTGAGGCATCACCCAGTTGCAGCAGTTGCACCTGCAGGCCGGCCGTCAATGCAAGGCGCGCCACCACGAAGCCATCGCCGCCATTGTTGCCGGTACCGCACAGGACACTCACTCGCCGGGCCACGGGCCAGCTGGCGCACAGCACCTGCCAGCAGGCTTCGCCGGCGCGCGTCATCAGGGTATAACCGGGAATGCCGGCTTCCTCGATCGCGAGGCGGTCCAGTTCCCGTACCTGGGCTGCCGTGTACAGCGGCAGCACCCCGCCGGGCATGGGGATGTTTGTCATGGAGATTCCGGATGTCACTTGCAATGGCAGCGAATACCGGCAACATACCGTGAAGCAGGCGCGAAAATCCAGTATCGATGACCAGTTACCCCCGCGATCCCGACCTCGACTACCCCGTGCTGGCCCGGGACATCAAGCGCTGGGCACAGGAACTGGGCTTCCAGCAGGCGGGCATTACCACGACCGAACTCGGCGCGGCCGAGGCACACCTGCTGCGCTGGCTGGGCGCCGGTCGTCACGGGGAAATGGCCTACATGGAACGCCACGGCACGCGCCGCAGCCGCCCGGCGGACCTGGTGCCCGGTACCGTACGCATCATCACGGTACGCATGGACTACTGGCCGCCGCAGGCCCGGGCGGCGGATGAAGTCCTGCAGGACCCGTCACTGGCCTATGTCTCGCGCTACGCACTCGGGCGGGACTACCACAAGGTCGTGCGCAAACGGCTGCAGCACCTGGCCGACCGCATCACGGCCAGCACCGGCCCCTTCGGGTACCGCGCATTCACCGACAGCGCACCGGTGCTGGAAAAGGCCCTGGCTGAAAATGCCGGACTGGGATGGATCGGCAAGCATACCAACCTGATCAACGAGCGCGCCGGCTCCTGGTTTTTTCTCGGGGAACTGTTTACCGACCTGCCCCTGCCCGCTGATGCACCCGCCGCCAACCATTGCGGGGACTGTCACGCCTGCATCGATGCCTGTCCAACACAGGCCATTACCGCGCCGTACCAGCTGGATGCGCGACGCTGCATTTCCTACCTGACCATCGAGGCGCGCGGCAGTATCCCGGAGCCGCTGCGCACCGCCATGGGCAATCGCATCTACGGCTGCGACGACTGCCAGCTCGCCTGCCCCTGGAATCGCTTCGCCGTGCCCGGCGGGGAAACCGACTTTCGCCCGCGCCACGAACTGGATGCTGCCGACCTGGTGCGCCTGTTTCACTGGAGTGAATCGCTGTTCGAGCAGAACACACAGGGCAGCGCCATTCACCGCATCGGGTATGAATGCTGGCTGCGCAATATCGCGGTCGCCCTGGGGAATGCCCCGACCTCAGCCGCCGTGGTGCTCGCGCTGGAAGAGAAAAGCAGTCATCCCTCGGCACTGGTACGTGAACACGTGGCGTGGGCACTGCAGCAGCACCACTTGTGAGACCGACACACGCAGGAACAGTGAAAAAGTAATATGTGAAACGTGAATAATCCGGTAGCCCGAATGGAGCACCGCGAAATCCGGGGATGCGGTTACAACGCCCTAGGAGCCTGCTCCTTCATTCGCAGTGCATACGCGTACAGGACATTCCTGCCGATGCCGCTGATTTGCGCGGCAAGGGATGCGGCCTGCCGCAGCGGCAGCTCCGCCATCAGCACGCGCAGCATCCGGTCGGTGCCTGAGTCGATTTCCGTGGCGGCAATTTTTGCAGCACCGTGAACCAGCACGACAAATTCGCCTTTCTGCTGGTCACTGTCCGCCGCCACCCAGGCAAGCAGTTCTGCCAGGCTTGCCTGGCGGATGGTCTCGAAGGTCTTGGTCAGTTCCCGGGCAAGCGTGGCCTCGCGATCTGCGCCGAACAGCGCCAGCATGTCGCCAAGGCTCGCCAGGATACGGTGGCTGGATTCGTAAAAGACCACTGTCGCCGTGGCGTCCTGCAGTTCCAGCAGGCGCTGGCGGCGCGCCGCCTGTTTCGCCGGCAAGAAGCCCTCGAAAATAAAGCGGTCGGTCGGCAGGCCGGCAACCGACAGGGCGGCAGTCAGGGCTGAGGGTCCGGGTACCGGCACCACCCGCAGCCCTGCCTGCGCGTGCTGTTCGCACCAGGTAAAAGCCCGGATCGCTGATCAGTGGCGTACCCGCATCCGACACCAGTGCGATGTCCGCCCCCGCGTCCAGCCTGCGGAGCAAACCGGCCGTGGCCGCCCGTTCATTATGCTCGTGCAGGGCCAGCAGCGGGGTACCGATGCCGTAATGCAGCAACAGCTTCCTGCTGTGCCGGGTATCTTCCGCCGCAACCAGTGACACCGACTGCAGGATCTCCAGCGCACGCCGGGTGATGTCCAGCAGGTTACCGATGGGTGTGGCGACCACGTAGAGTACGCCAGGTGTCCTGTTGCCGGAATTCATGGTGCACCCATCCTAGCAAATATTCACGGCGGCATACTGCCGCGCCTGTTTTTGAGGTGGACGTGCTAGCGGGTTTTCAGTAGAGTCACCGCAACCTTTTGTCGTTTCCTTAATCTATGCAGATTGCCGCTCCCGACCCTGAACGCATGCCTGGCGCCGTTTCGCCAACAACTGCTGGCGGCAGTACTGCTGGCGGCAGTGCTGCTGGTCGGCTGCAGCGGTGGAATTCGCCCCGGCGCACCGGCGGCCGATGACCACCTGCAGCTGCAGGCCGTAGCACTGGAGGCTGCCGGCAACTACCAGGGTGCGGCGGAAGTCTACCTGCAGGCAGCAGCCCGGGCGGTCCCGCCGGAACAATACCATCTTAACCTGCAGGCCGCCGCCATCCTGATTCGCGGTGACGACCTGTTGCGCGCGGAGAGCCTGCTGGATGCCATCCCGAGAATGATGCTGGATGCAACAGACGGTCAGCTCTACGACCTCAACCGGGCCGCAATCGCCGTCGCGCAACAACACCCCGACATTGCCCTGGCGTTGCTGGCCAGCGTACCTGCCAGCGGTCCGCATATCGCCGCATACCACCGCGTGCGTGCCGCCGCCTACGCGCAAAAGTCGGAGTACCTGCTGAGCGCCAGGGAACGCGTGCTGCTGGGCAATAACCTGCAGGATTCGGACGCGCAGCTGGAAAACAACACGCAATTGTGGGAAACGCTCAACAACCTGACCGATGCCGAGTTGCAGCAATACCGCAGCGCACCGCCGCCGGACGCGCTCAGCGGCTGGCTGGAGCTGATGGAACTGACGCGCCTGTACCTGCAGCAGCCGGACGCGCTGGCGGTTGTCATTCCGCAGTGGCAGCAACGCTATCCGGGCCACCCCGCCAGCCCGGCATTCGTCGCCAGACTGCTGGATACCATGCGCCAGGCCGGCCGGCCACCCGCCAGCATCGCCCTGCTGCTGCCCCTCAATGGAACCCTGGCCGACGCCGCCAGCGCGGTGCGTGACGGCGTCCTCGCGGCCTACTACGACACCCCGGCGCCGGGAGTGCAGCCGCAGCTGCGTATCTACGACAGCGGCGACCTGCCGGAAACCGCCCTGGCCGGCTACCGGCAGGCCGTTGCTGAGGGTGCTGAATTCGTGATCGGCCCGCTGCGCAAGGAAGCGGTTGAGGCCGTATTGAGCCAGCCGGCCCTGCCGGTGCCGGTGCTGGCCCTGAACCAGATAGAAACAGCCCTGCCCGATACCACGGGTCGCTTCCAGTTTGGTCTGGCGCCCGAGGACGAGGCACGCGAAGCGGCCAGGCGGGCATGGCGAGAAGGCTACACCCATTGCGTCGCGCTGTTGCCCGACACCGAATGGGGAGAACGGGTCTATGCGGCTTTCGCCGGGGAATGGCAGTCTCTCGGCGGTGTTATCCTTGAAACGCAACGCTACGAGTCCGCCAAAACGGACCACAGCAAGGTCATCAGCGCCGCGCTGAACCTCGACAACAGCATTGCCCGCCACAAGCAGCTCTCCGCACATCTCGGGCGCCAGCTGGACTTTGAACCCCGCCGCCGCCAGGACGTGGACATGATTTTCCTGGTAGCCTCCCCCGGGCAGGCGCGCCTGATTCGCCCGCAACTGAGTTTTTTCCGGGCCACCAGTGTGCCGGTCTACGCAACCTCCCAGGTATATGGCGGTACCCCGAACGCATCCACGGATGCAGACATGGATGGCATCACCTTTTGCGACATGCCCTGGGTGCTGGACAGCGGCAACAACTGGAAACACCTGCAGCAAGGCATCAGCGAATACTGGGGCCCGAACGCAACGCGCTATTCCCGGCTGTATGCACTGGGCATCGATGCCTGGCGCATCGTCCCCTACCTGGGTGAACTCGGGGGCAGCATGTTTGGCGCCTACCACGGCGTCACCGGAAATCTCTCCCTGGACAACCGCGGGGTGATCAACCGCAGCCTGCGATGTGCACGCTTCAGAAACGGCATGCCGGTGCTGCTGGAAACCGCCAGGGACACCACAGACGCTGCGGCGCCAGCAGCATTCTGAACATGGATACCACGACCCGCGGCAGGGAGGCCGAGACCCGTGCCTGGCAGTACCTGCAGTCCAGGGGACTGCGTCTGCTGCAGCGGAACTTTCGCAGCCGCCGCGGGGAGATCGACCTGGTGCTGCAGGACCAGGACAGCCTGGTATTCGTCGAGGTACGCTACCGCCGCGAATCCCGGTTTGGTTCGGGCGCGGAAAGCGTCGACCGGCGCAAGCAGTCAAAACTCATCGCCTGCGCACAGACCTATATGCAGGCCTATCCCGAAATCGCGCAACAGCCGTGCCGCTTTGACGTGATATCTGTCGGCGGCCCGGACGAATCGATAGAGTGGATCCGTAATGCCTTTGGTGCGGGGGAGTAAACCATGAAACCAATCGATCCGGTCACGCGAATCAGGCAGAATTTCGAGGCCAGCATCGAGCTCAAGCAGGCTTCAGTCATGCTGCTTGCACCGCGCATCGCAATGGCTGCGGATGCCCTGTGCACGGCGCTGCTGGCAGGCGGCAAGGTCCTGAGTTGCGGCAATGGCGGCTCGGCTGGAGACGCCCAGCACTTCTCCTCGGAAATGCTGAACCGTTTCGAACTGGAACGGCAGGGCTTGCCTGCTATCGCACTGACGACCGACACCTCGACACTGACATCGATCGCCAATGACTATAACTACAGCCAGGTATTTTCCAGACAGGTGCTTGCCCTCGGCAACAGCGGCGATGTGCTGCTGGCCATCAGCACCAGCGGCAATTCCGCAAACGTACTGGCCGCGGCCGCCGCAGCGCACGACAGGGAAATGCGCGTCATCGCACTCACCGGCGGCAACGGCGGCCACCTCAGTAAAATGCTGACGAGACAGGATGTCGAGATCAGCGTACCTGCCGATTCCACAGCCCGCATCCAGGAGGTCCACTTGCTGGTGATACATTGCCTGTGTGATCTCGTTGACCAAACAATTGCATCACAGGAGATCTGAATCCATGAAGCCACTCAATGCCCTGCTCGTCGTTTCACTCACCATCAGCCTGCTCTGCGGGTGTGCGGCCGCCGTTGTCGGCGGCGCGGCGACCGGTGCCACGGCCGTGCATGACCGGCGCACCGTGGGCACCTTCATAGATGACGAGGGCATCGAACTGAAGGCACGCCTCGCCATCTTCGATGACAAGGAACTCAACAGCCAGATTCACATCAACATCATCAGCATCAACGGCGTGGTCCTGCTGGTTGGCCAGGCCCCCACGGACGCGATGCGCCAGCGGGCGGAGGAACTCGTCTCGACTGTTCCCAAGGTGCGCATGATTCACAACGAGATGACGATTGCCGCGCCGAATTCCTACATGACCCGCAGCAGCGACGCCCTGATAACCGCCAAGGTCAAGGCCAGGATGTTCACTATCAGGGACCACGAGAACTTCGACCCGACGCGCGTCAAGGTCGTCAGCGAGAACGGCATCGTCTATCTCATGGGCATCCTGACACACAGCGAAGCTGATACCGTCACCGACGCGGCGCGCCAGGTCGGTGGCGTGCAGAAAATCGTCAAGCTGTTTGAATACGTCGACTAGCCTGCAAGACCGTATCCGGGCCGCGCCAGCGCGAATCTTTCTGCCCTGCCAGGCGGGGCGCAACTGACAGGTCCGCTTCTCCGGAACCGCCGCCGGGGTCGTGCCGGGTTTGTTATGATCCCCGATATGGACGCGCTGTTCAGCTCACTCGATTACCATGACCCCATCTGGATAGCGGTCGCCTTTGCGCTGGGCATGGCCGTCCTCCAGGTGGGGCTGCCACCATTGGTAGGCTTTCTGCTGGCCGGCTTTGCGCTTAACTGGGCAGGCGCCGAGGGCGGCAGCTTCCTTGACGAGATTGCCGACCTGGGCGTGACGCTGTTGCTGTTTTCCATCGGCCTGAAACTGCAGGTCGGGAAGCTGCTGAAGCCCCAGGTCTGGGGTCTGGCACTGGCGCACATGCTCATCATGGTGCTGCTGCTGGCATCGCTGCTACTGACGCTCACCCTGTTGCCGCTGGCTTTCTTTGCACATTTCGGCATGCAGCAGGCACTGCTTGTCGGCTTCGCGCTGAGCTTCTCCAGCACGGTGTTCGCCGTCAAGGTCCTGGAAGAAAAAAGCGCTATAGCGTCGCGTCACGGCCAGCTTGCCATCGGCATCCTGATCATGCAGGACATCGCTGCCGTCGCCTTCCTGGCGATTTCCACCGGCAAGACCCCCTCGCCCTGGGCGTTCGGCCTGCTGCTGCTGATCCCGGCACGCCGCCTGTTGCTGGCAATGCTGCAGCGGGCCGGCCACGGTGAGCTGTTGATCCTTTACGGATTCGTCCTGGCCCTAGGCGGCGCCGCGCTGTTTGAACTGGTCGGGATCAAGGGCGATTTCGGGGCCCTGATCCTCGGGCTGCTGCTGTCCGGGCATACCAAGACCAATGAGCTTGCCAGGGCCCTGCTGAACTTCAAGGAACTGTTCCTGATCGGCTTCTTCCTGAATATCGGGCTGATCGGGCTGCCGGGGATCGGGATACTGCCTGCCCTGTTGCTGCTGCTGGCCCTGCTGCCGGTAAAGACGGCGTTATACTTCTGGCTGGCGGCGCGCTTCCGGCTGCGCGCGCGCACCTCGACGCTGACCGCACTGTATCTCGCAAACTACAGCGAGTTCGGCCTGATTGTCGGCGCCATCGCCATCAGGCATGGCTGGCTGGACAGTGACTGGCTGGTCCTGATCGCGGTAGCCCTGTCCTGCTCGTTTATCCTGTCGGCTCCGCTCAACAGCAAGGCGGATGTCCTGTACGCCCGCTATCGCAAGCTGCTGCGACGCTTTGAGCGTCCGCAGCGCCTGCCCGGGGATGAAACCGTCAGCCTTGCCGGCGCCAGGGTGGCCATTCTTGGCATGGGCAGGGTTGGCAGCGGTGCCTACGATTACCTGAAAACCACCTGCGGCGACACCGTGCTGGGCATCGACTCCGATCCCGGCGTGGTCGCGCGCCAGCTGACCGCGGGACGCCGTGTCATCCTTGGCGACGCGGCCAACCCGGATTTCACCAGTCGGATAGACCGTGAGTCAGAAAACATCGAGCTGGTGCTTGTGACCCTGAGCAACCACCGGACCAACCTGGACGCCATTGCGCAGCTGCAGCAGGAAAATTTCAGGGGCAAGATCGCCGCCACCGCCATCTATCCTGACCAGGTGCAGGATCTGGCGGCAATCGGGGTGGAGAGCTACTACGTCCTTGCAGAGGCCGGGTCGGGTTTTGCCCGGCATGCCTGGGAACGGCTCCGGGAACCTGCCGGGGCGCAGCCGCCGGGACCAGCAACTGCCTTGCAAATGGAAAACTGACCCGGCTGCGCCTGCCTTTCAGAAACCAGTGAGCGTCGGTCGCTGGAATTTTTTCAACTTGAAAATACCGGATGTTGACTGGTTAAGCAGAGAATCAACCCGGTAGTTGCATAAACCCGGGGTGTAATCCGGTTTCGACAGCTGATTGACAGGACGAGATTCATCCCGGTGTAGTGATTCCGGAATTCACCGGTAGTGCGATTCTGGACCTGTACTGTAGGAGTACCCCGGTAGGCACAAGCACCCCAGTGGGCACAAGCACCCCAGTGGGCACAAGCACCCCAGTGGGCACAGGCGCCGTCCTTCGGCGCGATCGCGGCCAGTACCCGGAAAACGGGCATAAAGAGGCCGCTCCTACAGCAGGATTTATGCAATGATTGGGGCAACCCTTCTCTATAACCACGGAAACCACGGACGGACACGGAAAAGTTTCTGGCGGGTATTATTTCTTTCCGTGTTTTTCCGTGGGTTCCGTGGCCATATATCCGACAGGCTCCTAGGGCGCCAGCGCACGCAACTTCCCGGCATAGACACGTGCCGCATCCTCATTCCCCATGTCACGGTGGAACGCTGCCAGGGCGCCCAGAATGTCACGGTCATTCGGGTGCTGGTTGTACGCGCCCTGCAACACCAGGATTGCCTGTTCCGGCTTCCCGGTTGAATTCAGCGCCACCGCGTAAACATAAACATAGTGCGCATCCTCCGGGCTCATGGTTACAGCCTCGCGGAGTTCCTCAAGACCCTCACCAGTCCGCTGCTGCCGCACCAGCGACAAACCCAGCGCATAGTGTATGGCCGCATTTTCCGGCACGATCACGGCCGCCCGGCGCAGCACCTTGTCGGAGTCCACCTCCTTTCCCACGGCGCGGTAAAGGTCAGCCAGGTTCACATAGGCCGGGACATAGGCGGGATCAAGATCAATCGCCGTGTTATATGCGGCAACCGCCTGCTCCTCCTTACCCTGCATCGCATACAGATTGCCGAGATTGGTCTGTGCCTCGGGCCGCTCCGCGCTGGCCTGCTGGGCCGTGACATATTCCTGCAGCGCCGCATCCAGTGATGCCTGCTGCTGCGTCGACAGCTCGCCGGCCGGAATCGACGCCAGCACCCGTGCGGTTTCTATACGCACGGCGCGCACAGGGTCATCGAGCATCGGGAAGGCGAGACGCACCCGGACGTTCAACGGCGTTTGCTCCAGCAGGCCCACAGCCGCCGCGCGCACGCCCGGATCGGGATCCGACAACGCCAGCGGCAGTACGTCAATCGTGGCGGCACCCAGGTACGGGCCTATCGCGGCAAGCGCAGTCGCACGTGCAATATCAGGGGTTTCCGTGTCCCGAATCAGCGCGGCCAGGGTGGTGCCGGCAGACGCGGCATCATGCCGTGCATCGTACAGTCCCTGTGCGAATCTCTGGAAACCCTGCGGTGCAGCGCCATACCAGTTCCTGACCTGCGTGTCAGCCCACCCGGCATCCTTGTCCTTATGGCAATTGTTGCACGCGTTGGGCGTGCCGAGTTTCAGTGACAGATCCGGGCGCGGAATGCGCATGCTGTGGTCATGGCGCGGGTCGACCACCATGTAGGTCCTTGGCGGCATATGGCACTCGGCACAGCTCGCTCCCGCTGATTCCTGCTTGTGGAAATGGTGGCCGGGCTGATCATATTTTTCCGCCTGGTGGCACTGCAGGCAGACGCCGTTGCCGGCGACCCGCAATGCCGAGCTGTGCGGCTCGTGGCAATCACTGCACGTGACACCGGCATGGTACATCCGGCTCTGGACAAATGACCCGTAGACGTAGACCTCGTCTTCAATCTGGCCATCGGGGTAATACATGCCGGCTTCCAGCAGCTGCGGGAGATAGTGGTCCAGCAACGGCTCGCCATGTACATAGCCAGTGCTTATCGGGCTGCGCCGTGCATGACAGCGGGCGCACATCCCGATTTCCCGAACACTGCTGCGGGTTTCACTGCGAACGGGCTTGCCACTTGCCGCGTCGATCTTCCACTGGATACCCTTGCGTTCGTCGAGCGCGATTGCCAGCCCCTTGCCGGCATCAAGTTTTTCCCAACCCGGTTTGCGCCCTGCCCACGCCACGTGGTCCGAGCCGGGTCCATGGCATGCCTCACAGGACACGTCGATCTCCGACCACGTGGTCGCGAATGTCCTGGCGACCGGGTCATAATTTTTCTCCAGGTGTGTTGCATGGCATTCCGCGCACATGCTGTTCCAGTTCTGCCGGAGTCGGGTCCAGTGCAACTCATCATCGTGGCTGATCTGCTCGTCGGGATAGAGATGAAACCAGCGCTGCCCGCCCTGCGCTTCCGGCCGGCTGTCCCAGGCCAGGCTCAGCGCCTGCATGCGGCCGCCGGGGAACTTGATCAGGTACTGCTGCAGCGGCACGGCACCGAAGGTGTAGCTGATTTCGTAGTCATGGAGCTTGCCGTCCGGACCCTCGGTACGAACCATGTACCGGCCATCCTTCCTGTAAAAGGAGGTCGTCACGCCGAAGTGGGTCACACTGGCATTGTCGAAATCTCCCAGTACGGTCGCCTCGCTTGCCGTCTGCATGGCCAGGTCGTGAGGGGAGCCCTGCCAGGCGCTGTACTCCGCCGCATGACAACCGCGGCAAACCTCGCCGCCGACATAGTCGGCAGCGTGGCTGGTGCACGCTGCAAGTGCAGCCAGCAAGCCGGCCGGCAACCGGCCGGCACGGAGGCGGTACAGGAGGTTTCTCAACATGAGGTATTTTCCTGAAGGTATCGGTGCAGGTACGCAGCATTACTGGCAGCCGCGAATTTATTACGCATGGCCGGAATACCATCCACAGGTTACTGCCAATGTGTTCAGTCAGGCGATTTCCGGAGTTTATTCCTCACGCTACGTAGTCTCCACAATATTACTGCAATTTGCCAGCTGCTATCCTGTAGTTCGTCCGCACTGCTTTTTTGCACATCATTGTGCTTTTTTCACGGTGGGGATTCATTACGCGGCGACCTCCGGGTCGCCGTTTTTCATTGCGCAGTACGCTCCCCGGAGCGTCGAACCTCTCCGCCGCTCCATTACACCCGACTGCGCCTGGCAAACAGCGCCGCTGCCCGGCCATTTCAGCTCTATATGCTTGTTCACCGAACACCGGGGGATCAGGGCAGTCAATGTATTGCCTTGTTTTTTAAAAATTAAATACAGTACATGCCTGATCAAGGGGAGTGTCCTGTTCTTGTAGCAGGCAACTGTCACAGGGAAGCCTTCCTGGATGGAATCGGTTTCCAAAGAGGAACAATTTTTATCTTGTTTCCGCTGCCTTTACTGTTCATCGTGAGGTTTGGTGGAAAGAAGTTCTGCACTCCCTGACCCCGACACGTGTCTTCCTGTACGGGATTCGGTGTTCGGCACGGACATTGACAAGCCTGCCGTGTTATACCTGCTGCCGGCACGTGCATGGGAAACGCTGATCGCCAGCCTGCCGCCATCGCCACATTTGCCGGGATATAAATACCCTCCTCCTTAGCGCAATCTCGCAACTGCAAGTCGACATTCCAGGGCAAGACAGGGTTGTGGTGGCAGAACGTGGCGAACCGGATCAAGTGCAGCCGTCAATTCAGGCTGTTGAACTCAACGCTTCGGGCTAACCGGGATGGATACTGTTGGAGGAACACTGCGCAGGGGAGTGGAAACAGCATCGAAACAGTTGATACCCGGAGAAGTGCCCTCTGTACTGACATAGGAAATCAGACATTCTTCCCGGTTGGCGTGATCGACGATCTTGCGCACAATGAGGTCACCCTTGCGTAAAGAGTTGCTCTGAACCAGTCCGCCCTTGCCTCCCGAATTGCTGTTATAGCATTTCAGTGAAGGTGCGGTACCACTGGTAGAGACATAGGCAACCAGACAGGTCTTTGTACTATCCTTGTCCACGACCCGGTAAATATCGAGATCGCCCTCCCGCAGGTGCCCGTCTCGCACCAGCTCATCAGTGGCGGACTTCCTGCTTTTGTAACAGTCTATGGATGGAGAGGTTCCAGGCGTACCCACGTAAGCCACCAGGCAGGATATGTCGTTCAGGGTATCCTTTATTTTACGGACAATCAGCTGTTCTTCCTTGAAGTTCCCGACCTGACTGATATTGGAAGCATATCCGGAAACAGCATCGTAACAGTTCATCACGGGGCTCGTGCCAGTGGTTCGAATATAAAATGCCAGACAGATCCTGCTGCTTTCCAGATCGGTGACGGTACGCACGATAAGGTCACCCTCTCGCATTTCACCGGTTTGTACCAGCAGTGTGGATTCATAGGTATCTGCCCGACAGATCAAAGGCAGGCTCAGGATCATAAAAATATACAGATATTTCATTATTATCCCCGAACCGGCTTTGTTTAATACGATAAACCAGGGGCGCAAACTGACTTATAGCCCTTCAGGAATTACCCGACAAGGGATTTCGATTACACTGTCCCCAGACGCAGGGCAAATATTATTCCGGCAGGGATTTTCCATGGCACCTGCCACCAAGGCAGCGTTGCACAAGATTACCATGCAATATGTTTGTAAATCATGCAGTATGGCTGTCTGTTTTATAAGCGGGTATATGTGGAAGTCAGCTCATTTGAAGATATGCACAGTCACCTGGCCCACCTGATTACTGGTTAAACTGCTTGAACCCGGGTTCGAGTTAAATAATGGCAACCATGAGGTAACCGTAATGAATCGGATAAAAATCATTTCAGTAGCAACAGGAACTGCCCTTGGCATGACAATTCTCGCTGCGGCGAATGTCGCGCAGGCCTTCGATATGGGCAACATGATGAAGCCGGACAAGTGGTTTAACAATGACAATGATCATCACAGGTATTATGACCGTGATTACGGAGGCTATGGACCCTACGGCTACGGAGGTGGACCCTATGGTTATGGTGGCTATCCCGGTTATGGTGGTTATGGTGGCTATCCCGGTTATGGTGGTTATGGTGGTTATGGTGGCTATCCCGGTTATGGTGGTTATGGTGGTTACGGGCAGCAGAGGACCATTGTTGTAAACCCGACAAGTGGCGCAGAGCAAGCCGCCCCTCCACCAAGGCTGCCTGAATAGGACCGAACAGAATGTACCGGGTAAACAGGTCCGGAAATATGCCTGTGCAGTAATGCCGGGGGCAAAAGCTGACCGACCAGTCAGCCACGGATACACCGGGCGTACCATAGAGTAAAAAGCCTGCATCCTGGTGCGGGCCTTTTGCTTTTCTGGCGCAGCGCAGTCGCAGTGTGATTCGCGACGGTCCCCGGCGGCATCTCAATACGAGCCGCCGCGCATGCCAGCTGCTCCTGTGCAAGAACGGGATACCGCAAGACATTTCGTCCGACTGCCATCCACCGACCCCCGCCAACTCCTGCAGGCTGATTGCCGGTATTACCAGATAGTGGGCAGAAACCGAAGGTCTGCCGGTACTTACCTGGCCTTCACGGGAACCCGGGGAATATCGCCCCTGGACTGAACAGGATATAACCGCTGAATCCACCCCGTTTATCGGCTGGATTGTCTCGAGATGCGTCGGCTATGTTTCCTGTACACGGTCTATAAAGGGGCATAAAACACTCGACACCTGGCAAGGTGCTGACAGGGTTGAGTATACTGTGCCGATTCGACTCGCCCGGGATGTCGGCTGGCGCGAAGCCCTGAACAAGGAACGCAAACAGGGAGGAATGGAAACATGGCGGAACGGGATCAACAGTCTTTCGAAAAGGATGATCGCAGTGCCCCGCCGGAAGCAGGCCGGGGACCCGGGAAAGGGGCAAGTTATTGTGATTCTGGAGCATGCGCCCTTGCGCAAAGACAGGGTACACACGATCGTTTCCCGGCACTCACGACATACTGACCCGGTGCACACACGGGAACATACTCTTCCCGGGTTGAGTCACCGGAACTGCATACCCGAGCAAGGCAAGACATCCCGGGTTGTTGGTGGGATAATGCGTTTTTTTTACAAAAGTAACCTTGGCGACATACGAGTACAGGAACCCTCAATGTCTCCACCTGTTTTCAACAAACCAGAGTGTCTACCATCAACTGACAGGAGAGTGTCATGAATCCCCCTATCAAAAAGAAATCTTCCACGAAGAAAGCTGCCAAGGAAGCAGTGCCCGAGAAAAAGGCAGTCAACGTAAAGAAAACCACCACGAGAAAGGTCGCAAAGAACCCCGCAAACACCTCCATGCCGGATATATCGTCGATAAACATTTCGCCAGAGGAACGCTGGAAGATGATTGCCATCACTGCCTACCATAAGGCAGAAAACAGGGGGTTCGAACCAGGGGGCGAGTTGCAGGACTGGGTCGAGGCAGAGCAGGAAGTTGATAAGCTCGTGTCCAGTTAATTGTATCAAGGACCAGTTGATCAAGCCCTCATTGTGGATCATCCCAATGTTTTCTTTTTCAACTTCTCCAGCTGCCAAAAGACCGGGGTTGCTGCTTTTCAGAAACGCGACCGAATCTGAAGAACGACAAGAAGCTGCCCGAACCCGGCCCTGGAGGATTTTCTGGTACAGGATTACATTGAAGGACGGGTAACGACCCGTTTGGAACATCTGCGAACTGATAACGCGGTATATGTGTCATCCTGAATCTATCAGAGCCTGATGGTGGATATGCTGTTGGGATATGGTTGGGATAACAGTCAAGAATCAACAACAAATTTCTGGCTGTAAATCCAGAAACGGGCAGGGTTTTCGGGTAGATCACTATGAAATCATCATGCCTGTTCGGGCAGGTGTTTGTTGCGCAAATTGCAACTGCCCTGATACTCCTCATGACATCTTCGGGTATATATAAGCTGCTATGCGGTCAGACGGGGGAAGTCCTAGTGTGCTTTCCTGACGTGCCGCACCAGTCGCGTGCGGCGCTTTTCCTGGCGCGGGGTTAGCTTGTTCCTGCGACCCTGGAAGGGGTTGCTGCCGGTCCGGAACTCGAGTCGGATCGGAGTGCCTGACAGTCGCAATGCCTCACGGAAGACATTGACCAGGTAGCGCCGGTAGCTGTCTGGCAGGTGTTCGGTCTGGTTACCGTGTATTACGATCAGCGGCGGATTCCGTCCGCCCTGGTGGGCGTAACGCAACTTGATGCGCCGCCCCCGGACCAGCGGCGGCTGGTGTTCCTGGACCGCCTGCTCGAGAATCGTGGTCAGTTCGGGTGTCGACAGCTCCCGCGTGGCAGCAGCATAGGCCCGGGTGATTTCCGGAAACAGGTCACCGACGCCGGTACCGTGCCGGGCCGAAATAAAACAGGTGGTCGCAAAGCCCAGAAACGGCAGCTTGCGCTCCAGTTGCGCAACCAGATCGCTGCGCTCGTGCGACTGCAGGCCGTCCCACTTGTTCACCGCGACCACCAGAGCACGCCCCTTTTCCGCAATATACCCGGCCAGGCTGGCATCCTGATCGCCAATACCCTGGTGCGCGTCCAGCACCAGGATCACCACGTGTGCCGCATCGATGGCCTGCAGCGTCTTGATGACACTGAACTTCTCGATCGCCTCGTGCACGCGTGCACGACGCCGCACGCCGGCCGTATCGATCAGTGTGTAGTCGACCCCGTCACGTTCGAAGGGGATGAAGATGCTGTCCCGGGTGGTGCCCGGCTGGTCATAGGCCAGCACCCGTTCCTCGCCCAGCATGCGGTTGATCAGGGTGGACTTGCCGACATTGGGACGCCCGGCGACAGCCACACGAATACGGCCGCTGGCGGTTTCGTCATCCGTGTCAACAGCTGCTGTGTCCGGCAGGCTTTCCAGGGCGTGGGTAATCAGTGCCGTGACGCCGCGTCCGTGCACCGCAGCGATCGGCACCGGTTCACCGAGTCCGAGGGTGTGGAATTCCGCCATCGCAGTATCGGGATCTACACCGTCGGTCTTGTTGACCACCAGCACGGCCGGTTTCCCGGTACGGCGCAGTGCCATCGCTACCATCTCGTCGCTTGCTGTCAGTCCGGCACGCCCGTCGACCAGGAAAAACACCTGGTCGGCCTCGTTGATTGCCTGCCAGGCCTGTTGCGCCATCATGCCGTCCAGGTCATCGGTGGCGCCGCTCAAGCCGCCGGTATCGATCACGATAAACGGCCGGTCGCCCACCCTGCCGTCGCCATACTTGCGATCGCGCGTCAGCCCCGGGACGTCGGCAACCAGTGCGTCTCGGGTGCGGGTGAGTCGATTGAACAGCGTTGACTTGCCGACATTGGGGCGGCCCACCAGGGCGATGACCGGTATCATGGTTTATGCTCGTTGTTCAGTACAGGCGCCGGCAAGTGAAAACCCGGGACCACGCGGCCATCCCGGTGCGCTATTCTGCTCCCAGGGTATAGGCGGAAAGTTTACCGTCGGTGCTGTAGACATAGAGGATGTCGTCAACCACCAGCGGCCGGGCACGGATGGCATCACCGTCAGCCCTGACCCGCGCGACGATATGGCCGTCATAGCGTGACAGCAGGTGCACATAGCCTTCGTAGTCTCCGACCGCGATGTAATCCTTGTATGGCACCGGTGCAGTCAGGCGACGGTTGGCCAGTTCCTCCACCCGCCACACCGTTGCCCCGGTACTGCGCGACAGTGCCCATACATGGCTGTCGGCATCGGTCACATAGACCTGGGAAAAATCGACGCCCAGCCCGACATACGACGACATATCACGCTTCCAGCCGGGATTCCCGCTCTGCAGGTCGATGACCGCAATGCGCCCCTGGTAAGTGGTTACGTAAACCGCGGTGCCGACGATAATCGGGTTGCCATCGATATCGACGATGCGTTCCAGTTCCGAGCGGCCCTGCGGGATAGCGATATTGGTCTCCCAGCCCACGAACCCCTTTTCGGCGCTGAGGGCGACCAGCTTGCCGTTCGCAAAGCCCGCCACCACCAGGCCGTGCTCGACTGCCGGTGTACTGGTGCCGCGCAAGGTCAGCACCGGCACGGTGCGGTCATAAATCCAGAGCTGCGCACCGGTTTCCGCATCCAGGGCGGTGAGGGTACCGTCGACCGCCTGCACGATGACCCGGTCCAGATCGATTTGCGGTACCGACAGCACCTCGCTGCTGACCGCAGCTACCCAGCGTTTACTGCCATCCGCAGCGTTCAGCGCCATTACCTCGGCATTACTGGTACCCAGCAGCACCAGCCCCTCCCCGGCACCCGGCCCCGCGGATACGGTAGCACCCGTCTTTACATCCCAGTGTTCCTTGCCCGTGAGTGCATCCAGTGCCAGGACGCGGCCCTTGCGATCGGCAACGACTATCTGGCCATCCGCACTGGCCGGTACCAGATTGAGGAATTGTTTCTCATAGCCGGCACCGATCCCCTTGCTCCAGAGCTTCTTGAGCGGCAGCGGGTCTTCCAGCTTTTTCAGGGGGGTGGGAGGCTCGGAATTGTCCTCGCCGCCAAACAAACCCGAAACCCAGGAGCAACCCGGCAACACCATTACCAGCAGCAGAATCGCAAAGGTGCGTTTCACTTTGCGGACTCCGCCGCGGAGGAAGCTGCCGCCAGGGCATCGGTATACTTGAGCTGCAGCAAATCCCGTTCCTGCGTACCCGGGGGCATGGCGGCCAGCGCCTGCTGGTAGGCGTCACTCGCCCCGGTCAGGTCGCCGCGAGCGCGCTGGATGTCGCCCCGCACCTCGGTAAACAGGGCATTGAAGGCGCCGGCAGACTCCGTCTGCCCGACCACGGCCGTGGCGGCATCCAGTTCCCCGCCGGCAATCAGAACGCGAGCCAGGCGCAGGCGGGCGATATCGCGGAAGATCGCGCTGTCGCTGTTGTCGAGCACCCATTGCAGCTGCCCGCGGGCTGCGTCCGCTTCACCCTCCTCCAGCCTGATGCGTGCCAGTGCCAGTGCCCCGAGTGACGCATAGGGTGTGTTGCCGTAGTCAGCCAGCAACAGACCGGCCTTCTCGCCCGTATTCAGGGCATCACCCGCCTGCAGAGCGCGCATCATGGCGGCATAGATGTTCGATGCAGTCTGCGCATTGCGCTCCTGGTAGGCGAACCAGGCCTTGCCGCCGAACAACACGGCCAGCCCCAGCACGACGCCCGTTACAATGGAACTGCCGTTCTCTTTCCACCATTGTTTAATGGCGGCAAGTTGCTGTTCTTCGGTTGTAAGCGTATCCATCAACAACTCCTGTCACTAGACATTATGTGTGTGCACGGGCTCGCACTCAGGTCACGGCAGCGAGCTGCAGCCGATCACCGAGAATGCCGGCGATATCCCCTTGCAATACCGTTTCCTGGGCGGCTTCACTGCGCAGTGGCTTGAGTACCACCTGCTGCTGCGCCGCTTCGTCGTCACCGATCACCAGAGCAAAGCTCGCTCCGCTCCGGTCAGCCCGCTTGAACTGGCTCTTGAAACTGCCGCCACCGCAGTTCGCCTGCAGCCGCAGGCCGGGCAGCGCGGCGCGCAGTTCCTCGGCGAACACCATGCCGCGCCGCGAGCCCTGCTCGCCGTCGAGAACCAGGTAGACGTGCGGAACATTCCCGGGCAGCTCGACACCCCCGGCTGCCAGCAAGCCCAGCAAGCGTTCGAGTCCCACTGCAAATCCGACTGCCGGTACCGGCCTGCCCCCGAGGTACTCCACCAGTCCGTCATAACGGCCACCGGCGCAGATTGTACCCTGCGCACCGAGCTGATCGGTAACCCACTCGAACACGGTTTTTGAATAATAATCCAGACCGCGCACCAGCCGCGGGTTCAGTTCATAACGAACTCCGGCAGCATCCAGCAGGGCGCAAAGTTCCGTGAAATGCTCGCGTGACTCATCGTCCAGGTATTCCGGCAGCCCGGGGGCAGCCGCCAGCAGGGCCTGCATGTCCGGGTTCTTGCTGTCCAGGATCCGCAGCGGATTGCTGTCGAGTCGCCGCAGGCTGTCTGCGTCCAGGGCGGCGGCATGTGTCTGCAGGTAATCGACCAGGGCGTCCCGATACGCCGCCCGCGCCTGCAGCGTCCCCAGCGAGTTCAGTTGCAGCACAGCCCCGGACAGGCCCAGCCGCTCCCAGATGCGGGCGGTCATGAAGATCAGCTCCGCATCGATATCCGGTCCTGCCATGCCGAAGGCCTCGACACCGACCTGGTGAAACTGGCGGTAGCGGCCTTTCTGCGGACGTTCATGCCGGAACATGGGACCCGCGTACCAGAGTCGCTGAGTCTGGTTGTGCAGCAGACCGTGTTCCATGCAGGCACGTACGCAGCTGGCGGTCCCCTCGGGCCGCAGTGTCAGGCTGTCCCCGTTGCGATCGTCGAAGCTATACATTTCCTTTTCAACGATATCGGTAATTTCACCGATGGAACGTTTGAACAGCTCGGTCTTCTCCAGCAACGGCATCCGGATCTCGTGATAACCGTAGGCATGCACGACACGTCTCAGGGTCTCCTCGAGGTGCTGCCAGGCAGCGGTCTCTGCAGGAAGAATGTCGTTCATGCCGCGAACGGCCTGGATCGTCTTCGACATACTGTGGTTTGCCGTGCCTGTCCGGGTGTTGTAATGGCGCGCTGCGCCCGTAGTCCTATCTACCGGCTCGCTGTTCGCGGCAAGTTATTCGGTTTCAAACCCTGGCGCGGAACCCGCCTCACTGTCTACCGGTGGCAGCTCCAGACGCCCCGGCTGCGACTCCTCCTCCTGCACGCCGCGCCTGTCCAGGAGTTGCTCGACAAAGGGGTAGGCCAGCCATACCAGGATGGCTGCCAGCAGCAGCAGAATGATTTTCCGCAGCATACGCGTTGAGGGTAGCTGGAAAAATGGAACCTTCTGCTTGATGCTCACCACCGTCAGCGGCGGCGGCTCACCGGCAAGTGCAGTGTACTCGCTGACCAGTTCCTCGGCCGGCAGTCCGACCAGGCCCGCGTAGCCGCGCAGGTAACCTTTCACAAATATCGCTGACGGCAGTGCCGCCTGATCATCCCGCTCCAGTGCCGCGACCATCCTGACATCAAGATGCAGGCTGTCGGCCACCTTCTCGATTGTGAGCTTGCGCGCTTCCCTGGCATGTGCCAGTCGCCGGCCTATCGACGCCGTCTCACCGCTGTGTGGACGACCGGACACGGCATCATTTTCCTGACCGGCGTTCATACTCCCATTTCTGCAATTCGGCAGCCTGTGGACTGTTCGGGAAGTTGTTTCTCAGGGTAAGGGCATAGTTACCCCAGGCCTGGTGATCATCAAGCGCATATTCGGTACGAATTCCCAGCCAGAGACTTTCCGGCGTGTCCTTGCCGGATTCCTGGTAGCGTTGCAGGTATGCGCGGGCGCTCAGGTAATTGCTCCTCGAATAGCTCAGCGTCGCCATCTGCAGCAGTGCCGGTGGATACTTCGGATCCAGCTCCAGCGCCTGGCGGAAATACTTCTCGGCCATCTCCTCGTCAGGAATGCGCAAGGCGCACAGGCCGGCATTGGTCAGTGCCAGGGCCGGTACCGGGTAGAACGGGGCATTTGCCGCGATCAGGAATTGCTTCTCTGCCTCCTGGTAGCGATCGTGAACACACAGGAACTGGCCGTAGTTGTTATGTCCCCGCGGATTGTCCGGATTCAAACTCAGGCTTTTCCTGTAGTGCTGCTCCGCCTTGTCCGGTTCGCCCACTTGTTCGTAGAGCACCGCGATAGCATCATTCGCCTCGGCACTGTCTGGATCTGCGGCCAACGCCCTGTCCAGTTTCTCCCGCGACATCTCGTAGTTGCCGGCGCGCAGATACTCGATTCCGAGCATGGTGTTGGCGTGCGCAATATCGGCATTTTTCTTTTTCTGGTCGACGAACCGGCCATCCTCGCCGACGGTTGCGCAACCCGTGAACAGCGCGGCCAGCAGCAGGACAGTGAAATGCTGCAGGAGCTTCATGCGCCTGCCACCTGTGTCACTGCCAAACCGCGGTCCCGGCGCCGGGTACGATCCTGGAAGCGGCCGGCCAGCTGGCCACACGCCGCGTCGATATCATCACCGCGGGTGCGCCGGGTAATCGTGACGATACCGGCATGGTTCAGGATTTCGAAGAAACGCCCGATGCGCGCATCCGGGCTGCGCCGGTAACGGGTCTGCGGAAACGGATTAAAGGGAATCAGGTTGACCTTGGCCGGCACACCCTCGAGGCAGCGGATCAGGCGCCGCGCATGCGCATCGCTGTCGTTGACGCCATCCAGCAGCACGTACTCGAAGGTTACCCGGCGGCGCCCCTCCCCGACGTAGTCCTTGCAGGCCGTCAGCAGGGTCTGGATCGGATATTTCCTGTTCAAAGGCACCAGTTCATTGCGCAATTCGTCATCAGGCGCGTGCAGCGACACGGCGAGACTGACATCGCAGTCTTCGCGCAGCCGGCTGATGGCAGGCACCACCCCGGCGGTACTCAGGGTAACGCGCCGCCTGGAAAGACCGTAGGCGAAATCGTCCAGCATGATGCGGATGGCGCGCACCACGTTATCGTAGTTCAGCAATGGCTCGCCCATGCCCATCAGCACGACATTGGAAACAACGCGTTCACCCTGCGAGGTCTGGCCAAGGGCGCGGGCCGCGAGCCACAGCTGGCCAATAATCTCCCCGGTCGTCAGGTTGCGGTTGAAGCCCTGCTGCGCGGTGGAACAGAAGCTGCAGTTCAGCATGCAGCCAACCTGCGAGGAAATGCACAGGGTGCCGCGCTCCGCCTCCGGGATGAAAACCGTCTCGATACAGTTGCCGTCGGCCAGCCGCAACAACCACTTGCGCGAACCGTCATCCGAAAGCCTGTCCGCGGCGATCTCCGGCAGGCAGATTTCGGCCTCGTCCTGCAGGCTGGCCCGCAAGGCCTTGCTGATATTGGTCATGGCAGTAAAATCCGCCACGCCCTGGTCATGAACCCATTTCATCACCTGGGTGGCGCGAAAGGGCTTCTCGCCGCGTGCAGCGAAATACGCCACCAGGCCGGCCCGGTCCAGGTCCAGCAGATTGGTTTTGCTTGCGTCCGTCATGGCCTGCCTGTCCCGTGTCCGACTAGCGGGTTCTCGGACACAGCCCGCCTTCACCGAAGAAGAACTCGATTTCCTGGGCGGCGGTTTCAGGTGCATCGGAACCGTGCACGGCATTTTCGTCCACGGTCTTGGCGAAATCCGCGCGAATGGTGCCGGGGGCTGCTTCCTGGGGGTTGGTGGCGCCCATCAGTTCGCGGTTCTTGCTGATGGCATTTTCACCCTCGAGCACCTGCACGACTACCGGCCCGGAGATCATGAAGGCAACCAGGTCATTGAAGAAAGGACGTCCCCGGTGCACGGCATAGAAGCCTTCCGCCTGTTCCCTGCTCAGATGCAGCATGCGCGAGGCGATGATGCGCAGCCCGTTCTTCTCGAACCGGCTGACAATCTCGCCGATCACGTTCCTGGCGACTGCGTCGGGTTTGATAATGGAAAAGGTTCTCTCAATGGCCATGCAATACTCCGTGCATACTTTCTGCTAACTGGAAATCCGTAAAAAAACGGTAATTTATCGACACTATTTCGAGCCGGTAGTTTAAGCGGAAGGGACGTCTTAGGCAATGCCGCCGGGCTGCCCCGGCGGGGCTGCCCGACTGCCAAAATACCGCTCGCCGGCACAGCCGCCAGTGGCATGAGGAGTGCCACAGCGGCAGCACCCGCATTTCCCCGGCGGCTGCGGTAACAGGAGCGACAGAACCGTCCGCACCCCTTCCTGGCTCAGGAAAACACCCGGTGGGCAGTCTCGCCGATCAGGGCGGGATTGCGCACCACGTGCACGCCCAGTTCCGCCATCAGGTCCATTTTCGCATTCGCGGTATCGGCTTCCCCGGAGATGATGGCGCCCGCGTGACCCATACGCCGCCCGGGCGGCGCCGACACGCCGGCCACGAAGCCGACGATGGGCTTGCTCATGTTTTCCTGCGCCCAGCGCGCCGCATCAACTTCCTGCGGCCCGCCGATCTCGCCGATCATGATCACCGCATCCGTTTCGGGGTCTTCCTCGAAGGCGCGCAGCACGGTCACGAAATCGGTGCCGTTCACCGGGTCGCCACCGATGCCGACCGAGGTCGACTGGCCCATGCCCAGCACGGACATCTGCTGCACGGCCTCGTAGTTTAGCGTACCGGAACGCGACACCACGCCGATGCGGCCCGGCGTGTAGATATGTGACGGCATGATGCCGACCTTGCAGGCCCGGGGTGTGATGATGCCCGGCGTGTTCGGCCCGATGATCACGGCGTTGCGATCGGCGGCGTAGCGCTTCACCTGCACCATGTCCTGGACCGGGATGCCGTCGGCGATTACCACCACCACCCCGACCCCGGCTTCCAGCGCCTCCATGATGGCATCGGCGGCAAAGGGCGGCGGCACGAAAATACCGCTGACATCGGCGCCGGTTTCCTGCACCGCCTGGTGCACCGTGTCGAATACCGGCAGGCCGAGATGGGTCATGCCGCCCTTCCCGGGCGTCACGCCGCCAACCACGGTGGTGCCGTGTTGCATGGCCTCTTCGGCATGAAAGGTTGCGTGCTGACCGGTGAAACCCTGGATAATGACGCGTGAATGTTTGTGGACGAAGACGCTCATGACAAACCCTCCAGCGCAGCCATGACCCTGGTGGCGGCATCATCCAGGTTTTCGGCCATGATAAACGGGAAGCCGGACTCCACCAGGATCGGACCGCCCTTCTCGACGTTGGTCCCGGCTAGGCGCACCACGATTGGCACCTCGATATGCTGATCGCGCATTGCCTGCACCAGCCCCTCGGCGATCCAGTCGCAGCGATTGATGCCGGCGAAAATGTTGACCAGGATGATCTTGACGTTGGGGTCCTGCAGCACGATACGGAAGGCATTGCCCACTTTTTCCGGCGAGGCGCCGCCGCCGACATCGAGGAAGTTGGCCGGCTTGCCATTGTGGAAACTGATGGCATCCATGGTGGCCATGGCCAGTCCGGCACCGTTCACGATGCAGCCGACGTTGCCATCGAGTGCGATGTAGTTCAGACCGTGGGCGGTGGCCTCGACCTCTTTCGGATCTTCCTCGTCGAAGTCGCGCAGTTCCGTGATGCCGGGACGACGGAACATGGCATTGCCATCAAAGGACATCTTGGCGTCCAGCGCAATCAGCTTGCCGCCGTCGACTTCCGCCAGCGGATTGATTTCCGCCAGCAGCGCATCCTTGTCGCGGAAACAGCGGTACAGAGACCGCATCAGCTTGGTGGCCTCGTTGATCTGCTTGCCGGTGAGACCGATCTGCGCGGCGATCTTGCGGCACTGAAACGGCATCAGCCCGACCGCCGGGTCGACGGCCTCGCGAATCACGCGTTCGGGGTGGGTCCTGGCGACCTCCTCGATATTCATGCCGCCCGAGGCCGAGGCGATGACGGTGATGCGCTGGGTGGCGCGATCGATGACCAGGCCGAGGTAGAATTCCTTCCGGATGCTGGATGCCTGCTCGACCAGCACGCGCTGCACCAGCCGGCCTTCCGGTCCGGTCTGCGGCGTCACCAGGTGGCTGCCTATCATGTGGTCCGTGAACTGCTTGACCTCATCGATGCTGGAGGCGACCTTTACCCCGCCGCCCTTGCCGCGGCCGCCGGCATGGATCTGCGCCTTCACGACCCAGCGTTCACCGCCAAGTTCCTCGGCTACCGTGGCAGCATTGTCCACGGTGTGGGCCACACGGCCATCCGGAACCGGCACGCCGTAGCCGCGCAGCAGTTCCTTGGTCTGATATTCATGAATATTCACGTCAGCTTCTCCGCTTCTTTGCGTTAATGACGGCCCGCCAGGGATTTCTCGATCTGGTCGGCCTTGTCCACCAGCACCTGTGCCTGGCGAATCGAGGCGGCATCGATCAGGCGCCCGTCAAGCGCCACTGCGCCGCGGCCTTCCCGGGCGGCCTCTGCCATCGCCGCCAGGATGCGACGGGCACGGTCAACTTCCTTCGCGGCCGGGGTAAATATCTGGTTGGCCAGCGCAATCTGCGACGGATGGATGGCCCACTTGCCCTCGACACCCAGGGCCGCGACACTGCTGGAAACGGCGAGATAGCCGTCCGGGTCGTTGAAGTCACCAAAAGGCCCGTCGATCGGGCGCAAGCCGTAGGCACGGCAGGCGACAACCATGCGCGAGATCGCGAAATGCCACTGGTCGCCCCAGTGACGCTCGCGCCTGCCCTGCTCGTCCGGGTGCGTCAGGGTGTAGTAATCCGGGTTGGCGCCGCCCATGTTGGTGGTGCGCGCCTGGGTGGATGCGGCGTAATCCGCAACCCCGAAGACCATGGCCTCGAGGCGTTCGGGGCAGGTCTGCGCAATGCTTTCCACATTCGCCATGCCCCTGGCGGTCTCGATCAGGATGTGCAGGTTGATCGGGATCATAGCCCTTCGCGGCCTCGATCTGCTCCAGCATGGTCGAGACGAACAGAATGTCAGCGGGAGTGTTTACCTTGGGAATCAGGATGGTGTCGAGCTTGTCACCGGCCTGCTCGACCACGTCGACGATGTCGCGGTAGCAGTAGTGGGTATCCAGCCCGTTGATCCGCACGGACACGGAGCAGTTCGACCAGTCCATGTCATTCAGCGCCTCGATGACATTCTTGCGGGCCTGCGCCTTGTCATCCGGTGCAACGGCATCCTCCAGATCCAGGAATACCACGTCGGCGCCGGCAGTGGGCGCCTTTTCCAGCATGCGGATATTGCTTCCGGGAACAGCCAGTTCACTGCGATGCAGGCGATTTCTTACAGCCATGGTCTACCTCTAGTCAGATTTGTCAGCACATCGGAACCCGGCCACGTCGATCGGCCCGGAAATGTTACCCAGCGGAATACCGGCAGGAGCAAAGCCGCGTAATATACAAGGTTGGCGCGCCTAATGGAATGTGAATACCCGCCAGGGCGGCCGTGGCCATATCCGATCCGGCCCGCCGGCAACGCCCCGGCATGCACACTATTGTGCTTATAAAACATACGGATAAACACATTCCGGGGATGTCGACAGATTTGCTGGCACAGCAAAACCGCGCCGTCACTCGCGTCTGGTGAGAGATCCCGGGACTGCTGATGTGCAGGTGATTATTCCCGCGCCCCGCAGCTGTCTTTTGATGTCATGCGCCAGGCGATAGCCGGCCAGCTCTGGTGAAGCCCGCTTCGCGCCGGCAACAGGAAACCACTGTATCCGGCAGCAACCCGGAGTCCACATGACTCAATAAAAAACGACGACTGGTGTCGCCGTTTTTCCATGGGCCGCGGCACGGTGCGCGCTGGCCTCTGCCGGGAAGAACCGGCTACTGGCGCTCCTCGATCCAGGCCATCTGGATGGCCTCGAGTATGCGTTCACCGCAGTGCTCCGGATCGTCGTCGAAATCATCCAGCGCCAGCACCCAGTTGCGCAGGTCCACGAAGTTGACGTGCAGGGGGTCCACTTCCGGATGGGCCTCTTCGAGTTCGATAGCGATATCCAGCGTGTCAGTCCAGCTCAGGGGCATCAGCATATTTCTCCACTCCAGCACCGCGCTGCAGACGTCGCGGCAGTTAATTCAATGGGTCTCGCTCACCATGTTGATGGTGTACTTGGGTATCTCCACGACAAGGTCCTTGTCCGCGACGACGGTCTGGCAACTCAACCGGGAATCCGGCTCCAGCCCCCAGGCCTTGTCGAGCAGGTCGTCCTCGTCCTCTTCGGACTCCTGCAGCGACTCGCCACCCTCGCGGATGTAGACATGACAGGTCGTGCAGGCACAGGACTTCTCGCAGGCGTGTTCAATCTCGATGCCATGCTGCAGGGCGGCATCACAAATGGTGGTACCCGGATCGGCCTCCACGACCGCCCCCTCGGGGCAGATTTCTTCATGGGGCAGAAAGATGATCTGTGTCATGGCGTCATGTTATCCGCTGTTTGATTCCTGCGGGAATCACTTTGATTTAAATTCATCCACGGCATGTCCTGCCATGGCCTTGCTGATGCTGGTATTCATGCGGCGCTCGACATAAGCGCTGCTGGCCTGTTCAACGGCTGCAATCGCCGCCTTGATGGCCCGGTAGTCGCCGCCGGTGCGCGCCGCTTCCAGCGCCAGCGCGGCGGCTTCAACAAGCTCGCGTTCCGCAGCACTCAGCAATTCGTCGCCATCAGCCGCCAGCGCCGCCCGCAGCGCTTCCAGTACCCGGTCGGCCTCCACCTGTTCTTCCCGCAACCGGCGCGCATCCCGGTCATCCCCGGCATATGCCATGGAGTCGCGCAGCATGGTTTCAATTTCACCGTCACTCAAGCCGTACGAGGGCTTCACCTCGATGCTGCTTTTTACGCCCTGTGTCTCCTCCTCGGCGGTTACATTCAGCAGGCCGTCGGCATCCACCTGGAAAGTCACGCGGATACGCGCTGCACCGGCCACCATCGGCGGGATATTGTGCAGCTCGAAGCGTGCCAGCGACCTGCAGTTCTCGACCAGTTCACGTTCGCCCTGCACCACGTGCAGTGACATCGCCGTCTGCCCGTCCTTGAAGGTAGTGAATTCCTGTGCCCGTGCCGTCGGGATGGTGGTGTTGCGCGGAATGATCTTCTCCGTGAGTCCGCCCATGGTCTCGATACCCAGCGACAGGGGAATCACGTCCAGCAACAGCATTTCATCATCGGGTTTGTTGCCTGCCAGGATATCGGCCTGGATCGCTGCACCGACCGCGACCACCTTGTCGGGGTCGATATCCACCATCGGCTCGGCTTCGAAAAATGCCGCCACCCGCTCGCGTACCAGAGGGACACGTGTGGAGCCGCCGACCATGACAATCTTCCCGATATCCGCGGTACGCACACCCGCATCACGCAGCGCACGCCGGCAGGGCAACAGTGATTTCTCCACCAGTGACGCAATCAGCCGGTTGAGCGTTTCGCGTGACAGCTCCCCTTCCCAGCGGCTGCCGTTATCGCGTTCGATGCAGACCGGCGTACTTGTCCCGGTGGTGAGTGCTTCCTTTGCGCTGCGCGCCACCTGCAGCAAATGGCGCAGCTGCCCGTGTCCAGCGTCATCCTCGATGCCGGCCTGCTGCATCAGCCAGCCGGCCACGGCGCGGTCCATGTCATCACCGCCCAGCGCCGAATCACCGGCCGTCGACATGACTTCGAACACGCCGCGGTTGAGACGCAGGATGGAAATATCAAAGGTACCCCCGCCCAGATCGTAGATGGCGATGATGCCCTCGGAGCCCTTGTCCAGTCCGTAGGCTACAGCCGCGGCCGTGGGTTCGTTCAGCAGACGCATTACATTCAGACCGGCAAGACGCCCGGCATCCCGGGTTGCCTGGCGCTGGGCATCATCGAAATACGCCGGCACGGTAATCACCACGCCCTGCAGCTCTCCACCCAGGGTTGCCTCCGCCCGGGTCTTCAGCGCCCGCAGGATTTCCGCCGAGACCTCGACGGGGCTGAGATTCCCCGCGGCAGTGTGCACTAGCGGCATGCCGCTGGAACCGGGAACAAATTCATACGGCAGCGAGGTACCGATATGCCGTACATCCTCGATACCGCGGCCCATAAGCCGCTTGACCGAAGCGATGGTGTTCAGCGGGTCCGTTACCGCTGCTGCCAGCGCAGCCGCGCCCACGACCGGCGCCCTGCCTGCCTGGTAGCGCACGACCGAAGGCAGCAGATGGCGACCTTCCGCATCCGGCAGGGTATCAGCCGTACCGCTGCGCACACTGGCTACCAGTGAATTGGTGGTACCCAGGTCGATGCCTGCCGCCAGCCGGTGCTGGTGTGGCGCGGTGGACTGACCGGGTTCGGAGATTTGTAGTAATGCCATGATTGATTTGGTTTATATACTTGTTACCAGACAAGGTCCGGGGGAAGTCGACCAGGTGAGCAAGCGTCACCGGTAATGCACGTTCAGACCAGTTCATCCTCCAGCGCGGCTTCCAGGTCCATGACCTCTTCCTGCAGGCGCCGAAAGAACTGCATCTTCATCAAGGCAGTGGCGGCGGCTTCCAGATCAGCAACGGTGGCGCGCTCGAAATTTTCCCGCAGCTGCGCCTGCAAGTTGACAATGTCCGCAGCGATCCTGTCCATGATACTTTGCAAGGCGGCAAACGGGTCGCTGCTGCCACGCACCTCGTCCAGCAGCTTCGCGCAACTCCATCTGCTGCATGAGAAATGCGGTATCGCGGGTGGTATGCGGCTCGTCCCCGAGATTGTAACCGGATAACTCCAGCAGGTAGCGTCCCCGCTTCAGGGGATCCTTCAGCGTCTGGTAGCCCTCGTTGATAGTCGTTGCCTGCTGCATGGAGAGGCGACGCTCGGCCTCCCCGGCGCTGGCAAACCGGTCCGGATGGACGGTTCGCTGCAGTTCGCGGTAACGGGAGTCCAGAACACCGAGGTCCATGTCGAACGACCTTGGCATTCCGAATCGCGCGAAATGGTCTGTGGAAGCATGCTTGGCCATAACGGAAACTGACTGCGTGCGGGGCTGCTGCCACCGATCGTCAAACGTTGAAACTCTCCCCGCAGCCGCACATATCCTTGACATTGGGATTGTTGAACTGGAAGCCCTCGTTCAGTCCTTCGCGGGTGTAGTCCAGCTCGGTACCGTCCAGGTAGACCAGGCTCTTCGGGTTGATGATGACCTTGACACCCTGGTCCTCGAACACCACGTCCTCGTCCTCGATGCTGTCGGCATACTCCATGACATAGGCCATTCCGGAACAACCGGTGGTCTTCACGCCGAGGCGCAGGCCCACGCCCTTGCCCCGCTGTTCCAGAAAGTTCCTGACGCGCTCTGCCGCCGCGGTTGTCAATGTGATTGCCATGCCTGCCATCCTTCTAGTGTGCCGCCCATTTGACAGAGTTCAGGTCGATGCCCTCCTTGAACATGTCCCAGAGCGGCGACAGCTCGCGCAGCTTGGCGACCTTTTCCCTGACCCGCTCGACGATATAGTCGATCTCTTCCCGGGTGGTAAAGCGACCGATGGTAAAGCGGATGGAACTGTGCGCCAACTCGTCATTGCGGCCGATCGCCCGCAGGACATAGGAGGGTTCCAGACTGGAACTGGTACAGGCGGAACCTGAAGAAACCGCCATATCCTTCAGCGCCATGATCAGGCTTTCACCCTCCACGTAATTAAAGCTCACGTTCAGGTTGCCCGGCACCCGCTGATCGAAGTCACCGTTGAGATAGACCTCCTCCATTTCGTTCAGCCCCTGCCAGAGAAGATCACGCAACACGCGGATACGCGCTTCTTCCTCGGCCATTTCCAGCCGGGCAATACGGAATGCCTCTCCCATGCCAACGATCTGGTGAGTCGGCAGGGTACCGGAACGCAAGCCGCGCTCATGCCCGCCGCCATGCATCTGCGCCTCGATTCGCACCCGCGGCTTGCGCCTGACATAGAGGGCGCCGATGCCCTTGGGACCGTAGATCTTGTGTGCGGAAAACGACATCAGGTCGACCTTGAGCTTCTCCATGTCGATCTCGACCTTGCCGGCACTTTGCGCGGCATCGACATGGAAGATGATCTTGCGGGCGCGGCAAATCTCGCCGATCGCAGCGATGTCCTGTATCACGCCGATCTCGTTGTTGACGTGCATGACACTGACCAGAATGGTGTCATCCCGCAAGGCGCTCTGGAATTTCTCCAGGTCCAGCAGTCCGCTGGATTCGGGCTCGAGGTAAGTGACTTCATAGCCTTCGCGTTCCAGCTGCCGGCAGGAATCCAGCACCGCCTTGTGTTCGGTTTTCAGGGTGATAATGTGCTTGCCGTTCTTCTTGTAGAAATGCGCAACGCCCTTGATGGCCAGGTTGTCGGACTCTGTCGCACCCGACGTCCAGACGATTTCCCGCGGGTCGGCATTGATCAGCCGGGCCACATCTTCGCGGGCCTGCTGCACGGCCTCCTCCGCCTGCCAGCCGAACTGGTGCGAGCGCGATGCCGGGTTGCCGAACTTGCCCTGGCGCGTGAGATAGGTACACATTTTCTCGGCCACACGCTCATCAACCGGTGTGGTAGCCGAGTAATCCATGTAGATAGGGATGCTGATATTCATTCCTGTCACCTTGACAATCAAATTTCAGAAAAAAGGGGGGATCACCCGACCATCGTCTTGTTCAGCGCGGGCGTTGCGACAGGCACAGCCTTGCGCTGGCGGAGCACAATCTCATTCACCCGGTCACGTTCGAGAAAACCGGCAAGCGTAATACCACTGAGGAAATTATAAATCTCGGCACCCAGCTTCTGCCACAATTCATGTGTCAGGCAGCGTTCGCCGTCCTGGCAATCCTGCTTGCCCTGGCACATGGTTGCATCGATTCCCTCACCGATTGCATTGATCACCTGTGCGATGGAAATTTCGCCCGGCGGGTGCGACAGCCGGTAGCCGCCACCCGGGCCGCGCATGCCGGTTACCAGGCCCTGTTTCTTCAGGCGCGCGAACAGCTGCTCGAGGTAGGACAGCGAGATGCCCTGTGACTCGGATATATCCGCGAGCGTTACAGGACCCTCGTCATGGTGGATGGCAAGATCCAGCATGGCGGTCACTGCATAGCGCCCCTTGGTTGATAGCCGCATGATATTACCTGTCGATTCTCGGGACCGTGGTTATGACCCTGGAATAATAACCGAGTAAAATGCTCAGGTACTAAGTATGCGACAGACCCGGGGGTGGCGCAAGTCTTGGCTTACTGCTCAATAGGGGTATACAGGGGGTAGAAATTCTTCAGGATTCAACAATCAGCAGGGAATCCTCGACTGCTGGGAGGGTATTTTCTGCTGCAAGGATGATGTTCCCGGGAGTAAAGCGATGCCCCTGCATCAGGCAGTATCCCAGCCATTTCTGCAGAAACCGGTTCATGCGCCATTTCTCGGCCAGGGTGTAGTGGTTGCGCATGCGGTTGTAGCGTGCGTGACGCATGCCGCGGCGGCGGCCGCAGGAAATGACTTCCCCGACCTGGGCATCGTGGTAGATACGGACCTGTATGTCAGGTGCAGGAAAACTGCCGACAGCGTCCTGGAAATAGTAAGTGAGGCCGAGCGTGGTAGTAAACCTGCAGCGCTCCGTGATGCGCAGATGCAGGTCGAGCGCGCCATCGATGTGTGAAACAACTGCGTCAGGAATGGCGTCAGCTATCCGGCACCAGATTACGCAGGCGAATGTAATTGCACTCGTACAATTCCATCAGGCCGGCAAAACTCACCGGTGGAATGCCATGATGCACATATTGTCCGAGTACCTGATTCATCTTCGTATAGTAACATGCTGACTGCTGCTGACTGCCGCAATACTCTCGACTGATTACTGCTATTTCCCGCGCTATCGGCGATAATCCCCTGATCTTGATCTGACTTCAACGCTTGACACAAGCCCGCATTCATGCACGAAGAATCGTTCATACGCCTGTTGCAAAATCTGCTTCCGGCGCGTTGCATCCTGTCGCATTCGGATGAATTGCGCCCCTACGAATGCGATGCACTGTCCGCGTACCGCCAGCTGCCGCTGGTCGTGGTGATTCCGGAAACGCTGCAACAATTGCAGGCAACGTTACGCCTGTGCGCACAACACCAGGTGCCGGTAGTCGCGCGCGGCGCCGGCACCGGACTGTCCGGCGGTGCCATGCCGCTTGGCAACGGTGTGCTGCTCAGTCTGGCGAGGTTCAACCGCATCCTTGAACTGGACACCGGCAACCGCATTGCGCGCGTACAACCCGGCGTTACCAACCTGGCCATCTCCTGCGCCGCAGCTCCACACGGCCTGTACTACGCACCCGACCCGTCGTCACAGATCGCCTGTTCCATCGGCGGCAATGTAGCGGAAAATGCCGGCGGCGTGCATTGCCTCAAGTATGGCCTCACCACGCACAACATCCTGGCGCTGGAAATCCTGACTATAGACGGTGAAGCGCTCACGATTGGAGGCGCGGCACTCGACAGCCCCGGCTATGACCTGCTTGCGCTGCTGACCGGTTCCGAGGGGCTGCTGGGCATTATTGTCGAGGTCACCGTCAAGCTGCTGCCGAAGCCGGCCACCGCACAGGTCGTGCTGGCCGCCTTCGATTCGGTCGATGCCGCCGGCGCCGCCGTAACGGCGACCATCGCCAGCGGCATCATTCCCGCCGGCCTGGAACTGCTGGACCGGCCGGCAATTCATGCCGTGCGCAGATTCATCGATACGGGCTATCCGGAAGACGCCAGCGCGATCCTGCTGTGCGAACTGGACGGCTCCCGGGAAGATGTCCTGGCCCAGGTCGAGCGTGTCAGCCAGGTCTACCGGGATGCCGGCGCAACCTCGCTGCAGGTATCCCGCGACGAGGCGGAGCGCCAGCGCTTCTGGGCTGGCAGGAAGGCCGCCTTCCCCGCCATGGGAAGGCTGTCACCCGACTATTACTGCATGGACGGCACGATCCCCCGCAAGCATCTGGCGGCAGTGCTGACCCGCATCGGCGAACTCTCCGGGGAATACGGCCTGCCGATCTGCAATGTCTTTCACGCGGGCGACGGCAATCTGCACCCGCTGATTCTCTACGATGCCAACAAGGCCGGCGAACTGGAACGTACCGAGGAACTCGGCGGAAAAATCCTGGAGCTGTGCGTAGCAGTCGGCGGCACCATCACCGGCGAGCACGGCGTCGGCCTCGAGAAAATCAACCAGATGTGCGTGCAGTTCAACGAAGCCGAATTGCAGCAGTTTCACGCCGTGAAGCAGGCATTCGATCCGCAGAACCTGCTCAATCCCGGCAAGGCGATTCCCACCCTGCACCGCTGCGCCGAATTCGGCGCCATGCACGTCCATCATGGCCAGCTGCCGCACCCCGGGCTGGAACGTTTCTGAAACAACGAACCACTGACCCGGCATGAGCTGCGAACAAACCCTCGTCGAGCAACTACAGGCCGCCACCGCGGACGGCACCCCGCTGGCCATCCGGGGTGGCGGCAGCAAGGCCTTTTACGGGCGTGCCTGTGAAGGCCGGACCTGCCCGGTCGGCGAGCACAGCGGCATCATTGACTACACACCGGCGGAACTGGTCATCTCGGCACGCGCCGGCACACCGCTGGCCGTGCTGGAAGCGGCGCTGGCAGAGGAAGGTCAGATGCTGGCCTTCGAGCCACCGCATTTCGGCAGCACGGCCACACTGGGGGGCACCATCGCCTGCGGCCTGTCGGGACCGCGGCGACCCTACGCCGGTGCGGCGCGCGATTTCGTGCTGGGTGTGCGCTGTCTCAATGGCAGGGGTGAAATCCTGCGCTTCGGCGGCCAGGTCATGAAGAATGTCGCCGGCTATGACCTGTCGCGCCTGCTGACCGGTTCGCTCGGCACCCTGGCCGTACTGCTCGAAATCAACCTGAAGGTCCTGCCGCGACCGGAAGCCGATATCACCCTGCAGCAGGACTGCGCGGCAGACGAGGCCGTGCTCCGCTGCAACCGCTGGGCAGGCCAGCCCCTGCCCTTGTCCGGCGCCTGCCATATCGATGGCCGTCTGTACCTGCGGCTTTCCGGCTCGACCCGGGGTGTAGCGGCGGCAGCTGCGGTTGTTGGCGGCGATACCTGCGAGGAAGGTGCGCAGGTCTGGCAGGCGCTGCGCGAACAGCAACTGCCCTTCTTCCGGGACGACATTCCCTTGTGGAGACTGTCCGTACCCCCGGCCGCGCCCGGCCTCGGCCTCGACGGCAGGCAGCTGCTCGACTGGGGTGGTGCGCAGCGCTGGCTGAAGAGCCATGCCAACCCGGAACACATCCGCGATCTGACCGCGGCAAGCGGCGGCCACGCCACCCTGTACCGGCATGGCGACCGCAGCGGCGCGGTTTTTCACCCGCTGCCGCCCGGCATGCTTGCACTGCAGCGGCGGCTCAAGCAAAGTTTCGACCCCGCCGGCATCCTCAACCCCGGTCGTATGTACGCGGAGCTGTAGCGATGCAAACCGCGCTCCCGGAAGATCTGCTCAGAACCGTCACCGGACAGGTTGCGGACGAGATCCTGCGCAACTGCGTGCACTGCGGTTTCTGCAACGCGACCTGCCCGACCTACCAGCTGACCGGCGATGAACTCGACGGACCCCGCGGGCGCATCTATCAAATCAAGCAGGTGCTCGAAGGCAAGGCACCCACCGAACGCAACCGGCTGCACCTGGACCGCTGCCTGACCTGCCGCGCCTGTGAGACCACCTGCCCGTCCGGCGTGGACTACCACCTGCTGCTCGATACCGGCCGGGAAATCATCGAGGAACGCCTTCCCCGCAGTCTGCAGGACCGCCTGCTGCGCCGGACCCTGCGCCTGGTGCTGCCGTGGGCGGCCCGCTTCACGCCGCTGCTGCGGCTGGGGCAATTCGCGCGCCCGGTGCTGCCGGCGGCGCTGAGGAAGCGCATCCCCGCAAGGCAGCGGGCGGCGCCTTTCCGCGCAACAAGCGTCCACAACCGCAGCATGCTGCTGCTGGACGGCTGCGTGCAGCCGGCACTTGCACCGCAGATCAATGCAGCCACGCGCCGGGTGCTGGATGCCATGGGCATCAACACCCTGGTCGCCGGGAACGCCGGCTGTTGCGGTGCGCTCAGCCAGCACCTGACGGCAACCGCCGAGGCGCGCACCTTCATACGCAACAACATCGACGCGTGGTGGCCGGCAATCGAAAACGGCGCGGAGGCGATAATCGTGACGGCCAGCGGCTGTGCGCCCATGGTGAAGGACTATGGACGGCTGCTCGCGGATACCGGCTATGCCGACAAGGCTGCCCGCGTCAGCGCCCTGGCGAAGGACCTCAGCGAAGTCATCGCCAGCGAAGCGGCGGAGCAGGTCCTCGTGCCTTGTGGCGCCGGGCAAAAAGTCGCATTTCATTCTCCCTGCACCCTGCAGCACGGCCAGGGCATCAGCGGCGTGGTCGAGCGCCTGCTGGAAAGGCTCGGCTACGAACTGACGCCGGTCACAAACAGCCATCTCTGCTGCGGCTCCGCAGGCACCTACTCGATCCTGCAGCCTGGCATGGCCACCGTGCTGCGTGACAACAAGCTCGAAGCCCTGCAGGCCGGCAGGCCGGACCTCATTGCGACCGCGAACATCGGCTGTCTGGTGCACATGGCGAACCATGCGGACGTACCGGTGAAACACTGGATCGAACTCCTTGAAACCCTGATACCGAGAGGAACAAATGACAACGGACAAGTTGCCCCTGTTACTGGAACCGGATGAACTGGAGGCGAACCTGGGACGCGATGACCTGCTGGTGGTCGATCTCTCCAGGCCTGAAAGCTATGCAAAATTTCATGTGCCCGGCGCGGTGCACCTGGACTACGCCAGGATCATCACCGCGCAAAAACCGGTGATGGGCCTGGTACCGGACGACGCCACACTGGCCGCGGTATTCTCCAACATCGGGATCGATGCCCGGACACACATCGTTGCCTGTGATGACGAGGGTGGCGGCCGCGCTGCCCGCCTGCTGTGGACGCTGGAAGTCGCCGGCCATCACAGCCTGTCACTGCTCAACGGCGGCCTGCATGCCTGGGTGAACGAGGGACACACCCTGGATTCAGTCCCGGCGACGCCCGTCGCAAGGGTATTCGAGGTGCACCGCGACACGGCATCCAGCGCGGACAGCGACTACATCATGGCGCACCTGAACAGGGACGACTGCGTCCTGCTGGATGCCCGCAGCCCTGACGAGTACAAGGGTATCAAGAAATACGCCGAACGCGCCGGCCACATACCCGGCGCTGTGAATTTCGAATGGACCGAGGCCATGGATCAGGCAAGCAACCTGCGCCTGAAGCCTGCCGACGAACTCAAAGGCCTGCTGGCGGAGCGCGGCATCACCCCCGACAAGGAAATCATCGCCTACTGCCAGACCCATCACCGCTCCGCGCACACCTGCCTGGTGCTGCAAAGCCTGGGCTTTGAACGCGTCAGGGGTTATGTCGGGTCCTGGTCAGACTGGGGCAACAACCCGGAACTGCCGCTGGAAGTTTAACAGCACACCGGCATGGCGACGGGGAAGGCGGCGCTGGGACGTGCTTCGCGCTATGGATAGCTTGCCTGACCGAGCAGAATTCGTTCGATCACCGCCAGATCGCCCGGCGTCAGCTGCTTGTCCGGCGACGGGATGCCGGCGATGACCGGGGCGATGTCGACGCGCGCCTTCTGATCGTCGGCCAGCATTGCCTGCCCCAGCACGGCGCGCGTCAGCAGCAGTACGTCAGCGGCATTGACGACGCCATTGCCATCGGTATCTCCCCAGACCGGCGCATCACCCGCATACAGCGGATCATGTCCGGCAGCCAGTTCCATCCCGTCAAGGAAACCGTCACCGTCCGTATCCGGATTCAGCGGGTCGGTATCCTGTCCGGCGGAATAGGTGTCAGGCGGGGTCGCAACATAGTTGACTTCAGCGCCATCACTCAGCCCGTCATCGTCCGAGTCTGCATCCAGCGGGTCCGTTCCGATGCCGGGCGAGGTTTCGACACTGTCGGCCAGTCCGTCGTTGTCGTCATCGTCGTCGATATTGTCCGGCAGGCCATCGAGATCGGTGTCGACGACACTGAGCGCACCAAGCAGGTTCAGGCGACCATGCTGGCTCCATGCCAGGAAGTTCTGCCCCAGTGCACCCGCCGTATCCGCGCCATATTCCAGGTGCCGACGCACGACCTCGTTGCATGGCACACCGCCAGGACTGACACAGGACTGCGGTGACTGCCCGGGAAAAAGGTGTGCCCAGACCAGCGCCGCGGCTCCCGCCACATGCGGACCGGCCAGCGACGTCCCGGTACTCCATGTCAGGCAACTCTCGGTGTTGCGGTCAAACGTACACCCCAGCAGGGAGGCATTGAACTCGCAGAAATCCGCAGGAAACGTCGAGAGAATACCTTTACCGGGCGCCATCATGGACACCCAGCCGTTGCCGAACGTGGAACTCGCCCACTTGTCGTCATAATGGTCTGTGCCGGCCACGGCAATCACATCGGGATGGGCCGCGGGGTAGACCAGGTTGGTATCACCGTCATTGCCGGCTGCCGCGACCAGCACCACACCCTGGCTCCAGGCATAATCGATGGCGGCGGTCTCCGTATTGGGCTGGGCAGGCGGGTTGAAGGTTGGATCACCATTGCTATCCAGGTCGTCACTGCCGTAGCTCATGTTGATGACATGGTAGTCGTTGTCAGCTGCGTGGATGATGGCCTCGGTCGAGGCTGACACCGGGCAGACGCCAATGTATTCGTAGTACTCGGGAAGATCATCCGGATACGGGTAATACACATACTGGAAGCATGCCTTCAGGTTCCCCAGTGATGTATTCCAGCCGACACCGGCAATACCTTTATGGTTGTCGGTATTCGCAGCGGCAATGCCTGCCACGGCGGTCCCGTGCGCCATATAGTCCCCGGTGTCATCGAGATAGGGACTGAACGCGCCGACAAAGCTGATTTCCTCCACGCACTTGCCGGCAAGCTCGATACTGGCGCAGTCAATGCCGGTGTCCAGGATTGCGATCTTGACGGCCGGATCACCTGTTGTGACATCCCAGCCCTCGGGCGCATCGATATCGGCGTCAGGCGTACCGGTGACCTGTATCGGAATACCAAGACTTGTATCAGTGTGCTCCTGCCCGGTATTGTTCAGTCCCCATTGCTCTTCAAAATATTCCCGGTCCTCAACAGCGCCGCAATTCAGTGGCCCCGGATCGTTGCCCTCGTCCGGAACGATCAGCACCCGGTAGAAATCCGGCTCGGCGTATTCGACATTGGGGTTGGCCCGGTAGCGGGCGATTTTCTGCTCGACACTCCCGGCGGGCACCTGCACGATATGGACGCCGATAGCGGGGATTTCCCGCAACTTGCTGCCACCGGCCTGTCGATGCGCCTTGCCGATGTCGCTGGCGGCAGTCCCTGGCTTGAAACGGACCAGGACTCGATCGGGCGCATACCGGGGCACTTGCGCAAGAATTTCCTGTCTGCGGGAACGTACCTGGCTGGAATTGCCTGAATTCGGATGTGAGGAAGCTGCAGCAGGATCGACTGTCGGCGCTGCCTGCAGTCCGGTCTGGCCCAGGGCCAGCATAGCCAGGAAGAATACCGCTATCCGCCAACGACTCCGGGAATTACCTGCGACCATCCGCTTTTCCTTTGAATAACAGAATCCTGAAACGCGAGGGTTTAGTTACTAGAACACGAAAACGGCCATAACGTCAATTTGTTGGCGTTTTGATTCTCTCATATACGAGAAATCCGACCAAAACATGTACAAAACCGTTTTTGCCATGCCCCGACTTTGACGCCCGTACTGGCCAAAGTCAGCCGGTTATGTCCAGGGATTCAGGCGCGAAACAGCTGCTCCCGGTAGTACTGCAACTCGCGAATGGAATCACGGGTGTCATCCAGCGCCAGATGGCTGCCGCCCTTGGTAAAACCGGACAGGATATTCGGCGACCAGCGTTTCGCCAGTTCCTTGAGGGTACTGACATCAAGATTGCGGTAATGGAAATAGCGCTCCAGTTCCGGCATGCAGCGCGCCAGGAAACGCCGGTCCTGGCAGATGCTGTTGCCGCACATCGGGGAGGCATTCGGAGGGACATACTGCGCCAGAAACTCGAGGGTCTGACGCTCTGCCGCCTGTTCGTCAAGGGTGCTCTTGCGCACGCGCTCGGTCAGCCCGGAACCGGCATGCTGGCGGGTATTCCACTCATCCATGGCATTCAGCATCGCATCCGGCTGGTGAATCGCCAGCACCGGACCTTCCGCCAGGATATTGAGCTGGCTGTCGGTTACGATGGTCGCGATCTCGATAATAGCGTCGGTCGTCGTATCCAGTCCCGTCATTTCCAGGTCGATCCATATCAGGTTGTTGGCATCTTGCGTCATACAGTCGTTCTTCCTTCCGAAAACTATGGTTGAGTCGCATTGTAGCAGAGGCTAATCTGCTACCAGCTCATTAAACGGACATGATTACTGCATGAATAACTTCAGCTTTATTTTTATCGCGGCGCTGGCCGGCTCGCTGCTGCTGCGTTACTGGCTTGCCGCCAGGCACCTGGCCCACGTGCGTGCGCATCGCGCGGCGGTCCCCGCCTCCTTCGCAGAACGCATTTCGCTGGCGGATCACCAGAAGGCCGCAGACTACACCCTCACCAATACCCGTTTCGGGATGCTGGCACTGGCCTGGGACAGCCTGCTGCTGCTGGGCTGGACCCTGGGCGGCGGACTCGAACTGCTGGACGGCATCTGGCGCGATACCGGACTCGGCCCGATCCCCGGCGGCACCGGCCTGCTGCTCAGTGCCATGGTCATCATGACCCTGCTGGACATGCCGTTCACGCTCTACCACACCTTCGTGATCGAACAGCGCTTTGGCTTCAACCGCTCCACGGCCGGCGTGTTCATCGCCGACCTGCTGAAGCAGGCCATACTGCTGCTCGTCATCGGCGGCTCCGTTGCTGGCGCTGGCCCTGTGGATCATGGAATCCTCGGGCGGGCTCTGGTGGCTGTATGTCTGGCTGGTCTGGATGGCCTTCACCCTGGTGATGTTCTGGGCCTATCCCGCGATTATCGCACCCCTGTTCAACAAGTTCATGCCGCTGGATAACGAGGCGCTGAAACAACGCATCCAGGCGCTGATGGACAAGTGCGGCTTCCACAGCAAGGGGATCTTCGTCATGGACGGTTCCAAGCGCTCGGGACACGGCAACGCCTATTTCACCGGCTTTGGCAGCAACAAGCGCATCGTCTTCTTCGACACCCTGCTGGAGTCGCTGGAACCACAGGAAATCGAGGCGGTACTTGCACATGAACTCGGTCATTTCCGGCTCAGGCATATCCAGAAACGCCTGCTGTCGACGATGCTCCTCAGCTTCGCCGCGCTGGCCCTGCTCGGCTGGCTGGCCGGCGAGTCCTGGTTCTACACCGGCCTCGGCGTCAGCCAGGCCTCCTCCGGCATGGCGCTGCTGCTGTTCATGCTGGTGCTGCCGGTATTCACCATATTCCTGCAGCCGCTGCTGTCACGCCTGTCGCGCAAGCACGAGTTCGAGGCCGATGCCTATGCCGTGCAGCAATCCAGCGGTGCGGACCTGATCCAGGCCCTGGTCAAGATGTATCGCGAAAACGCCAGCACGCTGACCCCCGACCCGCTGTACTCGTCGTTTCACGATTCCCACCCGCCGGCACCGGTGCGCATCGCGCACATATCCGGTAACATGGGTGTCCAATCACCCGGAGGTTGAACATGCACAAGCGACTCCTGATCCACATAACGACCTGTCTGCTGGCAGCGGGCGCCACTGCCGGCAACTGCCGCTGCGGACAATGGCGCAACACTGCACCAGGAAAACTGCACCAGTTGCCACGATGACGGCGTCTACACGCGCAAGGACCGCCGCGTGACGAGCCTGGCTGGACTCAAGAAGCAGGTGCAGCGCTGTGAACTGTCGCAGGGACTGAAATGGTTTGATGAGGATGTCGATGACGTTGTGAATTACCTGAACACGACCTACTACAAGTTCAAGTAAGGCCATGACCGACAGCGGCCTGACCGGCAAATACTTGCAAGCCTGTCGCCGCCGGTACCGCACCCCTGTCCTCATCCCGGGTGCAGGCACTGCTGGCCGAACTGCATGCCGACTGGGCCAGCGACGCCAGCGGCGGGGAAATCAGCCGTACTTTCAGGTTCGGCAACTATTACCAGACCATGGCCTTCGTAAACGCCCTGGCGTGGATTGCCCACGCTGAAGACCACCACCCGGACATCGAGGTCGGCTATAACCGCTGCCTTGTCCGCTACAGCACCCACGCCATCGGCGGCCTGTCCGAGAACGATTTTATCTGCGCGGCCAAAATCGACGCCCTGCTGCCCCCGTCCGAATAAAATCATTGCGGCATGCCAGCGCAGCCAGCCCGTTCACAACAAGCAGCCACAGCAACAGGACCCGGGGCCAGGACAGGTTCCCGGCGGTACGGCGTGGTCATCGTCAATTACGGCAGGCAAACGCTGATCGAGGACAGCGCGGGCAACCTGGTCCGCTGTGTCGCTCGCCGCGGGCTCGAACAGATCGTCTGCGGCGACGAAGTCGAATGGCTGCAAACCGGCAGCCAGGAAGGTGTCGTGGAAAAACTGGCGCCACGGCGCAGTGTCCTGAATCGTGCCGACAGCGGCAACAAACTGCACCCGCTGGTCGCGAATTTCGACCAGCTGTTAATCGAAGCGGCGCAGGAACCGGCACTGGACCTTTCCCTGCTCGACAAGTACACCATCGCCGCGGAGCTGGCGCACACCGCGGCGCTGATCGTCATCAACAAGTCCGACCTGCTCACGCCAAAAGCACGCAGCGACATCGAGGCACAACTTGGTGATTACACCACCCTTGGCTATGTGGTGTTGTTTACCAGCGCACTGCACAATACCGGCATCGAGGCATTTGCGGACTGTCTGCCAGGCAGGACCAGCATCCTCGTTGGCCAGTCGGGGGTCGGCAAGTCCTCGCTCATCAATCGACTGCTGCCGGACCGCGACATCACAGTCGGCAGGCTGTCAACGGCATCGGGACTGGGCCGGCATACCACGACCGCGACCACGCTCTACCACCTGCCCTGCGGCGGGCGCCTGATCGATTCCCCCGGGGTACGGGATTTCCGGCTCGGAGAAGTCAGCGCCGCCGAACTCGGCAGCGGTTTCCGGGAATTCACGCCGTACCTGGGACAATGCCGCTTCAACGACTGCCGGCACGTCTCCGAGCCCGGTTGCGCCGTGCTTGCGGCGCTTGCCGCAGGCCGGATCAGCACACGCAGGATGGAAAGCTACCGGCGCCTGTTGCCTGTCTAGCCGGGCGGCCAGCCCATGGAACGACCGCCCAGCAGATGCAGGTGGATATGGAAGACCGACTGTCCGGCCGCGGGATTGCAGTTCATGACCATGCGGTAGCCCGGCCCGGCGACACCCGCATCCGCGGCGATCTGCTGCGCGGCGAGATAGAGTCTGCCGATGACCGCAACATTACCGGCATCGAGGTCATTGGTGGTCGCAATATGCACCTTGGGTATCACCAGCACATGCAGTGGCGCCTGCGGATTAACATCCCGAAACGCCAGCACCTCGTCATCCTCGTACACCACGTCCGGCTGTATTTCGCCGGCCACCATCCTGCAAAACAGACAGTCAGCCATTTGCTATCCCCCGTTCACGAAACCAACTCACCGCGCCGGACGTCACAGCCCGCAATCATGTATTACGGAACCCGCTTCAGACCTCCAGTCGCCCCGCAAAGGCATGCGACAAGGTACCGCCGTCGATATATTCGAGCTCACCACCCATCGGCACACCGTGCGCGATCCGGGTGGTGCGGATTCCATGGGCTCGCGCCATTTCACTGATGAAATGCGCCGTGGCCTCGCCTTCCACTGTGGGATTTGTCGCCAGGATCAGCTCCTTCACCTCACCCGAGGCCAGCCGCGTCTCCAGCAAATCCAGACCCAGCGCTTCGGGGCCGATGCCGTCCAGCGGAGACAGGTGGCCCATCAGGACAAAATACAGCCCCTGGTAACCGGTGGCCTGCTCCAGCGCCTGCACATCGGCAGGCGTCTCGACAACGCAGAGCTGGCCGTGGTTGCGCCGCTCGCTGGCGCACAAGCCACACACCGCATCCTCGCTCAGGGTCCGGCAGGCACTGCAGTTTCCCACCCGGTCCATGGCCTGTGCCAGGGCCGCGGCCAGTTGCCGCCCGCCCTCGCGGTTATGTTCGAGCAAGTGGAATGCCATGCGCTGCGCCGACTTGGGACCCACGCCGGGGAGGCACCGCAGGCTCTCGATCAGCTGCCCGATCAGGCGGGACGTTGCCATCCGCTCAGAACGGCAGCTTCATGCCCGGCGGCAGGTTGATGCCGCTGGTCAAACCTGCCATGCGTTCCTGCGTCGTGGATTCCACCTTGTGCGCAGCATCATTGATGGCTGCGGCCACCAGGTCCTCCAGCATGTCCTTGTCATCCGCAAGCAGGCTGTCGTCAATCTCCACCCGGCGCACTTCATGCTTGCCGGTCATGGTGATCTTTACCAGGCCACCGCCGGACTGACCGGTGACTTCCATAGCTGGCCAGTTCTTCCTGGGCCTTCTGCATGTCGGCCTGCATCTGCTGGGCCTGTTTCATCAGGTTACCTAGTCCACCTTTCATATCACCACCCTCGATTCATCAATATATTCATTGTCGTTACGTATCCCGCGGCCGGATTGAATCCGTGCTGACGGCGCCGCCGAAGGCATCCGGTAATCGCCTTGACGTTGGCGTCATTCTCGATCGATGCAACAGCCTGCTGCTGGCGCTCGACCTGCTCGCGGGCTGCGTTTCAGTGCCGGTGTCTCTTTCGCCAGCGGCCCCTCGTTTGCGATCTTCAGCTGCACCGGGCGCTGGTAGTATGTGGCCAGTTCCTGCTCCAGCTGCCGGGTACGCGCCGGACTCAGCAGGTGCTTGTGCGCGGGGTCCAGGGAAAGCCGCACAACATCGTCCTGGACACCGTGAAAGGCGCAGTTCAACGCCATTTCACGGACCATCCCCTTGACGGGCAGTGCCTCCACGATACCGGCCCATGTTGCTGCATCGGCACTGGCGGGAGGCGCCGGCGGGGGTGCCGGCGCTACAGTCGCAGTCGCCGCGGCCTGCACGGCGGACCCGCCGGGGCCTGCGCCTGCCGCAGGCATCACCGGTGCAGCCGCGGCTGTACCGGCTGCCGAAGCCTCGACCCTGGCGGCGGTATCCGGGCGGAAGGCCAGCATGCGCAGCAGGACCATTTCAAAACCGCCCCGGGGTTCCGGCGACAGCGGCAGGTCACGCCGCCCGATCAGGGCAATCTGGTAATACAGCTGTACGTCCTCGGCAGGCAGTTTACCGGCCAGGGCAAGCACCGCCTCACGATCTCCATAGGTATCGTCGATGGCATCGGGCAGGGTCTGCGCCAGTGCAATGCGCTGCAGCACCGACACCGTGTCCGCCAGCAGCGCGGCGTAGTCCGGGGCAAACTCGTCCGCCTTCCGGATCTCCGCGAGCACCCGCGCAGCATCACCCGCAGCCAGCGCCTCCAGCAGGCGATACACCACATCGCGGTCGATGGTCCCGAGCATACTGCGCACCTCGGACTCCAGCAGGTCGCCGCCACCGAAGGCAATGGCCTGGTCGAGCAGACTGAGCGCATCGCGCATGCTGCCGCTCGCGGCAAAGGCGAGCTGGCGCACGGCACCCGGCTCCGCCGCAATCGCCTCCTGCCGCAGAATCTTTTCCAGCTGGCCGGTGATCTGCGGCACGCTCAGGCTCTTGAGATTGAACTGCAGACAGCGCGACAGGACGGTCACTGGCAGCTTCTGCGGGTCCGTGGTCGCCAGCAGGAACTTGACATGCGGCGGCGGTTCCTCCAGCGTCTTCAGCAGGGCGTTGAAACTGTGCCCCGAGAGCATGTGCACCTCGTCGATCAGGTACACCTTGTAGCGGCCGCGGCGTTGGCGCGTACTGCACGTTCTCCAGCAGTTCCCGGGTATCCTCGACCTTGGTACGCGAGGCCGCATCCACCTCGATCAGGTCAAGAAAGCGGCCGGTATTGATCTCCTCGCAGGCGCTGCACTTGCCGCAGGGCGTGGATGTGACGCCGGTTTCACAGTTCAGTGACTTGGCCAGGATGCGCGCAATGGTGGTCTTGCCGACGCCGCGGGTGCCGGTGAACAGGTAGGCATGGTGCAGGCGGTCGTTATCGAGCGCATTGACCAGCGCCCGCTGCACATGCTCCTGTCCGACCAGTTCCGTGAAATCGCGGGGACGCCACTTGCGCGCCAGGACCTGATAACTCATATGGATGAACTATGCCTTGTTATATATCCGTGTTTCTTGCCGCGCGCAGGCAGGGAATGGAGGTGACCTGCACCAGCCACACCCCGGCGCCCGAGTCCACTGCTGCCGCTGCTCCCTTCCGGGCCTGACGGGGTTCACAGCTTATCGTCGCGGGGGGACCGGTACAAGCCACCATAAACAGGTCTTGATAGAGCTGCATATTATAGGCTGCGCCGGGCTGATTTATAAAGAAAATCTTCCGGCACACCGCGGCGTGTAATTTAATCTGGACAAAACGCAAAACCTGAATAAAATTCGGAAAACTGCCGTTATACGATTGTGTTGTTTCGTGACAATTTGATTCCGCTCACTCAGGTATCGAGAGATCATGGCTAGAACCGCAAAGAAAAACTCACCGGTTTGGTACGGTTTCCTCCAGGCAGGCGACCGCAGCAGTCCGGTCATTCGGGACGACCGGCTGGATACCGGCAACCGTAAAACGATGTACCTGTTCAACCTCTCCCGTAACTCGATCCTGGAATATTCGCGGGAAGTGGTGGAACCCAAGCTGCGCGATCTCAAGCCGGATGAGTCCGCAGCCATCACGGAACTCGACGCAGCCTATAAAAAGGCCCGCCGCAGCTTCAAGGACCGCGGCGCCGGTGTTCGCAGCATCCTGAACCGCAGCAGCAGCACACCCGCCTCCAATGAAGCCGTCTATAACGACATCCCGGTCGAGGAAGACAGCGATGATGCCTGGGTGGAGGAAGACGAGGACTAGGATTTCTCAATGGCCACGGAACCCACGGAAGGAAACACTGTCATTTCGAGCCCACGGTCCGGCCTTTTGCCGTAACCGGATCCCGCCGGTTCAGGCCGGCGGAGTTTTCAAAAAATCTTCTCCGTTTCCTTCCGTGGATTCCGTGGCCATATTTTCCGCCAGCGGGGCCGGCTCACCCTCCATCCAGTAGTGCCCCGGAAACACCGGCGGCGCATCATGCGCATAATCCACCATTTATCCGGGATGGCCCAGGCAATGGCGTTGAACTCGTGATTACCCATCACCGCCAGTGCGGCACCTGCAGCGATCATGGGACGCACGGTGTCCAGCACGGCCCGTTGCTGCGGCCCGTGATCGATAAAATCCCCGAGGAATATTACCCGCCGCGACGGATGCCGGTAGACAGCGTCGCGCCTTGTGTAACCCGGCTTCTCCAGCAGGGCCTGCAGGGTCAGGTTGCAGCCGTGTAAATCACCGATAATGTCGTAGCACATAAACCTGTAGTCCCCTGAATCAGGCACAACCGTTTCGCCTGACCAGGGCGCTGCCGGCGCTGCAGCGCCGGGAAACACTGATTGGCGAGTCATTGCGACGATTGCAAGGATGCAGGAGACAGGGTGACGCAGGAGCAGTAACCGGGAAACGAAGTGGCGAAGCAATTTCCAGCCAGCCGATCATGAATTAAAAGCATGCTTCGCTACCCGCAAAGACGGGCCACATCGATTAATCAGTGTCCCCCGGCATCAGGCCGCAGACCAGTAAGATGTTTCTATCCCCTCGCCCAGGTCCGCCTCGACCAGGCGCCGGCGGATTTCCAGCAACTGCTCTATCAGCCGCGGTTCATATTGTTCATAACCCGCCGCATCGGGAATACGTTCGACCACCACTCCCAGCAGTTCGGTGATGGCATTGCCGATGGAATTCTGGCTGATGGTGACAATCAGCTTGCCTTCGTCATTGCGATAGACAAGCTGCTTGAAGGCCGGCTGCCAGCGTATGGCATTGGCATAGGCGGCATCCACCACGCAGCGGTCACGCACTTTCTTCGCCGTCTTCAGGAAATCATTATTGAACAGCAGTACGCTCTCGACCTGGGCGGGGAAATACACATCCGCCAGCATCGGGGCATTGCGGGTCGACACCTGGCTGAAGAAGGTCCGGTAGAAATCGATGAATCCCTTCAGGACCTGATCATATTCCTGCCAGAAACGGATATCCTCAAGTGCCGCGACGCCACCCTGGATTTCCCAGCTCGGCAGGCCCTGCGGGTAGCCTGTCAGGTCAATGCGCGAGCTGCCTTCACCCACCGGCCAGAGCATCTCCAGGTCCAGCGCCTTGTCGAAGAACTCGCGGTACACGTCATGCATGTAGGCCTCGAACAGGCTGTTCTGGCCGCCGTCGGTGAGGTTGGGATTCTTCGGGTCGGCCGATTCAGCATTGCGCAGTTCATCCTTGCTGAACACCATGAAATGATTGTGCAGCATGCGGATACTGGGCACACCGGGCGAGGTCAGCGGCCAGGTGGCGTCGAGGCTGGCCTCACCGGCCAGCACCAGGTGGGATTGCGGGTCCGGATACTCGTCCGTCATGAACTCGATAATGATCTGGTTCATGCGGTTCCAGACATGCCCGACGTTGTCCGGTACCTGGGTGCGCCGCACCGGTCGTCCCAGCGGATTGAGGATGCAACTGGAGGTGTTATAGATGATCGAGGTATCGAAAAGATTGCTGTGGCCCAGCGCCTTGCGATACAGCAACAGGTTTTCCGGGTTCATCAACAGGCCGTTGTTGTGCATCAGGTCATTGAGGTTCTCCGTGCTGTTGAAGAACTCGTTTGGCGACATGCCTTCCGGCACGTCCAGCGGAATGGGCCGAAATGGTGTGACGATCTTCCTGGGTCCCGATTGCATGCGGCTGTCATCCTCAGTACGCAAGGCGAAAACAAAACAGGCAGCCTAGCGTTCCGCGCTGCAGCGGGTCAAATAAATCATGCCTTTATCAATAACAGCAATACTTATGAGGATTTGCGCCGGCTGTCCGGGTCGAACATAATCTGCCCGATGACCCGTTTACACACCCCGCAGCTGCCCGCATAAATGCCGCTTGCACTGCAAAGTGCCCTGGGGCTCGTGTGTTTTATCGCGGTTTCCTGGGCCCTGAGTGAGGACCGCGCCCGCATCCCCTGGCGCACCCTGCTGACCGGAATCGCACTGCAGGTCATCCTGGCCGCGCTGCTGCTCTGGCTGCCCGCCTTCCAGCAGGCCTTCGTCAGTCTCAACGAAGTGCTCCGCGCACTCGAGCAGGCCACTCAGGCAGGTACCGCGTTCGTGTTCGGTTACCTGGCCGGCGGGGAACTGCCGTTTGCGGAGACCGGTGCGGGTTCCAGCTTCATCCTGGCGTTTCGTGCCCTGCCGCTGATCCTGCTGGTCAGCGCGCTATCGTCTCTGCTGTTCTACTGGCGCATCCTGCCGCTGATTGTGCGCGCGCTCTCCTGGCTGCTGCAGAAAGCAATGGGCATCGGCGGCGCACTGGCGCTGGGTTCGATCACCAACATCTTCGTCGGCATGGTGGAGGCACCGCTGTTCATCCGGCCTTATCTAGGGGAAATGAGCCGCAGCGAACTGTTCACGCTGATGACCACGGGCATGGCCACTATTGCGGGCACGGTGATGGTGCTTTACGCCAGTATCCTGAGGGATGCCGTACCCGACGCCATGGGCCACCTGCTCATTGCCTCGCTGATCAGCGCACCCGCCGCGATCGTCATCGCCCAGGCACTGATACCACCGACAGGCCGCGCCACTGCCGGGGAACTGGCACCGCCGCAGCGCGCCGAAAGCAGCATGGACGCCATCACCAGGGGCACCCTGCAGGGCGTGGAACTGCTCATCAACATCACCGCCCTGCTGGTTGTGATGATCGCGCTGGTAAGCCTGGCGAACCTGGGTATCGGACTGCTGCCGGATGTGGGCGGCACACCCGTTACGCTGCAGCGCCTGCTGGGCTGGCTGCTCGCCCCGGTCGCCTGGCTGATGGGCCTGCCCTGGGAACAGGCGATCACCGGCGGCAGCCTGCTGGGTACCAAGGTCATACTGAATGAACTGCTTGCCTACCTCGACCTGGCAGCTCTGCCCGACGACCAGTTGGATACCCGCAGCCGGCTGATCATGACCTATGCCTTGTGCGGTTTCGCCAACTTCGGCAGCCTGGGCATCATGATAGGCGGGCTGGGTACCATGGTCCCCGAGCGCCGCGAGGAGATCGTCGCCCTGGGCATCCGTTCGATTGCCGCCGGCACGCTGGCGACCTGCATGACGGGCGCGGTGATCGGGATGCTCTCCTGAAGTGCAGTTTCTGCGCGGCGTTGCAATGCAAGACCGTTGTGACAGCCTGCAGGGAGGCACTACACTATTCAGGAAATTCCGGCGCGCGATGCGCAAACTCACAAAAAACTTCAAGGGGACCCGCACATGTCACAATCCATATTCGAACGGCACGGCGGCTTTGCCAAAGTGAGCCGGATTGTGATGTCATTTTATGACCTGGTACTCGATTCGCCGGTCATAAGCCCGTACTTTGCGGACACCGACATGAAACGGCTCATCGACCACCAGACCAAGTTCATTGCCTATCTCATGGGAGGACCGGCGAGTTTCTCGGACGAACATCTCGAGCGCGTGCACCGCCACATGGACATTGACCGCCGCGCCTTCGACGAGATGGTGGCACTGCTGACGGAAACGCTGCAGGACTTTGACTTCGACGCCTCCGACATTGCCGCCGTCCGTAACGAACTCGAGCTGCGGGCGCCAATGATCCTCAAAAAATCATGACGGACGCAAGCGCCACCGACCTGAAGCAACTGATCCACACGCTGGACATCGGCATTGCGGTGGTGGACCCGGCGACCTGGAGCATCCTGTTCGAGAACGCGAAATTCTTCGACTGGCTGCCGCCCGGCGAGGATGCCGACGCGCCGCTGACAATCCGGGTCCCGGCACTGCAGGCCGAGCGCGCCCTGGCCCGGCTCGGCAGCGAACGCCCCTACCGCTTCGAATATGAAAGCAAGGTGGGCGCGCGTACCACCCCGCTGGCGATCGTACTGCGGCAACTCCCGCACCGGCAGGACCAGGTGCTGGTCGAGTGCCATGACATCTCCAAACAGAAGCAGGCCGAATACCTGCTGGACTCGTATTCGAAGCTGCAGGAAAAACACACCCGCGAGTTGCGCCGCGAGAAGGAACGCGGCGAGAAGCTGCTGCTGAATATCATGCCCCGCTCAGTCTACGAGGAGATGAGAGACTTCGGCACGACCACCCCGCAGCGTTTCGAGAGCGCCTCGGTGATGTTGCTGGACTTCGTCGGCTTCACCGACATGGCCATTTCCCACGATCCGGCGGGTCTTATTACCGAGTTGAATGACATATTCACGGCGTTTGACAGGATCGTCGAGCTGTTCGGGTGCGAGCGCATCAAAACCATCGGCGACGCCTACATGGCAGTATCCGGCATACCGGACGCCAACCCCGACCATGCCCAGAATGTCGCCCGCGTGGCCTTGCGCATCCGCCGCTACCTGGAACGCCGCAATGCCGCCCACGCCGAGCCCTGGCTGTGCCGCATCGGTATCAATACCGGCCCGGTCATCGGCTCCATCGTCGGCATTCACAAGTATGTCTACGATATCTTCGGCCCGGGCGTGAACCTGGCCGCACGCATGGAAAGCCTGTCCGAACCCATGCAGATCACCCTCTGCGAGGAAACCTGGCGGCTGATCAACGATGAATTCAAGTGCACATCGCGCGGTGAATTCGAGATCAAGGGCTTCGGCAACAAGCAGCTGTATTTCCTGGAACGGGAACACGACCGTTGAGCGCGATTCCCGGGCCCCAGACAAGCCCCGATTCTTGTCTATACTCATGCAAATCAAGCTCACACCAGCAGGCTGCCAGCAGAGAATAACAAACCGGGCATTCATGCAGCCTCTGGCAATTCCACTTACCGGAGGGGGTTTCAAATGAAAATCAACTTATATTCATGGTCTTGGTGCCTTGTCCTGCTGCTCGCAACACCGTTGCAGACCGTCTCGGCGGACGAAACCTGCATGTCACCCTACATGGCCAAGATCGTCGGCCAGGAAGATTTTGTCTACGTCTGGACACTGGGCACGCCGGGTGTCGGTGACGAGCAGGACAAGCTGGTCACCATTGACGTCAACCCGAAGTCACCGGAATACGGCAAGGTTGTGGACTCGCTGTCGGTCGGAGGCCGCAACGAGGCACACCATTCCGGGCTGACGGACGACCGCGGCTATCTGTGGGCCTCGGGTCTGGATACCAGCAAGATCTTCATCTTCGACATCCATACCGACCCTGCCACATCCGAAACTGCACAAGGTCATCGAGGACTTTGTCAAAGCCAGCGGCGGCGTGGTCGGACCGCATACCAACTATGCCCTGCCCGGGCGCATGCTGCTGACCGGTCTTTCCAACAACCGGGATCATGGCGGCCGCACCGCGCTGGTCGAATACACCAATGACGGCGAATACATCGCCACCCACTGGATGCCGACCGACGACAATCTGCAGGGCGCGGTAAAGTCCGGCAAGTTTGCCGACGGCTACGGCTACGATGTCCGCGTACTGCCGCGCCGCAACGTGATGATCACCTCCTCGTTCACCGGCTGGAACAACTACATGATGAACCTCGGCAAGCTGATGGCGGACAGCGAAGCCATGCAGCGCTTCGGCAATACGGTCGTGGTCTGGGACCTGCATACCCGCAAGCCGAAGAAGATTCTGGACGTACCGGGGGCGCCGCTGGAGATTCGCTGCGCCTGGGGCCCGCACCACAACTACTGCTTCACGATGACCGCACTGACCTCGAAGTTGTGGCTGATATACGAGGATGACCAGGGTGAATGGCAGGCTGAAGCAGTCGCCGATATTGGCGACCCCGGCAAGCTCCCGCTGCCGGTGGACCTGTCGATTGCGGCGGATGACACGCTGCTGTGGGTGGATACCTGGAACGACGGCATGGCCCGCCTGTATGACATCAGCGATCCTTTCAAGCCCCGGCAGATTCTGGCCGAGAAAATCGGCGAACAGCTCAACATGGCCTCCCAAAGCTGGGATGGCAAGCGGATCTACTTTACCTCGTCCCTGCTCGCCAACTGGGACAAGCAGCAGCCCGCCACCGGCGGTGACCTGCAATTCTTCAAAGCCTACAACTGGGACGGCAAGCAGCTGCAACCCGCGTTCACGATCGACTTTCTGGAGGCGAAGCTCGGCAGCCCGCACCAGATGCGGTTCGGGGCCTATTCGCTGTATTAGGGCAACGGAACTGACATTACGGGAAGCGCATCAGTGAAATTTGCAGGGGGCCGGAAGGGTTGCAAACCGGCGTGGTGGGTGCTGGCTGCCACACTGGTCGCGTCGCCGCTTCCGTGTGCAGGCCATAGCCAGCACCAGGATGCAACCGGGCAGGAGCCGGCGCCGGGCTACCTGCCGCTGCCGTATGCCGCGCCGGTCCCCGGCAGCTATGAACTCCCGGCGCTGGGCGCGGCCGCGGACGCGCGCCTGCTGGACAGCAGCGGCGTGGAGCATTCTCTGCATGAGTTGTTCCGCGACCGCATTGTCGTGCTCAGTTTCATTTATACCTCCTGCAACGACAGCAACGGCTGCCCGCTCGCGGCTTATGTGCTGGGTCAGGTACAGCAGCGGCTTGCCCGGGAAGACGACCTCAACGCAGCGGTCCGCCTGATCAGCGTAAGCTTCGATCCCGTGCATGACACCCCGGAGGTATTGCGCGAATACAGCAAGGCCTTCCTGAAACCCGGTAACGACTGGTGGTTTCTCACGGCGGAATCGGAATCCAGGCTGACACCGCTGCTGCAGGCCTATGGCCAGAGCCTGAAGAAGGAAGTCGATGTGGAAGGCAATTCCACCGGTGCCTGGTCGCATATCCTGCGTGTTTACCTGATCGACCGGAAGGCGCGCATTCGCAATATCTACAGCGTTTCGTACCTGCACCCGGATACCCTCGTGAGTGACATCAAGACCATCCTTATGGCCGAACCCGCTGCAGTCAGCCTGGCCGGCAGCCCCCGGCCCACCTTGCAGGATCCCGGCGATGACAGGCGCGATTATGCCTCCGCGGATTATCAAACCCGCTCGAAAAGCCTGGCCACCCGCCAGGGCAAGGCTGCGGACCTGCTCCAGTTCGTCAAGCCGCCACCAGCAGGCCTGCCGGCGGTTCCGGAACCCGCTGACAACCCCTTAACCCGGTCCGCTGTCGACCTGGGCAGGAAGCTGTTCTACGACCGCCGCCTGTCGCACAACAACACGATTTCCTGCGCCATGTGCCATGTGCCAGAACAGGGATTCACGGTCAATGAAATGGCCACGGCCGTCGGCATCGAGGGCCGCAGCGTGCGCCGCAATGCCCCAACGCTTTACAACGTGGCCTATGCAAGGCAGCTGTTCCATGATGCCCGCGAAACAAACCTGGAGCAGCAAGTCTGGGGACCGTTACTGGCAGCCAACGAAATGGGCAACCCGTCAGTAGGCTTTGTGCTCGAACGCATCAGGGGGCTGCCGGACTATCGGGGCCTGTTCGAGGCGGCATACGCCGGCAAGGGACCCGGCATGGAAAACCTCGGCAAGGCGCTTGCCGCCTACGAGCGCACGCTGGTGTCTGCCAACAGCACCTTCGATCGCTGGTATTTCGGCCATCAGCAGGATGCCCTGACAGCAGCGGCGGTCCGCGGCTTCCGCCTCTTCGCTGGCAAGGCTGGCTGCAGTCGCTGCCATACACTCGAGGCGTCACATGCCCTGTTCACCGATCACGCACTGCACAATACCGGCATCGGCTATCAGGCCAGTTTCAGCAGACCCGTGGCGGCAAGCATCCCCGTTGCACCCGGCGAAACCCTGGAGCTGGCCAACGTCATCCCCAACCCGGGCAATGACCTGGGACGTTATGAAATCACCCTGGACCCGGCTGATCGCTGGAAGTACAAGACCCCGTCGTTGCGCAATATCGCACTCACGGCGCCTTATATGCATGATGGTTCACTGGGAAGCCTGCAGGAGGTGGTGACATTCTACAACGCCGGCGGTGTGGCCAACCCGAACCTGGACCCCCTGATCAAGCCACTGGGCCTCACCCCCACCGACATCGACGACCTGGTTGCCTTCCTGATGTCACTGACCGGGGACAATGTGGATATCCTTGTCGCGGACGCCATTGCAGCCCCCGTGGGCGACCCATGAAGCGAACGCCAATCGGATGTGGGACTTCCCCCGGAATGTTGCGTCCTGATGGCAGGCAACAGGCTGCTGTCCGCCTTGCCGGAGATGTGCTTGCGGTCCCCTGCACGGGCCAGGTTGAATTGCCTGGGGTAAATTGCACGCCCTTCTCCGGTGCAAACACCCGGGAAGGGGCACGCGCTCATCCACAAATCCTGTGGATAAGTCTGTGGACAAGTACAGGGATAACCGACTGCAGGCCTGACAAACAAAGGGTTTTCGTTAAATCGGGCATTTTTTAACCAATACACATATTTATATAAATATCAATTAATTATTACGAATTTCTGGAAAAATAATTAGCTCTTTGCTCTATTTTATTAGTATTTTTTATGTCTGTATTTGTGCGGTGAATAACTCAAAAATAGACGGCCTCTAAATGCAGACAAATGTCAATCAGTAAAAACCCTATATTTTCTCTGATTTAACGTTTGCCACTGACTCATTGCCTGCCTTGCGCAAGCGCTGCCCAACCACGGCGCAGTACGCCGGCAAAGGTGCCGGGAGGGCTTGCCAGGCCGGGGCATCCTTCAGCTTGCCGGACTCGTGATAAACCCCAGCGGATTGGCCGGATCGACGCCGTCCATGAACGGCAGCGCGCGCTCATGGTGGGTCAGCTGGTAGACCAGTCCGATCCAGTTGCCGAGGATGCCCTCCGCGGTATCGTGCCAGGTGTTATCAACGCGGCCGGCCACGAGGCCCTCGGGGAAAACCGGCGGGGCCTCGCCCCGCTTGCGTGCCTGGTCAACGCGTTTCCGGTATTCGTCCAAGATCGCCTGCTCGCGCGGTTTGAAATAGTGATCCGGGAAAGGCGGATAATCGTCGCGTTCGCCGGCGGCATAGCGCAGCGCCTCGCGCTTGTATTCCTTCAGCAGGGATACGGTGTCGTATTCCGGATGACCCTGGAAATAGACCACGCGAAAACCGTCCTCGCTGACGGCAAGGTGTACACCGGCGATTTCGCTCTCGACCAGGACATGCAGACCGGCCGCCTCGAACTGCTCGCGGCTGATGTCATTGAAGCGAGAATGCGGCACGTCGAACTGGGTATTGACGTCATTCACCAGGGAATGCTGAGGCTGCAGCACACGATGCGGGAACACGCCCCAGCGCTTCGCCGGCAACGGCCTGCGGCGCATGCCGTGGTGAAACTGCATCACCGCGTGCGTGGCCAGGCAGGAGCACAGCACAGAGGTAACGTTCTCCACGGCCCATTCCACCACCGCGTTAAGCGGCTGCCAGAACGGCTCCTGTGAAAGGTCCGGATGACTGACATTCGCGCCGGTAATGATGAGTGCATCCAGCCCCTCGGCACAGAGCTGATCGAAGGTATCGTAATACTGCGCGATGTGCGCCTGTGCCTGCCTGCCCCGCGGCAGCTCCGGCAGGGTGAAGGGGTGCAAGTAGAACTGCGCAATCGGATTGCTCTCACCCACCAGCCGGAAAAACTGCCGCTCGGTCGCCGCCAGGGCGGCGTCCGGCATCATGTTGAGAACACCGACATGCAGTTCCCGGATAGTCTGGCGCACGGCGCGTTCCGGCGTCAGGATGGTCTGTCCCTCCTGGCGCAGGCGGGCAAAGGTCGGCAAATCATTGTGGGCCACGATAGGCATAGCGTCCTCGTCGTCTTTCGCTAGCGCAAGGCGATGCAGCTGCACCCGGCAGGCAGCACAGAATCCTGCAGCCGGTTGCGGCCGTACTTCACGGAAAATTTTTCACGCAGGCAGGATTTCATGCTGCTGCAGTGCGGGTAATGGCACTTTCCAGGAGCTCGAGAAAGTCCTGCTCGTCGCGTACCGCCGCCACCTCGTGCGAGGTCACCGTGTAGCCGTGCGGTTCGGCGATCGCCTGGTAGCGCGGCAGGCGCGAGTGAAACAGGCGCGGGAAAACCCAGCTGCAGAAATCATCCGGCTCCACCTGTGCCGCGTACTCCAGCCCGCGCAGTTCCAGGTAGTGCCGCAGCTGCTCGGCCAGAAACTCCGGCCGGTAATACAGCGGCTTGGGATTCGTCTGGGCCCGGCTGATGAGCGCATCCTCCTCGGATTTCTCGGTAACCCGGATGTAGAGTATCAGGGTATGCCGCACCAGCAGGTCGATCACCCCGGGATCACCCAGTTCGCACAGGCTGCCGCCGACGTCATTGACGAAATTCGTGTAGCCGTAGATCTCCTGCGCCTTGCGGATAAATTTCGGCACGTCGTGCATGGCCGCAATTTCCGACTCGCGGTACAGCGCCTGGCGCCGGCTGAATTCCTCCAGCGGCACCCCGCCGAGTTCCGGGTTGCCCAGCTTGCCGACAAAGCTCAGCACCGGTCCCAGGTCGTCGACCTTGATGTTGTTGCGGATGTAGATCCAGTCGCGACGCAGCAGGTCGCGCAGGAACGGCGCCTGCATGGCCTGCTGCTTGATCAGGTCCATGATGGGCTCATCCAGGTAACGCGTCCCGATGCGATAGTCACCGGAGTAATGAAACCAGTGGTGCCGGCGCAGCAGCATCGACAGGTGGGTCTTGCCAACGCCCGACATGCCCAGCAGGGTCACGCTCTTGTGCTTCCAGGCGTGGAATTCCGCTACGGTGAATTTCATACGGCCGACTCTACGGATGAAAACAGGGATGCAGTTTAACCGAAACGGCTGACCGCGTCAGAGCACAAATTCAGCAGCGGTCTTCTGCATGCAGCGGGTTGCGGAAATGATCGCGCCGAAGGGCGGTGTTTGTGCCCATTGGGGTGCTTGTGCCCATTGGGGTGCTTGTGCCCATTGGGGTATTTATGCCCTTCAGGGTGCTCCTACAGGTGGCAATAGTAGGGTAGGAGCGGTCTCTTTATGCCCGTTCTTTGGGTGCTGACCGCGATGCGATTCTCGAACATTCGCGCCGGAGGGCGGCGTTTACGCCCATTGGGGTGCTTGTGCCCATTGGGGTACTCCTACAGGTGACAATAGCAGGGCAGGAGCGGTCTCTTTATGCCCGTTCTTTGGGTGCTGACCGCGATGCGGTTCTCGAACAATCGCGCCGGAGGAAGGTTTCCCACTGGACAATATATTCCCCTCACAAACCCCGGCAGATCAGGAAATATCAGTCCCAGGGCTCCCAGTCGCCCTCCTCCGTGAGTGGTTCGATGACCAGATCACCACAGGGGTAGCCGACACAGCACAGCCCCTTGCCGGCCTGGATGTCTTCCTCGAACAGCGCCATGGGATTACCGCCCGGATATGCGATGCGCCCCTCGATCACCCTGCTGATACAGACGCCGCATATACCGCTGTCACAGCCGTAGGGCAGCGATACGCCCTGGCGCTGCGCGGCCTGCAGGATCGTCTCTCCCTCCTCCACCCGGAAGCGTTCGCCGGTCGTGCTGATGGTCACTGTACAGGTCATACCGGGATCCGCTGTGACTGTAGCCTGCTGTCGGCGTACACCTGCAGGCAGCGTTTGAAGCCGCACATGGCTGCAAGCGGTCTCAGCCGGCAGCCCGGGGCTGGTGCAGGGTAAGCTGGGTGAACGGAATCTCCCAGTTGTATTCACTGCAGGCCTCGACGCACCAGCGCTGCATGCAGCGACGCAGACGGTTATAGAGGTCGGCCAGTTCCCCGTCGAAGTCGGCGATCACCACCAGGTCAAGCGAGGAGGTATTGGCACGTTCGAACTCGACCCGCAGGTTGAGCAGTTGTTCGCCATAGCCTTCTTCTGCGGCGCGTTTCTCCACGTGGCCCCGCAGCAGGTCGGGGATGCTGCTGACGCTTTCCCGCTGCAGGTCGTAGCTGATGCCGATGGTTTCCTTGAGACGGAAATTTCGTGACAGGTTGAGCGGCGACAGGGAAAGGAAGTCCCCGGTCCGGTAGATACGATGCGCCCCGCCACGCGCCACCAGTTGCACAAGTTCCTGGGAGATCCCGATAACCTTGCCGCGCATGCCGTCGCTCAGCAGCACCCAGTCACCCTGCACGCACGGGAACCAGGGTTCACCCTTCTGCATCGGACGCGATTTCAGGTCCACCAGGTCATCGATGCGCACCCGCTGGCTGAGGCCGGCGACCGGGTTTTCCAGCTGGCTGAAGATATTGATGTACTTTACCCGCCACGGCAGGCCGTCGAGGTCGATGCGCTCCCCTTCCCGCACGGAACCGACGTTGAGAAACAGCTGGACCTGCTGCCAGTAGCGCGGCAGGGCCTGGCGCAGCGTCAGGCCAATGCCCAGCAGCAACAGGATGCCGAGACTGAACAGTACCCAGTCCTCGACCAGGTAGAACACCACCATCGGTCCGATGATCGCCAGCATGATGGTAAAGATGCGATGCAACAGATCGGTAAGTCGCAGGCGGAAACTGCGGTGCTCCGCACGATAGCCCGGGATTGTGCGCACCATCAGCCGGTAGGACAGGCGCGACAGCAGCAGGATGCTGATGACCACCAGCAACGCCTGTGCCAGGTACAGCCCGCGTTTCTGGAAAAAGGTTTTCAGATAACTCTGCGAGGCCTCGGCGAGGGTGGCCTCGGAAGCTTCCAGTTTATCGAGCTGCAGCTGCGCCGATTTCAGCTCGCTTTGCATGAACGTCTGCTGCTTGGTCCATTCCGCCAGCATGCCCTGCAGGTATTTGCCGAGTGCTGCATCGTCGGCTTCCTGCAGCAAGCGGTTGATGTTGGCAATCGCCTGTTCGGCCAGCGGCAATTTCTCGCTGTAGTGGGCAATCCTTTCCTTCAGCTCGGACTTCTGCCGGACATGACTGGTCATGTCCTTCATTTCTTTCAGCGCCGGCTTCAGCAGGGAAAACATCTCCTCCTGGAAATTGAAGGGCGCCTCCTCCTCGGCCCGCAGGCTGGCCAGGTCCGCGCCTGCCGCGATCTCCCGCAGGTTGTAGGTCGTGGTCTGCAGGTCGGCATCCAGCTTGTCGATTCGCGCCTGGATGTCGCGCTTCGCGGCCGTACCCTGGGCGGCATCGAGTTCCCGGTTCAGTTCCGCGATATCGGCCTTCAGCTCCGCCTGCAGCCGCATGAGTGAGTTCAGGGTGTTGATGGTGTCCGACTTCGCACCCGCAGCCGTATCCGCGGCATGCAGCGGCGCGGCGGCCAGCAGGAGCAGCAGGCACAGGGCCTGCAGGAAGCTGATTACCGGGAAATGCATGGTGCTGGACAACCTCATGTTAGTTTGTGCCGCGCGGCGTGGGCGTGTCAGCGGATTGTGACAGGTGCAGCGCATCAGCGACAATACTGGCCCAGGGCATCGTTGGTTTTCCCGACGTCGAAGTGTTCCGGGTCGAATTGCCCTTCGATCCATGCCAGCAGTTCTGCATGGTCCGGGTGCGCCGGGTCTGAAAAGGTCCCGAGAAAGGCCTTGTAGCCGGGAGGCCCGCCCACGTCCTCCAGTGGACAGGCGCGCCTGCCGCGCAGGCACAGCGGCAGGGGCAGCCGCTCATCAAAGTCCAGGACCTTCTCCAGCTGAACCCTGTGCACCCAGTCGCCGCCGAAATCGTAGCGATATACCAGACTGTCGCCCGCCTCCAGCAGCAGTTCGTCGAGACAGAAATCGGACTCCCTGCACGTGTCATCGGGAGCGTCCGGGTCCGGGATACCGTAGCGCATACCCTGCCATTCGAATTGATGCAGGTGAATATTGCTCCACCCCATCGCCACCTGCAGCACGGTATTGAAGTCCGCCAGACGGGTGTCGCTTGCCACCTGGAGTACCCGCCAAATCGGCGGGCGCAGCCCGCGCAATATAATCCGGATTTGATATGTCGATCGCTTCTTACTGTAAATCATAAAGATTAATCTCACCACAGCCCTGCCGGGAACGCTGCGCCCTGGAAGACAGTCAAGTTACAGGCGCTCCTGCAGGCAGGCCTTGATCTCGGCGTCGGTCAACTCCACGGGATTGGTCCGCATGCTGCTGCCCCGGGATTCGGCGACGACCCGGTCGAGGCCGCCGGTATCGAGTCCGTAATCACCCAGCCGCGGCAGGTCCAGGCGCGCCGTCCATTCAGCCAGCAGGTTGACGAGTGCCCGCCACGCGGCCTCGCGGCTGCTGAAGGACTGACCACAGAGAATGGCGGCCGCCCCGGCATACTTGTCGAGCGCAGTGCTGTCTGCTGCGCGTTCCCGCAGGGCATCGATATTCACCGCAGTGCAGGTCGCGACCAGGGTGCCGCAGACCACGCCGTGCGGAATCGGGTAGAGTGCGCCCAGCGGCGATGCCAGGCCGTGCACCGAGCCCAGACCGCACTGCGCCAGCGTGATCCCGGAAAGCAATGCGGCATAGGCCATGCGCGCCTGCGCCGCCGCAGGGTCCGGTGACCCGCCCTCGAACCAGGGCAGCAGTCCGTCGCGTACGGCCCGCAGGCCGCTGGCAGCCAGCGCATCGGTGAAGGCATTGGCCCGCAGCGACACGAAGGACTCCAGCAACTGCGTCAGTGCATCCATGCCATTGGCGGCGATGACGCGCCGCGGACAGGTCGCCAGCAGTTCCGGGTCGACCACTGCGTATTCCGCCACCAGCCGCTCGTCACGAAACGACTTCTTGAAGCCTTCCCTGCCCTGCACGCTCAGTACGGCATTCCTGGTGGCCTCGCTGCCGGTGCCGGCGGTCGTGGGCACCGCAACCAGCGGAACGGCCGGTCCCGCGTACGGCAGTTCCGGGCCGACCCCCTCGAGGTAATCCATGACGCTGCGCTGCACGCGCAACAGGCCGGCAATGGCCTTGGCGGCGTCCAGCGCACTGCCGCCGCCCACACCCAGCACCACGTCGACGCCGGTCCCGGCATACTGCGCTACAACGCTGTCGACCAGCTGCGGTGATGGTTCGCCGTCCACGCAGACGTGATACCAGGCAAGGTCGCGCTGTTCCAGGGTGGTGACGAGTTCATCCCACTGCGGCGTTGACGGGAAGGACCGCGACCCGGTCACCAGCAGCACGCCGTTGCCGTAACGCGCGATGATATCGGGCACCCGGGAGAACACGCCTGCGCCGAACTCGATGCGTGGCAGGCGCGCGATGGAAAAGGCGTCCAGGTTCACGGGCTATTCCTGCGGAAACAGCCCGTTGTAGGACACGCCCCGGCGCGGCTCCGCCATCCAGTCGGCTACCGCATCCCGCCAGGCAAGATAGTGGGCCGTCTGCTTGTGGGCCTGCGCATCCGCTGCACTGGCATAGGCCTCGTAGAACATGAACTGCCCCGGGTCGGCGGGCGACTGCAGCACGTCAAAGCGCCGGTTGCCGGTCTCCTGCACCGATGCCTCGTGGTTGCGGCGCGTCGCCTCGATGAAGTCATCGATGTGCCCGGGTTTTACGGCAACCTGTACCAGCGTGACATGCATGATGCATTCCTCCGTTTCATGATTGAGTTGCGCAGCTGGCGGCTTGCCGCCTACATCTCGCCAAGCACCCGGCCAAAGGCCTCCACCTGCTCCCAGTCGGTAAACTCCACCACCGCCGTCGGGTCGGTCGGTCCGTGCGTCATCCACATGATAAGGCGGATCATCTGCCGGTCCAGGAATCCGTAGCGCGGATAGTCGATCTTGCCCGCGAATACCGCCAGTTCCCGCGGCCGCCAGCTGATTCGCCGCAGGAATTTCTGCAGGTAGGGATTGGTCTCGGGACGGCTTTTCTCCGCCTTGCGGGCGACGACATTCACGGAGAAAAAGGCATTCGGCCGGCTGTCCAGCAGCGTCTGGTTACGCTCGATGAAGTCATGCACCGCCGGGCTGTGCCTGCCGTAGCGAATGCTCGCCCCGATGACGATCTTGTCGAACAGGCCAAGGTCAATATCCGGCGCATCCGTGATCGGGTCGACCACCACCTGGTGGCCGGCGTTCTCGAGCTGGCGCCGCAGCCGCTCGCAGATCTCGCGCGTGTGGCCGTCTGTGGTGGAATAAAGTATGAGAATTCTTGCCATGGTCAGGCCGTATTGTAACGCACGCTGCAGGATGGCGGTGCGACGCCCGGGCCAGCCGCAGTACCGCTCGCCGCATCACCCCGAGCGGCTCGCCAGCAGCCGGTCCAGGTGGTTTGCAAAGGCCTGCCTGTCTGCCTGGTTCAGGGGTGGCGGACCGCCCGTATTGATGCCGCTGCCGCGCAGGTTGTCCATGAAATCCCGCATATTGAGGCGGCCGCCGATATTTTCGCGCGTATACAGCTCGCCGCGAGGATTGAGCGCGTGCGCCCCTTTTGCTATGACCTCGGCGGCCAGCGGGATGTCGGCGGTAATCACCAGGTCACCCGCGGCCACCCTGCGCACGATCTCGTTATCCGCAACATCGAAGCCGGGCGCTACCTGCAGGGTGCGGATGTGCCGTGCCGGCGGCGTCGGCACGGGCTGGTTGGCGACCAGGGTCAGCGTCACGCCGGTTCGCGTCGCGGCGCGAAACAGGATCTCCTTGATCACCCTTGGACAGGCATCCGCGTCGACCCAGATTTCCATACCCTGTCTCCCGGGACCGGCTCGGCTACTTTCGCTGGCGTCCCGGACCATGCGCGGTGCTACGCGCTGTTCGGGTACTCCGCAAACACCGGCAGATCGCCGGCAGCGCAGGACCACTCGGCGCGCGAGCCCCAGAAGATCCGCGCCTCCGGCTCGATCCACGGCATGCTGTCCAGGGAACCCGCAGGGATGACCACCAGATGCAGTTCCGGCACCTGCCGCGGCAGGGGACTGCCGCAAAGTGTGCAAAAACAGGTACTGAAGCGTTCCGCCTCGGGCAGCTTGTAACGCTGCAATAATTCCTCGCCCCGGGTCCAGGTGAGACTCTCGGGCACGACCATGAGGTTGGTGGCATGGCCGGTGCCGGTCGCCTTGCGGCAGCGGCGGCAATGGCAATGGTAGAAGCGCGTCGGCTCGCCGTTGATCTCGTAATGCACGGCGCCGCACAGGCAACTTCCGGTGAGCGTATGGTGTAACACGGTTCCCCTCCACAGCTTGATATTGTGATTTATTCGTTCTCCGGACGCCGCAGGGCCGCACCCGGTCAGGTTCCGGCCAGGCTATTTCAGCAAGGGATGATCCTTTGGCAGCTGCCTGGAAATCCACATGGCCAGGCGGTGGCGCATGGACTGCTGCGAGACCTGCTCCTCCGGCAGCGGCGCGATCACCTTGTCATGGACCAGCAGCCGGTAGATATACTCGATCTTCTCGTGCGCGGAATCGGTCGGCTCGAACTCGACAACCCCGCGCTCCTCGCCGTATTTCATCCCGGCACGGATCGCCTCCTTGACCAGTTCGTTTTCGTGCCTGAGTTTCTTCATGCCTGAACGCCTCCGCGGCCTGTCGAGTAACCCGGCCTATCCTAACGCCTTTTCCGGCACCTGTTAATCCGGACAGCCAGGCCCGTACTGCAGCAGAAGCAGCACCTCAAGCAGGCGTCTGCCGCTTGCCGCAACAGGCTTTTCATGCAGCGGATAGTAACAGGAGCCGAGTCGATGCGTAATGGCGACTGCCTGAAGGGTGCCGTCTCAAATTGAGGTTCAGAACGGCCACGGGGCACACAGAAGCATACGGACACGGACCCGCATTGCCTGTGTTCTCCGTGCGCCTCCGTGGCCGGCAACCCTGTTCATGCTTCAGGCAAGGGTGCAATATTGGCCCACGGGTGCATGAAAACCTGCTATATGCAGAGAAGCAATACTGCGCTGGCACACAGACCTTCAAGGAGGGCCGGATCCATGGCGTATTCACGGCAACCATCCGACACGGACACAGTGGCGAAACCGGCTGCCGCCAGGCGGCGGCCTGAAGGCATGAGCAAGAGCATGCACGACGGCATCGCCGTCTGGTGCGACTGCTGCTCCTGCGAAATGGAGCCCTACTGGGCGGAAGTCGCCAGGGAGACGGGAATGACATTCAGCGACTACGAGGACTGATTCGCTCAACACGCCCGGCCCGCATATTGCATCCGCCTTTTGTCCCGGGCCAGCTGGCGTCGCCGCTGCCATGCCCCGCTTGAGGGAACTGCTTCAATCGCTCAGTCCCGATTTCTCATCCGGGGGTTTCACTTTCACGTGCCGGCGTGATTCAATAGGGTCCTCGTGAACCTCGCAGTACGGATACTCCCCAGTGGCAACGTCTACCATCAGTACCCTACCCTTTCCCGACCAGCGTCCCGGCACATCCGGTCTGCGCAAGAAAGTCAGCATTTTTCAGACGCCCCATTACCTGGAAAATTTCGTCCAGTCGATCTTCGACACCCGGGCGGACCTCCGGGGCGGCACGCTCGCCCTCGGTGGTGACGGCCGCTACTACAACCGGGAAGCGATCCAGATCATCATCCGCATGGCGGCAGCCAATGGTGTAGCCAGGGTCATCGTCGGCCAGGGCGGCCTGCTGTCTACACCGGCTGCCTCCTGCATTATCCGCAAATACCGGACCAACGGCGGCATCATCCTGTCCGCCAGCCACAACCCGGGCGGGCCGGACGGCGACTTCGGCATCAAGTTCAATACCGCCAATGGCGGCCCGGCCCCGGAAGCGGTCACCGAGGCGATCTTCGCGCGCACCCTGGAGATAAGCGAATACCGGACCCTCGATACAGAAGCCATAGACCTCGATACGCCCGGCACCCTGTCGCTGGGCGAGACCCGCGTGGAGATCATCGACCCGGTTGCGGACTATGCCGCCCTGATGGAAGCGTTGTTTGACTTCAAGCGCATCCGCCACCTGTTCAACGCCGGTCTGTTCAGGATGCGCTTTGACGCCATGCATGCCATCACCGGCCCCTACGCCACCCGCATCCTGGAAGAAATGCTGGAGGCCGAACCCGGCACCGTGATCAACGGCGAACCGCTGGAAGACTTCGGCGGTGGCCACCCGGACCCCAACCTGGTGCACGCCCACGAAGTCGTTGCCCTGGCATCGGGGCGCAACGCGGTCGATTTTGCCGCCGCCTCCGACGGTGACGGCGACCGGAACATGATCCTGGGACGCAACTTCTTCGTCACCCCCAGCGACAGCCTGGCGGTGATGGCCGCCAACGCCCACTACATCAGGGGTTACGCCGGCGGCATCCGGGGCGTGGCCCGCTCCATGCCCACCAGCCAGGCCGTCGACCGGGTGGCCGAGGCGCTGGGACTGGACTGCTACGAGACACCGACCGGCTGGAAGTTCTTCGGCAACCTGCTGGACGCAAAGCGCATCACGCTCTGCGGCGAGGAGAGTTTCGGCACCGGCTCCGATCACGTCAGGGAGAAAGACGGCCTCTGGGCGGTGCTCTTCTGGCTGAACCTGCTGGCGGTGCGCAAGATGTCAGTGCAGGAGATCGTGCAGGAACACTGGCGCAGGTTCGGCCGCAACTTCTACACCCGCTATGATTACGAAGAAATCGATGCAGACGGCCGCCAATGGCCTGATGGAGCATTTGCAGGCACGACTGGCAGACCTGCCGGGCGCGAGTGCTGGACGGCTACACGGTCGACTATGCAGACAACTTCGCCTACACCGACCCGGTTGATGGCAGCGTCGCGGAGAACCAGGGCGTCCGCATCGGTTTCACCGACGGCTCGCGCATCGTCTACCGGCTGTCGGGCACCGGCACTGCAGGGGCAACCCTGAGAGTCTATCTGGAGGCCTACGAACCGGACACGGAAAAGCAGGACCGCGAAACCGCCGTCGTCATGCAGACCCTGGTCGGCATCGCCACCGGGCTGGCGGAGATCGAGGCCCGCACGGGCCGCAGGGAACCCACGGTCATCACCTGACGCCGCCGGGAAGTTCGCCTGCATGGCGAGCAAGGAGCGATACCGTTCGCGCTGCAGCCTGCTTGATGGCAGGGCACCCGCGCATGCCGCACGTCATCCCGAGCAGGATAATCTCGCTGCTGTTTTTGCCGTCGCCTATAATGCCCTTATGCTACGCTCCGGTCATTGCGTGACCGGACCTTATCCATCGCAGCTTGAGGAGATTGATATGCAACGCATCGCTCTCACACTAATGATCGTCGCCCTGGCGGGCTGCAATACAGCCCAGACACGTGATGTCAACTCGCCGTTCTACAAAATACCACCGGGTTCGGCAATCGTGCTGAACAAGGATCTGGAAATCCCTGAGGGACAGGCACACATCAACTTGCAGGGCGGAGTCGCAACCACCGGGGTTGGCCAGTACAACACGAATTGCACCTTCAATACCAGGAACCTGGGACCCTCCACCATCAAGGCCGACACGTTCAGGATCAGGGAAACCAGCAGCCAGCAGGAATGGGTGTCGCGGCCCGACATCATGAATTTCTACAGGGAGTTCCGTCTGGAGTCAGACACGCAGCCTGACGTCATGAATTTTACATGCCAGCACTGGGATGGCCCGATGATCGGGCGGCCGGTCTCGGTACCCGAGATGCAGAAAGCTGTCGGTGATTATGTCAGCTTCAGGTTTGCCCAGTAGCAAGGACCCGATAGCCGCGGGAATGCCGCCCTTCGGCGCGACTGGTTGTAATCGCAAACTCCGCAGAGAGAAAAAAAGGGGTCAGTACCCTTTTTTGTTTCAGTTAGTAATTAAAGGGGTCAGCACCCGTTTTTTGTTTCAGTTGGTAATTGATTAAAGGGTACTGACCCCTTTTTCGGCGTGGGCATGCCTGCGTGGACGAACTGCACTCAGGGTGAATCACCGAGGGGTGATGCGGGCGAGTCCAGGTCCGTTGCATCCCGGATAAACGTCACGACGCCATCATTCCCGAAGGTCACCACCATCGGGAAGTCTCCCTGCATCCGGTATATCCATTCAGTCCCGTCCCGGGATGTCGGCTCGCCGCAGGCTTGCAGCAACTCCGCCTCGGTAATGCCGGGCGAGATGATATTGCCCTGACACTCCAGGGAACCGGCCGGCGTCGCCAGCGGCATAGCCGCAGCCAGGACGGCACATAAAACAGGGTGAAGTTTCAGATTCATGCGTTATCTCCTGTGATTGACCGGCCGCTGGCGGCCGCGTGTCATTCGTTCGACCCGGAAGGTGCGTCAGCGTCGCCTTTGTTGAGGTCCCGGTTAATATCGGACACCGCGTTGTCCAGGGGCGAAAACATCCGGTCGATGATGTCATCCGGCTTCGCATCCGCCTGTTCCTCCCCGGGCGCGGCACTGGCTGTGGACTCGCCGGCAGGTTCCGTGTTACCGCCGGATTCAATACTCGTCGCCGGTGTACAGGAGGCCAGCAGCCAGAGCCAACCGACAGAGACCAGCGCAAAAATCGCTCTTTTATGGTGATGTGTCATCGGGTTTTCCTCTGGCGGTTGCCGGCAAAGTGTAAAGCCTGGTGCAAAGCGAGTCCCACACGGCCATAGTATAGAACCGGATTGCACAACAGGTAAGTCATGCTCCATCAGACAGCGGCGCCACTGGCTCGCGGCCCGGTGGCCAGAAAGGCGCTCAGTTTACCTGCACGATTCCTGGCGGACTCCAAAAGAAAAAAGGGGGCAGTACCCTTTTTTGTTTCAGTTGGTAATTGATAAAAGGGTACTGACCCCTTTTTCGTCTCGCTACTACACTATTGTTTTGAATGCGTTAGATTGTCCGTGGGCGGCGTAACGTCTTTAGGATCACCCTTTCTCAAGAAGCCAGGGGCAACATTCCACCGCTGCCCGTCATCGGTGACGACCGTAACGGTTTTCCTGTTGTATTTGACAAGGATGCCAAAGACAGTCGGGCCGTTGTCAGGGTTAAACGCGACCCGTTGCCCGATGCTGAATTCCAGCATCGCGCCATGCGCTTTCATTTGTGCCAGAAACTTCAGCCGTTCGACGACCCTGTGATTCAGATCGACCAGTTCGGCTTCGGTCAAGGTGTCGATGTCAATCTTCATTGATGCCCTCACAACCAAATGATCACATGCGGCCTCTGTCCAGCAAGAGTGGCCGGATATATTTCCCGGATAACGCCATTACGGAAAATGTATCCGCTCCCCTTTCTCCCCTGTTCCTGCTTTCTCAGTTGCCCGGCCATATCACCTCCACCCGAATCCCGCTCGGTTCATGGCAGATCATGTGCCTGGCAGGACCTGGCCCCAATTGCTCCGGAGCGAATTCGATTGGAACCCCGGCAGTTTTCAGCCGATCATAGACACGGTTCAGAGCCGCCTCATCGGCTACAGAAAAGGCAACATGATGCAAGCCGACATTTTTGTTCTTGTCGAACGCGGTAACCGGCTCCGCCTTTGTAGCCCAAAGCGTGAGCATAATCGTACCGTCACTCACAAATATGGCCGGATAATCCTCTTTTCGTTTGACCTCGCTCCAGCCAAGCATGGTTTTGAAGAAATCCGCGGTTTCCTCCAGCTTCGATACCGTGAGGCCAAGATGATGGATACCTTTAGTTACTGGTGATTTCATACGGCACCTTTCTGAACATGACGTTTGAGCTGAGCGGCGCGGCGCGGCGTGTCGCCCCGGAGCGAACAATGAGTGTGGGAGCGTAGGGGCGCCATGCCGTTGCGCGTCCGCTCGAGCGAAGGGTTAGGCCGCGCCACTCTTGGCTACCGCTTGAATGCCAGGACCAGCACGCCGCTGGCTACGAGGCCGATGCCGAGCCATTCTTGTTCGGACGGGCGTTCGCCGAGAAAGACGAAGGCAAATACTGCAACAAGCACAAGACTGAACTTGTCTACCGGCGCGACTTTGGATGCATCACCGATCTGGAGTGCTCGAAAGTAGCAGACCCAGGAAGCACCGGTTGCCAAGGCCGACAGCGACAAGAACAGCAATGTCTTTGGTGACAGGTTCCGAGGGTCAGTCCACTTGCCCGCATACCACACGAATGCTGCGAGCACGAATACGATGATGACGGTACGAACAAGCGTGGCGAGGTCGGGGTCAACTCCCTGAACGCCGATCTTGGCGAAGATTGCGGTAAGCGCTGCGAAGCAGGCAGATAAAGCTGCCCAGAAGAACCAACTGCTCGGAGTAGTCAACATGTGGGTATGCGCGGCCTAAGCCTCCGCCGT
>CAWGNW010000008.1:0-77434 GCA_963824045.1 uncultured Gammaproteobacteria bacterium | reverse complement strand
TTAATTCTTGTATTAACTTATCTAAATCTTTCCCAAACAACTCTCTCGCCTTTAACAACCCACCCTCCTGGTTAAAGGGGATGTAGTTAAAGTCGTCTACCGTCATTTCGGCATTTTGGGCGATTTGGTCTTTTATTTTGTTTAGCCAGGCGAGTTGGTCTGGCTGGAAAGTCTTTGCTCTTGTTGTTTTAGCCAGTTGTCAAAGCGGTTGTTGACCAGCTCGGTAAAGGGTTCGAGCACGTCGCTTAGGCCGGTGGAAAAACGAATGAGGCTGACGATGTTGGTTAACAGCTCTTTGGGTGGTACGCCTTTGACTTTGTTCTTTTCCAACTGCTCGTAGGCCTTCCACACTTCGATGGGCGCGAGATTATACGGCGGTTGCTGGATTTCTTCTGCCAGTTTTTCGATTTGCTCGTAACTCAGGTGGCGCTTTTGGTAGGGCTGCTGGTAGATGAGCTGGATGGCGTCGAGTTCGTTTTTGTGGTCCTGGATAAATTGCTGCCAGTTTTGGATGAGGACTTCGGCTTTTTCTTCGTCGTAACCGGCGGTGATCAGTTCATCGGCGCTGTCGTCGATGAGTTGGTCGGTGTCTTTGCGCAGGGTTTCGATGAGTTCGCGCAGGTCTGGGTTGTGGAAGGGTTTGATTAGTATATCGGCCTTTGGTTTGAAGGCTTTTTGGATTTCTTTCTCGTTGGCTTCTTCTTTGCGCGTGTATTTTTGCGGCTTCGATTAAGTGGTTCTTCATTCGTCGCATGAATGAGTTCGCCGGCGATGAGTGGCCAGGGGTTTGTCCGCGCCCAACCTAATTTCTTTTATTAAGTCGTTGACGCGTTTGCGTTGTTGGTCGTTGAGTTTGAGGTCGAGCCGGATCATGCGGTTGCCCAGGGCGCGCAGGGTTTCGGAATGGCGGTCGCCGCGGGCGACTTGTTCCATGAGTTTGGCGGTGGAGACGCTGGGTTTGGTTTCCAGTGATTTGGTTTCGGTTTTGTCGGTTTCGGTGACGCCGACGCAATCGACCAGGACAAAGCGGCTTTTGCCGGGGGCATCGGGGGTGACTTTGTGCAGTTCGTCGCGGCTGATGATGCGGGTGCCGCGGCCTTTCATTTGTTCGTAGTAGGACTGGCTTTTGACATCGCGCATGAACATGACGCATTCCAGGGGCCGGATGTCGGTGCCGGTGGCGATCATGTCGACGGTGACGGCGATGCGGTATTGCGGATCGGTGCGGAAGGCTTTGATGGATTCTTCTGCGGTTTTTTTGCCGACTTTGTAGGTGATCTTTTTGCAGAAGGCGTTGCCTTCATCGAAGACTTCGCGCACGGCATCGACGATGCGGTCGCAGTGGTCGTCGTCTTTGGCGAAGATGAGGGTTTTGGGGACCCATTCCATTTGTCTTTATCCCTCACCCCTACCCTCTCCCAGAGGGAGAGGACTTTGCTCCCCTCGCCCTTTGGGAGGGGGCTGGGGGTGAGGGAGACATTCCAGTTGCGTTCGGGGAAGCATTCCGGCAGGCAGCGGTCTTTATAGGCCTGGATGACGGTGCGAATCTGGTTGGGGGCCAGGACGCTGCGGTCGAGTTGTCTGGCGAGCCATTCTTCTTCCTGGTCGAGCACTTCGAGGCGTTTTTGTTTGGTGAGGCGGTCGCGGATTTCGACGGCGGTGCCGGCTTCGATTTTGTTGCCCTGTTCGGTGAGCTCGGTTTTGATGCGGTAGATGTCGTAGCCCACATTGACCTTGTCGACCACGGCGTCTTCGTGGGTGTATTCGGAGACGAGGTTTTGCCCGAAAAAGCCGATGGTCTTTTTGGTGGGTGTGGCGGTGAGGCCAATGAGGAAGGCATCGAAGTATTCGAGCACCTGGCGCCAGAGGTTGTAGATGGAGCGGTGGCATTCGTCGATGATGATGACATCGAACTCTTCGATGGGGATGTCGGGGTTGTAGCTGACGGGCCTTGGTTCTTTATTGATGGTGCTGCCTTCTATTTCAAAGCCGGAGTGTTCGTCGGCTTCGTCATCCAGCTCCTGGTTGGTGAGTTGGGAATACAGGCGCTGGATGGTGGAGATGGTGACCTTGGTGGCGTCGGGGATGCCGGCGCGGCCGAGGATGTTGACGTTGTAGTGTTGGGTGAATTTGCGGCCATCGTGGGGGATGACGAATTGTTCAAATTCATCCTTGGCATTGGTGGCGAGGTTGCCACGGTCGACCAGGAACAGGACGCGTTTGACCTTGGCGAACTTGGCCAGGCGATAGACTTCGGTGACGGCGGTGTAGGTTTTACCGGAGCCGGTGGCCATTTGCAGCAGGGCGCGGGGTTTGCCTTGTTTGAGGCTGTGTTCGATGCCGTGGATGGCGTCGATCTGGCAGGCGCGCAGGCTGGTGGTGTCCAGCTCCGGCAGCTGCTGGAATCGCGACGCGGAGGGTTTCGCCCTCCTCCAGCCAGTCTAGCAGGGTTTCGGGTCGGTGGAAGTGGAACAGCTAGCGCGAACGCGGCGTACGGGTCGCGCCAGTCGCAGAAGCGGATTTCGTGGTTGGTGGCCTCGTACAGTGAACGGCAGTTCGCTTCCGCGGCCCAGCGCTGGATGTGTTTGGTCTTCGAGAGCTGGCGTAACGCTGCCTGCTGCGATCCACATCACCCAGATTAGCGCCTTCGCGCTTGGCTTCGACAATGCCGCAGGCCTCGCCGTCGATGAACAGCATATAATCCGCCGGGCCGGTATCGGTGTCCATCTCGCGCACCGCGACACCCGATTTCTCATCAAGTTGAGGCGTGCTTGTCCTGCACAACCCAGCCAGCCGCGATGAGTTTTTCATCGATCGCTTTGCGGGTGTCGGCTTCGAGTTTTGTGTCTTGCGGGACCAGCTCAATCACTCCCTTTTTGCTGTGCCTTGTTCTTGATATCGCTAAAAGTTCATCCCTGATTGCGGGGCAATCGTAGCACACGGATACGGAAATCCCCCACTATGTGAGTCAGAAATTTTCTCATACAGGTCAGGGTGCTATCTGACAGACATGGATGCGTTAGTCGGCTGCTGATAATCAGCCAGGGCATTACTGTTGGCCCTCATGAAGGCCCTGACCCCGTGTTGATGCAGTGTGTACGGTGTGTATAAATAACCATGCATAGCCGGGATGTGATCAAACGCCTGCTTGCAGAGGGCGGGGTGCGGAATCATGTAAAGGGTTCACACCCGCAGTTCAGGCATCCCCGCAAACCCGGCAAGGTGACCGTGCCCCACCCGAACAAGGATATTCCCGCGGGTACCTTGGCCGCTCCCGGCACGGCCCAGGCCGGTCTCTCGACCGCTTTGCGGTCTCACCTCCTCCATGCCTCCCGCGGCGCTTGTACATCCTTGTACATCGCGCAAATGATACAGGGAATTGTTGGCTGGCCATGAGGTTCAATAGATGCGTTATCCGGTGGTTATTCACAAGGACAGGAAATCCGATTACGGCGTCACCGTGCCGGACCTGCCGGGCTGCTTCTCGGCGGGCGACACCATGGAGGAAGCACTCACCAATGCCGTGGAGGCGATCGAGTGCCATCTCGAAGGCCTGCTGCTGGATGGCGATGAAATCCCGCAGGCGCAGCCTGTCGAGGAGCATCTGAAGAACAGGGATTATGCCGGCGGCACCTGGGCGCTGGTCAGCGTCGATCTTTCACAGCTCGCAGCAAGACGAAGCGGATCAACATCACCCTGCCGGAGCGGGTGCTGGCGGTGGTCGATGAACAGGCCAGGCGAGAGGGGGAATCGCGCTCCGGGCTGCTGGCGCGGGCGGCACTGGAGTATATCGGGCGGCACAGGATGACATGAGGGACCGGACCATACGCCAGTATCATGCCCCTCATTGCGGGGAATCCCGTTATTCCGTTCATTGCGCGCGCTGCAGATGGAAGTACACCGAACCTTTTTTCTCACAGGCTTTCTTCTATGCTGTAACTATCGACGACAAAACCGGAGGGTATGGCAATGAAAGACAAGGACACCAGCAAAGCCATCAAGATCCTGAACAAGATCATGGAGCTGGAGCTGGCCGGGGTCGTGCGTTACACGCATTATTCCCTGATGGTCTACGGCTACAACCGGATTCCCATCGTCAGCTGGATGAAGGGTAATGCCCAGGAAGGTCTGACCCATGCCCAGCGGGCCGGAGAGATGGTCACGCTGCTGGGCGGACACCCGTCGCTGAAGATCGGCGCGCTGCTCGAAACGGAGCAGCACGATATCGGCGATATCCTGCGGGAAAGCCTGGAGCACGAACAGACGGCACTCAACGCCTATTATGAATTGCTGAAGCTCGCGGAAGCCGGTGGATCGGTGTTCCTTGAGGAATACGCCCGCGAGATGATTGTCGAGGAAGAACTGCATAGCGACGAGGTGAACAAGATGCTGCGGCGTCCCGGTGACGTCGATGCCTTCAAGCCCTGATGCCGGTAGCGGCGTGACGCAAGAACGGGCTTTCCTGATTATGAGATTGCCGCTCGCAATGACGAATTCATCAGAAGCTCCTTAAGCAGGGATTCCTTTATTTGGGGTCAAATCACTCGCTCGATATGAGCAGCACCTTCGCACCACGGACAGGACCGCGCTTGAGTTCCAGCAAGGCGCGGTTGGCCTCCTCCAGCGGGTAGGTTTCAACGGCCGGACGAATCGGCACCCGCGCGGCGATCGGCAGGAATTCGGCAATGTCAGCATGCGTGACATTCGCCACCGACTTGATTTCCTTCTCCATCCACAGGTGCTCGTGATAGCGCAGGCCGAGCAGTGCGTCCTGGTCCCTGTCTTCCTTGCGGATGGCGTTGATGACCAGGCGGCCGCCCGGGCGCAGACTGGCGAGTGCCGCCACCACCGGCTTCCAGGCCGGCGTGGTGTCGATGATCGCCTGTAATGGTTGCGGCGGCCGGTCCGCGGTATCGCCGGCCCAGTCGGCACCGAGTTCCAGGGCAAAGTCGCGTGCCTGCGGGTCGCGTGCAAACACGGCGATCGGGGAATCGGGATACAGATGCCGCGCCAGTTGCAGCACGATATGCGCCGAACCGCCGAAGCCGGTCAGGCCCAGCGGATCGCCGTTGCTGATATTGGCGAGCTTCAGCGAACGGTAGCCGACACTGCCGGCACACAACAGCGGCGCGGCCTCGGCATCGCTGAACACCTCCGGCACCGGGCAGGCATACGCCTCGGGCACGGTGAGGTACTCGGCATACCCGCCGTTGTGATCGCGACCGGTCGCGACAAACCCCGCATCGAGATTCTCGTCGGGTGCACCGGAGGAATGGTGAATCCAGCCGACGCCCACGCGTTCCCCTTCGGCAAAGCGGTTGGCGCCCGGACCCCGCCGGTCCACCCGGCCGATGACTTCATGGCCGGGTACCACCGGCAGCCGCGGCGGCGCGGTGCGGCCCTCGATCTCGTCGAGTTCGGTGTGACAGACTCCGCAGGCGGACACCCGGATCCGCACTTCCCCGGCCGCCGGTTCCGGGTCCGGCAGTTCCACCAGCTGCAGCGGCGCCTCGTCCTCAAGCAGGGAGACAATCCGGTCAATGACCATGGCCTTCATGATGGTTAGTGTGGCATGGACAATGGCGTTGTGGTATCGCGGTCAGGCGACCGCTCCTACCCCACTGGATACACCTGCAGGAGCACCCCAATGGGCATAAATACCCCAGTGGGCACAAGCGCCGCCCTTCGGCGCGATTGTCGGAAGACCGCATCGCGGTCAGTACCCAAAGAACGGGCATAAAGAGGCCGCTCCTACACCACCAGATACACCTGCAGGAGCACCCCAATGGGCATAAATACCCCAGGGGGCACAAGCGCCGGCCTTTGGTGCGATTGTCAAAGACCGCATCGCGGTCAGTACCCAAAGAACGGGCATAAAGAGACCGCTCCTACACCCGCTAATGACACCTGTAGGAGCGCCGCCCTCCGGCGCGATTGTCGAAGACCGCATCGCGGTCAGTACCCAAAGAACGGGCATAAAGAGACCGCTCCTACACCACCAGACGCACCTGCAGGAGCGCCCCAATGGGCATAAACGCCGGCCTTTGGTGCGGTTGATAAAAACCATTGCGGCCGGGAGGCCGCTCCTGCGGCTGATAGCAAAGTTGTCTTCACCCCATGCGGCCAGTATCCTGCCCCACCATGCTGGCACGCGCCTACCACTGGTTCGACCGCACCATCCTGGAGCTCGGGCGCGAGTTCCGGCTTTCCTATCTGCCGCCCCTGATGGTCTACCTCGCCTATGGCGTGTCGGGCCTGACGGCGATCGTCGGCACCTTTTTCGTCAAGGACTACCTCGGGCTGTCGGCGGAGTTTCTTGCCGCGCTGGGGTTCTGGGCGGGCATCCCCTGGGCGCTGAAGATGCCGCTCGGCCACCTGGTCGACCTGATCTGGCGGCACAAGGCCGGGCTGGTGTATCTCGGTGCCTGCCTGACCGCGGCCAGCCTGCTGATCATGGTCGGCCTGCTCGCCCGGCCGGATGCCATGCGCGACGATCATGCCGGTCGAGGCGTGGTTCGTGCTGAGCGCGCTGCTGGCGCCGGTCGGCTACGTGCTCCAGGACGTGGTCGCCGACGCGATGACCGTGGAGGCGGTGCCGCTGCTGGACCGGGACGGGCAGCCCTTCCCTGCCGGCACCAAGCGCCTGATGCACACCACCATGCAGACGCTGGGGCGCGTCGCGATCATCGGCGGCACCGTGTTCGTTGCCCTGCTGAATGTCTTCATGTTCGCGGGGGTCGAGGACCTGGACGAAGCGCAGAAGCTCGCCGATCTACATCCGCATCTACGAGATCGCGCTGGTCATTCCCGTGGTCTCGGTGGCCGGCGTGCTGCTCAGCGGCATCCTCAAGCGGCGCGAACTGAAGCGGCTGCGCAGTCATGGCATCGATGCGGTCAAGGCCGTGCGATATGGTTCACGGCCAGGTCGAGCGCACCTCGCCCAACTGGTGGATCCTCGGCGGCAGCCTGGTGTTCGTGATCTTCACCATCACCATGGGCCTGACCGAGGTGCCCTACAACCAGGAAATCATCTTTGCGGGCTCGATGCTCATCATCCTGTTTCTCATCAACCGCCTGCTGAAGGTACTCGAACCCGCGGCCCGCAACGTGCTGCTCGGCACGGCCATCATTATCTTCGTCTACCGCGCCATGCCCACGCCCGGTGCGGGCCAGACCTGGTGGATGATCGACGCGCTCGGTTTCGACCAGCAGTTCCTGTCGGTGCTGTCGCTGATCAGCAGCGGACTGGCGCTGTTCGGCATGTTCATCTTCCGCCGCTTCATGGCGGAGAAGTCCATCGCCTATATCGTGGTGTTCCTCACCCTCATCAGCACCCTGCTGACCTTCCCGATCATCGGCATGTACTACGGGCTGCACGAATGGACGGCGGCGCATCACGGGCGGCATCGTCGATGCGCACTTCATCGCGCTGGTGGACACGGCGATCGAGTCGCCGCTCGGCCAGGTGGCGATGATCCCCATGCTCGCCTGGATCGCCAACTCGGCCCCGGCCAAGCTCAAGGCGACCTTCTTCGCGGTCATGGCCTCGTTCACCAATCTGGCGCTCTCGGCCAGCACGCTGGGCACCAAGTACGTCAACCAGCTCTATACCGTCACCCGCGAGGTCAGCGACCGGGACACCGGCGTGGTGTCGGTGCCGGCCGACTACTCGGAACTCGGCTGGCTGATGATCACGGTGGCGGCGCTCACCTTCCTCCTGCCCCTGGCGACCATCGGGCTGGTCAAGCTGACCCGGCTGCGCAGCGCCTGAGCGGCGTGAACCCCCTGTGGCCGGGAGGCAAGGTAAGGTTTTTATGTAAAAAAAACACCCGTAGGAGCACCCCAATGGGCACAAGCACCCCAATGGGCATAAACGCCGCCCTTCGGCGCGATTGGTTATCGACCGCATCGCGGTCAGGAGACCGCTCCTACGTCAAAAGAAATACCCGTAGAAGCGCCGCCCTTCGGCGCGATTGATTGAGGCTGCATCCGCATATCACCTGCGCCGCTGTTAATCCGCACCCGCATCGGCTATAAACTATGCCCATGAACACACTCAATTCAAAACCCGCACTCCTCGTCCTGCTGCCGGCGCTGCTGCTCTGCGCCTGCGCCAGCACCGGCACGCCCGCCTTCGATACCATCGGCGTCGATCCTTTTCTGACGCCGCAAAGCGTGACCGCCGGTCCACAGGCGGCCACGGGCAAGAGCGTGCAATGGGGCGGCACCATCATCGGCGTCACCAACCTGCAGGACGCACCCAGATCGAGGTGCTGGCCTACCCGCTCGACAGCAAGGCCCGGCCGAAAACGGACGGCAGCCCGCTGGGGCGCTTCTTCCTGGAACGGAGTGGTTTCCTGGACCCGGCCACCTATAAACAGGGGCGTCAGATCAGCACAGTCGGAACCGTGACCGGCACCCGCAACAGCAAGGTCGGTGAGGCAAGCTACGATCAACCGGTGGTCGATGCCCGGCAAATCTACCTGTGGCCCGTGGACCAGGGCCCCCAGGGCTCCGGCGTCACCTTCGGCATCGGGGTGGGCAGCGGTGGCTGGGGCAGCGGCTCCAGCTGGGGCGTCGGGGTCGGCACGGGATTCTGAGGCTGCCTGACGGCCTCATCCGGGCCATCCCTTGCAATAACTCCCCGGTTCATCACGCATTGATACCTGTTGTCGCTGTCTGGTGACAACAGATATCCCGGTCGATCAGGCACTTGCTGCCACACCTCCACACAGCGTCGCTGTTCAAAGACATATGGCGCGCTTTCAGGCCACTCCGGCACGACCGGATATTCAATAACCACAGCAAATAAAGCCGCTTACCCGATCTGGCGCGACTATTGCCTTCTTAATCGCACTCATGAATTTGGGATACTCATCCCATACTTGAATGAGCGTTTGCCGTAGGGTCGATCTCCACCAGGACTCGCCCTGCTGTTATGCACAGCTGTGCACACAACGTCCGACAGAACACGCCTGCGGTGTCCAGCCGGATGCGGCAACTGCGGCGAAACAGACAACAAGGAGTTACCACGGCATGAACACCACTTACAGATTTCGGCAACACCGGGAGCGCGGGCCTGCAGCCATATTGCTGGCGTTATTGATCGGGTCAATCACGACGCTCCCGGTGTCTGCCGACCCCCTGCAACTGATCGACCTCGGTGTCGATGTCTCGCCCGCCGACATCAACAACCTCGGCAGCATCGTCGGTTCGCGCAAGACGGCAACCGGCAACGTCGCGTTTCGCTGGCCGGCGAACAGCATGCCCGTGGATATCCCCGGCGCCACCGCCGCCAGCGCGGTCAACGAGTCAGACCAGATCACCGGCATTACCCTCAGCGGCGCCTTCCTCTACGACGGCGGCCTGCGCGAATGGGACGGCTACGGCGGTTACGGCATCAACGAATCAGGCCAGATCTCGGGCAACCAGGCGTTGAACAATCCCTACCGGGCAACGCCGCAGCCGCTCGACCCCGCCATCTACACGCCCGACAAGTGGGACAACCCCGGTATCGCGCAAACCTATCCGCGCGGCACCCGGCAGGGTGTCTATGCCGACCTGTACGTGCTTGACGATATCAACGACGCGGGATTTGCCGTAGGCAGCCGGCGCCGCTATGGCCTGAGCGGTTCCTCCGCCATCCTGACCACGCCGGCCTTCGATGCCGTGACCTACCTGCCGATTCCCAACGGCGGCCATGCTGCGGCCATCAACAACCACAACCTGGTCGTCGGCGCCAGCGGCAGCAACTCGACCAGCGGCGAGTTCTCCCACGCCTTCCTCTACGATTACAGCGCAGACACCCTGCTCGACCTGGGCACCCTCAACGGCGGCCTGACCAGCAGCGCTGCGGATATCAACGAGCACAACCAGGTGGTCGGCAGCTCATGGCTGGTTACCCAGCTCACCAGCGTCTACGACCCCGCGCAGTACCACGCCTTCCTCTGGGAAAACGGTGCGATGTCCGACCTGAACACGCTGCTCCCGGCCGGCTCCTCCGGCTGGATCCTGACGACCGCCACGGCCATCAACGACAACGGTGACATCGTCGGCAGCGGTCTGCTGAACGGCCAGGTCCACGGCTTCCTGCTGACGGGCGGCCAGATGCAGCCGCCGGCAGCAAGCGAGCCACCGGTGGCCGTAGCCATTGCCGATGTGACCAGCGGCAGGGCGCCGCTGGCGGTAACCTTCAGTTCGACGGGTTCCTACGATCCCGACGGCCCGCTCTCCGGCTATGCCTGGGATTTCGGCGACGGCAACCCGGTCACGACCGAAGCGAACCCTGCGCATGTCTACACCAATCCCGGCAACTTTATCGCCGTGCTGACCGTGACCGACGGCCAGGGCCAGTCCGCCACCGCGCAGATCGAAATCCAGGTACGCAAGGCAAAAGGCAATGGCAGAAGCTAGACAGCATCGCGCAGTACCCGAAGGACATCACGCGACCTCCCCTGCGCCAAAAGACCCACCTGTAGGAGTACCCCAGTGGGCATAAACGCCGCCCTTCGGCGCGATTACCTGAAAACGACATCGCGGTCAGTACCCAAAGAACGGGCATAAAGCGACCGCTCCTACGCCTAAAGAGACACCCGTAGGAACGCCGCCCTTCGGCGCGATTGTCTGAAAACGACATCGCCACAAATGCAGTAATCCTACACAAAAGATCCACCTGTAGGAGTACCCCAGTGGGCATAAACGCCGCCCTTCGGCGCGATTGTTTAACATAGCACCAGAATTCATTCATTTGTCACAAGGAGGTGACATGAACGAAACGGGACCGCATGGCAGCGCCCTCCGCAAGGGCCGGGTTTCTGAAACCGGACGTATTTACCTCATCACTTGCGTGACCTGGCAACGCCAGAACATCTTCTCGCAATGGCCCTGCGGGCGACTGCTGGTAAACGTACTGATGGACGAACATCGCAGAGCCGAGACGCTTGCCTATGTCGTGATGCCAAATCACCTGCACTGGCTGGTACGGGCATGCGAGGACACGTCATTAGCCCAACTTAGCGGATTCGCCCTCGAAATCGAGCGTGTCGAAAAATAATTTCCTTGAGAATCAGCGGGCGGTCTGTGGATAAGTCCCGAAAAGCTGGTGTAGTGAAGACCTTGCTTGTTTTCTTTGCTGCTTGCGTGCGGATAATGAGTGACCATGTTTCTACGCGCGACCACACGGCGCAAAGATGGCAAGGTGCACCAGTATTGGAGCATCGTCGAGAATCGGCGCTTGCCTGGTGGCCGGGTGTTGCAGCGGCACGTGCTGTATCTGGGCGAGATCAATTCCTCGCAGGAGCAGGCGTGGCGCAAGTCGGTTGAGGTGTTCGACGAGCGCACCGAGCAATCGCGTTCGCTGTCGCTGTTTCCCGAAGACCGGATCGACGCAAGCGTGCTGGACGAGTCGGTCGTGCGACTGTGTCTGTCGCAGCTGCGCCTGTGCCGTCCGCGGGTGTGGGGCTCATGCTGGCTCGCGCTGCAGCTGTGGGAGACCCTGGGGCTGGATCGCTTCTGGCGCGAGCGTCTGCCCAGGAGTCGCAAGGGCACGCGCTGGGATCAGGTACTGTTCGTGCTGGTTGCGTATCGGCTGCTGTCACCGGGCAGCGAATGGCGCCTGCACCGGCACTGGTTCGAGCACAGTGCGTTGCGTGATCTGCTCGGCGCCGACGACGGCCTGGCCGACATCCACAAGCTGTACGCCTGTCACGACCGCCTTGTGGAACACAAGACCGCGGTCTTCGACCACCTGGTGCAACGCTGGCGCGACCTGTTCAACGTCGAATTCGACGTGCTACTTTACGACCTGACGAGCACGTACTTCGAAGCCAATCCGCCGTTCGATGACGACGACAAGCGCAAGTACGGTTACTCGCGCGACAAGCGCCCGGACTGCGTGCAGGTCGTCATCGCGCTGGTGGTCACACCCGAAGGCCTGCCGCTGGCCTATGAAGTGCTGCCGGGCAACACCGCCGACAATACCACGCTGCGGGATTTTCTCGCGCGCATCGAACGCCAGTACGGCAAGGCGCGCAGAGTCTGGGTCATGGATCGCGGCATCCCGACAGAGGCGACGCTCGAACAGATGCGCCACGCCGATCCGCCGGTACACTACCTGGTCGGCACGCCCAAGGGCCGCCTGTCGAAGCTGGAGCAGGACTTGCTGCTCAAGCCCTGGCAGGATGCCCGGCCCGGCGTGCAGGTCAAGCTCTTGCCGCAGGACGGCGAGCTGTACGTGTTCGCCCAGAGCGCGGATCGCATCGCCAAGGAACGCGCGATGCGCAAGCGCCAGCTCAAGCGTTTATGGGCGCGCCTGCAACAGCTCTCGGGCATGACGCTCACGCACCAGGAACTGCTAATGAAGCTCGGTGCCGCACGTAGCCAGTATCCCTCCGGCTGGCGGCTCGTCGACGTGCAGGTCCACGATCAAAACCCCACGTTCACCTACCGTCTCAAGCGCGACAAGCTCAGGCAGGTCCGGCGTCGCGAAGGCCGTTATCTGCTGCGCACCAATCTCACCGGCAGCGACCCCGCCGAGCTGTGGCGTTACTACATCCAGCTCACGCAGGTCGAAGAAGCGTTCAAGAATCTCAAAGGCGATCTTGCGATCCGGCCGATCCACCACCAGAAGGAAGCGCGGATTGAAGCGCACATCTTCATTGCCTTTCTGGCCTACTGTCTGCACGTCACGCTCGCCCGGCAACTGCGACCGCATGCGCCCGGACTGACGCCACGCAGCGTGCTTGAAAAGTTCGCTGCCGTGCAGATGATCGACGTCGAAATCCCGACCACCGACGGTCGAACCATTACGTTGACGCGCCACACCGAGCCGGAGCCGGAACTCAAGCTGCTGCTGGAACGGTTGCGGCTCGAACTGCCAGCTCAGCCACCGCCCAAAATCACTGCCACCCAGGCCGAAACTGCCACCCCCGTGTAGTGCAGACCTCCGGGGGTGCGGCTCATATCAATCAATAACTTGGCGGCTCCGCAAAGCCGAATCCGCATGTTAGACCGTTTGATGCGCACCGTCAAATGTGTCAGCAGCCGCCGCATAAACCTCAAATTGAAACGTAGCGGGCGATTATGGCAGCCCGACTTCCATGACCATGCTTTACGCAGGGAGGAAGACCTGATTGCGACAGCCCGCTACATGGTAGCCAACCCGCTACGCGCCGGCCTTGTGCAACACATCGGCGATTATCCGTTATGGGATGCCGCATGGTTGTAATATCAATCGCGGTCAGTACCCAAAGAACGGGCATAAAGCGACCGCTCCTGCGTCAAAAGAAATACCCGTGGGAACGCCATCCTCCGGCGCGATTACCTGAACACCGCATCGCGGTCAGATGACCGCTCCTACGCCAAAAGAAGCACCTGTAGGAGTACCCCAGTGGGCATAAACGCCGCCCTCGGCGCGATTACCTGAATACCGCATCGCGGTCAGGTGACCGCTCCTACGCCACTAGATACACCTGTAGGAGTACCCCAATGGGCATAAACACCGCCCTCCGGCGCGATTGGCTGATGAACACATCGTGGTCAGGGGATCATTCCTGCCGGTCTTCGCTCAACAGCACGCTGCGTTGCTGTTCGAGCTGCGCCAGCTGCTTTTGCAGCAAGGTCTGCGCCTCGCCTTGCGATGTCGCTGTCTGTGCCAGCAGCGCCTGTTGTTCCTGTGCATACCACTGTTCGATGGCAGCGCGCCGCTGCGTCCCTTCCATTCCTTCCAGGTCCAGGCGCATGACGGGCTCGGGTATCTTGACCAGCCAGCGGTTCACGCTCTCCACCGTGTACTTCCAGCCCCTGCCGTTGCCGCCCTGCTCGGCATAGACCGTGTCATCCCGGTCGAGCAGGGCCTGCTGGAACAGCAGCTTCGCCCGGTACAGATCGGGTTCGAGACCGATGGTTTTGCTGCCCTGCAGGTATACGACACCCAGGTCGACCATGGCGCCGCGATGGTCGCGCAGCGCAGCAGACTCCAGCCAGTCGATGGCCTGCTGTTCTTCCTGCGCGGTGTGCTTGCGCGTCCGGTACCGGCGCGCCATTTCGTATTGCGCCTGCGGATAGCCAGCCGTGGCCGCCGCCGTCATCAGTGCAACGCCCTCGGCATAGCGGGTGGACAGAAATTCCCTTCCCTGATGATACATGGCGGCCGGGTCACCGGCATCGCTCTGCTGCTTCAGTTCGTCCGGGGGAAGATAGCGGTCGGCTTCCCTTTTGATTTGTTTCAGGGTGTCACTGTATTCCCAGCCGGCACTAATCCAGTCCGGATCATTTTCCAGCACACCCCTGGCCTTCAGTACCTTGAACAGGGCCTCGCTGTAGGCTTTCGAGCGCTGCAGGTTGCGGGGCAGTCCATACGTCTCCTCCTTGCAGGCGGTGATGACCTTGCGCAGCGCCGCTTCATGCCCGCCGTCGGCGGCGGCGATCAGCCACTGCAGCCCCGGCTCGCTGCCCGGTTCCACCTCCAGGTAATGGATCGCCAGCTGGTATTGCGCCTCCACGGAACCGGACTGCGCCGCCCGTTCGATCCAGCCGTATGCCTTGTCGATCAGTACCGGGTCCGTGCCGGCCTCCTGCAGGATATCCCGGCCGATGGCCAGTTGCGCGGCCGCATCACCGGCGTCGGCTAGCGCGCGGCGCTCACGAAATTCCTGCAACTGTTGTTCCCAGTTCCCTTCCAGCACCAACTCGATCGTTGCGATGTCCGGCCTCGCCTGCCCCGGTTTGCGCGCCTGCTGCTCCCAGTAAAGGGATGCCTCCGGATCGTAGTCGAACAAAATGCCGTCGTGCGCATAGGCGATCGCCAGGGCGCGCATGGCGGAGATGTAACCGCCCGCGGCGGCGAGGGGCCACAGTTCGCGCGTGCGCGGCAGGTCCCTGTCGACCCCGCCCTCGCCATCCAGGTACAGCATTCCCAGGCGGAACTGCGCACCGGTATGCCCCTGGCGCACCGCCGCCTGCAGGCGTTGCAAAGCAGCAGCCGGTTCCGTCCTTTCCAGCAACCAGTAGAGCTGGTAGGCCGCATCGGCATGGCCGTGATCGGCGGCCCGGGAATACCAGGCGATTTTCTGTTCCCGCTCGTAGCTGAAGCCTGCGACCGCGTACCCGGCGTCCGCCACGCCCTGCTTCGCCGCCTGCAGGTACCAGTCGCGGGCGGTGCCCACGTTGCGAATCGCGCCGCCCTCGCCGAGTTCGTACAGGTGCGCTGTGCAGAGCTGACCATGCCCCAGGCCGCTCCAGGCCAGCGGTTCGCAGATCCACAGGCGTTGCATGACAAGCACACCAGTCACCAGGGCGGAGACCAGCAGCAGCGCGCCCGCATCCGCCACCACCCCGCCGCGAATCCAGCGGTAATACCCCCAGCTCAGCAGTGCAAACAGCGGCAGCAGTAGCAGGGAAAGCAGCGGCAACAACCAGCTCCCGGCCATCGCACCGGCGAGTACGCCCAGGGAAACCGACACGCCGGTCCAGAGCAGGCACAACAGCCACAGCGGCAGCAGCGCAAGCCCCTTCAGCCAGGCGAAGCCAGCCACCGGCGCCTTCCGGCGCAGGCGGTGATAGAGCGAACAGGCGGACAAGCCGAACAGCAGCAGCAACGAGACCAGCACCGCGTAGAACACGGGCAGGTTTTGCAGCGATGGCAGCAGTGGTTCCATTAGGCAAGCGCTCGTCCGATTTCCCGGTGATTACCGGATAGGTCGTGAATTGTAACCGGATACAAGGCACGCGCACGCTAGCATATGCGGTTATCTCGACCCTGTGGTCGTTACAAACAATTCCCGCAGCCAGCCGTTGTCATCTAAACTTCAGGTATGCATAGCGCCACTTCAATACACCACGTCGCCTGGCCCCTGCTCCTGGCAGGGTTGCTGCTGGCCGGCTGCACCTCGCAGATTCCGCAGAACATCAGGCAGGCACCGCCCAACAATCCATCTATCGAACAGGTGCGCAACAGTCCCATCGAAAACCAGATATGGATGGTGCGCTGGGGCGGCGAAATCCTGGAAACCGAGAACCTGGAAAACGGAACACGCTTCACCGTGCTGGCAAGCCCGTTGAGCAAGGGCGGCGAGCCGAATCCGACGGACAACAGCGACGGACGCTTCATCGCCATCGTGCCCGTATTCCTGGACCCGAAGGTCTACGCATCCGGCCGGCAGCTCACGGTCAGCGGCACCCTGCTGCGTTTCGAGGACCGCAAGGTGGGTGAGTTTGCCTATCGCTACCCGGTGGTGCAGGCGGACAGCTACTACCTGTGGCCGGAGGTGACGACACCTGCCTATGGCTACCCTTATCCCGGCTGGTACGACCCCTGGTACTACGATCCCTGGTTTTACCGGCCCTGGTACCCGGGCCGTTATCCTTACTATTACTGATGTGGCAGCGCGCTCATGACCCGGACGCCTGGATTCATCCTTGTTGTGCTGCCGCTCCTGCTGCTGGGCGGCTGCGCCGGCGGCCCGGCCTTTGACACCCGCCAGGTCGATCGCTCCCTGACACCGGCGGTCGTCACCGCCGAGCCTCAATATGCGCCGGGCAAGCAGGTGCTGTGGGGCGGTGTCATCCTGGGGGTCACCAACCTGGCGCACAACACGCGCATCGAGATGCAGGCTTATCCACTCGGCTACCAGGAAAAACCACAGCGCGCTGAAGCACCACTGGGGCGTTTCTTTCTCGACCAGGGCGGCTTTCTTGACCCGGCCTGCTATACGCGCGACCGGCTGTTAACCGTGACCGGCACGGTGCTCCGCATCGAGGCGGACAAAGCGGGCGAGGCGGAACAGAAGTACCCCGTGATCGACGCGAAACAATTGCACCTCTGGCCCACGGATGGCTTCCACGATGATTCCGGTCTGCAATTCGGGGGCGAGGTCGGTTTCGGCCACGGGTTCTGAAGCGCACCAAAAGCCGGTGATCCTGATTGTAGGAGCGGCCGCTTTATGCCCGTTCTTTGGGTACTGGCCGCGATGCGGTGTTTAAGAAATCGCGGTCAGAAGACCGCTCCTGCAGGTGTCCCCGGTAAATGCAGCAGCGATCACCTGCCCTTGATCAAAGCTGCTCGATGTACTTAACCATGCGTTCACGCATTGCACTGTCGGGCAGCCGACCGGTGCCGGCGCCCATGTTGTCGACCAGGTGTTGCACCTTGCTGGAGGCGGGTATCGCGCAGGTCACGGCAGGGTGCGACACCGCGAACTTCAGGAAAAACTGCGCCCAGCTGTCGCAATCGAATTCCGCGGCCCACTCCGGCAGGTCCTTGCCGCGCATGGCCCGGATCAGTTCGCCGCGGCGGAACGGGCGGTTCGCCAGCACGGCGATGCCGCGCTCCCGGGCAAGCGGCAGCAGGCGCTGCTCCGCCTCGCGGTCGCTGATGTTGTAAGTGAGCTGCACGAAATCGAAGGGCGCGGTCTGCAGCGCCTGTTCCAGTTCCTCGTGGTTGCGGCCGTGCGAGGTGGTGATGCCGATGTAGCGCACCTTGCCGGTTTGCTTCCACTCCTGCAGGGTTTCAAGGTGCACCTGCCAGTCGCGCAGGTTATGGATCTGTATCAGGTCGAAGCGCGCAATGCCCGTCAGGCGCATCGATTCCTGCATCTGCCGCACCCCCTCGTCTTTGCCCCAGGTCCAGACCTTGGTGGCGGCAAACAACTGCTGCCTGTCGTGGGGCACCGCCCGCAGCAGTTCCCCCAGCGCCGCCTCGGCCTGCCCGTACATGGGCGAGGTATCGATCACGCCGCCGCCGTGGTCGAAGAAGGCCTGCAGCACGGGCAACAGCTGCGCCCGCTGCTCGCTGTCCGCTGGCACGTCGAAGGTCTGCCAGGTCCCCATGCCGATCACCGGCAGGCGTTCGCCGCTGGCCGGTATGGCCCTGGTGATCGCAGGCAGGGTGGCGGCCCGCAGCCGGGAGTGGCGCAGCAGCAGGCCGAGCGCCGTTACACCCGTGGCAGCAAGAAAGCGGCGTCTGGAGAAGCATGTTTTCACCATGGTAAAACTATAGACCTGTTCCCGGCATGCTGACAGCAAGGAACGGGAACATCGATTGTTAGCTACAAAATCGCGGCCTGCCCTACAGCACCCCCTCCTGACCGGAGCGCCGTGTCTGCGCCTGGCCGAGGCGGTAGGCGATGCCCGCCCACAGCAGGGACAGCGGTACGGCGACAAAGGCGATCGCGGCGAGGCTCAGACCCAGCGCCGTCAGACCGGCATAGGCCCAGGCACTGAGCGCGTCGCCGCCGCGGTACACCACGGTGTCGATGAAATTCTTGGCCTTGTACTTTTCCTCGCGCCCGAGCACGACGTAGAGCATCTCCCGTGACGGGCGCGTGATGGCGTAGTTGCCGGCACGGCGCAGCACCTGCACCACCACCAGCACCGCCAGCACCGGCGACAGGCCCAGCGCCAGGAACCCCGCCGCCAGCAACAGCGGGATCAGCGCCAGTGTCCAGCCAAGTCCCAGCCACTGCACCAGCCGCCCGGTCAGCAGCACCTGGATCAGCAGCGTCAGGACGTTCACGGCGAGGTCCATGGCGGCAAACACGGTGGTGCGCTGCGCCGGATCTGAAAAGCTGTCGCGCACGATCTGCGCCTGCTGGAAATACAGGAAGGTCGCCAGCGTGGTGAACAGCAGCATCAACAGGCAGATACCCAGCAGGTAGGGGGAACGCAGCACCAGTTGCACCCCGGCCAGCACCTGCCCGCCGATGACGCGGCCGTTTTCCGGCCGCGTTGCATCCCGCTCCCCGACCGCGGCACGCCACGCACCCAGGCGGTGAATGCAGAACACCGCCAGCCCGAGCAGGCCCGCCGACACCGGCAGCAGGTTCGCCGGCCCCAGCGGCAGCGCCAGTGCGGCAGTCAGCAGCGGGCCGCAGATCGCCCCGGCCGTCCCGCCCGCGGCAATAAAACCGAACAGCCGTCGCGCCTGCGCGTTGCTGAAGATGTCCGCCATGAAGCTCCAGAAGACCGAGACCACGAACAGGTTGAAGACGCTGGTCCAGATGAAAAATGCCCGCGCCACCCAGGCATGGGTGTAGCCTGACCTGAACAGCACGAAGAACAGCAGCAGGTTGACGATGAAGAAGTAGTAGACGGCAGGCAGGAAGCGGCGGCGCTCGAAGCGCGAGGATACCCAGCCGAACAGCGGCACCACGGCAAGCATGGCGAGAAAGGTCCCGGTGAACAGCCAATGCAGGTTGTCCACCCCGCCGGCGATGCCCATCTCGTCGCGCATTGGCCGCACGATGTAGTAACTGCACAGCAGGGAAAAGAAATACAGAAACGCCCAGAACAGCGCGGCGCCCTCGCCCGGCCTGAAATTGACCAGCCGCCGCAGCAGCTCCGCCGGGCGCAGTTTCGCTGGCATTGACGGCAACCCCTTTCCAGTTCCTGCAAGGGGGTCACCCTACTCCAACGACACCGGCGAGGCCAGCCCGGGGCGGCAAGCGCAGGGCAGAGTCACGCACAAAGGCACTGCCAGTACAAGGCAGCCTGCCGTAAACGCGGCTGCATCCCGGAAGCGGACGATGCATAGCCAGAATCTTGTAGACAGACTTGTCTGTATTCCCTACGCTTGGCACATGAACGCCGCCAGGGAATCCCAGGCCGCCCGCGAGCGCATCCTGGAAACCGCCACCGACCTGTTTTCCAGACAGGGCTATCGTGCCACGGGCGTCAATGAGGTGATCGAAAAGTCGGGTGTCGCCAAGGCCACCTTTTACCACCACTTTTCGACCAAGGCCGACCTTTGCCTTGCCTACCTGCAGAGCCGCAACACCACCGAACTGAACGGCATCAAGGATTTCATTGCGAAAAAACGCACACCCTGGAGCCGCTTCCTGGGCGTGATTGAATCGCTCGAACCCTGGCTCAGGCAAAACCACCTGCGCGGCTGCGCCTTCCTCAACATTGTGGCCGAGGAACCGGACGCAAAGAGCCCGCTGCGCAAGGAAGGCAAGAAACACTACGAAAGCCTGCGCGGCCTGATCCGGGAGCTGGCCCTGGAACTGATCGAGTCCGACCCGCAGCACTACGGCAAACTGGATGCCAACGCGCTCACGGACGAGTACATGGTGATCATCGGTGGCGGCATCGCGCTGTCAGAGGTCTATCACGACACCTGGCCCATCAGGCAGGGCATGGACATGGTGACGCGCCTGGTCGATTGACCAGTATCGCGGTCAGGTGACCCACACCTACGCCAAAAGAGACACCCGTAGGAGAACGCCGACCTGCGGCGCGATTGTTCAAGTACCGTATCGCGGTCAGGAGACCGCTCCTACACCCACAAGCAGCACCTGCAGGAGCACCCCAATGGGCATAAACGCCGCCCTCCGGCGCGATTGTTCAAGTACGTATCGCGGTCAGGTGACCGCTCCTACGCCAAAGAGCACCTGCAGCCAATGGGCATAAACGCCGCCCTTCGGCGCGATTGTTCAAGTACGCATCGCGGTCAGGAGACCGCTCCTACACCCACAAGCAGCACCTGTAGGAACGCCGCCCTTCGGCGCGATTGTTCAAGCACGCATCGCGGTCAGGTGACCGCTCCTACGCCGCAAGACGCACCCGTAGGAACACCCCAATGGGCATAAACGCCGCCCTTCGGCGCGATTGACCAAAGACAAGCCTTGCAGGATTGCGCAGCTACTGCGCCTTCAGCCTGATCCCGGCGGGCTTCAGGTACAGCTTTTCACGTTTCAGTTCCGCGTGGGTAAGCGGGTGTTCCCTGAGCCAGCCGGCGGGGAAAACCAGCGTGAGACCGCCGCCGACTCCGCTCACATCGATGTCCGGCAGGGTGGTATCGTCACGGCTGCGATGCAGCAGTGCAGCCATGCGCAGGATGACGCACAGGCGGACAGCGGGATCGGTGACGGCAGTCGGCAGCGCCGTGAAATACGCCAGCGGGAACTTGCGGCGGTGGCCGCGCACCAGTGCCGCCAGGATGCACTGCTCCTGCCGGGAGAAACCCGACAGGTCCGAGTTCTCCAGCAGGTAGGCGCCATGCTTCTGGTACTGGCTGTGCGCCACGGTCAGTCCAACCTCATGCAGGTTGGCCGCCCATGAGAGCATGTCCGCGTACTCATCATGCGGCAGGTTCCAGGCCCCGGCCAGCTTGTCCAGCAGGGCAATGGCGGTTGCCCGCACCCGCCCGGCATGTTCCATGTCAGCGGACCAGCGGTTACTCAGGGCATTGACGGTGCGCTCCCTGGCGTCCTCGTGCTGGATGCGTCCCATGAGGTCATACAGCAGCCCTTCGCGCAGCGCTTCCTCCGACACGCCCATCTGCGCGATGCCCAGTTCCTCGAACACCCCGAGCAGCACCGCAACACCGCCGGCAAACACCGGCTTGCGTTCCTCGCTGAGACCCTCCAGCTGTACCTTGTCGATATGGCCTGCCGCCACCAGCGCGGTCCGCAGCTCCCGCAACGCCGGCAGCGTGATGCCCTGTTCGCTCCAGCCGGCAGCCTGCACCACGTCGCGGATGGCGCGGATCGTTCCGGAACTGCCCACCGCGGCCTGCCAGCCCATGATCTTGTAGCCGCTCTCCACCGGGCTGACTTCCAGGCGGGCCGCAATCACGGCCTTCTCCATGTTCTTGCGCCTGATACTGCCGTCACCGAACCAGGCACGGCTCATACTGACGCAGCCCATGTGCAGGCTCTCCCGCACAATGGGCGTGAATTCCTCGCCGATGATGAGCTCCGTGCTGCCGCCGCCGATGTCGACCACGAGGCGGCGCTCCCCGCTTGCCGTCAGCCCGTGTGACACACCAAGGTAGACCAGCCGCGCCTCTTCACGCCCGGCGACCACCTCGATCGGGTGGCCCAGCGCCTGTTCGGCCGCGACCAGGAAGGCCTCTGCATCGCGGGCCTGGCGCAGGGTGTTGGTGCCTACCGCCCGGACGCTGTCGTGCGGCATGGAGCGCAGCCGCTGCCCGAAGCGCTGCAGGCAGTCCAGGGCGCGTGCCCGGGTTTCCGCATCCAGTGTCTTGTCATCCTGCAGGCCGGCACCGAGCCGCACCATTTCCTTGATGCGGTCGATCACCTGCAGGTCGCCGTCACTGACGCGGGCGACGATCATGTGAAAGCTGTTCGAGCCCAGATCAATGGCCGCAACGACTTCGGGGGGCCTGGCAAAGACCCTGGAAAAACCAAACATGGATAAGCGGACTCCTGTTCGATGTCAGCGCCCGGCAGATTCAGGACGCAGCGAATGCAACTTGTGCCGGCATGAACCGCAGCCGGCTGGCAGCTGTGAAGGTTAATGCCTGCCGCTACGGGCTGGCAACGTGAATTCCGGATACCGCCAGGCAGACCCCGGACAATCATTGCACCATAGCAACACGCGGTTGTTCGCCAGCGTGATATGGCATCCGGACTGGCACCGCTGCCGTCCGGGTGTATATAATTTTTTGCGTGCCCTCCACCACCGACACCGGCAACCCATGCGCAAAGTGCGTCTGCATGCACCGCTAGCCGGCGTGCTGCTCTGCCTGCTCGTGCCGGGCGGCTGCGAGCAGCCATCAGGCAGCGTTGGCGTCACACAGCTCCGGCAGGAACCAACCGTGTTGACGGAACCTCCCGCGACACCACCAGCCGCACCCGCAGCCCCCCCGGATGAGCCCGCCGCAGCGGCGGAATCACATGGCAAAAAGCTGACCCTGGAATCACTGGTATTGACCCCGGAAGACACGCCGTTCACGGCAGCGACGCCGCACAATTTCGGAGCGGTCACCGATGCCGACTGGCTTGCAGCAACTCCGCGGCGTACCACACAAAAGCGGCTGCTGCCTGATCTGTTTGTCCCTGGCGCGAACCAGGAAAGGGTGGACGTCGAGGGTGAACTGCTGCTGGATGACAACCAGCAGATCTACAGAGTGGTGGACGGCGTCGGCGTCAAGTTGAAGATCAACACCGACTGAACACCCCTGCTCAGCCTGACCCGCCCCGCTTGCCGCGCCGCCCCCCGCCGTCATCGCGCGGCGGCAGGCCGGTACGCCGTGGCTGCCGGTGCGTTTCCATCCAGCCGGCAGTCCGTCCAGATATGGTAGCTTTCCTCCATGTCGGACTCCCGGCAATGGGATGCCAGCCATTGTTTCAGGTCGTCGTGGTAGTACTCGAATCGCCAGAAATCGGTAACGATGAAATACTCCGGCCGGAAGGTAAGCAGATCGATGCGTTCCTCCACGCCCAGCGGGGTGCTACCCGAAGTCGCGCGGACTTGGTCTGACCTGGGCCAGGGGACGCCCGAAAGTTCCCCGTAATACTCCAGCGGACGTCCGTAGTTGTGCGCAATATACACGGTACGGGTGCTGTGCCCGACGGCATTGCCGACGCTGCGACACCGTTCAGGCGACTCGAACCGGGCCGGGCCGAGGTTTTCATGAACCTGGTACGCGGACAGACCGACCCAGCCGGCCACGCACGCGGCTGCTATTGCAAAGCGTGCCTGCCAGCCGTCCAGGTAATGCCAGAACCGTTGCGCTACCGGCGCCAGGCCCAGCGCAACCAGCGGAACCAGTTGCAGATGATAGTAGCCGTGATCTGCAATCAGGCGTGAAAAGACGATACCGAACAACGGATACGAGGCCCATCCTCCCAGAAGCAGCGCCCTGAGCGGGCCGCGTTCCAGCAGCAACGCACCGAGAAAGCCTGCCGGCAGCATGAGGTAGCCGACCAGGCCCAGTGCAAGCCGTGCCCAGTCGAGCCAGAAGCGGGGTTCCAGCAGCCGTTCTGAAAACATGCTGAACAGGACCTGCCTTACAAACATCGAGCCAGGCGTTCCGGCAGCTGTGGCGGAACGGATGCCGGGATCATAGACCGGAGCGGCAAGCGCACTCCAGGTGTACCACAGCAGTGTCGGCAGCAGGCACAGCAGTCCGAACGTGACAACCTCGACACTGAACAGGCCGCGAAACCTCTTGCGGTGCAGCGTCAGCGCCACGAAGACGAACAGCACCATGAACACGACCAGCGACTTGACCAGCACTGCGGCGGCACTGCACAGGGCAAGCCAGGCAAAACGACCTCCGCTCGGCGCCTCCGCATGCCGCAGCATCGCGTGCAGACTGGCGAGGAGCACCAGGATCATCAGCGAGTCAGGCTGGAAACTGCGACTGGTAATCACGCCAAGCGGCGCAAGCAGGTAGAAACCGAGCGGCACCAGCGCAAGGGCGGGTGAGGCCACGCGGCGGGCCATTGCAAACACGAACAGGCCCCCGGCAAGCCAGAAGACGGTACCGAAGATACGGCTGATCCACGGATGTTCCCCGCCGGTCAGGTAATAGGCGGTTGCAACCAGGAATTCGTTCACTGGCGGCTCCAGCCGGCCCTCACGCCGCCAGCTCGTCTCCGCGACCTGCTTTCGCCAGACCGCTTCCGGCGGTTGCATGTTGAAATACAGGGTGCGCGCAATGATCGCTGAGCGAAATTCCCGCTCGACAAGGGTACCCGGCGACTGCAGGTCAGCGAGCCGAAACAGACCGGCCGCGCAGTACAGCAGCAGCATGACCAGCAGTACGTGTCGCGGGTATGACATCATGCCGGCTGCCTATGGAGACTTCCCGTGGGTTGCAGGGAATATAGTCGTGGCGATCCGGTTCTGTCCAGCGGCTTGATCATACCCCCTGGCTGGTCGGACAGATGATGAGTTCCGTGCCGCCGCCGGCGCCGACCGCCGAGCAGCGCTCAGCCTGACCCGCCCCGCTTGCCGCGCCGCCCCCCGCCGTCATCGCGCGGCGGCAGACCGGTGTGCTGCGTCAGCAGCCTGCCGCCCCGGGTGCGCCGCTGGTGCGCGGCGGCGGAGTTCTTGCGGCGCGGCGCCTTGTAGGCCTGGCGGGTATCCGGCTGTTCTTGCGGAATCAACTGCCGCAGGCCGTCGCCGATCAGGTCGGCGCGCCCCATCCTTTCCAGTGCGGCGCGCAGCAGCGGCCAGTTGTGCGGGTCGTGGTAGCGCAGGAAGGCCTTGTGCAGCCGGCGCTGTTCCGGGTCCTTGACGCTGGCAACAGCGGCGCTCTTGTAGCTCACTTTCTTCAGCGGGTCCCTGCCGCTGTAGTACATGGCCGTGGCGGTCGCCATCGGCGAGGGATAGAACGCCTGCACCTGGTCGGCGCGGAAGCCATTGCGCTTCAGCCACAGCGCCAGGTTCAGCATGTCCTCGTCCGTGGTGCCCGGATGCGCGGCGATGAAATACGGGATCAGGTACTGTTCCTTGCCCGCCGCCTTCGAGAATTTCTCGAACATTTTCCTGAAACGGTCGTAGGCGCCGATGCCCGGTTTCATCATCTTCGCCAGCGGACCGTCCTCGGTGTGCTCCGGGGCGATCTTCAGGTAACCGCCCACGTGGTGGGTGACCAGTTCCTCCACGTATTCCGGGTCTTCCACCGCGAGGTCGTAGCGCAGGCCCGAGGCGATCAGCACCTTCTTGATGCCCGGCAGCCGGCGCGCGGCGCGGTACAGCTGCGTCAGTGCCGAGTGGTCGGTGTTCAGGTTCGGGCAGATGCCGGGCCAGACGCAGCTCGGCTTGCGGCAGGCGGCCTCGATCTCGCGGCTTTTGCAGGCGATACGGTACATGTTCGCCGTCGGCCCGCCGAGGTCGGAGATCACGCCGGTGAAACCCGGCACCTTGTCGCGGATCTCCCCGATCTCGCGCAGGATGGATTCCTGCGAGCGGTTCTGGATGATGCGGCCCTCGTGCTCGGTAATGGAACAGAAGGTGCAGCCGCCGAAGCAGCCGCGCATGATGTTCACCGAGAAGCGGATCATTTCCCAGGCGGGAATGCGCATCCCCCGGTAGGCGGGATGCGGCACGCGCGCATAGGGCAGCCCGAAGATGTAATCCATCTCCGCCGTGGTCAGCGGCATCGGCGGCGGGTTCAGCCACAGGTCGACATCGGCGTGCTTCTGCACCAGCGCGCGCGCGTTGCCGGGGTTGGTTTCCAGGTGCAGCACGCGGCTGGCATGCGCGTAGAGCACCTTGTCGTTGCGCACCTTTTCAAACGCCGGCAGGCGGATCACGCTGTGCGCACGGTCCAGCCGCGGCGGCTGCAAGCTGCACCAGCGGCGCCCCGTTTTCGTCGTACTGCATGCCGCACAGCGCACTGTTGCGGCGTTCCCGCTCGCAGTCGTCGAGCTGCGTGGTGTTGATGTAGGGATTGATGATGCGGTCGATGCGGCCCGGCCGGTCGACGCGGGTGGAATCGATTTCCATCCAGCCGTCCGGCGTGTCGCGGCGCACGAACGCCGTGCCGCGCACGTCGGTAATGTCGCCGATGGCCTCACCCCGCGCAAGCCGCTGCGCGACCTCGACGATGGCGCGCTCGGCATTGCCGTACAGCAGCAGGTCGGCGCCGGCGTCCAGCAGGATGGAGCGGCGCACCTTGTCCTGCCAGTAGTCGTAGTGGGCAATGCGCCGCAGCGAGGCCTCGATCCCGCCGAGCACCACCGGCACGTCGGGGCAGGCCTGCCGGCAGCGCTGCGTGTACACCAGCGAGCTGCGGTCGGGGCGTGCGCCGCCCTGTCCGCCCGGCGTGTAGGCGTCGTCCGAGCGCGGCTTGCGGTCGGCGGTATAGCGGTTGATCATCGAATCCATGTTGCCGGCGGTGACGCCGAAAAACAGGTTCGGCCTGCCCAGCACCTCGAAGGCGGCGCTCGACTGCCAGTCCGGCTGCGCGATGATGCCGACCCGGAACCCCTGCGCCTCCAGCAGGCGGCCGATGATCGCCATGCCGAATGACGGCTGGTCCACGTAGGCATCGCCGCTGACGATGATGATGTCGCAGGAATCCCAGCCGAGCGCATCCATCTCCGCCCGGCTCATGGGCAGGAACGGCGCGGTGCCGAAACACTCGGCCCAGTACTTCGGGTAGTCGTACAGGGCCGTGGCGGCGACGGGAAGGGGGATGGTTGTCATGGAGGTAATACCCGGGTTCAGACGGGAATGACCTTACTTAAACCCGGACCCGCAACATCAGTCCCTGCTCTTCCTTGGGGAGAAGGTCAGGATAAGGGGGAGATACAGCAAAGCCGCTTCGATTCAAGCTTTTCCCCCTCACCCCAACCCTCTCCCCCGGGGTGGAGCGGGCGCAACAAACGCGGGACTTCCTAAGTAAGTGCCATTCGGCTCAGACTGCTATTGTAGCCGATAGCGGCGATTGTATTCAGCCTGCCGCATGTTTCACGGCGCGCGCAGGCCGACCCGGATCGTCAGGCGGCCCTCGAACAGGGCGTCTATTTTGAGCTCGCCCGGCTGCTGAACCACTGTGAAACCCGGCTGCACCGCGGGCTGCACGGCTTCCACCCGCAGCAGGCCGGCCGGGTAGCTCACGCGGTAATCCAGCCGCAACGGATAGTAACCGTCCAGAAAGCGGCGGTGAAACGGCCCGCTGCGGATCTCGTAGCGCCCAGCGCCCGTGGGCTGCAGCACCTGCACCTCGGCCGTGATACAGAGCGCCGCGCCCTCCCCGAGATTCGCCATCTGCACACTGGCGTCCTCCACCCATGCCCGCTCCATGCCCTGGAATGAGGCGATGTGCAGGTCGCGCATGGCGTGGTAGCCATACACGATCTCCAGCGACGACACCGGGTCCAGGTTGTCCTGGCACTGGTCGAGATGCACCCAGCCATCCGCGAGGCTGTCCGCGGTCAGCGTCAGCCGGTTGCGGGTCTGCAGGATGCGGCGTCCCACCGGCGCCGCGGCCAGGAACTCGAGATCGCCCTCGTTGACCGCCAGGGCCCGCCGCTCTGCATCGCTCTCGAACCATGCCGCCTCATCCTTTGCGGTCGCGGCGCCACACAACAGCGGCAGACAGGCCAGCAGCATGCCGGATACGCGGCAGATGCCCTGGCCGGCAACGGAATTCAGGCTGCAGGACCGCATACCCGCAAGCATGGTCGATGCGGTCTCATGGCGAGACAAGCCTGTGATCGCCTCAAGCGTCACGTCGCTCGGCGGACTCCCAGGGAGTGCAGCAGTCCGGACACACCCGGCGCACCGCGCCGACGGCCCAGGCGGTGATGGCAATTGACGGCAGCAGGAAGAACGGCCAGAAACCCATGGAGAGAAAGCCCAGCGGCAGCAACCACACCAGCAGTGCCAGCACCGCAAGCCAGGCCGGCCGCAGGCGTGGCCTGCCCGTGAAACCACAGTGTGTACAGCGGGGCATCGTCTGCGCGTCCCGGAATGCTGCGTCATGCGTCGCGGTAAAAGGCCACGCGGCCGATGCACAGGTCGGCCGTGAAGGCCCTGCCCCAGGCGACGATGCCGATGCGTTGCAGTCTGGCGGGATCTAATGCGGCGTCGATGCGATAGCCCTCGAAGGCTGCAAACGGCACCCGCACGGTGTGCCAGCCCGGCTCCGCCATGAAGCTCGCCCGGTAATGCTGCCAGGGCAGCCGGATGCGGCGGGTCTTCAGGTGCACGTTGTACGCCTCGCCGTTACCGCAGACATCCAGCTCCACACCGGCATACGCCGAGGCATCCAGGGTGCCGGAGGGCGAGAGTTCCAGTGCCGCCTGGATAAAACCGCCGTTGTTTTCCAGGCTGAGCTCGCCCTGCAGGCGCAGGCAGTCGCGTCCCTCCCGCCGATCGAGGCCAAGCATGCCGCGGGAAACACCTCCCATGACGCCGTCGGTGATCAGACGCCATTGCGTCCCGAGGGTTGACCGCAGGTCTCCGGATTGCCGGTCATCGATCAGGATCATGGTGTCCTCCAGCGGTCACCTGACCGCGATGCCACCCCCGAGCAATCGCGCCGGAGGGCGGTGCTTGTGCCCAGTGGGGTGCTTGTGCCCAGTGGGGTGCTTGTGCCCAGTGGGGTGCTCCTACAGGTGCACTAGTAAGTGTAGGAGCGGTCACCTGACCGCGATACACCCCGAACAATCGCGCCGAAGGGCGGCGCTTGTGCCCACCGGGAGTATTTAGGCGCATTGAGCATGCATTGCGCCCAGGGGCGCTTGTGCCCAGCGGGGTGCTTCATGCCCAGCGGGGTGCTTGTGCCCAGCGGGGTGCTCCTACAGGTGCAGCCAGTAAGTGCAGGAGCGGTCACCTGACCGCGATTTCAACGCTCGCGCAGCAGCAGCATCGGGCTGCGTTGCACCACCGCGCGCGTGCCGTGGTAGCCGGCGGCACCGATCAGGACAGCGCCCAGCAGCGGCGTGCGCAATCCACACCGGCCACTTGAAAGCTGTAGTCGAAATGCAGCACCTGGCTGTACAGCACCCAGGCCAGGCACTCGGTGCCGATGGCGGCGACCAGGCCGGCCAGCAGGCCCAGGGCGACGAACTCCGCAAGGTGCCCGGCGCGCAGCTGGCGGCGGCTGGCGCCCAGCGCGCGCAGCAAGGCGCCTTCGTAGAGACGTTCGTCGAGGCTCGATTGCAGGGCCGCGAACAGCACCGCGAAACCGGCCAGCAGCACGAACAGCAGTACGTATTCCACCGCCAGCGTCACCTGCCGGAAGATGCGCTCCACCTGTTCGCATGATCAGGTCCATCTCCAGGATGGTCAGCGCCGGGAAGTTGCGCACCAGTTCGATCAGCAGCGGCTTGTCACCCGGCGGCAGGTGGAAGCTGGTCATCCAGGTGGCGGCGAAACCCTCGAGTACGCCGGGCGGGAACAACCATGTAGAAGTTGGGGCGGAACGAATCCCACTGCACGCTGCGGATGCTGGTGACCACGGCCGTGAAGGTTTCGGCGCCGACAGCTGAAGCCCAGCTCGTCGCCCAGCCCGATGCCCAGCCGCTCCGCCAGCTTCTCCTCCACCGACACCAGCGGCCGGCCGGCGTCGCCTTCCCGCCACCAGCGCCCGGCGACGATGCCGTTGTCTGCCTGCAGCTGCGTGGTCCAGGTGAGGTTGAGTTCCCGGTTGAGCGCGTTGTCATCCTGCGCCTCCTTGGTCACGGCCTCGCGCACCGCCTCGCCGTTGATGCGGGTCAGGCGGCCGCGCACCATGGGGTAGAGTTGCGAGGCCTCCACCTTCCGCTCGCCGAGAAACTCGCGCACTGCACTCGACCTGGTCCGGCAGGATGTTGATGGCAAAATGGTTGGGCACGTCCGCCGGCAGCTGGCTTTCCCAGGTGCTGAGCAGGTCGGTGCGCACCAGCCCGATGACCGCCATCGCCATCAGGGCCAGGCCGAAGGCCAGGATCTGGCTGACACTGGTCGCGCGGCGCCGCCACAGGTTGTTCAGACCGAAGCGCCAGGCGACGCCGACCCGCGTATGCAGCCGCCGCCCCAGCGTCAGCAGCAAAAATCCGAGCAGGCCGAGCACCACGCCGGCCGCGGCAGCACCGCGCCAGCGCCGCCAGCGTCAGCTTGGCATTGTCCGTGTAGCGCCACATCAGCAGCACGATGGCGGCAACGGCCGCACCGTACACCAGCCAGGCATTGCTCGGCAGCGGCGTCAGGTCCCGCCGCAGCACGCGCAGCGGCGGCACCCCCCTGAGGCGCATCACCGGCGGCAGGGCAAACCCGGCCAGCACCACCAGCCCCGTGGCCAGTCCGGCCAGCACCGGCCAGAAACCGGTGCCGGAGGGCGCTATCGGCAACAGACCGGCGAGCAGGTACAGCAGCCCCTGCTGCGCCAGCCAGCCCAGCAGGCAGCCGATGCTGCTGGCCAGCAGGCCCAGCACCGCAAGCTGCACCAGGTAGAGCTGCAGCAGGTCGCGCTGCGAGGCGCCCAGGCAGCGCAGCATGGCGCTCATGTCGAAGTGGCGTTCGCTGTAGCGCCGCGCAGCCATGGCGATGGCGACGCCGGCCAGCGCGATGGCCGCCATCACCGCAAGCCCGAGGAAGCGTTCCGCACGCTCCAGCGCACTGCCGACCGCGCGCCGCCCCTCGTGCACACCGACCAGCCGGTGGCTGGGGCCGAGCCGCGGCTGCAGCCAGTCGCGGTAGCGTTGCAGCTGCTGTTCATTACCGGCGAACAGGATCTGCCAGGTGAGCCGGCTGCCCGGCTGCACCACACCGGTAGCCGGCACATCCGCGATATTGATCAGCAGCCGCGGCGACACCCCGAAGACATCGCCGACCTGCCCGGGCTCGAAGGTCAGCACGCGGCTGATCACCAGGCTGCGGGCGCCGACCTCGACGCTGTCGCCCGGCTGCAGCGCCAGTTGCGTCAGCAGCCGCGGTGCGGCCCAGGCCTCGCCCGGTGCCGGGATGCCCGCTGTCGCCATGGTCCGCGACAAACGGCTGCGGCGCGGTGCGCAGGCTGCCGCGCAGCGGAAAGGCGGCGTCCACCGCCCGGATGCTGGCCAGTTGCAGGTCCTCGCCGCTGACCACCACGCTGGCGAACTCGAGCGATTCGCTGACCCGCAGCCCCTGCGCGCGCGCCTGCTCCAGCCACGCTGCGTCGACGGGACGCGGACTCACCAGCGCCAGGTCCGCACCGAGAAAGTCGGCCGACTGGTTGACCATGCCGCGCCCCAGCCGGTCGGTGAAGAAGCCGATCGCGGTGCTGGCGGCTACCGCGATCACCATGCGCGGCGGCCAGGATGCGCAGCTCGCCGGCGCGCCAGTCGCGTGCCAGCAGACGCAGGGCAAGTCGCCAGCGCGCGGCCGGCTTCATGTACTGCCCTGCCCGTTCACGATACGGCCGGCCTCGAGACGGATGTGCCGGTCGCAGCGCGCGGCCAGCGCCTCGTCATGCGTCACCAGCACCAGCGTCGTGCCGCGCTCGCGATTGAGCTCGAACAACAGGTCGATAATGGTCTTGCCCGTGGCGCTGTCGAGGTTGCCGGTGGGCTCATCGGCGAACAGGATGGCGGGCTGCATCGAGAAGGCGCGGGCGATGGCGACGCGCTGCTGCTCGCCGCCCGAGAGCTGCTTCGGGTAGTGTGTCAGTCGTGCCGCCAGGCCGACCCGCTGCAAGCAGCCGGGTCGCCTGCAGCCGCGACTCCGCCACGCCGGCAAGTTCCAGCGGCAGCATTACGTTTTCCAGCGCCGTCATGCCCGGCAACAGCTGGAACGACTGAAACACGAAACCCACCAGCTGGCTGCGCACGTGCGCGCGGCCGTCCTCGTCGAGCCGGTTGAGCTCATGCGTGGCCAGCCTGACCTGTCCGCTGCCGGGCAGGTCCAGTCCCGCCAGCAAGCCCAGCAGCGTCGACTTGCCGGAACCGGACACCCCGACGATCGCCACGGCCTCGCCGGCGCGGATATTCAGTTCGATATCTGCCAGGATATCCAGCGGTCCGGCGGCGGTGTCGACGCGTTTGCCCAGGCCACTTGCCGCGACCATGATGTTATCCTGTAACTCGACCATGAAGCTTCGTTTCCTGTATCTGGCGGTATTTCTGCTGTTCGTGCTGGTGCGCGGCGCGGCAGCGGAAACCCTGCTGATTGTCGGCGACAGCCTGGGTGCGGCCTACGGCATCCCGGTCGAAGCCGGATGGGTGGCCCTGCTGCAGCAGCAGCTCACCGCGGAGTATCCCGGCTGGAAGATCGTCAATGCCAGCATCAGCGGCGACACCACGGCAAACGGGCGTGCCCGCATGCCGCAGACGATCGACGCGCACCAGCCGGATATCGTCGTGCTGGAACTCGGCGGTAACGACGGCCTGCGCGGCCTGTCACTGAAAGCCATGCGTGACAACCTCGCCGCCATGATCGAACAGGCGCAGGCGCAGCACGCCGGCATCCTGCTGATCGGTGTCGACCTGCCACCGAATTATGGCCCGCGCTATACGGAAAAGTTCCGCGCGGTATACCGGTCGCTCGCCGCTGACTACCGGGTCGCGCTGCTGCCGTCACTGCTGGACGGCGTGGGCACGCATCCGGATCTCATGCAGGCGGACGGCATCCACCCGAACGGCAAGGCGCAGGCGCGCATCGCCGCGCGTGTCGGTGAATATCTCGAGCCGCTGCTGAATGGCCAGCGGGCAACAGCACACTGACCCCCATGTTACTTGCCTGGATCCTGATAAACAGCCACGGGATCACAGGGAAAAACACGGTCCCTCTCTTGCAATGCCTGTGTCTTTTTCCGTGTTCTTCCGTGGCCATAACTGAACGTCAACCGTAACAACGCCCCTGCCGCGAGCGCCATTCCGCACTGATCACTCGGACGGGTACGGCGAGGTCGGCTGCAGCTTCCAGATATCGCGGTTGTATTCGAGCATGGTGCGGTCGGTGGAAAACTTGCCGCTGCAGGCCGTGTTGTGGATGCTCATGCGCGTCCAGCGCTCGGTGTCGCGATAGGCCTCGGCGACGCAATTCTGCGTCTCGATGAAGCTGCGGAAATCAGCCGCCGTCACCCAGGGATCATGCGGACTGGTGATGGACTCGATTACCGGATTGAACAGGCCCGGCTCGAACTGGTTGAAATAGCCGCTGCGCAGCAGCTGCATCACCGCCTGCAGGTCCTTGTCTTGCTCGACGATTTCCCAGGGCCGGTAGTCGCGGCGTGTTTCGTTGACCTGTTCCGCCGTTAGCCCGAACAGGAAGAAGTTGTCCTCGCCGACCTCTTCCAGTATCTCCACGTTGGCGCCGTCCAGGGTGCCGATGGTAATGGCACCGTTCATCATGAATTTCATGTTGCCGGTACCCGAGGCCTCCTTGCCGGCAGTCGATATCTGCTCCGACAGGTCGGCGCCGGTGCAGACGCGTTCCATGGCGGAAACCCGGTAGTTGGGCAGGAACACGACCTTCAGCAGGTCACCGACCGCGGGGTCGCTGTTGATGATCTTGCCGACGTTGTTGATCAGCTTGATGATCAGCTTGGCCATGGCATAGCCGGGTGCGGCCTTGCCGCCGATCAGCACGCAGCGCTTCGTCCAGTTTGCGGTGTCGCCGCGGCGAATGCGGTTGTAGAGATGGATAACGTGCAGGACATTCAGCAGCTGGCGCTTGTACTCGTGAATGCGCTTGACCTGCACGTCGAACATCGCGCCCGTGTCGAACTCCACGCCGGTGTCGGCTTTCACCATCACGGCAAGGCGCTGCTTGTTCGCCTGTTTCACCGCGCGCCATTGTTCACGGAATGCGGCATCCTCCACGTACGGGGTCAGCTGCCGCAGTTTCTCCAGGTCCGTGACCCAGTCGTTACCGATGTGGTCGCCGATCAGGCGGCTGAGGCCCGGGTTGCACAGCGCCAGCCAGCGCCGCTGGGTGACGCCGTTGGTCTTGTTGTTGAACTTCTCCGGCCAGAGCGCGTAAAAGTCCTGGAACAGTTCCTCGGTCAGCAGCCGGGAATGCAGTTCCGCGACCCCGTTGACGGAGAAGCTGCCGACAATCGCCAGGTGCGCCATGCGAACCTGCGTGGGCTCGCCTTCCTCGATGATGGACATGCGTGCCAGCCGCCCGGTATCACCCGGCCAGCGCCGCGCCACCACGGTGAGAAACCTGGCATTGATCTCGTAGATGATCTCCAGCAGTCGCGGCAGCAGGCGCTCGAACATGGGTACCGGCCATTTTTCCAGCGCCTCGGGCAGCAGGGTATGGTTGGTGTAGGCCATGCAGCGCGTCACCTGTTTCCAGGCAACGTTCCAGTCGAGCCGTTCCACGTCGATCAGCAGCCGCATCAGTTCCGCCACGGCAATGCTGGGATGGGTATCGTTCAGCTGGAAACAGTGCTTGTCGCTGAAGTTGCCAAACTCCTTGCCGTTGATGCGCGTCCAGCGCCGCATGACGTCCTTGAGGCTCGCCGACGCCAGGAAATACTGCTGCCGCAGGCGCAGTTCCTTGCCGTTTACGCTGGCATCATTCGGGTACAGCACCATGGTGATATGCTCGGCGTTGTTTTTCGCCGCGACGGCCTCGGCATAGTCACCGGCGTTGAAATCATCGAGGTCGAATTCATCGGTCGCGGTGGACTTCCACAGTCGCAGGCTGTTGACGGTGTCGTTGCCGTAGCCGGGTACGGGCGTGTCGTAGGGCAGGGCCAGTACGTCGTGCGAGGACTCCCAGCGCACCCGTTTCCTGCCATGCTCGTCGCGAAAGGCCACGGTGCGGCCACCGAACTGGATTCGCTGCGTGAACTCCGGTCGCTCCAGTTCCCACGGGTTGCCGTCGCGCAGCCAGTGGTCCGGCTCCTCCACCTGGTTGCCGTCGACCACCTCCTGGCGGAACATGCCGTAGTCATAGCGCAGGCCGTAGCCCAGCACCGGCAACTGCAGGGTGGCGCAGCTGTCGAGGAAGCAGGCCGCCAGCCTGCCCAGTCCGCCGTTGCCGAGACCGGCGTCGTTTTCCGCGTCTGCCACCTCTTCCAGCCCGATGCCGTAATCGTAAAGGACCCGGGTAACCGCATCGGTAATGCCGAGGTTGAGCATGGCATTGCCCAGCGCGCGGCCCATCAGGAATTCCAGCGACAGGTAACAGGTGCGCCGGGCATCCTTTTCCTCGTAGGAAAAGCGGGTGTTCTTCCAGCGTTCCATCAGGCGGTCGCGCACGGTGTAGGCCAGCGCCTCGTACAGGTAATGGTTGGTACAGTGTGTCTTGTCCCGACCCAGGGTACGGTTGTAGTAACGCAGGAAGTCATGATCAATGGCCGCCTGGTCCATCGCCAGCGGCGGCAGGTCGGTCAGTCTGGGGTGGGGGGTCAGTACGTTTGGCTGGTAAGACGGCATAGGCTTGGAGATCACTCTGCTGTTGAAGTTAATCCGGGACCTGTTTCAGAATGGATGCATTCCGACAACCGCGACGGCGTCGCAGGACACCACCGGATACAGACCGGGCATTGCGACCAATGTTACCAAACGATGACCCGATTAGTAGTGGCCAGCCGAAATTAATGCCTGCACCGGTAACAGCCAGTGCCTGCGGCGTTGCAGCGCACCGGAACAGCGCAGCACGATACCACGGCCGTCGGGCCGGTTAGTTGACAACCATGTCCCGTATATCCCTGCGCTTCTACGCGGAGCTGAACGATTTCCTGTCCCCCGCCCTGCGTGGCGCAGACATCAACCACGAATTCGGGCGCCGTGCCTCGATCAAGGATATGATCGAGGCGTTTGGCGTACCGCACACGGAAGTGGAAGTGATCCTGGTCAACGGCCGCTCGGTGGATTTTTCCTACATCGTGCAGAACGGTGACCGCATCAGCGTGTACCCGGTGTTCGAGAGCGTGGATATCACGCCACTGCTGCGCCTGCGACCCGCGCCCCTGCGCAAGCCGAAATTTATCCTGGACAGCAACCTCGGGCGCCTGGCGCGCTACCTGCGGCTGCTGGGACTTGACTGTCTGTATCGCAATGACTACAGCGACGCCGAGGTTGCCCGCATTTCCAGCGAGCAGCAGCGCACGGTGCTGACGCGCGACCGCACGCTGTTGCAGCACAGGATCATCACCCACGGCCGCTTCGTGCGGGCGCAGCAGCCGCGCGAGCAGGTGCGCGAGATTCTGGCCCGCTTTGACCTCTATCGCCAGGTCGCACCGTTCACCCGCTGTACCCGCTGCAACGGGGAACTGGTGGACGTGGCCAAACAGGCAATCAGCGAGCGGCTGGAACCCAAAACCCGCAAGTACTACGACGACTTCAGGATCTGCAGCGGGTGTGGCCAGGTTTTCTGGAAGGGCAGCCACCACGAGCGGATGCAGCGACTGGTGGCAGTGCTGCTGTCACGGGATGCGGCTGGCTCATGACCCCTGTCGGCCCCGCTGTCAGGAGGCCGCACCCCGGTGCCCGCCAGGTCCACCGGTCCCTTGACCTAAATCAAGAAACCCTCAAAAATGTTTTCCCAAAACCGCCCGGGCACGATCAGGGACTTATTTTCACGTCATTTATTTGTCTATACTTGCCTTGCATCATCGACCAGGATCGAAGGGTCGAGAGCTTACTTCTTTGATCAACAGGAGGAACTTTTATGAAGAATACCTTGAAATTGGCTGCCGTAACCGCCCTGGCCGGTGCTGCCACCCTGGGTGCCGGCAGCGCTGCTGCCTGGTGGGGTAACGACTACTATGACGACTACTACGGCCCCTGGGGCGGTGGCCCGTGGTATGGCTATGGCTACCCGGGCTACGGTTATGGAGGCTATCCCGGTTACGGCTGGGGCGGCTATCCCGGCTACGGCTATGGCGCTATCCCCGCTACGGCTATGGCTATCCGCGCTACGGCGGCTGGGGTGGTTATCCGGGCTACGGCGGCTGGGGTGGTTATCCGGGCTACGGCTGGGGTGGTTACCCCAACTACGCGGCACCCGTCGCACCGGCCGCTCCGGCTACCAGCAGCACAGCCAAGTAATAGCCGGCATCAGGGGAAGCGCGCCCTCCCGGGCGCGCTTTTTTTTCAGCCCGGCATGGCCGGCGCCTCAGACAAACAGCGTGATGTCGGCGCCCTGTGCGGTGGTCAGGTAGGTTGCGGCGCCCGCCCACTCCGTCACCTCCGGAATGAATTCCTCTTTCTTCCAGCCAAACAGATCGACCGTCATCTGGCAGGCAACCAGTTTCACCTCCGCCTCGATGCAGAGGTCCCGCAGTTCCGGAATAGTGGCGATGCCATGGTTCTTCACCGTCATTTTCATGAAGGTCGTGGCCATCGTCTCGAAGCCGGGCACGCCGGCCATCAGCAGGTTGGGCATGTTCCACTCGATGCCCTGAAACCATTTGGGCCCGAACGGCATCTTCATGGGCATGGCAGGATTGCCCAGCGGGCTGATATTCGGCTTGAGGTCCTTCTTCAGCAGAGCCAGGCCGTAGAAGGTAAAGAACAGGGAGGCGTCCCATCCCATGGCCGCCGCGGTCGAGGCGATGATGAAAGGGGGGTAGGCCCAGTCGAGCGTACCCTTGGTGACCATGATGGACAGCCTTGGCGTCGCATTCCGTGAAGACGCCTGTTTCTCTTCATAGCGCTGGTCAAACCATGCATTCAGTTCATCCGGCGACATTTCCGCGAGTGCCTTGCCCGATACGTTTGTAGCTGCTGACATTGCCTCTTCCTCGTTTAAGATTATGCATTTGCCTGGCTGGCCAGAATCCCGGGTCCGGTAATCACAACTTCATGCAGTTTATGCGTACGGGACCGCGGCGTATTCTGGCAAGAAATGCAGTACCCCGCCAGCTGGCGGGGTACTGCCGGCAAACACGGCTGTGGTAACGATGCGCCCCTGTTACACAGGACCGATCAGCCTGGCGTGGAGTTTTTGCGACCTGACGCTGCCGAGTACATCCTGCGAGGAATACCGGTTACGATCGTAGCGAACCAGCATGAGATGAGAGCGCAGCTGGCAAAATTCCGCGGACGTGATGCCCTCCTGCTGCTCCAGCGCGCTGACCAGGTCACTGCGCTGCCCTTCCTCCAGGTTCTCCGAAACATGTATCACGATTTCAACAGTGTGCTCAGGTTCACTGCCAATGCTGTGTAAGGCTTGCCCCATTGTGTAGCTCCTCCAGTGATGTTGCACATCGATGTTTGCCTGGTTGCACCGCCACCCCGGCCCAGGCTGGACCAGGACCAGACTGCGCGACTATACCCTCGATCAGTGCATATAACAAAACACTGATATATAGGTACAAACACTTACGCAAAGCACGCCAGCGGCGCATGAAAAAATAACGCCTTTCCAACCCTGCCGGCTTGCATATTCGGGACGATCTTCAATACTTCGAAATGAGGGACCGCAAACATGCTAAGCACAAGAAGACAAGCTGGCGAAAGGCGCTGGGGTATGGATGTCGAATTTCCGCTGCAGGACAGCGGCGGTTTCCTGGTGGTCAGAGACCGCCGCAAACCGCCTGACCGTCGCAGGGCGGATGCCACGATGGCGGAATTGGCAGCCCTGATTGCAAGGGCCAGACGGAAACAGGATTGATGGCGCGGAGCGGCCTCAATAACCGCGTTTCACATCGACAACATTCAACAACGGTTCACCGGCAGTGTAGCGGCGCAGATTCTCGCGCACCAGTATCCACAAGCGATGCTGCAACTGGTCCGACCCCCCGCTGCTGTGCGGCGTGATCAGTACGTTGGGCAGTGACCACAGCGGGTGATCCGGCGGCAGCGGTTCCGGATCGGTTACGTCCAGCCCCGCACCGGCGATTTCCCCGTTCTCCAGCGCTGCCACCAGATCTGCTGTAACCACGCTTTTACCCCTGCCGATGTTGATGAACCAGGCGGTCGGCTTCATGGCCCTGAAAAAGTCCCGGTCGAACATGCCACTCGTCGCCGCGGTCAGCGGTGTAATGTTCACGACCACATCGGCCTCCCTGGCCAGTGTCGTCAACTCGTCCGCAAGTCCGACGTAATCGACAAAATCAGGAGCCTCGCGGCGGGTATTGCGGGTCGCGATGACGCGCATGCCGAGAGCATGCGCGCGTTGCGCGACCTGGCGGCCGATGCCGCCGAGTCCGACGACCAGCAGCGTCTTGCCATTGACCTCCATCACCTGGCTGCCGGTGTCAGGCAGGTGGCGCCACTCCGATTGCAGTTGCTGACGGTAGTACACGGGCATCTGGCGCGCCAGCATCAGCATCATGGTCATGGCATGCTCGGCCATGCCGGGCCCGGGAATGGCGCTGGTATTGGTCAGCAGCACATCGCCATCAAGCAACCGCGGCTTGTCCGTACAGCGATCGATGCCGACGTAGTAGTTCTGCACCCAGCGCAGCTGCGGCATGTCAGGCGACACATGATCGCAAAGGCCGAGATACACGTCGGTGTCATCCTTCTCCAGCTCCAGCGCCTCCACGGAGTCCACGAATACCAGGCGCGCATCACCCGCCGCACGCTGCAGCCAGTCCCGGTAATCGCTGCGCGCAGGAACAAGACGCGGCGGGAGGTAAACGGTGATTTTTTCCGGCTTGCGCCAGCGGGGCCAGTCCCTGACCGGCGTGGACGCTTCCCTGATATCCAGCGCCTCGATGAGGGCGACGGCCTCGGGATCGGGAGCAGTCGGAGGCGCAGCTGCTGCAGGTACACCTGCGGTGCACCACATGAGCGCGACGATGCCTGCCAGCAGCAAATGCCTTGTCATTCTCACCCCCGTGCGCAACGCTTGCCTGTACCCGGTGTATAGATCATGCCGCCCGCGCCTGTCCAGCTGCGGGGGGGCCGGGCGGACCGGCATACCTGAAACAGAAAACCGGCAAATGCTGACAGGTCAGGCTGAGTGCCCGTATTTCTCTATGGCCATAAAACTAGTAAGGCCTGGCTGTCGGGTAATCGCGAAACACCGCCGTCACGTTCAGCGGCGGCGGCTGGACAGGCGGCAGCATGGGCAGATCATCCCCCGTCGGCAACCGCTTTTCCCGATAGGCCGACAACCCCTTCTCCAGGCGGGCGGCCTCTCCCGGCATGGTCCAGACAGCCAGCGAGAGGAGCGCTTCCTGGGTGTCTGCGGCCTGTTCAAAGTCGCCTGTGGAAGCATAGGCCAGCGCCAGCAGTTCGCGGTACGGCGGGAATGCCTGGTCAGCGGCCAGCCGCTCGGCCAGTTGCAGTGCCCCGGCGGGGTCCCGCGCATCCGCGTCGGGACTGGTGCATAGCAGGCGGATCAGCCTGACGGTAAACAAGGGCTGTTCCGGAACCTGCTGCACCGCGGTTTCCAGCTGCTGCCGCAGCTCAACGTCAGGCACGGGAATGCTCTGCAGCGCCGTGAGCTGCAGCAGGCGCGCGGGGACATTGCGCGCATCGGCCGCCACTGCCTGCGCGTAATGCTGCGCCGCTGCGTCATGCCTGCCTTGCCGGAAGTAATAGTTGGCCAGGTAGAAGTGGGCGCCCGCGTGCGCCGGGTCCTGCTCCAGCACCCGCTGGTAGTTACTGACGGCCGCGGCTGTTGCACCTGATTCCTCCTGCAGCACAGCGAACAGGAAGCGCCCCGTGACGTGTTCCGGCTGTGCGTCCAGCACGGCCTCGAGCGCCGCGCGGGCGGCATCGCTGTCACCCGCGAGATACAGGGCGCGAGCGTAGCTGACGCGGGCATCGGAATTCTCCGGGTCATGCTGCAGCCCCTGCTCGAAGTCTGTCACCGCGGCAGTATAGTCATGCTTGCGAACCGCCTTCATGGCGCGGCTGAAATGCAGCCGGGCGCCCGACTTCAAGGCCAGCAGTTCTTCCACCAGGGGATCCCTGGCGGTCGGCAGGCCGCTGCCGCGCAGCGCGAGGTGCTCCCGGGCCGCATCGTTCTGTTCCAGCGCGCGCAGTGCCTGCGCCAGCGGGTAGTGCACCTGCGTTGCTGCGGGATCCAGCACCAGCACCTGTGTCAGGTAATCGACCGCCTGTGTATAGTCACGCCGCAGCAGGGCGAGCTGCCCCAGCCCGTAGCGGGCGGCAGCCTGCAGCCCCTCGGTGTCGGCGACCGACTGGTAAGCCGCCTGCGCCTGGTCCTGCAGGTTCAGATCGAGCCAGGCATCCGCCATGCGCAGGGTGAGCACAGCGTAATCGGGATCTAGCTTGCGTGCCGTCTCGAAGCGCTGCAGCGCCAGTTCGTTGCGTCCCGACTGCAGCGTGACCCAGGCGAGGTAATAGGCCCAGCGGAAACTGCCGGGCGCGAGCTGCACCGCATTCTCGAGGCAGCGCTCCGCCGCCTGCCCCAGCTGGTGAGTCTGGTACAGCGAGCCGAGGTCGCCGTAGGCATCGGCCAGTTCTGCCTCCCCCGCCGCGCCGGACTGCAACAGAACATCGACCTGGGCGCGCACCTCGACCAGTACCCTGCTGATGTCTTCCGGTTGCCCCGCCAGGTTCGGCAGCGCTACCGGCAGCAGCCCTGCCCGATCCTCCGGCAGCGTCTCCAGGCTGTCCGCCAGGATGCCGGACGGTGCCAGCAGCAGTGCGAGCAGCAGACCCGGAATGAGATTCGTCTTCACCTGCTTACTCCGCCTGTGGCTCGATGATCCTGATCTCCGTATCGACATCCCTGACCGCGACGTGCTGCACCTGCCCGCTCGGCCAGGTAACGCGCAGGGCATCCACCCGGTTCGTGTCGCCCAGACCGAAGGTCAGCGGCAGTTCCACCTGTGACAGATAACTGCGCGTGGGCATGACCAGGCGCCGCTGCCTGACGCCGCCTGCCGTCAGTTCGACCCGGGCGCCGATGGCACTGCGGTTCGAACGGCGGCCCTCGAGCCGCAGCCGCAGCCAGTGATGTCCGAGTTGCTGGTCGTTGCGCAGCAGCACTGCGCGGCGGCCGTTCTGCACCACCACGATGTCGAGATCGCCGTCACCGTCGATGTCCGCATAGGCGGCACCGCGTCCGACCAGTGGATCAGAGAGGTCGCCGCTGTCACTGACCTCGACGAAGCGCGTGCGACAGGTCTCCCCGCAGTTCCAGAACAGCTGCGGGGATTGCGCATAGGTCTGGCTGGGCTGCACGATGTTGATGTCGTTCTCCAGGTGCCCGTTTGCCTGGAACAGGTCCTGGCGGCCGTCCAGGTCGTAGTCGAAGAAGAACAGGCCGAAGGTCAGTGCCAGCCGTGAGGCCGGCCCGAAACCTTCCAGGATGGCCTCGTCGGCGAACGGCGCGACACCGTCCGCGGTGACGAACAGTGAGCTCATTTCGTTGGCGAAGTTGCCAATGCCGACACCCAGGTCGTTATCATTGCGGAACCAGGCGGCGTCTATGCCCATGGCGCTGGTGGACTTGCCGTTGCGGTCATAGGCGACGCCCTCCAGAGCACCGACTTCCTCGAAGCGGCCGTTGCCGAGATTGTGGTAAAGGAAGTTCCTGTCGGTATCGTTGGCGACGAACAGGTCGAGCCAGCCGTCGCCGTCGTAGTCGACCGGCGCCACGCTCAGCGTCTTGCCCTCCGGCAGGCCGGTCCCTGGGTCGGTAATGACGATGCCGGCCGCATGAGACACGTCGCTGAATCGCCCGCCGCCCTCGTTGCGGTACAGGCGGTTGGCAGCGCCGGTGAAGTGGTTGGGCGCTCCGTAGGCGCGACCCAGACCGGTGACCTGGAAATCGATCTCCAGGTTGACCTTGCGTGACCACAACACGTAGTTGCCGACGAACAGGTCAAGGTCGCCGTCGTTGTCGTAGTCGATGAAGGCCGCCGCCGTGCTCCAGTCGTCGTCCAGGCCGGCCACACCGGCGCTTGCCGTGACGTCGCTGAAGCGGCCGCCGGTATTGCGCAGCAGGTAGTTGCCGCCCAGCGTGGTGATGTACAGGTCCGTCCAGCCGTCATTATCGTAGTCGCCGACGGCTGCGCCCATGCCGTAGCAGTGGATGGCCATCCCGCTTGCCCGGGTCACATCCTCGAAGCCGCCGCTGCCGTTGTTGCGGTACAGGGCGAGGGTTGCCCTGGTCCCCTGTTCGTGACCCGGCCATTCGCTGGAATTCACCAGCAGCAGGTCCTGGTCGCCGTCGTTGTCGTAATCGATAAAGGCCGCGCCACTGCCGATGGTCTCCGGCATCAGCTTCTCGCCGTAGCGGCCATTGACGTGCACGAACTTGATACCCGCCGCGGTGGTGATGTCGGTGAAGCGCACGACAGGCGGGGTTTCCCGGGGCGACGCCGTCACGTCCACCGGCCCGCTGACCACGGCCTCCTCGACCGACTGCGGGGTTTCGCCGGCCCGTGACAGGTACCACAGCACGGCTGCCACGCAGGCAATGCCCGCGATGACGGCAAGTGACCGGTAAAAGGCCCGGCGAATCACGGTCTCTTGCGGTTTTGGCCTGTTTTCCGGTGCTTGCATGTTCAGGGCAGTGGTTGCAGGGAAACGGGTTCCGTGGACAGGCGCGTGAGGACAGCTGCCACGCCGGGGCCGGTCTCGGGTTCGCGGTTAAGGTCATAAATGGCAATGGCCGCCGCGGCATGATCGGCCGCCGGGTTGCTGGTGCGGTGGATTGCGACCGCATGCTCGATGGCATGGTCGTCCGGGCGATACTTCTCGCGCAGCGCGCGATGCCGCCCGGCCGACTGCGTATCGCCGAGGGCGTCGTAGACCAGCGCGAGGTTGTGATGTGCCGTGAGGTCCTCCGGCTCGATTGCCAGCGTCTTGACGAACCAGTCGCGGGCGCGTTCCAGTGCCGCGTGGCGCTGTTGCTCGCGGGCCTTGCCGCGCAGCAAGCGGGAGCGCTCGTATTCCGCGCGGCCCAGTTCATTCAGCACACGGATGTCCCGGGAGAAGTCGAAGCCGCGCTCGCGCGCCTCGTTGAAACGCGTCGCTGCGATGGACTCCAGCGTTTCGATGGCCGCATCCAGCTGGCCGTTCTCGCGGTCGATCAGTGCGCTGAACCAGGCAATGCTCCAGGGGGGCGCCGCCGGGGTGCCGCTGTCGGCCCGGCGCAGTGCGGCGGCGGCCTCCTCCAGCTGTCCCTCCCTGAAATACACCCGCGCGAGATTCAATGCGCCCCTGCCATCACCCAGCGCCTCGACCTCCCGGAATGCGACCTCGGCCTGGCGCAACTCGCCCTTGTCGGCGCCCGCATTGCCCTCCCGCAGCAGGCCGATGCCGTAATCGTTCCAGCGCTCTGTTGCGGGAATCTCCGATACCTGCGCCGCCACGGTTTCCTGTACCGCTACCGGCAACACCACCCGGTCCATCGCCATGGTGGTTACCGGCAGATCATTTATGCTGAAGGCGTCGCCCTGGATGTAGCGCAGGTAGGTGGTGTCGAACTTGCGGTACCGCAGGCTGGCGTTCAGTTCCACCGGGCCCAGCACGTCCACCGGCACGGTCAAGGCATAGTGCACCACGCTGGCGGCACCCGGCGGAATCTGGTGATTGTAGAGCGCCACGAAAATATCCTGTCCGTTGCGGCGGTCGATCCGGTTGCCGTCCCGATCCAGGACATAGGCGTTGACGAAGTAGGCCCAGGGATCAACGCCGCCCACAGCATCCATGGCGCCGCTGCGACCCAGCGCCCGGCCGTCGGCAATGGCGCTGATGTCCAGCCACAACTCGTTTGAATCCGCCGTGCCCTGCGTCAGCTGGTGACCGAGGCCGGTGGTGCGCACCACCACCTCGACCAGGTAGCGCCTGCCCGGCTGCAGTACCGGCAGCGCCGGGCGCAGCGGGGCATGCAGCTGTCCGTCTATCCGGCCATCCTCCTTGATGGCAAAGATGTCCACACGGGTGACGTCTGCGAGCCGCTCCCGCTGGGCCGCGATAACCTCATCGGGCATCCCCAGCAGATGCGCGACACCGGTGTTGGCCGCGGCGAATCGGTGGTTGTGCACACTGCGCCGGCCACTGGCGTCGAAATCCCGCGCCGCGGGATCGGCGGACGCAGCCAGCTTCATATGGCACATGCTGCAGCGCGCGACGGCGTGCTGCGGGTAGTAGAAACTGTCGACGCGGTGACCCGAAACGCCGCTGAACAGGAAGCTGTCGTAATGATCCTGGCCGCGCAGCCAGCGATAGTTGTTAACCTCGACCGGCAGGTGCACCTTGTGACAGGCGGCGCAGAACTCGGCCGAGCGGTGCAGCGGCTTGAGCAGCGTCTCCTTGTGAAATGCCGGCTTCGCCTTGATCAACTGGCGGTTGACGGCCTGCAGCAACGGGGAGTCGCTGAACGCGAACGGATAGCGCGGCGGGTCTACCAGGGTGTAGTTGCCGTTGCCGAAGACCCCGTTGAGCTGCGTGATTGCATGGCAGCTCATGCAGGTGATGCCGGCCCGGGCACTGGAATCCTTTTCGGTGTCGAATTCCGGGTCGTCAAAGCGCCCGCTGAACAACGGTACCGGGTCGTGACAGGCGGCGCAGAAGCGCGTGGCCTGCTCCGTGCCGTCACGCTGCAGCACCGCCTCGCGGGCCTCCCGCACGGTGAAGGTGTAGGCCGGGTTATTGAAGGAACTGAAGCGGTGCATGCTGTATTCGTGCTGGCGGGCAATATCCTCGTGGCATTCCCTGCAGACCGCGTCCGTCATCAGATGTTCCACCGGAATGGTCTCGCTGCCGGACAACGCGGCCAGCGACGGCGGGAAAGTGGTGACGAGTTCAGGGTCGCTGCTGTCACGGTTGCCGAGGTTCCACAGCAGCATGACACCGGCAAAGGCCGCGGCCGCGAGCGACCAGCGCACGGCAACGTGCCAGCGGAGCGGCGGCCCCGCCAGGCGGTGGAGAACGAACAGCCAGGCAACGGCAAAGGGGCTGCCGACATGCAGCCAGTAACCGATTTCCCGCAGCAGTGGATCGTTGACCTCGAAAAAACCGAACCGGGTCAGCAGCAGGCCGCTGAACAGCAGCAGCAGGGTGGACCCGAACAGCGCCATACCCGCACGCACCGCATAGCGGTTGGGGCGTTGCCAGGCGCGCCGCATGTGAGCCAGCGCGAACAGCAGCAGCGGCAGCGTGAGCAGCAGCCCCAGCACCAGGTGCAGCAGGAACATCAGCAGGTAGAAATAGTCCTCGTAGATCCCGCCGCTGCGGTATTCCAGCCAGGTGATGGCGGCCAGGTACACCGAGTTGACGACCAGCAGCGAGAACAGCAGCAGCACAACACCCAGCAGACGGCCGAGACGGGCGTTGATCACCGGGGTACGGGATTGCTGTTCCGAACCTGTAGAACCCATGGAAGAATGCCTGCCAGAAGTCTCGTTACCTGTTTGCCGCGGATGCAGCGTGATAAAAATTCAGTCCCGCCGTCAGGACACCTTGTCAGGCTTGCACTGCGCGTGCCGCACATGACTGCCGACCAGTTTACCGTCACCACCCCGCCCCGCGGTTTGACTTGCGTCATCCTGGAGCGAAAAAATCACCGCCGGGGGAACATCCCGGACCCGGTACAAAAGGCACTGCAAGGCTGCGGGGGTAGCCAGGAGCCTGCCGGACTCAGGGGTTCGTAGCAAGGCGGATGGGAGAGTGAGAACAAATTGTCACGATTTCGAGGCGCATAGTGGATCCTGCGCAACGAGACATCGGGGCGATTTGGGCCGCTCTCCCACCGCCGCAGTAGAATCATCCTGAGTCCGACAGGCTCCTAGAGGTCGAGCGTCCTTACATCCAGTTCGTAGTTCGAGTCCTCGATTTCTGCCCGGGTAAACAGCTCGGTACCCTGGTGGCTTGCGGTAGCACTGCCGCAGGTAACGCCGAGACGCAACATAGCCTCGGCATCGCCGCCCCGGTGGGCCGCAGTTACCAGGCCGGCAACCAGCGAATCGCCGCAGCCCACGGTTGAATGCACCCGCACCCGCGGCGCGCTGCAATGGTAGCTGCCATCGGCATCGACCAGGATTGCACCGCGCCCGCCAAGCGAAATACACACGTTCGCGATGCCGCGCTGCTGCAGCTCGCGGGCCGCGGCGGCGATATCCTCGATGCTTTCCATACTCCGGTTGATGCTCATTTCCAGCACGTACTGATTGAGCCGCAGCATCCAGGGCCTGGCTTCCAGCGCCTCTGTCAGCACCGCCCCGTGCGCCTCCACCACGGCGCGCCCGCCCTGCTCGCCGATGCGCTCGGCCAGCCGGCGGTAGTAATCATCCGGCACCCCGGGCGGCAGCGAGCCGCTGAGCACGGTATACCCGGTGCTGCTGTGTTGCAGCACCCAGGCCGTGATTTCTTCCAGCAGCTGCGCCGGTATCTCGGGTCCACGGCTGTCGACCTCGTACTGGCCGGGCGGGTTCTGCTGCAGCAGGGTGACGTTCAGGCGCGTCTCGTCATCGACGTGAAAAACCTTGTGATTTTTACCCAGGCTGTCACCCAGCAAGTGCAGCACGACATCTCCGCTGACTCCACCCAGCACGCTGCCGCACTGCAGCGGCATACCCAGTTCCGTCAGCCCGCGGGAAATATTGATGCCATTGCCGCCGGGATGGTAATAGGTCTTGTCAGCCGCCACCTTGCGATCGGCGATGAGTTGCGGCAACTCGTAGCCAACATCCAGGGCGGGATTGAGCGCAAGTACGACGATGTTGTTGGTCATGTTTCGCTCCGGTTATCTCAGGCCATCCCTGAGGATCAGGCTGCGCCCGGTCATCGCCGGGGGCCGCGGCAGGCCCAGCAGGTCCAGCACGGTCGGCGCGATATCTGCCAGGCCACGGCCGATACCGAGGCGCACCGGGCCCTGCCCCATCAGCAGGAACGGCACCGGGAACTCGCTGTGCTGGGTGTGCGGTTCACCCGTATTGGGGTTGACCATTTCGTCACAGTTGCCATGGTCCGAGGTCAGCATTATGCGCCAGCCGCGCTCCAGCGCCGCGCGGAACACCCGCTGGCTCTCGCAATCCAGCGCCTCGACCGCACGTATCACCGGCTCCGGACGCGCGGTATGCCCGACCATGTCCGTGTTGGCGAAATTGGTCACGATGAACTCATAGTTGTCAGAGTTGATGGCGTTGATCAACTGGTCGGCAACCTTGGCGGCGCTCATTTCCGGCTGCAGGTCATAGGTAGCAACCTGGGGGACGGCACGATGACCCGATCCTCCCCGGGATAGGCCTGCTCGCGACCGCCGTTGAAAAAATAGGTCACGTGCGGATATTTCTCCGTCTCGGCGCAATGCAGCTGGCGCAGGCCGGCATCGCTGATGACCTGCGCCAGCACCTGGTCAGGTATCTGCGCTGCAAACAGCACCGGGAACGGGAAGGTGGCATTGTATTCGGTCATGCACACCAGGCGGCGGGTGCTGATGTTTTCCCGTTCAAAGCCATCGAAGTTTTCCAGACCGAGGGCCGCCGACAGCTGCCGCGCCCGGTCACTGCGGAAATTGAAGAACAGGATGGGCTCTTCCTTGGCAATGCGTTCGTGTCCGGCGATCACGGTGGGCTGGATGAATTCGTCGCCCTCGCCGCGTGCATAGGCCTGCTGTATCGCCTCGCGCGGCGTGTGCGCCTGCAGTCCCTGGGCACGCACCATGGCATTCCACGCCCGATGCGTGCGGTCCCAGTGCAACGCCCGGTCCATGGCGCAATAACGGCCGCTGACCGTGGCGATGCTGCCCCTGCCGAGTTTCTCCAGGGCCTCCTCGACCGTGACAAGGTAGCGCAAGGCCGCCTTCGGCGCGGTGTCACGCCCGTCCGTGAAGATATGCAATACCGGCTCGATATCGGTCTTGCGCAACAGGTCCAGCAGACCCAGCAAGTGGTCGATGTGCGAATGCACCCCGCCATCCGACACCAGACCCGCGAGATGCAGGCGGCGGGTATCCTGCAGCAGATCCTGCCATACCGGATTTTCCGCCAGCGACCCGTCGTAGAGGGCGTTGGCGATGCGCGTCAGGTCCTGTTCCAGCACACGTCCGGAGCCCAGGGTCAGGTGTCCCACCTCGGAGTTGCCGAACTGGCCGTCCGGCAGCCCGACCGCCCTGCCGGAGGCCTGCAGCACCGAGTGCGGATTGGTTGCGAAATAGTGGTCCAGGTGCGGGGTGCGGGCCAGCGCCCAGGCATTGTGCGCACGGCTGGGATTCAGGCCGAAGCCGTCGAAAATGGTCAGCAAAACGGGTTTTGGCTTCACGTCACTTACCTGTTTTCTAAGAACGGAATACGCCTGTGAGACACCTTGTGCAATCCTGCTGCAGACAAGCTGCAGATATCGGTAGTACAGGAGCCGCATGTTAAAGCCTGCAGCATGACCGGCGACAGCGACGGGACTGCGGCACCGGTGTGCCGCACAGCCCCGTCTATAGTATGGCAACTCCACCTGCCAGCTCAATGAATCAAATGCGCCGGCAACGGGCAACCCGGCAGACGGCGGTGTTGCCTGCCCGGGACATCCCTCCGGAGGACTGCCTCCGGTGGCATGTGGCATTGACGCGACCTTGCCCCCCCCTCAAGATACGCCGCATGTCGTCAATCCTGGATGCAGGCATCGCCCGCCTGGGTGAAATCATCCTGGGCAAGGAACAGCAGCTACGCCTGGCTCTGGCCTGCCTGCTGGCCCGCGGACACCTGCTGATCGAGGACCTGCCCGGCGTCGGCAAGACCACCCTGGCCCATGCCCTGGCCCGGGTGCTGGGGCTGCACTACCAGCGCGTCCAGTTCACCAGCGATCTGCTGCCGACCGACATCCTCGGGGTTTCGATCTACAATCGCGACACTGCGGACTTCCGTTTTCACCCGGGCCCGGTGTTCGCCAACATCGTGCTGGCCGATGAAATCAACCGCGCCACACCCAAGACCCAGAGCGCCCTGCTGGAGGCCATGGAGGAATACCAGGTCACTGTCGAGGGCGAGAGCCGTGCCCTGCCGCAGCCGTTCTTCGTGATCGCCACGCAGAACCCGCTGCACCAGATCGGGACCTTCCCGCTGCCGGAATCACAGCTGGACCGCTTCCTGATGTGCATCGAACTCGGCTACCCCGATATCGCTGCCGAGCGGCAGCTGCTGCAGGGCGAGGACCGCCGCGAGCTGCTGGCCGGCATCACCCCGCTCGTTTCCGGCACACAGCTGCTGGCGCTGCAGCAACAGGTGCACGCGGTGCACGCCGCAGATGCGCTGCTGGATTACCTGCAGGCCCTGCTGACATTCAGCCGCCAGTCACCACATTTCCAGCACGGCCTGTCACCACGCGCCGGCCTGGCGCTGCTGCACAGCGCCAAAGCCTGGGCATTCCTGCAGGACCGCGACCTGGTGCTGCCGGAAGACCTGCAGACCGTGCTGCCACCGGTGGTCAACCACCGCCTGCTGCCGACCGCCGCACCGGACGACGCCCTGTCTGCGAATGCACCGGCGGAGGTGCTGCTGCAGGCGGTGCCGGTCCCCTAGCCCGGACTGGCCGGCAGGCATGGCATGCAGCCCCTGAGCCTGCGCCAGCGTTTCAGTCCGGGGCGCTTCCTGCGCGGCAGCGGCGTCGAGCCAGGCCCCGTGGTGCTGGACCGGTCACGGGTGTATATCCTCCCCACTGCGGCGGGACTGGTATTTGCAGGCATGCTGGCGCTGATGTTGTTTGGCTCCATCAACTACAACAACAGCATGGGCCACCTGTTTACCTTTCTGGTGGGTGGCGTGGCGCTGGTCTCGATCCTGCACACCTACCGCAACCTGGCCGGGCTGGGATTCACCGCCGGCAGGACCCACCCCGCGTTTTCCGGACAGCGCGCCGGTTTTGAACTGCTCATCAACAACCCCGGTGCGCTGCGCCGACCCGGTGTACAGCTGGAACTGTCCGGCGAGGCACCCGTTGTGACCGACCTGGCACAACAGCAAACCCGCAGCGTCATGCTCTGGCGCAGCAGCACACACAGGGGCGTCCTGCCGCTGGGTCGCTGCACCGTTTCCACCCGCTACCCGCTGGGCCTGTTCCGCGCCTGGGCGTTTGTGGAACTGCCGCTGGCGTGCAGCGTGTATCCGCGGCCGGGGCCGGCGCGTGTGGCGCCGCAAAGCCCGGCCTACAAACCGCGGCAAAGCGGTGACAAGGGCCGCGGGGTGGACGACTTCGTGGGCTTTCGTCCCTGGCGTCCGGGGGATTCGCCGCGGCATGTCTTCTGGAAGGCGGCCGCGCGCGACCAGACGCTGCTGGTCAAGCAGTTCGGTGGTGACCGTGCCGAGGAGGTCTGGCTCGACTGGGCGGCGCTGCCGGAGCTGGGAACCGAGGCCCGCCTCAGCCAGCTGTGCCGCTGGGTCATCGATGCGCACCAGTATCACCAGCCTTTCGGACTGCGACTGCCCGGCTGCGAGATCGCCATCGGCAGCGATATGCCCCACCGGCAGCGTTGCCTCGAGGCACTGGCCCGCTTTGGCTAAACCACGCCACAGGCAGCCGGCGCAACTGCCGCGCCATACCCGGGTCTGGCTACTGGTCGCCGTTGTCCTGGTGGTGCTGCCGCATCTGCCGCGACTGCCCTGGTGGCTGACGGTGTTCGTCGTCGCTGCCGCCCTGCTGGACCTGCTGCTGTTGCGACATCCGGCACGGCAACTGCCGCGCATCCTGTTGTGGCTGGTCACGCTTGCCGGCGGCGCCGGTGTCCTGCTGCACTACGATACCCTGCTGGGCAAAAACGCCGGCGTGGCATTGCTGGTCGTGATGTTGCTGCTGAAACTGCTGGAGGTTCGCAGTCCGCGGGATACGCACCTCGTCGTAATCCTCTGCTATTTCCTGGTGATCACCAATTTCCTCTTCAGCCAGTCACTGCCCATGGCCGCGTACATGTTCGGTGCCACGCTGGTGATTACCGCGGCACTCGCGGCCGGCACCGCCGCCGGTACGACCACATCACCCCGGCAACACCTGCGGCTTGCCGCCGTGCTGCTGGCGCAGGGGGCCCCGCTGATGCTGGTGCTGTTCCTGTTTTTCCCGCGCATCGAGGGCCCTGTCTGGGGACTGCCGGAGGATGCCTGGGCCGGAATGACTGGCCTGGGAGACAGCATGTCTCCCGGCGCCATCAGCAAGCTGGTGCAGTCCGATGCCCCGGCCTTTCGTGCCAGCTTCCAGGGACACAGCACCCCCCCGGCGGAACAGCGCTACTGGCGCGGCCCGGTCCTGTGGCACACCGACGGCCGGACCTGGTCGGCAGGCAACCTGGAACTGCTGCCGAGGATCAAGGACCCTGGGCCGTCCGGCGACGCCGCTGTCTATGAATACAGCATCACCCTGGAACCCCACAACAAGCACTGGCTGCTGGCGCTCGACCTGCCGGTACAGCTCTCGATTCCCGCCATCCATACCCTGGACTTCCAGATGCTGGCCTATCGCCCGGTGCGCAATCGCACCCGCTACACGGCGATCTCCTACAGCCGCATCGATACCGGGCCACTGAACAGCACCCTGCGAACGGCGGCGCTGCAGCTGCCGGACGGGTTCAGCCCCCGGGTGCGGAACCTTGCGCGTGCCTGGCGCGAGCGCGGCACAGACGACGCGGCGGTGGTCCAGCAGGCGCTTGCGTATTTCAACGAACAGAAATTCGTCTACACCCTGGAGCCTCCTTTGCTCGGCGCCGACCCGGTCGACGAGTTCCTGTTTTCCACGCGGCGCGGTTTCTGCGAACACTATGCCGCAGCCTTTGTCGTGCTGATGCGCAGCGCCGGCATCCCCGCCCGTGTGGTAACCGGGTACCAGGGCGGTGAGTACAACCCGCTGGGTGACTACTGGCTGGTGCGCCAGTCGGATGCCCATGCCTGGGCGGAAGTCTGGCTGCCCGACGGCGGCTGGCGGCGCGTCGACCCGACGGCCGCGGTGGCGCCGGAACGCATCGAAAGATCCCTGGACCCGGCAGGCGGGCTGGCCGGAGCAGCGGCAGGTTTCCGGGTGCCCGGCAACGACCTGCTGGGGCGCAGCCTGCGCCGGATGCGTTATTTGCTGGATGCCTTGAACAACCAGTGGCACGAGTGGGTACTCTCCTACGGCCCGCAACAACAGCTGGAATTCCTGGCCTCGCTGGGAATCGCCGGGGCTTCCTGGAAACACATGGCGCTGGCCCTGCTCCTGCTGATCGGCGCGCTGCTGCTGGGTATCGCCCTGTGGATGCTGCTACGGCAACCTGCGCCACGGGACCCGGTGCAGCGCGCCTGGCTGGAGTTCTGCAGGCGGCTGGCGCGGCACGGCCTGGCGCGTCAGCCGGGTGAAGGGCCACGGGATTATGCCCGCCGGGTGGCGGCAGCCCGGCCGTTGCTGGCTGGCCGCATCAATGCCATCACGGCTCTTTATATCGCCTTGCACTATGGCAAACGTGCGAGCCATGCGTCACGGGATGCCGCCAGGCTGCAGCGCATGGTGCGGCGCTTTTCGACGTGGCAGCGGCCGGGATGGGCTAGACTGGGATGAATTTACGGACAGCTTCACCACCCGGAGCAAAGGACTTTTTCATGCCACGCATACACCTGCATGTGGTCGTCGAGGATCTTGTGATCGGTATCCGGTTTTATTCTCTCCTGCTCGGCAGCAGCCCGACCCTGGAGAAAGCGGATTACGCGGAGTGGGAGCTGGAATCCCCGCCCGTGAATCTCGATATCACCACCCGCGGCCGGGTGCCCGGGCTCGACCATGTCGGCATCCAGTTCGAAACCGGTGCCGAGTTCGCCGCCCAGCAGGCGCGGCTCGAAGCGGCGGGTTATAACGGCGTGGCCCAGCAGGCAGCCGGCTGCTGCTACGAGCGTTCCGACAAGTACTGGTTACTGGATCCGGCCTGCATCAGCTGGGAGCTGTTTCACACCCTGCAGCCGCTCGACCACTTCAGCGACGGCGACCAGTCCCGGGATGGCTGCTGTGCGCCTTTTGCAAGCGGAGACAACAGCAAGGTCGGCGACTAGCCAGGCCACGCCGGCCACCCTGCCCGGCGTCCTGTCGGTGAGAACACTCATTCATAATCGGCGTGATTGATGGCATAGCCGAGCAGTCCACCGATGGCGATTCCGATGAGCAGCTTTTCATCCCCATCATCGTCATCATCGTCGTCGTATTCGTAGTAGTTCGTGACATGCCTGCCATAATGACCATTGCCATAGTAATTCCGGTCATCGTGGCCGCCATAACGGTACCCCTTGTGATGCCACTGCTGGTACGGCTTCTGGTGGCCGTAGTAATGCCGGTTATCGTGGTAACGATCCCAGTCAGCCAGCACGACCCCGCTGCCCGGCAGTGAAGCGGCCATGACGATTGCTGCAAGGGCTGATTTTTTGGTTGGTATGCGCATGCTAATCTCCTGTCTGGTTTGCTTACGATGACAGTTAACGCGATGCTGCAGGAAAGGGTGACAGGGATGAATCCGCGCGTGGCGGTGCCTTTGGCCGCACTCATAACTTCAGGGCATTCACCATGATTATCAGATTGATAGAATATCTTCGTCATACAGTATCGGGGATTGCTGCGATCTGCCTGCTGGCGGCAGGCAACAGCCACGCAGGGCTTGCGCAAAGCCGGCAGACCCTGTCGGTGGGGGGCGAGGACTGGGTGGTGGAAATACCCGCGGGGATGCGGCTCGAGCTGCTGACAGCTGATCTCAAGACGCCGCGGCTCATGCACTTCATGCCGAATGGCGATCTCATCGTCGGCTCGAAATCCGGCAACATCTATCGACTGGCGCCGCCCTACCGCGAGGCGGACGTACTGGTGAGGCTGTCCGACTACCCGCACAGCGTGGCCTGGCGTGACGGCAAGCTGCTGGTCGCGCAGACGGACGGTCTCTATCGGGCGCCCTACCGCCCCGGGCAGCAGCACCTCGAATGGCGCGATTTCGAAATCCTCGTCAATCTCCCGGGCGGCGGCGGGCACAACAGCCGCAGTGTCGCAGTCGGACCCGATGGCCGGATCTACGTATCCCTGGGCATCAGCAGCAACTGTTCCGATGAATATCTGGATGACAGCTACCCCTTTGACGACCGGCGTGGCGGCGTCATGGTGCTCGATGAAAGCGGTGAGCAACCCCGGCTGTTGCCATTTGCAAGCGGGCTGCGCAACCCGGTCGGCTTTGACTGGAACCCGGACACGGGCGAACTCTACGCCAGCAACAACGGGCCGGATCATCACGGCTTTGAGTCGCCGCCGGAATACTTCAGCAAGCTGGAGCCCGGATCATTCCATGGCATGCCGTGGTTCCAGTTCGACGGCAGGACCCTGCGCCGCGACAGTTGTATACGCAGTGAGCCGCCGCGACCGCGGCAGGCGGTAACCCTGCCGGTGGCGACCTTCCCGTCGCGCAATGCACCGATGGGCGTGGCCTTCGTGCCCCGCGGCGCCCTCGACACACGCTTCGAGGGCAACGCGATTGTGGCCCTGCGAGGCTCCTGGGGAACACGGCCGACGGGCAGCGCAGCCGGTGACCCGGCGACACGCCGCCCGCCACGCCTGATGATGGTTCGTTTCCAGAATGGCGCAGCCGCCGGGGTGGAGGACGTGCTCGGGGGCCTGCAACGGAAGAACGGTCAACGCCTCGCGCGCCCCGTCGGTGTGGCGATCGGCCCGGACGGCGCCCTGTATTTCACCAGCGATTCAAATCTCGAAGGGCTGTTCCGGCTGGCGCCGGTGAAGCAGTGACGGGCGCGATGGTCTGTGCTCTGCCACTCCCGGCTGCCGCGGGACACCGCGGCGCCCCGGGTTCAAGCCGCCTCAGGCGACCTGGACAGGAATGGCGCTGCGCGCATCCTTGATGCGATTTCCGGCATCGAGATAGACCAGCGTCGGCTTGAACACACCGGCTTCCTGCTGCGAAAGGACCGCGTAGGTGCAGATGATAATACGGTCGCCGGGACTGGCCTTGTGCGCCGCGGCCCCGTTGACGGATATAATGCCGCTGCCATCTTCGGCACGTATGGCATAGGTGATGAAACGCTCACCGTTGTTCAGATTGTAGATCTGGATCTGTTCGTATTCGCGAATATCGGCGGCTTCCAGCAACCTGCCGTCAATGGCGCAGGAACCCTCGTATTCGAGCTCCGAATGCGTGACATTGGCGTGATGCAGCTTGGATTTCAGTAACGTGATTTGCATAAACCGGAGCGGCTCCCGTGGCCCTTCCATGAAGTTGGCGTGATTATGCGATGTCGTTTCAATGACTGCAAGGAATCACAATAGTTTCAAACTGAAGAAAACTCATTAACTTATTGATATAAAGATATTGTCTATCAACCTCGCCGGCCCCAGGCGGGCCGCGGCCAGCGCAATCAGGGCAGCGTCACCGGGTCCGGGGAGCGCCAGGTCGGACTGGCGCCGCACACTGAGATAGTCCGGCTGGAAGCCGGCGGCAACCAGTTCGGCCAGCGCATCCTGCTCGATCGCGGCAAGCTCCTGCCCGCCCGCCTCCACCCGTGCCTTCACATCCGACAGCACGGCATACAGCCGCGGCGCCAGGACACGCTCCGCCGGTGCCAGATAGCCGTTGCGTGAACTCATGGCCAGGCCGTCCGCTTCGCGCACGGTGGCCACGCCGACAATGGCAATCGGCATGCACAGATCCGCGACCATGCGCCGGATCAGCAGCAGTTGCTGATAGTCCTTTTCCCCGAAGACCGCAACATCCGGCTGCACCATGTTGAATAGCTTGGCAACCACCGTGGTGACACCGTTGAAGTGGGTCGGGCGGTGCTCGCCATCGAGAATCCTGTTCAGACCCGGCACCTCGACCACAGTCGTACAGCCCGGGCCCTGCGGGTAGATTTCCCCAACACCGGGCAAAAACAGCAGGTCGGCACCGGCGGCCAGCAGGGCATCGCGGTCGCGTTCCGGGGTATGCGGGTAATTCTCGTAATCCTCCTGCGGACCGAACTGCGCCGGATTCACGAAGATACTGACGCTGACATGATCCGCCTCCAGCCGGGCCTGCCGCACCAGTTCCAGGTGCCCGGCATGCAGGTTGCCCATGGTGGGGACGAAGGCAGTGCGCACACCCTGTGCCCGCACCGCCCCGACATGCCGGCGCAGCTCGGTGGTGCCTGTAACCGTTTCCATGCCCGTCCTGCCCTCAGTAACAGTGGCGCGCCGCCGGGTAACTGCCGTCTTTCACCGCGCGCACATAGGCAGCGGCGGCTGCGGATATGCTGCCGGCATCCTGCAGGAAGTCATGCACGAAGCGCGGCAGCCGCCCCATGGTGATTCCGAGCATGTCGTGCAGCACCAGTACCTGTCCGTCGCAGTCCGGGCCGGCACCAATACCGATGGTGGGCAGTGACACCGCAGCGGTAATCGTCGCGCCCAGCTGCGCGGGAATACACTCCATTACCAGCAGGCCGGCACCGGCGTCCTGCAGGGCGTGCGCATCCGCCAGGATGGCGGCGGCGGCGTCCGCATCCCGGCCCTGCACCCGGTAGTCCTGCGGCTGGCTGACGGACTGGGGCAGCAGCCCGACATGTCCGCAAACGGGTATGCCATGCCTTGCCAGGTGTTCGACAATCGCGGCCTGCGCGACGCCGCCTTCCAGCTTGACCATGTGCGCACCACCCGCGCTCACAAGCCGTTTCGCGTTTGCCAGCGCCTGCCCGGGAGTGTCATAGCTGCCTTTCGGCAGGTCCACCACCCGGTAGCTGCGCCTGCCGACCCGCGCGACGCTTGCGGCATGGTAGACCATGTCATCCATGGTCACCGGTGCGGTGCTGGCATGGCCCTGCAGCACCATGCCCAGCGAATCGCCGATGATGAACATATCGACACCGGCGGCCTCGAGCACGCGGGTGAAGCTTGCGTCATAACATGTCAGGCAGGCAATTTTCTCGCCCTGCCGCCGCATGGCGTTCAGCACCTCCAGGGTTAGCGGTGTATTTTCCTTGCTGTTGCTCATCTGGCTTACATTCTGGGTACTTGCTGTAGACCGAAACGGCAGGACAACCGGGTTGCCTAGAACACTGTCGACGTGGGGTTGAAGTAATGCTTGCCCTGCCGCGTGACATGGATCTGCTCAAGCAGCGCCTCGTAGTCCCGCTCATTGTCCACCAGGTTGATGTTCTCGGCGTTCACGATCAGCACCGGTGCGGCATCGTAATTGAGAAACATGCGCGCATAGGCCTCTGACAGGTTGCGCAGGTAGGTGGCATCAATCCTGCGTTCATAGCGGATGCCGCGCTTCGCGATACGCTTCAGCAGCACGTCCTCCGGGGCCTGCAGGTAGATCACCAGGTCCGGGGCAGGAGCATCCAGCGTCACATGCTTGTAGACCTGGTTGTAGAGCTGCAGCTCATCGGCGTCCAGTGTCAGTTCGGCAAACAGGCGATCCTTTTCCAGCAGGAAATCCGCCACCCTCACCGGCCGGAACATATCCGACTGGCGCATGTCCTCGATCTGCCGCACCCGCTGGAACAGAAAGAACAATTGCGCCGGTAGTGCACCGGAGCGGGGATCCCGGTAGAAGCGCTCCAGGAACGGGTTCTCAGCCGCTCCCTCGAGCATCAGGTCGGTCTCGAAACTATCGGCCAGGCGCCGCGCGAGGCTGGTCTTGCCGACCCCGACAGGCCCTTCAATGACAATGTAATCCGGCGGTTTTCTTTCCATCAACACGCCGCCAGCCTGACCAGATCATGCTTCTCGCAGCGCCCCGCCAGGGTGCTCAGGGGTCCGTGCCCGGGTATGTCAAGGTCCCCGGCAATCTCCGCCAGCGGTACCAGGACAAAATCACGTTCGTGCATGCCGGGATGCGGCACCGTCAGTTCCGGCGTGGCGATACACTGATCGCCGTACAGCAGCAGGTCCAGGTCCAGGGTGCGCGGCCCCCATTTTTCGGCGCCGCGTGCACGCCCCCCCCGGTCCTCGATCTCTGCCAGCGCCTGCAGCAGATCCACCGCGGGCAATCGGGTATCCACCCCGGCAACCGCGTTGACATAGTCCGGCTGGCCGGCGGGTCCCATGGGCTTGCTGCCATACAGGCTGGACCTTGCCGCCAGCCAGGTATCCGGCAGCCGCTGCAGTTCCCCGAAGGCCGCCTGCACCCGCGCAGCCGGGTCGTTCAGGTTGCTGCCGATCCCGATATAGGCCCTTACCGTCATGTCGGCTTCGCGGAGGGTCGACGCCGCGGCCTACGACGACGTCGTTTGACTGTCGCCGCCGGCTCGACCGGTTCATCCTGCGATTCCTGAACGGCGGTCCACCAGGCGCCGATCTCTTCGGGCACCTCGCCGGATTCACAGCGCAGCAACAGAAAATCATAGGCCGCACGAAACCGCGGATGCGCCAGCACCCGCTGGCTGCGTCGGCCGCCCTTCTGCTCCAGCCGCAACTGCAACATCCAGATCTCGCGCATTGGCAGGGAAAAACGCCGCGGCGTCGCCATGATGGCGGCCTGCTCCGCGATGACCTGCGCGCTGGCGTGCTGCATGGCCTGGGCCGGCTGCTGCCCCTCCGCCTCCAGCCGTGCCGCGCGTTCCCTGACCGGCTCCCAGAGAAAGATCGCGAACAGGAAGGCCGGCGTGACCGGCTTGCCCTGTTCGATGCGGGCATCGGTATTGGCCATACCGCGATTGATGAGGGTCACCGGGAAATTGTTTTCCTCGTGCGCCAGTGAACGCTCCGTCAGGGGAAACATCCGCTCGAACAGGTTGTAGTGCCGCAGCATTTCGAAATTCGCCAGCGCAGCACCGCTCATGAACAACTTGAGCATCTCGTCGAACAGCCGCGCAGGCGGGATATCCGCCAGCAGCGGCGCCAGCCGGGTCACCTGGGCCTCGGTGTGCTGCTCCAGGCGGAAACCCAGCTTGGTGGCAAAACGCACCGCGCGCAGCATCCTGACCGGGTCCTCGCGATAGCGGGTCTCGGGGTCACCGATGAGACGCAGACTGCCCGCCTCGACATCCGCAACACCGCCGATATAGTCGATTATGGAAAAATCGGCAATGTTGTAATAAAGCGCATTAACGGTGAAATCGCGCCGGAAGGCATCCTCCTCGATCGTGCCGTAGGCGTTGTCGCGCACGATGCGGCCATCTGCATCGACATGTTGCCCGGCATTGTCCTGACCGGCCTCCTGAATGGCACGAAAGGTTGCGACCTCGATGATTTCCCGGCCGAACATGACGTGGGCCAGCCGAAAACGGCGCCCGATCAGGCGGCAATTGCGAAACAGTTCCCGCACCTTTTCCGGATGTGCATCCGTGGCGATATCGAAGTCCTTGGGTTCACGCCCGAGCAGCAGGTCGCGCACACCACCGCCTACCAGGTGTGCCTGATACCCGGCGTCCTTCAAGCGGTACAACACCTTCAGCGCGTTCGGGCTGATGCTTGCCCGGGAAACGTTATGCGCTGACCGGGGGATGATGGTGGGTTCGCTATGGATTTGTGTACTGCCTGATTCGCTCACGTTTGCAGCTTGTGGAAGGAAAGGTTGCGCGTATAATAACACCGCTTTCCAGCCCGTGGGCTGGCCCTGTGATGCTCCCATCGTCTAGTGGTTAGGACACTGGCCTCTCACGCCGGTAACAGGGGTTCGAACCCCCTTGGGAGCGCCAACCAGGCGTTTTACCCAGATGCCGCCCACCGATGCGGTAACCGTAATCTCACATGGACAAGCCACGAGAAACGCAGGTATTACCGCGGGCGGGACTTGGAATACGCCTGCTGGCGATGTTCTATGACTCCCTGCTGCTGTTTTCGGCGCTGCTGGTTGCCACGGCGCTGGCCTTGCTGGTGACCAGGGGTACGTTGCATTACCACAACCCCTTCTTCCGGACCGTTCTTTTCCTGATCTGTTTTTCCTTTTATAGCTGGTTCTGGCTGCATGGCGGGCAGACACTGGGCATGCGTGCCTGGCGACTGCGGGTACAGCGACTTGACGGGGGTCCGATCACGATCTGGCAGGCCCTGCTGCGCTTTCTGGTCGCGATCGCCTCGCTGGCCTGCGCAGGCCTCGGTTTTCTGTGGATGCTGGTCGACCGCAACCGCATGACCTGGCACGACCGCTTTTCTGAAACCGTCATCGTGCGGCTGCCGAAACGCTGACGCCACGCTCGCGGCTTCAGATCCGGCGCATGGCGCGCAGGCCGATGGCCAGAAACAGGATAATGGGTGTCAGCATGGCAAACAGCGGATTCAGATTGTAGACCTGCCCCATCTGGCTGGCTATCTGGCTGACGAGGTAGAAGCCAAAGCCAACCAGTATGCCCACGAAGATGCGCTGCCCGGCGGTAACCGAGCGCAATCCACCGAAGACAAACGGGACCGAAATGAACAGCATCACCAGCGTCGCAAGCGGAGTCGTGAAGCGCCCCCAGAAAGCATAGCGATATTCCAGGGAATCCAGCCCGTTCTCATCCAGGTAGTCAACGAACTGCCCGATATCCCTGACCGACATGTTCTTTGGCTTGAGCACCACGATACCCAGCAGTTCCGGCGTCAGCAGTGACGGCCATGCCACCTCGTCGAGATGGGCGACCTTGACCCGCCCGTCCACAAAGGCTGACTGGCGCACATTATGCAGCAGCCATTGTCCCCCGGCATATTGCGCCCTGGCAGCACGCGTGGCCATTGCCAGCCTGTTCGCAGCATCGAACTCGTACACCTCAAGGTCGGCAAGCGTATCGTCAGCGAGCACCTTGCCGGCATTGATGTAATAGTGTTCATCGCGCACCCACAGACCACGGCTGCCAAGAAAGCTCACCCGCTTGTTGGTGGCTGCGGCACGCTGCTGTTGCCCGTACTGCTCGGCGGCGGGTGCGACGACTTCTCCGATGAAAACCGCGAAAAGCAGCAGCAGCACCCCTGCCTGCAGGACCGACTGCACGATCCGCCAGACAGAAACGCCGGCGGCGCGCATCGCGATCAGCTCGCTGTTGGCGGCCAGCATACCCATACCGATGAGACTGCCGAGCAAGGCCGCCATGGGAAACAGTTCATAGGCACCCCGCGGCGTAATCAACGCCACATATTGCAGCATGGCATTCATGGTGTAGCCACCCTTGCCGACATCGTCTATCTGCGAGATCACGCTGAAGAAGACATCCATGCCGACGACCACCAGCAGGGCAATCCCGGTGCCGGTTACCACGGCCGTCGCCACGTAGCGGTCGAGTGTCTTCACCGGCGCAGACTCAACCTGCAGAGAAAACCCTCCCCGCCCAGGAGCATGGCACTGATCACGACAGGCAGCGCCGGCACCCACCACAAACCGATTAGCGGTGGCACGCTGCCATCTCCGACCCACACCTTGGCCGTACCCAGCAAGTTGTAATAGATGACGAACAGCAGAATCGCGATAACCAGGCGGCCATAGCGCCCCCGGCGCGGCGAGGACCGGCTCAGGGGTACGGCCAGAAGCAGCAGTGAAATAACCGACAGCGGCATTGACAAACGCCATTGCACTTCCGCGATATCCTCTGGATTATTCGAGGCAAGCAGTGTGGCGGTCGGTGTTGCCGCACGCTTGGTGGTAGTGATATCGCCGCCCGGCAGGTCTATGCGAACACCGTACTCGTCAAACTGCATCACACGGTAAGCGGCCTCGCCCGGGACGCCCTCGTAGCGAACCCCGTCGACCAGCACCAGGAATTGATCGCCGTTGTCCTCGTCCCGTTTCCGGTAAGCGGATTTTGCCCTGACTATCTGTTGCGGCCTTGAGCTGTCCTGCTGGTTCCTCACGGCAATAAACAGGTTCTCCATGGTTTGTTTGTCAGCGGAGAGACGCTCTGCGTAGAAGGTCAGCTTGCCGTCCTGAATCTCGTTGAAGCGGCCGGCACCCAATCCCGTGAGGTCCGCCTGGCGGCCCGCCGCAGTTTCCAGCCGATGGCTGATCTGCTGCACAACTGGGCTGACATACAGGGCCAGCCACGCCAGAGCGGCGGCAACCAGCAGCCCGAACCCCAGCACCGGCTTGTAGATGCGCGAACTGCCCACCCCGCAGGCGGCCATCACGGTCATTTCGTTATCACGATACAGCCGTCCCAGGCCGAGCACCACACCGAGGGCCAGGGCAAACGGCACGATGTGAATGATGTACCAGACCATCTTCAGACCAAGCAGCTTGAATATCAGCTCGCCCGGTATATCGCCGGCCGCGGCATCCGCGAGGTAACGTACCAGCCGGTTGCTGACCAGGATCAGCCACAGGGTGATGGTCACGGCCAGCCAGCCGTATATCACTTCCTTAAGCAGGTACCGGTCAAAGATACGCAACATGGGCACGGCCTCGTCTGATGGCATGAAAATCATGCCTGCATCCAGTACACTCCCCTGTCAAACCGATGCACGGCAACGGACCCAGCGGACTGCGGCTACCGTATACTACATACCAGGCAATCTGCAATCAGGTTAACCAGTTACCAGGGGATTTTGTATGAAGTTCACGATCAAGAGCGAGAAACCCGCGAGCGTCAAGACCGGCTGCGTCATTCTCGGCGTCTTCGAAAACCACAAGCTTTCCGCGCCAGCAACATTGTTTGACAAGTCCACCCGGGGCCTGCTCACCCGGCTGCTGCAGGGGGGGGACATGGACGGTAAATGCGAGCAGACCCTCATCGCCCATCACCCGCAGGGCGCCGGCTGCGAGCGTGTCCTGCTGGTCGGGTGCGGCAAACAGGGCGACTTCAACTCCGCTGCCTACCGCAAGGTCATTGCCAGTGCTGCGCGCGCTGTCGATGCCAGCGGCGCCACCGACGCAGTCAGTTATCTTGCAGACCTGGATGTGAGGGAACGCGACAGCGCCTGGAAAATTGCTACTCTGGCGGAGATCACGCATGGCGCCTTGTATGTCCCCGATGAACTGAAAAGCATCAAGGACAAGAAGAGCCGGCCGCTGCGCCGCATGGGTATCCACGTGGACAGCACAGAGGCGAAAGCAGCCCGCGCAGCTTTGGCAGAGGGTCTGGCAATTGCCAGTGGCGTGGAACTGGCGCGCAGGCTGGGTAACCTGCCGGGCAATATCTGCACACCCACCTACCTGGCGAACCAGGCGCACGAACTGGCAAAATCCTGCAAGCAACTCAGGGTCAGCGTCATGGACGAGGCCCGCATGGAAAAGCTGGGGATGGGCGCGCTGCTGTCAGTCGCCCGCGGCAGTCGCGAACCGGCCATGCTGATCACCCTGGAATACAAGGGCGGCAAGCCCGGCGAGCGCCCGGTGGCACTGGTCGGCAAGGGTATCACCTTTGACGCCGGCGGCATCTCCATCAAGCCGGCCGCCGCGATGGACGAGATGAAGTTCGATATGTGCGGCGCCGCCAGCGTGCTCGGCACAATCAGGGCCTGCATCGAACTGGAGCTGCCGCTGAATGTTGTCGGCGTCATACCCACAAGCGAGAATCTGCCCGACGGCAATGCCAGCAAACCGGGGGACATCGTCACCAGTATGTCGGGGCAGACAATAGAAGTGCTCAATACGGACGCGGAGGGCCGTCTGGTGCTTTGCGACGCACTGACCTATTGCGGCAAGTTCGAACCTGCAACCGTGGTGGACATTGCGACCCTCACCGGCGCCTGCGTCATCGCCCTCGGGAGCCACGCAGCCGGACTCCTCAGTAACAACGATGACCTTGCCGCCGCGCTGCTGGCAGCAGGCGAAATGGCCGGCGACCGCGCCTGGCGCATGCCCCTGTGGGACGATTACCAGCAGCAGCTCGACAGCAACTTTGCCGACATGGCCAACATCGGCGGCCGCGAGGCCGGCACGATTACCGCTGCCTGTTTTCTGTCGCGTTTTACCCGTGACTACGACTGGGCACACCTGGACATTGCCGGTGTTGCCTGGAAGGGCGGCAAGGAAAAAGGCGCAACCGGCAGACCGGTCCCGTTGCTGATGCGCTATTTACTCGACAGGTGCGCCGCGGTATGACGCAGGTCGACTTCTATATCCTGAACGACAACAAGACTGGCGCACTACCCCTGTTTACCTGCCGGCTTACCGAGAAGGCCTACCGGCAGGGGCATCAGATCTATATCCATACCGAGTCCGACAGCCAGCTCAGGCAACTCGACGAACTGCTCTGGACATTCCGCGACGGCAGCTTCCTGCCGCACCGGATCCATGAGGCCGATTCCGACATTGCCGCTGATCAGCCGATCCTGCTGGGCCACGCAGTTGAACCGGAGGGACCCGGTGACGTATTGCTCAACCTGGCAGGCGAAGTGCCGGTTTTTTTCAGCCGATTCAACCGGGTCGCTGAACTTGTCGGAGGCAATGACAGCCAGATCGCGGCAGCGCGTAGTCGTTACCGCTTCTACAAGGACCGGGGATACACGCTGAATACCCATTATCTTTGACGGCCATAAATACATGAAACCGGCTCTGGACGAGGAAGGCATACCGATACTGACAGCCCCGCTGGCGAACAGGGATGTCGTCGTTACCGACGACCTGCAGCTCGCGGAGCGGCTATCGGGCCTGTCGACAACAGCCCTCGTCAGGGCTCTGCTTGCGAGTGAACCATTCAGGCAGCAACTCGAGGAACTGGCCACCAGACTGGCAAGGCAGATTCACGAAGAAATGCAGCGCGAACTGCAACCCATGCTGGAGGTAGCACTCGCAAGGGCGCTGGAAGACAGCAACGCCCGTGCGGTTGAGGTAGTTCAACAGCAACTGGAAGCCAGTCTGCCCGGGCTCCTCGCCCGAACCTTCAGGAAAGACTGACTACAGGAGCCGGCCCGCTCCGGCCGGGCAGAAATTCCGCCATCGGGTATAATTCACCGCCCCGGCCTGCTGCGGGCCCCGAGAACACGAGCCTTACAACGGATGGACAAGACCTACGATCCCCACGCAATAGAACAACGCTGGTACCAGACCTGGGAACAGGAGGGTGACTTTGCGCCTTCCGGAGAAGGCAATCCCTATTGCATCATGATCCCGCCACCCAATGTCACCGGCAGCCTGCACATGGGACATGCCTTCCAGGATACCCTGATGGATGCCCTGGTCCGCTACCACCGCATGCGCGGAGACAACACGCTGTGGCAGCCAGGCACTGACCACGCAGGCATCGCCACCCAGATGGTGGTTGAACGCCAGCTCAACAAGCAGAACCTGACGCGGCATGACCTGGGCCGCGAGTCCTTCATCGAGCGCATCTGGGAATGGAAGCACGAGTCCGGCGGCACTATCACGCAGCAATTGCGACGCATGGGCTCCTCCGTGGACTGGTCGCGCGAGCGCTTTACCATGGACGAGGGCCTGTCCGATGCAGTCAGGACAACCTTCGTACGGCTCTACGAGGAAGGACTCATTTACCGGGGCAAGCGACTGGTCAACTGGGATCCGGTGCTGCATACCGCGGTTTCGGACCTGGAAGTTGTATCCGGGGAAGAATCAGGCCACCTCTGGCATATGCGCTACCCGCTGGCCGACGCCGGCGATACCTACCTGGTCGTGGCCACGACCCGCCCGGAAACCATGCTCGGCGACACGGCCGTCGCGGTAAATCCCGCCGACGAACGCTACCGTCATCTCATTGGCAGGAGCGTGCGCCTGCCACTGTCCGGCCGGGAAATCCCGGTCATCGCGGATGAATATGTCGACCCGGCATTCGGTACCGGTTGCGTAAAAATAACCCCCGCGCACGACTTCAACGACTATGAAGTCGGCAAGCGGCATGACCTGCCGATGATCAATATCTTCACGGTCGATGCCTGCATCAGCGATACCGCACCCGGCAACTATGCCGGGCTGGACCGCTTCGAGGCCCGCAAGCGGATCGTCACAGATCTGGAAACCCTGGGACTGCTGGAGAAGATCGAGGATCACCGGCTGATGGTGCCGCGTGGTGACCGCTCCGGTTCCGTCGTCGAACCCTTTCTCACTGACCAGTGGTTCGTGAAAGTCGGACCGCTCGCCGAACCGGCGATCAAGGCGGTGGAAAATGGCGACATTCGCTTCGTGCCAGACAACTGGAAAAATACCTATTTTGAATGGATGCGCAATATCCAGGACTGGTGCATCTCGCGGCAGATCTGGTGGGGACATCGCATTCCGGCGTGGTACGATGGCGCCGGCAATATCTACGTCGGGCAGTCAGAGGCGGACGCACGGACAAAAGCGGGGCTCGACGACACGGTCACACTGCACCAGGATGACGATGTACTGGATACCTGGTTCTCCTCTGCACTCTGGCCTTTCAGCACGCTGGGCTGGCCGGAGGATACCGATGCCCTGCGCACCTTTTATCCGACCAGCGTCCTGGTAACCGGCTTCGACATCATCTTCTTCTGGGTGGCCCGCATGATCATGATGGGCCTCAAGCTTATGGATGCCCCCCCCTTCCGCGAGGTCTACATCCACGGACTGGTGAGGGATGCCCATGGCCAGAAGATGTCAAAGTCCAAGGGCAACGTACTGGACCCTATCGATCTGATTGATGGTATTGAGCTGGAAACACTGGTTGCCAAGCGCCGCGCCGGGCTGATGCAACCGCAGATGGCGGACAAAATAGAGCAGCAGACCCGCAAGGACTTCCCGGACGGCATCCCGGCCTTTGGCACCGATGCACTGCGTTTTACCTTTTCCGCACTGGCTTCCACCGGCCGCGACATCAACTTTGACCTAGGACGCATTGAGGGCTATCGCAACTTCTGCAACAAGCTCTGGAATGCAGCTCGTTATGTACTGCTCAACACCGAAAACAGTGATTGCGGCCAGGAAGGGGAAGATGCCACGCTGAATGCCGCTGACAACTGGATCATATCGCAGTTGCAGCAAACCAGCCGTGAAGTGACGACTGCCATTGAAAACTATCGCTTTGACCTGGCTGCCCAGGCAATCTACACCTTCATCTGGGATGAGTACTGTGACTGGTATCTGGAACTCTCCAAGCCGGTGTTGATGGACCCCGGGAGCAGCCCTGATGCGCAACGCGGCACACGCCGCACCCTTGTCCGTGTAATGGAAACCATCCTGCGGCTGGTTCATCCGCTGACTCCATTTATCAGTGAGGAAATCTGGCAGCGCATGGCGCCACTAGCCGGAATTACCGGCAGAACCATCATGCGCCAGCCTTACCCGGAGCCGGATTTATCGCTGGTCAATGCAGCTGCAACGGCAGAAATGGACTGGGTGAAGAATGTCATCGCAGGGGTCCGGAAGATCCGCAGCGGCATGAGTATAGATCCCAGGAAACCACTGCCGGTGCTGCTGGAAAACGGGTCCGCCATGGACAGGGACAGGCTCGAACGCCACCGTCATTATCTGGAAAACATCGGCCGCATCGAAACCATTACCTGGCTGACGGTCGGCGTACAGGCACCGGAGTCCGCCATTGCCCTGATTGGTGAATTGAAACTGCTGATCCCGCTTTCCGGACTGATTGACAAGGATGCGGAAATTGTCCGCCTGGCAAGGGAACTGGAACAAAGATCAAAAGAGCTGGTTCGCTGCGAACAAAAACTTGCCAATGCCGGCTTTCTTGACAAGGCACCAGCCGCTGTCGTTGAAAAGGAACAGACGCGGGCAAGCAGTCTTAAACAGGCAATGCGTGATCTTGAAGAACAGCGAAGGAAAATCCGGTCGCTGTAATCAAACCCCTGCCAGCTTCATAACCAGGCTGACAACACCCCAAACGGACAGAATAAAGACCAGTGTCACGAGCAATCCGATCACGATGTACTGTGACGGTTTGCCATGAACGAAGTCCTGTTCGCGCCGGCGGGTACTCTGCACACCGAACATACTTGCCAGCACACTACCGAGCACCTCGAGCAGTGAAGGTGCCTTTCCCTGATTGCCCTTTTCTGGATCCATGATTCTTTTCCGGTAGAAAAATGTGTGGCTATTGTACTGACACCCTGTGCGCCCGCAACTGCACTGCATAACCAAGCAGGATCATAGCTCTCCGGCGTCAGTCGCCGCCCCAGTAATTCCACAGATGGCTGATAGTCTTAACTTTTTTACTAGCAGGCCGATATTACCCGGTGTAAATCGAGGGAACGATTTCTTTCTATATTTCATATTGTTACATCGCCCGCCGGGTACAACTGGAATATTGCGCCAGGTCAGGAAGACCCGTAATGAAACTGAAAAGCTTACTTGGCATACAAGACGAGAATGAAATGGCAACCATACTGATCATCGACGACCAGCTCACAAGCCGACAGATATTGCAGCATCTGGTCGGTTCCATTGACAACGAGATAACAGTCAAGGGTTTCGCCAATCCATTGGAGGCATACGAATGGTGCAGGGCAAATCCCTGCAACCTCATCCTGACGGATTACAAGATGCCACAGATGAACGGTATAGAATTCATTCGGAAATTCCGCAAGAACGCCAAAAGCAAGGAAGCACCCGTAATCATGGTGACCTCCATAGAGGATCGCAAGGTGCGCTATGAAGCGCTTGAGGTAGGCGCGACGGATTTTCTCATGAAACCTGTCGACCACTACGAATGCCGTGCGCGATGCAAGAACCTCATGACCCAGTATCAACAATTCAAGATCATCAGCGATCGCTCACGCTGGCTCGAACGCCGCGTTGCGGAAGCCACAAGTGAAATAAGGCTGCGCGAGAGGGAAACCCTCATTCGCCTTGCAAGGGCAGGTGAATATCGCGATGAGGAAACCGGTAATCACGTAATTCGCATGGCCAAGTATTCTCGAATTATTGCAGAAGAACTCGGATTCTCCCAGGATGAGGCGGAAGTAATTGAAATGGCCGCACCCATGCATGATATCGGCAAGATCGGTATCCGGGACGACATTCTGCTGAAACCCGGCAAGCTGACCACAGAAGAATTCGAGATAATGAAAACACACACCCTGATTGGTCACGACATCCTGAAAGACAGCCCGTCAAAGTACCTGCAGATGGGCGGTATTATTGCACTGAGTCACCATGAAAAGTTTGATGGTACGGGTTACCCGTATGGAAAAAAGTCAACGGAGATACCGATAGAAGCGAGAATTGTTACAGTCGCCGATGTTTATGACGCACTCGTGTCCGAGCGCCCCTACAAGAATGCATGGTCAATGCAAACAGCACTCGAATACATGAACAATCTCAGCGGCAAGCACTTTGATCCTGACTGTCTGCAGGCATTCAATAAGAATGTTGACCTCGTAGCGAAAATCCAGGGGATGTTGCCTGATATCCCAATTAAAAAATACATTTAAACAAAGTCAAATAATGTATTTCATCAGAACACTAAATAAATATATAGATTACCCAGAATCACGATCGTCTGGAGAATTTCAGCAGGCAGTGATCCGGATTGTGATACTTGCGTCAATAACAGTATATTTCTCACTACATTATTTTATAACAAATCAAGCGAACATCCTTGAACAACCAGTTGGATTCCTAACGATCTATGACTTAATTGCAGTACAGATATTATTCTCGTTTAAGTTCATCCCTAATAAGTCCCATATCCGGCGAATTTTTACCCTACTTGCCGATCTTACCTTTCTGTCATTCACATTACATATAGGTGGAGATGAAGCCACATTATGCTTTTCTGTGTATTTATGGTTAATAATCGGATACGGCATGCGTTTTGGTCAGAAATACCTTCTTACCGGAACAATGATTGGCGTGATGGAATTTGTTGTAGTAATCCTAACTACTGATTACTGGATAGAACAAAGAACTGCTGGAATTGGCTTATTGATAGGGCTTATTGTTCTACCAATCTTTTTTTCTGTTCTTTTGAGTAAATTAACGAAGGCTAAAGCTTCTGCGGAAGACGCCAATAGATCCAAGAGTGTATTTTTAGCGAATATGAGTCACGAGATCAGAACACCTCTCAATGGAGTAATTGGTATGTCTGACCTATTGATGGATACCAAACTCACAGACGAACAGAAAGAACTCGCCAACACTTTAAGGGCATCAGCAAAGACACTACTTACGCTAATCCAGGATGTACTGGATATTTCTAAAATAGAGGCAGGCAAGTTTTCTATCGAGGATACCGAATTTGACCTTCATGAACTAGTTAACACGACAATATCCATTATGAAAGTACAAGCCGACTCCAAGTGTCTAAAACTTTTATCAGTAATTTCACCATCAACACCATTTCGCCTAATAGGTGACCCGCATCACCTCAAGCAGGTCTTCATTAACCTAATTGGTAACTCAATAAAGTTTACTGAAAGAGGTAGTGTCACGTTAAGAGTAACGACGACCTCCGAGGAGGTTGATAAAGCTTCTCTAAGATTTGAAGTTATTGACACAGGAATTGGTATCCCACTTTCCGCTCAAAAAACAATATTTGAATGCTTTACACAGGCTGACAATTCAACTACGAGGAAATATGGTGGCACTGGTTTAGGCACAACTATTTCGAAACAAATCGTTGAACTCATGGGCGGAACAATCGGTTTACATAGCGTTCCAGACGTTGGAAGTACTTTCTGGTTCCAGATAGATTTCAAAAAGCAAGAAGAACACGATAGTTCAATTCACACTAAAATACAGGATAACTTACATGTATTTCTTATAGCTAACAAAAATGCGTACGGGATTGGGGATTCATTAACCGCATGGGGCATAAAACACACATGGCAGAGCAACCCAGAAAAGGCATTACTGCAAATACCCAAAATGATAAACAACAATATGTCTACTGTTATTTTCGCTGACAAAGAATGCCTGAGTGAAGACCCTGCACAATTACCAGAAATATTGAACGCTGACCCAAATACCAGCAACATACCAACAATTCTTATTTCTTCCCCTTTACAGGAATGCGGATCAGATATTGACGATAGTTATGGTTATACGAACATTTTAACTAAACCAGAGGACAAATCTTCACTATTTAATGTTTTACACTCATTGAGCAGTAATGCGTGCAATATAAATCAGGCAAACAATGTATTAGAGTTTTCGCGCAAAGAATCAGCTGGGAAAAGCAGACTCAAAATACTTATTGCGGAAGATAATCCAACCAATCAGATTGTGATATCAAAGATCCTTGAAAGAGCTAATTATTTACCATACGTTGTAAACAACGGGCAGGAAGCTTTAGACGCACTAGAACATCAGACATTCAGTCTAATTATCATGGATATGCAGATGCCCATCATGGGCGGAATAGAAGCCGCTAAGATATATAATTTTTCAACAAGAAAGCAAGATAGGTTACCAATAATTATTCTTACGGCTAATGCCACCAAGGAAGCAATAAAGGAGTGTGCAGATGCAAATATTGACGCCTACCTGACAAAACCAATTGACATTAACAAGCTACTTGGCAAGATACAGGCTTTAGCCCACGATACTACGTCCGATGATAAGCATACTATTCATAGCAATAATCCAGACTCTCAAACTGAGACTCTCGACTCTTGTTTAGATTTTCACACCCTAGACGCCTTACGACAGCTGTCTAAAGAACCTGGTTTCTTAAAAGGTCTTATAAATGGTTTTATAGATGACACAGAAAACCAACTCACATTAATGGAACGTTCAATTACATCAAGTGATATAGAAAACTTTAAGGAATTTGCACATGCCCTCAAAGGGAGTTCGGGAAGTGTAGGAGCATCATTGTTACATAAGAAATGTAAAAACTTACACAACCTTGGAAGTGATATTACATGTTATATACATGCGTTGAGAGCTATTAACAGCTGTTTCAAAGAAACTAAAAAAGAAATGCTCAGATATTTAGACGAAACAAATAAAGCAAGTGAAACTGCATAGACTCAACGACTATGGACTAAAAGTCGATAGATAGAAATGGACCCCGATTTTTGGACAGCCGTTTAAGTGTAATCTGCACACACATGCAGCGACTTGATCATACTGCGACCGGTCACATCACGCTCCCTTCATAGACCTGATCCGGCGTCTGCCGATCCAGGCTCTGGTAACTGCGATCACGATTGTAGAATCGGAAGTAGAGTTACTGTCAAATCTGGTGTTTAGCCGAGTTACGATCAAAAGTGGTGTACGGACATTATTGAGTAGGTGACGTATCCTGCTGGAATCTAGAGACCAATCTGGAAACCAGCATGAGGTGGATACGCCATGAGCAAAGATACGATTATTCAATTTAAAACACCAGAGGCGGAAAGGACTGATCCGTTGACAGATCTGCTGAGAACAGGAGCGCAGCAGCTGATTGCCAATGCCGTCGAGGCTGAGTTGCTTGAACTCCTTGGACAATATGCAGACAGCAAGGATGAGCAAGGACGTCAGATGATTGTACGTAACGGTTACCTGCCGGCGCGAGAGATACAGACAGGCATTGGGGCTGTGAAGGTGAAGGTTCCCAAGGTCCGTGATCGCAGCGGATCTGGCATTTGTTTCCATTCCAACCTATTGCCGCCTTATCTTAGACGGACGAAGTCGATGGAGGAGCTGTTGCCGTGGTTATACCTGAAAGGCCTGTCGACAGGAGACTTCCAGGAGGCGCTGGCCGCTTTGCTGGGTAAGGATGCCAAGGGTTTATCTGCCGGGACCATTAGTCGCCTGAAGGACGGCTGGCGAGCTAACCTGGCCAAGTGGCAGCAGCAGAGGCTGGATAAAAAGCGCTATGTGTATTTCTGGGCCGACGGCGTGTACTTCAATATCCGGGGTGATGAAGCCCGGCAATGCATTCTGGTGATCGTGGGTGTGGACGAGCATGGCCACAAGGAGTTTGTTGCCATTGAAGATGGCTACCGGGAGTCAGAACAGAGCTGGCTGGAGGTCTTAAACTCGCTCAAGCAACGCGGACTGCAGGTTGGTCCCAAGCTGGCTATTGGCGATGGTGCCCTGGGCTTCTGGAAGGCGCTGTCGAAGGCGTATGGTGAAACACGTCATCAACGCTGCTGGGTTCACAAGACAGCCAATGTATTGAACAAGCTGCCGAAGGGGGCTCAGGCAAAAGCCAAATCAGCACTGCACCAGATTTGGATGGCAGCCACTCGTGAAGATGCCTACAAGGCCTTTGATGGTTTTCTCGCTACCTATCGTGACAAGTATCCCAAGGCTGCTGGATGTTTGGAGAAGGACCGGGAGACGCTGCTCGCATTCTATGATTTCCCGGCGACTCATTGGCAGCACATTCGGACCAGCAATCCGATTGAATCGACCTTTGCCACGGTGCGTCTGAGGACAAACAAAACCCGAGGCTGTGTTTCTCGTCAGACGATTCTGTCCATGGTCTTTCAACTGGGCCAGAGCGCTCAGAAACGCTGGCGCAGGCTCAGAGGCTTCAAGCATCTGGCTGATGTGATTCGAGGAGTGAAGTTTGAAAACGGTGTCCGCGTGGACACCAACGACAGCAGGGTCGCCGCCTGATTCATGAATGACTCATACACCAGATTTGACTATAACTCTTTCCTGGCCAGTTGCCTGGCGTAGGCGGCAGGTGTCAGTCCGCCCAACGCTTTCTTTGGTCTCTCCTGGTTGTGTTCACGCCGCCAGGCTTCGATGATGGTCCGGGCATGAGCCTGGTTCAGGAACCAGTTCTCATTCAGGCATTCATCGCGCAGCCGCCCGTTGAACGACTCGATGCAGGCATTCTGGTTCGGCTTGCCCGGCTCGATCAGGGTGAGCTTTACCTGGCGGGTATGCGCCCGGGTCAGCATGGCGCGCCCACAGAAGTAAGCGTTCAAACCCAGACGTCCTTCCCGTGATTTAAAGCTGTTGTTAAGGTGGGTCTGTTGTCCATGCACAGGAGACCCGATGATGTCGAAGACGGTAAGTCGGAACAATCGCCGTAGTCGTGAGGAGTGGGAGTGGCTAATGGCCGAGTACGAAGCCGGGGAAGAGAGCCAGCGTGTGTTCTGCGCCCAACACGGCCTGGCCTACAGCAGCTTTGGCTACTGGCGCAAACGACTTTGCGGTGCCTTACCGGCAGAGTACAGGCCGATGCCGGCACTGGTCGAGTTGCCGGCCTGGCCGGACTTGGCGGTCGAGTCGGCGCCCTGGCGCATCGAGCTTGAACTCGGTGAGGGCATCGTGCTGCGGGTGCGGTAGGCGCAGTGTTTTTCCCCGAAGCCCAGGTACGGGTGTGGCTCTACACCCGCCCGACGGACATGAGGAAGTCGTTTGATGGACTCTCGGCGCTGGTCCGTAATGCTTTGCAGGAAGATCCCACCAGCGGCCACCTGTTCGTGTTCATCAACCGCAAACGGAATCAAACGACATTCCGCATACCGATCGCAATCTGTCGTTGTTGAGTATCGATGGCACCCGCTGCATGGTCGGCGACTAACTCTGTATCGACGCGTGGGCCGCGGGGTCGGCGCGGTCGTCCATGTGGAGGCGCCATCAGGCATATCGCGTGAATTGCCGTCGTGGATGTGTGACGCCTCAACATGCGGCGCAATGTCGCTCGGATCGCCACAATTATCCATCGGTGCGCTGAGTGAGCTTCGAGAGCTACTCTCGGCTGAGTCGACCGAGGCTTCGAGAATTTCGCCGCCGACTGTTACATCATTGGACTTCCCAGACCAGGAGGGTAAGCCCGATGAATCGAATGGTAAATACCTCAAGGCGACAACTCGCCCTGTTGCTCGAACACGAGATAAGACACCCGCTCCCCGAGGAGGCGCAGGAAGCACTGGTAACCGCCCTGGCCGACCTGCTGCTCGAAGCACTGGGCCACGAGAACCAGGCGCCCGCAGACGAAATGGAGGACCGCGATGAACGCTAAAATCACGGCTGAGCATCTCAATCGCGGGGCGGTAGTATACGTTCGCCAATCAACACTGGGGCAAGTTGCTGAGCACACGGAGAGTCAACGTCGTCAGTACGGGCTGGCGGAGTCGGCACGCTCGATAGGATTTATGCCGGTAACGGTCATCGACGATGATCTGGGCCGATCAGGTTCTGGGCTGGTTGAGCGACCGGGCTTTCAGAAACTGGTCACGGCCGTATGTGGTGGACAGATCGGCGCGGTGTTCTGCATTGAAGCCTCGCGTCTGGCGCGCAATGGCCGCGACTGGCACCATCTGATCGACCTGTGCGCATTGGTCGGCACGCTCGTTATCGACCCCGACGGCACCTACGATCCGCGGTTGGTCAATGATCGATTGTTGCTCGGACTGAAGGGTACGATGTCGGAGTATGAGCTGTCCTTGCTCAGACAGCGAGGACTTGCCGCAAGGGACTCGAAGGCCAAACGAGGTGAGCTGCGCTATGCTTTGCCGCCCGGGTACTGCTGGGACGAGCTCGGGCGCATCGAGATCGATCCTGATGAACGAATTGCCGATGCGATCCGGCTAGTATTGCGCAAGTTCCGAGAGTTGGGTAGCGCCCGTCAGGTATTGTTATGGGCAAAGGACGCTGAACTGAAGTTGCCTGTTGTGCGTCAGGGTCCTGCCGGGCGTCGCATCCAGTGGCAGGCGGCGCAATACCACAATGTGCTGGAGATCTTGCGTCATCCTATCTATGCTGGCGCGTACGTGTTCGGCCGCACCGGTCAGCGTACACATGTTGTGGATGGGCGCGCCCGCAAGACCAATGGGCACAACAAGCCAATGCACGCCTGGAACGTCTTGCTTCGGGATCACCATCCTGGGTATATCAGTTGGGCGGAGTTCGAGGAGAACCAACGGATGATCGACGAGAACGCCCATATGAAAAAGCGCATGTCGCGCAAGTCCGCGCGTGGGGGTCGGGCACTGCTGACTGGCCTGGTGCGCTGCGGCCGCTGCGGACGGATGATGCGCGTGTTCTACGGCATGCGCTCCGGTCACGCGCACCGCTATCAATGTCCAGGCGACAGCGCTTTGGCAGGCATGGCGGTTTGCATTGGCATCGGGGGAGTTCGCGTGGATCGGGCTGTGGCCGCAGCGATTATGGAGGCCGTCTCGGGGCATGCCGTGGAGGCGGCAATCCGCGCCGCTGAACAAGCGGCACGGGCCGATGAGGACCTACGGCAGGCCGCGGCACGCGAACTCGAGGAAGCGCGTTACGAGGCATCGCTCGCAGCCCGTCGTTATGAGTGTGTGGACCCTGCCAAGCGGCTTGTAGCCCGTGAATTGGAAGCCCGCTGGAACTCCAGCCTGGAGCGCGTTGCACAGCTTGAGGAGCGTCTGAACGGCTTTACGGAAAATGCCGCGCAACGCCCTCAGATCGACCGCGCAGCGCTGATGGCGCTCGCGCAAGATTTACCAGCCGTATGGAACGCACCCAGCGCCGATGCGCGTACCAAACAGCGGCTCGCCCGCGTTCTGATCCAGGAAGCCGTAATCGATCTGGACGATGCGTCCAACGAAGCCGTTGTCACCGTTCACTGGACCGGCGGTCGTCATACCGAGATTCGAGTCGCACGTACGAAATGTGGGCGTTACCCCGAGGACCGTCATCCCAGTTCCGTCGTGGTTATGAAAAAGTTGGGCGGACAGTGGCCCGATCGGGAGTTGGCGGTGACGATGAATCGCATGCGCTGCAAGTCTGCTGATGGCAAATCGTGGACGACCGTGCG